>NZ_JBFAQB010000001.1:0-1144535 GCF_040676995.1 Nonomuraea sp. NPDC049419 | reverse complement strand
TCGGCGGTCGCCGACGACACCAGGGCCTCCATCGCCAGCTTGACCCGCGGCGCCGTCCGTCCACCGGTCACGGCGTAGGGGCGGACGGGCGAGGCGGGGTCGGGATTCAGCTGCGACTGGGATTGAGGTTGAGGTGGAGGAGCCCAACCGCCGCTGTTCCATCTGGGGTCCGACACGTACATCACCTGGTCTGGCTGGCGCGCAGCTCCGCACGCACAGCCGGAGTCAGCACCTGACCGGCGCGATCGACCATCAGCGTCATCTGATACGCCACCAGACCCATGTCACAGTCCGGCGCCGCCAGCACAGCCAGACACGAACCATCACTGATCGACATGATCAGCATCAGCCCGCGCTGCATCTCCACGATCGTCTGATTGACCGCACCCCCCTCGAACACCCGCGCCGCACCCTGCGTCAAAGACACCAAACCCGACGCGATCGCAGCCAGCTGATCAGCACGATCAGCAGGGAAACCCGCCGACGCCGCCAACGGCAGACCATCGGACGAGACCACCACCGCGTGCGCGACGCCGGGGACCGTGTTGACGAAGTCGGTGATCAGCCAGTCGACTCCACGCGCCGCGTGGCTGAGATCGTTCATGCGTCCTCCTCCCTTTCGTTCTCCTTAGGGCCTGAGGGACCTGAGGGGAACGCCCTGCCCTCGGTGATGTCGTCACGTGCTGCTCTGAAGCCCTGCTGGAAGCTCGACAGCCGGTTGCGCACCCGGTCGGGCGAGACCGTCGGCATCGGCGAGACGCCCTTGGGCGAGGCGGCGGTGTCGGCCGAGCCGGGCACCAGGTTCGCCTTGGGGACCCGCTTGGGCAGGCCGTTCACCGTGGCGCCGTCGCGGGTGGGCTCGCGGGCGGCCGCCTCCGCCGCGCTCCATGCGGCGTCCGCCTTGGAGGAGCCCCAGCTCGCGCCGTTGGCGCCGAACCAGGCCGACTCCACCGCCGAGTAGATCGGCAGGTGGTCGTCGGTGCGCGGCGGCGGGTCGCCGCCGAGTCCAGGCTCGGACTGGTACTCGAAGCCGGGCCGCTGCGGCGGCATGGTGTCCTTGCCCCAGCCGCCGGGCGGCGCCTCGGGCGTGGGCCGCCTGGGCAGGCCGTTCTCGCCGTTCCACGCGTTGCGCGGCGGCGTCCACACGTCGCCGGCGTGCGGCTCGGCCGGCCAGGCGGTGGGGTCGGGCTGCCACGAGGGCGAGCCCCACGCGCCGCCCGAGTCCTGGCCGGACGCCGGGGGCGTGCCCCACGCGCCGGCGCCGTCCTTGGCCGGCGGGGTGGCGCCCCAGGCGGGGTCCTGGCCCGGCGCTCCTGACGGGGGCGAGCCCCATCCCGCGCCGGCGTCCTGGCCGGGCGGAGCGCTCCATCCGGCGTCCTGGCCCTGCGGGGGCGGGCTCCAGCTGGCCGAGCCCTCCGGGTTGGGCGACGGCCAGCCGGAGCCGAACTCCGGGCTCGACGGGAAGGACGGATGCCCGGGGCCGTACTGCACCGCGGGTGGCTGCGGCCAGTCCGTGGCGGGCGGCGCGGGATGGGGCCCCGAGTACGGCTCGTCCCCTCGTGGCCCGCCGCTCGCCGCGCCCGCCAGGGCCGGCGGCTGGTTGCCGGAGAAGGACGGCATGCCGCTGAAGTTCGGCGCCTGGGAGCCGAGCATGTTCTCGGGGATGAGCACCATCGCGGTCAGGCCGCCCGAGCTGTGCGGGCGGAGCTGGACGCGGATGCCGTGGCGGTGCGCCAGCCTCGCGACCACGAACAGGCCCATCCGGCGGGAGACGGAGACGTCCACGCTGGGCGCCTCCATCAGCCGCTCGTTGGCGGCGACCAGCTCCTCCTGGGTCATGCCGATGCCGGAGTCGGTGATGGAGAGCATCACGCCGCCGCCGTCGATCCTGCTGCCGGACACCGTCACCCTGGTCTCGCGCGGCGAGAACGACAGCGCGTTCTCGACCAGCTCGGCGAGCAGGTGGATGACGTCGTTGACGGCCTGGCCGGCCACTGACACGCCGTCGGGCACCTGGAGCACGACCCGCTCGTAGCTCTCGACCTCCGACAGGGAGGCGCGGGCGACGTCCACGATCTTGACCGGCTGGCTCCAGCGGCGCGGCGGGTCCTGGCCCGCCAGCACGAGCAGGTTCTCGCTGTTGCGCCGCATGCGGGTGGCCAGGTGGTCCAGCTTGAACAGGTTGCCGAGCCGCTGCTCGTCCTGCTCGCCCTGCTCCAGGCCGTCGATCAGGGTGATCTGCCGCTCCACCAGCGTCTGGCTGCGGCGCGACAGGTTCACGAACATCGCGTTGACGTTGCTGCGCAGCCGCGCCTCCTCCCCCGCCAGCCGGACCGCCTCGCGGTGCACCTCGTCGAAGGCCCGCGCGACCTCGCCGATCTCGTCGTGGGTGTCCACCCCGATGGGCGCGACGGGACCGATCGTGCCGTCGCTGCTCTCGCGCAGCTGCCGTACGGTCTCCGGCAGGCGCTGCCCGGCGATGTCGAGCGCCTCGCGGCGCAGCCGGCGCAGCGGCCTGATGAGCGAGCGGGCGATGAGCGAGATGATCGCGATGACCACGATCAGCAGCAGCAGGATGAGCCCGCCAGAGATCATCGCCGAGCGGTTGGCGCCCTCCTCCAGGCCCCTGGCCCGCAGGATCACCGAGGACGACAGCTCCCGCTCCACGGTGCGCAGCGCGTCGATCTTGCCGGTGCTGACGTCGACCCAGGTCGCCACGTCGCGGTCGGCGCGGCCACTGATGCTCAGCTCCTTGTCGCCCTCCGTCGCCTGCGCCATCGCGCGCAGCCGGAACAGGTCGGTCTGGTCGACGTCCCTGCCGACGACGGTGTTGCGGTAAAGCTCGAGCTGGTCGAGGGTGGCCAGCGTGGCGAAGAGCGTCTCCTCGCTCTCCTCGCGCGACTTGGCGTCGGTGAGCGCGTCCAGCTCGCCGCTGTCGAAACCCTTCTTGTCCAGCGCGGCGGCGAGGATGCCGCGCTGCTTGGACGCCTGCTCCTTGGCCCTGGAGATGGCCGCCATCGCGCTGGCGGAGTCGGCCACCTCGTCGTCCACCGCCACCTGGCCCACCTGGTCGTGGAACTGCAGGAGCGCCGAGATGATCTCCGAGTACTTCCTGATCATGGGCAGCGGCTGGATCTTGCCGTTGACCGCGGTCTCGCGCAGCGTCGGGATCTCCTCCAGCCGGCGCAGCACCGGGCGCACGGCCTCGCCGTGGGAGTCGCCGAGCGCGTTGGCCTGCTGCTTGGCCTCGTCGATGAGGCCGTTCACCTGGCTGTAGGTGGTGCGCAGCTGTGCCTCGCGGTTCTCGGGCCGGCCCTGGGCGATGTAGAGGGCGGTCTCGTCGCGTTCGAAGCCGAGCTCGTGGGTGACGGCCCCGAGCTGCTGGCTGAGCTCGGCGACCTCTCTGAGGGTCTGGTAGGTGCGGGCATCGCTGAGCGAGGTGATGACGTTCAGCCCGCCCAGGCCGACGGCGACGGCGGTGGGCACGACGATCAGCGCGATGAGGCGCGACCGGACATGCCAGTTCCCCAGTCCGAACCTGCCGGAGGAAGGTTTGGACAGCCGTCGCTTCTGATGGCCGTGCGGCTCGCGGTCAGCGGAAGCTTCAGCGTTCTGCGTTCTCACTTGCCTTCGCAACCTCTCGCCCTTTGAGGGAAATTCTCGGGTGGACCAGCGGTATTGCAGGTGGGGCACATTTCGTACGGCGACATATCGAGATAAGCGTCATTTGAGCACACGGGTGAGGAAGGGCCAACCACTACTAGTGCCCCGATGAGGTGTTTGTCCCTAGATGTCCAGAAAATATGACAGAATCGGTAGACCACCTACGACCAGCGGAAACAGGCAAGAGGAGATCGTTCCGCGAGCCACCTCCCGACTCGCAGAAGAGATCGAACGACCGGCATCATGGGTAACGGAAGTCCCGGCTGACACCCCTTTCCCAAAACAGACAAACGTCAAGATCTCGTACGGCCGCCAAAATTTCACGATAGAGCGACAAACAGACATTGCAACCTCAAGTGTCTGCTTTCCGATAAATGACCGGCAATTGGTGCTACCGTCGATCTCTGTTGTGCGTCAGGCACACAGTCCCCGGGAGCAGAAAGCCGCCCGGTTCCCCCCTGGCTCCATCCGAAGGGAGTCCCTGACATGAGGTTTGGCCGTTCCGCCAGGGCCGCCATCATCGGCTTCGCTTTGACGCTCGGTGCCGTGGCATGCAGCTCGGGCGGCGCCCCGAACACCAGCGCCCCTCCGTCCGCGGACGCGGCGGGTGGGCTCGAGAAGACCCAGCTCAAGATCGCCACTTTGCCGGCGATCGACAGCGCCGCCATCTACGTGGCCATCGACCAGGGCCTGTTCGAGAAGGAGGGCCTGGAGGTGACGCCACAGGTCGTCCAGGCCGCTCCCGAGGCCATTCCCATGCTGGTCAAGGGTGAGATCGACGCGATGTTCGGCAACTATGTGTCGATGTTCGCCGCCCATGACAAGCAGGCGCTGAAGCTGCGCATCCTGGCCGAGGGCTCTCGCGCGGCCCCCGACTCGCTCAGCATCATGGCCTTGCCCGACTCGCCCATCAAGACGCCGAAGGACCTGGAGGGCAAGACGATCAACGTCAACGTCCTGCACAACTTCCAGGAGCTGGCCCTGACCCAGGTGCTCAAGGCCAACAACGTCGACCCCGCCACCATCAAGTACGTCCAGGTGACGTTCCAGAACATCATGCCCTCGTGGAAGGGCGGCCAGATCGACGCCGCCTACCTCGGCGAGCCGATGGTCACCGCCGCCACGGCCACCATGGGCGCCCGCAAGATCCTCGACCCCGCCTCGGGTCCCGCGGCCGAGTTCCCCATCTCCGGCTACGTCGGCACCCAGGAGTGGTACGACGAGAACCCGAAGACCGCCGCGGCCTTCCAGCGGGCCATCCACAACGCGGGCAAGCTCATGGCCAACAACCGTGAGGTCGTGGCCAAGGTGCTGCCCAACTTCACGCAGATCGACGCGGCCACGGCCGCCACGGTGACCTTCCCCTACTTCTCCAGCAACGACAACCCGGTCCGCCTCCAGCGGGTGGCCGACTGGATGCTGGAGGCCAAGTGGCTGACGAAGGCCATCGACGTCAAGACGCTCATGTCGCCCACCACGTCCGGGTGAGCGCCCAGACCCTGTCCCCCGCCCGCCCGGCGTCGCCGGCCACCCGGTGGTCGCGCCGGGCGGCCGGGGCGCTCGCCTTCGCCGCGCTGATCGAGCTGCTCAGCAGGACAGGGCTCGCCGACCGCGAGTTCCTGCCGCCCGCCAGCGAGATCGTCACCCGCGCGGTCACGCTGCTGGCCGACTCCGCCTTCCAGGCCCACGCCCTGACCAGCGCGCTCGCCTGGGCGATCGGGCTGTGCCTGGCGGCCGTGCTCGCGGTGCCGCTCGGCCTGCTGCTGGGCAGCGTGCCGATCATCGACGCGGCCACCCGCTCGGTGGTGGAGTTCCTGCGGCCGATTCCTTCGGTCGCGCTGATCCCGCTGGTGGCGCTGGTGATCGGCACGGGGCTGCAGCACCGTGTCGCGCTCGTCGTCTACGCCTCGCTCTGGCCGATCCTCTACAACACCATGTACGGCCTGCGCGGCGTCGACCCCCTGGCCAAGGAGTCGCTGCGCTCGTACGGCTTCGGCCGCCTGGCGGTGCTGCTGCGCGTCAGCCTGCCGAGCTCGGCGCCCTTCATCCTGACGGGCGTCAGGCTTGCCGCGGGAGTGGCGCTCATCCTCACCGTGAGCACCGAGATCGTGGCGGGCCGCGGCGAGGGCATCGGCGTGTTCATCTTCTTCGCCGGCATCGCGGTGCCCGCCCGCATGACCGACATCCTGGCCGGGGTGTTCTGGGTGGGCCTGTTCGGGGTCGCCGTCAACGCCCTGCTGGTCTGGGTGGAGCGGCGCGCCTTCCGCTGGCACCACGAGCAGCTCGGGGAGCGCGCATGAGGAGGAGAGGCATGCGTACGGCCGTCTTCCGCGTCCTCGTGCTGGCCGGCCTGATCGCGGTGTGGGAGGTGGCCACGCTGCTGGCCGCCAGCCCGTTCTTCCCGACGCCGAGCACGATCGTGACCCGGATGCACGCCATGTGGTTCTCCGGCTCGCCCGCCACGCTCTTCCTGACCGACGCGGCCATCGGCAACATCCTGCCCAGCCTGGGCAGGATGGCGCTGGGCTTCGCCGGCGGCGCACTCGCCGGGGTGCTGCTCGGCCTCGCGATCGGCCTGTCGGCCCGGGTGTACGACTACCTCGACGGCGTGCTGCAGTTCCTGCGCGCGATCCCGCCGCCCGCGCTGGTGACGGTGTTCCTCGTGGTGTTCGGCTTCGGGATGCGGATGCAGCTGGCGTTCATCGTCTTCAGCATCGTCTGGCCGGTGCTGCTCAACACCGCCGACGGGGCCCGCTCGGTGGAGCCGCTGCACCTGCAGACCTGCCAGGCGTTCCGGCTGTCGCGGGCCGAGCGGCTGCTGCGGGTGGTGGTGCCCTCCGCGCTGCCCAAGATGTTCGCCGGGCTGCGGCTGGCCCTGTCGCTGTCGCTGATCGTCATGGTCTTCTCCGAGCTGCTGCCCGGCACCACCAACGGCATCGGCTTCCAGCTCACCGACGCGTACTCGACGTTCGACCTGCCCGCCATGTGGGCCGGGATCGTGCTGCTCGGCATCCTCGGCTACCTGCTCAACGAGCTGTTCCTGGTCGTCGAGCGGCGCGTGCTCGCCTGGCACCGCGCCGCCGGGGACCTCGTCGGTTAGAGTCCCTGAGGTGCGGACGATGATCGTGGGCGGCGGCATCGGGGGGCTCAGCACGGCGCTGAGCCTGCACGCCGCCGGGCTCGACTGTGTGGTGGTGGAGGCGGCCCGCTCGCTGCGGCCGCTCGGCGTGGGCATCAACCTGCAGCCCCACGCCGTACGCGAGCTGACCGAGCTGGGTCTCGGCGGCGCGCTGGCGGAGCTGGGCGTGGAGACGACCTTCATGACCTTCGCCGACCGGCACGGCAACGTCATCCTGGCCCTGCCGCGCGGCAGGTCGGCCGGCTACCGGTGGCCCCAATACAGCGTGCACCGCGGCGAGCTGCAGCTCGCGCTGCTCGCGGCGGTCGAGGAGCGGGGCGTGCCGGTGCGCACGGGCGTCAGGTTCGAGGACCTCGCACAAGACGGCGACGGCGTGCGCGTCACGCTGCGCGAGGGCGGCCGGGTGGTCGAGGAGCGGGCCGGTGTGCTGGTCGGCGCCGACGGCGTGCAGTCGGCGGTGCGGGCGCGGCTGTGGCCGGCGGGTGGCCCGCTGCTGTGGTCGGGGATCCGGATGTGGCGCGGGGTGGCCGAGGGCGAGCCCATCCTGGACGGCGCCACCGTCCTGGTGGGCGGCTCCAACCGGGCCGGGAAATTCGTCACTTATCACATCTCGGCGCGTAATCCGCGGCTGATCAACTGGGTGGCCGAGGTGAAGGTGGGCGAGGTGAGGGTGGGCGAGCCAGGAGCCGTTCCCGAGGCCGACTGGTACCGCGAGGGAAGATTGGCGGAGGTGCTGGCGCATTTCTCGTCATGGAAGTACCGCCTCGCCGACATCCATGCTTTGCTCTCCGCCACCGACCGGATACTCGAATATCCGATGGTCGATCGTGATCCGCTGCCGCAATGGGGGCGCGGACGGGTGACGCTGCTCGGCGACGCCGCCCATCCGATGTACCCGATCGGCTCCAACGGAGGGTCCCAGGCGGTGCTCGACGCGCGGGTGCTGGCCCGGTGCCTGGCGACGTACGACGACCCGGACAGCGCGCTCGCGGCGTACGAGGAGGAGCGCCGCCCGCCCACGTCCGAGCTGGTGCTGGCGCACCGGGCGCTGCCCGTCGACGAGACGGTCACGCTGGTGACCGAGCGTGCGCCCGACGGGTTCACCGAGATCGGCGACGTGCTGGCCGAGGAGGAGCTGGCCGCCATGGCGGGCGCGCAGCGGCGCATCTCCGACGCGGACGTGCGCGCCCTCAACGAAAGGGAGTCCTGGAGTGTGTGAACGGTCGATGGCCGTGACGTTCCGGCGAGAGTAAGATCGCGCCCTGAATAGGTTCACCTGACTGACATGTCCATCATTTACCGCTCCGCTAGAGTCATTTCCGACTCTGAAAGAGTTGCCGCACTGCCCGCGGTCTCGCCCCCCCTAGGAATTCCATTGCTCGAGATAGAGAACCTTTCCCATGTGTACGGCGGCGGTACTCCCAACGCGCACCACGCCATCGAAGGACTCAACCTGAGCGTCGCCGAGGGCGAACTGCTCTGCATCGTCGGCCCGTCGGGCTGCGGGAAGTCCACGCTGCTGCGCTCCATCGCCGGCCTGATCACCCCGACGGGCGGGCAGGTCAAGGTCGAGGGCAACCTGGTCCGCCAGACGCCCGACAACCTCGCCGTGGTCTTCCAGGACTACAGCCGCTCGTTGTTCCCCTGGATGTCGGTCGCCGACAACGTGGCGCTGCCGCTGCGCCGCAAGAACATGGACAAGCGCCAGCGGCGCGAAGCCGCCCAGGAGGCGCTGGAGTCGGTGGGCCTGGAGGGCGCGGGGCGCAAATACCCGTTCCAGCTCTCCGGCGGCATGCAGCAGCGCGTCGCCATCGCGCGGGCGCTGGCCTACCGGCCCACGCTGATGCTCATGGACGAGCCGTTCGGCTCGGTGGACGCCCAGACCAGGGAGGACCTCGAAGACCTGGTGCTGAAGGTGCGCGGCCACCACCAGATGACGATCGTGCTCATCACCCACGACATCGACGAGAGCGTCTACGTGGGCGACCGGGTGGTCGTGCTGTCGAAGGCGCCGGCGCACGTCGTGGGCGACCTCAAGGTGGACCTGCCCGCCCCGCGCGACCAGATCAGCACCCGCGAGCACCCCGACTTCGTGCACCTGCGCGCCGAGGTCGGCCGGCTCGTCCGCGGCCACGCCACGGTCTAGCCGCTCACGACGCAGCAGGGTGCCACCCGGCGATCGGGCGGCACCCTGGCGTGTCGTCAGACCGGCGAATGCATGTGGCGGGTCAGGGCATGCTCCACCAAGGTGATCAAGGTGGACTTGACCGACTCGCGCTGCCGGGCGTCGAGCCGCACGATCGGGATGTGGTCGCCGATCGACAGCGCCTCCCTGATCTCGTCCTCGGCGTGCGCGAACTGGCCGTCCCAGCCGTTGATGCCGATCACGAAGGGCAGCTTGGCCTCTTCGAAGTAGTCGATGGCCGGGAAGCTGTCGGCGAGCCTGCGGGTGTCCACGAGGACGACCGCGCCGATGGCGCCGCGGACGAGGTCGTCCCACATGAACCAGAACCGGTGCTGCCCGGGCGTGCCGAACAGATAGAGGATCAGGTCGCGGTCGAGAGACACGCGGCCGAAGTCCATCGCGACGGTCGTGGTCGTCTTGTTCGGCGTGAGCGAGACGTCGTCGACGTGCGCCGAGGCGTCCGTCATGACCGCCTCCGTGGTGAGCGGCAGGATCTCCGAGACCGCACCCACGAATGTCGTCTTCCCCACGCCGAAGCCCCCGGCCACGACGATCTTCGTCGAGGTTAGGCCGGGGCTAGAGCCTGCGAAGTCCACTGAGCACCCTTTCGAGCAAGTTGAGGTCCGGCTTTCCCGCGTCCAGCGCAGGCTGGTGCACGCGGATCAGGCCTTCCGACGCCATGTCGGCGATCAGCACCCGGACCACGCCAAGAGGCTGGCGTAAAAGGGCGGAGATCTCGGCAACCGACCGGACGTTCCGAGTCAGCTGAATGATCGCCTGATACTCCGGACTTAGTAGGGAAATGTCTTGGTATTCAGACGTCACGGAGGACACAAGTGCCTCCATGGCGAACTTCATCCGCGGCGCCGTGCGCCCCCCGGTCACGGCATAGGGCCGTACCAAGGAGCTCGGCTTCTGCGGACGGGGAGCCGCCGGATGCGGCGGAGTGCTATCACCAGCCCAACCCTGCTGACCTGACACCATGTTCTCCTGTCACCGCCCGATTCAGCGGGGGCGGGCCGCTTGCAGCTCAGCGCGTACGGCCGGCGTCAGCACCTGACCGGCCCGCTCGACCAGCAACGTCATCTGGTACGCGACCAGACCCATGTCGCAGTCGGGAGCCGCCAGGACGGCCAAGCAGGATCCATCACTGATCGACATGATCATCAAGAGCCCACGCTGCATTTCGATAACGGTCTGGGTCACCATACCGCCCTCGAAAACCCGCGCGGCGCCCTGGGTCAAGGAGATCACGCCGGAGGCCACGGCGGCCAGCTGGTCGGCCCGGTCCTTGGGAAAACCCTCGGAGAAGGCCAGCGGCAACCCGTCAGACGACACCACGACCGTGTGGGCGACGCCTGGCACGTTGTTCACGAAGTCCGTGATCAGCCAGCTAATGCCGCGCGCTCCCTGGCTCATTTCTCTCATTTGTCCTCCTCATTCTCTTCTCCGCGGGTGAACGCCCGGCCTTGCCGGACACCCTGCTGGAAGCTGGAGAGCCGGCTGCGCAACCGCTCGGGTGAGATCTGCGGTGCTGGTGAGGTCGCCTGGGGCTCGGCCAGGCTGGCCGTACCGGGGACCAGGTTGGCCTTGGGGACGCGGCGCGGCAGGCCCGACGGCGTCGTGCCGGCCTGCTGCGGCTGGACCGCGGCCTGTGCGGCCTGGAAACCGGAGTCGGCGGGCGACGACCAGGACGCGCCCACGCCCGACGCCCCCGGCTTGCGCTGCGGGAGCCCGGACCTGCTCACGCCGCCCTGAGCCGGGCTCTGGTTCGGGCCGCCCTGAGCGGCCGCCTGCGGCGGCGGTCCGTCGGTCACCGGCGGGTGCGCCGCGGTGATCTCGTGCTCGGACTCGGGCTCGATCTCGTGGCGCGGCTTGAGCACCTCTGGGTCGGGACGGCGGAACCAGTCCGACCCGACCGAAGAGAAGATCGGCAGGAACTCCTCGTTCTGCTCCTCCATCGGCGAGTTGCGCACCGCGGGGAGCGGACCGGTCATGTCCTGGGAGGAGTAGTCGCCGGGGCCGAACGGGTTGTAGGCGGAGTGCCCGTTCTGCTCGAACTGGTCGGCCGGCTTGGGCTCGTCGGCGAACGGCGAGCGGTAGTCGTCGCCGAACTGGGGCTTGGCCCGGTCGTCCGACTCGAACAGCGACCTGCGCGGCGCCGGGTCGGCGAACGACGACCAGCGCGGCTCCTCCTGCTGCGGCTGCTGCTGGGGCGGCTCCGTGGCGAAGGACGGCCACTGCGGCTCGTCGTTCTGCAGGGGCGGCGGCTGCTCGGCGAACGACGGCCACCGGTTCTCCGCGAACGGCTTCGGCTCGGCAGCGGGCGGCTGCTCGTCGGCGAAGGACGGCCAGCGCTGCTCGCCCAGGGACTGCTGCGGCACGTTGTTCTGCGGAGCGGGCGTCTCCTCGGCGAACGACGGCCAGCGCGGCTCCTCGGGCCGCGGCGGCTCGCCGAACGCGGGCGGCTGGTCGCCGCCGAAGACCGACGGCTGGTCGCCGAACGCGGACGGCGCCGGGTCGGGGAAGGACGGCGGCTGCTCGCCGAACGACGGCCAGTTGCCGGTGCCCGGCGCGGGCAGCGAGCCCGGCCACTGCGTGTCCATCACCTGGTCGGGCATGTCATCGAACGACGGGTGACCGTTGCGCGACGGCTGGCCGAGCGAGCTCGGGTCGAACGTGGTGAACGCCTCGTACTGGCCCTGCTGGTTGCCCTGCCCGTTGCTGATGAGCATGTCGGGCATCATCACCAGGGCGCTCAGGCCGCCGTGCTCGCGCATGCTGAGCTGGACGCGGACGCCGTGGCGCAGGGCCAGGCGGCCGACCACGAACAGGCCCATGCGGCGGGAGACGGACACGTCCACGACGGGCGGGTTGGCCAGGCGCCAGTTGGCCTCGGCCAGCTCCTCCTGGCTCATGCCGATGCCCTGGTCGTTGATCGTGACCAGCACGCCGCCCTCGGCGGGGGTGCTGGTGACGGTGACCTTGCTCTCGCGCGGGGAGAAGGAGATGGCGTTCTCGATCAGCTCGGCGAGCAGGTGGACGGCGTCGGTGACGGCGGGGCCGACGATCTGGGTGCCGGACGGGATCTGGATCTGGACCCGCTCGTAGCCCTCGACCTCCGACAGCGAGGCGCGGGCGATGTCGACCAGCGGCACCGGCTCGCTCCACTTGCGCGCGGCCTCCTGGCCGGCGAGGACCAGGAGGTTCTCGCTGTTGCGCCGCATGCGGGTGGCCAGGTGGTCGAGGCGGAAGAGGTTGGCGAGCCGCTGCTCGTCCTCCTCACCCTGCTCCAGGCCCTCGATGAGCTGCAGCTGCCGCTCGACCAGCGTCTGGCTGCGGCGGGAGAGGTTGACGAACATCGAGTTGACGTTGGCGCGCAGCTTGGCCTCGTCGCCGGCCAGCCGGATCGCCTCGCGGTGGACCTCGTCGAACGCCCGCGCCACTTCACCGATCTCGTCACGGGTGTTGACGCCGACCGACGGCACCTCGGGCACCTGCGCGCCCTCACCCGACTCGCGCAGCACGCGGACGGTCTCGGGCAGCCGGGTCGTGGCGACCTGCAGCGCCTCGGCACGCAGCCGGCGCAGCGGGCGGACCAGCGAGCCGGCCACGCGGGTGGTGATGATGAGGACCAGGAGCAGCAGGACCAGGATCAGCGCACCGGAGATGATGGCGTTGCGCTGCTCGGTCGCGCTCAGGTCGCGGGTCGTCGTCACGATCTTCGTGGCCAGGCCGTCCTCGACCTTGCGCATCGCGTTGGCGACGGTGGTGGTGCTCTCGTACCACTCGTTGAGGTCGCGGTTGGTGGTGACGTCGAGGTCGCGGATGCGGTTGGTGGCGCTCACCTGAGCGAGCGCGCGCTGCCGCATGGCGTCGGCGAGGTCGACCTGCGGGCCCTTGACGGTGTCGCGGTAGGTCTTGAGGTCCTGGGCGGCGGCCTCCAGCTCGAACGAGGTCTGCTCGGTCTGCTGCTTGTCCCAGGAGCCGAGGAAGTCCGACCAGTCGGAGCTGTCGACCTTGGTCCCGCGCTGCACCTGCATGTTGATGAGCAGGATCTGCTGGCGCGCGGTCTCCTCCTTCATCCGCTGGAGCGAGCCGAGCGCGGCCACGTCACCCTGGAGGGCGTCGTCGCTGACACCGTCACCGAGGTCGCTCTGCAGCGTGGAGAACGTCCCGATCATCGTGCTGTAGGTGCCGACGACGGCTCGGGCGGGGACGCTGCCCGTCATCGACTCCCGGAGGCTGTCGAGACCTTCGAGCCAGCGGCGCATGTTCCTGACACCGTCGAGCACGCGGGCGGAGTGGGAGGCGTCGATGGCCGCGGCGGCCGACAGCACCTGCTGCTTGGCCTTGTCGGTGGCCTGCCGCTGGGTCTTGAGCTGCACCAGGCGGCCGCCCCTGCGGCGGTCGGCGACGTACCAGGCGGTGAGCGTGCGCTCCCTGGCCAGCTCGTGGTTGAGGCCGCCGACGCGCTGCACCAGCTCGGCCACCTGGGTGAGCCGCTGGTACGCGGCGCTCGTGCCGATGGCGTTGGCCAGCTGGACGCCGGCGAGCAGCACACCCACGACGGTGGGGATGAGGATCAGCGCGACCAGCCTTGAGCGCACACGCCAGTTCGCCAGCCGGAACCGTCCGCCTGTGTACTCCCCTGACCTGGTGTGCCTGGGGTCTTTCGTCCTCACTGAGTCTCGCAACCTCTCGCCGGTACGTGCTCGAAGAAAATCAGACACGCGTGTGGCGCATGGGATTCTGTCCGGCCGGGTAATTGGAACACAACCCGTACCAGATCGGCCAACCGAACATATCCCATCACATGCGCCCAAAGAGGCACTTTGGGCACGATAGCGCCACCACGTTTTCAGGCGGGGCGGAACGAATCCCGCTCGGCCGGTGCCGCATGCTTCACCATCAGGTGCCGCGTCACCGAGTACTCCTGCACCGCCTCCTGGCTCATGTCCTTGCCGAACCCACTGCCCTTCACCCCGCCGTGCGGAGCCTCGCTGGCGATGGGCAGGTGGTCGTTGACCCAGGTCACTCCCACGTCCAGCCGGTGTGATACGCGCATCGCGCGAGCCACGTCACGCGACCACACCGACGAGGCGAGACCGTATCTAGTGTCGTTGGCCAGCCGGACCGCTTCGTCCTCGCCATCGAACGGGAGCGCGACCAGGACCGGTCCAAACAGCTCACCTTGGACGATCTCGCTGGTCTGTGCGACATCGGTCACAAGCGTGGGTGGATAGAAAAAGCCGGAGCCCCCGATCGGGGAGCCGCCGTGCAGAACGCGCCCTCCGGCCCGCTCCACGAAGCCGTGCACGCGGTCGCGATGCGCGGCGGAGATCAGCGGGCCGATGTCCGTCGCCGGGTCCCAGGGGTCGCCGGCGGTGATGCCGGCCAGGGTCTCCTTGATCGCCTCCACCGCGTCGCCGTAGACCTCCCTGGCGACGTAGACGCGGGTGGCCGCGGTGCAGTCCTGGCCGGTGTTGTACGTCGCCCCCATGGCGACGCCGCGGGCCATCTCCGCCAGATCGGCGTCCTCGAACACCAGGGCGGGCGCCTTGCCGCCGAGCTCGAGGTGGACCCGCTTGAGCGTGGCGGCCGCGCCGGTCATGACGGCGCGGCCGGTCTCGGTGGAGCCGGTGACGCTCACCATGTCCACGCCGGGGTCGGTGACCAGGGCCTGGCCGACCTCGGCGCCGCCGGTGACCGCCTGCACCAGGCCCTCTGGTGCGCCCGCCGCGCCGAACAGCTCGGCCAGGCGCAGGGTCGTACGCGGGGTCTGGGGAGCCGGCTTGATGACCACGGCGTTGCCCGCGGCCACCGCGGGACCGACCTTCCAGACCGCCATCACGAACGGGAAGTTCCACGGCGCGATCGACCCCACCACCCCGACGGGGCGGCGCAGCAGGACCGAGGTGTAGCCGGCGCTGAACACCCCGGCCCCCGTGCCCTCCAGCGACCGGGCGGCCCCGGCGAAGAAGCGCAGGTTGTCGACGGCGAAGGGCAGCTCGCCGTCGCGGAAGACCGCCGCCGGCTTGCCCGTCTCCTCGACCTCCAGCCTGGTCAGCTCCTCGGCCTCGGCCTCCACCAGGTCAGCCAGGCGCAGCAGCACCCGGGCGCGCTCGCCGGGGGTGGCCTGCGACCACTCCTCGTACGCCGCGCGCGCGGCCGAGACCGCCTTCGCGACCTCCTCGACAGGCGTGTCAGGGACCTCGGCGAAGCGCAGGCCGGTGGCGGGGTTGATCAGTTCGCGCATGAGGAAGACTTCAACTTTCGGGTCGTGCTACTGGCCGAGCTGCTCGATCAGGTCGGCGGCCTTGCGCAGGCCGTCGCGGCGCCTGATCTCCTCGCCCGCGGCGGCGAGCCGCGCCCGCAGCTCGGTGTCGCCGAGCAGCTTCGCGATCGCCCCTGTGAGTTCTTCGTCGGTGAAGGTGTAGGTGGAGAGCCTGACACCGTAACCGAGCTCATCGACCCTCTGGGCGTTGTCGTACTGGTCCCAGAAGAGCGGCAGCAGGATCATCGGCTTGCCGAAGTGCAGCGCCTCGGTGGTCGTGTTGTTGCCGCCATGGGTGATGACCAAGTCACACAGTGGGATGATCTTAGTCTGCGGGAGGAACTCCTCGCCCCACATGTTGTCGTGCAGCTTGATCTCCTCGTGCAGCGGACCCTTGGAGACGACGTACTGGTGCGGGGTGGTGCCCAGCACGTCGATCACCCGCTGCATGAGGCCCACGTCGGCGGAGCCGAGCGAGCCGAGCGAGAAGTAGATCAGCGCGTGCTCGTTGCGCTCGAAGGGCAGCTCGAAGTCCTGCTCGGTCTCGCGCACCGAGGAATCGAGCCGGTGCCACGTCGGGCCGAGGGGGCGCTCGGCGACGTAGTCGAGGATCTCCGGGTAGACGTAGAGGTTCAGGTCGCCCTCGTGGATGAAGTCGAGGTCGGGCAGCGGCGGCGTGCCCTGCTCGACGCACCACGCGTTGTAGGCGGTCCACAGCTCGCGGTGGGTGCGCTCGTACTCGGCGCGGAAGGCGTCCCACTCGGAGCGGTCGCCCGCGGGCAGGCCGGAGAAGACCGGCGGGATGTTCGGGCCGCGCACCTCCAGCGGCTGGCAGGAGACGATGCGCACGAACTTCTTGCCGGCGGTGATGAGGGCCGGGAACGTGAGCACGTTGTCCTCGATGATCACGTCCGGGTTCACCCGCTCGATGATGGCCTTGAGCTGCGGCTCGCAGTATTTCGCCCCGTCGATCAGCTCGGCCCAGATGGGCTTGGTGACGGTCTCGAGCTGCTCGCGCGTGCTCTTGCGGTACTCCGGCGCGGTCTCGCGGATGAAGTCCTTCCAGAACTGGCCGGGGTCCTGCTCCTCCTCGGACGGCGGGGCCAGGTCGACGAGGTCCTCCTCGAAGCCGAGCGCTTCGAGCTTGCCCTTCCACGAGGCCTCGGCGGCGAAGACGACGCGGTGGCCGCGCTTGCGCAGGATGTCGCCGATGCCGATGGAGTTGTTGGTCGGTCCGTACGCGCTTTCCGGCATGAACAGGAAGGTGAGAGACATCGAAGCTCCGGGAGAACTCGTCATTTTGAAGGTGAATTCAAAAACGGATCTAGCGTGAAGGTCAAGTTAAGGGCACTATGGTCAACGGCCAACTGAACAGTGGCCTAAGGAGTGAAGGTGGTGAGGGTGGCTCAGCGCAAGAGCCGCAGTGACCGGCGCATCGACTTGATCGAAGCCGCACGCAGGGCCATCATCCGCCATGGCATCGACGGTGTACAGCTCTCGCACGTCGCCGAGGAGGCCGGGCTGACCTCCGGCGCCGTGCTCTACCACTACCCCGACCTCAGCGAGCTGCTGGTCGAGGCGCAGCAGGCGGGCATGGAGCGCTTCTACGAGCAGCGGCTGCGCCGGCTCGCCACGATCACCGACCCGGTCGAGAAGCTGGTCGTCACGATCAGGTCGGGGCTGCCCACCGGGCCGCTCGACCCGGACGTGCGCCTGCTCAACGAGCTGGGCGGGGCCGCGGGCCGTAACCGGGTCTACGGCGTGCTGCTCACCTCCCTGTACGACCGGCAGGTCTCGATGTACCAGGCGATCCTGGACACCGGGGCCGCGCTGGGCGTCTTCAGGCTGAGCGCCGACTCGGTGACGATCGCCCGCAACCTGGTGGCCCTGGAGGACGCCTACGGCTACCGCATCACCGCCAGGCACCCCCTGATCGGCCCGGCCGAGGCGGCCGAGCTGATCCTGTCCTACGCCCGCGCGGCGACGGGTAACGACCTGGTTCACTGACCGGCCGCCATGATGACCGCGTCCTCGGCGTTCCAGCGCACCTTGACCTTGGCACCCGCCTTGATCGTGCTGGCGCCCTGGACGGCGGCCAGCACCGGCTTGTCCTGCCCCTGGACCTGCACCGACAGGTGCGAGACGCCGCCGAAGAAGCTGACGTCGAGCACGGTGCCCGACAGCCCCCTGGTGGCGCTCTCGTCGGCCAGCTCGATCTTCTCCGGCCGGACCGCCAGCAGCGCCTCCGCGCCCGCCTCCAGCTCGTCCAGCGGCGTACCGGCGAGCATGCCGAACGTCGTGCTCTTGATGCCCTCAAGGCCGCTCGCGGTGCCGGTGAACAGGTTGTTGGCGCCGACGAAATCGGCCACGAAGGGCGAGCGGGGCCGCTCGTAGAGGGTGATGGGCTCGTCCACCTGGCAGACCCGGCCGCTGTCGAAGACCGCGATGCGGTCGGCCAGCGACATGGCCTCCTCCTGATCGTGCGTGACGACCACGAACGTGATGCCCACCTCGTGCTGCAGCCGCTTGAGCTCCAGCTGCATGTCGGCGCGGACCTTCTTGTCCAGGGCCGACAGCGGCTCGTCGAGCAGCAGCAGCCGGGGCCGCTTGACGATGGAACGGGCCAGCGCCACGCGCTGCCGCTGGCCGCCGGACAGCTGCGCGGGCTTGCGCCCCGCGTGCGCCGACAGGCCCACCGTCTCCAGCACCTCGCCGACGCGCTGCCTGACCTCCTGGCGGGGCAGCTTCTCCCGCTCCAGCCCGTACGCGACGTTCTTCGCCACCGTCATGTGCGGGAACAGCGCGTACGACTGGAACATGAGGCTGATCGGCCGCCGGTTCGGCGGCTTGGCCAGCAGGTCCTCCCCGTCGAGCGTGACACCGCCCGCGTCGGGCGTCTCGAACCCGGCGATGATGCGCAGCAGCGTGGTCTTCCCACAGCCGGAGGGGCCGAGCAGGGCGAAGAACTCCCCCTGCTCGATCTCCAGCGAGACGTCGTCCAGCGCGGTGACACTGCCGAACTTCCGGGTGATCCCGTCAATCTCGAGCACGCGATTCCCCGATCTTGGTCAGGCGCTGCCCGGCGATCACGGCCGTGAAGCTCACCAGCAGCACGATCGCGGCCAGCGCATTGATCTTCGGAGTGACCCCGAATCGGATCATGGAGTAGATAACGATCGGCAGCGTCTGCTCGCTGTTGCCGATCGTGAAGAACGCGATCACGAACTCGTCCAGCGACAGCGTGAACGCCAGCAGCGCGCCGGCCACGATGCCCGGCATCAGCTGCGGCAGCGTGATCTTCATGAACGTGGTGACCGGTCCCGCGCCGAGGTCACGTGACGCCTCCTCCAGCGACGTGTCCGCGCCCGTCAGCCGGGTGCGCACCACCGCCGCCACGAACGCCATCGCGAACACGCCGTGGGCCAGCACGACCGAGTACAGGCCGAGCGTGAGCTGGATCGTCCCGTACAGGATCAGCAGGCCGATGGCGATCACCAGGTCGGGCAGCACGGCGGGCATCAGCGCGACCGCTTCGAGCACCTTGGACCTGGTGTGCCGGACCAGGCCGACGGCCAGCAGCGTGCCGAGCACGGTGGCGATCACCGTGGAGCCGGCGGCCACGATCAGCGTGTTCACCACGCCGGACAGGACCCGGTCGTCGCGGACCAGCTCGCCGTACCACTTGAGGCTGAAGCCGTCGAAGCTGTACGCCGAGTCGCCCGCGTTGAACGACATGACCACCAGGACGGCGATCGGGAGGTAGAGGAAGACGTACGTGGCCCAGAACGGCACGTACAGGAGCTTTGACCTACGCACGGCGCGTCACCCATGCCTGGATCATGAGCAGCACGATCAGCATCGCGATCACCGCCAGCGCCAGCGTCGAGCCGAACGGCCAGTCGCGCGCGGTCAGGAACTGCTGCCTGATGAGGTTGCCCACCATGATCGACTTGCTGCCGCCGAGCAGCTCGGGGATGACGAAGTTGCCCAGGCTCGGCACGAACACGAACATGCTCCCGGTCAGCACGCCGGGAATGGTCAGCGGCAGCGTGACCTTCCTGAACGTGGTGAACGCCGACGCGCCCAGGTTGGCCGACGCCTCCCGCAGCTGCGGGTCGAGCCGCTCGATCGCGGCGTACAGCGGCAGCACCATGAGCGGCAGGTACGAGTACAGCAGCCCCGTCACGATCGCGCCGTCGTTGTAGAGCAGCTCAAGGGGCTCGATGCCGAAGACGTTCAGCGCGCTGTTGATCAGCCCCGGGCCGCTCAGCAGGATGATCCACGCGTAGACGCGGATGATGAAGTTCGTCCAGAACGGCAGCACGACGGCGACCAGCGCGATGGTCTTCCACTTGCGCGGCAGCTGCGCGATCAGGTACGCCGTCGGATAGCCGATCAGCAACGCGATCACGGTCGTCACCGCCGCGATCTTCAGCGACTGCAGCACCACGCCGAAGTAGAGCGGGTCGATCAGCCGGCTGAAGTTCTCGGTGGTGAACTCGTAGACGACGCCGCCGAAGCGCCCCCGCTGGAACACCGTGTAGCTGAGCACCAGCGCCAGCGGCACCAGCAGCAGCACCAGCAAGTAGGCGAGCCCGGGCGTCAGGAACACGAACGCGCCCAGCCGACGCCCTCGGGAACGGGACGCCGGCCGGGCCTTGACCTCTGACTTCACTACAACGACAACTACTTCGCCTGGATGTCGGCGGACAGGCGGGTGTACTTGGTGGACGCCTGGCCCAGGTCGATGATCGACTCACCGTCGAGCAGCTTGTCCGGCGCGATGCCGAGCAGCGAGCCCTTGGGGATCTTCACCTGCTCCATGGCCGCCTTGTTGGGGACCTTGTAGTTGATGTTCACGGCCGCCCAGCTGTGCACCTCGGGGCTCAGGATGTAGTTGATCAGGGCGTGCGCGGCCTCCTTGTTCTTGGAGGACTTCAGGATCACCATGGTGTCCACCCAGAGGTCGCTGCCCTCCTTCGGGTTCGCGAAGCCGATGTTGCCCTTGGGGTCGGTGGTCGGGCACCAGCCGTCCCACGCCTCGACCATGACGGCCTCGCCGTTGGTCAGGCGGTCACCGAAGGTGGTGTCGTCGTAGGTGAGCAGGTGCGGCTTCTGCTCGACCAGCAGCTCGCGGGCCTTCTCGATCTCCTCGTCCTTGTCGGTGTTGACCGAGTAGCCGAGGGCCTTGAGCGCGGGCAGGGCCAGCCAGCGCTCGGTGGTCATCATGGTGACCTTCTTCTCGGCCCAGGCCGGAGGCTTGAGAATATCGTTCCAACTGTCCGGGACCTTCTTCACGAGGTCCTTGCGGTAGCAGATGCCGGTGGTGCCCCAGGTGTAGGGCACGGAGTACTTGTTGCCCTTGTCGTAGGACAGCTGGGTGGCCTCGGGGTAGAGGTTGGCCAGGTTGGGGATCAGCTCGGGGTGGATCGGCTCCAGCAGGCCCATGGCGTTGAGCGCCTGGGCGTACTGGCCGGAGACGAACGCCACGTCGATGCCGCTGTCACCGGGGGCGGTGAGCTTGGTCATCGCCGTCTCGTTGGTGTCGTGCAGCTGGATCTTGATGTCCTTGACCTTGAGGGTCGACTTGACCCTGTCGGCCAGCTCCTTGGGCAAGTAGCCGTCCCAGACCGTGACCTGCAACGACTGCTTCGTCAGGTCCGCGTTGGGCTTGAGCTCGGCCGCCGCCCCCGTCGTCTCCTGTGAACTTGACGAGGCCCCACCGCCGCACGCCGCGACGGCAAGCGCGAGGCCGACCACCGCGACGGTGGCCGGGAGACGACGGGTGAACCGGGAACGGGACACGGCCGCTACTCCTTCTGAAATTGAGATGTAAGAGGGGTCGCGCGACCTTACCGGACACAGCCGACCAGAGCAGGAGTGTTGCAGCAGAAATCAACATGAGCAAGACTTTTCATGACATTGCTACCTGGAAGTTTGGTCCACGAGTTGAATTGGGATTCAATACGCCGACGAGTGATCTCGCTCGGTGAGAGGCCGCTCACCCCACGAGATCGCGGGCTCAGCGCCGCTCTCGTGGCACACCTCGGGGAGGAGGCGCCGGAGCCGCTGTCCGTGCGACGATTTCTGCCGTTGCCCACCCTCTCGTACGGCTCTGCAGATCTCCACACTGGGGTCCCAGGTGAGCGCGATTTCGGTGCACACGTGGATCAGACGAACCACTCGGTGATCGTGGACGAGCGCGTCGTGGTGAAGTGGCTCACCCCTCCCGCGCCGCTGCCGCATCCCACCCCCGACATCCTCGCCCATTTGGTTGAGGCCGGATTCAACGACACCGCCCCTCCTTACGCGGCTCTGACCGGCGTGGTGAACGGCCGCGAACACCTCCTCGCCCTGGTGACCGGTTACCTGCCGGACGCCAGGGACGGCTGGGAGTGGTGCGTGGACGAGGCCGTCGCCGGCACCACCGCGTTCGCCGCCGCTGTCGGCCGCCTCACCGCCGACCTCCACCTCGCCCTCTCCACCCTCCCCCATTCCCCTACGACCTCCGAGGTCGCGCACGCGGAGGGGGCCGCAACGGGACCGGGCGCCGCACCCGCGGCGGGCCCGGCGCCTGCGGCGGGGCTTGTGGAGCGGGCGGAGGCGGCGCTGTCCGAGGCACTGGCGGTGACCGGCGGTGAGGACGGGGCCTGGCTTGCCGAGCAGGCCGAGGTCATGCGGCGGGAACTGGGCGCCCTGACCGCGTCTGTGACCACGCCCGTCACCACGCCGCTGATCAGGATTCACGGTGACCTGCACGTCGGTCAGATTCTCCAGTGGCGCGACGGCTACGCGGTCATCGACTTCGACGGCAACCCCACGGTGGCCGACGCCGACCCCCGCCAGCCGGCCGCCCGTGACGTGGCGCAGCTCACCACCAGTCTGGAACACGTGGCCCAGGTCGCGATCAAGCGCCGCGGCACCCCTCCTGACCAGGCCGCCGCGTGGGCCCGCCGCGCCCGCGCCGGGCTGCTCGCCGCCTACCGCGACCGGCTGGCCGCGCGGCACCGTCCCGACCTGCTGGACGAGCGGCTGATCCGGCCGTTCGAGGTGGAGCAGGAATGCCGCGAGCTGATCTACGCCGCCCGCCACCTGCCCCGCTGGCGCTACGCCCCGATGGGTGTCCTGCACACCTGGTACGACGCCCGAAAGACGGCCGCATCCACCCCCGCGGCGACCCCCGCGCCGAACCCGGCGCGGAAACCTGAGGAGAACATCGCGTGAAATCCGAGCTCTACCTGACCGACCTGGAGTTTAAGCCGCAGGCGCTGGCGGACCTCGCCGCCACGCTCAGGACGGCCGACCCCTGGGCCGGGCTGCCGCAGGGCGTCGACCGGGTGCTGTTCCTCGGCATGGGCAGCTCCCGCTACGCGGCGGGCGTGGCCGCACGGCGCCTGCGCGCCGCCGGGGTGTCCGCCTTCGCCGAATACGCCTCCGCCGCCATCGCACTTCCACCGGCCCAGGGCACCCTGGTCGTGCCGATCTCGGCCACCGGCGGCAGCCGCGAGACGCTCGACGCGATCGAGGCGTACGCGGGCGGCCCCTCCTTCGTCGCGGCGCTCACCAACCAGCCGGGCTCCCCGATCACGCAGGGCGCCGACCTGGTGGTGGAGATGCGGGCGGGCGAGGAGCGCGGCGGAGTCGCCTGCCGTACGTTCCAGCACACGCTGGCCCTGCTGCTCGCCCTGGAGAGCCGGCTCACCGGCCGCGCGCACGACCTGCCGGCCCTGGTCGAGCGGGCCGCCGAAGCCACCGCCGACCTGCTGGAGCGCAGGGACGAGTGGCTGCCCCTGACCATGGAGCTGCTCGACGGCCCGCACGGCGTCTACACGATCGCCCCCGCCGAGCGCCTGTCGTCGGCCGAGCAGTCGGCGCTGATGCTGAGGGAGGGCCCGCGCCGCCCGGCCGACGCCTGCGAGAGCGGCGACTGGTCGCACGTGGACGTCTACCTCACCAAGACGCTCGACTACCGCGCCCTGCTCTTCCCCGGATCCCGCTACGACGAGCAGGCCATGGACTGGGTGCGCGAGCGCGGCTCGACGGTGGTCACCGTGGGCGGCGAGGTGAAGGACGCCGCCACGGCGATCCGCTACGTCCACGACGACGACCCCGACGTCGCGCTGCTCACGGAGACGCTGGTGGCCGAGCTGGTGGCGGCCTACTGGTGGTCGGCGCGGTAGCGGGGCCTCATGCCGACCGTACGGTGAGCGCGTGCTCCACCAGCGTGATCAGCGTGTGCTTGACCGCGGGCCGGGCCCGCGCGTCCGTCCGCACGATCGGCACGTGCCCGGAGATCGTCAGCGCCTCCCGCACCTCGTGCTCGGCGTGCGGGAACTCGCCGTCCCAGCCGTTCAGCCCGATGATGAACGGGATGCCGGAGTTCTCGAAGTAGTCGACGGCGGGGAAGCTGTCGGCCAGCCGCCGCGAGTCGACCAGCACGACGGCCCCGATCGCGCCGCGCACGAGGTCGTCCCACATGAACCAGAACCGGTGCTGCCCCGGCGTGCCGAACAGATAGAGAATGAGGTCCTGGGCCAGCGAGAGCCGGCCGAAGTCCATCGCGACGGTCGTGGTCGTCTTGCCCGGCGTGTGGCCCAGGTCGTCGATGCCGGTCGAGGCGTCGGTCATCACGGCCTCGGTCGTGAGCGGCATGATCTCCGACACCGCGCCGACGAACGTGGTCTTGCCCACGCCGAATCCGCCCGCCACGACGATCTTGGTGGAGGTGAGCCGGCTAGAGCCTTCGAAGTCCACTGAGCACCCTTTCGAGCAGGCCCCTGTCAGGCAGGCCCGCCTCAAGCTGAGGCTGGTACACCTTGACCAGCCCGTCCGCCTCCATGTCGGCGACCAGCACCCGCGCCACCCCGAGGGGCACGCTGAGCAGCGCCGAGATCTCCGCCACCGAACGCACCTGGCGGCACAGCTCGCTGATGGCACGGTACTCCCGCGTGTACGTCATGCCCAGCTGCGCCGAGGTGGCCGACGACACGAGGGCCTCCATGGCGAGGTTCGTCCGTGGCGTGGTGCGGCCGCCGGTGACGGCGTACATGCGGACGAGCGAACTGCGCTCGGGCTCCTCTTCCCCGTTGTGCCACGATGCCAAGGTTCACTCCCATCACCAGGGACGCACGGAGGACAGCTCCGCTCGCACGGCAGGGGTGAGCACCTGCCCCGCGCGCTCGACCAGGATCGTCATCTGGTAGGCGACCAGGCCCATGTCGCAGTCGGGCGCGGCCAGCACCGCGAGGCAGGATCCGTCGCTGATCGCCATCACCAGCAGCAGACCGCGTTGCATCTCCACGAGGGTCTGAGTGACCTCGCCACCGCCGAACACCCGCGCCGACCCCGCCGTCAGGCTCACCAGACCGGCCGCGATGGCGGCGAGCTGGTCGGCGCGATCCTGGGGAAAGCCCCTGGAGTAGGCCATGGGGAGCCCGTCGGCCGAGACCACCACCGCGTGCGCCACGCCGGGGACCTCTTCGACGAAGCCGGTGACCAGCCAGTTGACGTCTCTGGCGGCCTGGCTCAGCTCCTTCATGCGTCCTCCTCGAGCTCGGCGCGTCCCTTGCGTACGCCCTGCTGGTAGCTGGCGAGCCGGCTGCGCAGTCGGTCAGGGGACACCGGAGGAGCGGGAACGGGCGGAGGTTGCGGGTTCGCGGTCCCCGGTACCAGGTTCGCGCGCGGGGTCCGCTTCGGCAAGCCGGAGTTCGTGGTGCCGTTCCTGACCGGCTCGGCGGCGGCGCCCGCGGCCTGCCAGCCCTGGTCGGCGGGGGACGACCAGGACGGGTCGCGGTGGTCGGCGGTGGGCGCCGACCTGCTGAACCAGCTGCTCACCTCGACAGCAGGCTCCTGAGCTGGGGGTTCCTGCGGCGGGGCGATGCCCAGCTCGGCGGCGGGCGCGCTCAGCGGGTCGGGGAAGGACGTCACCGGCTCCGGCGCCGCCTGCTCCACCGAGTGCGAGTGGGTGTGGGTGACGCTGAACCACGACGAGTCGGCCGCGTCGTGGCTCGCGGGGGGAGTGGCGTTGTAGGACGGGACGCTCTCGTACGACGGCGGGGCCGCGGTGTCGAAGGACGGATGTCCGCCGGAGAACGACGGCATGGACCGGGGAGCAGGGGCCGCGTGCGCCGACGGCGCGTTCGTCGGCCCGTTGGCCGGCCCGTGGGTCGGCCCGCTGGTCGGCCCGCTGGTCGGACGAGGTGCCCGGTGCCGTTGTCCCGCTCCCGGCACCGGTCCCGGCACGCCGGTGAGCAGCGCGGGCGGGATCAGCACCATGGCGGTCAGCCCGCCGATGTCCTGCCGCCGCAGCTGCACCCTGATGTTGTGCCGCAGCGCCAGCCGGCCGACCACGAACAGGCCCATCCGCCGCGACACCGACACGTCCACGACGGGCGGGTTGGCCAGGCGCCAGTTGGCCTCGGCCAGCTCGTCGGGCGTCATGCCGATGCCGTGGTCGGTGACCGACAGCAGCAGGCTGCCGCCGTCGATGCGGCTGCTGGAGATGATGACCTTGGTGTCGCGGGAGGAGAACGACACGGCGTTCTCGACCAGCTCCGCGAGCAGGTGCACCACGTCGGTGACGGCCTGCCCGGCGATGGCGACGTCCGACTGGACCTGGATGCTGACCCGGTCGTAGCTCTCGACCTCGCCCAGCGCGGCCCGGACGATGTCCATCAGCTCGACCGGCTCCGTCCACTTGCGCGCGGCCTCCTGGCCGGCGAGGACGAGCAGGTTCTCGCTGTTGCGCCGCATGCGGGTGGCGAGGTGGTCGAGCTTGAACAGGTCGCCGAGCCTGGCGTCGTCGCGCTCGCCGCGCTCCAGCTTCTCGATCAGCGTGAGCTGCCGTTCGACCAGGGTCTGGCTGCGCCTGGACAGGTTGACGAACATGGCGTTGACGTTGGAGCGCAGCTTGGCCTCGTCGCCGGCCAGCCGCACGGCCTCCCGATGCACCTCGTCGAAGGCCCGCGCGACCTCGCCCACCTCGTCCTTGGTGAAGATGCCGATGGGCGGCACCTCGGCGTTCACCGCGCCGTCGCGGGACTCGCGCAGGTGCTGGACGAAGTCGGGCAGCCGCCTGCCGGCGATCTCCAGGGCCTCGCCGCGCAGGCGGCGCAGGGGGCGTACGAGGGAGCGCGCCACCCCGGTCGTGATCAGCAGCACGGCCACGAGCAGGGCGAGCACGGCGGCGGCGGTGATGACGGCGCGCTGCCGCTCGTCGGAGCTGAGCGCCTCGCTGCGCTGCACGATGCCCTCGGCCTGCCGCTGCTCGACCTTGCGCATGGAGTCGACGACCACGCTCACTGCGTCGAACCACTCCTTGGCGTCGTCTTTCCTGGCGAGGTCGAGGCCGCGCAGCGGCAGCCCGGTGGTGGCCCTGATGAGCACCAGCTCGCGCAGGAACAGCATGCGGTCGGCGGAGCGGCCGTTGACGGTCTCGTCGAACAAGCGGCGCTCCTCCGCGGTGGCCTCGGCGGCGAAGCCCCTGCGCTCGTTGGCCTCCCTGGACTGCTCGCCGAGCAGCCGCTTGAGCGATTCCGGCTCGAACGCGCCCTCGACCAGCGCCACGACGACGAGGGCCTGCTGGTACGACACGCTCTCCTTGGCCCGTGCGAGCGCGTCGAGCATGCGCGTCTGGCGGAACAGCTCGTCGTCCACGCTGCCCTTGACCAGCTCGTTGTGCACCGACAGCAGGCCGTTGACGATCACGGTGTAGAGCTCGACGGCCGGTCCCGGCAGCAGGTTGGCGTCCAGGGCCTGGCGGCGCAGGGAGGTCAGGTCGTTGAGCCGGTTGAGCAGGTTCTCCAGCTGGTCGGCGGTGCGGCCGGTGGCGTCGGCGAGCAGGGCCTGGGCGACGTCGCGTACCTGCTTGGCGGACAGGTCGGCCTGCGCCATGTGGGACTGCACCTCGGCGAAGGCGTCGGCGGGCCGGTCGCGGGCGATGTACCAGGCGGTCCTGGCGCGCTCGGCGGAGACGAGGTGGGTGAACTCGCCGAGTTCGGCGGACAGGCGGGCGAACTGGTTCGTTCTGGCGTAGTCGGAGGCGGCGGAGGTCGAGTTGAGCACCTGGACGCCGCCGAGCAGGACGGCGGCGGCGGTCGGTACCAGGATGAGGGCCACGAGCCGCGCGCGGACACGCCAATTGCGCAGCCGCCAGCCACCTTCGCTGGCCTGCCTGACGCCCACCTGTGTACTCACCGAACGCACCTCGTCGAATCGGCCTATATGCGGGCCGTGTGCCCTGGGGAAATCAGCAAGTGCCGGGTAATTGGAACACATCACATGGCTTGTGGCCAAGCGAACATAACGCGACAAATGATGGTCTGCGTGACTCATGAGGATAGAAGCTGGCGCTCCATGCGGGAAGTGCTCGTGGCATGAAATAAACCTTCAACGCAATAAATGTCCCCTTATGGGCGATTTGCTCGTTCCAATCGCGTAACACGACCGGCGCGCAGTGATCTCCGGAAGGTCACGCCGTTGAGAATCACGCTATTCACCACATATGTTGAGCCACGTCAAACGAGGAGGCGAGGGTGGGAGATTCTCCCGGCAACGCGGCAATCACCGTTGCGGGCCTTTGGAAGATCTTCGGGCCGAAGGCGCAAAAGGTGCTGGACAGTGATGACAGACATCTGGACCCTGCCGCGCTCAGGGAGAAGACCGGCTGCACCGCCGCCGTCCGCGACGTGAGCTTCGAGGTACGCCCCGGCGAGGTCTTCGTCGTCATGGGCCTGTCGGGCAGCGGCAAGTCCACCCTCGTCCGCTGCCTCACCAGGCTCATCGAGCCCTCCGCGGGCCGGGTGACGATCGCCGGCGAGGACATCGGCGCCGCCTCCCCCGCCCGCCTGCGCGAGATCCGCCGCCACCAGGTCAGCATGGTCTTCCAGCACTTCGGCCTGCTGCCGCACCGCAAGGTCATCGACAACGTGGCGTACGGGCTGGAGATCCAGGGCGCCGCGAAGGCCGGCAGGCACGCGCGGGCCGCCGAGATCCTCTCGCTCGTCGGCCTCGACGGCTACGCCGACGCCTACCCCGACCAGCTCTCCGGCGGCATGCAGCAGCGCGTCGGGCTGGCCAGGGCGCTGGCCGTGGAGCCCCAGGTGATGCTGTTCGACGAGCCGTTCAGCGCGCTCGACCCGCTGATCAGGCGCGACATGCAGGCCGAGGTGATCAGGCTGCACCGCGAGGTCGGCAAGACGATGGTCTTCATCACCCACGACCTGTCGGAGGCGCTCAAGCTGGGCGAGCGCATCGCGATCATGCGGGCGGGCTCGATCGTGCAGCTCGGCACGGCGGAGGAGCTCGTGGGCGCGCCGGCCGACGACTACGTGGCCGACTTCGTCCGCGACGTGCCGCGCAGCCACGTGCTGACCCTGCGCTGGATCTGCCGCGACCCCGAGCCGGGCGAGCCGCTCGACGGCCCCGAGCTTCCGGTCACCACCGTCATCAAGGACGCCGTCGGCGTCGCGTCGGGCTCCTCCCGCCCGATCAAGGTCGTGGACGGCGACGAGCTGGCCGGCGTCGTGGACCGGGTCGACTTACTGGGCTTCCTGGCCGGTCAGGACCCCGCCGTGAAGGCGCCGGCATGAGCAGCACGGCCGTCACCACGCCCTCCAGGCTCGGCCTGCCGAGGTGGGCGGCCCCCGCCGGGGTGGCGGTGCTGTTCGTGGCGGCGTACCTGGTCTTTCGTGGCTCGGGGACGCTGCCGCACGACAAGGAGGCGCCGCAGTTCCTCGCGGTGACCGAGCTGCGCGAGTGGATCGACGACCACCGCAACGACAACCCGCTCTTCCTGTACTTCCTCAACTACATCAGGCTCTTCGTGGGCCAGCTCTACACCCTGTTCCATACCACCCTGTACGCGCTCGGCTGGCCCGGCATCACCGGTGTCATGGGCGCCCTGGCCTGGCTGGCGGGCGGCTGGCGGATCGCGCTGCTCGCGCTCGGTGGGGTGAGCGCGTTCGGCGTGCTGGGGCTGTGGGAGTCGAGCGTCGACACGCTGGCCCTGGTCGGGGTGGCGGTGCTGCTGTCGCTGGCGATCGGGATCCCGATCGGGGTGTGGGCGGGCCTGTCCGCGCGGACGCGGCGGGCGATCACCCCCGTGCTCGACGTCATGCAGATCATGCCGACGTTCGCCTACCTGGCGCCGCTCGCGCTGTTCTTCCACATCGGGGCGCCCGCGGGCGCCATCGCCACGATGATCTACGCGATCCCGCCCGCCATCCGCATCACCGCGCTGGCGATCTCGTCGGTCTCCCCCACGGCGGTCGAGGCGTCCACCTCGCTGGGCGCCACCAGGCGGCAGACGCTGTTCAAGGTCTATCTGCCGCTGGCCCGCTCCACGATGGCGCTGGCCATCAACCAGACCATCATGATGGCGCTGTCAATGGTGGTCATCGCGAACCTGATCTCGGCCCCCGGCCTGGGCGGCGACATCCTCCGCGGCCTGTCGCGGGCACAGGTCGGCATCATGCTCCCGGCCGGCGTGGCCATCGTGATCATGGCGGTGATGCTGGACCGGATGATGATGGCGGTCGCCCGCCGCGACGCGCACGCCAAGCTGCGCAGGACCGACCTCGTCGGCGCGGGCGTGCTGGGCCTGGCCGGGCTCGCGCTCATCCCCGTGCTGCCGCCGATCTGGCCGGAGAGCCTGACGGTGAACGTCGTGGCCGAGGTCAACGCGGCCGTGAGCTGGGCCGAGACGAGCTGGTACCCGGTCACCACGTTCATCAAGGACGTCACCTCGCACGCGCTGCTCAACCCGCTGGAGTCGCTGCTCACCGCCGCGCCGTGGTGGCTGGTCGCGCTCGCGGTGCTGAGCCTCGCCTGGCGGGTCAGCGGCACGCGCCCGGCGCTCATCGCGCTGGCCTGCCTGCTCGGCATCGCGCTGCTCGGCGTGTGGGAGCACACCATGCAGACGATGACCACGGTCGCCGTCGCGGTGCTGGTCACGCTGCTCATCGGGCTGCTGCTCGGCGTGGCGGCGGCCCGCTCGCCGCGCTACTCCGCCATCCAGCGCCCGCTGCTGGACGCCGCGCAGACCATGCCCGCATTCGTGTACCTGCTGCCGGCGCTGGCGTTGTTCGGCACCACCCGGTTCACCGCGATCTTCGCGTCCATCATCTACGCGGTGCCGCCGGTGGTGCGCCTGGTCGAGGACGGCATCAAGGGCGTGCCAGCGACCGTCGTCGAGGCCGCCACCTCGGCCGGCTCCACCTCCGGCCAGCTGCTGTGGAAGGTGCAGCTGCCGATGGCCAGGCGGGCCATCCTGCTCGCGGCCAACCAGGGCATCGTGATGACGCTGGCCATGGTCGTCGTCGGCGGTCTGGTCGGGGCGGGTGCCCTCGGCTACGACGTGGTCGCCGGTTTCTCCCAGCGGACCGACTTCGGCATGGGCTTCGTGGCCGGCATCGCGACCGTGCTGCTCGGCGTCATGCTCGACCGCATCACGCAGGGCGCCGACACCAGGCGCCCGTCCCCCCGAAAGAGGAAGTTCACATGAAGATTCGCCTGCTCGCAGGCCTGCTCGCCTTGGGGCTCGCCGCCGGTTGCGGCGGGGCCACCGTGGAGACCTCACCCAGCGCCTCCGCGCCGGCGGCCGGGGCCAGCGCCTCCGGCGGGTCCGCCGGGACCGTGAAGATCGCCATCAACCCCTGGGTCGGGTACGAGGCCAGCGCGAACGTCGTGGCGTACCTGCTGAAGAACGAGCTGAACTACGAGGTGGAGCTGCCCGAGATCAAGGAGCAGCTGGCCTGGGAGGGCTTCGAGACCGGCGACGTCGACGTCATCATCGAGAACTGGGGTCACCCCGACCTGAAGAAGCAGTTCATCGAGGAGAAGAAGACCGCGCAGGAGGCCGGCTCGACCGGCAACAAGGGCGTCATCGGCTGGTACATCCCCAAGTGGATGGCCGACGAGCACCCCGACATCACCGACTACAAGAACCTCAACAAGTACGCCGACCTGTTCAAGACCTCCGAGTCGGGCGGCAAGGGCCAGCTGCTGTTCGGCGACCCCTCGTACGTCAGCAACGAGGAGGCGCTGATCAAGAACCTCAAGCTCGACTACAAGGTCGTGGTGGGCGGCAGCGAGGCGGCCCTGATCAAGAGCGCCCAGCAGGCGCAGGAGCAGAAGAAGCCGCTGCTGTTCTACTTCTGGGACCCGCACTGGCTGTTCAGCAAGACCGAGCTGGTCCGGGTGAACCTGCCGCCGTACACCGAGGGCTGCGACGCCGACCCGAAGAAGGTGGCCTGCGACTACCCGGAGATGGACCTCGACAAGATCGTCAGCACGAAGTTCGCGCAGTCCGGCGGCAAGGCGTACGAGCTGATCAAGAACTTCAACTGGACCAACGAGGACCAGAACGCCGTGGCCGACGACATGACGAACGGCGGCATGACCGGCGAGGAAGCCGCCAAGAAGTGGGTCGAGGCCAACCCCGCCAAGTGGCAGGCCTGGATCCCCAAGTGACCCCCTCCTGACCCCCATGGCCGCGCGCCCGCCCCGGCGGGCGGGCGGTCCGAGGCGCCCACACGGAGACCTCATCATGATCCGAATGAAGACGCTCGCCGGCCCGCTCGTCGCGGCCCTGCTGCTGACCGCCTGCTCCAGCGGTGAGCCCGAGACCACGGCCCAGGCCAAGGGGACCGTGAACATCGACGTGCATGGCTGGGTGGGGTACGAGGCCCAGGCCGCCGTGCTCGGCTACCTGCTGGAGCACGAGCTGGGCTACAAGGTGAACAAGCGGGCCGTGAAAGAGGACCAGTCCTGGCGGGATTTCGAGTCGGGCAAGGTCGACGTGATCGTGGAGAGCTGGGGTCACAACGACCTGAAGAAGGAGTACATCGAGGAGAAGAAGGTCGCGCTGTCGGCGGGGCTGACGGGCAACAAAGGCGTCATCGGGTGGTACGTGCCCGAGTGGATGGCCAAGAAGTATCCCGACATTACGGACTACCGAAACCTCAATAAGTACGCCACCCTCTTCCGGACCGACAAAACCGGAAATGCCGGACAAGTGCTCGACGGAGACCCGACATTCGTCACCAACGACGAGGCTCTCGTCAGGAATCTCGGGCTCAATTACAAGGTCGTCTACTCCGGCAGCGAGGCGGCGCTCATCAAGGCGGCGCAGGAGGCGACGAAGAATCGGACGCCGCTGCTGATGTATTTCTACGAACCGCAATGGCTCTTCAGCAAGATCAAACTCGTCAAGGTCGCGCTGCCGCCCTACGCCGTCGGCTGCGACAGCGACCCGGCGAAGGTCGCCTGCGACTATCCGCCGTACCTGCTGGACAAGATCGTCAGCCGGCGGTTCGCGGAGACGGGCGGGCAGGCGTACGAGCTGGTCCGCAACTTCACCTGGACCAACGACGACCAGAACGCCGTGGCGAGCGACATGATCAACGAGCGGATGACCGCCGAAGAGGCCGCCGAGCGGTGGGTGCAAGAGAACAAGATCGTGTGGAAGGACTGGATTCCGCGTTGAGGTTCGACTTCGTCATCGTGGGCGGCGGCTCCGCCGGAAGCGCCCTGGCCAACCGGCTGAGCGCCGACCCCTCGACGTCGGTGCTGGTGCTGGAGGCAGGGCGTCCCGACTACCTGTGGGACGTCTTCATCCACATGCCGGCCGCGTTGATGTTCCCCATCGGCAACCGCTTCTACGACTGGAAATACGAGTCCGAGCCCGAGCCGCACATGGGCGGCCGGCGCGTCTACCACGCCCGCGGCAAGGTGCTGGGCGGCTCGAGCAGCATCAACGGGATGATCTTCCAGCGCGGCAACCCGCTCGACTACGAGCGCTGGGCCGCCGACCCCGGCATGAAGAGCTGGGACTACGCCCACTGCCTGCCCTACTTCAAGCGTATGGAGACGTGCCTGGCCGACCCCGGCACCGACTTCCGCGGCGGTGAGGGCCCGCTCAAGCTGGAGCGCGGCCCGGCGCACGGCCCGCTGTTCGAGGCGTTCTTCGCGGCCGTGCAGCAGGCCGGGCACCCTTTGACCGACGACGTCAACGGCTACCGCCAGGAGGGCTTCGCCGCCTTCGACCGCACCATCCACCGGGGCCGCAGGCTCAGCGCCGCCCGCGCGTACCTGCATCCCGTACGCAAGCGCAAGAACCTCACTGTCAGGACCCGCGCCTTCGTGGAGAAGGTGCTCTTCGACGGCACCCGCGCGACCGGCGTGCTGTGCGACGGCGAGCGCATCGAGGCAGGCGAGGTCATCCTGTGCGGCGGCGCCATCAACACCCCGCAGCTGCTCCAGCTGTCGGGGGTGGGGCCGCGCGCGCTGCTCGAACCGCTCGGCGTCGAGGTCGTGCACGACCTGCCGGGCGTCGGCGAGAACCTCCAGGACCACCTGGAGGTCTACGTCCAGCACGCCTGCACCAAGCCGGTCTCCCAGCAGCCCTCGCTGGCCATGTGGCGGCGGCCGTTCATCGGGGCCAACTGGCTGTTCCTGCGCGGCGGGCCGGGCGCGACCAACCACTTCGAGGCCGGGGGCTTCATCCGCTCGAACGACGAGGTGGCCTACCCCAACCTGATGTTCCACTTCCTGCCCATCGCCGTGCGTTACGACGGCACGGCCCCGGCCGGCGGGCACGGCTACCAGGTGCACATCGGGCCGATGTACTCCGACGCCCGCGGCTCCGTCCGCATCACCTCCACCGACCCCCGGCACAAGCCCGCGCTGCGCTTCAACTACCTGTCCACCGAGCAGGACCGCCGCGAGTGGGTGGAGGCGATCAGGCACGCCAGGAAGATCCTCTCCCAGCCCGCCTGGGCGGACCTGGACGGCGGCGAGATCTCCCCCGGCCCGCGGGTGCAGACCGACGAGGAGATCCTGGCCTGGGTCGCCGAAGACGGCGAGACGGCCCTGCACCCGTCGTGCACCTGCAAGATGGGCACCGACGAGCAGTCGGTCGTGGACCCCGAGACCATGCGCGTGCACGGCCTCGACGGGCTGCGCGTGGCGGACGCCTCGGCCATGCCGTACGTCACCAACGGCAACATCTACGCGCCCGTGATGATGCTCGCCGAGAAGGCCGCCGACCTCATCCTCGGCAACACCCCGCCACCGCCCGAGCCGGTGGAGTTCTACCGCGCCCACTGACCTCACCTGTCCAGCCGCTGGTAGAGGCGGACGGACAGGGTGAAGAAGACGACGGTGACGACGGCCGGCCAGACGAGAGCCATCAGCACGGCGTGCTGGGCCACCCAGGAGTCGCCGCCCCAGCCCGGGTTGCCGAACAGTTCCCTGGCCGCCGCCACCGTCGCCGACAGCGGGTTCCACTCGGCGGCGGCGCCGAGCCAGCCCGGCATGGTGGCGGGGGCGACGAAGGCGTTGGACAGGAAGCCGATCGGGAACTCCATGGTCTGGATCGCGACCGCCGCCCCCGGGTCCTTGGTGCGCAGCCCCAGGTAGACGCCCGCCCACAGCAGCGAGAAGCGCAGGAACAGCAGCAGGCCGACCGCGCCCGCCGCGCCGGGGAGCGTCTCCGGTCGCCAGCCGACCGCCAGGCCGCAGAGCAGCAGGCCGCCCAGGATCAGGACCGAGTGCAGCAGGTCGGCGACGGCCCGGCCGGTGAGCACGGCGGAGGGCGCCATGGGCAGCGACCTGAACCGGTCGGTGACGCCCTTGGCGGCGTCGGTGGTGACGGCGATCATGGTGGAGCTGAGGCCGAAGAGCATCGTCATGCCGTACATGCCGGGCATGAGGAACGCGAAGTACCCGGCCCCCTCCGGCACCTGCACCGCACCCCCGAACAGGTAGCCGAAGGCCAGGGTGATGACGATGGGAAAGGCCACCCCGAAGACCACCGTCATCGGCTGGTTGGCCCAGTGGACCAGATCGCGCCGGGCGATCGTCCACCCGTCCACGATCGCCCAGCGCAGCGTCGTCGCCGTCATCGGCGATCACCTCCGGTGGTGTGCGGGGTCGTAACCGTGGGGCGCCTCCGGTGAGGCGCCGGAGCGTGCGGCGGCGCGGGGTCGTGGCCGTCATCGGTGAGGCGGCGCGGGGTCGTGATCGCCATCACCGGTCGCCTCCTGTGAGGTGCAGGAAGACCTCGTCGAGGGTGGGGCGGCGGAGGGCGACGTCCTCGGCCTCGATGCCGGCCGCGGCCAGCGCGTTCAGGGCTTCGGTGAGCGTGCGCACGCGGTCGCTCACCGGGGCGCTCAGGCGGGCGGTGTCCCGGTCCGGCTCGGCGGGGGCGCCGGTCACCCGCTCGATGATCGCGGCCGCCTCGGCCAGGCGTCGCGGGTCGCGGACGACCACGTCGAGCCGGTCGCCGCCGATCTTGCTCTTGAGCGCGTCGGGCGTGCCCTCGGCGACCACCCGCCCGGTGTCGATCACCGCGATGCGGTCGGCGAGCTGGTCGGCCTCCTCCAGGTATTGGGTGGTCAGCAGCACCGTGGTGCCGCCCGCCACCAGGTCGCGCACCGCCCGCCAGATCTCCGTGCGGCTGCGCGGGTCGAGCCCCGTGGTCGGCTCGTCCAGGAACAGCACGGGCGGCGCCAGGATCATGCTCGCGGCCAGGTCGAGCCGCCTGCGCATGCCGCCGGAGTACTCCTTGGCCGGCCCGGGGTGCTCAAGACCGAAGCGCTCCAGCAGCTCGGCCGCCCTGGCACGGGCCTGCCTGCCGCCGAGGTGGTGCAGCCGGCCGAACATCTCCAGGTTCTGCCGCCCGGTCAGCAGCTCGTCCACCGCCGCGTGCTGGCCGACCAGGCCGACCGTGCGGCGTACCTGGCGGGGCTGGGTGACCACGTCGAAGCCGCCCACCTCAGCGCGCCCGCCCGAGGGGCGCAGGAGCGTGGTGAGGATGCGCACGGTGGTGCTCTTGCCGGCGCCGTTGGGGCCCAGCAGCCCGCAGACCGTGCCGGGGGCCACGTCGAGATCGATGCCGTCGAGTGCCGCCTTCTCGCCGTACGTCTTGCGCAGTCCCCGTACGCGTACCGCCGTCAAATGCCGCCTCCTCGCTTGCCGTACGTCGTACCGTACATCATACGGCAAGGCGCGGCAACCGTACGGTGTACCGTACGAAGGTGAGCGTTGAGTACTCGGGCAAGGGCGACCCTGCGCGCAGCCTCGCGCTGCTCTGGCGCACGAGCGAGCCCACCGGCCGCAAGGGCAAGCCGGAGCTGGGCGTCGAGCGGATCGTGCGCGCCGCCATCGAGGTGGCCGACGCCGAAGGGCTGCAGGCGCTGTCGATGCGCCGGGTGGCCGAGCGGCTGGGCGTCGGGACGATGTCCCTCTACACGTACGTGCCGGGCAAGCCGGAACTCTTCGACCTCATGCTCGACACGGTCTACGGCGAGACCGCCAGACCGGCGGACGTGCCGGGCGGCTGGCGGGGCAGGCTGGAGCAGATCGCCAGGGAGAACTGGGCCCTCTACCTGCGCCACCCCTGGCTGCTGCAGGTGGCGGCCAACCGGCCGGTGCTGGGCCCCCACCTCACGGCCAAGTACGACTACGAGCTGCGCGCGGTCGACGGCATCGGCCTGACCGACGTCGAGATGGACTCGGTGATCACGCTGATCACCGGTTTCGTGCACGGCACCGCCAGAGGCGCCGTGGAGGCCGCGCAGGCCGAGAGCATGACGGGGCTGAGCGACGAGCAGTGGTGGGCCGCGCACGCGCCCTTCCTCAGCCGCATCGCCGACCCGGCCCGCTTCCCCACCGCCTCCCGGGTCGGGCAGGCGGCGGGCGAGGCGCTCAACTCGGCCTACAGCCCGGAGCACGCCTTCGAGTTCGGGCTCCAGCGCGTGCTCGACGGCATCGAGGCCCTGGTGAAGCAGCGAACCGGCGGCTGAGACTCCAGCACGCCGGCTCGGTACAGGCTTCAGCGGGCCGCGAGTGCGGCGCGCGGAGGCTTGGCAGACCGCGTGTGCGGCCCTTCGCGCCTCAGCAGGCGGCCCAGCAGCGGCCCACTAGCGGCCCAGTAGCGGCTCAGTAGGCGGCGGGCGCGGCGCGCAGGCGGACGACGTGCTCGACCAGCGAGATCAGCGTCGCCTTGACCGACTCGCGGTTACGCGCGTCGGTGCGCACGATCGGCACCTGCGGCGACAGCGCCAGCGCCTCCCTGACCTCGTTGTCGGAGTGCGGGAACTGGCCGTCCCAGCCGTTGACCCCGATCACGAAGGGCAGCTTGGCCTCTTCGAAGTAGTCGATGGCGGGGAAACTGTCGGCCAGGCGGCGCGTGTCGAGCAGCACCACCGCGCCGATGGCGCCGCGGACGAGGTCGTCCCACATGAACCAGAACCGGTGCTGCCCGGGCGTGCCGAACAGATAGAGGATCAGGTCACGGTCGAGCGAGAGCCGGCCGAAGTCCATCGCCACGGTCGTGGTCTGCTTGTTCGGGGTCAGGCCGAGATCGTCGATGCCCGCGGACGCGTCGGTCATCACCGCTTCCGTGGTGAGCGGGAGGATCTCGGACACCGCCCCCACGAAAGTCGTCTTCCCGACGCCGAAACCACCGGCGACGACGATCTTCGTCGACGTGAGGCCGGGGCTAGAGCCTGCGTAGTCCACTGAGCACCCTTTCGAGCATGTTGAGGTCTGGCTGTCCCTGGCTGAGGCGTGGCTGGTGCAGGCGGACGAGCCCTTCGTCTGACATGTCCGCCACGAGCACCCTGGCCACGCCCAGCGGGACGCGGAGCAGGGCCGAGATCTCGGCGACCGACCGGAACGACCTGCACAGCTGCATGATGGCCTCCTGCTCGGGGGTGAGCATGGCCATCTCGTCGTCCGGGATCGACATCGACGAGATCAACGTCTCCATCGCGAGGTGGTAGCGCGGCTCAGACCTGCCGCCCGTCACCGCGTAAGGACGGAACAGGGGCTCCTCTTCCCCGATTCCGTCAGCGCCGTACACGGCCCGCTCCCATCAGTTCCATCACATCACCGGGTCCTGGCGGCCTGCAGCTCCGCGCGCAGGGCCGGCGTCAGTGCCTGTCCAGCCCTGTCTACCAGCAACGTCATCTGGTAGGCCACGAGTCCCATGTCACAATCGGGACCCGCCAGGACCGTGAGCACCGAGCCGTCACTGATCGCCATGACGAGCAGCAGACCGCGCTGCATCTCGACCACGGTCTGCGTCACCGCGCCGCCCTCGAACACCCGCGACGCGCCCACGGTCAGGCTCAGCAGCCCCGCGGCGACCGCGGCGAGCTGGTCGGCCCGGTCCGGCGGGAACCCCTCGGACGCGGCCAGGCAGAGCCCGTCGGCCGAGACGACGACGGCATGGGCCACTCCGGGCGTGTGCCGGACGAAGTCGGTGATCAGCCAGTCGAACCTGTTGGCCTCACTGCTAAGGGTTGTCACGCATCCTCCCCGGCGGGACGCTTACTCACTCTTGTCCTCCTGTCCACGAATCTCCTGGCGACCCCTGCGCACACCCTGCTGGAAGCTGGCCAGCCTGCTGCGGATCCGGTCAGCGGAGACCGGAGGCGGCGGCGGTGCCTGCCGCTGCTCCTGCTGCTGCGGTGCCTGCGCGGGCCGGCTGCTCGCCGTGCCAGGCACCAGGTTGGCCTTGGGGGTGCGTTTGGGGAGCCCGGCGGCGGTGATGCCACCGAGGCTTGGCTCGGCGGCCGCTTTCGCCGCTTGCCAGCCGGCGTCCGCGGCCGTCCGCCACGCTTCCTCACCAGAGGGTACGGCGTGCGCGGCCGTGGACTCTCCCGGCCCCTCCGCCGCCTCGCCCGGCGGCCTGCGGAACCAGGCCGACTCCACCGCGGCGAAGATCGGCAGGTAGTCCTCCCGCCCCTGCTCAGGCGGGGTGTCCGCCGAGGGGGCCGGGTCGGGCGTACGCACGTCGTTGGTCGAGTAGGACGAGGGCTGCGGCGTCTGGAACGCGCCATTACCAGATGCCGCGGGAGGAGCACTGGGGTACGAGGGGTAGGCGCCGGAGTCGTACGTGCCCTGACGCCTGCGGTAGGCGCCGCCGTCGGTGTCGGCGGTGAAGCCGTTGATCCCGGCACGGCCCGGGTCGGAGGGGAACGATCCGTACGAGGGCCCGCCGTCGAACGGCCGCGCCCCTGTCTGGGGGCCGGTCTGGGGACCTGTCTGGGGCCCGGTCTGGGGGGCCGCGGGGCCGCCGTTCGCCGGAGGAGCCTGCGGTGGCGCGCCGTCGAAGGACCTCGGCCCCTGTCCAGGCGCGCCGTCGAACGAGCCGGGCGAGCGCCTGGGCAGGCCGCCCGGCCTGACCTGACCACCGTTGACGGGCCCGTTCACCGGGCGCGCCGGCCCGCCCTCGGCCGGACGGCCGGGAGCGCCGTCGAAGGACGAAGGCCCCTGCCTGCCGGGCCCGCCGTCGAACGCGGACGGACCCTGCGGTGCGGAACCGCTGTCGAACGCGGACGGGCCCTGCGGTGCGGGACCGCCGCCGAAGGCCGGGGCGCCGGGCCGCACGGGACCGCTGTCGAACGTCGAGGGACCCTGCCGCGCCGGGCCGCTGTCGAACGTGGCGGGTCCAGGCCGGTGCCCGTTGTCGAAGGAGCCCGCGCGGGGCCCCGCCGCGTCGAAGGAGTCGAAGCTGGCGAACGACCGGAACGACCCGTTCTGCGCGGGCGCGCCCGCCTGCGACGGCACGGTCCCGCCGCCGAAGGCGGGCCGCTGCGGCAGCGGCTGCTGCTGGGTGCCGTCGGCGATCAGCGTCGGCGGCAGCAGCACCATGGCGATCAGCCCGCTGCCCTCGCCCTTGCGCAGCTGCACCCGGATGCCGTGGCGCAGCGCCAGGCGGCCGACCACGAACAGGCCCATGCGCCGGGAGACCGACACGTCCACGACGGGCGGCTCGGCCAGGCGGCGGTTGGCCTCGGCCAGCTCCTCCTCCGTCATGCTGATGCCGCTGTCGGTGACCGACAGCAGGGCGCCGCCGCCCTCGATGAGGCTGCTGGTGACGATGACCTGGGAGTTGCTCGGGGAGAACTGGATGGCGTTCTCGACCAGCTCGGCGACCAGGTGGACGAGGTCGTTGGCGCAGCTGCCGAGCACGGAGGTGGCGCGGTGCACCCGCACCTGGACGCGCTCGTAGCCCTCGACCTCCGACAGCGCGGCGCGGACGACGTCGACCAGCTTGGCCGGCTGGCTGCGCCGGCGGGTGGCGTCGTGGCCGGCGAGGACCAGGAGGTTCTCGGAGTTGCGGCGCATGCGGGTGGCCAGGTGGTCGAGCTTGAACAGGTCGGCCAGCCGGCCGCCGTCCTGCTCGCCCTTCTCCAGGCCGTCGATGAGCGAGATCTGCCGCTCGACCAGCGTCTGGGTGCGGCGGGAGAGGTTGACGAACATCGAGCTGATGTTGCTGCGCAGCTCGGCCTCCTCGCCCGCCAGGCGGACGGCCTGCCGGTGCACCTGGTCGAAGGCCCTGGCCACCTCGCCGATCTCGTCGTCGCCGTCCACGGCGATGGGCTGCACCTCGCGCACGGAGGCGGGGTCGCCGCTGACGCGCAGCTGGCGCACCACGTCGGGCAGCCGGAACCCGGCCACCTCCAGCGCCTCGGTGCGCAGCCGCCGCAGCGGGCCGACCATCGAGCGGGCGATGGCCACGGTGAGCAGCAGCACGACCGCGAGCAGCGCGAGGATGAGGATCCCCGCGATGATCGCGTTGCGGATCTCCTGCGAGCGCAGCTCCTGGCTGCGCAGGTTCACCTTGTCCGCCAGGCCCTTCTCGATGCCGTGCAGCAGGTCGATGGCGGCGGTGTTGCTGTCGAACCACTCCTGCCGCTCAGCCCTGGCCGAGATCAGGTTGTCGACGATGCGGGCGCCCGGCTCCTTGCCGCTGACCAGCGCGATCGCCCGGGACTTGGTGAGCTGGATGTTGACGTACTCGGGCTTGGAGGCCAGCGCCTTGGACAGTTCCAGGCCGACCTCGACGCCGGCCTCGGCGCCCACGGTGGCGATGTCGCTCTGCTGGCGGGCGTTGGAGGCGATGAACTGCTCGACCTCCTTGGCGTCCACGCTCGCGGCGTCGTAGGACGCCTGCAGGAGCTGGACGCGCTGGCGGGAGATCTCCTCCTTGGCCGCGACGAGCGCGCTCAGGCCGCGGAACTGGCCGACGATCTGCGAGTCGTCGGACATCAGGGCCAGCTCGTCGTGCAGCTTGATCAGGGTGTCGGTGAGGAAGTCGTAGCGGATGGTGTTCTTCTGGCCCTCTTCCCTGATCTTGGCCAGCCGGCCGAGGTCGTACCTGACCTGCTCGGCGGCCTTGACCACGCGGGGGCCGTAGGACTCGTCCATGGTGTCGAGGTCCGCGCGGACGGCCTTGACCAGGGTGTCCACGGCGGCCTTGCGCTGGGCGAGCGGCGTGGCGAGCTTCTTGCGCATGGCCCGGCTCGCGCCGACCCAGCCGCCTGTGTCGCGCTCCAGGCCCAGCGCCTGCACCAGGTCGCGGACGCGGCCGGCCTGCTCGGCTGCGGTGGCCGTGCGGTCATAGACGGCGATGCTCTGGACCGAGCCCACCACACGCGCTCCCCCGAGCACGACGGCGGCGATGGTCGGCACCAGGATGAGCGCGGTGAGCCGCCACCGCACCCGCCAGTTCCGCAGGCCGAGCCGCTGCAGCAGCCGCTTCGCGCGGTCCGGCTGCGCGGCCGTGCCGCTGCCCGAATTCCCCGTAGTCACCGCTCCCGCTACCCCTCAATCGTCCCGTCCGCAACGGGTCGTCAGACCGTCCACAAGGTATCCGCAGCATCTGACTTAACAGGCATATCGGACACAATCGTTACAAACGTGACCGGTTGTCGTGTGTTGTTGGTTATCGCAGCGCGGCAAGGACTTGATCGCGGACTTGGGCCCTTTGCGCGTCGTCGCTGAGGGGGCGACCAGCGCGGTCCACAACGTAGAAGACGTCCACCGCCTCCGCGCCGAGAGTCTCCACGCGAGCGGCCCTCACGTCAAGACCGCACTCACCGAACGCCCGTCCGATGCGCCACAGGAGCCCCGGCCTGTCATGGGCCCTGACTTCGACCACCGTGGCGGTCGCCGAGGCGTCGTCGACCAAGGTCACACGGGGTGGAGCGACCGGTACGCGAGGCGGCCTCACGGCCCTCGCGCGGCGGGCAAGTCGTTGCTCTATGTCAAGACGGCCGGCAAGGACGAGACGGAGATCGGCTTCGAGGGTCGCGGGGTCGGGCGGGGAGCCGTACTCGGGGATGACGGAGAACTCGATCACCGCCGTCGAGCCGGCGGACGCCGACGACGCCGAGCGCACCACGAGCCGGTGCGCCGACAGCACGCCGGCGGCGCTCCACAGCAGGCCCACCCGGTCGGGTGCGACGACCGTGACCGCTCCCCCGTGCACCCGGACGGCCCCACCTCCGTGGCGGGCGAGACCGGCCTGCTCGGGAGAGATCGTCGGCGGCTTGGGCGGGGGCGAGCCGGCCAGCACCGAGCGCACCCTGCGGACCAGGTCGGCCACCAGTCCGGCCTTCCACGCGTTCCAGGCGGCCGGCCCGGTCGCGATGCCGTCGGCGACGGCCAGCGCGGCCAGCAGGTCGAGCACCTCGCGCGAGCCGACCGTGCCCGCGACCTTCTCGATCGTGACGGGGTCGTCGAGGTCCCTGCGGGTGGCGGTCTCGGGCAGCAGCAGGTGGTGGCGTACGACGGTGGCCAGCGTCTCGACGTCGGCGGGCGGCAGGCCGATGCGGGTCGCGATGTCGCGGACCACCACCTCGCCGGTCGCCGAATGGTCGCCCGGCCAGCCCTTGCCGACGTCGTGCAGCAGCGCCGCGATCAGCAGCAGGTCGGGTCTGGAGACCTCGCGGGTGTGGCTGGCGGCGTTGGCCGCGGCCTCGATCAGGTGACGGTCGACCGTGAACCGGTGGATCGGGTTGCGCTGGGGGCGGTGGCGTACGCGCTCCCAGTCAGGAAGCAACTTGACAAGGATGCCCGCCTGGTCGAGCTCCTCCCACACGGGCACGGCGGCGCGGCCCGCGCCGAGGATCGACACGAGCGCGTCGCGGGCCTCCTCGGGCCAGGGCACCGGCATCGGCGCCGACTGAGCTGCGAGCACGGAGACCGTCGCGGGCGCGAGCGGCAGCCCCGAGTCGGCCGCGGCGGCCGCGGCGCGCAGCACCAGGACGGGATCCTTGCGCGGATCGACCCCCCTGGCGAGCACCACCTCGCCGCCGTGCTCCACCACGCCGTCGGCCAGCGGGCGGCGCCCGCGTGGAGCCGGGCCTGACACCAGCCTGTCAACGGTGCGCCACGTCGCGTCGAAGGCGTGGGAGATCGTGCGGCCCGCCTCGGCCAGCCGGCGCATCAGCGCCTCGGCGTCGAGCAGGCCGAGCAGCCCGGCCACCGCGTCCTGCTCCTGGAGCACCAGGCGGTCGGTGCCGCGGGCGGTGACGACGTGCAGCGCGTGCCGCACGTCGAGGATGAACTCGTACGCCTCGCGCGCCCGCGGTCCGGGGGCCGAGGCGACCCATGCGGCGGCCACCGCCTGCATGGCCTGGACGTCGCGGAGCCCGCCGCGGCCGTCCTTGAGATCGGGCTCCAGCAGGAACGCCAGCTCCCCGCTGACCTGCGCCCGCTGGTCGGCGGCCTCCCGCAGCTCGCCGAGCCGGCGCCGCGAGTCGGCCCGCCATTCGGCCAGCACCGCCTCCCTGGCCTTCCTGGTCAGGTCGGGGTCGCCGGCCACGTGCCTGGCCTGGATCAGTCCGAGCACCGCCTTGAGGTCCTGTCTGGCGACCGAGACGGCCTCTTCCACCGTGCGCACGGAGTGGTCGAGACCGACCGCCGCGTCCCAGATCGGATACCAGATCCGGTCGGCGATCCTCGCCACGTCGGCGCGGCCGGAGTGGAGCAGCACCAGGTCGAGGTCGCTGCCCGGCGCCGGCTCCCCCCTTCCCAGGCTGCCGACGGCGACCAGGGAGACCTGGTCGCCGTCGCTCGCCGTGCGGAAGAGATCCTTGAGCCAGCGGTCGGTGTCCGCGGTCCGCTCCTTGCGGGCCGCGGCGTACGAACGGGCCTCTCCCCTCACTGCAGTGCCCCCTTGCAGAGCTCCGCCCGGACGCCCTCGTCCGGGCTTCGCCTCGGGTCCTTTCCCCTGTGAACCCCCCGCCGGACGTCGTCGGCCGGTCGGGCCTCGCTCCGCGCGGACGCCCCCGGGAGGGTGCCCGCGCTTCGCCGCGGATTCATCACAGGGCTTCCGGACCCCGTTCGCCGGTGCGTACCCGGATGACGGTGTCGACGGGCACGGACCAGACCTTGCCGTCGCCGATCTTGCCGGTGTGCGCCGCCTTGGTGATGACGTCGATCACGTCCTCGGCGTCGTCCTCCTCGATGAGGACCTCAAGGCGCACCTTGGGCACCAGGTCGACCTGGTACTCGGCGCCGCGGTAGACCTCGGTGTGGCCGCGCTGCCGGCCGTAGCCGCTGGCCTCGCTGACCGTCATGCCCTTGATGCCGAACTGTTCGAGCGCGGCCTTCACGTCATCGAGCTTGAAGGGCTTGATGATCGCGGTGATGAGCCTCATGCGTCCACCTTCTTCGTGGCGGGAGCCGTGACGGGGCCGTTGGGGGAGCTCACGCCGGAGGCGTGAACGGTGCCGAGGTCGTAGCCGGTCTCGGCGTGCGTGGTGATGTCGATGCCGGTGACCTCGTCCTCGGCCTTGATGCGGAAGCCCATCGTCTTGTCGATGACCTTGCCGATGATCCACGTGATGACGAAGGAGTAGAGGCCCACGGCCACCGGGCCGAGCACCTGGAGCCCGAGCTGGCCGAAGCCGCCGCCGTAGAACAGGCCCTGGCTCTGCTCGTCGGTGGCGGGGTAGGCGGCCACGAAGCCGAGCGCGACGGCGCCGATCACGCCGCCGACCAGGTGCACGCCGACCACGTCGAGCGAGTCGTCGTAGCCGAGCTTGTACTTCAGGCCCACGGCGTAGGCACAGACGGCGCCGGCGATCAGTCCGATGAGCATGGCCGCCCACGGGTCGACGAAACCACAGGCCGGGGTGATGGCGACCAGACCGGCGACCGCGCCGGAGGCGGCGCCGAGGCTGGTGGCGTGGCCGTCACGGAGCTTCTCCACCGTGAGCCAGGCGCCGACCGCGACCGCGGTGGCGATCTGGGTGTTCATGAAGGCCAGACCGGCGATGCCGTCGACGACCAGCTCGGAGCCCGCGTTGAAGCCGAACCAGCCGAACCACAGCAGCGCCGCGCCGAGCAGCACCAGCGTGAGGTTGTGCGGCCGCATCGGCTCCTTGCGCCAGCCCTGGCGCTTGCCCAGCACCAGCGCCAGCGCCAGCGCCGCGGCTCCCGCGTTGATGTGGACGACCGTGCCGCCCGCGAAGTCCTCGATGCCCATCGAGTTGAGCCAGCCGCCGCCCCACACCCAGTGGGCGACGGGGAAGTAGACGATCGTGGCCCAGATGACGCCGAACAGCATCCACGCGCCGAACTTCGCGCGGTCCGCGATGGCACCGCTGATCAGCGCGACGGTGATGATGGCGAACGTCATCTGGAAGGCGGAGAAGACGAGGCTCGGCATGCCGGTGCCGTCGTCACTGGTCGCGGTGTCCACGAGGCTCTGCAGGCCCAGGGCGTCGAAGCCGCCGACGAAGGTGTTGAGCGCTGAACTGGGGTTCTCTGTGAAAGCGAGTGAGTGGCCGTAGAGCATCCAGGTGATGCTCACGACGACGATGGCGCCGAACGACATCATCATCATGTTCAGGACGCTCTTGGCCCTGGTCATGCCCCCGTAGAAAAGCGCGAGGCCCGGTGTCATCAACAGCACCAATGCGGTGGCCGCGAGCATCCAGGCAGTCGTGCCGCTGTCGATCTTCACGACGCGACCCTCCTTACATGTGACGTGTGGCCACAGCGTGTTCGCCCGGGGTTTCGTGGCTCGACCAGGTGTGTTTCACATTCGTGAATCTCGGCGCAGAGGTGTTTCGCACGCGTTTCGGACGTCTCACACAACGCTTTTGAGCACGGCAATATCGTCCGTGCCATACTTAGGTTTGCCTTACCTAACGATCAAGGAACGCCCATGCGCCTACGCCTGGCCCTCGCCGCCATGCTGCCCGTTCTCGCCCTCGCCGCCTGTGGCACGTCCACCACGGCCGAGGACGCGGGCCCCACCCGTACCGTCAAGCACGCCATGGGTGAGACGAAGGTGCCCATGACGCCGAAGCGGGTCGTCGTGCTCGACACCGACAAGCTCGACTCCATGGTCTCGCTCGGCCTCGCGCCCGTCGGAGCCGCCCAGGCCCAGGAGAACCAGACGTGGCCCGAATACCTCGGCTCCGCCCTGGCCGGCACCAAGCCCGTCGGCACCCTCCAGCAGCCGAACATCGAGGCCATCATCGCGCTCAAGCCCGACCTCATCCTCGGCTCGAAGTTCCGCCAGGCCGCCTTCTACGACAAGCTCTCCAAGATCGCCCCGACCGTGTTCACCGATCGGGTCGGCATCACCTGGAAGGAGAACTTCCTGCTCGACGCCGAGGCTCTGGGCAAGAAGGAGCAGGCGCAGCAGCTGCTGACGGCGTACGAGACGCGCGCCGAGGAGGTCGGCGCCAAGTACTCCAAGCTGCAGGTCAGCATCGTCCGGTTCATGCCGACCGAGATCAGGATGTACGGGCCGCAGTCGTTCAGCGGCATCGTCGTCGGCGACGCCGGCATCCCGCGGCCCGAGGTGCAGCAGCTCAACGACCAGGAGGACCGGCGCTTCGGCAAGCTGAGCCAGGAGAACATCGCCAAGGCCGACGGTGACGCGATCTTCTACAGCGCGTACGGGGAGAACGCAGCCAAGGCGCAGGCCGAGGTCACCGGCGGCCCCCTGTGGAAGAACCTCGAGGCGGTCAAGTCCGGCAACGCCCACAACGTGGACGACGAGATCTGGATGACCGGCATCGGCGTCACCGCCGCCGGCAAGATCCTCGACGACCTCGACAAGCACCTCGCCCCGCTGGCGTAACCCCGAAGGGGTGGGCCGGGGCGTTCAGACGAGGGTGACCTGGTCGCCCTTCCTGACGCGGCCGGGGCGGGTCACCCGCGCGTACACGCCGGCGCACGGCTGCGGCCCCATGTCGAACACCGGCACCCGGTTGTGCCTGGCCACGGTGCGCAGCGCGTCGGTGTCGCGGGTGAGCGCGCCGTGCTCCAGCGTCGGCATCGCGCAGCGCGGGCTGGTCACGATGACGTGCAGCTCCACCTCGTCGCCGACGCGCAGCCGCCGGTCCACCCAGCCGTTCTCGACGAACCCCTCCCCCTCGGTGGCGATCACCAGGTTGGGCCGGTAGCGCACGTCCTCGACCCGCCCGCGCGGCCCGAGCGCCCCGATCGCGCCGAGGGTGGAGGTGGTGATGAGGTGGAGGGGCGCGAAGTCGAAGAACGTGCCCGCGGGAGCGCCCGCCCCCAGCGTCCCCACCGTGTACGGCACCTCCGCCTCGATCCCCTCGGCCAGCACCCGCTCCGGCACCGACCGCTCCAGCTCGGCCCCCTCCGGCGGCACGTCGATCACCCGCACCTCGCGCCCGAGCAGCTCCGACAGCTCGGCGTCACCGGGCACCCGAGCGCCTTCGACGGTGAGCAGCCGCCGCCACAACCGCGGGTTCTTGGCACTGGCGATCTTCCCGGTGGCCACGTCGAGCACCGCCCGCGCCCGGTCACCGGCCAGCCCGCGTTCGCTCACCACGCTCTCGGCGAGCTCTTCGCCCAGCATCGACTTCACGGGATAGCGGCGCAGAATCTCCACATGCATGCGCAAAGCCTAGGGCCCGCCGACGCGCCTCCCCCTCGGGGACGTCAGCGGGCCCTCGGCTCGGTCGTCAGGCGGCGGCCGTGGCCATCTTGCGCAGGCGGGCCAGCGCGTCGCGCTCGATGCGGCGGGCGCGGTCGCGGCCGATGCCGTAACGCTCGCCCACCTCGGTCAGCGTGTGCTCGCGCCCGTCGACCAGCCCGTAGCGCCAGCGCAGCATCTCGCTGGTCGGCCCCTCAAGGCCGGTGAGCCACTGGTCGAGCCGCTCACGCTCCAGGATGTCGATGGCCTGCTGCTCGGGATCGGCCCACGTCTCGTCGGCGATCATGTCGCCCAGCTCGGTCTCGTCCTCGTCTCCCACGCCGAGCTGCAACGACACCGGGTCGGACGCCCAGCGGCGCAGCTCGCGCACCCGCTCGATCGGCAGGTCGAGGATGCCGGCGAGATCGTCGTCGGTCGGCTCGGCGTCGAACTCGGCCAGCATGTCGCGCCTGACCCGCATCAGCCGGGTCATCTGCTCCCCCGCGTGGGTGGGCAGCCGCACCGGGCGGGCCTGCTCGTGGATGGCCCGGCCGACGGACTGCCTGATCCACCACGTCGCGTACGTCGAGAACTTGTAACCCCGCCGGTAGTCGAACTTCTCCACCGCCCGCACCAGGCCCAGGTTCCCCTCCTGGACGAGGTCGATCAGCGGCATCCCCCGGCCCGAGTATTTCCTGGCCACCGCCACCACCAGGCGCAGGTTGGCCTGGATGAACTCCTCCTTCGCCCGCCGGCCGGAAATGGCCAGCCGCTCAAGCTCCTCGTCGGCCGCGTCCCCGATGCGCGGCTCCGTGCCCCCGCTGTCGAGCAGCTGCTCGGCGAACAGGCCCGCCTCGATCCGCTTGGCGAGCTCCACTTCCTCCTCCGCCGTGAGCAGCGGGACCCGGCCGATCTCGGCCAGGTAGGTCCCCAGCAGATCGCGCTCGGCGACGTGCTGCTCCTGCGTGCGACTCCCCGTAGGCCTTGCCATCCCCTGGCACCTCGTTCCGCAGCTGCGTTCTATACCCGGCCAACGTCCGGCCAGAAGCAAAGATTCCCTAAAGCACTACGTCTGCGGGAGGGTTCTGGATGTCCTCCTCAAGGAGGAGAGCGCGCTGAAACCCCTGGTGAACGAGGGATGGGCCGGGCCACCCTGCCGGGAGGGGACGTCGGGGCCACCCTACGTCCCCACGGCCGCGCGCGCGGGCCTCAGTTCACCGGACCGCCCCTGGGACGCAGGGTCAGCTCCGTGAGGTGCGCGTCGGGGCCGGCGGTGATCGTCGCGACGATGGCCCGCGCCACGCTCTCCGGCCGCAGGTAGCGCTCGGGCTCGAACTCCCCGCCCTCGTACGCCCGCACGCCCCGCTGCATGTCGGTGGCGGTCCTGCCGGGGTAGACGGTGGTGACCCTGAGCAGGGGCTCCTCCAGCCGCAGCACGTCGGCGAACGCCTTCAAGGCGAACTTGCTGGCCGCGTACGCGCCCCAGTCGGGGTTGGCCCGCTGCCCGGAGCCCGAGTTCACGCACACGACGTGCCCGCCCGCCTGCCTGAGCGCGGGCAGCAGCAGCCTGGTCAGCTCGGCGACGGCGACCACGTTGACCTCGTACGTGCGCCGCCAGACGTCGGCGCTCTGGTCGGCGATGCGGCCGAGGGTGGCCACGCCGGCGCAGTGGACGAGCACGTCGAGCCGGTCGATGTCCGCGACGTCGGCCTGCGTGACCCCGGTCAGCTCCACCGGCCAGGGCCGCGCCCCGGGCAGCTGGTCGGCGAGCGCGGCCAGCGCCCGCTCATCACGGCCGCCGAGCAGGATGTCGTGGGTGGGGGCCAGGGCCCGCGCGACGGCCGCGCCCACCCCTCGGGAGGCGCCGGTGACCAGCGCCTTCGGTCGTTCAGTCATAGCGGCAGCTTATTGACCTTGAGCGCCGCGCGGACGCACGGCCGGCTGGGCACGGGGCCTTCTGGTCCTGTCCGGCGCAGGGTCAGGCGGGGTCGCCGGTCAGGAAGGTGCCGGTCTCCTCGGTCATCCGCTCGTACTCCTCCAGCCTGGCCCGCGTCCGCAGCGGCACGGCCTCGGCCATGGCCTCCACCAGCGACATGGCCAGCATCAGCGGCGCGGCGTGGGAGTTGAAGACGAAGCCGTCGCCCACGGGCGCGTCGAGCACGACCTCGGCGGGCAGCCCCGCCCTGTCGGTGATGGCGGCGACCCGCAGGCCGAGCTTGGTGGCGTACTCCAGGGCCTGCAACGTCTCGGCGGGATAGCGCGGCAGCACCACGGCCACCACCCACTCGGCGCCTGACCGCTGGGCCGCGTGCAGGCCCTCGGCCAGCTCGGAGCCGCCGTGGACGAGCAGCCGCACGTCGGGGTGGATGCGGCGGGCGTAGTAGGCGAACGTGGTGGCCAGCCCGCACGAGGCCCGCAGGCCCAGCACCGGCAGCGGCTCGGTGGCGGCGAGGTGCTCGCCCAGCTCCTTGAGCGGGAAGTGGGACAGGCGCTCCCTCAACGCCGCGAGGTTGCGGATCTCGCAGTCGATGGCGGTGCGCAGCAGGCTCTCGTGCGGCGACTCCGCGCCCCCGCCGAGCACGAGGGGGCGCAGCGCCTGGCGCAGCTCGGGGTAGCCGGTGAAGCCCAGCACCATCGCGAAGCGGGTCACGGAGGGCTGGCTGACCCCGGCCCGTTCGGCCAGCTCGACGCTCGACAGGAAGATCGCCTCGTCGAGGTGCTCGCTGAGGTAGTCGGCGATCCTGTGCTGTACGGGCGACAGCCTCCGGCCATCCAGCAGCATCTCAAGCCCACCGTGATATCCGTCCGCCACGCCACCCTCAACGCATGGGACCCGCCGTTCTCATCCCGCCCACCGGTGCGCCCACTCCCCATGGGCAACGTCTTCCCTGGTCAGATGCCGTCAGCCGACCAGGAACTGGGTGGCCGCCAGCTCCCTGTAGAGCTCGTCGGAGCCCACCAGCTCGTCGTGGCTGCCGACCGCGCGTACGCCGCCGCCCTCCATCACCACGATCCGGTCGGCGCCCGTCACCGTCGAGAGGCGGTGCGCGATGACCAGCACCGTGGTCTCCGCCGCCACCTCGGCGATGACCTCGCGCAGCCGCAGCTCGTTGACCGCGTCGAGCTGCGAGGTGGCCTCGTCGAGCAGCAGCAGCCTGGGTTTGCGCAGCAGCGCCCTGGCGATGGCCACGCGCTGCCGCTCGCCGCCCGACAGCAGCACGCCGCGGTGACCGACCGGGGTCTCCAGCCCGTCGGGCAGCCGGGCGACGAGGTCGTCGAGCCTGGTGCGCGCGATCGCCGCCCGCAGCTCCTCCTCGGTGGCGTCCTGCGCGGCGAAGAGCAGGTTCTCCCGCAGCGTGCCGGCCAGGACGGGGGCGTCCTGCTCGACGTAGCCGAGCGCGGCGCGCAGCTCGCCGAGCGGCCAGTCGCGGATGTCGCGGCCGTCCACCAGGATCTGCCCGCCCTGGTGCTCGTAGAAGCGTTCGAGCAGCGCGAACACCGTCGACTTGCCCGCTCCCGACGGGCCCACCAGCGCGGTCAGGCCGCCGGGCGGCACCTCGAAGGTGACGCCGTCGTGCACGACGGGCCGGTCCTCGCCGTACCGGAAGACGACGTCGCGGAACTGCACGCCGATCGGCCTGGCGTCCTCGCGCGGGACGACGCCGGCGGGCTCGGCCGGCAGGTCCTCGACCTCCTTGATCCGCCGCAACGCGGCCAGCCCCTGCTGGAGCTGCACCCCGCCCTGCACGAGCTGCCCGATCGGGGGCACCAGGTAGAACAGGTAGAGCAGGAACGCGATCAGCGACGAGACCTCCAGCGTGCCCGACGAGACCCGCGCGCCGCCCACGGCCAGCACGGCGAGGAACGCGATCTGCACCGCCATCCACGTCGCCACCCCCGCGAGCGACGTCCAGCCGGCGACCTGCAGCCCGCGGTCGCGGGCGCGCGTGGCGGCCACGCCGACCTCGGCGATCTCCCGCTCCTCCGCGCCGCTGGCCTTGACCGTCCGGTACGCCTGCAGCGCCCGGTCCAGCACCGCCCCCATCTCGCCCACGGCCTCCTGGGCCTGCGTCTGCGCCCGCTGGATGCGCGGCATGATGAGCGCGACCAGCCCGCCGATGACCACCACGACGAGCAGGGTGACGAGCAGCAGCACACCGTCCATGGCGGCCATCAGCACGATGGCGCCGACCAGCATGAACGCCGAGCTGACCGAGTCCACGACGCCGTTGGTGAGCACCGAGCGGAGCAACGTCGTGTCACCGGTCACCCGCGACAGCAGGTCGCCGGGCTTGAGCCGGTCCACGTCGGCCACCCTGAGCCGCAACATCCGGTCCACGAGCCTGCGACGGGCGCCGAGCACGATGCCCTCGCCCGTACGTTCCATCAGGTAACCGCCTCCGGCCGAGACCACGGCGCCGACCAGCACCGCGACGGTCAGCCCGAGTAACGGCCCGGCCAGGGAGCCGTTCTGGCCGAAGGCGTCCACGACGTACTTCGCCAGCAACGGCATCGCGAGGCCCGCCGCCGAGCCGATCAGGCCCAGCAGCCCGCCCACAAGAAGGATCTTCCTGTGCGGGCGCAGGTAGGCGAGCAACTCCTTGACCACCACATCTCCTCTCACGACATTTCTCGACTTGCCCAACGAACGGGACCACGCGAACCGCACCCCCGACACGGGTCAACCTAAATTGACGACCTGAGTATGTCAACTTTGGTTGACATCTCCTCCTTGAGGAGGAGCTGAAATCTCCTGCATCCAACGGCCGCCGCCGGACGAATAGGGCGTCGAGGAACCCGGCCGGATCCCTCGTACGTCACGATCAGCCCTTCGAAAGGACCGAACATGGAGCTCCGGATCAACCGGCGCGCTCTAGTCGGACTTGGCCTCGCCGCAGCGGTCGCCGCGTCGTCCCTGGCCGCGTTCCGCACCGACTCCGGCGACGCTTCCTCGCACCGCGAAGCCCCGACGATCTCGGGGGACCCTCAGCACGACAACACCGACGTGTACGCGTTCGTGAGCCCCGACAAGGCCGGCACCGTGACCTTGATGGCGAACTGGATCCCGTTCGAGGAGCCCAACGGCGGCCCGAACTTCTACCCGTTCGCCACGAGGTCCCGGTACAACATAAAGATCGACAACGACGGTGACGCCAAGACGGACATCACCTACCAGTGGACGTTCCGCAACGAGGACAGACGCGGCACCACCACGTTCCTCTACAACAACGGCCCCGTCACCTCGCTCGACGACCCCAACCTGCTCTTCCGCCAGCGCTACACGCTCAAGCGGATCACCCCGGGCGGCACGAAGACGCTGGTCTCCGACGGCGTCGTCGCCCCCAGCAACGTCGGGCGCACCTCGATGCCCGACTACGGCGCCCTGCGCACCCAGGCCGTCAAATCGCTGCCGGGCGGCGGGAAGAGCTTCGCGGGGCAGTCGGACGAGGCGTTCTTCCTCGACCTGCGCGTGTTCGACTTCCTGTACGGGGGCAACCTGTCCCTCGTCGGCCAGGACACCCTCAAGGGCTACAACGTCAACACCGTGGCCGTCCAGGTCCCCGCCGCCGAGGTCGCGCTCAAGGGCGACCCCAGGCGCAACCCCGTGATCGGCGTCTGCTCCACCACCGACAAGTTCAACGGCAGCTCGTACGTGCAGGTCTCCCGCCTGTGCAACCCGCTGGTCAACGAGCTGGTGGCCGCCGCCGGGCTCAAGGACGCCTACAACGCGCTCGACCCGTCCAAGGACGCCGGCGTCAAGGCGCTCGTGGACCGCGTCACCGACCCCGAGGTGGCCAGGCTGCTGCAGGCCGTCTACGGCATCAAGGCGCCCGCCACCCCGCGCGCCGACCTGGTCGAGATCTTCCTGACCGGCATCGCCAGGCAGAACGGCCCCATCAAGGCCGACCTCAACTCGCAGGTGCTCAACAAGGACGCCGGCAAACTGCGGCCCTCGGAGATGCTCCGGCTCAACATGTCGATCCCGCCGGCCAAGGACCCGAACCGGCTCGGCGTGCTCGGCGGCGACCTCCAGGGCTTCCCGAACGGCCGGCGGCTCACCGACGACGTCGTGGACATCTCGCTCCAGGCCGTGGCCGGGGCGGCGCAGACCGGCAAGCTGGTGGCCGGCCTGACGGACAAGGTGGACGCCAACGACAAGCCGATGCTGCCCGCGTTCCCGTACATCCCGCTGCCGAGCGACGTGGCCGTCAACCAGCGCTGACCATCGCCGACCGGCCGGTTTCCTCTCCGAACCGGCCGGTCCTCCCCCGGCGGCAGACCTCCCGTCTCCCAACGTCTGCCGCCACCGGAAAGGAGCCGGCCGGCCGTGCCCCCGTCACAGCCGGCCGGCTCACCCCATCCGCGCCCGCCGCGGCCACCCTCACGGCCCCCGCATCCTCCTCTGGAGCCCAGCCACATGCGTGCCCTCGCCCTCTTCGCCGGACTCGCCCTCGTAGGGGCGGTGCTCTTCACCCTCGTCTCGTTCTCCTCGGCCCCGACGCCGCCGCCGGCGGCCGACCCGCCCCGCCGGGAGACCCTGCAGGAACGGCTCAGGCGGCTGCCCGGTGACCACAGGGGCTGGGCCGAGCTCGCCACCCGCCACATCGACCAGGCCCGCCTCACCGGCGACCCATCCGCGTACGCGAAGGCGGAAGGCGCGCTCGCCACGGCCGCGAAGCTCGCCCCGAAGGACGACGCCGTGCTCACGGGGCAGGCCGCGCTGGCGGCGGCCAGGCACGAGTTCGCCGGGGCAGCCGAGCTGGCCGAGAGCGCCATCGACGCCAACCCGTACGCCGCCGCCGCGTACGGCGTGCTCGCCGACGCCCGCACCCAGCTGGGCGACCTGCGCGCCGCCCAGCAGGCCGTGGACGCGATGATGGCCCTGCGCCCGGGTGTGGCCGCCTTCACCCGCGCCTCCTACGCCGCCGAGCTGCGCGGGGACGTGGAGACGACCCGCACGTACCTCGACTATGCCCACGAGGACGCCTGGCTCCCCGCCGACCGCGCCTACGCCCGCTACTACCAGGGCGAACTGGCCCTCCACGAGGGAGACCTCGAAACCGCCGCCCGCCACTACACCGACGCCCTGAGCACCTACCCCGCCTACACTCCCGCACTTGCCGGCCAGGCCAAGGTCGCCGCCCTCGACGGCCGCCTGACCGAAGCCCTGTCCCTGTACGACCAGGTGGTCCAACGCCTCCCCCTCCCCCAGTACCTCATCGAGCAGGGCGAGACCCGCATCAAAGCCGGCCTCCCCGCCGACTGGACCCTCCTGGAAGCCCAGCGCAAGCTCTACGAGGCGGCCGGCGTGCGCGACGACCTGACCTGGGCCGAGTTCGAAGCCGACCACGGCGACCCGAAGGCCGCCGTCCGCCACGCAAGGGCGGAATACACCCGCAACCCCAACCTGGTGGCCGCCGACGCCCTGGCCTGGTCCCTCTTCAAGGCCGGCGCCCCCGAGAAGGCCCTCCCCTACGCGAAACACGCGACCCGAGCAGGCTGGAAGAACCCGCTACCGACCTACCACCGCACCCGCATAGAACACTCCCTGGGCCTCACCAAGACCTCCGACGCGCCGTCCGGCCGCGGCTTCGACCCCGACCTCCCGGCCCTGGCGAGGTTCTCATGAGAGGCGCCCTCCTCACCGTCACCGCACTCCTGTCCCTGGGCGCCGCGCTGCTGCCCGGCGGCACCGCCGCCGCTCAGGCGAGCGGGCCGCGGGTCGGCGTGGTGGCGCATCCGCTGGGGCGGTTCACGGTCAATCACTACAACGGGCTGCGGGTCACGCCCTCCCACGTCCGGAACCTCGCCGTCGTGGATCTGGCCGAGTTGCCCACCGTTCAGGCCGAGCCGGAGGTGAGCGCCGCCGGGTCCGCCTACGCCGCCCGCCGGTGCGCCACGCTGGCCGCCGCCCAGCGGCTCCAGGTGGCGGGCCGGGTGGTGCCGTGGCGGGTGGAGTCCGCGGCGTTCGCGTACGCGCCCGGTGAGGGCGGGCTGCGGACCAGCCGCCTGTCCTGCCGGCTCGTCGCCGAGGTCCGCGCGTCAGGGGCCGTGACCTTCACCGACGGGTTCGAGCAGGACAGGCTCGGCTGGCGCGAGATCACCGCCACGGGGTACGGCATCCGCCTGACCGCCTCCTCGGTACCCGCGACGAACATCAGCCAGGAACTGCGCACCTACCCCGACGACCTCCTGACGGACCCCCTCGACCAGCGCATCGCCACCTTCACCGTCTCCCCCGCCACGGACCCACCGCCGTCCGGCGGCGAAGGGAACGAAACCGCCGCCACGCCGCCCGACGGCCGCGCAACCAAGCCCGGCGACGCGCCACCCAGCGGCACGGGAGCCGAGCCCGGCGACGCTGGAGGCGAGCCTGGCGCCACGCTGCCCGGCGGGCTGGGGATCGAGATCGGCGGGCCCATCGGGGATGCGTTGGCCGCCCTGGATCGCACGTTCAGCGCGCTGATCGGCTCGGACACGCTGACGGTGCCGTTGGGGCTGCTGGCGGTGGGGCTGGCGGTCGTCCTCGGGGCGGGACACGCGCTGATCCCGGGCCATGGCAAGACCATCATGGCCGCGTACCTGGCCGGACGCCGTGGACGCCCGCTCGACGCCCTGGTGGTGGGCGCGACGGTGACGGCCACCCACACGGCCGGAGTGTTGGTCGTGGGCCTGCTCCTGACCGTCTTCACGGCGCTGGCCGGCGAGACGGTGCTGGGCTGGCTCGGCGTGGCCGGCGGCGCCCTGATCGCCCTGATCGGCCTCCGCCTCCTCCTCACCACCCGCCACCGCTCAGAAGACCACCACGACCACACCCACGCCATCGCCCACACCCAAACCTCTCGTCACGGCCACGAGCACGGCCACGAGCACGAGCACGGGCACGAGCACGGCCACGGGCACGAGCACGGCCACGGGCACGGGCACGGGCACGAGCACGGCCACGGGCACGGGCACGGGCACTCCCACGCTTTCGGGCGCGGCCATGGGCACGGTGGCAGGCGGGGTGGGTTGGTGGGGTTGGGGGTGGCGGGAGGGCTGGTGCCGAGCCCGTCGGCGCTCATCGTGCTCCTCGGCGCGATCGCGCTCGGCCGGACCTGGTTCGGGGTGGCGCTGGTCACCGCCTACGGTCTCGGGATGGCCGCGACGCTCACCGTGACCGGTCTGCTCCTCGTCAAACTCGTGGACCGGCTGGAGCGGCGGGCCGCGAAGGGACGGCGGCTGGCCGCGCGGTTGTCGGGGCTGGCGCCGATGGGGACGGCTGCGATGGTGATCGTCCTGGGCACGGGGCTGGCCCTGCGCTCGGTAGCCGCGCTGTAAGCCCCGTGTCCGGCAGTGGGTCCCGCGCCCAGCCGCATGCCCCGTGCCAGGCCGTAGCCCCTAGGTCCGGCTGTAGGCCTCTCGTCCGGCCGTAGGCCCGAGGTCCGGCCGTAGGCGGTGTGCCCGGCTGAGGCCCTGTGTCCGTTCTAAGCCCATGTCACGGGTGCACCGAGCCGTCCCGAGATCACCGTTGATCGGCTCACGTTCGGGAGCGGCGGGGGCGGCGGGTGGAGGGGAGGTCGTGGCGGCCGGAGAGGAACTCCTGGAAGGCGATTTTCGCCCGGATGACCGGCCGGCGCCATCGTTCCTCCCGGTGTACGGCCTTGGCGAGCTTGCGGGACGACCGCCCGGCGATGAACCAGCGGGCCCACGGCGAGCCGGGGCGGGCCAGGCGGATGGCGCCCACCAGCAGCATGGGCGGCACGAACAGCCCGGCCATGCCCGTCCAGATCTTGCCCTTGAGCAGGGTGACGACGGCGAGCACGAGGTTGGCCACGATGAGCGCGGCCGGGTTGACGACGGGCGTGCCGTAGTCCCAGGTGAGGGGCCGCAGGCCGATGAGCAGCAGCCCGCTGACGGCGATAGCGATGAACACGGCGTCGACCGACGTGCGCCCCTCCTCCTCCCAGTAGACGTCGTGCAGGTGCAGGATGAGCGCGAACTCGTCGAGCACGAGCGCGGAGCCCACCCCGAAGACGGACGCGGCGACGGCGGTGCCGACCTGGGAGCCGGGCGAGACGATGAGCGCGACGCCGCCGATCAGCATGAGCACGACGCCGAACACCACGTGGTGGATGTGCATCTCGCCGAGGGTGAAGTTACGGAACCAGCCGATCTTCGCCCTGATCAGCCGCACGTTGATGCGGGTGGCGATGAAGGCCACGATGAGCATGACGAAGTAGCAGAACAGCGGAAGCCGTCCTGTGGCGACGATGCTGTGCTGAAACCAGTGCCCCATGACCCTTGAGATCGATGGTACGAGCCGCACAAACCGGTCGGGTCACGCCAGGAACGCGCGCAGCAGCGCGGCGGTGCCCTCCAGGTGCTCGGCGACGGCCCGCCTGGCGGCGTCGGGGTCGGCGGCGAGGATGGCGTCCACGATGGCCCGGTGCTGGACGGCGGCGTGGTCGAGGTTGACCTGCAGCATGGGGATGGCGTCGAGCAGGTCGCTGACCCGGGAGCGGGCGTCGGCGCAGCTGGCGGCGAGCAGGGACGAGCCGGTCAGCTCAGCGATGGACAGGTGGAAGGCGGTGTCGAGGCGGCGGTAGTCGTCGAGCCCGGCGGCGTTCAGCTCGGTGAGGCGGCGCAGCAGCGCCTCGCGGGTGGCGTCGCCGAGCGGCGAGGCGGCGAGCACCTGGGCGGCGCCGCATTCGACGGCGAGCCGGAAGGTGAGCGCGTCGGACAGCTCGTCGGCCCCCATCTCCTGGAGGGCCTCGCGGGCCTTGCCCGCGTCGGGCTCGGGCCGCCGGTACGTCACGAAGGCCCCGCCGTAGCGCCCCCTGCGCACGTCGAGGTACCCGGCGTCGGACAGCGCCCTGATGGCCTCGCGCAAGGTGACCCGGCTGATGCCGAGTTGGACGGCCAGCTCGCGCTCGGGCGGCAGCTTGCCCCCCGGCGGGACGACGCCGAGCTTGATCGCCTGGAGCAGCCGCTCGACCGTCTCCTCGAAGGCGTTACCGGCCCTGACCGGCCGCAACACCGTCATCAAACGCGCCGACTCGTCCAACGTGTCCTCAGGCCTTGACAAGTGATCCCACCATGCACATCAATGGTCTGAGACTAGCCCAATCAGCGGGAAAGCGCGTCAGGCCAGATCGGAGCGACGTAGCGTGAGCGATCGAGCGAGCAGCGGGTTCCTGTCCGTGACCGAGCTGCGCGACGAGATCGCCGCCGGCCGGATCGACACCGTGCTCCTCGCGATCGCCGACATGCAGGGCAGGCTGCAGGGCAAGCGGCTGTCCGCGCGCTACTTCCTCGACGAGGTGCTGCAGCACGGCTCCGAGGGCTGCACCTACCTGCTGGCCGTCGACGTGGACATGAACACCGTCCCGGGTTACGCCATGTCGTCCTGGGAGCGGGGCTACGGCGACTTCGTGATGAAGCCCGACCTCTCCACGCTGCGCCGGGTGCCCTGGCACGAGGGCACCGCGCTGGTCATGGCCGACCTCGCGTGGGAGGGCGGCGCCGAGGTGACGGCCTCGCCGCGCCAGATCCTGCGCCGCCAGCTCGCCCGGCTGCAGGAGCGCGGCCTGGCCGCATACGTCGGCACGGAGCTGGAGTTCGTCGTCTACGACGACACCTACGAGGACGCCTGGCGCCGCGCGTACCGCGACCTGACCCCCGCGAACCTCTACAACGTCGACTACTCGCTGCTCGGCACCGGCCGCGTCGAGAAGCTGCTGCGCCGGATCAGGCGCGAGATGGAGGGCGCGGGCCTCTACGTCGAGTCGGCCAAGGGCGAGTGCAACCTGGGCCAGCACGAGATCGCCTTCCGCTACGCCGAGGCGCTGGCGACCTGCGACAACCACGTCATCTACAAGACGGGTGCCAAGGAGATCGCCGCCCAGGAGGGCCGGTCGATCACGTTCATGGCCAAGCCCAACCAGCGTGAGGGCAACTCCTGCCACATCCACATCTCGCTGCGCAGCGTGGACGGCGACCCGGTGATGGCGGGCGAGGGGCCGCACGGGCTGTCCCAGCTGGGCGCCGGTTTCGTGGCCGGGCAGCTGGCCGCGATGCGGGAGCTGACCCTGCTGTACGCGCCCAACATTAACTCCTACAAACGTTTCGTGCCCGGGAGCTTCGCCCCCACGGCGCTCAAGTGGGGCGTGGACAACCGCACCTGCTCGCTGCGCCTGGTCGGTCACGGCATGTCGCTGCGGGTGGAGAACCGCGTGCCGGGCGGTGACGTCAACCCGTACCTGGCGGTGGCGGGGCTGATCGCGGCGGGGCTGCACGGCATCGACGCGGAGCTGCCGCTGGAGGATCCGTACGCGGGCAACGCCTACGCCTCGGGGGCGGAGCGGGTGCCGGCGACGTTGCGTGAGGCGCTGGCCGTGTTCGAGGGGTCGAAGCTGGCCAAGGAGGCGTTCGGCGAGGACGTGGTCGAGCACTACGCGAACAACGCGCGGGTGGAGCTGGCCGCGTTCGACGCGGCGGTGACGGACTGGGAGATGTTCCGTGGTTTCGAACGGATGTGACGGGCTCGCATGAAGATCGTGAATCCGGCCACGGAAGAGGTGCTGGCCGACGTCGAGCTCGCCGACGCGGCCGAGGTCGACCGGGCCGTGGAGCGTGCCAGGAAGGCGTACGCGGGCTGGCGCGCGGTCGCGCCGGGTGACCGGGCGAGGCTGCTGCGCGGGTTCGCGGACCTGGTGGACGCGCACGGCGCGGAGCTGGCCGAGCTTGAGCTGGCCAACGCCGGGCACCCGATCGGCAACGCCCGCTGGGAGGCCGGCGCCGTACGCGACGTGCTGCACTTCTACGCGGGCGCGCCCGAGCGCGAGCACGGCAGGCAGATCCCGGTCGCGGGCGGCGTGGACGTCACCTTCCACGAGCCGCTCGGCGTGGTCGGGGTCATCGTGCCGTGGAACTTCCCGATGCTGATCATGTCGTGGGGCGTGGCCCCCGCGCTGGCGGCCGGCAACACGGTGATCGTGAAGCCGGCCGAGTGGACCCCGCTGACGGCGCTGAGGCTGGCCGAGCTGGCCTTGGCGGCGGGCCTCCCCGAGGGGGTGCTCCAGGTGCTGCCTGGGGCAGGGGAGGTCGCGGGCGCCCGCCTGGTCGAGCACCCCGGCGTGGCGAAGATCGTGTTCACCGGCTCGACCGAGGTGGGCAAGGAGATCGCGGCGAAGGCGGCGCGCCAGGTCAAGCGGGTGACGCTGGAGCTGGGCGGCAAGTCGGCCAACATCGTCTTCGCCGACGCCGACCTGGAGAAGGCGGCGGCGACGGCGCCGTACGCGGTGTTCGACAACTCGGGCCAGGACTGCTGCGCCCGCTCCCGCCTGCTCGTCCAGTCGAGCGTGTACGACGAGTTCATGTCCCTGCTCGCCCCCGCCGTGCTGGGCGTCAAGGTCGGTGACCCGCGCGACGAGGCCACCGAGATGGGCCCGCTCATCAGCGCCGAGCACCTGGCCCGCGTCGCGAGCTTCGTCGACGGCGACCCCTACGTGCGGGGCTCGTGCCCCGAGGGCAGGGGCTACTGGTTCCCGCCCACCGTCCTGACGCCCGAGGTCACCGACCGGGCGTTCACCGAGGAGATCTTCGGCCCGGTCCTGTCGGTGGCCAGGTTCGAGGACGAGGCCGACGCCGTCCGCATCGCCAACGACACCCCGTACGGGCTGAGCGGCTCCATCTGGACCCGCGACGTGGGGCGGGCGCTGCGGGTGGCCAGGGCCGTCGAGTCGGGGGCGCTGTCGGTCAACTCCCACTCCTCCGTCCGCTACTGGACCCCGTTCGGCGGCTTCAAGCAGTCCGGACTCGGCAGGGAGCTCGGCGCGGACGCCCTGGCGGCGTTCACCGAGGTCAAGAACGTCTTCATCGCAACGGAGTGACACGGGATGCAGCGGTTGCAGGATCGGGTGGCGGTCATCACGGGCGCGGCGGGCGGCATCGGGCTGGCCACGGCCCGCCGGTTCGCCGAGGAGGGCGCCAGAGTCGTCTGCGCGGACGTGGACGAGGAGGCGGGCAAGCAGGCCGCGAGCGAGGTCGGCGGCCTGTTCGTGCGGGCCGACGTCACGAACGAGGACGACGTCGTCCGCATGTTCGCCACCGCGTACGAGACGTACGGCAGCGTGGACATCGCCTTCAACAACGCCGGCATCTCGCCGCCCGACGACGACTCGATCCTGGAGACCGGCATCGACGCCTGGCGCCGCGTCCAGGAGGTGAACCTGACCAGCGTCTACCTGTGCTGCAAGCACGTCATCCCGTACATGCGGCGGCAGGGCAAGGGCTCGATCATCAACACGGCGTCGTTCGTGGCGGTGATGGGGTCGGCGACCTCGCAGATCTCCTACACCGCCTCCAAGGGCGGCGTGCTCGCCATGTCGCGCGAGCTGGGTGTGCAGTTCGCCAGGGAGGGCATCAGAGTGAACGCGCTGTGTCCAGGCCCGGTGAACACGCCCCTGCTCCAGGAGTTGTTCGCCAAGGACCCGGAGCGGGCGCGGCGGCGGCTGGTGCACGTGCCGGTCGGCCGCTTCGCGGAGGCGTCGGAGATCGCGGCGGCGGTGGCGTTCCTCGCCAGCGACGACGCCTCGTTCGTCACGGCCAGCCAGTTCCTGGTGGACGGCGGCATCTCCGGCGCGTACGTCACGCCGCTCTAGAGGGGGGCACGCCATGCGGCGTCCGGTCATCGGCATCACCTGCTACGTCGAGCAGGCCACGTTCACGGTGTGGCGGGACACGCCCGCCGCGCTGCTGCCGTACGCGTACGTGGAGAAGGTGGCGGCGGCCGGCGGGCAGCCGGTCGTGCTGCCGCCGGCCGGTGAGCCCGCCGCGCTGGTGGGCCGGCTGGACGGGCTCGTGCTGGCGGGCGGCGGCGACATCGACCCGGCCAGGTACGCCGCGGACCCGCACGAGCGCACCGGCTACGTGCGGGAGTTCCGCGACGAGGCGGAGTTCGCGCTGCTGCGCGCGGCGCTCGACGCCGGGCTGCCCTACTTGGGCATCTGCCGGGGGCTCCAGGTGCTGAACGTGGCGCTCGGCGGCAGCCTGCACCAGCACCTGCCGGACGTCGTGGGCCACACCGGCCACTGTCCAGGGCCTGGCCACTTCGGTGACCTGCCGGTGACGCCCGTCCCCGGCTCACGCCTGGCGAAGGCGCTTGGCACGGTGTCGCTGCCGGAGCCGCTGCCGGTGCCGCACTACCACCACCAGGGCGTGGACCGGCTCGCGCCCGGCCTGGCGGTCACCGCGACGGCGGCGGACGGCACGATCGAGGCGGTGGAGCTGGAGGGCGCCGGGTTCGCGATGGCGGTGCAGTGGCACCCGGAGGTGGCGGAGGATCGGGCGCTCTTCGAGACGCTGGTCGCGGCCTGTTGAACCACGAACGCGACAACAGCCCCATATCCCCACTAGGCTGGCGGACATCACCGACGAAACCGTGCGGGAGAGTGCCCTGACAGCCGGTCAGGGCCCCTGAAGGAGCAAGCCCTCCCCGCGAACCTCTCAAGGCAAAGGACCGCACGGCTACGGTGTCTCTGGAAAGCAGGCCCTCGGGGCCTCGCCGAAGGTGAAAGTCCGGCAAAAGTCGGGCGAAGCTCTCAGGCACCGATGACAGAGGGGGAGGATGCTGGCATCCACTCCTGTCCTGAGGTGCGTCCAATGTCCCGACCGACACCGCTCCGAGACGTTCACGAGAGCCTCGGCGCCACCCTGACCGACTTCGCCGGCTGGCTCATGCCCCTCCGGTACGGCAGCGAGTCCGCCGAGCACCGGGCCGTCCGCGAGGCGGCCGGTCTGTTCGACCTGTCGCACATGGGCGAGATCTTCCTGACCGGCCCGCAGGCCGCCGAGGCGCTCGACTACGCGCTGGTCGGCCACCTGTCGGCGCTGGCCGTCGGCCGGGCCCGCTACACCATGATCGTGAACGAGCGCGGCGGCGTGCTCGACGACCTCATCGTCTACCGGCTCGGTGACGAGGAGTTCATGGTCGTGGCGAACGCCTCCAACTACGAGAAGGTGGCCCGCGAGCTGCAGGAGCGCGCGAAGGCGTACGACGCGGTGGTCGAGGACCGCTCCGACCGGTACGCGCTGATCGCCGTCCAGGGCCCGCGCTCGCAGGAGATCCTGGCCACGCTCACCGACGCCGACCTGGCCGGGCTCAAGTACTACGCCGGTCTGCCCGGCACGGTGGACGGCCGGCAGGCGCTCATCGCCCGCACCGGTTACACCGGCGAGGACGGCTTCGAGCTGTTCGTCGCGGGCGAGGACGCCGTCCCGCTCTGGCACGCGCTCACGGCGGCCGGCGAGCCGTACGGGCTCAAGCCCGCGGGCCTGTCCAGCCGCGACACACTCCGCCTCGAAGCCGGCATGCCGCTGTACGGCAACGAGCTCAGCGCGGAGCTGACCCCGTTCGACGCGGGGCTGGGCAGGGTGGTGAAATTCGACAAGCCCGGTGACTTCGTCGGCCGGTCTGCGCTCGAGGCGGTCAAGGACGACCAGCCACGACGCCGGCTCGTCGGCCTGGTCGCGCGGGGCCGCCGGGTGCCGCGCCACGGTTACCCGGTCACCCGAGACGGCGCCGTCGTCGGCGAGGTCACCAGCGGTGCGCCTTCCCAGAGCCTGGGCAAGCCCATCGCGATGGCCTACGTGGACACCGGCGCCGATGCAGGCCTGGCTGTGGACATCCGGGGCAGCCATGAACCTGTGGACCTGGTCGAGCTGCCCTTTTACAGGAGGAACAAGTGAGCAACATCCCTGACGACCTGAGCTACACCAAGGAGCACGAGTGGGTGCGCGGTGTCGAGGACAGCGTCACCGTGACCGTCGGCATCACGGCCTTCGCCGCCGACTCCCTTGGTGACGTCGTCTACGTGCAGCTCCCCGAGGTCGGCAGCAACGTCGAGCCGGGTGACTCCGTCGGCGAGGTGGAGTCGACCAAGTCGGTGAACGAGATCTACACGCCGGTCGGCGGTGAGGTCGTCGAGGTGAACCAGGCGGTCGTGGACGACCCGAGCCTGGCCAACAGCGACCCGTACGGCGAGGGCTGGATGTTCAAGGTCCGCGTGGAGGGCGACCCCGAGGAGCTGCTCTCGCCTGAGGAGTACACCGCCCTGACCGCGGGCGACTCCTGACCCACCCGCCGGGGCCCGCCGAGCCGGGCCCCGGCCCTTCATGAAGGGCGCACATCAATGGCGATCAGCGTCTTCGACCTCTTCAAGATCGGCATCGGCCCGTCGAGCTCCCACACGGGCGGCCCGATGGCCGCCGCTCACAAGTTCGCCCGCGGCCTGCACCAGGACGGCCTGCTCGACCAGGTGTCCCGCGTCGAGGTCATCCTGTACGGCTCGCTCGGCCTGACCGGCAAGGGCCACGGCAGCGACAAGGCCGTCCTGCTGGGCCTGTCGGGCGACAAGCCCGAGCTGGTCGACGTCGACACCGTGGACGCCCGCGTCGCCGCCATGCGCGAGTCGGGCACGGTCCCGCTCTTCGGCACTCATGAGATCCCGTTCGTCGTCGGCGAGCATCTCGTCTTCGAGCGCAAGATCTCGCTGCCCGAGCACCCCAACGGCATGCGCTTCACCGCCTGGGACGCCTCGGGCGAGCGGCTGCGGGAGAAGGTCTACTTCTCCGTCGGCGGCGGCTTCGTGGTGGACGAGCAGGCCACCGGCGCCGACCGCATCAAGCCCGACGACACCGTCCTGCCCTACCCGTTCACCACCGCCGAGGAGCTGCTCAAGCACTGCTCCGCCACCGGCCTGTCGATCTCCGCGCTGATGCTGGAGAACGAGAAGGCGTTCGGCCGCACCGAGGAGGAGATCAGGAGCGGCCTGATGAACCTGTGGCGGGTCATGTCCGAGTGCGTCACGCGCGGCATCGCCAAGGAGGGCGTGCTGCCCGGCGGCCTCAAGGTCAAGCGCCGCGCCAACCAGCTGCACCGCCGCCTGCAGTCCGAGCCGCCGGAGAAGGACCCGTTGCAGGCGATGGACTGGGTGACGCTGTTCGCGCTGGCCGTCAACGAGGAGAACGCGGCGGGCGGCCGGATCGTCACCGCCCCGACCAACGGCGCCGCCGGCATCATCCCGGCCGTGCTGACCTACTACACCCGGTTCGTCCCGCACGCCGACGACGACGGCGTCATCAGGTTCCTGCTGACGGCGGGCGCGATCGGGGTGCTGTTCAAGGAGAACGCCTCGATCTCCGGCGCCGAGGTGGGCTGCCAGGGCGAGGTGGGCTCGGCCTGCTCGATGGCCTCGGCGGGGCTCACCGAGGCGCTGGGCGGCACGCCCGAGCAGGTGGAGAACGCCGCCGAGATCGGCATCGAGCACAACCTGGGGCTGACCTGCGACCCGATCGGCGGCCTGGTGCAGATCCCGTGCATCGAGCGCAACGCGGTGGCCTCCAACAAGGCGATCACCGCGGCCAGGATCGCGCTGCGCGGCGACGGCAAGCACTTCGTCTCGCTCGACCGGGCCATCAAGACCATGCGCGACACCGGCCGGGACATGCTCGACAAGTACAAGGAGACCTCGCGCGGCGGCCTCGCGGTCAACGTGATCGAGTGCTGACCTGACGCCGTACGTGCAGGCGGACCACGGCGGGGCACTCGTCGTCGCGGACCTCGCGCCGGATCCGACCCACGATGTCCTGGTCCAGCTTGCTCACGATCGCGCCGACGTCGGCGGCGGCCGGGCAGGTCAGGCCGATGCGCAGGCCGTCGGCGGCCACCCGGACGCCTGCCCTGCCCAGCCCGTCCACGCCCTTGAGCCCGACGAACAGCATCGCGGTGCCGGTGCCGTTGTGGGTGCCGCGGCGGCCCCAGCCGAGGCTGAGCAGCAGCCAGCGCAGCGCGAGCAGGGTCAGGAAGAGCAGGGCGAAGGCGACGAACCAGAGCGGCCACGGCTCCTCGGCCAGCGTCTTCCTGGCGGCGGGGGGCAGCACCTTGGCGGCCGGCGGCAGGTCGAAGAAGCGGTTCTGGCCGCGTAGCCACGCGTACCCGCCGAGGGCCAGCAGGATCGCCCCGACGACCGCGAGTCCTACCCGGTTGCCCGCGTACTGGCGCATCAGGCGGCCCTCCTGCGCAGACGGACGACGACCTCGCAGGTGCTCAGCGTGCCGACGCCGGCCAGGCGGTCGCCCACGACGGTGCCGACCTGCCTGAGCATCTGGCCCGAGCTCTCCCCGCTGGTCATGACCGTGACCTCGATCGTGCGGCGGCGCAGCCTGACGCTCGCCCGCTCCACGCCGGCCACCTGCTGGGCTGCCGCGCGCAGGGTGCGGCGCAGGCCCGCACGGGTGATGCCGATGACGATGAGCGGGTCGTTGGTCTCCACCGGAACCAGCCGGGTACGTCCCGGCATGATCGCGAGCAGCAGCATGAGCGCGCCCGCCCCGGCCAGGCCCATCGCCACGGTCTCCAGCTCCGGCCAGGTGCTCCGGCTCGCCAGCTCGATCAGCTCGTTGACCGGCACCCAGCCGAGCGGCCTGCCGAGCAGCGCGGCGACCACCTCGGCCGCGGTCGCACCCAGCCCGGCGGCCAGCGTGAGCGCCACGAGGGCGCCGGGGACGGTACGCGCCGGCCGCAGCGCCCTGGTCGCCCGGCGCAGCCCGGTGTTCCGCGGGGCGACGACGGCACCGGGCAGGAGCTGCTGAAGCGTGGTCATCACACCGACAGACGTACAGGCAGGGCGCCGGGGCGGTACCGCGCCCTCGCCGCCGGTTTGCCCGATCATTACGGGGACCGCAACTAACACGAACAAGCCTCATGTTCATTTGCCCGATATGCGGATACGCTGCCGGTATGGATGACCGGCAGCGGTACGACCGGGCCACCGCCGCCCTCGAACCGCCGTTCGCGCTGCTCGACCTCGCCGCCCTGCGGGCCAACGCCGCCGGCCTCGTACGCCGCGCCGCCGGCAAGCCCATCAGAGTGGCCACCAAGTCCGTACGCAGCCGGGCACTCCTCGACCGCGTCCTCGCCATGGACGGCTTCCGCGGCCTCATGGCCTTCACCCTGCCCGAGGCGCTCTGGCTCGCCGGGCACGGCCACACCGACATCCTCGTCGCCTACCCCACCGCCGACCGGCACGCCCTGGCCGCACTCGCGGGAGACGCCCGGGCCGCCGAACGGATCACCGTCACCGTCGACTCGGCCGCCCACCTCGACTTCATCGAGGCCGCCGTGGCGGGCGTCCGGCCGCGCGCCGAGATCAGGCTCTGCCTCGACATCGACGCCGGCTACGTCGCCTTCGGCGGCAGGTTCAGGGCCGGTGCGCTGCGCTCCCCCATCCGCGAGCCCGACCAGGCCGCCGACCTCGCCGCGAGCATCGCCAAGCGGCCAGGACTCCGCCTCGCCGGGCTGCTGGCCTACGAGGCGCAGATCGCCGGCGTCGGCGACGACCCGCCGGGCAACGCCGTCTACGCCCGGCTCATCAGGCTCATGCAGGCCCGCTCCGCCAGGGACCTCGTGCCGCGCAGGGGCAGGATCGTCAACGCCGTACGCCAGGTCGCCGACCTCGAGTTCGTCAACGGCGGCGGCACCGGCAGCGTCGAGCGGACCGTCCGCGAGAAGGCCGTCACCGAGGTGGCCGCAGGGTCCGGCCTGTTCCATCCGCGGCTCTTCGACTTCTACCGCGCGTTCACCGGGGTGCCCGCCGCGCTCTTCGCGCTCCCCGTCGTACGCCGCCCGGCCAGGGACGTCGTCGCCGTGCTCGGCGGCGGCTACATCGCCTCGGGGTCGCCGGAGCCCAGCAGGGCGCCGCACCCGTACCTGCCGGCCGGGCTGCGCTACGCGCCCGACGAAGGCGCGGGCGAGGTGCAGACCCCGCTGCTCGGCCAGGCGGCCGAGGACCTGCGGATCGGCGACCGGGTCTATTTCCGGCACGCCAAGGCGGGCGAGCTGTGCGAGCGCTTCGACACGCTGCATCTGGTCGAGGGCGACGCGCTGGTGGAGTCGGTGCCGACCTACCGGGGCGAGGGGCGTACGTTCCTCTGAGCGGTCAGCGGCGCTTGCGGCGGCGGCGCATGAGCACGATGGCCGCCCCCACGACCAGCACCGCGCCGATCCCGATCAGCACCGGGCTCAGATCGGGCCGCTCGTCGTCCCACATCTGGTCGGGGTTGTCGCCGAACTCCGCGGGCCTGGCCGTCACCCCAAGCGCGTCGCCCATCGACGCGACGAAGTGCCCCGCCCTGGTCTTGACGTCTTCCACCGTGCGCTCGGCGACCCGCTTCGGGCTCACCCGGTCGGCGATGGCGTCGACCGTCCGCGCCAACTCCGCGCGCGTCCGCGCGATCTGCCGCTCCAGCTCATCGGGATCGGTGTCAGCCATGGCTCTCCTTTCGACCGTACGCGTGCCCTCAGCGGCGAGGCGTTCGTTCCGGTCGTGATCAGTCTGTCAGGTCGGCGCCCCGGACGGCACGGCGGCCGCGCAGTGAGTCGGGCCGGTAGGTTGGTGGCAGTTAATCAGGAGGGCCCAGTGACAGAAACCAAGCTCGCGCCCGGCGACGCCGCACCCGAGTTCGCGCTTCCCACCGCCGACGGCGGCACCGTCTCGCTCGACGCCTACCGCGGCAAGCGCGTGATCCTCTATTTCTACCCCGCCGCGATGACCCCCGGCTGCACCAAGCAGGCGTGCGATTTCCGCGACAACCTCGGGCAGCTGACCGACGAGGGTTTCGTCGTCCTCGGCGTGTCGAAGGACAAGCCGGCGAAGCTCGCCAAGTTCGCCGAGCGCGACGCGCTGACCTTCCCCCTGCTGTCCGACCCCGAGCTGACCGTTCACCAGGCCTACGGCGCCTACGGCACGAAGAAGCTGTACGGCAAGGAGGTCGTGGGCGTGATCCGCTCGACGTTCGTCATCGACGGCGACGGGAAGATCGAGCAGGCGCTCTACAACGTGAAGGCGACGGGTCACGTGGCCTCGCTGAAGAAGAAGCTCGGCCTCGCCTAGACCTCTCCGGCGGGCGGCGTTATTCGTGTGATAACGCCGCCGACCGGGCGGGCGCCGAACCGCGTAAGCAGGCGGTAAGATTGGCGGCACGTGGCACTTCCCGTGCCCGAATTGTCATTTCCCGACCGAAAATCTCGGGGCATGGCAATGGCAAAGGGGTCGTAGCCCAATGGCAGAGGCGCAGTCTTTAGGTGGCTGTTAGTGTGGGTTCGAATCCCACCGGCCCTACGAACCATTGCGTTTCCGCGCCCCTGACCGGCCGTTTCTCAGTCGTCGTAGGCGGGCGCGACGGGCGCCGCAGGGGCGTCCTCGGGGCGCGGCGGTCGCGGCACGCGGGGCGGCGAGGGCGCACTGCAGCGCACCTCATTCTCGCGCTCCCAGCAGCTCACGTCAGGCACGGCGTGGACGCGGAAACGGTCCGGGCGCGGCATGTCGTACCAGACGCCGAACCTGCCGTGATCATGGTCGGCGTCGTTGACGGCGGCCACGCTGACACCGCCGATCAGGGCTCCCGCGAGCAACCCGACGAGTCCCGCGCCGATGAGCGCCTTGCGCCCGCGACGGCCGCCGCTCCGCGGCGTCTCCCAGTCGACGGGCTGCGTGGGAGGGATCTCGGCGTATGCCTGATCGGCCTGTTCGCCGTACTTCAGAGCCGGCTGCTCGGGACTCGGGCCGCGCGGCGCTTCCTCATCGCCGCGCGACCCGGCATCGCGATCATGATCCGCCATCACGATCTCCCTTTACTCGCCCCGCAGGGGGCGCTCCCGGTAATGAGAATGCCAAATACACCGTAAGCCGCCCGTAAGCTCCCCGTCATCTAAGACCTGGGTCGTACTCACACTTCAGTCTTCAGGCGGACAGAAGCTTCGTATGCGCTGCATATCGTGAGGATGTGTTCGGCAGGGTACGGGCGTGGTCGCGACGCCACGAGAAGCTTGCGGGCGCCCTGTGGGCGAGCCCTCTGGCGCTGTTCTGCGTCCTGACCGGGGTGTCGGCGGGCGGCGCCGCGCAGCTGGGCGGCGGTTCCGCGCCCGGCCTGCCCGGTTACCTCGGCCTGACGGCGCTCCTGCTGCTGCCGCTGGTGTGGCGGGACCGTCCGCTGCCGGCGTTCTCGGCCGTCGCGCTGGTCAGCTTCGGGCAGTGGCTGGCCGGCCTGGCCCCGGTGCCCGCCAACCTGGCCGTGCTGGTCGCGCTCTACGCGGTGGCCTCACGATGCCTGTTCCGCTGGGCGATGGCGGCCTGCCTCGTGGCGGAGCTGGGGGTGGCGCTGGCCATGGTCAACTGGTACCGCCCCACGTTCGGCATGTTCTTCAGCTGCTCGATCCTCGTGGTGACGGTCTGGCTGACCGGCCTGTACGCCAGCACCCGCCGCCGCTACCTGGAGAGCCTGGAGGAACGCGCCGAGCGCGCCGAGCGCGAGCGCGACCAGCAGGCCAGGATGGCCGCGGCGGCCGAGCGGGCCAGGATCGCGCGGGAGCTGCACGACGTCGTGGCCCACAACGTCAGTGTCATGGTGGTCCAGGCCGACGGCGCGAACTACGCCCTCGGCACCGACCTCGACCAGGCTCGCGCGGCCGTCGCGACCATCTCGGCCACCGGCAGGGCCGCGCTGGCCGAGATGCGCAGGCTGGTCGGCGTGCTGCGCGAGAACGAGAGCACGCCCACCGACTACACCCCGCAACCCGGTCTCGGCCAGCTCGACGAGCTGGTCAGCGGCTTCGCGGTGCCCGCCAGCCTGCGCGTCGCGGGGACGCCGGCCGGGCTGCCCGAGGGCCAGCAGCTCGCCGTCTACCGCATCGTCCAGGAGGCCTTGACGAACGCCCTCAAGCACGGCGGCCCCGGCGTCAGCGCCACGGTCGAGATCGACTACAGCGGCACGGACGTGCTCGTCCGGGTCACCGACGACGGCAGGGGCGCCGCCGCGCCGCGCGGCGCCGGCGGCCATGGCCTGATCGGCATGCGCGAGCGGGCCGGCATGTACGGCGGCGCGGTGTCGGCCGGCCCCCGCCAGGGCGGCGGCTTCGAGGTGCTGGCCAGGCTGCCCCTGGCGAAGGAGGCGGCGTGATCAGGGTGATGCTGGTCGACGACCAGGAGCTGCTGCGGGCCGGCTTCAGGATGGTGCTCGGGGCGCAGCCCGACATCGAGGTGGTGGCCGAGGCGGGCGACGGCGCGGCGGCCCTGCGGCTGCTGGAGCGGGTCGAGGTGGACGTCGTGCTCATGGACGTCCGCATGCCGGTCATGGACGGCGTGGAGGCCACCAGGCTGATCAGGGGGCCACGGGTGCTCATCCTGACCACGTTCGACCTCGACGAGTACGCCTTCGCGGCGGTCAAGGCGGGCGCGGCCGGGTTCCTGCTCAAGGACGTGCCGCCCGCCGACCTGGTCAGCGCGATCAGGGTGGTGCACGCGGGCGAGTCGGTGGTGTCGCCGAGCACGCTGCGCCGCATGCTCGACCGCTTCGCCGCCCAGCTTCCCAGCGGGCAGGCGCCGCCCGGTGCGGGCGACCTGACGCCGCGCGAGCGCGAGGTGCTGCTCATGGTGGCGCGCGGCCTGTCCAACACGGAGGTCGCGGCCCGCCTGGAGGTGGCGGAGGCGACGGTCAAGACGCACCTCGGCCGGGTGCTGGCCAAGCTGGGGCTGCGGGACCGGGCGCAGGCGGTCGTGTACGCGTACGAGGCGGGGTTGATCGTCCCCGCCCAGCCGCCCGCCCAATCGCCCGCGTATCGGCCGGAAGGCTGACCCGGGGTCATCTGGCGGCGCACACGAAGTCCCTCCTCAAGACCCAGGGAAAGGGACATTTCCGCTCCTAGCGTTGGTCGCGTTCCACGACCCCCGCGACCAAGGAGTGAACGTGACGCTCACCGAGACCCGGCGGCAGGCACCGGCCGCCGTGGTGGCAACAGAACTGACCAAGGTGTACGGCCAGGGCGACGCCCAGGTCCACGCGCTGCGCGGGGTGAGCGTGTCCTTCGCCACAGGGGCGTTCACCGCGATCATGGGGCCGTCCGGGTCCGGCAAGTCGACGCTCATGCACTGCCTGGCCGGGCTCGACACGGCCACCTCCGGCACCGTGCACGTCGGCGACGTCGAGCTGACCGGGCTGAACGACCACCGGCTGACGCTGCTGCGCCGCGAGCGGATCGGGTTCATCTTCCAGGCGTTCAACCTGCTGCCCACGCTGACCGCCGAGCAGAACATCCGCCTGCCCCTCGACATCGCGAGCCGCCAGGCCGACGAGACGCTGTTCGAGCGGGTCATCGACACCGTCGGGCTGCGCGAGCGGCTCGCGCACCGGCCCGCCGAGCTGTCCGGCGGCCAGCAGCAGCGGGTGGCGGTGGCCAGGGCGCTGATCAGCAAGCCGCAGGTCATCTTCGCCGACGAGCCCACCGGCAACCTCGACTCACGCAGCGGCGCGGAGGTGCTGGCGTTCCTGCGGACGTCCGTACGCGAGCTGGGCCAGACCATCGTCATGGTCACCCACGACCCGGTGGCGGCCTCGTACGCGGACCGCGTGGTCTTCCTGCGCGACGGCGAGCTGGTCACCGAGGTCGCCGCGCCGACGCCGCAGTCCGTGCTGGACACGCTCGTCCGGCTGGAGGCGTGAGGTGCTGAGGACCACACTGGCCGGGCTGCGCGCGCACCGGCTGAGGTTCCTGCTGACGTCGCTGGCGATCCTGCTCGGGGTGGGCTTCATCGCGGGCACGTTCGTGCTGAACGACACCGTCGAGGCCGGCTTCGCCCAGCGGGTGACCGCCGACGCGGGCAAGGTGGACGTGGCCGTGCTGCCCAAGGGCTCCGGCGAGCCGCTGCCCGCCGGACTGCTCGACCGGATCAGGAGCCTGCCGGGCGTCACCGAGGCGCAGGGCATCGTACGCGGCGCCGCGCCCCTGCTCGGCAAGGACGGCAAGGCCGTCGGCGCCCTGCCCACCACGGCCGTCTCGGTCGTCACCGGCCCGCTCGACCGTACCGACGTGGTCGCGGGCACCGGCCCCGGCACCGACGACCACGTCGCCGTCCTGGACGAGAACACCGCCGAGGCCCAGGGCCTGCGCCTCGGCGACACGATCACCGTGCTCGACTCCGGGCGCAGGCCGCACGCCTTCCGCCTGGTCGGGCTCATCGACACCGGGCTCGACCAGCAGCTCGCCTTCACCGGCGCGGTCGGCTTCACCACGGACACCGCGCGGCGCATGACCGGCGCCGAGGGGTACGCCGAGATCGACGTCAAGGGCTCCGGTCCCGGGCTGAAGCAGGCCGTCGCGGCGGCGGCCGGCGGCTCGTACGCGGTCAGAACCGGCGCCGAGCTGGCCGACGAGCTGGCCGCGTCCGCCGGCGTGGACACCCGGCTGCTCACGGTGGGGCTGCTGCTGTTCGGGCTCGTCGCCATGCTGGTGGCCGCGCTCGTCATCTACAACACCTTCACGATCCTCGTCGCCCAGCGCACCCGCGAGATGGCGCTGCTGCGCTGCATCGGGGCGACGCGGGGGCAGGTGTTCTCCCAGGTGCTGGTGGAGGCGGCCGCCGTGGGCCTGCTGGCCTCGCTGGCAGGTCTCGCCGCAGGGTACGGCCTGGCCGCGCTCACGCTGACCGTGCTCGGCGCGCTGGACGCCCCGCTGCCCACCGAGGCGGCCGTCACGCTCACCCCCGTCACCGCCGGCATCGCCCTGACCGTGGGCGTGCTGGTCACGGTGGGCGCGGCGCTGCTGCCCGCGAGGTCCGCGACCCGCGTGGCGCCGGTCGCGGCGCTGCGCAGCGAGCCGGAGGAGCGCACGTTCCGCGCCGGCCGGGCGCGGATGCTGTTCGCGGCGCTCTTCCTGCTGGCAGGAGCCGGTACGACCGGCGTGGGCGCGTTCGCGCTGCCCCCTGGGCAGGTCGCGCTGGTCGTCGTCATGGCCGGGGGCGCGCTGACCTTCCTGGCGGTGCTGATATTCGGGCCCGTGCTGGTCAGGCCGCTGAGCGCGGTCGTGGGATGGGTGCCGCGCCGCTGGTTCGGGGTGCCGGGCAAGCTCGCGGTGGACAACTCCGTCCGCAACCCCAGGCGGGCGGCCACCACCACGGTCGCGCTGACGATCGGGGTGACGCTGATGACGCTCATCTCCGTGATCACCGTCTCGACCCGGCTCACCATGACGGCCAAGCTGGACGACCAGTTCCCCGTCGACTACCTGCTGGTCGACCAGGAACGCGAGCCGCTCATCCCGCGCTCGGTGGGCGAGGAGCTGCGCACCCGGCCCGAGCTGGCCTCGGTGGGGCAGATCCGCAGGGTCGAGGCCGGCTTCGGCGGAAGGACGCAGAGCGTGGGGACGTTCGCCGGGCACGTGGAGCCCTATGTGACGGCCGGGTCCCTGCGCGGGTTCGCGGCCGGGCAGGTCGCGGTCGATGAGCGGACGGCGGCCAGGCTCGGGCTGCGGCTCGGCGGCACGGCGACGCTCGTGACCAAGCGGGCGGGCACGGTCTCCCTTCGGATCGTCGCGCTGCTCGACGGCGACCAGACGATGCTGCCCGCCGTCACCGTGCCCGAGCGCGCGTTCGACGCCTACTTCGGCGCGGTGCCCGACACGCAGGTGCTGGTCACGATCAAGGACGGCGTGCCCGCCGCGCGGGCCCGCGCGGTGGTGGACGCCGCCACGGCCGCCTATCCGACCCTGATGGTCAACAGCGCGACCGAGGTACGCGGGCAGTTCGACGAGACGCTCGACATGGTGCTGATGATCATGACGGGACTGCTCGGGCTCGCCATCCTCATCTCGTTGCTCGGCATCGCGAACACCCTGTCGTTGTCCGTCCACGAACGCACCCGCGAGTCCGCGCTGCTGCGCGCCCTCGGCCTGACCCGGCCGCAGCTGCGCCGCATGCTGTCCGTCGAGGCGCTGGTGCTCGGGCTGATCGGGGCGCTGGTGGGCGTCGCGCTCGGGCTCGTCTTCGGGTGGGCGGCGATGCGGGCGCTGCTGGAAGGCTCGCAGTACGCGGTGCCCGTCCCCCAGGTGCTGCTGTTCGTGGTGCTGTCGGGGGCGGCCGGGGTGCTGGCGGCCGTGATCCCGGCGCGGCGGGCGGCGCGGGCGTCCATCGTGGGGTCGCTGGCGGCCGGCTGACTTCGGACGAATAACGACATTGTCGAATAAACCCGGAAAACCCGGTTAGAGGGTACGAAGCAGGTCGGGCGTCCGATGGGGGCGACGCCCGGCCTTGCCCGTGCGGCCCCACACCGTTCGGGGGTCAGCGAGGGGTGCGGCCGGGCCACAGCTCCGCGACGGTCTCCACGTCCAGCAGCGGGCGCGCCACCACCTCGCCGGTCGCCCGGTCGATCACGATGCAGGCGCCGCCGGCCGTCTCCGGCAGGCTGGCCGGGTCGTCGGGCTCCAGGTCGCGGACCCAGCCGACGTAGCCGCCCTCGAAGCCGTACACACCCACGGGGACCGCCTCCTCAGGCGGGCGCACCCCGTTGAAGTACTCCTCGGCCAGCGCCCTGGCCTGCTCCAGGTTCATCGCGGCCGCCCCCACCGGTCGAGGATCACGCAGAACACCCCGGTCACCGTCCGGTACGGCGGCTCGACCGACATGTGACCCCGCTGCGCGTCGATCCAGATGACCTCGCCGTCGAAGTTGACCGCGTTCCAGGCGTGACTCCCGCCGCCCGGCCAGCGCACCACGAGCACGGCGCTCGCCCCGTGGCCGGCCTCGACGAGCCGGTGCGCGATCATCGGGTAGGCGTGCCGTCCCTGCCCGGCGTACTGCAGGCGGTGGCCCACCCAGCTTTCGATCCTGGCCACGCTCCCCTGCTCGCCGGTCAGCACGGGACGGCCGATCCGGTCGTACTCGGGCAGCCGGGGCGCGGCCGCCGCGGGCTCGCCGTGCCAGGTGGACAGCACGGCCAGCGCGCAGTCGGCGGCGTTGGAGGCCCGGAACGGGTCGTCGGCGGGCCCGCCGCCGTTGACCAGGCGCACCCAGGTGCCGCGCGGGTCGGGGAAGCGGGCGCCGCCGCGTACGGCGTCGGCGAGGTCCCGCTCCACCTGCGGGTCGGGCTGCGCGAGCCCGCCCGGCACGCCGTACGGGCGGCTGTCGGCCAGCCTGGGCGGCCGGTGCGCCCCGTCGAACCAGTCACCGTCCTCGGCGGCGATCAGAGGCTCGGCAGCGAAGGACCCGGCCGAGGACCCTGCAGAGGACCCTGCTGAGGACCCTGCCGAGGACCCGTCAGGGAGGGCTGCAGGCGAGTCGGCATCGGTCTCGGCGGCGTGCTCGTAGTCGAGCCACCGCATCCCGTCGGCCACGACGGGGTTGTATCGGCCATCTGGAAGAACCCATCGGACACTCGGCTTGTGCTCGCGGAACACGGCCTGCCTCCTGTCATGCTTCGACGAACGATCGTAGAGGCGACGCGGTGACAAGGGGGCGAAGTCGGAGAGATTCTCCATCCGAGCTAGGGGCTCTACCTGGGCAAACGGGGCATACCTCAGCTCACCTGCACGGTGACCGTGTGCCAGCCGGTGGCTCCGTCGGGAGCCGGCGGGGCGAGCTGGTCGGTCTGCGTACGCCCGGCCGCGTCGGTCGCGCGTACCTGGATCGCGTGCTCGCCCGGAGTCGCGTCCCAGTCGATCGACCACTGCCGCCAGGTGTCCGGGCCCGGCACCTCGGCCAGCTTCGCCACTCGCCACTGGCCGCTGTCCACCCGCACCTCGACGGCGTCCACGCCGGTGTGCTGCGCCCAGGCCACCCCGGCGATCGTGGTGCGGCCCGCCTTGAGCCGGTCGCCGTAGCCGGGGATGTCGATGCGCGACTGGGTCTTGATCGGGCCCTTGGCGGCCCAGCCGCGCGGCGTCCAGTACGCCTCGTCCTCGTCGAACCTGGTCACCTTGATGTCCACGACCCACTTGGTCGCCGAGACGTACCCGTACAGGCCGGGCACCACCTGGCGTACCGGGAAGCCGTGGTCCACCGGGAGCGCCTCGCCGTTCATCGCGATCGCGAACAGCGCGTCGCGGCCGTCCATGACGACGTCCACCGGGGTGCCGCAGGTGAAGCCGTCGGCGGAGGTGGACAGCAGCATGTCGGCGCCGGAACGCAGGCCCGCCTCGCGCAGCACGTCGGCCATGCGCACGCCCAGCCAGCGGGCGTTGCCGACGTACGGGCCGCCCACGTCGTTGGAGACGCAGGTCAGGGTCACGTCGGCCTCGGTGAGCGGGCGCCCCAGGAGGTCGGCGTAGGTGAGTTCGACGGGACGGTCGACCAGGCCGTGGATGCGCAGCGTCCAGTCGTTGGGGTCCACCTGGGGGACGACGATCGCGGTGTCCACCCGGTAGAAGTCCTTGTTCGGCGTGACGAACGGCGACAGCCCCGGGAGCCTGAAGTCGACGCCCGCGGGGAGCGGTCCGGCCGGGGTGGCGGGCTTGGGCAGGGCCACGCTGGTCCTGGCGGCGTCCACCGCCTGCCGGCCGCCGAACTCCCGGCCCAGCCAGGTCGCGGCGCCCGCCACGACCACGCCGCCGGCGACGCCGGTCAGCAGCCGCCGCCGGTCGAACTCGGGCACCCAGCCGCCGGCCCGCATCACCGCAGGACGCTCCAGCTCGTCCTCCGGCCCCTCTTCGAGCGGCGCGTCCTCATCGTCCGCAGACCTACCAGGCACCATCGCGGGCTGGGGGGCTCGGTCGTAGGCGGGGCCGGACGCCAAGGCGGGGGTGAACGTCGTGGCACGGCGCAGCAGCCATCTGAGGGCCCACGCGCCGGCGAGCGTACCCACGACGGTGGGCAGCAGATCCAGCACCCCCGTGTCGGGCCTGGTGAGCACGGCCAGCAGCCCGACCACCCCGAACACCGCGAACCCGGCGAACCCCAGGCTGAGCCGACGCCTGGCCAGCACCCCGATGAGCGCCGCCACTACGGCCAGCACCACCAGCACGCCACCGACCAGCACGGCCTTGTCGTTCTCGCCGAACGCGGCGATGGCGAAATCCTTGAGCGGCGCGGGCGCCGCGTCCACGGCGGCGTCTCCGACGGCCACCACGGGAAACGCCGCGGGTCCGACGACCCCGGCCACGAGCTGCGCGACCCCGAGTGCCACACCACCCGACACCAGCCCCACAAGCCCGCCCGCCCAAGCGGGAACGCGCACATTCCTCATCACAATCCGACGCTACGCCCCCGCACCCCAGAGGTTTCTTACGCGATGGTTACGGGTGCCCTCAGCGCCCTGGAAGGCCATCCGCACGACCGCCAGGCAGCGGGCCGGCCAGGAGCACCAAGGCCGAGGGGCAGAGGGCCGCGAGACGGAAGGCCGAGGGCCGGCCAAGAGGCGGGAGCCGGAGGGCCGGGGCCTGGGGTGGGTGGGGGTCAGGTGGCGAGGAGGGTCTGGACCATGGGGGCGAGGGCGCGGAAGGCGCGGCCGCGGTGGCTGATCGCGTCCTTCTCCTCTGGCGCCATTTCCGCTGTGGTGCGCTCTTCGCCCTCGGGGACCAGGATCGGGTCGTAGCCGAAGCCGTTGGTGCCCCGGGGTGTCCTGATCAGGCGGCCGGACAGGGTGCCGCTGGCGACGCGGTGCTCGCCCGAGGGCAGGGCCAGGGCGGCGGCGCAGGCGAAGTGGGCGGTGAGCTTGTCTTCAGGCACGTCGGCGACCTGGGCGAGCAGCAGCTCCAGGTTGGCCTGGTCGTCGCCGTGGCGGCCGGCCCAGCGGGCCGAGAAGACGCCGGGCATGCCGTTGAGCACGTCGACGCAGAGCCCCGAGTCGTCGGCGACGGCGGGCAGGCCGGAGCCCTGAGCCACGGCGTGCGCCTTGAGCAGGGCATTTTCCTCGAACGTGACCCCGGTCTCGGCGACCTCGCCGATCGAGGGGAACTCTTCGAGCCCGACGATGTCGAACCCGTCGAGGATGCGGCGCAGCTCCGCGATCTTGCCCGCGTTGCGGGTGGCCAGCACGATCTTCATGACGCCAGCGCCTCCTGCTGCAGCAGGGTCAGCTCGGCGCAGCCGGTGACGGCGAGGTCGAGGAGCTGGTCGAGCACGCCCCGGTCGAACGGCGTGCCCTCGGCGGTACCCTGCACCTCGACGAAGCGGCCGTCGCCGGTCATCACGACGTTCATGTCGGTCTCGGCGGCGACGTCTTCGCCGTAGCAGAGGTCGAGCATCGGGACGGTGCCGACCACGCCGACGGACACGGCCGCGACGGAGCCGATGAGCGGCTCGCCCGGGCACATGCGCCGCTGGCGCATCCACGCGACGGCGTCGGCGAGCGCGACGTAGGCGCCGGTGATGGCGGCCGTCCTGGTGCCGCCGTCGGCCTGCAGCACGTCGCAGTCGAGCAGGATGGAATTCTCCCCCAGCGCCTTGTAATCGACGCAGGCCCGCAGCGACCGACCGATCAGCCGGGAAATCTCATGGGTGCGCCCGCCGATTTTCCCGCGGACCGATTCGCGATCGTTACGAGTATTGGTCGCCCGCGGCAGCATCGCGTATTCGGCCGTAACCCAGCCCTGGCCGCTGCCCCTGCGCCAGCGAGGCACGCTGTCCTGCACGGACGCCGCGCACAGGACCTTGGTGCCGCCGAATTCGACCAGCACCGATCCTTCGGCGTGGGCCAGCCACTGCCGGGTGATGGTGATGGGACGGAGCTGGCCAGGGTTGCGGCCATCCTGTCGAGACATACTGCGGCCATCCTGTCGGGACATACAGATCACCCTATCTCCGCGCCACTGCACGCTTGACCAAATGTGTCCGCCACATGGATCCTTACGCAATGACAACGGGGGTGTTGCGTAACCCTGACTTCCTCCGGTTCCTCAGCTCGCACGCCGCGAACGAACTCGGAGCGAACGTTTCGCGTGTGGCGCTGCCGCTCGTCGCGGTCATGACGTTGCACGCCGGTCCGGCTCAGGTCGGTCTGCTGTCGTCGCTGCAGACGGTGGCGTTCCTCCTGCTCGGCCTGCCTGCGGGGGTGTGGGTCGACAGGCTGCGCAAACGCCGCGTCATGATGGCGTCGGACCTCGCGCGGTTCGTGCTGCTCGGCAGCATCCCGCTGGCGGCCGGTCTCGGCCTGCTCAGCATCGAGCTGCTGTTCGTGGTGGCGCTGCTGGCGGGCGTCTCGCAGGTGTTCAACGACGTGGCCGACTCGACGTACCTGCCCAACCTGGTCAGCACCACGCAGCTCAGCGACGGCAACGCGAAGCTGGAGACCGTACGGGCGAGCGCGTTCCTCGCCGGCCCCGGCGTGGGCGGGGCGCTGGTGCAGTTACTCGGCGCGCCCCGGACGGTCCTGACCACCGCTCTCGGGGCGCTCGCGTCAGTGTTCTTCCTGTCCACGGTGAAGGTGCCGGACAAGCCGCCGGCCGACACCGAGCGCGGCCCGATGCTGCGGGGCATCAAGGAAGGGCTGACGTACGTGTGGCAGGACCGCCTGATGCGGGCCTTCGGCGCCTCGTCCGCGCTCGGCAATCTGTGCGTGAGCGGCGTGCTCGGCCTGTCGGTGCTGTTCCTGGCGGAGACGGTCAAGCTGGCCCCGGGCGCTGTCGGGGCCTTACTCATGTCCGGCGGCATCGGCGGGGTGCTGGGCGGCCTGACCGGCGGGTGGCTGTCGCGCAGGTTCGGCAGTGCCAGGACGACCCTGGTGGCCACCGCCGTCGGGGCGCCGTTCGGGCTGCTGCTGCCGCTGACCGAGCCCGACTGGCGGGTGGTCTGCTTCGCGCTCGCCTCGATGGGGATCTCGTGGGCCGCGGCCATGTCGAACGTCGGCCAGAGCACCTATCGCCAGACCGTCACCCCCGATCACCTGCTCGGCCGGGTGAACGCGTCCGTGCGGTTCGTGACGTGGGGCGTGATGCCGCTGGGCGCGCTGCTCGGCGGCATCGTGGCGCAGCAGATCGGGGTGCGGCAGGCGCTGTGGCTGCTGATGGTGGGCAGGGCGGTGGCGTTCGTGCCGCTGCTGTTCTCGCCGCTGCCGCGGATGCGTGACTTCGCCGACGCGCGGCCTCACCAGTGACGGGCTCGCGAACAGGCCGGGCTCAGCCCAGCTCGTAGACGGCGCCGCTGCGGGCCAGCTCGACCGGCCCCGCGAAGCCGCCCGCCGACGCCTCCTCCAGCACGGTCGCCGAATCGTTCCACGGCACGAGGTGGGTCAGCACGAGCCGGCCGACGCCCGCCTTCGCGGCGTGCTCGGCCGCCTGCCGGCCGGTCAGGTGAAGGTCGGGCGGCAGGTCGGGCCCCTCGACGAACGACGCCTCGCACAGCAGCAGGTCGGTGCCCGTCGCCAGCTTGACCAGCTCCTGCGACTCGCCGGTGTCGCCGGAGTAGGCGACGCTCCTGCCGCCGTTGGCGACGCGGAAGCCGTACGCCTCGACCGGGTGGTTGACCAGGCCGGCGGTCAGCGTGAACGGGCCGATCTCGAACGAGCCAGGCCGCAGCGGGACGAACTCGAAGGCCGTCTCCAGCGCGGGCTCCTCCGGCATGCCGTACGCGCCCGCCAGCCGCCTCGGCGCGTCGGCCGGGGCGTAGACGGGGACGAGCGGGTAGGGCGCGGCCGGCCCGTACGTCCTGGCCACGTGGTAGCCGCAGATGTCGAGGCAATGGTCGGCGTGCAGGTGGGACAGGCAGATCGCGTCCACGTCGTACAGGCCGATGTGGCGTTGGAGCGCGCCCAGCGAGCCGCTGCCGAGGTCGAGCACCATCCTGAACCCGTCGGCCTCGAGGAGGTAGCAGGACGCGGGGCTGTCGGGCCCGGGGTAGCTGCCCGAGCACCCGACGATGGTCACCTTCATGTGGGCCTCCCGTTAAAGGTAGTACCCCCCACTGGTGCGACTTCGACCGCGTCGATCTCCGGCCCCAGGAAACGCCGCCCGAGCCGGGCGAAGAGCAGGGAGTCGCCGGTGGCGCGGAAACGGTGCCGGGGGGTGGCCTCGCCTCCTGCCGCCAGTCCGCGGTCGTGCAGGATCCGATAGACGTCCTTGGCCGTCTCGTCGGCGCTGGAGATGAGCGTGACCCCCTCGCCGGCGACGTAGGAGATCGCACCGGCAAGCAGCGGGTAGTGGGTGCAGCCGAGGATGAGCGTGTCGCAGCCGGCGGCCCTGACGGGCTCCAGGTAGCCGCGGACGACCTCGATCAGCTCGTCGCTCATCGTCTCGCCGCGCTCGACGTACTCGACCAGGCGTGGGGCGGCCACGCCGGTGAGCTGCACGTCTGGGGCGGCGGTGAAGGCGTCGTGGTAGGCCATGGACTCGATGGTGGCCCTGGTGGCGATCACGCCGACCTTGCCGTTGCGGGTGGCGCGCACCGCCCGCCGCGTGGCCGGCATGATCACTTCGACGACCGGGACGTCGTACCGCTCACGAGCGTCGCGCAGCACGGCCGCGCTGGCGCTGTTGCAGGCGATCACGAGCATCTTCACGTTCTGCTCGACCAGGTGGTCCATGACCTCCAGCGCGTACGCCCGCAGCTCCGCGATGCGCTTCGGCCCGTACGGCTGGCGGGCCGTGTCGGCCACGTAGGTGATGGACTCGTGGGGCAGCTGGTCGATGATCGCTCGCGCGACCGTCAGCCCGCCCACCCCGCTGTCGAAGATCCCAATGCTCGCGTCCGGCACGCTCTTGAGGGTAGGCGACCTGCACGATCAGCACTGCGTAAGAATGCTCACACCTGCGACACATGAGCATGATGCGGTGTCGCCTTGGTCACATCGCGACCTTCAGCCTCTTCCGACGCGGGCGAGCTGGCGCGACTGGGCGACGAGGCGGCCGGTGGAGTCGCGTACCTCGACCTCCTCGTCGAACCAGCCGTCGGCGACCAGCCGGCCGCTGCCGAGCAGCGTGAGCCAGCCGGGGGCGGGCAGGGCGCGCAGGTGCCAGGTGAGGTCCACGGTGGGCGCCCAGCCGCGCGAGCCGGAGGAGAAGATGACCGGCGGCAGCACGTCCACGGCCAGCGCCAGCACGTAGGGGTCGGGGTCCTGCGGCTCGGCCATCCTGAAGTACGCCCGCGACTCGGGCCTGCCGCTGGGCCTGCCGTGCAGCCAGCCGATGGTGGGCGGGTCGAAGCGCAACTCCATCTGGGCGTTGAGGGTCATGCCCGACTCGGGCTTGGGGTCGGGCAGCTTGGCGCACTCCTCGACGGGTGGCATCTCAAAAGCCGGTTCGTCAGCATAAATCGGCTCGACGTCCTGCAACGTGGCCGTCGTGATCAGGCTTTCGATCTGCGTCACGCCGTCCTGCACCAGCCTCGCGCGCGCGAACGCCACCGTCCTGCCCGCCTTCAGCGGCTCCACGACGACCTGCGCGGGACCGGCCACGGGCGCCTTGTGGAACTGCGCCGTCGTGCTCACCGGATGCTCGAACGGCGAGGCGTCCACCGCGGCCCGCAAGATCACGGCCATCAGATAACCGCCGTTGAGCGGCCCGCCGATCGCGTATCCGGGATCGAGACAGACGTCATAGGTGTGCTCGTCGACCCTGATCGCCTGCGTCGCCTCGTCGAACTTCGTCATCAGTCCCGCCTCATGTCCGAACTATGTTCTAGACATGCTAGAGCATTCGCCCATCAGCGCGCCTACCTGCGAAAACGTGATTCGGCTGACAACGTTTGATCATGGCAAGTGTCACCGAACTCATCGGTCAGTCCGTTTGGGACTCCAACGGGGTGTGGGTCGGTTTCGTGGTGGACATCCGCGTGGTCAGGCACAAGGGCGAGCTCCAGCAGAGCCACACCGTCTACGGCCTCGTCGTCTCCGGCCTGCGGGCGCCGTTCCTGCTCGGGCTCACCCGTGATCGCCAGGGCCGATCGGCCTGGCTGTCACAGCTGCTCGCCCGGGTCGTGTACGCGGGGTGCACGTTCGTCCCGTGGGAGAACGTCGTCGACTACGGAGGCGGGGAGGTGCACATCGATGTCCTGAGAAAAGAGCTGAATCGTGTCTAATCGCAACTTCAGTACATTGCAAGCGCACGTCTAGCAACATCAGCTACCTTCTCTGTGGTCAAAAGTCCACATTGTGAGTTGAGTGATGTCTGCTAACAATCCCCCCTATGGCCAGAATCCTGACCGGACCACGGCGTACAACTGGAACCAGGGGCAGCAGCCGGAGGGCGCGCCGACGGCGCAGTATCCGGGGCAGCCCTACCCTCCCCAGCAGCCTTACGGCCAGCAGCCGGCTCAGGGGCAGGGGGCATACGGCCAGCAGGCGTCCTACGGCCAGCAGCCCCCCTACAACCCCCAGTACGGCCAGCAGCCTCCTCAGCAGCAGCCGTACGGCGGCCAGCAGGCCCAGGGCGGCTGGCAGCAGCAGCCCCAGCAGCAGTACCCCCAGCAGGGCGGCTGGGACCAGCAGCAGCAACAGCAGGGCTGGCAGTACGAGCAGCAGGGCCCGCAGCAGGGCGGCTGGCAGCAGCAGGGCCCTGAGGGCTTCGGCCCGGCGGAGCCCGCCAAGAAGGGCCGCAAGAGCTGGATCATCGCGGTGGCGGCGGCGCTGGCCGTCGTCCTGCTCGGCGGCGGCGCGGTGTGGGCCGTGGGCGCACTCGGCGGCGGCGGCACCCAGCCGAGCGACGTCCTGCCGGCCGACGCGATCGCCTACGCCCGCCTCGACCTCGACCCGGCCGCGAACCAGAAGGTCGCGCTGTTCCAGCTCGCGAGCAAGTTCACCGTCACCAAGGACTCCTTCACCGGGGACGACCCGCGCAAGGCGCTGTTCGACCTGCTGAACGAGGACGGCGACAGCAAGATCGACTTCGCCAAGGACGTGGACCCCTGGCTGGGCAGCCGCGTCGGCTTCGCCGCCATGCCGTCGGGCAAGGCGCAGCCCGACTTCGCGGTGGCCATCCAGATCACGGACGAGGAGGCCGCCAAGGCCGGCATCGCCAAGATCATGGAGAACGACAAGTACGGCATCGCCTTCCGCGACGACTACGCGCTGCTGACCCCGACCCAGGACCTCGCCACCAAGTACGCCCAGGCCGAGGGCAGCCTGTCGGACAACGCCGGGTTCAGCGAGGACATGGGCGCCCTCGGAGAGCAGGGCGTGCTGTCGTTCTGGGCCTCCATGGGCGGCCTGATCGAGCTCGCCAAGAAGGAGGTCCCGGCCAACCAGACCGCGGTGCTCGACCAGGTCAAGGACGCCAGGTTCGCCGGCGCGCTGCGCTTCGACAGCGCCTACGTGGAGCTGGCCGGCGTCGTGCGCGGCGCCAAGGGCATGGCCCCGGAGGGCGACCTGCCCAAGGCGAACATCGGCACGCTGCCCGCCACCACGGCCGGCGCCGTCTCGATCTCCGGCCTCGACCAGGTGCTCACCAAGCAGTGGGCCGAGATCGAGAAGCAGGCGAGCGCGACCGGCGGCGCCCAGGTCGCGCAGATGCTGCAGCAGGTCAAGACCCAGTTCGGGCTGAGCCTGCCCGGTGACCTCGCCACCGTCGTCGGCAAGAACTTCACCGTCGCCGTCGACAGCGAGGGCCTGGACACCAACCAGATCAAGGGCGGCGTCCGGGTCGCCACCGACGCGGCCAAGGCGCAGGCGATCGTGGACAAGGTGCTGAACGCGATGTCGCAGAACGGCCAGCCCGCGCCGCAGATCGCCAAGGTCGCCGGCGACGGCGTCTTCACCGTGGCCACCTCCCAGGACTACGCGAAGAAGCTGGCCGAGGAGGGCACGCTGGGCGAGTCGGAGACGTTCCAGACGGCCATCCCGAACGCCGACGACGCCAACTACGCCATCTTCGTCGACCTCGACAAGATCGAGAAGCTGTACCTCGCGTCGATGCAGGGCGACGACAAGGCCAACGCCGAGGTGCTGCGGGCGGTCGGCCTGAGCGGCAGCCAGACCGACACCGAGGCGACGTTCTCGCTGCGCCTGCTGTTCAACTGACCCATCCGGAGAGAACGTGAAAGGCGGCCGGCCCCCGAGGGGACCGGCCGCCTGGCGTTTCCGTGGGTTTCCGTGGGAGTCAGGCCCAGAGCTGGCCTTCGAGGCGTTCCTCCGCCTCGTCGAGCGTGCCCTCGTACGCGCCCGTCGACAGGTATTTCCACCCGCCGTCGGCCACCACGAACACGACGTCGGCCCGCTGCCCCGCCTTGACCGCCTTCTTCGCCACCCCCAGCGCCGCGTGCAGCGCCGCGCCGGTGGAGACGCCGGCGAAGATGCCCTCCGCGGCCAGCAGCTCGCGGGTGCGCCGCAGCGCGTCGGCCGAGCCGACCGAGAAGCGGGTGGTCAGCACGGACTCGTCGTAGAGCTCGGGGATGAACCCCTCATCGACGTTGCGCAGCCCGTAGACCAGCTCGCCGTAGCGCGGCTCGGCGGCGACGATCTGCACGTCGGGCACGTGCTCGCGCAGGTAGCGCCCGACGCCCATGAGCGTGCCGGTGGTGCCGAGCCCGGCCACGAAGTGGGTGACCGTGGGCAGGTCGGCGAGGATCTCGGGGCCGGTGGACTCGTAGTGGGAGCGCCAGTTGGCCGGGTTGCCGTATTGGTAGAGCATCACCCACGACGGGTTCTTCGCCGCCAGCTCCTTCGCCACCCGCACGGCCTCGTTGGAGCCGCCGGCGGCGGGCGAGGAGATGATCTCCGCGCCCCACATGCGCAGCAGCTGGCGGCGCTCCTCCGAGGTGTTCTCCGGCATCACGCAGATCAGCTTGTAGCCCTTGAGCTTGGCCGACATGGCGAGCGAGATGCCGGTGTTGCCGCTGGTGGGCTCAAGGATCGTGCAGCCGGGGGTGAGCAGCCCGTCCTTCTCGGCCTCCTGGATCATCCAGAGCGCCGGCCTGTCCTTGATCGACCCGGTCGGGTTGCGGTCTTCGAGCTTGGCCCAGACGCGCACCTCGTCGGAGGGCGACAACCGGGGCAGCCCGACCAGCGGGGTGCGCCCGACCGAGTCGATCAGCGAGTCGAAACGCATGTCATCCGCCGGCGACGGCAGGCAGGACGGTCACCGTGTCGCCGTCGGACAACGGGGTGCCGAGGCCGCCGAGGAAGCGGACGTCCTCGTCGTTCAGGTAGACGTTGACGAACCGGCGCAGGCTGCCGTCGTCGACCAGGCGGTCCTTGATGCCGGGGTGGCGGGACTCGAGATTGCTGATCAGCTCTTCGAGCGTGGCGCCCTCGGCGTTCACGGCCTTCGCGCCGTCGGTGTAGTTGCGCAGGATCGTCGGAATGCGTACCTCGATGGCCATCGCGGTCAGTCTCCTCAAGGTGTCAGTCGTCGTCCCATCGGCAGCAACGCCGATGGAGGGGTGCGGATTCCATGGGCTCGTACGCCGATAGCGCCACGCGCGGACGGATGTCCTACGGGCGGGAAACCGGCGGTTCGCCCGCCGGACAGTCGTAGACGACGACGGCAGGAGTGTGTGCGAACAGGAAGCTCTGCACAGGCCTGACCATCATGGGAGAAACCTTACCTCTTCCTCGGTGATCTGCCCGTCGAGGATCCGGTAGGAGCGGAACTCCACCTCGTTCTCGTCCCGCGTGGAGACCAGCACGTAGTGGGCGTCGGGCTCGGAAGCGTAGGAGACGTCGGTGCGCGACGGGTACGCCTCGGTGGCCGTGTGGGAGTGGTAGATGACGACGGGCTCTTCGTCGCGGTCGTCCATCTCCTTCCACACCCTGAACTGTTCCATCGAGTCGAAGCGGTAGAAGGTGGGCGAGCGCTCGGCGTTCTCCATCGGGATGAAACGCTCGGGCACGCCGTTACGGCCCGCGATGACGCCGCACGCCTCGTCGGGGTGATCGGCGCGGGCGTGGGCGACGATCTTGTCCGCCAGTTCCTGCGAGATCGACAGCATGCCCGGAAGCTACCAGAGGGCCCGGACCAGGCTGTCCTGGAGGTAGGTCAGCCAGTCGTAGGTGACGTAGGCCGGGTAGCGGGGGTCGTCCTCGGACATGACCGCGATCTCGTCGTGGACCTCCTCGGTCACGTCGAGCTTGGTGCCGAGCGTCAGGCGCAGGTCGTTGAGCGAGCGCAGCCACGCCTGGGCCTCCTCGGCCGACAGCTCGGCCCGGCCCGCCCTGGCGGTGGCGTGCACGGTCTGGGCGTCGGCCCGCTTGCCGTCGCGCAGCGTCGCCTCGGTGTAGCGGCGGAACTCGGCGGAGTCCTTGTCGTCCTCGTACGCCGAGGGGAACAGCCTGGCCAGCACCGGATCGGACGGCGCCGCGCTGTCACCGATGCCGAGCGCCCGCTCGAGCGGGTCGTCGCTGGTCTGACCCGGCGAGACGATGCCCAGCATCATGGAGACCAGCGAGCGCAGCAGCGAGATCTCCGCCGCCTCGAACTCGGCGACGACGCCGCCGTCCTTGCCCCGCGAGAACCCCGAACTCACCTGTGCCTCTTCCCGGTAGGAGTGCCGCGGCCCGTGGATCTCACTTGACCGAGTCCGGCTGGAGCGTCGCCCACAGGCCGTAGGAGTGGAGAATCTGCACATCCCTTTCCATCTCCTCGCGCGTGCCGCTGGACACGACGGCCTTGCCCTTGTGATGCACGTCGAGCATCAGTTTCTCGGCCTTCTCGCGGGTGTAGCCGAAGACCGTTTGGAAGACATAGGTCACGTAGGACATGAGGTTGACGGGGTCGTTCCAGACGATGGTCACCCATGGCAGATCGGGCCGGACGTCCGATGACGGACGCTCAACGGCGATTGGAGCGGTGCTACCCACATCCCCGAGTCTGCCCTATCTGGGCCGTAGTCTTCGAGTCGTGAGAATGACCATGAGCACTGCGTTGCTCACAGATCACTATGAGCTGACAATGTTGCAGGCCGCCCTGCGCAGCGGCGCGGCGCACCGGCGGGCGGTTTTCGAGGTGTTCGCCCGGCATCTCCCCGGTGGACGGCGTTACGGCGTCGTCGCTGGTACCGGGCGTGTTCTGGACGAGCTGGAACACTTCCGTTTCGGTGACAATGAACTCACCTTTCTGCGCGACCATCACGTCGTGGACGAGGCGACCCTGGCGTTTCTCGCCGATTACCGGTTTTCCGGCAACATCTACGGCTATCTCGAAGGCGATCTCTACTTCCCCGCCTCCCCGATCATGGTCGTGGAGGGCACGTTCGCCGAGGCCGTGCTGCTGGAGACGCTCACGTTGTCGATACTCAACCACGACTGCGCCATCGCCTCCGCCGCCTCCCGCATGACCAACGCGGCGGGCAAGCGGCCGATCATCGAGATGGGCTCGCGGCGCACGCACGAGCACGCCGCCGTGGCCGCCGCCAGAGCCGCCTACATCGCCGGGTTCGCCTCCACCTCCAACCTGATGGCCGGCCACCTGTACGGCGTGCCCACGGCCGGCACGGCGGCCCACGCGTTCACGCTGCTGCACGACAGCGAGCGCGACGCGTTCGAGGCCCAGATCGCCTCGCTGGGGCCGGAGACGACGCTGCTGGTGGACACGTACGACGTGGCCGGGGCCGTGCGCACCGCCGTCGAGCTGGCAGGGCCGAAGCTGGGCGCGGTCCGCATCGACTCGGGCGACCTGGCCGCCGCCGCCCAGGAGGTGCGCGAGCAGCTCGACTCGCTCGGCGCCTTCGACACCCGCATCCTCGTCACCTCCGACCTCGACGAGTACGCCATCGCCGCGCTCGCCGCCGCCCCCGTCGACGGCTACGGCGTCGGCACGTCCCTGGTGACCGGCTCAGGGGTGCCGACGGCGGCCCTGGTCTACAAGCTGGTGGCCCGTGAGACGGCCACGGGCAAGCTGGAGGCGGTGGCCAAGCGGTCGGTGGGCAAGCCGTCGCGCGGGGGGCGCAAGGACGCGTACCGGATGGTCGACGCGGCCGGCCACGCCGAGACCGAGCTGATCACCACCGGCGGGCTCGTCCCCGAGGGCGGGGTGCCGCTGCTGCACGAGCTCGTCCGCGACGGCGAGGTCGTCGGCCGCGAGCCGCTGTCGGCCGCCCGCGACCGCCACGCCGCCGCCGTCGCCACCCTCCCCCAGGAGGCGCTGCAGCTCGGCAGGGGGTACGCGGCGATTCCGACCGAGTTCGCCTGACGTATGGTGCTGTCTATGGGCACCGCGTTGATCATCGTTGACGTGCAGAACGACTTCTGCGAGGGCGGCAGCCTGGCCGTCGCGGGTGGGTCGGAGGTGGCCGCGGCGATCAGCCGCCACGTGGCCGGCCACCCCTACGACCACGTCGTGGCCACTCGCGACTACCACATCTCCCCCGGCGACCACTTCGCCGAGACCCCCGACTACGCGGCCAGCTGGCCCGCCCACTGCGTGGCCGGCTCGCCCGGGGCCGAGTTCCACCCCGACTTCGACGTCTCGAAGGTGGAGGAGGTCTTCAGCAAGGGGGCCTACGAGGCGGCCTACAGCGGCTTCGAGGGCGCCTCCGGCGACGAGGTGCCGCTGGATCAGTGGCTGCGCGAGCGCGGGGTCACGGAGGTCGACGTGGTGGGCATCGCGACCGACCACTGCGTCCGCGCCACCGCCCTCGACGCGGTCAAGCACGGCTTCGCGGTGCGGGTCCTGCTCGACCTGACGGCCGGCGTGGCGCCCGCGACGACGCAGGCGGCGCTGGCGGAGATGGAGCAGGCGGGCATCACCCTCCAGGGCGCTCCCGCCGTCGGCTGAGCCGATCACGATACGTACACAGTTTGCAACGCTGCGGTCATGTGATATCGAGGAGAACGGACCCCGCTCCGAAGCCGGAGTACCACGGAGAGTGATCACTCTTCCAAGCGGTGGGAGGTTCTCCATGCTGCCTCTGTCCCTCGGCGTGGCCTGGCTCGTCCTCGGGCCCCTCGCCCTGTGGTTGCTGGTCAGGGGCACCACGATCGACCGCGCCGCCGCCGTCGTGACGCTCGTCCTGCTGGAGGCGGGCACCGTCGCCATGAGCGCGCTGCGCCCACCGCCCGCCCCCGCCGCCGACCCCTCCCCGCAGGCCGTGGCCGTCGCCGCCACCCCGGCCGAGCCGTCCTGCCGTGGGCGCGCGCCCGTCCCCCGCACAGCCGACGTGAGCCGGCACCTGGTGCTGACGTGGCCCGCGGTCCCCGGCGAGTGCCGCACCGCCGAGGTCGTCGTGCTCCCCCGCGGCAAAAAGCTGCTCATCTGGCTGTACGCGGCCGGCCACCCCGGCCGGGCACCCTCGCGCCACTCCTACACCCGGCCCGTCCACGTGAAGGACGGCACCGCCTCGCTGACGGTGCCGCTGCACCCGGAGACGGGCGTGGTGCCGGTCGACGGCCGCAGCGGCCGCCCGATCCCCTCACGCCCCGCCTGAGCCGCGTCAGGCGTGGGTGACGGCCAGCCGCAGCGCGTCGTCGATCCTGGCGTACACCTCGAACGCGTGCCGCAGCCCCGTGATCGACAGCACCCGCGCCATGACCCCCTGCACCCCGCCGAGCACCAGCCTGGTGCCGCCCGCCTCGCAGCGCTGCATGAGGTGGACGAGCTCGTTCATGCCCATGGAGTCGCAGAACGAGACCTCGCTGAGGTCGAGGATCAGAAAGGGCTGGGGCAGCAGCTCCCAGATCTGCTGCAGGTTCTCCTGGAAAATCGGCAACGCGTTGACGTCGAGCTCGCCTTCGAGCCTGACGATGATGGCGTTTCGAGAGAGGCCTGAAGTGACGGTGAGCGTCGGCTTTCCGGTGGCCTCAGACGACATGGGCAAAGTCCTTCTGCGTATCCCAAGACAGCCAAGAGTGGTTGTTGCCGGTTCCGCCGAGCTTCTAACAGAAGGCCAGTGCTCTGTGACCAAATGCGCATAGTCACGTACCGTGACGGCCATCCCCACCCTTGCTGACCTGCGCCTCAGCCGGCGGGCGCGCCCGCCGGCCGTGAGGGTCAGCGGCGCTGGGTGGCCCAGCGGCGGATCATGGCGATGCGCTCCTGGATCTGCTCCACCGTCGCCTGCGCGATCGGCGGCCCGCCGCACGCCCGCCGCAGCTCGTTGTGGATCACCCCGTGGGGCTGGCCGGTGCGGTGGTTCCAGGCGCCGACGAGGCCGTTGAGCTCCCGCCGCAGCTCGGCGATCTGCTCGTGGGGCGCGAGCTCCTGCCGGGGCTCAGCGGTCTGCTGCTTGCGCCTGGCGGCCTGCTGGTCGGACTGCCGCTTGCGCAGCAGCGTGGCCACCTGGTCGGGCTCGAGCAGGCCGGGCAGGCCGAGGAAGTCCTCCTCCTCGGCGGAGCCGATCTCGGCGCCCGTGCCGAACTCGCCGCCGTCGAACAGCACCCGGTCGAACGTCGCCGACGTCTCCATGGTCTCGAACGGCAGCTCGTCGCCGAGGACGTCCGGGTTGTCCTTTTGCCGGTTGGCCTGGTCGAGCAAGGTGTCGTCGAGGCCGTCCTCGGGTGGCCGCTTGTTGAGCACGTGGTCGCGCTCGGCCTCCATCTCGTTGGCCAGGCCCATGAGGGTCGGCACCGAGGGGAGGAAGACGGACGCGGTCTCGCCGCGCTTGCGGGCACGCACGAAGCGGCCCACGGCCTGGGCGAAGAAGAGCGGGGTCGAGGTGGAGGTGGCATAGACGCCCACGCACAGGCGCGGGATGTCGACGCCCTCGGACACCATGCGGACGGCGACCAGCCAGCGGTCCTCGGAGGCCGCGAACTGCTTGATCTTCTTCGATGCGCCGGGGTCGTCGGACAGCACGACCGTGGCGCCCTCGCCGGTGATGTTGCGCAGGTGGCGGGCGTAGGCGCGGGCGGTCTCGTGGTCGGTGGCGATGACCAGGCCGCCCGCGTCGGGCACGCCTCTGCGCACCTCGGTGAGCCGGCGGTCGGCGGCCTGCATGACCTGGCGGATCCAGTCGCCCTTGGGGTCGAGCGCGGCCCGCCACGCCTGGGAGAGCTGGTCTTTGGTGAGCGGGGTGCCGAGCGTCGCGGCGATCTCGTCGCCGGCGCGGGTGCGCCACTTCATCTCGCCGGAGTAGGCGAGGAAGATCACGGGACGGACGACGCCGTCGGCGAGCGCGGGGCCGTAGCCGTAGGAGTAGTCGGAGACGCTGCGCTTGACGCCCTCGCCGTCCTCCTCGTAGGCGACGAACGGGATGGGGTTGTCGTCGGACCTGAACGGCGTGCCGGTGAGCTGCAGCCGCCGGGTGGCGGGCTCGAACGCCTCGCGCACGCCGTCGCCCCACGACTTGGCGTCGCCGGCGTGGTGGATCTCGTCGAAGATGATGAGCGTCCTGCGGGCCTCGGTGCGGGCCCTGTGGAGCGCGGGATGCATGGCGACCTGCGCGTAGGTCACCGCCACCCCGGTGTAGTCGCGCGAGGTGGTGCCCTGGCTGTTCTTGAACTCGGGATCGATGGCGATGCCCACCTTGCCCGCGGCGTCGGCCCACTGGCGCTTGAGGTGCTCGGTGGGCGTCACGATGGTGATCGCCTTGATCACCCCGTTGGCGAGCAGTTCGCTGGCGATGCGCAGGGCGTAGGTGGTCTTGCCGGCGCCCGGCGTCGCCACGGTGAGGAAGTCACGCGGCTCGCGCCTGAAGTAGAGGTCGAACGCCTCCTGCTGCCAGGCCCTGAGCTTGGGGGCGGTGCCCCATGCGGCGCGGTCTGGATAGGAAGGCGAAAGGTGGGACGCGGCGAAGGTGCTCACCGCATCACCTCTGAGGTTGGTGTGCTTCGCTCTCTCACAGTGACCCAAGGGTAATCGGGCCCACCGACAAGACGTGCCGTGAGCCGAGGATTCTGGCCAACGTTCTCCTCACGTGCTATGCGGCTTATCGGAGGCTCGTCAGCACCGTGTCGAGTGCCTGCCTGCGGCTTTCCTCCTCTGGCTGGAGGAGCCCGAGGAGCAGCACCGGCCTGCCCTGGCGAGTGACGAGCATCACGCGCAGGTACGCCGGCCGGTTGACCACGTCGCGGTATTCGGCGCGCAGCGCCCGGGTGTGGCCGTCCTGGGTGCGGCGGTCGTCCACGACCGTCACGCGGTCGCCCTTGAGCAGCAGCTTGGAGTAGAGCTCGGTGGCCTGGGCCGTGGCCTTCTTGGCGTCCTCGATCGGCCCCTTCATGGGGCGGGCCATCACGAGCCCGCCGGCGTCGTCGCGGGCGACCGAGGTGAAGCCCGTGACCGGGGGCACCGGGTCCGTCCGCCAGCCCTCGGGGAGTGTCGCCGTCACGCCGGCCCGTGGGTCGCTCAGGCGGCCCGGCTCGGGCTGCTCGGTGACGAAGCGCAGGGCGGTGACCGTGGCCGCCGTCACGAGCGCCGCAGCGGCCGCCAGAGCCGTCAGCACGGCCGCCACCTTCCGCGGCGTCCCCGTGCCGCTCTGGGCGCCTCCCGCGCGCTGTCCGGGGGCGGTGGGAGCGCCGTAGAGGTGCGCCGACGGCGGCAGGTCGTCGGAGTCGTCGCGGGCGCCGCGGATGCGCGGGCTCCACGACGGCTCGTCCGCGTCGTCCGGGTCGTCCTCGTTCCAGAACGACTCGTCCGGCTCCAGGTCGAGCGGATGCCGCCGCTGCCGGTCTTCGGTGCGCGCCCACCCTGAGCCGTCGGAGCGGCCCCACTCCGCGTCGGCGGGCGGCTCGTCGCGGCGCCTCCAGGCGGCCGGCGGCTCGGACAGGGGCGCGGCGGGGCGGGCCTCCGCCCAGTGTTGCTCGGCGCGCTGGCGTTCGACCTGGCGCTGCTGATCCTGGTACGGCGGCCGCGTCCTCTTGGGGCGCGGCGGCGGGACGTCGTCGGGCGGGGCCGGATCGGGGGGAGGCGACGGCGGGCGGCGGTGCCTGGGCCCCGGTTGCGGGGGCCAGACCCGGTGATCATCGTCCATGTCACCTCCTCGCCCGCTGTCCTATCACTCCTAGCGACCGGCGACAGGCGAACTGTGACCGGTGTGACGGGAGGGACGGAATTTCAGCGCGTACGACCGGCGAGCAGCGTCCCGCTGAGCGCGATGGCCGCCATGAGGCCCGAGATGACGAGGAACCCGGTGGCGATCTGCTGCGGCGCGTGACCGATCACGTTCACCAGTGCGCCGCCGATCCCGACGGACAGCGCCGAACCGAGCTGGTCGGAGACCGACAGCGAGGCCGAGTTCGCGCCCTGCTCGTTCACCGGCGACTGCTTGAGCGCGGTGACGTTGGTCGTGGTGATGCCGTAGCCCATGCCGAGCCCGGCCAGAATCCACGCCGGCACGGCGATCCACCCCGTGACACCCGGCAGCACGGACAGCAGGCTGACCAGGATGCCGGCCGTGACGAAGCCGGCGCCCAGCCTGATCCGCCTGTGCGGGTCGGCGGACTGCCTGCTCTGCAGGTACGCCCCGGCCGACCAGCCCAGCGCGCCCGTGGTGAGCGCGATGCCGGCCGCGGTGGTCTCGAAGCCCTTCACCTCCTGCAGAGCCAGCGGGATGAAGGAGTTGACCCCGAAGAACGAGGCCGAGAAGAACCCGCGCATGAGGACGGTCGTCGGCAGCCCGCGCCGCAGCAGCAGCGAGCCCGGCGGCAGCAGCCGGTAGAGCCCGATGACGAGCAGCGCCAGCCCGGCCACGCTCGCCACCGCGGCGGGCAGCACGTCGCGGTGCAGCCCGTCCACGCCGTACAGCAGCAGCCCGGCGCCGCCGGCGGTCGAGGTGGCGGCCAGCGTCATCGCCACCGGCTTGGAACGCGGCCCGGTGCTGGGCTGGGCCTCGTGCGCCGAGCCCATCCGCAACGCCGGTACGAGCATCACCAGCGCGGGGATGACCAGCGGGACGATGCCGTAGAAGACGTAACGCCAGCCCCACGTGTCGCCGACGAACCCGGCCACGGACGGCCCCACCATGGCGGGCACGACCCAGGCGGCCGACAGCGCGGCGAACGCCTTGGGCCGCACGTCCATGGGGTAGACGCGGGCGATCATCACGTACAGGGCGACGATCGCGGAGCCGCCGCCGAGCCCCTGCACGACCCGCGCCAGCAGGAACATCTCCGCGGACGACGCGGCGCCGGCCAGCCCCATGCCGGCCGCGAACAGCACCACACCGGCCAGGAACGGCGCCGGGTAGCCGCGCTTGTCGGACCAGAGCCCGGAGACGACGTTCATGAACAGGCTGGCGATGAGGAAGGCGGAGAAGCTGATGCCGTAGAGGTCGAGGGCGTTCAGCTCCTTGGCGATGGACGGCATCACCACACCGACCGACATGCCCTCGAAGGCGATCAGCGTGACCACCAGGAGGATCCCTAACGTGGCCGCCCGATACGCGGTGTCGAAGATGCCGGGCGGTTTTGTGGGAGTGTCGAGTGCTTTTGGTGCTGTCACCTGGACATCGTAGTTCGCCCCGTTCAGGCCGCGGACGAGGCCCGGAACGCGGCCCACATCTCGTGCATCCGGTGGGCCTGGCCTGCGGTGAACTCCCACATGCAGCGGTCGTGGGCGTAGTCCATGAAGTTGTGCGCCGGGTCCTTGCCCGGCCGGTCGGCGCAGGTGTCCTTGTCCTGCGGGCACGCCTCGGTTGGCCTGGCCTCGGCCGGCGTGTCGTCGATGCCGTCGCCGGGCTCGCGGCAGCCGTTCTCGAAGGTGTGGAACAGGCCGAGCCAGTGGCCGATCTCGTGCACGCCGGTGAAGCCCTGGTTGTAGTTGCTCATCGCGCCGCCCGGCAGGGTGCGCCAGTCGATCACGACGCCGTCGAGCGCGGGGGCGCCCGCGTACCAGTAGGGGTAGCTGGCGAAGCCCAGCATCAGCTCGCTGAGCTGGGCGATGTAGAGGTTGAGCGTGTCGGCCCCGCCTTCGTGCAGGGCCTTCTTCATGACCTTCTCGTTGCCGACGGGGTCGGTGAACCAGGCCGCGCTGCGCCGGAGCGAGATGTTGTCGAGGCGGAAGCGCACGCCGGTGTCGACGCCGCCGAACTTGCCGGCGTACGCGGCGTTGAGCACCTCGATCTGGGCCTTGACCGTCTCTTCTGAGACCTGGTGGTCGGGGCCCGAGGCGATCACGTGCACGCGTGTGGGCACGGTGATGCGGGTCGGCGGGGTGACACCGGCCAGGCGGCGGCCGAGCTCGCCGACGACCTTGGCGACGTCTTCCGGCTTGGGCGAGCGCGGCACGGGCGCGCGAGCAGGGCCGGTCATCGGGCGCCGCCCAGCGTGGCGCCTGGGGTGCTGCTCGGCGCGTTGTCCGCCCGCTTGTCCCCCCGCGCACCGATCCGCCGGCGCGGACCCCGACCTCAGCGCGGCGCCGGCGCCCGCCGCCGATCCGTGAGGAAGCGGCGGGATGAGCCCGGCGGCGAGCAGGCATGCCAACGAGACGGCGGTCGCGCGCCGGACCATGCATATCCCCCACGGCTTGAGACGATCTGGCTACAGACCGTAACCCTCCGTGTGGGGATTAGCGCACAGCAACACTCACTGCTTGTCGTCGCCCTCGCCGCCGCCGGGAGGCAGACCTTCGTAGATCTCCTTGCACTCCGGGCAGACCGGATATTTCTTGGGGTCGCGGCTGGGCACCCAGATCTTGCCGCACAGGGCGCGAATGGGCGTGCCGGTCACCATGCTCTCGGTGATCTTGTGCTTGTCCGCGTAGTGGGCGAACCGCTCGTGATCGCCGTCGCCGTGCGACGTCCGCGGAGTGGTCTCCTGCTCTGGGAGGATCTTCGTGCTCACCCCATCGAGTTTATGCCCGCCCAGGACCCCGCACAGCGCGACGGCCCCCGCCCGTGAGGGACGGAGGCCGTACGAGAGAAGCGATCAGCCCATGTGGACGGGAGCGCCCTCGGTCTTCCTTCCGGCCCTGACGAACATCGTCAGCGCGGCGGTCAGCACCGCGATGCAGGTGCTCACCACGAAGGCGAGGTGCATGCCGTCCATGAAGGAGTTGTGCACGGCGCTGACGATGGGCTCGGGCAGCCCGGGCGGCGCCGCGCCGAAGGCGGCGGCCTTCTCCAGCGCCGTCATCTGCTCCGGCGGGATCTGCTGGGCGATCGGGCCGAGGTAGCCGGGCATCTTGCTGGAGATCTCGGACGCCATCACGGCGCCCAGGATCGCGGTGCCGAGCGCGCCGCCGACCTGCATGGCCGACTGCTGCACGCCACCGGCGACGCCGCTCAGCTCGACGGGAGCGTTGCCGACGATGATCTCGGTGGCGCCCACGAAGACCGGCGAGAGGCCGAAGGCCAGCAGCACGAACGGGATGCCGCTCTCGATGAACGAGGCGTCGATGCCGAGCCGCGACATGAGGAACATCGCGAACGCGGTGATCAGCAGGCCGCCCGCCATGGTGATCTTCGGGCCGAACCTGCTCAGCATCATGCCGGCCAGCGGCGATGCGACGATCATGCCCGCGCTCATCGGCAGCATGCGCAGACCGGCGTCCAGCGGCTCGAGCCCGTGCACGCCCTGGAAGAAGAAGCCCAGGAAGAACATCGCGCCGAACATCGCGAAGGCGACCATCATCATCAGGAACGTGCCGATGGAGATGGACGGGTTCGCGAACAATGACAGCGGCACCAGCGGCTGGCTCGCGCGGCTCTGCCAGAAGACGAACAGGCCGATGAGCACCACGAACACGGCGAGGAAGGTCAGCGTCGTGCTGTCGCCCCAGCCCCAGTCGGGCGCCTTGATGATCATCCAGACCAGCGAGAACATGGCGCCGGACAGCAGCACCACGCCGAGCCAGTCGATCCTGGCCAGGCTCTTGGCGCGGTTCTCCTTGATCAGGATGATGCCCATGACCAGGGCGATGACGCCCACGGGGGCGTTGATGAAGAAGACCGACTCCCAGTTGCCACCGCCGACGAGCAGGCCGCCCACGATCGGGCCGGCCGCGCTGGACAGGCCGATGATGGCGCCCCAGGCGCCCATGGCCTGGTTCAGCTTCGGCCCGGGGAACGCGCCGCGCAGCAGCGCCAGGGCGGCGGGCTGCAGCAGGGCGCCGAACAGGCCCTGCAGCACGCGCAGGCCGATCAGCGCGCCGATGGGCGTGACACCGGGAACGACGTCGGCGAGTTCGGCGCTGAAGCCGATGCCCACCGACGAGACGGCGAAGCCCCCCACACCGATGAGAAAGACGCGCTTGTGCCCGAACAGGTCACCGAGCTTGCCGGCGGTGATCAAGAAGACCGCGAGCGCCAGCAGATAGCCGCTGGTCACCCACTGCAGGTCGGAGAGCGACGCCTTGAGGTCCGTCTGGATGACCGGGTTGGCGATGCCGACGACCGTGCCGTCGAGCATCACCATGATGACGCCCAGGCTGACCGCCAGCAGAACGAGCCACGGGTTGCCCCCGGTCCCCGTGCCGGCCGGGCCGGGCGATGACGGTGCGTCGACCGCCTTCGCGTGAGCCATTAAGTCCCCCTATTTCCACAGATCGCCCCACACCGGGGCAGAAAAGTCCTAAGCCTCCGGTAATCTATGGCACAGGGTGACACTTCACAACTGACTTAAAGTCGGCGGGCTATGACTTATGGCACACTATGACAGCTTTGTGTCGAGGAGATGACGACCGTGGGTCTGCGGGAACGCAAGAAGGAGAAGACGCGCCTGGCGATCCTCGACGCGGCGCTCGATCTCTTCCTCGAACAAGGATACGAATCGACCACTGTGGAGCAGATCGCGGGGGCCGTCGAGATCTCCCCCCGCACCTTCTTCCGCTACTTCACCAGCAAGGATCACCTGGTGCTGTGGTTTCACGACCACGGCGAGGAGATCATGCTCGACGCCCTGGCCGAGCGCCCGCACGACGAGCCGCCGTTCGCCTCGCTCATGTGGGGCCTGCGCGCCCTGCTCGCCGACCTGGATGAGTCAACGCCCGAGGACGCGGAGAGGTTCCTCAAGCTTCGCAGATTGTTCGAGTCGCACCCGCACCTGGTCGGCCTCTCGGCGGCCAGAGGCGCCGAGACCGAGCGGCGGCTGGCCGAGAAGGTCGCCGCCCGTCGCGGCACCGACCCCGACGAGGACCAGCTCGCTCACCTGATCGTGGCGTTCGCGATGTCCACCATGCGGGTCGGGTTCGAGTGCCCGCGCCGCGACGCCCCGATGGCGGAGATCAAGGAGCGCATGGCGCAGACGCTGGAACTGACCGAGCGCTGCCTGCGGCCCGGGTGGGACCAGCAGCCCTGACCCGGCCTCAGTTCATCGTCGGGTCGTCGGGGCAGGTCGCCACGAACGCCAGCTCCCCGCGCTGGCGGCGCAGCACCTGGCGCCACAGGGAGGACGGGTCGGCATGGAAGGTGTCGCCGACCTCGGAGTCGACGACGTACCAGGCCCCTTCGGCGATCTCGCTCTCCAGCTGTCCCGACGTCCAGCCCGCGTAACCGGCGAAGATGCGCATCTGGGCGATCTCGTCCTGGAGGATCTCCGGGGGCGCGTCGAGGTCGACCGTGCCCAGCCTGGCCGCCGCGTCGGTGCCCGCGTGCAGCCGGCGCCAGCCCAGCGGCTCCTCGCCGCTCGGCACCGCGGCCAGCGCGAGCGCGCTGTCGGTCTGCACGGGCCCGCCCTCGAACAGCACCGGCGGCCCGGTCACCAGCGGATCCCAGACCGGCAGGACCTGGGTCACCGAGATGTCGCTCGGCCTGTTGAGCACGACGCCCAGTGTGCCGCCGTCGTGGTCGTGTTCGAGGATGAGCACGACGCTACGCCGGAAGTTGGGGTCGTCGAGAAGCGGCGTCGCCACCAACAAACCGCCGACGTAGATCGCTTCCGCCATACCTCCATCATGAAGGCTCCGGTGGGGTGCGCGCTCCCCCGAGTCCCCCATGTTACTTTTCGTGCACGCTTGGGAACTTTAGGTAGCGAAGATCACATTCGGGGGAGCACATGCGCATCGGTACTCGTCTCGTCCTGGTCTGTCTCCCCTTGGGGGCTTTCCTGCTCTTCCTGACGCTGCCGGCCCACGCCTGGCCCGGGTCCGACACCGGTGACCCGTTCACGATGACGGTGGACGGCGTCGCCTGCCGTACCGGCCGCGCCACCGTACGCCTGCACAACCAGACCCGCCAGCTGGCCAGGTTCGACCTGAAGTCGGACGGAGTCAGCGTGGCCAGCGGCTCGATCCCGGCGCGCAAGACGATCGTCCGGCACGTACGGGTGACGAGGGGCAGCGGCGCCGAGATCGAGGCGTTCTCGGTGAGCGACAACGCCCCCGAGACGCTGATCGACTCCACCCGGCTGGAGAACGACTGCCCGTGGGGTCACCACCGCAAGCAGCTGCCGTTCACGGGCCCGCCCACCGATCTCCTGGCCAAGCTCGCGACGGCGGGCGGCATGGTGGTGATGGGCGGGATCCTGTGGTGGTACGGCTCGATCTGGCCGCGCTCGTCCTAAGGTGAGCGGTCTCCTGCGGTCACGAAGGCTCCCGCCCTGGCGGCGGCCAGCGCGCGGGCCACGGACGCCTCCGCGACCTCCCGCGTGACCGGCTCGCGCGTGACGACCAGCCGGTAGTAGAGCGGCGCGGAGACGGCCCTGATGAGCTCCTCCGCATGGGTGCCCCGGGGCAGCTCGCCCCTGGCGACGGCGAGCTCCACGACGGTGGCCCACTCGTCGATGCGGCGCAGGTAGAAGGTGCGCAGCGCGAGCGCCGCCTGCTCGTCGCTGGTGGCCGCGGCGATGACGGCCTGGAGCGTCACACCGAGCCGCGGGTCGTTGAGCGCCTCCATCACCATCAGCGCGTTGGCCCGCAGGTCGCCCTCGATGCTTCCGGTGTCGGCGTGCGGCGAGGACTGGTTGGCGAACTCGTTCATGAGATCGGTCACGAGACCGGCGGGGCTTCCCCAGCGCCGGTAGACGGTGGTCTTACCGACGCCCGCCCTGGCCGCGATCTGATCCATGGTCAACGCGTGGAAGCCGTGCTCGACCAGCGCGTCCTGGGTGGCCTCCAGGACGGCGGCGCGCACCCGCGCGGTACGGCCACCCGGCCGTACGGTTCCCGCGGAACGGGAGGGTTGGTCCATCGAGTCTCCTCGCCGTGTAGCCGACCATATTATCGAAACTCTTGTTCCATTAGCAGCTCGTTCGGCATTGCCGAACGGAACTGCGCTAATGTCGCTCCTGTGGGAGAGACGATTCAGTCCGTCGAACGAGCCGCCGCGATCCTGCGGCTGCTCGCCTCCGGCCCGAGACAGCTCGGGGTCGCCGAACTGGCCAGAGCCCTGGGACTGCCGAAGGGGACGCTACACGGCATCCTGCGGACTCTGGTGCGCGTCGGGTTCGTCGAGCAGGACCAGGCGACGGGAAAGTACCGCCTCGGGGCCACGCTGCTCCACCTCGGCAGCAGCTACCTCGACGTCAACGAGCTGCGCGGCAGGTCGATCAACTGGGCCGACGCGCTGGCCGGCCGCAGCAGGGAGAGCGCCTGGATCGGCACCCTGCACGAGGACCACGTGCTGGTCATCCACCACGTCTTCAGGCCCGACGACAGCATGCAGACCCTCCAGGTGGGCACGTATCTGCCGGTGCACGCCAGCGCGCTCGGCAAGGTGCTGCTCGCCTACGACCCGTACGACGAGCCGCCCGCGGCCCCTCTGGAGCCCTACACCAAGCACACGCTGGCCGATCCCGCCGCGCTGGCGGCGGAGCTCGACCGGGTCAGGTCGCGCGGCTGGGCGTGCGAGATGGAGGAGCTGACCGAGGGCGAGGTGGCCATCGCCGCGCCCATCAAGGACCCGCGCGGCATCGTCGTGGGCGCGATCGGCATCCGCGGCGCCGTCGAGCGGCTGGCGCCAGGCGGCGAGCTGCACATGGAGTTCGTCTCCTACGTCCGCGACGCGGCCCGGGCGATAAGCCGTGACCTGGCCAGATGACACTTGAACACCTACCAGCGACCCCATAGCATTCGTTCGGCAGACCGTTCGACAATGTCGAACCAGCAGCACTAGCGAGGAACCCCGTGCCTGGACCCCAGTACATCGCAGCCATCGACCAGGGCACCACGTCCAGCCGGTGCATCGTCTTCGACGAGGGCGGCCACATCATCTCCGTCGCCCAGCGCGAGCACCGCCAGATCTTCCCCCGCCCCGGCTGGGTCGAGCACGACGCCGACGAGATCTGGCAGTCCGTACGCGGCGTGCTGGCCGAGGCGGTCACCGGGGCCGGCATCGACGACGGGCAGATCGCCGCGCTCGGCATCACCAACCAGCGCGAGACCACCGTGCTGTGGGACCGCGCCACCGGCCGCCCGGTCTGCCCCGCCGTGGTCTGGCAGGACACCCGCACAGACGCGCTCACCCGGTCGCTGGCCGAGCAGGAGCCGCTGTTCAGGGAGCGGGCCGGGCTGCCGCTGCACACCTACTTCTCCGGGCCCAAGATCCGCTGGCTGCTCGACGCGTACGATCTGCGCGAGCGCGCCGAGCGCGGCGAGGTGCTGTTCGGCACGATGGACAGCTGGCTGCTGTGGAACCTCACCGGCCGCCACATCACCGACGTGACCAACGCCAGCCGCACGATGCTGATGAACATCCACACCCTGACCTGGGACGACGAGCTGCTGGCCGCGCTCAGCGTGCCGCGCGCGATGCTGCCGGAGATCCGGCCGTCGGCCGAGGTCTACGGGCACACGGAGGCGGGCGTGCCGGTGGCGTCGGCGCTGGGCGACCAGCAGGCGGCGCTGTTCGGCCAGACCTGCTTCTCCCCCGGCGAGGTGAAGAGCACGTACGGCTCGGGCAGCTTCCTGCTGATGAACACCGGGCACGAGCCGGTCGTCTCCAAGCACGGCCTGCTGACCACCGTGGGCTACCAGATCGGCGAAGGACCGGCCACGTACGCGCTGGAGGGCGCCATCGCGGTCACCGGCTCGCTGGTGCAGTGGCTGCGCGACAACCTCGGCCTGATCTCCAGCGCGGCCGAGATCGAGACCCTCGCCAGGACCGTGGACGACAACGGCGGCTGCTACTTCGTCCCGGCGTTCTCGGGGCTGTTCGCGCCGCACTGGCGCTCCGACGCGCGCGGCGTGATCGCGGGGCTGACCGGGTTCGTGACGAAGGGGCACATCGCGCGGGCCGTGCTGGAGGCCACCGCGTGGCAGACCCGCGAGGTCGTGGACGCCATGAACGCCGACTCCGGGCTCGACCTGACGACGCTGCGCGCCGACGGCGGCATGACGGCCGACAACCTGCTCATGCAGACGCTGGCCGACGTGCTGGCGGTGCCGGTGATCAGGCCGATGGTGTCGGAGACGACCGCGCTCGGCGCCGCGTACGCCGCCGGGCTGGCCACCGGCTACTGGCCCGGCCTCGACAGCCTGCGCGCCAACTGGCACAAGGCGGCCGAGTGGCGGCCGGCCATCGACGAGGAGGCCCGCGAGCGCGAATACCGCAACTGGAAGAAGGCCGTGGCGAGGACCCTCGACTGGGTCGAGCAGGAGGAGACCGCATGACGACCACGATCGGCACCGACCGGGCGCAGGTCCGGCAGGAGCTCTCCACCACCACCTTCGACCTGCTGGTGATCGGCGGCGGCATCCTCGGCACCTCGGTGACCTGGATGGCCGCGCAGGCGGGGCTGCGGGTGGCGATGGTGGACGCGGGCGACTTCGCCGGCGCCACCTCCAGCGCCTCGTCCAAGCTCGTCCACGGCGGCCTGCGCTACTTGCAGACCGGCAACGTCAAGCTGGTGGCCGAGAACCACCGCGAGCGCCGGGCCCTGGCCGCCGACATCGCGCCCCACCTGGTCAAGCCGCTGACCTTCCTGGTGCCCATCTACAAGGGCGGGCCGCACGGCGCGGCCAAGCTGGGCGCGGGCGTGTTCCTGTACTCGGCGCTGTCGGTGTTCGGCGACGGCATGGGCAAGGTCATCACGCCGCACCAGGCCCTCGCCAAGGTGCCGGCGCTGCGCACGGAAGGGCTGCGGGGCGCCGCCGTCTACGGCGACCACCAGATGAACGACTCCCGCGTGGCCGTCATGACCGTACGCGCGGCCGTGGACGCGGGCGCCACCGTGCTCAACCACGCCGAGGTCGTCGGCCTGCGCAAGACGGGCGGCACCGTGACGGGCGCCGAGCTGCGCGACCGGCTCGACGGGGCCGAGTTCGGGGTGTCGGCCAGGCTCGTGCTCAACGCCACCGGGCCGTGGGTCGACCACCTGCGGCGCATGGAGGACCCGGGCGCGGCGCCGAGCATCCGGCTGTCCAAGGGCGCCCACCTGGTGCTGCGCCGGCATGAGCCGTGGAAGGCGGCGCTGACCACGCCGATCGACAAGTACCGGGTGTCGTTCGCCATTCCGTGGGAGGACCATCTGCTGCTCGGCACGACGGACGAGGCGTACGAGGGCGACCCCGCCGACGTGCGCCCGACCGAGGCCGACATCGCACAGATCCTCGACGAGGCGGGTCATTCCGTACGCGACGCCCAGCTCAGGCGCGAGGACATCACCTACGCCTTCGCCGGCCTGCGGGTGCTGCCCGGCGGGCCGAAGGAGGTGACCGCCGCCAAGCGGGAGACCGTGCTGAGCAGGGGGTCGGGCGGCATGCTGTCGGTGGCGGGCGGCAAGTGGACGACGTACCGGCACATCGGAAAGCACGTGCTCGACATCCTCGCCCACCTGCCCGGCCGGCCGCTCGGCGACGACCTGGCCGACATCCTGCCCGCGGTGCCGCTGCCCGGCGTGGCCAGCCCCGACGCGGTGGCGCTGCGCCTGTGGACCGACCGCGACCGCGACGCCCGCATGGACCCGCTGGTCGCCAGGCACCTCGCCACCCACTACGGCTCGATCGCGTTCGACCTGGCCAGGCTCATCCGCGAGGACCCGGCACTCGGCGAGCGCATCCACCCCGACGGGCCCGACATCTGGGCGCAGGCGGTCTACGCCCGTGACCACGAGTGGGCGGCCACGGTGGACGACGTCGTACGCCGCCGCACGACCCTGACCGTCCGCGGCCTCGACACGCCCGAGGTGCGGGAGCGGATCGCCACCCTGCTGGGGTGAGGTCACGTGGTCGCCTGGCAGCGCACGGCCATCAGCACGCCGACCGCCGCCAGGCAGGCCACGATCGACGAGCCGCCGTACGAGACGAACGGCAGCGGCACGCCCACGATCGGGGTCAGCCCCACCACCATGCCGACGTTGATGAACGTCTGCGCGGCCAGCCAGCAGGCGATCCCGGCCGCGGCCAGCCTGCCGTACGCGGTGGGAGCCGTCGCGGCGATCGCCAGCGCCCTGCGCAGCACCAGCCAGAGCAGGGCCAGCAGCAGCGCCGCCCCCGCGAACCCCAGCTCCTCGCCCGCGACGGTGAAGATGAAGTCCGTGTGCTGCTCCGGGACGAACCTGCCGCCGGTCTGGTCCCCTTGGAACAGGCCGCGGCCGAACAGCCCGCCGGAGCCGACCGTCACCAGCGCCTGCGCCGCGTTGTAACCGGCGCCCTGCGGGTCGGCCATCGGGTCGGCGAACGTGAGCAGCCGCTGCACCTGGTGCGGGCGCAGCAGCCCGAGGAACCAGGCCGCGACCGCCGCCCCCGCGCCCGCCCCGGCCAGCAATGCGAGCCACCGCCGGCGGACGCCCGCCAGCACCAGCATGCCACCGGTCGTCACCACCATGATCATCGCGGTGCCGAGGTCGGGCTGAAGCATGATGAGGCCGAGCGGCAGCCCGGCCGCCGCCAGCGCGAGCGGCACCCGCTGCCGTGACCGCTCGGCGAGCAGCGCGGCCAGCATGAGCACCAGCGTCACCTTGGCCGGCTCCGACGGCTGCACCTCCAGGCCGCCGGCGCTCAGCCACGACTGGGCGCCGTTGGCGGTCCTGCCCAGCGGGGTCAGCACGGCGGCCAGGCCCAGCACGCTCGCCAGGTAGGCGGGCAGCGTCCAGGCGCGCAGCGCTCCGGAGAGCGCCGCGACGGCGGCCATGACGGCCAGGCCGACCAGCACGTTCGCGGCCTGCCGCACCAGGTACGTCTGCGGGTCCTCCCCGGCCGCCGCCATCCTCGGCCGGGTCGCCGACCAGACCAGCAGCACGCCCGCCAGCGAGAGCACGAGCGCGGGCACGACCAACGCCCAGTCCACAGCCCGGGCGAGCCGCCGCGTCCGACCGCCCGGCAGCGCCCCGGCGGCCCGCAGGCGCCTGATGACCTGGGGGTCCTGTGTCGCGGTCATCGGCGCCCCCGCTCGGACAGCGCGTCTGATGGCTCAGGGGTTTTGGTCATCCGCTCGGGCTGTGCGCCTGACGGCGCGGGGGTTCTGGTCATCGGCGGGTCCGTTCGACGAGGGCGCGCTTTTCGCCTTCCAGGCCGTACATGCCGGACCAGATCTCGCGGACGGCGGGTGCGGCGGCCTCGCCGCCGGCGCCGCCTTTCGAGACGACGGCCACCACCACGTACTGAGGCTTGCCGGCGGGGGCGAAGGAGGCGAACCAGGAGGTGTCGGCGGCCCCGTACGCCTCCGCCGTGCCGGTCTTCCCGGCCACCGCGAGCTCGCCGAACGGGAAACCGGCGAACGCCTGCGCCGCCGTGCCCGACCTCGGCACCTCGGCGAGGGCGTCCCGCAGGTAGCGCAGGGTCGTCGCGGGCACCGGCAGCCGGCCCGCGACGGGCGGGGTGATCTCGCGGACCAGCGTGCCATCAGGCCCGCGCACCTCCTTGCCGACGCGCGGGCTGAACAGCGTGCCGCCGTTGGCCAGCGCCGCGTACGCGCGGGCCAGCTGCAGCGGCGTGACCAGCACGTCCCCCTGCCCGATCGAGAAGTTCGCGGCGTCACCCGCACTCCACGCGTGCCCGCCCGCGCAGTGCTCGGCGGCCACCGCCTTGAGGTAGGCGGCCCTGCGCGGGTCCTTCTTCGCGGTCTCCGGGTACCCCTTCCGGGCCCGCTCGCACGTCTCGTCTCTGGTAGCCGCCCAGTACGCCTTCTTCCACGCCCGATCGGGCACCCGGCCGGCCGCCTCCCCCGGCAGGTCCACGCCGGTCTTCGCGCCGAACCCGAACGCCCGCGCCATGCGCTGCATCCCCTCGTCGCCGCCCTTGCCCCACAGCTGCGCGGCGAACCGGTAGAAGATCGTGTCGCAGGAGACGACGAGCGCGCGGTGCAGGTTCATGGTGCCGAGGTCGGCGCCGCCCGCGTTGCGGAACGCGCGGTCGCCCACCCGGTACGAGCCAGGGCAGTCGTAGCGGCCGTCCAGGGCGTATCCGGAGGCAGCGGCCGCGGCCGCGGAGACGATCTTCCAGGTGGACGCGGGCGGCCACTGGCCCTGCACGGCCCGCGACAGCAGCCGGTCGTCGCTGGTCAGCCGCCGGTAGTCGGCCGCGCCGATGCCGCCCGTCCACACCCGGGGGTCGTAGCCGGGGACGGAGGCCATGGCCACGACCCTCCCGGTACGCGCCTCCAGCACCACGGCCGCCCCCGAGTCGGCGCCGCGCGCCCCGCGTACCGCCTTCTCGAGCGCCCGTTCCACGACCCGCTGCACGTCGGCGTCGATGCTGGTGACGAGCGTCGAACCGGGCACCGGTGGCTGCTCGCGCACCGTGCGCAGGACCTGGCCCGCGCTGTCCACCACCACCTCCCTGCTGCCTGGGCGGCCCCGCAGGTCGGCCTCGTACGCGGCCTCCAGCCCGTCCGCGCCCTTCCCCTCGCCGGGCGACAGGTAGCCGAGCACGTGCGCGGCCAGGTCGCCGCGCGGGTGGTCGCGTACGGGGGCGGGCGCCGCGCTCACGCCGGGGAAGTCCTCGGGCCGCTCGAGGATCTGCGTCGCCGTACGCTCCCGCACCCCCTCCGCCACCGGGATCGGCTGGTACGGCGAGCCCGCCCAGCACGGTTCGCCCGTCTTCGGCCCACACAGCCGGATCCGCCGGGCCAGCTCCATGTAGGGCCGGTCGAGCAGTTCGGCCAGCGCGCGCAGCGTGGCGCGGCCACCGTCGGGCTGCCGGCGCAGCGCCACCCGGTCGACCGAGACGGTCAGTTCGGCGCGGTTGCGGGCCAGCGGGCGGCCGCGGTCATCGAGGATGCGCCCGCGCACGGGCGGGACGGTGATGTGGCGTACGTGGTCGGCGACGGCGGCCCTGGTGTAGCGCTCGCCGTCCAGGATCTGCACCTGCCACAGACGTCCGAGCAGAGTGAGGAAGAGCGCGGCCACCAGCAGGTGCACCAGCGGCAGCCGGGAGCGTGATTGTCGCATCGGTAAGTCTCCGTGAGGCCCTGCGGCGCCCGGTCAGCAGGCGCCACATCAGCGGGCCGGCGATCAGGTTGCACGGGAACGCGGCGAGCGCCGCCCCCAGATCAGGCGGAAGTGCGACAGCCGCGGCGTCCGTCGAGAGGCCGATCGCCGTGGCGTCGGGGGCGTGGCCGGGCACGCCCGGCCAGACCTTCAGGACCAGCGCGGCGAGCACCGGCAGCAGGCCGCCCGCCGCGCTCGCGGCGAGCACCGGGACCAGGCCGCCCGCCACGCTCCCGGCGTTCACCCCCGCCGTGCCGGACAGCCGCCGTGCGAAGAGCCCGGCGACGTGCCCGGCCAGGCAGAGCAGCAGCGCGGTACGTCCAGCGGGCGGCAGGGCGGGCGGCACCAGGTCGGCCGCCAGCCCCGCCGCGAACCCGGCGACCGCTCCCCCGACGGGCCCCGTCGCAGCGCCCGCCGCCACCGCCACGAGCAGCGACAGGTCGGGCACCGGGAACGGCAGCCGCCCCAGCAGCGTCACCTGGAGCAGCGGGCCCAGCACCACCGCCGCCGCGACCCTAACCCGCACCTCTGATCACCCCCACCACATCGAGAGCGCCGAAGGCGACGGAAGACGTACCAGGGCGATCGCGACCCTAACCCGCATCCCTGATCACCCCCACCACATCGAGAGCGCCGAAGGCGACGGCGGGGCGCACCAGGGCGGTGCGGGTGAGCTGGTCGCGAGCGGGCTCCACGCGTTCGACGGTGCCCACGGGCACGCCGGGCGGGTATGGCCTGCTCCCGCTCGATCCCAGTGTCTCCACCCGCCGGCCGGGCCGCAGCTCGGTGTCAGGGTCGAGCAGCCGCAGGGTGAGCAGCCCGTCACGGCGGCCCTCGACGGTGCCGATCGCGCCGGATCCGGCCACTCTGACCCCTGTGACGGCCGAAGAGGCGGTGGTCGCGAGCACCGTGGCGACGTCGGGCCCGGCCTCCACGACCCGGCCGGCCAGGCCGTCCGCGGTGACGACGGCCATGTCCTCGCCGATGCCCGCCCGGGTGCCCGCGTCGATGGTGACGCTGTCGCCGCGTACCGCGACCACCCGCGCGTGCACGAGTGACAGACGTGGATGCGCGGCCTCGATCCGGTGGCGCTGGGCCTCACGGGCCCGCGCCGCCCGCTCCGCCCACAGTTCGGCCGCCAGCCGGGCGGCCCGCCGCTCGGCCTCCTCAGCCCGCCGCCGCGTCTCATCGGCCTCCGCGATCGTCCCGAACGGCCTGGTGGCCGCCCCAACCACCTGCTCAGCCGGCCCCATGACCGCGGCGGAGGCCGTCCGCACCACGGACGCATGCCCCCGCAGGTCGAGCGTGACCAGCACCGCACCGGCGACCAGCAACCCCACCAGCACCCGATGACGCCGCAGAAACCGCCCCCGCATCATGCACCCCCTCAGCTCACGCGCCTCACTCCACACCGCTCACCACGCCGCCCCGCACATCCGGCTCCATCGCGACGAACCGCCCCGCACCGCACCCGACGTCAACAGGGCACCGCCACAGCACGTGACGGCGCAGTCACCGCCTTAGCGCGTGTCGGCGCCCGTGTCGGGTCACCGTCTCGGGTCACCGTCTCGGTTCGGGGACCAGGACGCCGTGCAGCCGGTCGAACTCCTCCACGCAGCGCCCGGAGCCCAGCGCCACCGAGTGCAGCGGGTTGTCCACGGTGTTGATCGGCATGCCGGTCGCCTGGCTCAGCCGCCGGTCCAGGCCGCGCAGCAGCGCGCCGCCGCCGGTCAGCGTGATGCCGGTCCTGACCAGATCGCCGGCCAGCTCGGGCGGGCACTGGTCGAGCGCGGTCTGCACGGCGTCGATGATCGCGTGCACCGGCTCCTCGATCGCCTCGCGGACCTCGCCGGCCGAGATGGTGACCGTCCTCGGCAGCCCGCTGACCAGGTCACGGCCCCTGATCTCGGCTTTCGGCTCCTCCTCCTGCGGCCAGGCGAAGCCCAGCTCGATCTTGATCTGCTCGGCCGTGCGCTCGCCCAGCAGCAGCGAGTGCTCCTTCTTGACGTACGCGATGATCGCCTCGTCCAGCTCGTCGCCGCCGACCCGCAGGGACCGTGCGGTCACGATGCCGCCCAGCGAGATAACCGCCACCTCGGTGGTGCCGCCGCCGATGTCGACGACCATGCTGCCGACCGCCTCGTGCACCGGCAGCCCGGCTCCGATGGCGGCCGCCATGGGCTCCTCGATGACGTACACCTTGCGGGCCCCCGCCTGGTAACCCGCCTCCTTGACCGCCCGCTGCTCCACCCCGGTGGTGCCGCTCGGGATGGCCACGACCAGGCGCGGCTGGGTGAAGAGACGGCGGCGGTGCACCTTCTGGATGAAGTACCGCAACATGCGCTCCGCCACCTCCAGGTCGGTGATGACGCCGTCGGCGAGCGGGCGGATGGCCACGATGTGACCGGGCGTGCGGCCGATCATCTGTTTGGCCTCGGCGCCGACCGCGACGATCTTCTCGGTCCTGGTGTTCAGCGCCACGACCGAAGGCTCATCGAGGACGATGCCCCGGTTGCGGACGTAGACGAGCGTGTTGGCCGTGCCAAGGTCGACTGCCATGTCACGGCCGAGGAAATCCAGCACAGACATGTCCCCCCACAAGGACTCCTGGACCCACGGCTGACAGAGGAACAGCGGTCGGGGCGGTGTCGCACTTCCCCCGGATCAGCAAAACTTATAACTCCATGAGCAACTTTTCGCAACTTGTGCATAGAGATTATCTGCAGAGGGAGTTGCACCTGAACAGAGGTGGCGCAGGGCTCGGCCAGGGCAGGGGGTGGGCATGCGTACACCGATGAACGAAGCCCTGATCAGGCACTTCACGGACCTGCGCGACGGGGTGCACGGCCAGGCCGTCACGCGGGACGACAAGGAACGCCTCTTCGCCCGAGCCGTGGAGCTGCTCGACCCGGTGGCGCGCAGGGTGCTCGACGAGGCGAACGCCGATCTGCTGCTCGGCACCGGGGAGGTGGTCGCGAGCGGCGTCACCCGGTCGAGGGAGGGCGGGCTCAACGCGATGTGGTCGCTCACCTGGCCGGAACAGCGCGCCACGGGCGAGCAGCCGATCGCGGTCGTCGCCCACTTCGGCTGCGACTTCCACCACCCGCACCTGCGCGGCAACACGGTCGGCGACTGGCCGCTGAACGTCTTCGACGAGTCCGACGCGGCGGGGCAGCTCGACCTGCTCCGCGCGATCGCCGCCGCCGACGCACACAACCTGGTCTTCCAGGAGAGCTACCGCCTGATGCCCGCCCTGACCACCGCCATCCCGACCTCCTGACCGCCATGGGACGGCCCTAGCCGGGAAGGGCGGGCTTGGCGTCGCTCCAGCCCGAGTCCATGATCAGCCAGGAGTCCAGCGTCCTGCCGGGAACCTGCCACTTCTCGCTGTCAGGGCCGGGTTCGAGCTGGACGTGGCGACGGCCGAGGACCTTGCCGGTCCGCTGGTCGAAGAGCACCTCCTCCTGGAGGGTGCCGCGCCCGTCAGCGGTTTCGAAGGATGCGGCGAGGCCGACCGCGGGACGGCCGAGCAGATCCCTGACGGCGCCCAGCCCCCGCACGCCCGGATAGTCGGTGATCAGGCGCATGAGACCGGCTCGCACCTTGGGCGGCACGGGTGTGTCGGTGAGGACGGAGAACGCCTGGTCGAGCACCTTCTTGGGGTTGTCGCAACGCTTCGGCGCCCCCGACCCGCCGTCGAGGAACCTGACCGAGCCCTCGCACAGCAACTCGTACAACCCTGCTGAGTCGGTGGGCAGCTCTTGGAGCTCCTGATAGGTGAACTGACCGATGCCGGGGATGTGGAAGATGCCGCCGCCTCCGGCGTCCGGATCGTCCTCCTGCCAGGCACCGGACTTCGCGCTGACGGTCCTGGTCACGCCCGACGAGCTTCTTGCGGGCCCGGTTGAGCCGCGAGGAGACCGTCCCGAAGGGCACGTCCAGCGCCTGCGCCACCTCCTCGTAGCTCAGCTCGCCGAGCGCCACCAGCAGCAGCACGTCACGCTGGTCCGCGGGCAGGGCGGCGATGGCCCTGGCCAGGGTCCTCTTGACGGCCTGGGCACTCACCTTCGCCGTCACCTCGTCCTCGTGGCCTCCGACCGGCTTCGCCCCCGGTTGAAGCCGGTCCACGGCGCGGAGGAGACGTACCTCGTCGCGCCGGTGCCGGCTGATGAGGTTGGTCGCGATGCCGTAGAGCCAGGGGCGGGCGCTGCGACGGCGCAGGTCGTAGCGGCGACGCTCGCGGAAGGCCAGGGCGAACGTCTCGGCGGAGACGTCGTCGGCGGCCTGCGGGCCGAGCCTGCGGGAGGCGTACCGGTGGATCTCCGCGTAGTGCGCGTCGAAGACGGCGCCGAAACGCTCGGGCTCCTGCCAGGACCCTTCGATCGCCGCTGCGTCGTCCTGCGACGGTGAGGCGGTGTCCGGGGGGTCGGCCAGGTGCGGCTCATTCATTGCGCGGCCTCGTGGTCGGCGGGACGTCGGTCACCTGTTGTTGCCCGCAGGCCGCCGTCGCCTTCCCCTTGACCTCACCACAACGGTGCGGCAAGCGAACAGCCCGACCGGCCCAGGTGCGGTGGGCGGGTCGGGCTGGTGGAGAGAAACGCTCGCGGGGCGATCACCTGAGCGCCCCGCCCCGGGAGGTCAGGCCTCGGTGAAGCCGCGGGCGCGGCCACCGGCCGACTCGCGGACGGCGGCGGCCACCGCGGTGGCGACGTCGGGGTGGAAGACGCTGGGGATGATGTAGTTGGGCCCCAGCTCCTCGGGGGTGACGACGGCGGCGAGCGCGCCGGCGGCGGCCAGCAGCATCTCCTGTGTCACCTCGGTGGCCTGCGCGTCGAGCAGCCCGCGGAACACCCCGGGGAAGGCCAGCACGTTGTTGATCTGGTTGGGGTAGTCGGAGCGGCCGGTGGCGATCACGGCGGCGTGTTCGCGGGCCTCGTCGGGCGAGACCTCGGGCTCGGGGTTGGCCAGCGCGAACACGACCGGGCTGTCGGCCATCGCGGCGATGTCGTCGCCGGTGAGGATGCCGGGCGCGGACACGCCCACGAACACGTCGGCGCCCTTGACCGCGCCGCGCAGGTCGCCGGCGTAGCCCTCGGCGTTGGTGTGGTCGGCGATCCAGCGCAGCGACTCGTCGAGGTCGTCGCGCCCCTTGTGGACGGCGCCGAGGTAGTCGCAGACGACGACGTTGCGGGCGCCGGCCGCCAGCAGCAGCCGCAGCACGGCGTTGCCCGCCGCGCCCGCGCCCGCCATGGTGATCTTGACGGTCTCGATGCTCTTGTCGACCACCCGCAGCGCGTTGGTGAGCGCCGCGAGCACGCAGATGGCGGTGCCGTGCTGGTCGTCGTGGAAGACCGGGATGTCGAGCAGCTCGCGCAGCCGGCGCTCGACCTCGAAGCAGCGCGGCGCCCCGATGTCCTCGAGGTTGATGCCGCCGAACCCGGGCGCGATGACCTGCACGGTACGGACGATCTCGTCGACGTCCTGGGTGTCGAGGCAGATCGGCCAGGCGTCGATGCCGGCGAAGCGTTTGAACAGCGCCGCCTTGCCCTCCATGACCGGCAGCGCCGCCTCAGGCCCGATGTTGCCGAGGCCCAGCACGGCCGAGCCGTCGGTGACGACGGCCACGGTGTTGCGCTTGATGGTCAGGCGCCGCGCGTCCTCCTTGTTGCGCGCGATCGCCATCGACACGCGCGCCACCCCCGGCGTGTACGCCATGGACAGCTCGTCGCGGTTGCGCAGCGGCACCTTCGACTTCATCTCGATCTTGCCGCCGAGATGCATGAGGAACGTGCGGTCGGACACCTTGTGGATGACGACGCCCTCGACGGCCTCGAGCTGGTCGACGATGGCCTGGGCGTGGTCGGTGTCCCTGGCCGCGCAGGTCACGTCGATGCGGAGCTTCTCGTGCCCCGCGTTGGTGACGTCGAGGGCGGTGACGACGCCCCCTGCCGACTCTACGGCGTGGGTGAGCAGGCTGACGGCCTTGCCGCCTGCGGGCACCTCGAGCCGCACGGTGATGGAGTACGACACACTCGGGACGGTCGCCACGTCAATCGCTCCTTCGGGACTGACCAAGAATGCCTCCCATGTTAGGGGGCTTTCGGTCAACCCAGTGCCTCGGCGGCCAGGACGATCAGCTCGACGCACGCCGTCACGGGAATGGTGGTGCTGTCGAGAACCAGGTGATATTGGCACGGATCGGCCGGGTCGACGCGGTAGAAGTGGCGTACGTACGCGGTCCTCGCCCGGTCGTTGTCCTCGATGACGCGCCGCGCCTCGCGCTCGCTCAGCTCGGCGAGCGTGGCCGTCTGCCTGACGCGCCGCTTGAGCGGCGCGTCGAGCCGGACGTGCAGCGCGCCGGGATGGTCGGCGAGCACCACCGCGCCGGCCCGCCCGAGGAACACGCCGCCGTGGTCGCCGGCCATCTCCCTGAGCAGCCGCTCGGTGTGGCGGACGAACTCCTCGGGCGCGAGCGGCATCGCGCCGGGGACGTACATGTCGACGCCGCCGAACGTCACCGTGGGCAGCCGCATGGCCCCGGAGAACAGCCGGCCGAGGCCGTGCTCGGCGCGGTCGTCGTGGGCCAGCGCCTCCTCCAGCGTGCAGCCCAGGTGCTGGGCCACCGTGCTGGGGATGGCCCGGTCGACGAAGGGCACGCCGAGCCGCTCGGCCACGGCCGGGCCGATCTGGTTGCCGGCCGTGCCGTATGTCGCCGATATGGTGACGACCCGCATATCCCCAGGTTAGAACAGGGCGCTCGCCAACGCCCTACGCGCCTTCGCCAAAGATGGGTCTTCGGCCGGCAAGGCGTCGAAAAGCCCCAGCAAATGCTTTCTCGCACGGTCGCGGTCGTCGCCCGAGGTGCGCTTGACCACGGCGATGACGCGGTTGAACGCCTCGTCGACCGAGCCTGACAGCATCTCGAGGTCGGCGGCCATGAGCTGGGCGTCGAGGTCGTCGGGGTCCTGGGCGCGCCGCTGCACCTCGGCGGGGTCGGCCTCGGCCGTGCGCTTGATGAGACTGACCCCCGCCAGCCCCATCTTCGCGTCCTCGTCGCCGGGCGCGCGGGCCAGCAGCCGCTCGTAGGCCGCGATCGCCGCGTCGTAGTCGCCCGCGTCGATGGCCTGCTCGGCCGCCACCAGGTCGGGGTCGGCCGGCGGGCCGGCCTGCGCCTCGGGCTCGCCGCCCTCGGCCTCCGGCGGCCTGGCGCCGGGGTTGGCCTGGTAGAACTGCTCGACCGCGCCCATCAGCTCGTCGAGCCAGCGCCGCACCTCCTGCTCGGGCAGCACCTGCTGGAAGCCGGTCACGGCCTGGCCCTGGAAGATCGCCAGCACGGTCGGCACGGCCTGCACGCGCAGCGCCTGGGCGATCTGCGGGCTGGCATCGACGTTGACCTTCGCCAGGACGGCCTTGCCGCCCAGGTCGCCGACGACCTTCTCCAGCACCGGGCTGAGCTGGGCACTGCCAGGAGCCCGCGGCGACCAGAGGTCGAGGACGACCGGCACGGTCATCGAGCGCTCGATGACATCGGCCGTGAACGTCTCCTCGGTCACGTCGACGACTGAGGCCGACGCCGCCTGGGGACCTGCCGCCTCCCGCCGGGCCTGCGCCTCAAGAGCCTGCTTGCGCGCGCCCAGGTCTATCGCTCCGTAGAGTGACCCGGGCTTAGAGAAGTCCGCCATGCCCTTCATCTTGCCGCATGGACGAAGCCGGGAAGTCACCCGCCGCCACCCGTAGCGTGCGCAACTGGTCGAACATCTGGTGGAGTTCGTCCTCGGCGTACATCGACAGACCGAACTCGGCGGCCATGAGGTCGGCGGTGGCGCGGCGCACGACGTCCCGGCCGGCCTCGGTGATCTCGGCGAGCACGCCGCGGCCGTCGCGGGGGTTGGGGCGACGCGTCACGAACCCGGACTTCTCCAGCCTGTCCACCGTGTTCGTCACGCTCGTGGGATGAACCATGAGACGTTCGCCGATCTTGGACAGCGGGAGCGCGCCCGTCCTGCTGAAGGTCAACAGCACCAGCGCCTCGTATCTGGCGAAGGTCAAGTCGTATGGCTTCAGGAGCGAGTCAAGTTGCGACAGCAGGATCTGATGCGCTCTCATGATCGAGGTGACGGCGGCCATGGCGGAGGAAGGTCCGAAGTGAGCGCGCCAGCTCTCCGCGGCGCGGTCGATGGGGTCGAACGGCAGGTTGAGCGGCTTCGGCTGCGACACAGCGATACGGTAGCGCGCCGGTCATCCCGGTTCGTCTGATTACTCTCAGCGACAGCTCTCTTTGCTTGACCAAGAATCCGGACGCCAATCATCACGCTCAGTTATGGTTCTCGTACGTATGGTGACGCGGACGCCAAGTTCACGGCCTGTGGGGACGGGCCAGGACCGCGCGGCGGCCGCGTCGCCTAGGGGCACGGGGGGTGCTTGATGAACGTCAACGGGGATAAGGGTGCGTGAGCACGCGGGCGTTTCACGGGAGGAGCTGAAGCACAGCGCGGCCGTCACGGTTGCCGTCCTGCTTGCTGTCGGCCTGATCGCGGCGTGGAACGTCCTGATCCCGGGTGTGGACGCGTGGGAGAACATCGTGGCCGCGGTCATCGGCTCGCTCCGGCTGACCGGGCCCGTCGCCGCGGCCTTCGCCGCCTGGGTGGCGCTGCGCAAGCGCCGGGCGCTGCGCGGGCGCTCGCTCACGACGTGGCGGGCGCTCAAGGCGCCGCTGGCGATCGTGGTGGTGGTGCTGGGCTCGTTCGGCGCCACGGTGCTGGTGCTCGCCGTCAAGACGGTGCTCACCGACCAGGCCGGCCGGCTCAGCCTCTCGGGGCTCGGCATGGGCATGGCGGGACTGGCGCTCTACTCGGTGATCGGGTGGGTGGCCGGATGGGTGGTGCCGAAGCCGTACACGCCGCCAGTCGCGGGGCTGGCCTGCTACGGGGTGTTCTCGTGGCTGGCCGACGACCGCGGGTGGGCCGACAAGCTCGCGCCGGGCACCGGCGAGCCGTACGACCTGTTCCAGGGGCTCAGCGGGGCGCCGTTCTTCGACCAGACGATCTGGCTGCTCGGCCTCACCGCCGCGCTGCTGCTCGGCTGGGCGGCGCTGGTGACCAGGCAGGCCATGGTGCTGGCGTGCGCGCTGCTCGCCGTGCTCGCGGCCGGCATGGGCGTCTCGCGGGTGCTGACCCAGGCGAAGCCGGCCGCCGCGGTGGACATCGCCTACAGCTGCCAGGAGTGGCCGATCACCGTGTGCGTGCATCCGGGCATGCGGGCGGGGCTGACCGAGCTGGGGGCGGCGTTCACGCAGATCGCCTCGCGGCTCGCGGGCACGCCCGCCGCGTTCACGCGGGTGGAGCAGCGCCCGCTGGACGACGCGCTCAAGCCGGCCAACGGGCTGGCCCCCGTGCACGTGCCCGACCTGTCGGCGGGGTTCGCCGAGGAGGCGGCGTACGAGTACGTCGAGTCGCTCGCGCCCCGCTGCCCGACCACAGTCGCCGAGGGCTACCGCCAGATCGTCACGGCCTGGCTGCGCGGCGAGCCGCTGCCGGGCACCCCGCTGCCCGAGCACCAGTACGCGACCCAGTGGTTCTCATCGCTGAGCGAGCCGCAGCGCCGCGAGTGGCTGCGCATGTTCTACACCGACTTCCAGGGCTGCCGGCTGTCGAGCACGCACTTCGGCGGCGGCCCCGCGCACGCGGGCATGACCCCGTCGGTGCGCCCGACCCCCGAGTCGAGCCACGTCTACCCCGTCTACCCGACGCCCGGCGGTTCCGCCAGGTCGGCGCCGCAGACGCCCGGCGCGGGCGGGGTGAGCTCGGTGGCGAACACCGGGGACGTCTCCTAAAAGGAGCCAAGTTGTCACCATAGAGCGGGCACTGATGATCGCCCAGCGGGTAGTCATGCTCGCATGACGACTTCCCAGACGACGCCGCCCGCGGTGGCCTCGGGGCGCCGCCGGTGGTGGCGGCTCGCGGCGGGCCTGCTGGTCGTGGCGGTGCTGCTGGTGGTGGCCGGGCGGCTGGCCTGGTCGTGGCTCGACCCGCTGGGCGAGCGGACCATCGACCGCAGCCAGCCGGTGCTGCTGCAGTCCATCAAGGACCTGAGCAGGTTCGAGGCCGCGACGGGGAACTTCCAGGTGGTCGTCGACCTGGAGAAGGACGCCGCGTTCCTGCCGGACGCCATCAAGGGCACGCGCACGCTGTTCGTCGGCGCGGGCGGCGTGGACGCGTACGTGGACTTCTCGACGCTCGCCACGAACGGCGTGACGGTGTCGCAGGACCGCACCGAGGCCACCGTACGCGTGCCGCGCGCGCAGCTCGAGAAGCCGAACCTGGACAACAACCGCTCCTACGTCTTCGCCCACCAGCGCGGTCTGTTCGACCGGGTGAGCGACTTCCTGTCCGGCTCCCCCGCCGACCAGCGCGAGCTCTATCTCCTGGCGGAGAAGAAGATCACCGAGGCGGCCGTGGCGAGCGACCTGCGGGCCAGGGCCGACGCCAACACCAAGGCGATGCTGTCCGGCATGCTCAGGTCGCTGGGCTTCACGAAGGTCACGGTGAAGTTCACCGACGAGCCCTAGAGAGGCGCCTTAGGCGTTCCCTCGCACCCGTCTAAGTACTTCCTGTCTGCGCGATGCCGAGAGATAGGACATCCGCCCGATGTGCGGATGGGGGCCTTAGGCGGAGTCTTAAGAGTGCAGGGAACGAACCGAAGGAGCACTCGGATGCACGCCGAACTCGAATACACCGTCATGCAGCACCACGCCTCCGAACTGCGCCGCGCGGCCGCCGAGCACCGCCGCGCACGCGAGGCAGGGCAGGAGCGGCCGGCCGAGCGCCGGCACCGCTCGGTGTTCGCCCGTCTGCTGTCCTCATGACCGCCCACAAGCAGCCCGGCCGCACCCTCCCTCGCGGCCGGGCTGAAGCGCCTCCTTAGCGGGGCGGCCGCGTTCCCCGCCCGAATCCTGGTCGGGCTCAGGGAGACGGCATTCCGAGGCCCCGGTCCCGTTCCTGGCGGACCGGGGCTTCGCGTCTGCCCGCCTGCCGTCACATTGTGCGACCGCTCGTGTGCGGAGGATGATGCCGGTATGAGCAGGCGCGCACTGGTGTGGAGCGGCTCCGCGGTCGCGGTCGTCGCCCTGGTGGGGCTGGTCGTCTACGTCGCGCGGACGGGGCTGGACGAGGCCGACAAGCTGGCCGGGGTGATCGGCGCGTTCGTCGGCCTGGCCGGGCTGGGCGTCTCGGTGTACGGCATGGTCCGCGGCGGCCCGCCCGCAGGCCCAGGACCGGGCTCCGTGGTCGTCAAGGGCGACAACTCAGGCGTCATCGCCACCGGCGACGCCGCCGACGTCCGCATGACGACGGAGCCCGACCCCTGACATCGGGCTCAGGACCTGGGGACGCTGATCAGCAGCGCGTCGCCCTGGCCGCCGCCGCCGCACAGACCGGCCGCGCCCAGCCCGCCGCCCCTGCGGCGCAGCTCGTGGGCCAGCGTCAGCACGATGCGTGCGCCCGACGCGCCGATCGGGTGGCCGAGCGCGATGCCGCCGCCGTTGACGTTGACCTTGTCGAGCGGCACGCCCAGCTCCTTGACCGACTGGAGCACCACGCTGGCGAACGCCTCGTTGATCTCCACCAGGTCGAGGTCGTCGGCCGTGACGCCCTGCCTGGCCATGGCGTGCTTGATGGCGTTGGCGGGCTGCGACTGCAGGGACGCGTCGGGGCCCGCGACGTTGCCGTGGCGGCCGATCTCGGCCAGCCAGGGCAGCCCCAGCTCCTCGGCCTTCGACTTCGACATGACGACGACCGCGCAGGCGCCGTCGGAGATCTGGGAGGCGGAGCCCGCGGTGATCGTGCCGTCGGCGGCGAAGGCGGGGCGGAGCTTGGCGAGCGTCTCGGCGGTGGTGTCACCGCGTACGCCCTCGTCCTCCTTGACGACGACCGGCTCGCCCCTGCGCTGCGGGATCTCGACGGGGACGATCTCGTCCTCGAAGACGCCGTTCTTGATCGCGGCGGCGGCGAGCTGGTGTGAACGGGCCGACAGGCCGTCCTGCTCCTCGCGGCCGATGCCGAGCCTGGCGTTGTAGCGCTCGGTGGACTCGCCCATCGCGCACTGGTCGAACGCGCAGAACAGGCCGTCGTGCGCCATCGAGTCGACGACCTCCGAGCCGCCGTACTTGACGCCCCTGCGCAGCCCCGGGAGCAGGTGGGGCGCGTTGGTCATGGACTCCATGCCGCCGGCCACCACGATGTCGAACTCGCCCGCCCTGATGAGCTGGTCGGCCAGCGCGATGGCGTCGAGGCCCGACAGGCACACCTTGTTGATCGTGATGGAGGGGACGGTCATCGGGATGCCGGCCTTGACGGCGGCCTGGCGTGAGGGGATCTGCCCGGCGCCGGCCTGGAGGACCTGGCCCATGATGACGTACTCGACCGCGTCGGGCGCGACCCCGGCCCGCTCCAGCGCCGCCTTGATGGCGATGCCGCCGAGCTCGACGGCCTGCAGCCCGGACAGCGAACCGAGCAGCCTGCCGATGGGGGTGCGAGCTCCGGCGACGATGACGGAACCTGACATGACAACGGCCTCCTGTGCTCGCGCGTCGGGTCTTTGACACCATACCCACGGGTACTACGCCGCTCGCCATGGAGGTGGACCACACATGTTCCTGCGTATCGACCACATAGGGATCGCCTGCCGCGATCTCGAGGAGAAGATCGAGCTGTTCTCCCGCCTGTTCGAACTGGAGGTCGTCGCCAGGGAGGTCAACGAGGAGCAGGGGGTGAAGGAGGCCATGCTGCACATCGCCGACGGCGAAGGCGGGGGCTCCTACATTCAGCTCCTCGAGCCGCTCTCCGACGACTCGCCTGTGGGAAAATTCCTGGCTAAGCGGGGCGAGGGCGTCCATCACGTGGCATTCGGGGTGCCCGACGTCGCCGAGGCCATGTCCCAGATCAGCGAGAAAGGTGTGAGACTCCTGGACGAGCGTCCCAGGCACGGGTCGATGGGCTCGGAAATCGCGTTCCTGCATCCCAAGGACGTGGGCGGAATGCTTACAGAGCTGGTCCAAGCGGCCAAGCGATAGCAGACCACCACAAAACGTAAAAACCGTTCATATGTAACTAGTCACGCAGAAAGTTGGACGGGGCTTCGCACGCGGCACCAGCGGAGTACGCTTGACCTTCCACCGGACATGGGGCCTGCCGAGAGGCACAGGCTCCTGGTACGGATGCCCCGAACCCCCCGTCCGGCCCGTGTAGCCGTCTCGACAACCCAGGATCGAGCCTCCATGCAGTCCGACATCGACGCCCAGCTCAACAACTTCTTCGAGGACGCCCCAGCACGCGAGTTCGACGTGGTGCTGCGCGGCTACGACCGGCACCAGGTCCACGACCATCTCAAGCAGCTCGACGGGGAGCTCCGCCAGGCCCGCGAGCAGGTCACCGCCCTCCAGCGCGACCTGTCCGACTCCCAGCGCCAGCTGCAGGAGCAGGAGCGCCCCACCTACTCCGGTCTCGGCGCCCGCATCGAGCAGCTGCTCCGCCTGGCCGAGGAGCAGGCCACCGAGCTCGTCCAGGCCGCCAGGTCCGAGGCCAACGAGATCAAGGCCGCCGCCAAGGTCGAGGCCGCCGACCTGCGCGCCGCCGCCGAGGCCGAGGCCGCCGACAAGCGCGCCCAGGCCGCCCGCGAGAGCGACGAGATGCGCACGACCGCCGAGCGCGAGGCCGAGGACATCCGCTCCACCGCCCGCCGCGAGGCCGACGAGCTGACCAACACCACCGAGCGCGAGGCCGCCAAGCTGCGCGCCACCGCCGACCACGAGGTGGCGGAGAAGCGCGCCGACGCCGAGCGGGAGATCGCCAAGCTCCGCACCACCACCGAGCGCGAGGTCGCCCAGCTGCGGGCCTCGACCAAGCGCGAGCGCGACGAGGTGCTGACCACCGCCAAGCGGCAGGCCGACGAGATGCGCGCGCAGGCGCAGCGGGTGCTGGAGGAGTCCGAGGCCAAGCGGGCCCAGGACGAGGCCGAGTTCGAGATCCAGCTCGCCGCCCGCCGCGAGGAGGCCGAGCGCCAGGAGGCAGAGCGCCACGCCACCGCCCAGGCCGCCACACAGAAGCTGGTCGCCGAGGCCGAGCAGCGCGCCGCCACCGCCGAGTCGCGGGCCACGAAGGCCACGCAGCAGGCCGAGCAGACCCGCCGCGAGGCCGACCTGCACGCCAAGCAGCTGGTCGCCAACGCCCGCAAGAGCGCCGAGACCATCGTGGCCGAGGCCAAGACGAGCGCCGAGACCATCGTCACCGAGGCGAAGAACGAGGCCGAGCGCACCCGCACCGCCATGCAGCGCCAGGTCGACGAGCTGACCCGCCAGCGTGACAGCATCACCAGCCACCTGGCCCAGCTCCGCCAGCTCCTCGGCGGCGCCGCGCTGCCGGGCATGGAGCCCTCCGAGGCCGCGGTCACCGCGGCTCCGCCGAAGCCCGCTCTCGCTGCCGCCGCGGCGCCGGCCGCCGAGCCGGCCGCTCCGGCGACGACGCCCGCTCCCAAGGCCGAGGCCAAGGCCGAGGACGACGCGGAGTGGTGGCAGGAGTAACGAGCGCGCACGGGGGCTGAACGACGGCTGGGGAGAGCCTGGCGATCACACGGTCGCTAGGCTCTCTCTTTGCCGTCGGGCGTGTACGAACCGGTACGAGCCCGTCATGCTGCGTTGTCACCGAGCCTTTTCTGGAGTTCCCCGTTGTCGGCAGACGCCGGACCCGCGACCGAGCGGGACGAAGCCCGCGCCCCTACGGCCGATCCCGTGCCCGACGCGGACAGGGGCTCCCGCGACGGCGGTTCCGGAGGCTCCCGGCACGAGGACTCCGAGCGCTCCCCAGTACGGGAGCAGGCGCAGGAACAGGCGCGGGAGCAGGCGCGGGAGCAGGGCGCCGACGGCGGCGAGACGCCGTACGGGCTGCCGGGGAAGCCGCTGGCGCGCGGCCCGTTCCTGTTCGGGCTGGTCGGCGGGCTCGGCGTGCTGACGGCGCTCGCGCTCGCCCAGATGATCGTGGCCTCGCTGAGCACGATCATCCTGGTCGTCGTCGCGATGTTCCTGGCCGTCGGGCTCAACCCGGCGGTCGAGGCGCTCCAGCGCCGGGGCCTGGCCAGGCGGGGCGCGATCGCCATCGTGTTCATCGGCGTCATCGTGGCGTTCGTGCTGTTCGGGCTGGCGATCGTGCCGCCCGTCAGCAAGCAGCTCAGCGAGTTCGTCGACGCCGTGCCCGGTTACATCACCGAGCTGAGCAACCATCCGACGTTGCGGCAGCTCGACGCCGACTACCAGATACTCCCCCAGATCCGCACGTTCGTGACGACCACGCTGGGGCCGGCGTTGGCCAGCGGCATCATGGGCGCGGGACTGGTGGTGCTCAACGGCGTCTTCACCACGGTGACGCTGCTGGTGCTCATGCTGTACTTCCTCGGCTCGCTGCACACGATCAAGGAATATCTGCTCAAGCTCGTCCCGGCCTCGCGGCGGGCGCGTACGCGGGCGATGAGCGAGGAGATCCTCGGCGGCATCGGCGGCTACGTCGCGGGCAACGTGCTCATCTCCCTGATCGCCGGCGTGCTGGCCTGGATCTTCCTGTCGATCATCGGCGTCCAGTACGCGCTCGCGCTCGCCCTCGTCGTGGCGCTGACGGACCTGATCCCGCTGGTCGGCGCCACGATCGGCGCGGTGATCGTGACCGGCGTCGCGCTGCTCGACTCGCTGCCCGCCGGCATCGCCTGCGCCATCTTCTTCGTGGTCTACCAGCAGGTCGAGAACTACTTCGTCTATCCCCGGGTGATGAAGCGCTCGGTCGACGTCACGCCTGCGGTGACCGTGATCGCCGCGCTGTTCGGCGGCGCGCTGCTCGGCATCGTCGGGGCGCTGCTGGCCATCCCGGTGGCGGCGGCCATCGCGCTGGTCATCAGGGAGGTCGTGGTGCCCCGCCAGGACCGCGCCTGACCGGGCGCGCTACCTGGCCGCCTGGTTGATGCGCAGCAGGTTGCCCGCCGGGTCGCGGACCGCGAAGTCGCGCACGCCGTAGGGCTGGTCCATCGGCTCCTGCAGCACGTCGCCGCCGGCGTCCCTGATGCGCTCATAGGTGGCGTCGCAGTCGTCGACCTCGAAGATGACCGCCCGCAGCAGGCCCTTGGCCAGCAGCTCCGCCATGGCCTGCCGGTCGGCGGGCGAGGCGTCGGGGTCGGCCAGCGGTGGCTCAAGAACGATGTTGACGTCGGGCTGGGACGGCGAGCCGAGGGTGATCCAGCGCATGCCCTCGAAGCCGACGTCGTTGCGTACTTCCAGGCCGAGGATGTCGCGGTAGAAGGCGAGCGCTTTGTCATGATCGTCGACCGCGATGAAGCAGGTGTTGAGTCGGATGTCCATGCCCGTCACGTTACGTGGCGGTCGGCGGTCTTGCCCGGATGACGGCGGACCGGCCGCAGGTAGATCTTCGCGTAGCAGGACGGGACGGCGGCCAGCTCGTGGTGGTCGCGGGCGCGGTAGGCGCTCGGGCTCTCGCCGACCAGCTCGGTGAAGCGCGAGCTGAACGAGCCCAGCGACGTACAGCCGACCGCGAAGCACACCTCGGTCACCGACATGTCGCCGCGCCGCAGCAGCGCCTTGGCCCGCTCGATGCGGCGCGTCATGAGATAGCTGTAGGGGGTCTCCCCGAAGGCCGCGCGGAAACTGCGCGAGAAGTGGCCCGGCGACATGAGGGCGACGCGCGCCAGCGCGGGCACGTCGAGCGGCTCGGCGTAGTCGCGGTTGATCACATCCCGCGCCCGCCGCAACCGAACCAGGTCCTCAAGCGTCACGCCGCCAGCATGCCACACCCCACCGACAAACCCCGGCGCCCGCACCCGACGTGGCGGAGCAGAGCCCCAGCCGGCCAAGAGCCCCGCCGCACAACTGCACGTCCTGGGGGGTGGGTGGGTGCACCGCTCCGCGCGCACGTCAGGGACGGGCCGGTACACGCCTCCGCGCGCACGTCAGGGGGCGGGCCGGTGCACAGTTTTGCGCGCACGTCGGGGGTGGGCGGAGCGTGACCCCGCAGGTTGTCGGAGACGGGCGGTGCGTGGACCTGGGCGGTCAGGGGCGGTGGGTGGGGAGCTCTGTGCGGAGGAATTCCGTGACCGCGGCGTTGAAGGCTTCCGGTTGTTCGACGGCGGTCAGGTGGCCGGCCTTGGGGATGATCTCCAAGCGGCCGTCAGGGACTGCCTGGGCCATGGCGGCGGCGTCGGACGGTGGTGAGAGCTCGTCTTCCTCGCCCACGATGACCAGCAACGGCACCTTCAGCGCGGTCAAGGTGTCGGAGGAGTCGGGGCGGGCGGCCATCGCGCGCTGGGCCCAGGCGACCGCGCCGGGAGGCGCCGACTGGACGAGGCCCTTGACGCGGCCGAACACCATGGCACGGCGTTCCTTGGTCGTCGGCCCGATGAGCGCGGGCAGGACCTCGCTGACCAGCACCTCGCTGCCGGACTCGAGCACGACCTGCGCGATGCGCTCGCGGTTCTCCCTGGCCAGGGGCGGGTCGGGGCTGGCCTTGGTGTCGGCCAGGATGACGCCGAGCACCCGGTCGGGATGCCGCCGGCAGAACGCCATGGTCACGTAGCCGCCCATCGACAGTCCGCCGATCACGGCCTTGTCGACGCCCTCCGCGTCGAGCAGGGCGGCGACGTCGTCGGCCATCAGGTCGAGTGACGGCTCGTCGTCGCCCAGCCGCGACCCCCCGAAACCGCGCAGGTCAGGCGTGATGACACGGCAGACCTTGGCCAGCCCTTCGCGCTGGGCCAGCCACATGGCGGACGAGAGCGGGAACGCGTGAAGCAGCACAAGCGGGATTCCGGTCCCGGCCGATCTCGTGTAGAGCTGCACGGACCTCACGGTAACGCGGTTCACGGCGACATTCACTCAATGGCCCATGCCAAATATCTCGCTAAATGCCGCACACAGCTAATGTCCGCCCTAAAAGTGACATTGCCCGCCGCATAAAACACCCGCACAATCCAGGCACGGCCGTCCCGCGTCCCCGAGGTGAAACATGGCGGGAAAGCGTCCCGCCCTTGCCGGCCCCACCAACGCCGGCTCCTCCTCGACGCGCCGCACGCGGTCGACGCCCGCCGCGCCGAGCACGGCGTCCCGCCGCTGCGGATGGACCCGCTGCTGGTCGCGTACGCCAAGACCAGGGCCGCCGCACTCTCCGGCCAGGGCGGCAGGCCAGGGCCCGGCGGCGTACGAGACGTCCATCGTCTTCGTCTTCGAGCCGCCGGACCCCTTGAATCAGCCGATCACTGGGCGGCGAGCGCGGCGATCTGCTCCGCGCTCAGCGCCCCGTCGTACGTACGGACATCGTCCACGGCCCCCGGCCAGTAGCCGGTGAAGACGCCGGCCAGCTTCGTCCGCCCGAGTTGCACGGGCCCGGTGGCGTTCCACGTGCTCAGGTGGCTGGTGACGGTGGTGGAGGCCAGCCGCCCGTTGACGTAGACCCGCAGCTGACCGGCGAGCGCGTCGTACACGCCGGCCACGTGCGTCCACTCCATGGGGTTGGGGATGGCGTCGGAGCGCGTCCGTACGAGGGCGGCGGCGTCGGTGTCGGCGGCCGCCATGCCGAGCGTCCATCTGCCCTGCTCCTTGTCGAAGCCGAGCTGGAACCCGGCGGCCCTGCTGCCGGGCTGGGCCACGGCCGCGCTGTCGCGGGCAGGCAGGTAGTCGAGCTGGGTCCAGGCGGTGACGGTGAAGCTCGACCTGGTGTCGACCACGGGACCGCCGGTCTGGGCGTGCCCGTTGACGCCGTCGAGCGCGAGTGCCCCGTCCAGCCAGCCCGACGTCCACGAGGCGGCTCCGGACAGCGACGCGGCGGTCGCCCGGCCCGAGGAGTCGGCCGCCGACGAGCCGGACTCCTCGTCCAGCTTCCAGTGGCCGACCAGCGTGGCAGCGCTGTTGACCAGATCGGCGACCTCGTCGGCGAACAGCGCGCGGTCATAGACGCGCACCTCGTCGACGTCCCCGGGCCAGTGGTCCGAAGCCGCCCCGGCGACCTTTCCGCGGCCGATCGTCAGGGGGCCTGTGGCGTTCCACGCGGTGGTGACGGCGGCGGTGCCCTCCAGCCTGCCGTTCACGTAGAGCGAGATCCGGCCCGCCGCCGAGTCGTAGACGCCGGTCAGGTGGACCCACTCGTTGAGGCGTGGCGCGGCGGCCGACAGGGCGCGGGCGGCGGGTGCGCCGTCCGCGTCGGAGCCGGGCGTGACCAGCGCCCAGCGGTTGTCGGCCTTGGCGTACTGCAGCGCGAACGCGCCGGTCCTCGCGCCCTCCTGGGTGAGGACGGTGGCGTCGGCGGCGGTGCCGGTCAGGCGGGCCCACGCGGCGACGGTGTAGTTGCGGGTGGTGTCGACGACCGGCCCTGACGCCTGGGCGTAGGCGCCGGCCAGCCGGAGCGCGCCGCCGGTGCGGCCCGAGGTCCAGGTGGCGCCGTACAGCGTGGCGGGGTGTGCCCCTGAGGCGTCGGCGGCGGTGCCGCCCTGGCCGTCGTCCATCGCCCAGCGGGCGGCGGGCGCACGCCCTGGGTTGACGTTGAAGACGTAGATGCGGATGGGGCCGAGCTGGCCCGCGCGGTCCTTGCTGCGGACGGCCAGCACGTTCGGGCCGTCGTGCGACGGGGTGAGCCGGATCGTGGCCCGGCCGTCGGCGCCCGCCGCCACCTCGGTCTTCGGCGTGGTGTCCAGGCCGTAGACGTAGGCGACCACGTCGGTGACGCCGTCGGGGTCGAAGGTGAACGCGCCCGCCAGGCCGGCGCCGTCGCTCCAGCCGTTCTCCGTGTAGTCCGTGGAGGTGACGACCGGCTCCCTGCCGGGGGCGGTGGCGTCCACGGTGGCCTCGCACCACGGGCTCCACGCGCTGCTGGCCTTGCCGTCCTCGGCCCGCACCCGCCAGCGGACGAGCGCGCCGTCGGCGAAGAGCGCCTGCGGGATCGTGGCGGAGAAGGCGGCGCCCGACGAGCCGGACGGGGTGAGGTACTCGCCGGTCTTGGTGCCGGCCTCGTCGTACCACTCGAAGCGGCCCTTGACCGTGTTGTCGGCGTCCTTCAGCCTGGCCCACAGCTTGGGCGTGGCGGTGCTGATGACCGGCCGGTCGTCACCGGAGACGCAGGGGCCGCCGGGGTCCGACCACACGTCGGCGGCCGCGGGGACGCCGGGGTAGGAGTTGTACTCGATGTTGAGGCTCGGATTGTTCCTGAACTTCTTCCACGCGTAGACGTCGGTCTCGCTGGTGGCGCGCAGGCCGATCGTGACGTTCGGCCAGTTGTTCGCGGCGGCGTTGACGACCTGCGGCGTGACGTTGAACTCCACGCCGCCGGGCATGCAGCTCGTGCCCCAGCCCTTGGCGACGTTCTTGGTGTCCAGCTTGGTCACCCAGGAGGGCTGCTTGTTCCAGGTGGTGGACGTGCTGATCTTGTTGGTGGCCCACGCCTCGACCTTGCGGGCGCTGCAGGAGTAGGACCACGTCTCGTACGTGCGCAGCGTCGCCGAGATGATCTGCTTGCCGTGGATGGTCGAGCCGGTGTTCATCTGGAAGAACGAGCGGTTCTTCTGCGACTCGACGTGCCCCACGCGGGCGACGTCGCTGGAGTTGAGGTAGTTGGAGTTGGGCCAGTTGCTCCACACGGCCGTCCAGGCGTTGCGCGCGGCCGAGAAGTACGGGTCGAGGTAGATGGGGAACTTCGTGCCGGGATCGGTCATCATCCTGCGATCCGGCCGCAGCCGCAGCTTCTTGCCCTTCAGCTCCACGTCCATGACGGCCTCGCGGGCCTCGGGTGAGCGGCCTTCCTTGAACGCCTTCTGGTCAGGCAGGCCCTTCGAGTCCCACATCTTGGGGGTCGGCGCGATGAACAGCGTGCCGCCGTTGTCGTCGATCGCCTCCAGGTTGCCGGCCGCGTCGGTCTCCAGCTCCAGCCCTTGTGCGGCGAGCGGGTACGCCAGCTCGGTCAGGCTCTCGGCCGCGGCCCGCGACTTGACGACCAGCACGTGGGAGAAGCCGTCCACGTCGGCGGTGACCTGGAGGTCCACTCCGGGCCTGACCTCGGCGTAGGTGGCGGTGTCGCCGCTCAGCGTGGGGGTGGGCAGCGGGCCGGTCCAGCCCAGCTCCATCGATTTGCCGCCGCGCGAGAGGCGGGCGAGCGCGCTGTCGCCGCCGCCGGAGAACGTCAGCCCGACCGCCGCGGCGACCGGCTCGACCGCACCGTCGGGGCGCAGGCGCAAGGTGGTGTCCACGGGCACCCAGCGGTCGTCCTTGCGGACCCGGACCGGGCGCACGTTCAGCTCCATCTTCATGGTGCCGTCGGGCTGGGCGAAGACCGTACGGGTCTCGCTGCGCAGCGCCTCCACCTCGACCGGCCGCCCGTCACGGCGGGCCCGCGCGGCCGCGGCCCGCTCGGGGTCGGCCGGTCGCGGTGGAGCAGCCCGCCCGGCCGGAGGGCCGGCCACCGGATCGGCCACCGGATCGGCCACCGGATCGGGACGTGGCGCCTCTTCCGCCACCGAAGGTGGTGCCACTGCCAAAGTCGTGATCGATAACGCCGCCGCCACCAGCCCGTGCACTAATCGCATACGTGCCTCGCCCATGCTGAGCAGGGATTACGCGCGGACATGCGAACGTCCGGCGTCTCCACGATCTTCACGTGATGATCGGATTTTCACCCGCGTCGATCGCGAACACCAGAGTTCTGCTCATAATGCTCAAAATTCTCTTCAGCGTGGGCGGGCACGATGGAGAGAACCGTCATACCTCCGTGGGCAGCGGCGACGCGGCCGGGTTGACCCGCATGACGATCTCGTCGAGCACGATCCGTACGTACGGCTCCCCCACCCACAGGTGCTTGGCCCCGTCGACGCCGATCACCTCGGCCTGCGGCACCCGCGCGAAGCGCGCCTTGGCCTCGTCGGGCCGCAGGTAGTCGTCGAACTCCGGCACCAGCGCCACCAGCGGCCGCCCGAACTCCGCCCACTTGTCGAGGTCGGCGTCGGTGGCCCTGTGCAGCGGCGGCGACAGCAGGATCGCCCCCTCGACCAGCGGGTCGTGCGCCCACTTCAGCGTCAGCTCGGTGCCGAACGACCAGCCGACCACCCAGACGCGGGGCAGGTCGTGGAACTCGGCGTATTCGAGGGCCGCCGCCACGTCGAACCGCTCGCCCTCGCCTCCGTCGAACGTGCCTTCTGAGGTGCCGCGCTCGGAGGAGGTGCCGCGCGTGTTGAAGCGCAGCACGGCCAGGTCGGCCAGCGCGGGCAGCCGGTTGGCCGCCTTCTTGTAGACGTGGCTGTCCATGAACCCGCCGTGGGTGGGCAGCGGGTGCAGGGTGACGAGCGTCGCCACCGGCGGCCGGTCGAGGGGCTGGGCCAGCTCGCCGACCAGGGTCAGGCCGTCGGCCGTGTGCAGCTCGATCGGCTCGCGCCGGGCGGGCAGCACGGTCGCCGCGCGAATCTCCACATCGATCCCTTCAGTAGCGGGTGCGGCCCGGGCCGCGGTCGAGTCTCTTACGCCAGCAGGCCTGGTGCCAGTGGCGGCGCTCCTCGTCGCCGCCCGGCCAGTTGGGCCAGGCCACCAGGTGCGGCTGCCCGCTGCGGATCTCCTGATCGCAGCCGGGGCAGCGGTAGTTCTTCGTCGAGGAGGCGCCGGTGAGCACGCGGACCTTCCACTCGCCGTCGGGCCACTCCTCCACCTTGTCCAGCCCGGTCGGGAAGCCGAAGGGGCGGGTGGACTCCCTGCGGCGGGCGCGGCGGGGGCTCATGAGCGGGGGAACGTGCTCGCGCCGGCGACGACGAGCTGATCGAGCAGGGGGGCGGGGGCGAAGGCGGGCTCGCGGTATTCGGCGTAGAGGGCGCGCAGGCCGTCGCGTACGCGGGCGAGGCCCATGGCCTCCATGGTCGCGAAGGGCCCGGCGGGGTAGCCGCAGCCCAGGCGCATGGCGGTGTCGATGTCGGCGATGGAGGCGTAGCCGGCGTCGTACATGCGGACGGCGTCGTTGAGGTAGGGCAGCAGCAGCGCGTCGGCGACGAACCCGGCGCGGTCCTTGCACGGCACGGCCGCGAGGCCCAGCACCTTCATCAGGTCGCTCGCGGCGGACACGGCGGCGGGCGAGGTGAGCGCGGTGACGGCCAGCTCGGCCGCCCGGTCGCCGTGCAGCCGCACGCCGACCAGCTTGGCGGGGTCGCGCAGGCGTACGGCGTGCTCGACCACCGGCCGGTCGGCCAGCCGCAGCACGACGTCGGGATCGTCGCCCGACCGCTTGAACCCGGCCGCGCCGAGCCGCTCGGCCAGCTCGTCGGCCCCGGGCCCGGCCACCTCGAACGCCGTCACCCCCGGCCGCGACCCGCCGTCAGGGGCACGTGGCGGCTCGCCTGAGGAGAACCCGGCGCCCGACTTGCGGCCCAGCCGCCCGGCGGTGACCAGCTCGCGCAGCAGCGGCGACGGCGCGTGGCGCCGGTCGCGGGTCTCGTCGTAGAGCACTTCCATGATCTCGTACGCGGTGTCCAGCCCGATCAGGTCGAGCAGCGTGAACGGCCCCATGGGCAGCCCCGCGCCCAGCCGCATGACGGCGTCGATGTCGTCGCGAGTGGCCACGCCCAGCTCCAGCAGCACGGCGGCGTGGTTGAGACAGGGCAGCAGCAGCCGGTTGACCACGAAGCCGGCCCGGTCGCCCACGGTCACGGCGGTCTTGCCGAGCCGCCCCGCCAGCCCGGCGACCTCGTCGACGACGGCGGGCTCGCTCAGCACGGTGCGCACCACCTCGACCAGCCGCATGACCGGCGCGGGGTTGAAGAAGTGCAGGCCGACGACCCGGCCTGGCCGCCCGGTGGCGGCGGCGATCGCCGTCACGGACAGGGACGAGGTGTTGGTGGCGAGCACGGTCTCGGGCGTGCAGATGCGGTCGAGGTCGGCGAAGAGCGCGAGCTTGAGGTCGAGGTGCTCGGGGATGGCCTCGATGACGAGATCGGCCTCGCGCAGGTCCTCCCTGGAGGTGGTCAGCGTGACCCGGCCCAGGATCGCGGCGCGTTCTTCCGTGGTGAGCCTGCCCTTGTCGAGCGCCCGCGCCGTGGAGCCCTCCAGCAGCGAGCGGCCGCGCGCGAGCGCCTCGGCGTCGGCCTCGACGCCGAGCACGCGCAGCCCCGCCCGTGCGAACACCTCCGCGATGCCGGCCCCCATCGTGCCCAGGCCGACCACACCCACCCGTTCGAACGCCATGCCTTCAGTTTTCCAGAGGCACTAAGGTGGACGGTCATGCGGCTGGTCATCGCGCGCTGCAGCGTGGATTACATCGGACGGCTCACGGCTCACCTGCCGATGGCCCCAAGACTCGTGCTCATCAAGGCCGACGGCAGCGTGAGCATCCACGCCGACGACCGCGCCTTCAAGCCGCTCAACTGGATGAACCCGCCGTGCAAGCTCAAAGAGGACGGCGAGACCTGGACGGTCACCCACGGCAAGACCGGCGAGAAGCTGGTGCTGACGATGGCCGAGATCCTCCACGACTCCAGTCACGAGCTGGGCGTCGACCCCGGCCTGATCAAAGACGGCGTCGAGGCCCACCTGCAGGAGCTGCTCGCCGAGCACATCACGACGCTCGGCCCCGGCTACTCCCTCATCCGCCGCGAATACATGACGGCCATCGGCCCGGTCGACATCCTGTGCCGCGACGCCTCGGGCGCGACGGTGGCGGTGGAGATCAAGCGCCGGGGCGAGATCGACGGGGTCGAGCAGCTCACCCGCTATCTGGAGCTGCTCAACCGCGATCCGATCCTGGCGCCCGTACGCGGGGTGTTCGCGGCCCAGGAGATCAAGCCGCAGGCCCGCGTCCTCGCCGCCGACCGCGGCATCGACTGCGTCACCCTCGACTACGACGCCCTGCGCGGCATCGAGCCGGAGAACCCCACGCTGTTCTGAGCGCCCGTGCACGGCGCTGCACGCGCCCCTGCGGCGCCGAACGCCCACTGTCCAGGCCCTTATGGCGACCCCACAGTCAGCGGCCGTTACGGACGTCTCCGGACGTTCTGGTAAGCGGTGGCTTACCGGATTATCGTGACGCCATGACGACCCTGACGTTCGACTCTCTCAACCCGGCGACCGGCGCGGTCGTCGGGAGCCACCCGAAGGCCACTCCCGAGGCCGTGCACGAGGCCGTGGGCCGGGCGGAGACGGCCGCCGCGTGGTGGGCCGCGCTGGGCCACGCCGAGCGCAGGCGCCGGCTGCTCGACTACAAGGCGGTGCTCACCCAGCACATCAGGGAGCTGGCCGCGCTGGTGCACGAGGAGAACGGCAAGCCCGTCGGCGACGCCACGCTGGAGCTGGTGCTGGCCGTCACCCACCTCGACTGGGCGGCCCGCAACGCCGCCAAGGTGCTCGGCCGCCGCCGGGTCAACACCGGCATGATCGGCCTCAACCTGACCGCCACCCTCGAATACCTGCCGCTCGGCGTCGTCGGCGTCATCGGCCCGTGGAACTACCCGGTCTTCACCCCCATGGGCTCCATCGCGTACGCGCTCGCGGCCGGCAACGCCGTGGTGTTCAAGCCGAGCGAGCTGACCCCCGGCATCGGGGTGCGCCTGGCCGAGCTGTTCAGGGAGTCGGTGCCGGAGCACGACGTCTTCCAGACCGTCACGGGCCTCGGCGAGACGGGCGCGGCGCTGGCCGGCGACCCCCGGGTGAAGAAGGTGGCCTTCACCGGCTCCACCGCAACGGCCAAGCGGGTGATGGCGGCCTGCGCCGAGAACCTCACCCCGATCGTCGCCGAGTGCGGCGGCAAGGACGCCTTCATCGTGGACGCCGACGCCGACCTCGCCGCCGCCGCCGACGCCTGCCTGTGGGGCGCCATGTCGAACGCCGGCCAGACCTGCGTGGGCGTCGAGCGGGTCTACGTGGTGGACGCGGTCTACGACGGCTTCATGCGCGAGCTGACCGGCCGGGCGGCCCGGCTGAAGGCCGGCGAGGACTACGGCCCGATCACCATGCCGGGCCAGGTGGACGTCATCAAGCGGCACATCGACGACGCGGTCAAGGCGGGCAGGACGGTCACCGGCGGCTCCGGCGCGGTCAGGGCGCCGTACGTGGATCCGGTGATCGTCGAGGACGTGCCCGAGGACTCCCCCGCCGTCCGCGAGGAGACCTTCGGCCCGACCATCACCGTCCGCCGCACCCGCGACGCGCAGGAGGCGCTGGAGCTGGCCAACGCCTCGGCGTACGGGCTGGGCGGCACCATCTTCAGCCGCAACGCCCGCCGCGCCACCGAGCTGGCCCGGCTGATGCGCAGCGGCATGACGGCCATCAACTCGGTCATCTCGTTCGCGGGAGTGCCCTCGCTGCCGTTCGGCGGGGTCGGCGACTCGGGGTTCGGCCGCATCCACGGCGCCGACGGATTGCGGGAATTCGCCAGGCCCAAGGCCATCTCCCGGCAGCGCTTCGCGATGCCGGGCATGAACATCACCTCGTTCAACAGGGGCCCCGCCGAACTTGAGCGACTGGTCAGGCTTGTCACGTTCTTGCATGGAAGACGTAAAAGGTAATCTTCTTACCCTTTCCCAGATCCGATCATCCGTCCATAATTGTGTGCTCTGGGGGCCACGATCATGTTGGACGGGTGGAATGTGAACCGGTCTTACCGGGGAATGTCGGCTGAGCAAAGGCTGGCAGACAGACGAGAGCGGCTGATGACGGCCGCGTACACGCTATACGCGAAGCCGGGTTTCGCGGCGACGACCATCGAAAGGCTCTGCTCGGAGGCGCGGATCTCCAACCGGGCCTTCTACGAATGTTTCGGCGGCCGGGAAGAGTTGCTGCAGGCGTTGCACGAGCGCTGCGTGGACGAAAGCCTGGCCGTCGTCGCGAAGGCCGTTCAGGACGCGCCTGCCACGCTCGACGGCCGGGTGCAGGCCGGCATTCGCGCGTATATCGAGTTCGCCACCGCCGACTGGCGGCGAGCGCGCATCATGCACGTCGAAGTACGCCGATCAGGCGACGTCCTGGCCCTGTCACGCCAGCGCGCGATCGGCTCCTTCGCCAGGCTCGTCGAGGAGGCCTCCGCCGATTTCCCGCTCGCCGGCGGCCTCAATCGGCGGCTGGTCGCGCTGGGCGCCATAGGGGCCTTACAAGAGCTGCTCATCGAATGGCTGCTGGCCGACGATCAACCGGAGATCGACGAACTCGTCGAGGTGGCGGTGCACATCTTCAACCGCGCACTGGGCCCCGCCTGATGGCCCGTTCAACACCATTGCACATTTGCAGCCGGAGTGACCCGGCCGAAAACGCCATTTAGTCAATGCAGAAAAAGAGCGGGCGACGGCTGATCGTCGCCCGCTCCGATATGTCACATCAGGCCACCGCGGCCTCGGGAACCTCCACGTTCAGCACCCGATTCAGCCGGGTCACCGCGAGGATCCGCATGATCCGCGGTGGCACCCCCCGAAGGACGAGGCGGCGTCGCACGCTGATCGCGCGCCGATGAGCGCCCACGAGCACACCGAGCCCGGTCGCGTCGATCATCTCCAGCTTGGAGAGATCGAGGATCAGGTCTCCTTCGCCGGAGTCGAGCGCCTCGTGCAGCCGCTCGCGCACCCCCGCCGACGTGCCGACGTCGAGCCGGGCACCGATCCTCACCACCTGGGCCCGCGGATTGCCCCGGACGCGCATGCCACCTCCTCAGTCACGCACACGGCGTGGTCACAGCGCTGCGGACAGCGCTTGACGAGGTAAAACCTCACCATGTCCCTACCCAGCCATCGGGAGTGACACGACTGCTCGTAGCAGGAATTGTCCGTCTCCGGTCGGCTGGGCGGTCATCGCGCCTCCCACGGCCGCCAGCCGCTCGCTCAGCCCTGCCAGGCCACTGCCCAGGTCGGCCGCCTTCCTGCGGGCCACCCCGTCGTTGCGCACGGTCAGCTCGGCCTCGTCCGCAGTGAACCGGAAGGAGATGTCGCAGAAGGTCGCCGTGCTGTGCTTCAGCACGTTCGTCACCGCCTCGCGCACCGCGAACGCGAACACCGGCGCCACTCCGTCCGGCGACTCGCGGTGGGGCAGTGCCACCTCGCAGCGGACCCCCGCCGCTTCGAGCACACTTCTCACGCTATTCAGCTCAGCGGTCAAGTCAAGCTCGCGGTAGCCGCGCACGGCCTGCCGCAACTCCTTCAGCGCCTTCCTGGTCAGCGCGTTCACCTCGGCCATCTCGGCCTTGGCCGCGCCGGTGTCCACGTCCGACAGGCGTACCGCGAGCTCGGTCTTGACCGCGATGGCGGAGAGCTGGTGTCCCACGAGGTCGTGCAGATCCCGGGAGAAGCGCAGCCGCTCCTCGGCCAGCGCCAGCCTGGTGTGCGCCTCCTTGCCCCGGTGCGCCTCCACGGCCAGCCCCCAGATCCACATCCATACCCGGTTGGACGGCGGGATGAGCACGCACAGCAGGCCGTACATGAGCGCGTCGAACGACAGCCGCTGCATCGTCGTCATGCCGGCGACCATCTCCGACAGCATCGTCCCGCCGGTCAGCGCCGACAGGCCCACGCCGGTCACCCACGTGCCGGCCGCCACCACGTACGACCAGCGCCTGGAGATCTCCAGCACCGCGATCGACAGCCAGCACAGCAGCAGGAAACCCCACCCGACCGGCTCAGCCCCGCCCAAGGCCGCCGCGAGCACGGCGAGGACCGCCGCCACCACCACCTTGCGGGTGGGGTAACGGCGGTTCAGGAGCTCGTCCACGACCTGCCAGGAGACCCAGGTGAAGCCGGCCGCGGCGACCGCTCCGAGCGCCACCCGCCACCAGATGATCCGGCCCTCGGACATCCCGGTGAAGACGGACAGGCCGATGAGGATCCATGAGGCGAGGAACGCGAAGCCGAGCACCTTCCTGGTGGTCGAGCGCGCCTGTTCGATCCTGCCCACTAGCGCGTACGGAGGACTTCGGTGAGCTTGAGCCGCGCCCCCGTCCGCAGCACGGCCCGGCGGTACACCGTCGCCCCGAAGGCCAGCACGCCCGCCACGCCCAGCATCATGAGCCCCATGGACGCGGCCACCTGCCACACCGGCACCTCGGTCGCGGCCATCCGCACCGGCATGATCATGGAGGAGAAGGGCGGGATGAACGACCCGACCGTGGCCAGCGTGCTCGTGGGCTCGTTGCCGGCGTAGAAGGCCACGAAGTACGTGCCCATGATGACCATGGTGAGCGGCGTCATCACGGTGTTGACCTCCTCCTGCCGCGAGACCAGCGAGCCGGAGGCCGCCGCCAGCGTGGCGAAGAAGGCGTAGCCGAGCACGAACCAGAGCACGACCGCCACCACGAGCCCGGTCATGCCGGGCGGGAAGTCCGCAGCGAGGCCCGAGGCCGAGGCCGCGACCAGGCCGACGACCAGGATCGTCACCAGGTTGATCAGACCGACCACGCCCAGGCCGAGGATCTTGCCGCCGAGCAGCTGCCACGGCCGCACCGAGGCCAGCAGGATCTCGACGATGCGGCTGCCCTTCTCCTCGACCACGCCCATGGCCACCATCACGACCTGACCGATGATCATGAAGAAGAGCACGAAGACGAGGACCGTCGCGATGCCCGTCCTGGCCGCCTCATAGCGCGTGTCCGCGCCGACCGACTGGACCTGCAGCGGCGGGATGTTCACGCCCGCGGCGCCGAGCTTGACCTCCCGGTTCACGCTCTGCATGAGCACGCCGAGCTCCTGGTCGATCTCGCCGTCCGTGAGCACCCTGGTGCCGTCGACCAGCACCGCGTCCACGTCGCCCGCCAGCACGGCGGTCTTGGCCGCCGCCTCGTCGGCGAACTGACGCCACTCGAACGCGATGTCCGGCGCCGCCCGGTCCAGCGGCAGCTGCTCGGAGTTGACGGTGCCCACCGTGTACGAGTCCCCGCCGCCGAACAGCTTGGGCGCGTACGACAGCAGCCCCACCAGCACCGCCGTGACGATCAGGCCGATCACGAACCCCTTGGTCCTGACCTGCGTGGTGATCTCACGCCCGGCGACCAGCATCAGTCCGTTCACGCCACGGCCTCCTTGAAGATCTCGGTGAGCGACGGGTGCTCGGCGCCGAAGCGCTCGACCGCGCCCGCCTTCATGGCGCGGCGCAGCAGCTCCTGGCCGTCACCCGTGTTCGTGCGAAGGATGTGCAGGTCGCCGTCGACCGTGACCGTGCCGGGCAGGCCGTCGGCCCAGCCGGGCGCCGGGTCCCGGACGGCCACCACCATCGTGCCGCCCTCGGCCGCGCGCAGCTCCGCCACCGTGCCGGTGGCCACCATGCGGCCGGACGAGACGATGCCCACGGAGTCGCACAGCCGCTCCACCAGCTCCAGCTGGTGGCTGGAGAAGATCACCGGCACGCCGCTCCTGCAGCGCTCCTGCAGCGCCGCGGCGAGCGCGTCCACCGCGATCGGGTCGAGCCCGGAGAACGGCTCGTCGAGGATCAGGACCTCGGGATCGTGCACCAGCGCCACCGCGAGCTGGACCCGCTGCTGGTTGCCCAGCGAGAGCGCCTGCACGGCGTCGTTCCTGCGCTCGGTCAGCCCCAGCCGCTGGAGCAGGTCGTCGGTGGCCTTCTTGGCGGCCGTGGCGCTCAGGCCGTGCAGCCGGCCGAAGTACTCGATCTGCTGGCCCACCCGCATCTTCTGGTACAGCCCGCGCTCTTCCGGCATGTAGCCGAAGCGCTGGCGGGCGTCGTAGCCGAGCGGCCTGCCCTGCCAGCTCACCGAGCCGGAGTCGGCCTGGAGCACGCCCATCACGATGCGCATCGTCGTGGTCTTGCCGGCGCCGTTCGCGCCGACGAAGCCGTACATCTCGCCCGGCCGTACGCTGAAGCTGACGCCGTCGAGGGCGAGCTTGCCGCCCGGGGCGCCGGGACCACCCGCGAAAGTCTTGCGCAGCTCGCTGATCTCGAGCATCAGGTCATCTCCTTCGTCATGCGTCCATGGTGGCGTTTGCCCCATTGGCCCGGCCAGTCGGAGAAATCACCGGCCCGAGGTGCATCCCGCGTCCGATCCCGATGACATTTGTCATTACGCTGTGCCCATGACGCGCGCCGACAAGGACAAACCGGTCGTACTCTCCCGCATCTACACCCGTACCGGAGACGACGGCACCACGTCGCTGGTCGATGGCAGCCGCACCCACAAGACCGACCCCCGGCTCGTCGCCTACGCCGACGTCGAGGAGGCCAACGCCCACCTGGGTGTCGCGCTGTCACACGGCACGCTGCCCGCCGAGCTGGCGGAGGTGCTGGTCAGGGTGCAGAACGAGCTGTTCGACGTGGGGGCCGACCTCGCCACGCCGGTCGTGGCCGAGCCCGAGTTCCCGCCGCTGCGGGTCGAGGCGTCCTACATCGAGTGGCTGGAGGAGCAGTGTGATCGCTTCAACGCCGGCCTCAAGCCGCTGCGGAGCTTCATCCTGCCCGGCGGCGACCCCGCCACGGCCGCCCTGCACGTCGCCCGCGTCACCGTACGCCGTGCTGAGCGCTCGGCGTGGGCGGCCATGCGGGCGCACGACGACACCAACCCGCTGACCGCGAAATACCTCAACCGCCTGTCGGACCTGCTGTTCATCGCCTGCCGGGTCGCCCACGACGGCGGCGAGATCCTCTGGAAGCCCGGCGGCACCCGCTGAAGCGTCAGGCCACGTCGAGATAGGCGCTCGGCGGCGCCGACTCCAGCCAGGCCAGGAACCCGGTCATCGCGTCGGCGCTCATGGCCAGCGAGATGCCCCGGGTGCTGCCCGAGCAGTCGACGGCGAACAGGCCGCCGTCGATCTCCCTTCGGGCGGATACGACAAGGCCGCGCCTCGCGATAGCGTGACGCGGCCTGAGTCGGACGCCCAGCAGCGGGATCCAGTGGAGCTCCCCGTCGGCGTAGCGGGCCACCCCGCTCTGCCATCCGCGCTCCCCCACGCGCAGCCGACACGGTACGCTCCCACGCGCGCGGGACAGCATGGCCCCCCGCACGACGATGAGGGCGGCAAGCAGCACTACGAGAATCACAACCGTCGCCACCATGCCGCCCCCCTGAGCCCGCTTGATAGGTGCTATTAAACCTCTTCGCCCGCCGCACGCAGGCGGGCCCTGGCACGCTTGGCCTCGACGGCCGCGTCGGCGTCCTCCTGGTTGGCCTCGATCGAGGCCTGGGCCCGGTCGAGAGCGTCACGAGCCGCCGCCACGTCGACCTCGGAGCCGAGCTCGGCCACCTCGGCCAGCACGGAGACCTCGTCGTCGGCGACGGAGATGAAGCCCCCGTGCACCGCCGCCACCAGCTCCGGCTCGCCTTCCCGCTTCACGCGCAGCACCCCGCCCTCGACGAGGACGCCGAGCACAGGTGCGTGTTGCGGCATAATACCGATCTCGCCGTCCACGGTCTTGGCAATCACCATGTCGGCCTCGCCCGACCAGATCTCACGCTCGGGTGAGACAACCCCTACGCGTAGCTTCGCCACTTGTGTAGGTTCCTTTCCGATCAGGTGGTGGCACGGCGCTCCGGCCGTACCACCACCGTGGGGCGATTAGCGACGCTCGAGTTCCTTGGCCTTGGCGATGGCCTGCTCGATGCCACCGACCATGAAGAACGCCTGCTCGGGCAGGTGGTCGTACTCGCCGGCGCACAGGCCCTTGAACGAGGCGATGGTCTCGTCCAGCGGCACGGTCTCGCCCGGCTGGCCGGTGAAGGCCTCGGCCGCGTACATCGGGTGCGACAGGAAGCGCTCGATGCGGCGGGCCCGCTGGACGGTGACCTTGTCCTCTTCGGACAGCTCGTCGATACCGAGGATCGCGATGATGTCCTGGAGCTCGCGGTACTTCTGCAGGATCCGCTTGGTCTCCTGGGCCACCGCGTAGTGCTCCTCGCCCACGATCTGCGGGTCGAGGATGCGGGAGGAGGAGTCGAGCGGGTCCACCGCGGGGTAGATGCCCTTCTCGGAGATGGGCCGCGAGAGCACGGTCTGCGCGTCGAGGTGCGCGAACGCGTTGTGCGGCGCCGGGTCGGTGATGTCGTCCGCGGGGACGTAGATCGCCTGCATGGAGGTGATCGAGTGACCACGCGTCGAGGTGATGCGCTCCTGGAGCACACCCATCTCGTCGGCCAGGGTGGGCTGGTAACCCACGGCGGACGGCATACGGCCGAGCAGCGTCGAGACCTCGGAACCGGCCTGCGTGAAGCGGAAGATGTTGTCGATGAACAGCAGCACGTCCTGCTTCTGCACATCGCGGAAGTACTCCGCCATCGTCAGCGCCGACAGGGCGACCCGCAGACGGGTGCCCGGCGGCTCGTCCATCTGGCCGAAGACGAGCGCGGTGTCCTTGAGGACGTCCGCCTCCTCCATCTCCAGCCAGAGGTCGTTGCCCTCACGGGTGCGCTCGCCGACACCGGCGAAGCACGACGTACCGCCGAAGTTACGGGCGACACGGCGGATCATCTCCTGGATGAGCACCGTCTTGCCCACGCCGGCGCCGCCGAACAGGCCGATCTTCCCACCCTGCACGTAAGGGGTGAGCAGGTCGATGACCTTGATGCCGGTGACCAGCAGCTCGGTGCGGGACTCCAGCTGGTCGAAGGGGGGCGACGGCCGGTGGATCGGCCAGCGCTCCTCGACCTTCAGCGAGGAGGTCGGCACGTCGAGCGTCTCGCCCAGCGCGTTCCACACGTGGCCCTTGACGACGTCGCCGACCGGCACCGAGATCGGGGCGCCGGAGTCGACCACGGCCTGACCGCGGACCAGGCCGTCGGTGGGCTGCATGGAGATGGCGCGCACGAGGTTGTCACCCAGGTGCTGGGCGACCTCGAGCGTCAGGGTCTTGGTCTCGCCACCGAGGGTCACCTCGACGTTGAGCGCGTTGTAGATGTCGGGCATCGCATCGACGGGGAACTCCACGTCGACGACGGCGCCGGTGACACGTGCCACGCGGCCAGTGCCGGCCGCGGGGGCTTCCACAGTTTCTACAGCCTCTGCAGTCATTTCACTCTTTCCCCGCTGCGGCGTCAGCGAGCGCGTTGGCGCCACCGACGATCTCGCTGATTTCCTGGGTGATCTCGGCCTGGCGAGCCTGGTTCATCTGCTGGGTGAGCACCCGCATCAGCTCGTTGGCGTTGTCGGTCGCCGACTTCATCGCGCGCCGCCGCGCGGCCTCCTCGGAGGCCGCGGACTGCAGCAGCGCCGTGAAGATGCGCGACTCCACATAGCGCGGCAGCAGCGTCTCCAGCACGTCGCCGGCGGTCGGCTCGAACTCGAAGTACGGCGGGATCACGGTGGACTCCGTCGCCTCGGTCTCCTCGACCTCCAGCGGAAGGACGCGCTTGACCACGACGTTCTGCGTCAGCATCGAGACGAACTCGGTCGAGACGATGTGGATCTCGTCGATGCCGTTGTCGTCCTTGAACGACTCGATCAGCGTGTTCGCGATCTCCTTGGCGTCGGCGTAGGCCGGCCGGCGGGTGAAGCCGGTCCAGCTGCCGCCCATCTCCCTGTTACGGAAGGTGTGCCAGGTGACGCCCTTGGTGCCGGTCACGAACGGCACGACCTCGAGGCCGCGGCCCTCCAGCAGGCCGCGCAGGGCCTCGGCCTCGCGCAGCACGTTGGCGTTGAAGCCGCCACAGAACCCGCTGTCGCTGGTGACGATGAGCACGCCCGCCTTGGCGGGGTTCTCCTTCGCCACGGTCAGCGGATGGTCGACGCTGGCCGCGTTGCTGACGACGCCGGTGACGGCGCGAGTGATCTCACGCTCGTACGGCAGCGCCGCCTGCATCCGCTGCTGCGCCTTCACGATCCGTGAAGAGGCGATGAGCTCCTGCGCGCGCGTGATCTTCGCGGTGGACTTCACCGAGGTGATCCGCCGGCGCAGCTGCCTTAGCTGGGCACCCATCTGCTACTTCTTCTCCGCCGGACGGACGACCTTCTTGATCTTCTCCTGGCCGACCTCGTCGGCACCCAGCGGAGCGACCGGCTCGTCCTTGACCAGCAGCTCACCCGAGGAGGTGGTGAAGCCCTTCTTGAACTCCGTGATGGCGTCCTTGAGAGCGGTCACCGTGTCGTCGGACATCTCGCGGGTCTCGCGGATGGTGTCGAGGATGCCCTTGTGCGAGGACTGCAGGTAGTCGAGGAACTCGCCCTCGAACCGGCGGATGTCCTCGACCGGCACCTCGTCGAGCTCGCCGCTCGTGCCGGACCACACCGACACGACCTGACGCTCGACGGGGAACGGCGCGTACTGCGGCTGCTTGAGCAGCTCGACCAGCCGCTGACCGCGCTCCAGCTGAGCGAGCGAGGCGGCGTCGAGGTCGGACGCGAACGCGGCGAACGCCTCGAGGTCGCGGTACTGCGACAGCGACAGCTTCAGCGTGCCGGAGACCTTGCGCATGGCCTTGACCTGCGCGGAGCCACCGACTCGGGACACCGAGATACCGACGTTGATCGCCGGGCGGACACCGGCGTTGAACAGGTCGGTCTCCAGGAAGCACTGACCGTCGGTGATGGAGATGACGTTGGTCGGGATGAACGCCGACACGTCGTTGCCCTTGGTCTCGATGACCGGCAGACCCGTCATCGAGCCACCGCCCATGTCGGCGGAGAGCTTCGCGCAGCGCTCCAGCAGCCGGGAGTGGAGGTAGAAGACGTCGCCGGGGAAGGCCTCACGGCCCGGCGGGCGACGCAGCAGGAGGGACACGGCGCGGTAGGCGTCGGCCTGCTTGGTCAGGTCGTCGAAGACGATCAGAACGTGCTTGCCCTGGTACATCCAGTGCTGGCCGATGGCCGAGCCGGTGTAGGGGGCAAGGTACTTGTAACCGGCCGGGTCGGAGGCCGGGGCGGCGACGATGGTGGTGTACTCCATCGCGCCCGCCTCCTCGAGGCGGGCCTTGACCTGCGCGATCGTCGAGCCCTTCTGGCCGACGGCGACGTAGACGCAGCGGACCTGCTGCTCGGGGTCGCCCGACAGCCAGCCCTCGCGCTGGTTGAGGATGGTGTCCACGGCGATCGCGGTCTTGCCGGTGCCACGGTCACCGATGATCAGCTGGCGCTGGCCGCGGCCGATCGGCGTCATGGCGTCGATCGCCTTGATGCCGGTCTGCAGCGGCTGCTTCACCGGCTGCCTCTGGACGACCGAGGGAGCCTGCAGCTCAAGGGCGCGGATGCCCTCGGCCTCGATGGCTCCCTTGCCGTCAAGCGGGTTACCCAGGGGGTCGACCACACGGCCGAGGAAGTTGTCGCCGACGGGCACGGACAGGACCTCGCCCGTCCTGCGGACCGTCTGGCCCTCCTCGATGCCGGCGAACTCGCCGAGAACCACGACACCGATCTCACGGGTGTCGAGGTTGAGTGCCAGGCCGCGCGTACCGTTCTCGAACTCGAGCAGCTCGTTCGCCATCGCCGAGGGAAGGCCGGAGACATGGGCAATGCCGTCGCCGGCGTCGACGACGGTCCCGATCTCCTCGCGCGCGGCGCCTTCCGGTTCGTACGCCTGGACGAAGCGCTCAAGCGCGTCCCGGATCTCGTCCGGCCGGATCGTAAGCTCCGCCATCTCTACTCTGTCTCCCTATTCGCCTAGCCGGCCAACCGGCGGCGGACTTCTTCGATTCGTCCCACAATGGTGGTGTCGATGATCTCGTCGCCGATGCGGACCGAGAACCCACCGAGCACTCGCTTGTCCACCTCGACGTTCAGGTGCACATCACGCCCGTACGAGGAGCGCAGCCACGTGGCCAGGCGCTCCTTCTGCGCGTCCGACAGCTCGACCGCGCTGCGCACCACCGCCACGAGGCGCTGGCGCTGCTGGGCCACGAGCTGGCCGACTTCTTCGAGACCGGCTTCCAGACTACGTCCTCGCGGATGCACGACGAGCTGCGTGACCAGGCGCAGGCTGGTCGGCGCCACCTTGCCGTCGAGCAGGTCGCGCAGCAGCGCGCGCTTGCCGTCCTCGGAGGCGCCCGCGTCGGTGAGCGCCCTGCGCAGGTCGGGGTTGGCGGCGACGATGCGGCCGAAGCGGAAGAGCTCGTCCTCCACCTCGTCGAGCCTGGACTGGCCCTCCGCCTCCGCCGCCGCGGCCACGACACCGAGCCGCTCCAGCACGTCGGCCAGGTCGCCCGTGCGCGACCAGCGAGCCGCGACCGCGGCCTCGGCCGTGGCCAGGGCGGCCTCGCCGACCTTGCCCTGCAGCAGCGAGCGCAGCACGCCCGACTTCTGCTCGGCCGGCCTCGCCGGATCGGACAGGGCGCGGCGCAGGCCGTGCTCGCGGTCGAGCAGATCCGCGACCGCGAACAGCTCGTCGGAGAGCGCGCCGAGGTCGGCGCTGCCCGCGACCGCGTTGAACCGCTCTTCGACCTCGGCCAGCGAGGTCCTGCTCAAACCCCTCATCGCGCGCTCACCCGCTCCTCGTTCGCCGCGCGGACGCGCACGCTCGCGTGTCCGCTCCGCTCACCGCGGGGGGTTCGCTCCAGCATCAGCGCACCGCCTGCGCGTTGCTGTTCTCCAGCTCGTCGAGGAACCGGTCCACGATGCGGCTCTGGCGCACCTCGTCCTCCAGCGACTCGCCGACGATGCGGCCGGCCAGCTCGGTCGACAGGCGGCCGATCTCGGTGCGGAGCTGGGCGAACGCCGCCTGGCGGTCGGCCTCGATCTGGGCGTGCGCGGCCTCGACGAGACGGCGGGCCTCGGCCTGCGCCTCCTCGCGAAGCTCGGCCTTGATCTGCGCGGCCTGCTCACGGGCCTCCTCGCGCAGCCTGGCGGCGTCGCGACGGGCCTCTTCGAGCTGCTCGGAGAAGCGCTTCTGCAGGGCCTGCGCCTCGGCCTGCGCCTCCTCTGCCCGCTTGATGCCACCCTCGATGGCGTCAGTGCGCTCGGCCAGCGTCTTCTGGATGCGCGGGACGAGGATCTTGCCGACGACGAGGAAGACGACGAGGAACGCGAAGATACCGACGACGAGCTCGTACGTGTGCGGAATGAGCGGACTCGATTCCGCCGCAAGGAGCGTAGCTGCCTTGATGATCATATTGCAGCCTTCCGTCAGCTAGGGGCGATCAGATGCCCTGGAAGATGAACGGCGCCACCAGGCCGATCAGGGCGAGGGCCTCGGTGAGGACGAAGCCGAGGAGCATGTTCTGGCGGATCAGGCCGTAAGCCTCCGGCTGGCGCGCGATGGCCTGCACGCCCTGACCGAAGATGATGCCGACGCCGATGCCGGGGCCGATGGCGGCGAGACCGTAACCGATGGCGGTGACGTTGCCGGAGACCTCAGCGAGAACGCTCATTGTTCGTATTCCTTTACTTAACGGCCGGTGGACTGGGTATCACCGGTCATGGACATTCCGTGAGTCGTGCGGTGGTTCTCAGTGCTCCGGGTGGAGCGAGTTGCCGATGTACATCGCCGCCAGCATCGCGAACAGGAAGGCCTGCAGGAACTGGATGAACATCTCGAAGCCGGTCAGGATGATCGTCATCACCACGCCGATCACGCCGACGGGCGCGCCCAGCGGGGTCAGCTTCTCGAACAGGAACCAGAAGCCGACCATGCTGAAGAAGGCCAGCAGCATGTGGCCCGCGAACATGTTCGCGAAGAGTCGGACCGCGTGGGTGAAGGGGGCGATGATCAGGTTCGACAGGAACTCGATCGGGGCCAGCAGGACGTAGATGAACTTGGGCAGGCCCGGGGGGAACATCATGTTCTTGAAGTAGCCGACCGCGCCCTGGTGCTTCATGCCGAGGTAGATCTTGAGGATGTAGATGATCAGGGCGAGCACGGCGGGGAAGGCGATGTGGGAGGCCACCGGGAACTGCAGCACGGGGATGACGCCCATGAAGTTCCACAGCAGGACCACGAAGAAGATCGAGACGAGCAGGCCCATCCACTGGTCGGCGTCCTTGCCCAGGAAGGGCCGGGCGACCTGGTCGCGGACGAACATGTAGCCGTACTCGACGACGTTCTGCAGGCCCCTGGGCACGATCTTCGGGTTACCGAAGGCGCCCCAGCACAGAGCGATCACCACGAGCGAGGTAAGGATCGCGAGCAGGACCGGCTTGGTGAACCAGGCGACCCCCTCGATGATGGGGGGCAGATTGAACAGCTCGTCTGGCGTAGGCGCCCCGAACTGTTCGCCAGGAGGAGCGAGGACCGTCAGCGCACTCACGCGGCGTTCCCTTCAACGTCGTAGTGGATCACAAGAGTTACCTCGGCGAAGTGATCGCTGCGCCGGGTTAGCGACTGAACTTCCGGTAGGCCAGGTAGCCGGCGAGCACAACCCCCAGAACCACGCCTATGGGGAAGAACGCGGACATGTCCAGCCACCGGTCCAGCAACCACCCGAGACCGCCGTAGACGGCCATCCCCGCGAGCAGATAGCTGGGGACTGACCACATGGCGTCGGCGAAGTCGCGACCGTCTTCTTCCGGTCGGCGTTCCTGTGCGCTCATCGCGGCCCCGACGATAGCAGGCGGACAGAGGGCTAGTCATATCGGGCCCCGCCCGGCCATCGGCATCATGAGTCGCCCCTGCCGGGGACCCGGGCCTCGGGGTCGACGTACAGCATCTTGGTCTTCATGAAGGCGCGGACCTCGAAACCGGTCCACACGATGGTGCCGATCACCACCGACCAGGCGAAAGCAAGCGTGTTCCACGCCGTGGTGTCGCGGAACGCGTTGAGCACGAGCATGATGACGACGACCTTGACGAGGTAGCTCAGCATCGCCGCGATGGCCATCACCTGAGGGGAGACCCGGGCGGCGTAGGACACCGCCACCACGCTGATGCTGAAGAAGACCCCGACGAGCAAGGTGCCGAGTGCGGCTCCGAGTGCTCCCTTGCCACCTGCCAGCAGGAGGGACACGAGCACGGCGACCAGCCCGACCGCGAGGGTCGGAATCGCGGCGCTCTTGAGTACGCGCACGTCGTTGGCCTGCATCAATGCTCCATCGGCAAGTTATCAAGCGAGCGTTTGCTACCTCCAGAACCGGTGCATCTGGAGGCCCCTGCTCGTGAAAGATATCACAAGCTCACGGAAGACCGCTTTTACCTGCCGTTTCTAGTTCGCTGTCATGGACGGCGCGGAAATGCGGTGATGACCGGATTGCCCTCTGTGCTCGCGCGCTCGTGCGCGGCGCCGCCCGGCGGCGGCATCTGCCGCCTGACCTGCGGGTCCGGCAGGATCGGCGGCATCGGGCCGGTCGGCGGGCCGTCGTCGTCGGGCTCGTCACGCCGCGACGCCGGGCGCGTGCCGCCCCTGCCGCGCCAGCGCGGAGCCGCCATCAGCACCAGCACGGCCAGCGCCAGCACGATGAACACGGGGAACAGCAGCACCGGCACACCCTGGCGGGACATCAGCACCACGACGAAGGCGAACAGGAACGCCCACGCGTACATGATCAGGACCGAGCGGCGCTGCGAATGGCCGATGTCGAGCAGCCGGTGGTGCAGGTGTCCGCGGTCGGGGGCGAACGGCGACAGGCCCTGCGACGTGCGCCGCACCACCGCGGTGATCAGGTCGACCAGCGGCAGCACCAGCACGGCGGCCGGCAGCATCAGCGGCAGCAGCACGCCGAACTTGTTCATGTCCTCGATGGCCGCCGGGTCGAGCGGGGTCACGGTGACGATCGAGGAGGCCAGCACCAGGCCGATCAGCATGGCGCCGGTGTCGCCCATGAAGATCTTCGCCGGGTGGAAGTTGTGCGGCAGGAAGCCCACGCACGTGCCGATGAGCACGGCCGCGATGGCGGCGGTCGTGGTGATGTTGCCGACGCTCATGCTCTGGGCGAGGAAGATCGAGTAGGCCCAGGTGGCCATGGCCGCGATGCCCACGATGCCGGCCGCGAGCCCGTCGAGGCCGTCGACGAAGTTGACCGCGTTGATGGTGACGACCACGACCATGATGGTGATGATCGTGCTGAGGGTGTAGTCGAGGCTGGTCGAGCCGCCCCAGTCCTTCGGCAGCGGGATGTAGAGCAGCCGCAGGTCGTAGGCGACCAGCACGCCCGCCGCCGCGATCTGCCCGCCGAGCTTGATGAAGGCGTCCATGCCCCACCAGTCGTCGAGGAAGCCCGTCACCGTGATGAGGCCGCCGGCCACGATGAGCGCCGTGACCGCGTTGGCGTCGGACTCCGACAGCGCCGCGCCGCTGTGGGGCAATCGGCTCGCGCACAGCAGGCCCACCACCAGGCCGCCGTACATCGCCAGGCCGCCGAGCCTCGGCGTCGGCGTGGTGTGCACGTCGCGCTCGCGAACCTCGGGCATGGCGCCGATGCGGATGGCGAAGCGGCGCACCAACGGCACCAGCAGGTAGGTCACCGCCGCTGAGATGAGCGCCATGAACAGGTATTCGCGCACGACCCTAGTTTCCCGGATGCGCCGGCCAGCTGTGACCGGAAAACGACACAGACCCGCTTAATATTCGCTGAGATATGGGCGATGGATGGCCAGAAGGGCCGCAACTCTTTCCCTGACCTCGGCGGACGCCTCCGGCCCGCGCACCGCCCTGGCCACCAGTTCTCCCACTTCCGCCAGGTCCTCCTCGCCCATCCCCTGGGTCGTCACGCACGGCGTGCCCACCCTGATGCCCGACGTCACCGCCGGAGGTTCGGGATCGTACGGGACCGCGTTGCGGTTCAGCGTGATGCCCGCCGCCGCGCACCTGCGCTCCGCCTCGGCGCCCGACACCCCCACCTCGCGCAGGTCGATGAGCGCCAGATGGGTGTCCGTGCCGCCCGACACGGGCCGCATCCCCTCCGCCGCCAGCGCCGCCGCCAGCGACCGCGCGTTCGCCACCACCCGGCGCGCGTAACCGGCGAACTCCGGCCGCATCGCCTCGCAGAACGCCACCGCCTTCGCCGCCACCACGTGCATCAGCGGGCCGCCCTGCACGAACGGGAACACCGCGCGGTCGATCCGCTTCGCCAGCTCCGACGTGCACAGGATGGCGCCGCCGCGCGGTCCCCTCAGCGCCTTGTGCGTGGTGAACGTCACGACGTCCGCGTACGGAACCGCCGACGGGATAGCGCCGCCCGCCATCAGCCCGATCGGATGCGCCACGTCCGCCATCAGCCACGCGCCCACCTCGTCCGCGATGCCACGGAAGACCCCGTAGTCGATCAGCCTCGGATACGCCGTCGCCCCGCACACGATCAGCTTCGGCCGCCGGCGCAGGGCCAGGTCGCGCACCTCGTCGTAGTCGATCAGCTCGGTGTCGCGGCGCACGCCGTACGAGACGACGTCGAACCACCGGCCGGAGAAGTTGACCTTCGAGCCGTGCGTCAGGTGACCGCCGTGCGGCAGCGCCATCGCCAGCATCGTGTCACCCGGCTGGAGCAGGGCGGCGTAGGCGGCCAGGTTCGCCGACGCGCCGGAATGCGGCTGCACGTTGGCGTGGTCCGCCCCGAACAACCTCCTGGCCCGCTCCACCGCCAGCCGCTCCGCCCGGTCCACGACCTCGCAGCCGCCGTAGTAGCGCCGGCCCGGGTAGCCCTCGGCGTACTTGTTGGTCAGGGTGGAGCCCAGGGCGGCCATGACGGCGGGCGAGGTGAAGTTCTCGCTGGCGATGAGCTGGATGCCGCCGCGTACCCGGTCCAGCTCGTCGAGCAGCACCTGCGCGATCTCGGGGTCACGCTCACGCAGCTGCCCGAAGTCAGGGCCGTAGTAGGGCTCCGCACCCATTTCCCCACTGTACGACCGGATGTCCGTTTTTCCCATACACGATGGCTGCCCCGAAATCCGCCCTCATGACCTCACGATGGGTAGGCGTGCGGGGCGTTCGCCGTCGTCTGGACCCAGCGCGGGGTGTCGGCGGCCTCGTCGCTGATCGACGTCAGGACGGCGTGCCGGTAAAGGGCCAGCCTGTTGCGCCACTCCCTGATGTCCTCCAGGTACCGCTCGCCCACCGGGGCGTCCCACGTCTGCGGGCTCTTCGCCAGCGCGAACGCCTTGTCCAGCACCGCCCTCAGGTCGTCGAGCTGCGGCTTGACCGTCTCCCATGCCGTGACCAGGCGCTCGTAGTCGGGATTGAAGCGCCAGGCGCGCTGCGGGTCCTCCAGCGGGCCCGTGGAGGTGATCGGGGGCGCCTCGTAACGGCCCTTCGCCCTGGGGGCCGGCGGGTCGACGTACATCACGCTCTCCTCTCCGGGGCCACCTCACCGGGCGGGCCGTCCGGCCTGATGTCCTCGGGCGCCCACTCCCCCTTGCCGTACTCGCCCGGCGGCACCTGCACGGACGGCATCTCCTGGGGACGGATGTCGCGGTGGTGCTCGATCACGGTCCCCATGGCCTCCAGGCTCGGCGGCCGCACCCCGGCCGACACGACGCCGTCACCGTCATTCGCCCGCCTCCCGCTGTCGGAGCCGGGCGTCATCTCGTAGCCCGGCTCGACGTCGTACGCGATCAACACCTCGTACGCACCGGCCGCACTGACCTGCCGCTCCCCCGCTACCGCCCCAGGCGCATGACCGCCCGAGCCCTCGTGCCGCTCCCCGGCCACCGCGCCGGGCCCGCCGGCTCCAGGTTGAGCTCCACGGTCGGAGCTCCCGCCGTCGCCGCCGTCGCCCATAGCGCCGTACGCCGCCTCCGCTCCGTAACCGACCTCCTGCCCTGCGCCGAACCCGTAACCGGCCTCCTGAGCCACCACGGCGCCATACCCGGCCCCTGGCGGGTTCCCGGCCCCCGAGCCCTGTGACGCCCCGGCAGGACCGGCGCCTTGAGCTCCACCACCGGCGCCCCGGTCAGGCGCTGTGGCCGGAGGGTCGGTGGCGGCGCCGTTGGGGGGTTCGACGGACGGACTGGTCGGCGGAATCGTGACGGGCCTGCCCCGGCCATCCGCACTTCGGCCGTCGCTCCCGCCACCGGCGCCCTGACCACCCGTACCGCCCTGTCCCCCGCCCCCACCGGCACCCTCACCCCCGCCACCACCCGCACCCCGATCCCCATTCCCACCACCAACGCCACGCTCCCCGCTCCCGCCGGCACCTTGGTCCCCGGCCCCGCCACCACCAGAGCCCTGACCACCCGCGCCCCGTTCCCCTGCACCAGCACCGCGATCCCCGTCCCCACTACCGCCGGCACCTTGGTCACCAGACCCGGTGCCACCCGCGCCCCGCTCCCCACCTTGATCCCCGGACCCGGTACCACCCGCGCCCCGCTCCCCACCTTGGTCCCCGGACCCGGTACCGCCTGCACCACGCTCTCCCGTGTCCTGGGGTGCGTCCTTGGACGGTGGGCAGGATCCGTCGGATTGGTTGCCGGTACCTGGGTCTGACGGTGTGGTGCCTGTGCCGGGTGCGTCCGGGGTGTAGCCACCCGCGATCGTGCCCGCGCTGCCTGCTGCGGCGCCGCTCGTCGATGTGACCTGGCCGTCTGTGGTCAGGCCGCCTGAGGTCGCGTCGATCGGTGGGAGGGTCTGGGTGCCTGTGATCGGGGCGCCGGGGGCGACCGAGCCGGTGGAGCCGTCGGGGCGGATGTCGCGTTCGGCCCACTGGCCCTGGCCGTATTCGCCGCGCGGGACCTCCACGCCGGGCATCTCCTGCGGGGCTACGTCCCGGTGGTTCTCGATGACCGTCTTGAGGGCGTCCAGGTCCGGTGGGCGGGCCTCGGCCGAGACGACGTCGCTGCCGTCGTTCGCGTAGCCGTTGACGTTCGCGGTGCCGGTCGCGTTGGACGAGCCGGTGCCGTTCGGTGAGCCGGTGTCGTTCGGTGAGCCGGTGTCGTTGGTGTCCGGCGGGAGTGTGGCGTTGTCGGCGGGGAGTTTCGGCATGTCCGCCGGTTGGACCTGGTCGGGGTTCCGCAGCATCTCCTCGATGGCTGCGGCGGACGGCGGGTCCAGAGGCACCTGCAGCACCTTCACGCCATCGACCACCACGACCTGGGGCTTGGACGCGTCCTGACCGTCGCCCACAGGCGTGCCGGCCGTCCCGTTGTCCGAGGCCCCGTTGTCCGAGCCCCTGGTGTCCGAGGCCCCGTTGTCCGTCGCGCCGGTGTCCGGGCCCCTGGTGTCGGCGTCGTTGCCGCGATCGCGGCGGCTGTCCAGATCGTCGTCCTTGGGCTGGCTCACAGGCTGGTCGCCGGCTCGATCACCGGTCCTGCCGTCGCCCCCGGTCCCGTTGTCCCGACCGGTCTCGTTCCCCTGGCCGGTTCCCCGGTCGCCGACGTTCCCGTTGTCCTGGTCCGGGCGGGGGTCCTTGTCGTCGCAGTTCTGGCCGCCCACATCCGGCTTGCCGCCCACATCCGGCTTGTCGCCGGTGCCGGTCTTTCCGGATGAGTCGGGTCGCTCGTTCGCGTCAGGCCCCCCGCCTCCGGGCTTGTCACCCACGTCGGGCTTGCCGTCGGAGCCGGGGTTCCCGCCGGTGCCGGTCTTTCCGCCGGTCTCGGCGCGCCCGTTCGACCCGGTCCTGTCGTCGGAACCAGAAGGGGAGCCGGGGCTGCGGGGGTTCTCGTACCGGTCCCGATCCCCTCGGGACTCCTTCGGGGTGGAGTTCGCGTCCTCGCCGGCCGAACCCGAGCCCGCCTTCGGCGGCGGATCCACGCGCTTCTCCAGGGTGGCGAGCCGCTTGTCGACGTCGCGCACCATGACGTCCACCGCGTCGGCGACCTGCACGGGACGGTGGGTGCTCTGCAGGGGCAGCCCGGCCTGGTGCATGGCGAGGCGGACGCGCTCCTCCGTCGTACGCATCTGCGCAGCCGCCCGCTTGACCTCGGCCAGCAGGTCACGGACCAGCTTGGGGTCCATGCCGTCGTACTTGCCCATGCGCCACTCCCCGACGTCTAGCCGCTCCGCGCCCACGTAACCACGACGGGAGCGGCTTGGCAGCCGGAATAAGCAGCCGGTATACGACTAGTCGTCAGTCAGTCGTCTGTGGCGACGTAACCGATGATGCCGCGCAGCTTCTCCACGGGGATCGCCCCACGCCGCAGCAGCCGCGGCACGGCGGTGGTGAGGTCGAGGATGGTGGACGGGGTGTTGTCGGTGGTCTTGCCCCCGTCGAGATAGACCTCGATGGCGTCGCCGAGCTGCGCTTCGGCCTCGTCCACGGTGGTGGCGGCGGGCGCGCCGGACCGGTTGGCGCTGGAGACGGCCATGGGCCCGGTCTCCTTGAGCAGGTCGAGCGCGACGGGGTGGAGCGGCATGCGTACGGCGACCGTCCCCTTCGTGTCGCCCAGGTCCCACGACAGAGCCCTGTTGGCCTTGCAGATGAGCGTCAGCGGCCCAGGCCAGAAGGCGTCGATGAGGTCCTGCCCGTACGGCCCCAGGTCGTCCACCAGCGCGCTCGCCGCGCGTACGGTGCCCACCAGCACGGGCGGCGGCATGTCACGCCCGCGCCCCTTGGCCTCGAGCAGTTTGGTGACGGCTTCGGGCGTGAAGGCGTCGGCGCCGATGCCGTAGACCGTGTCGGTCGGCAGCACCAGGAGATCGCCCCGGCGGGCGGCGGCCGCGGCCTCCATCAGCCCGATGGTCCGCTGGTCGGGGTCGGAGCAGTCGAAACGTCGTCCCACGATTGGTTGCCTCGCTCCGCTCAGCGGGTGAACGGCGCTGTCGAGGCCTCCTCCTTCCTCCAAGTACGGTCGCCGCGGCCCCCGGCGGTCAGGAGCAGGTAGCGCCGCTTCGCGTGCATCCTAGTCTTGGCCCAGCCTGGCCGTGACGAAGCGGTCTCGTCTGGTGAGGTCTTGGCGCAGGCGTACGTCACGCCAGCCGTTGTCCTCGGGGAAGGTGAGGTAGACGGCCCTGCCCTGCTCGTCGGCGTGCTCGACGGCCACCCACCCGCCGGGCCGCAGCAGCCGGCGCGCCGTGCGCTCGACGGCCCGCACCTCGCCGAGCCCGTCGTCGCCCGAGCCGTAGAGGGCCCTGGTGGGGTCGTAGTCGCGCACCTCGGGGTCGCGCGGGATGGCGCCGGGCGGGATGTAGGGCGGGTTGGAGATGACGAGGTCGACCTTGCCGTTGAGCTCGGGCAGCGCCTCGGCGAGGTCTTCGGGGTGCAGGTGGGTGCGCCCCTGGCCGAGCTCGGAGATGTTGCGCTTGGCCCACGTGTACGCCGCGGGATCGACCTCGACGGCGTGCACCTCGGCCAGCGCCACCTCCTGGGCGATGGACAGCGCGATGGCGCCGGAGCCGGTGCCGAGGTCGACGACGAGCGGCGCGGTGACGTCCATCTCGCGCAGGGTCTCGATGGCCCAGCCGGCCATCACCTCGGTCTCCGGCCGCGGCACGAACACGCCGGGCCCGACGGCCAGCTCGAGGTAGCGGAAGTAGGCGTGGCCGGTGATGTGCTGCAGCGGCTCGCGGGCCTCCCGCCTGGCCACGCCCTCCCAGAAGAGCGCGTCGAAGTCGGAGTCCTTGACGGTGTGCAGCTCGCTTCTGCGCACGCCGTGGACGAAGGCCGCGATCTCCTCGGCGTCGGTGCGCGGCGAAGGAACGCCTGCCTCGGCCAGCCGGGCAGTGGCGAGCGCGATCTCGTCCAGCAGAAATGTCATGAGTGTTGTGCGAGCTTCTCCGCCATCTCGGCGTCGATGAGGGCCTGGGTGACGGCGTTGAGCTCTCCGTCGAGCACCTGGTCGAGGTTATACGCCTTGAAGCCGACGCGGTGGTCGGAGATGCGGTTTTCCGGGAAGTTGTAGGTGCGGACGCGCTCGGAGCGGTCGACGGTGCGGACCTGCGACTTGCGCTCCGCCTGGGCGGCGGCCTCGGCCTCCTCCTGCGCCATGGCCAGCAGCCGGGCGCGCAGGATGCGCAGGGCCGACTCCTTGTTCTGGAGCTGGCTCTTCTCGTTCTGGCAGGAGACGACGACGCCGGTGGGCAGATGGGTGATGCGCACCGCGGAGTCGGTGGTGTTGACGCTCTGGCCGCCGGGGCCGCTGGAGCGGTAGACGTCGATGCGCAGGTCGTTGGGGTCGATCTGGACGTCGACCTCCTCCGCCTCCGGGTAGACGAGCACGCCCGCGGCGCTGGTGTGGATGCGGCCCTGCGACTCGGTGACGGGCACCCGCTGCACGCGGTGGACGCCGCCCTCGAACTTCAGCCGCGACCACACGCCCTCGTCGCCCTTGGCCCTGATGCCGACCGTGACGTCTTTGTAGCCGCCGAGGTCGGAGGGCTGGCTGTCGATGACTTCGGTCTTCCAGCCGAGCCGCTCGGCGTAGCGGAGGTACATCCGCAGCAGGTCGCCCGCGAACAGCGCGGACTCCTCGCCGCCCTCGCCCGCCTTGATCTCCATGATGATGTCCTTGTCATCGTTGGGATCGCGCGGGATGAGCAGGTGCCGCAGCCGCTCTTCGAGCTGCGGGATGCGGGCCTCCAGCTCGGCGGCCTCGGCCGCGAACGTCTCGTCCTCGTCGGCCAGCTCCTTGGCGGCCGTGAGGTCCTCGCGGACCGACTCCAGCTCGCGGTAGGTGGCGATGACGGGCGTGAGCTGGGAGTAGCGCTTGCCGAGCGTGCGGGCCTTGTTCTGGTCGGCGTGCACGGCGGGGTCGGCGAGCTGCGACTCCAGCTCGGAATACTCCTTGAGCAACTCGTCGAGATTCACCGTGGATCCTTTGTATCGAGAAGTACGGGCCGTTCACCAACAACGCCGACCCGGCGCACGCGTGTGCGTCCGGGCCGGCGTACGTGGAGCTACTTGCCCGAGGCCTTCTTGCCGAAGCGCTTCTCGAAGCGGGCCACCCGGCCGCCGGTGTCGAGGATCTTCTGCTTGCCCGTGTAGAACGGGTGGCAGGCCGAGCACACGTCGGCGTGGATCACGCCGTTCTTCGCGGTGCTGCGGGTGGTGAACGTGTTACCGCAGGAGCAGGTCACCTGCGTCACGTGGTAGTCAGGGTGGATGTCGCGCTTCATCGCTGTCCTTTCGGGGTGCGGCCGCCGGGTCGCCTTCACGCATGGCGTGAACCGGAACCGCAAAATGGTCAGCTACCAGTGTGCCAGATCGTGAAACCATCCCAGGCCATCGCTCATTCCTCATGAGCCAGGCACGGGAACGCGTGAGGGGTGGCGGACGACACCGCCACCCCTCACGACGCAGCCGCTAGCCGCGGTCGTTGCTCACCGTGGTCGTCTGGACCTGCATGAGGAACTCCGCGTTGGACTTGGTCTCCTTCATCTTCTCCAGGAGCAGCTCCAGCGCCTGCTGCATGTCGAGCGCGTGCAGCACCCTGCGCAGCTTCCAGACGATCTGCAGCTCCTCCTTGGCCATGAGGATCTCTTCCTTACGCGTGCTGGACGCGTCGACGTCGACCGCCGGGAAGATCCGCTTGTCGGCCAGGGACCGGTTGAGCTTGAGCTCCATGTTGCCGGTGCCCTTGAACTCTTCGAAGATGACCTCGTCCATCTTCGACCCGGTCTCGACCAGGGCCGTGGCGAGGATCGTCAGCGAGCCGCCGTTCTCGATGTTGCGGGCGGCGCCGAAGAAGCGCTTGGGCGGGTAGAGCGCCGTGGAGTCGACACCACCCGACAGGATGCGCCCGGACGCGGGGGCCGCGAGGTTGTACGCGCGGCCGAGCCGGGTGATCGAGTCGAGCAGGACGACGACGTCGTGGCCCAGCTCCACCAGGCGCTTGGCCCGCTCGATGGCGAGCTCGGCGACCGTGGTGTGGTCTTCGGCGGGACGGTCGAAGGTGGAGTGGATGACCTCGCCCTTGACCGACCGCTGCATGTCGGTGACCTCTTCAGGCCGCTCGTCCACGAGCACGACCATGAGGTGGCACTCGGGGTTGTTGCGGGTGAGCGCGTTGGCGATGGCCTGCAGCACCATCGTCTTACCCGCCTTCGGCGGCGAGACGATGAGACCGCGCTGGCCCTTGCCGATCGGCGAGACGAGATCGATGATCCGCGTGGTGAGGATGTTGGGCTCGGTCTCGAGGCGCAGGCGCTCCTGCGGGTAGAGCGGCGTCAGCTTGTTGAAGTCGGGCCTGTTGCGGGCCTGCTCCGGGTCCATGCCGTTGACGGTGTCGAGGCGGACCAGGGCGTTGAACTTCTCGCGCCGCTCGCCCTCGCGCGGCTGCCGCACGGCGCCGGTGATGACGTCGCCCTTGCGCAGGCCGTTGCGGCGGATCTGGGCGAGCGAGACGTAGACGTCGTTGCTGCCGGGCAGGTAGCCGCTGGTCCTGACGAACGCGTAGTTGTCGAGGATGTCGAGGATGCCGGCGATCGGGATGAGCACGTCGTCGTCGCCGATGACGGGCTCGCCGCTGTCGAAGCGGTCGCGGCCGCGGCCACGGTTGCGCTCCCTGAAGCGGCCCCTGCGGCTGCGTCCGCCGCGCTCGTCGTCGTCGCCGCCACGCTGGTCGCCGCGCTGGTCGCCGCGCTGGTCGGAACGGCCGCCCGCGTCGGCTGCGACGCGCTCGCGCTGGTCGCCGCGACCCCCATCGCGGCCACTGTCACGGCCTCCGTCACGACCGCCGTCACGACCGCCGTCGCTGGTGCGGTCACTGCGGTCGCCGCGGTCACCACGGTCACCGCGGTCGCTGTTACGGTCGCTGCCCCGCTCGCCGCGCTCGCGGCGCTCGCCACGGCTGCGGCGCTCGCGCCTGCTCTCGCCGCGCTCGGAGCGCGACTCGCCCTGTCCGGCGTCCGCGGGCTGCGACTGCTGCTCCACGACCGGCTCCGCCACGGCGGCGGCGACCGGCTCAGGCGCGGCGGCCACGGGCTCGGGCGCGGCGGCGGCAGGCTGCTGCGCGGGCTCTTCCACGGTCTTGGCGCGGGAACGTTCCCTGCGTGTACGGGTGGGTCGCTCCGCCGCGGGCGCCGCCTCTGCGGAGGCGGCCGCGGGGGCCTCGGCCACCGGCGCGGCCGTCGCTGCGCCGTCTCCGGAACCGCCACCCTGCTTCTCCTGGATGGCCGCGATGAGCTGGCTCTTCCGCATGCGCCCGGTCCCGCTGATGCCCAGCTCCGCTGCCATCTTCTGCAGCTCGGGCAGCACCTTGGCGGACAGGCCGGTGCCGGAGCGACGCGCACGCGGCTTCGCCGCTGCGCGGGTGGGGGTGTCGCCGGACGCCGGCTCAGCGCCTGATGCGTCGGAGAGGAGTTCGGTGGTGTCGCTCAACTAAAAGGTCCTTCCCAGGGGTCGGGCGCCGGATTTGTTCTTCCGGGCGTCCCGGAGGTGCTTGCGATCCGGCGGGACAGACCGGGTCGGGGTGCACTTTGCGATCTTCGGCTGTCGCTTGAGACGGCCGCCACTCTTGGGGAGGGGTTCGTCCACGCCGCCGATGGCCCTTGGCGCGTGGCTGACACCCCCCAGATTGCTGTCGCCAACCAGATGTCGAGATGATTCGAACGCGCAGATCCCCGTCGTCGCCACCTCGCGTTGCGCCAACCGGGTGTGGGCCAACCGGAGGCAACGGATTCCGGGGAGACAGCCGCGCTGCTCACGCCTCGCGACGTGAAGCATGATGCAGCGATGTATGGCTGACAAGCACGCACCCACCAAGGGGGCATCTGGTGCGGCTATCAGCCTAACATCACCAGCGCACACGGCTATTCCCTGAAGGTCTAAAGAGGCATCAGCGTGTCTCGGGGAACTGAACGTTCGCACCAACCGGGTCGACGTCCATTTGCTGGATGTGCCAGTCATTACCCACTTCTGGCGCGATCAAATCCTGCGAATCCGATGTCGAAAACGCAAGAACCGTGGGACCCGCTCCCGAAACGACCGCGGGCACGCCCACTGCACGGAGACGTTCTACCAGATCCGCACTCTGCCGCATGGCAGGCGCGCGGTATTGCTGGTGGAGCCGATCTTCTGTGGCGGCGAGCAGGAGCCCCGGCTCTGGCCGCTGGGTCAGCGCCGCGATCAGCAGCGCGGCCCGGCCGACGTTGAAGGAGGCGTCCTCGTGGGGCACGTCCTTCGGCAGCAGCCCCCGGGCGGCCTCCGTCGACAGCCGCGTCGAAGGGACGCAGACGACCGGACGGATGCGCTGGTCGGGAACTAGTTTCAGACTATGCGGCAGCCCGGTGTGGTCGGACCACGAGACCGTCAGCCCGCCGGAAAGACAGGGCGCGACGTTGTCGGGATGGCCCTCCATCTCGGTGGCCAGCGCGTAGACGTCGTCGTCGCTCAGCGCGTTCTCCCCCGAGTCCGCGAGTGCGCGCGCGGCGAGAATGCCCGCGCACACCGCGGCCGACGACGACCCGAGCCCCCGTGCGTGCGGGATGCGGTTGCGGCAGTGCAGATGTATGCCCTCCGGCTGGGGCACGCCCATGCGGTCGTACGCCACCCGCATGGCTTTGACGACCAGATGCCCCTCGCCGGGATCGACCTCCCCCGCCCCCTCACCCTCCACGACGACGTGGACGCCGCGCTCCCCGGTGAGCGTGGCCGTGACCTCGTCGTAGAGGCTCAGCGCGAGCCCGAGCGCGTCGTAACCCGGCCCCAGGTTGGCCGACGTCGCGGGCACGCGAATGTCAACGGTCCTCATTCGTTCACTTTTCCCTCGTCACTCCCCGTCAGGCGAGGTTGAGCGCCGCCGCGGCGGCGTGGACGTCGATGGGGATGACCACCGGCGCGGGCGCCCCCGAGATCGCCCAGTCAGGGTCTTTCAGCCCGTTGCCCGTCACCGTGCACACGATGCGCTGCCCCGGATCAACCATGCCCTGCGCGTGGGCCTGCAGCAACCCCGCTACGCTGGCGGCGGAAGCGAGCTCGACGAACACGCCCTCCTCCTGCGCCAGCAGCTTGTACGCCGCCGCGATCTGCCGGTCGGTCACCGCCTGGATCACGCCGCCCGACTCGTCGCGGGCCGCGGTGGCCAGCGACCACGACGCCGGGTTGCCGATGCGGATGGCCGTGGCGATCGTGTGCGGGTGGGTGACGGGCGCGCCCTGCACGATGGGCGCCGCGCCGCTGGCCTGGAAGCCGAACATGCGCGGCCGCTTCGTCGCCACCCCGTCGTCGGCGTATTCGCCGTAGCCCATCCAGTAGGCCGAGATGTTGCCGGCGTTGCCGACGGGGATGCAGTGGATGTCGGGGGCGTCGCCGAGCGCGTCGACGATCTCGAACGCGGCGGTCTTCTGGCCCTGCAACCTGTACGGGTTGACGGAGTTGACCAGCGCGATCGGATAGTTGGACGACAGCTTGCGCGTCATCTCCAGGCAGTCGTCGAACGACCCCTCGACCTGCAGCAGCGTGGCACCGTGCACGAGCGCCTGGGCCAGCTTGCCCATCGCGATCTTCCCCCGTGGCACCAGCACGGCGCAGGTCAGCCCGGCGCGTACGGCGTAGGCGGCGGCCGAGGCGGAGGTGTTGCCCGTGGAGGCGCAGATGACCGCCTTGGCGCCCTCTTCGACGGCCTTGCTGATGGCCATCGTCATGCCGCGGTCCTTGAAGCTGCCGGTCGGGTTGGCGCCCTCGACCTTCAGGTAGACCTCGCACCCGGTGAGCGCCGAGACGCGGTGCGCGGGCACCAGCGGCGTGCCGCCTTCGAGCAGCGTGATGACGGGCGTCTTCGCGGTGACCGGAAGACGCTCGCGGTACTCCTCGATGAGGCCACGCCACGACCTGCTCATGATGACTCCCTACCTGCGCTGTTGGGCACAGAGTGTACGGGGTGCCGGGGACCGTCGCGGAGCGGCGTCCACGGGTCGGACACCCGCCGAACTCCTGCATTGGACAGGAGCACTATTCAGGAAATTCTCAGCATCTCCCGATAAGGTCTCGGCCAGGGGGTCACGACCATGAACGCGCGTCCTGCTCTGAGGCAGAACGACTATTCACCGGTGACGGCACCGCTGCTCGGCGCCTGGTCACCCGCCCTTTCCGTCAGCGTGGTGATACCCGCGCGCGGCGGGCAGGACAAGCTCGACCTGACGCTCGCGGCGCTGGCCGCGCAGACGTACCCGGAGCACCTCATGGAGGTGCTGGTCGTCGACGACGGCAGCGACCCGCCGATCCGCCTGCCCGAGATCCGGCCGTTCAACACCCGTCTCGTACGCGTGCGCGACGGCTGGGGCATCTCCAACGCGGTCAACACCGGGGCGAAGGCCGCCGACGGCGAGATCATCCAGCGGCTCGACTCCGACATGGTGGCCTGCAGGGAGCACATCGAGGCGCTGGCGCGCTGGCACCACGAGACCGACTACCTGGTCACGATCGGCATGAAGAAGTTCGTCGACGCGCCGCCCGTCACCCCCGAGCAGGTCTTCCTGGCGGGACACCTGGGAGAGCTGTTCGACCTGGAGACGGCGGTGGCCAGCTCGACGGAGGCGACGATCGCCAAGACCGACGGGCTGCGCAAGAGCCGCAATCCGTACCACGTGTGCACGGGGCCGACCTTCGCCCTTCCCAGGGAGGTCTTCCACGCCGTGGGCGGGCTCGACCCCACGGTCGCGCGTGGCGAGGACACCGAGTTCTCCTATCGGCTGGCCATGCACGGCGTGGTCTTCGTGCCCGACATGGACGCCCAGGCGGTCCATTTGGGGCTGCCCTCGCAGCATCGCGACAGGGAGCGGGCCGTGCGTGCCGTGGAGCCTTTCCTGGCCCATCGCATCCCGCTCCGCCGTGACCTGCGCAAGGACCGGGGGCGGCGGTGGCTGGTGCCGTACGTGGAAGTCGTGCTCGACGTCTCCGGCGCCTCCGAGACCTCGGTGCGGCAGGCGGTGGCGGCGGCGCTGGACGGCAAGGTGCAGGACGTCGTGGTGACGCTGGTCGGGCCGTGGTCGCGGCTGGCCGACGGGCGCCGCCACTCGCTGTCCGACCCGGACTTCGAGCTGCGGCTGCTGCGTGATCTGTTCGCGCACGACGAACGCATCCGCCTCATCGACGAGCCCGCGCCCACGCCGGCCCCGATCCCGTTCCGCTACCGGGGGCCGGTGGACGTGCCGCTGCACCGGGCGACGCTGGAGCGGATGATCGAGTCGGTGCAGAAGGACCTGACGGGCGTGCTGGTGGTGAACCTCCCGGACGGCCGCACGGCCCGCCTCGAACGCACCTCCGCCCTGGGCCGGGCGATGCTGCTCACCGGCGCGGGCGATGACGTGGACGAGGTCATCGCGGCCACGCACGGCGTACGTCACGAGCCGCCCGACCGCTTCTGGCCCAAGCCCGCGCAGCCGGACCCGGTCACGATCCCGGCCCCGAAAGCGGCCGTGCAGGTGCCATCGGACCCGCCAGAGAAAACCCTCCTACGCCGCCTCAAATCCGCCCTCCGCCCCAACTGAGCCCGTCCCTGCCTCTCGGCGGAAGGGCGATGGGTGGATGCCCGGTCGCGGAGGCCGGCGGCGGGTCAGCGCCTGCGACGGAGCGCGCGTTTCAGCGTGCTGGAGACGACCGAGCGCAGGTCCGGCTGGACGCGGTTCGCGGCGGCGATGCGGCGGCGCAGCGAGCCGACCTCGCGCCGCAGCTCAACCGCCGACTTGCGCCAGGTGCCTGCTTCCTCGCGCCACTTGGTCACCTGGGCGCGCAGGCGTTCGGCCTCCTTGGCCAGCCGGGCCGCCTCCGCCTGCGCGGCCAGTTTCTCCTTGTACGCGCTGCGCCGCCCCTGCGGCGGCTCGGCCTCGGTGGTGAAGCCGTAGGTGGCGCCGTCGGCCCACAGCACGCCGGCGACCTCGTCCACCACGTCGTCCAGGTTCTCGCCCGCGGCGGCCACGATGCGAGCCCTGGCGAAGGCGGAGGCGCGTTCGAGCCGGGCCGCCACGACGCCGCCCGAGCTCTCGTCCAGGAGCACGTTCACCAGGCCGAGGCCCTCGTCGCGGGCCAGGTCGAGCAGACGGGCGAGCGTGTCGTGGCCGGGGATCCAGCCGGCGGGCAGGTGCAGCGTGTACGGCACCGCCGGGTCGACCGAGGCGGAGGCGGCGGCAGAGACCCAGCCAGAAGCCGAGGCGGAGCCCGAGGTCACCAGGTGTACCCGGCCCTCGTGCCGGTAGTGCCCCTCGATCAGCACCAGGTCGAGCGACGGGTCCTTCAGGGGCGCACGGCGATCGTGGTCGAGGGTGTCCCAGGGGCCGACGAGCAGCACGGACACGTCGGGCACGGTGCCGGCCAGCAGCGCGTCGACGGTGGCCCGCACCTCGTCGTAGCCGGTCGTCGCGGCGACGACGGCGGTGACGTACGGGACCTTCCACTGCCGCCCGGGATGCCCGCGCAGCCACCGGTAGGCCGGGATGCGGTCGGCGACGAACGCGTGGCTGACCCGGTCGATGGGTGCCTTGTCGCGCATGCGCATGGTCGGCCCGAGGTGGTAGCCGCGCGCGGCGGGCTCGGGGACGAAGACCGCGCCCGCCTGCCACAGCCGGTAGCCGAGCTCGGTGTCCTGCCCGAGCACCAGGTCGTCGTCCATGGGCCCGGCGGCCTTGATCAGGGCGGCGTTGACGGAGGTGGCGCCGCCCACGTGCAGGCTGAAGGGCCGCTGCGGGTTGTCGGTGAGCCCGTCGGTGCGCTCGACCAGGTCGACGAGCCAGGCGTGCGGCTCGGCGGGCTCGAAGGCGGCCTCCAGGTCGGACGGCAGCTCGGCGGGCACGGGCGCCTCGGTGAAGCGCAGGTAGCCGGTGACGACGAGGTAGGGGGCGGCGTGGTGCCAGCGCATGTGCGCCTCGACCGCGCCGGGGGTGAGCAGCACGTCGGAGTCGAGCCAGTGGATCACCTCGCCGGTGGCGGCCCCCAGCCCGGCGTTGCGGGCGGCGGCGCGCCCTGGACGCTCGCAGCGCACCAGCCGGGTCAGCTCGGGCCGTTCGGCGGGCAGGCGCAGCGGCGGCTCGCTGCCGTTGTCGACGACGATGACCTCGATGAGCTCGGCCGGGTACGTCTGCCTGGCCAGCGCGGCGAGCACCAGGTCGAGCTTGTCCTGGCCGCCGTACGCGGGCACGACGACGCTGACCGTCAGCCGGGGTTCGAGCGGCTCGTCGCGGGCGAGGACGCGGTAGTCGTTGCCGCGTACGCGGGCGGTCACGCGGCTTCCATCAGCAGGCTCGGGCGGAAGCCCCGCCACTGGTTGGCGGCCACCTTGAGGAAGTGGGCGAGCGGGAGCTGCCAGGTGTGCTCGCCGCTGAGCCCGCGGCGCAGGACGTAGCCGAGGCCGTGGGTGCGGTAGATGCGGGCCTCCGCGCTCTCGGCCGCTTTGAGGAACTCGAGATCGACGGCCCGTGGCAGCGCGGGATATCCGCCTATGTCGTGGAATTTCGACCGGGACACCATGATCGTGCCGCCCGCCACGTGATCGGCGTAGACCTCGCTCGGATAGCTCGCCCCGCTGGCGAACGTCGTGCGCCTGATCGTCGCCTCCAGCGGCTCCAGGTAGAAGAACTCGGCCGTGGTGCCCACCACGTCGGCCCCCGCGTACGTCAGCGCCATGAACAGGTCGGCCAGATGGCGGGGGCCGTACCAGTCGTCGTCGTCCCACTTCGCCAGATAGTCGCACTCCGCCAGGGCAGCGGCCCGGTTCAGCACCTCGCCGAACGGCACCGAGGCGTCGGCCTCCACGTGGCGCACGGGCAGCGCGCAGGAGCCGACTGCCTCGCGTACCTCGTCGAAGGCCACCCCGTGCAGGCCGAGCAGCACCTCGGCGACGACGTCGCGCTGCCGCTCCATCTGCGCCAGCGCGGCGGACACCATGGCGGGCCGTCTGGTGGCCATGACGATGCTGACGTGCGGGATCGACGTGGGGTGGGCCAGGCGGCGCAGGCGTACGCTGTGCTCCTCGCGCCGCAGGTCGGCCAGCGAGCGCGCGGTGCCGTCGGCCGGGTGGGCGAGCCAGTCGCGGTCGGTGAGCAGCGCGGCGAGGCCGGCGGGCACCCACGCGGGCGCGTCGGCGGCGGTCAGCGGCACGCCGGCCGCGGCCAGCCGCATGAGCCCGTCGAGCGGCACCTCGCGCTCGGGCCACTCGACCTCCAGGCCGCGCAGCGGGCGCAGCTCCGGCACCTCGGGCGGCCCGCCCTCGACCGCCCATTCGCCGGTGTTCCAGTGGAGGCGGGCCAGCCCCTTCTCCGGCGTACGCGCGAAGCCACAGGGGGTCTCGGACATCGCAGGCTGCTCCTCGGGCGCAGGGACGGAATCGGCGGCGCCTACCTTACGCCCGTTTCAGGAGCGATCTGGCGATTACCGCCCCTTCAGCCGACTTCGTCGCCCTCCACGCGCATCACGCTGGCCACCGCGCGGACGATGTCGAGCTCGCGCAGCCCCTCCATGGTGGCCGAGAGCGCGGCGTCGGTGGCGCGGTGGGTGACGATGACGAGCTGGGCGTCGTCGCCCCTGCCCTCCTGCCGGACGGTCTGGATGGACACGTCGTGCTTGGAGAACAGCTCGGCCACGCGGGCCAGCACGCCCGGCTTGTCGGCGACGTCGAGCGCCACGTGGCAGCGCGTGACGGTCTCGCCCATGGGGTGGACGGTCAGCTCGGCGTAGGTGGACTCCTCGGGGCCGCGGGTGCCGGCCAGGCGGTTGCGCCCGACGGCCACCAGGTCGCCGAGCACGGCGGACGCGGTGGGCGCGCCGCCGGCGCCCTTGCCGTAGAACATGAGCTGCCCCGCCGACTCGGCCTCCACGAAGACCGCGTTGTACGCCTCGCGCACCCCGGCCAGCGGGTGGCTGCGCGGGATCATCGCCGGGTGCACCCGCACGCCGAAGGAGCGGCCGTCGTCGGAGCGCGCGCAGATGGCCAGCAGCTTGATGACGTAGCCCATGGCCTTGGCGGAGGCGACGTCGGTGGCGGTGATCTCGGTGATGCCCTCGCGGTGCACCTCTTCGGCCCGCACCCGGCTGTGGAAGGCGAGCCCGGCGAGGATGGCGGCCTTGGCGGCGGCGTCGAAGCCCTCGACGTCGGCGGTCGGGTCGGCCTCGGCGTAGCCCAGCGTCTGGGCCTCCTCGAGCGCGTCGGTGAAGGAGGCGCCGGTGGAGTCCATCTTGTCGAGGATGTAGTTGGTGGTGCCGTTGACGATGCCGAGCACCCGCTTGACGTGGTCGCCGGCCAGCGACTCGCGCAGGGGGCGCAGCAGCGGGATGGCGCCGGCGACGCTGGCCTCGAAGTAGAGGTCGCCGTTGCCGGCCCTGGCCGCCTCGTGGAGGGTGGCGCCGTCTTCGGCCAGCAGCGCCTTGTTGGCGGTGACCACGGACTTGCCCCTCGACAAAGCGGCCGTGATCAGCGAGCGGGCCGGCTCGATGCCGCCGATGACCTCGATGACGATGTCGATGTCGTCGCGGGTGACGAGCGACTCGGCGTCGGTGGTGAGCAGCGCAGGATCGACCTCGACGTCGCGCTTGCGGCCGAGCCTGCGCACGGCGACGCCGGCCAGTTCGAGCGGCGCGCCGACGCGGGCGGCGAGGTCGGGGGCCTGCTCGTGCATGAGCCTGATGACCTGGGAGCCGACCACGCCGCAGCCCAGCAGCGCCACTTTCAGCGGTTTCACAGCTGCCCCCTCAACAGGTCGTCCTCGGTCTCGCCCTGCACGATCACGCGGGAGGCGCCGCCCGAGACGGCGACCACGGCGGGTCTCGGCAGGTAGTTGTAGTTGTTGGCCAGCGAGCGGCAGTAGGCGCCGGTGGCGGCGACGGCGATGAGGTCGCCTGGCGCGAGGTCGCTCGGCAGGTGGAAGTCGCGCACGATGATGTCGCCGCTCTCGCAGTGCTTGCCGACCAGGCGGCTGAGCATGGGCTCCGCCTCGCTCGCGCGGCTGGCCAGCACGGCGGTGTATTCGGCGCCGTAGAGGGCGGTGCGGACGTTGTCGCTCATGCCGCCGTCGATGCTGACGTAGGTGCGCAGGCCCTCGACGTCCTTGATGGTGCCGACCTCGTAGAGGGTGATGCCGCCCGGGCCGACGATGGTGCGGCCAGGCTCGATGGTGAGGCGGGGCACCGGCAGGCCGGCGTCGGTGCACACCTTGGTGACGATCTCGCGCAGCCCGTCGGCCAGCTCCTTGATGTCGGGGGCGTCGTCGCCCTCGACGTAGGCGATGCCGTAGCCGCCGCCGAGGTCGAGCTCGGGCAGCACGACGCCGTGCTCGTCCTTGATCTCGACGAGCAGGCCGGCCAGGCGCCGCGCGGCGACCTCGAACCCGGCCGTGTCGACGATCTGGGAGCCGATGTGGGAGTGCAGCCCGACGAGCTGGAGCTGGGGCAGGGCCAGGATGCGGCGTGCGGCCTCGGCCGCCGCACCCGAGTTGAGCGACAGCCCGAACTTCTGGTCGTCGTGGGCCGTGGCGATGAACTCGTGGGTGTGGGCCTCGACGCCCGTGGTCACCCTGATCATCACCTTGGGCCGCTTGCCGTGCTCCTGGGCGAGGTGGCCGAGGCGGGCGATCTCGTCGAAGGAGTCGACCACGATGTGGCCGACGCCGGCCTCCAGCGCCCTGCGCAGCTCGACGGCGGACTTGTTGTTGCCGTGCATGGTGATGCGCTCGGCGGGGAAGCCGACGCTGAGCGCGACGGCCAGCTCGCCGCCGCTCGCGACGTCGAGGCCGAGGCCCTCGTCGAGCAGCCAGCGCACGATCTCCTTGCACAGGAACGCCTTGCCGGCGTAGTGGACCTCGGAGCCGGCGAAGGCCGTGGCGTAGTCGCGCATGCGCGAGCGCACGTCGTCCTCGTCGATGACGTAGAGCGGGGTGCCGTGCTCGCGGGCCAGGTCGCGTACGTCCACCCCGCCCACGGTCAGCGCCCCGTCGGCCCGGCTCGACGTTCGGGGCCAGATCGCGGGGTTGATCCGGTTGAGGTCGGCGGGCGCCTGCGGCGGGCGCTCGTGGGGCAGCATCTCGGCGTGCCGGTCCCCGGCGGGATGGGCGAATCGACTCACCCGATCGAGGCTATCGGAAGCGCAAGTAAGCCATGACCCTGTGACCACGTATCGAGACGCGATCAAGGTCTGGCAGGGTAATTTTTACTCTTTTTCGCCGTTTCACCGGATATTTTCTGCTCACAGACGCTCTGGGCCGGGAAGCACCGTACGTACCACATCGGCCACCCGCACGCGGGCCGCGTGCGCCGGCGACGGCTCCTCGTCGCCCACCGGAACGGCGGGCGCGCGCTCGTGCGCGTCGTGGTAGGCCAGCGCCAGCCGCACCAGGTACGCCTCCCACCCGGGGTCCCTGCTCGACCGGCGTCCCGGCAGCTCGGCCAGGACCCTGAGCACGTGCCGGTGCGCCGCGTCCTCAGGCAGGCCCGCCGGGCCGCGCGGCACCCCGAGGTCCGCCGCCCACCTCAGCACGGCGCAGGCGCGCGCGTGCGCGTAGCGCACGACGAAGCCGGGGTTGTCCCAGGTGCGGGGGAAGTCGGGCCAGGCCGGCTCGTACGGCACCGGCGCCGCCTCGATGAGCCCGATGGGGTCGTCCACGACGATCCGCAGGAACCCGGCCCCCGCCACCTGGGCGGAGACCACGCCCCCGAGCGCGCGCACCCGCTCGGCCAGCCCATCGGGCGGCACCCGGCGCCGCAGGGCCGCCGCGGAGACGTAGCGGATCTCGTGCTCCCACGTGCCGTCGGGCACGGGCGGCTCCCCTAGCACGGCGACCAGCTCATCGGACGTCACTTCGAAAACTTTATGCGCATGGAACCCCGTCAGGGACGCGGCTCGTTCCTCCCCAAAAGAGCGGACGGGGGTGCGGGCGTGAACGCGGAGATCAGCTTGTCGAAGAACCGGCGGCACGAGATGTGGCGGAACCTGCTCATGATCCTGATCGCCGGGGCGGCGGTGGGCCTGACGGTGGCCTGGCCGACCTGGGGCTCCTTAGGTCTCGCGGTGGTGATGGTGATCGGGGGCCTCGCGGCGGCGGCCGTGGGCGGGGTGCTCTCCGCCGAGGCGACCGGCGGCGGGCGCCGAGCGATGCGGCTGTCCGGCGCAGTGATCATCGTCACCATCGGGTTGCTGCGCCTGGCCCTGGTGCTCTGGCCCGGCCTCGGCGCGGCGGAGGCGACGTGGCTGGGGCTGGCCACGGTCCTCCTGAACGCCCTGATCGGCGTGGCACTCGTCAATGGCGCCGCCACCGTCGACGCCGCCCGGCAGGACGGCGGCATGACGGGCCCGTCCCCAGGCCATCCGCTGAGCCCGAAGCGGCTCCTCCCGGCCGCGGCGAACCTCTCCAAGGACGTCGCCGCCTTCCCGCTGATCGCGTGGAGCCCGTGGCTCGCGCTGGTCGTCCTCGCCCAGGAGTTCCTGCTGTGGGGCTTCAAGGAGGAGTCCACCGATGAGTCCACCGGGGAGTCCACCGGGGAGTCCACCACCGGGACGTGGCTCCGCGCCGCGAGCGGCCTCGCCCTGACGGCCCTGGCGCTGCTGCTGTGGCTCAGATGAGCGCGTGGGGCTCGGCGGAGCCGTACTCGACGAGCTGGGCCGCGCCGAGCAGCCAGCGGTCCTCGTCGCGCACCCGTACGTAGCCGAACCGGTCGGCGGAGAAGACCTTGACGCCGTCGGTGCGGCACTGCCGCATGAGCACCTCGTCCCAGCCCTCGGTGAGGTCGGCGAAGCCCAGCTCGCGCAGCGCGTTGCGGCGGGCGAGCAGGGTGCCGCCGGCGATCTCGGGCAGGTAGGTGTACTCGGCCTCTGGCTGCTTGAGCAGCGTGGCCTGCGGCTTGCGCAGGTGGGCGTAGAAGGCGGCCTTGCCGACGATGTCGGCGGTGCTGAACAGGAACGCCCTGCGCAGGTCGGACAGGTAGTGGGAGCCGTAGACGTCGCGCGGGTCCATGACCGCGACCAGGTCGGCCTCGCACAGGTCGATGCCGGCGTTGAGCATCGCGCCCACGGTCATGGACGGCGCCGGCCGCCGGTGGATGACCTCGACGTCCGGCAGCACGTCGCGGGCCCGCAGCTCGGCCTCGGGCGGCCCGATGACGATGAGCTGGTCGACGCCCGGCTGCCGGGCGACCTGCGCCAGCGCGTGCTCCATCGTGTAGGGGTCGACGATGGGCAGCAGCACGGAGGTGTTGAGCGTGGGCCGCGCGCTGGGCAGGCCGATCGCGTCGAGCATCTCGTCGATGCGCTCGCTCATCGTGCCCATCGCGTACGCCCGCCGCAGCGCCACGTGCGCCCGCCGCGAGTCGGCCTCGGTGCCGATGGGCGTGCCGCAGGCGGCGATCTCGGCGAGACGCCACTGCGGGGTGCCCGGCGGGCAGTCGGCGGCGGCCGGCCAGCGGTAGGAGGTCAGCACGTCGGGGTAGGTCAGGTGCTCGGGCAGGAGCTGGTCGAGGGTGAGCACGCGGTCGATGCGGCCACCGGACAGCGGCAGCGGGTTGTGCACCCGGGGCTGCACCCCGAACTGCAGGCGCGGCCACGCCACGGTCAGGTCGGCGGTGAAGCGGTGCTCGAAGAGGTCGGCGGCCTGCGCGTACGCGGAGACGTCGCCCTTGGTGTGCCAGAAGACCGTGCGGATGCCGCGCTCGGCGCACCACGCGAGCAGCGACTTCAGCCCTTCGCCCGGCTCGCCGATGATCTCCTCGGCCCACGGGCCCTGCGTGACGGACTCCACGACCAGCAGGTGGGGCACCTCCAGCGGGAGCACCCTGGCGAAGTCGCGGGGCGTGAAGCCGGTGGTCTGCCGCCACTCGTAGCGCAGCAGCGCCTCGGCGTGCGGGTCGGCGATGACGGCGGCGGTCAGGTGCGGCCGGGTGTTGGGGCCGGTGGGCACCCGGAAGGGCTTGAGCTTGAACTGGGCGCCGCCGAGCGTCCTGGTGCTGGTGGTGGCCTGGAAGGCGGCGCCAGGGCGCTCGTCCTTGGGCCTGTTCGCGGTGGCGACGGGCTTGCGCTTGGGCGCGGTGGGGCGCTTGACCGGCTTGGCGGCGCCCTTGAGGCCCCTGGCCAGGCGTACCGGGTTGCTCTTGCCGCTCTTGATGGCGTCGCCCAGCCGGTTCCAGCGGGCGACCTTGATCGACGAGAGCTTCCAGTTGGCCACCTCGGCCTGGAAGCGCTGCTCGGCCAGCTCCTTGCGCAGCTTGTCCGCGGCGGCCTGCTCGGCGGCCAGCCGTTCCTCGGTCTCGCTGAGCTGCTCCGCGAGCGCCTTCGCCTCCTCGGCGCGCTGCTCGGCCTCGGCCAGCCTGGCCTGGGCGGCGTCCAGCAGCCTGGCCAGCTCGGCGGCACGCTCGGCCTGCGCGACGGCGTCACGCAGCGCTCTCCGCGTACTCTCTAGCTCAGTCGACAAACCGGACCTCCACTCTCTCAGCCCGGCAAAGGATACTCTTTTGCGGAAGCGTCTCGAAGGGATGAGATCCGGTGCAGTTCAACGTAAGGCCCTACGTCTGCGGCGCTCTCGGCCGGATCGATACCGCACTGCTCGGCAAGCTGACCACCGCGGGACCGAAGGTCTGGCCCGCGCTGCAGTCGGCCGAGGCGGCGCTGTTCAGCTCCACGCCGCTGCCGCCCTACCACCGCTCCGGTGACGCGTACGCGTTCGCCTGGGGCGAGCGCCGGCCGGACGCGGCCGAGGACGAGTGGATCACGGTCGCGGAGACGTACGAGACCCCCGGGCTGATCGGCGACGGCGGGCGGGTGGCGCTGCACACGGGCGCGCTCGGCCTGGTGGACGTCTACTACGTGCAGGTGGACGACGCGGTCTACTTCTCGTCGCTGATCCAGCCGCTGCTCAACCTGGTGCCCGTCGCGATCGACTGGTCGGCGTGGGCCTCGATCCTGCAGGTGACGTTCCCGCTGGGCGAGGCGACGCCGTACACGGAGGTGAAACGGCTGCCGGGGGCGAGCGCGCTGGTGTGGGAGCACGGCAGGCTCACCACCGAGCGGCGGTTGCCGCGCTGGCTGCGCACGGAGCCGTACGAGGCGTGGATCAGCCCCCAGGAGATCGTCGAGCTGCTCGGCCACGTCTACGCCGGCTATGAGGGCCGCCCGCTGCTGGTGCCGGTGAGCGGCGGCTACGACTCCCGGCTGCTGGCCGGCGTGGCCAAGGCCAGGGGCGCGGACGTCGAGTCGTGGACGACCAGCCCCGACGACGGCACCGACACCGACATCGCGTTCGCCAGGGCGATCACCAGGGAGCTGGGCATCCCGCACCGGGTGATCCCGCAGGACGCCGCCTCCTACCCGGCCGACGCCATGGAGGTGGCGCGCCGGCTGGAGTACCTGACGCCGCACCACGCCTGGTACGCCCCCTTCGCCAAGGAGGTCCACGGCGCGGGCCGGATCCTGGTGGACGGTCTGGCGGGCGGGCCGCTGCTGAAGAACTTCATGGTCAGCGGGGCCGCGCTGGAGGCCAGGACGCAGGCCGAGCGCTCGGCGGCGGTGCTGGGCTCGCTGTCGCTGGGGCAGCCGTCGCAGCCGTTCCTGTCGAAGGCGGCCGCGCAGTGGATGGAAGAGACCGTACGCGAGCAGTTCCTCGCGGCCACCTCCATGTTCCACGGCCACCGGGCCGAGCTGCCGCTGTCGGTGCTGCACACCAGGACCGTGCGGGGCATCGCGCGCTCGGCGGTGAACCTGGTGGGCCCCGAGGCGTCGTTCCTGGCGCCGTTCATCCATCCGGAGTTCTTCGACGCGGCGCTGTCGGTCGGGGTGGCCCGCAAGCACCAGGGCCGCTTCTACCGCGAGGTGCTGCACGCGGCCAATCCGCGGGTGGCCGCTCTGCCCTCGACGAACGTGGTCAAGCAGCCGCTCATGAGGGTCCCGCTGCGTTCGACGGCGGCTCCTGCCCGAAATTATGCGCACCGGATGCTGGAGGTCGTGGCGAGCCGGGTGCCGGGGCTGCTGTCGGACGAGCTGCACGAGGTGGTGGCCGGCGGTCCCGACGCTCTGACCAGGTTCAACGGCTGGAACGACCGCTTCTGGGTGCGCGGTCTCGTGCTGTTCGGGCTGTGGCTGAGCGACTTCGAGAACGACCTCTCGGACGTCGCGCCACCTTTTTAGTGAACTCTGGGTAACAGGGCGATTACATACGGATCTCTCGGGTATTAACCGTCGCACAGCAGAAGCGGGTTCCGGAAAGCCAACGGGCTGGTAGTGTTCGGCCCGTAAGCGCCGCACAAACGGGCACCAGATCACAAATCCGGTCTCGTTCGAGGGCAGTGGAGTTCGCAGGGATGACGACTCCACGCGGCGCGGTCACCAGATAGTAACGCCGGGGCAACCGGTGACTTCGTCCTGCCCACATCTCTTCCTGTGAGCGACATCATGATCAACGCATCCCCAACGCCGGAGCCGATCTCCGAGGCCTTCGTCTCGGAAGACCCAGCCTGGTACAAGCGGGCGGTGTTTTACGAGGTTCTCGTCCGGGGGTTCAAGGACTCCAACGGTGACGGCACCGGCGACCTACGTGGTCTCATCGAGAAGCTCGGCTACCTCGAGTGGCTGGGCGTCGACTGCCTGTGGTTGCTGCCGTTGTACGAGTCGCCGCTGCGCGACGGCGGGTATGACATCTCGGACTATATGAAGATCCTTCCCGACTTCGGGGACTTGGGGGACTTCGTCCAGCTGATCGAGGCCGCCCACGAACGCGGCCTGCGGATCATCACCGACCTCGTGATGAACCACACCAGCGATCGGCATCCCTGGTTCCAGGCGTCCCGGCACGACCCCGAGGGGCCGTACGGCGACTTCTACGTGTGGTCAGACCATCCCGGCGGCTACCCCGACGCGCCGATCATCTTCATCGGCGCCGAGGAGTCCAACTGGACGTACGACCCGGTGCGCAAGCAGTACTACTGGCACCGTTTCTTCCACCACCAGCCGGACCTGAACTATGACAACCCGGCGGTGCAGGAGGCCATGCTGGAGGTGCTGCGGTTCTGGCTGGACCTCGGCATCGACGGTTTCCGTCTTGACGCGGTGCCCTACCTGTTCGAGCGGGAGGGCACGGCCTGCGCCGGGCTGCCCGAGACGCACTCCTACCTGAAGAAGATCAGGGCCGAGGTCGACCGCCTCTACCCCGACCGCGTGCTGCTCGCCGAGGCCAACGGCTGGCCCGAGGACGTCGTCGAATACTTCGGCGACCCCACCACGGGCGGCGACGAGTGCCACATGGCCTTCCACTTCCCGCTGATGCCGCGCATCTACATGGCGGTGAAGAAGGAGACCCGCGAGCCGATCTCCGAGATCATGTCCCGCACGCCCAAGCTGCCCGAGCACGCGCAGTGGGGCATCTTCCTGCGGAACCACGACGAGCTGACGCTCGAGACGGTCACCGAGGAAGAACGCGACTACATGCACAAGGAGTACGCCAAGGACCCGCGCATGCGGGCCTACCTCGGCATCAGGCGGCGCCTGGCCCCGCTGCTCGACAACGACCGTGACCGCATCGAGCTGTTCACGGCGCTGCTGCTGTCGCTGCCCGGCTCGCCGATCATCTACTACGGCGACGAGATCGGCATGGGCGACAACATCTGGCTGGAGGACCGCGACTCGGTCCGCACGCCGATGCAGTGGAGCCCCGACCGCAACGCCGGCTTTTCCTCGGCCGACCCCGGCCGCCTCTACCTGCCCGCCGTCATGGACCCGATCTACGGCTACCAGGCGGTCAACGTGGAGGCCCAGCAGCGCCACGAGGGGTCGCTGCTGCACTTCACCCGCAAGATGCTGGAGATCAGGCGCAAGCACCCGGTGTTCGGCGTCGGGGCCTACACCGAAATGTGGTCGTCCAACCCGTCCGTGCTGACGTACGTGCGCGAGGACGGCGACGACGTGATGCTGTGCGTCAACAACCTGTCGAAGTTCCCGCAGCCGGTGGAGCTCGACCTGCGCCGCTTCGAGGGCATGATCCCGGTCGAGGCGCGCGGCGGCGTGCAGTTCCCGCCCATCGGGGAGCTGCCCTACCTGCTGACGCTGCCCGGCCACGGCTTCTACTGGTTCGCCCTGAAGAAGGACGAGCGGAGCGAGCTCAAGGCGATCAGCGAGAGGTGACCGGCACCTGGGCACGGGCCGCGCGGCGCGCTGGGATCAGCGCGACCGCGAGGGCCGTGCCCACGGCTATGAGCACGGTCACCGTCAGGGTCACCGGCGACGGCGCGCGGCCGATGCCCGCGCCGACGCCGCTGGTGTGACCCTGCAGGTCGATCAGGCCGGTGACCACGCTGACCCCCGCCACGGCGCCCACGCCCACGCCGAGCACGACCAGCAGGCCCGTGCCGGTCACCAGCGTGGCCATGACCTGACGCGGGGTCAGCCCCATGGCCTTGAGCACGGCCAGGTCGAAGGCGTGGTCGCGCAGGCCGAGCGCGCTGGCGGTGAGCAGGTTGGCCAGGCCGATGAGGGCCAGCACGGCGATCATCGCCACGATCACCACTCTGATGATCGACAGCCGGTCGGCCGGGTTGACCGCGGCCTGCACGTCGAGGCTCTCGCCCGACTCCGCGAGCAGCCTTCCCCGCACCTCGCCGGGGTCCGCGCCCGGCTTGAGCGCCACCGCGTAATACTCCGGCGGCACGGAGTCCTTCGCCGCCAGGCTGTCGATGCCGACCGAGAGCACCTCGCCGTCCTGCTCCGGCTCGACGGTCCTGCCGACGATCCGGACGATCAGCGGGGTGCCGCCCACCGTGAGCCGCACCCGGTCGCCGATCTTCACCCCCAGCAGGTCGAGCAGGCCCTGCCCGGCCACGGCCTCGCCCTGGCGGGTGTACATGCGGCCCTCGACCACCGGGAACGGGTAGGGGTCCGTCGAGCTGCCGATCGCCCGCACCCGCACCGAGCGGGCCTCGCCCGGGGCCAGCGCGTTGACGTCGGTGCCCGCGTAGACGGCGCTGACGTCGCGGTCTCTGCCGGCCAGCTTCTCGGCGGCGGCCGCTTCCAGTTTTCCGGGACGTACGTAGAGGGCGGCGTGCTGGCCGACCTGTTCCGGATGGGCCAGGAAGTTGTCCAGCGTGGCCCAGACGCCGAGCCCGATAGTGATCATCATCATCGGCACGGCCAGGCCGAACGCCGTCAGGAACGCGGGCACCCTGCGGGTGAAGGCGTCGCGGGTGCCGAGCACGAGGGCGGGCGGCAGGCGTACGAGGAGGGCCAGGCGGGCCAGCCTGGACAGGCGGCCGCTCGGCGGCGCCGCGGGCGCGGCGGGGATCGGCGGCGTGCGCCCGCCCCGCCAGGCCGGCACCCCGACGGCGGCCAGCACCAGCAGGGCCGTGCCCGCCACGATGGCCAGCACCGGGATGGGCGCCACGGACGTCGGGCCGAGCACGGCCGCCATCACGCCCCAGCCCGCCACCGTGCCGATGGCCACGCCCAGCAGGCCGAGCGCGCCGTGCTCGACGAGGAGCAGCAGCGCGAGCTGCCCCCTGGTGAAGCCCATCGACTTGAGCGTGGCGAGGTCGCGCAGCTGCCCCAGCACCCGGCCGCCGGCCGCGTTGGCCAGCGCGAGCGCGGCGGCCACGATGCCGACCACGCCGAACAGCGCGAGCAGCGTGCCCAGCAGCCGGTTGTCCAGCTCCATGGCCGCCCTGACCTCGCGCCAGGTGTAGACGCGCTGCAGGCGGTCCTCCAGCATGACCACGACGCGCTGGGAGACCACCTGGGAGGCTTCGGCGTCGGTCAGGCGCAGCCCGGTCACCCACTCGCTGCGGCCCAGCATGGGCTCGATGCGGTCGAGCATGAGGGGCAGCACGTACGCCAGGCCGGGCGTCCACTCGGGGTAGAAGCCCTGCTCGGCGGAGTCGGCGATGCCGCGTACGTAGAGGGTGTGGCGCTGGCCGCTGAGCGCGATGATCGAGAAGGGCGCGCCGATGCGCAGCCCCAGCGAGTCGGCGAACGAGCGCTCGACCACCACCCCGTCGGGCTGGGACGGGTCGAGCCACCTGCCCTCGGCCACCACGGGGTGCGCCACGGCCGGCGGCGTGGCCGGCATGGCGCGCAGCGCGGCCGGCTCCTTCTTGCCGTTCTGGGCCACGGTGACGGGCGCCGAGCGGTAGGGGCCGGCGGTCTGGGTGACGCCCTCGATGCCGCCTAAGGCGACCTGGGGGCTGTCTTTGGTGTAGAGCCAGACGTGGGCTCCGTCGGTCTGGGCGAACAGGCTGCGCCACGGGTTGGTGCCGTCCTCCAGCAGGGTCGCCGCGGTGATCAGCGCGGCGACGATGCCGGCCACGGCCAGCACGGTCAGCGCGGCCTGGCCCCTCCTGGCGCGGAGGTCGGCCCTGATCCACCGGCTGCCGGCCAGAGACGTGCTCATCGGAGGTCGATCACCTCGCCCGCCGTGCGGGTGCGGCGGCGGGCGATGCGGCCGTCGTCGACGATCTCGCCGTCGAACAGCGACACCAGCCGGTCGGCCAGGCTCGCCACGCGGGCGTCGTGGGTGACCATGACGATGGTCTGTCCCTCCTTGTGCACCTTGCTGAGCAGGTTGAGCACGTCGCGGGTGTTGCGGCTGTCGAGGTTGCCGGTGGGCTCGTCGGCCAGCAGCAGGCTCGGCTGGTTGGCCAGCGCCCTGGCCAGCGCGACCCGCTGCTGCTCGCCGCCGGAGAGCTGGGCGGGGGCCGCCTCGGCCCGGTCGGTGAGGTTGAGCGCCTCCAGCAGGCTCTCGCGGCGCTCGCGGGCCACCTTGGGCGAGGCGCCGCTCAGCAGCGCGGGCAGCTCGACGTTGTCGCCGACGGTCATGTTGGCGACCAGGTTGAAGAACTGGAACACGAAGCCGATCTTCTTGCGCCGCAGCAGCGCCCAGGCGCTCTCCGACAGGGTGTCGACGCGCTTGCCGTCGAGCCAGATCTCCCCGCTCGTACGCGCGTCGAGCCCGCCCAGCATGTGGACGAGCGTGGACTTCCCCGAGCCGGAAGGACCCATGATCGCGACGAACTCGCCCGGCTCCACCTGGAGATCCACCCCGCGCACGGCGGGCACCGGCACCGCGCCATCCTGGTAGATTTTGACCAGATTGACCGTTTTCACAACCGAGCTCATGCCAGATCCTCCTGGCAGCGCTCGAGCCAGTCAAGATCAGCCTGGAGATGCAGCATGGCTCCCTCGATGAGCAGCATCGCCACGCGATCCGTCGGCGGAGTGGCGGCCAGGAGTTCGTTGAGATCGCTCATGAGTGACAAGTAGTGGCGGCGCTGACGGCTGATCAGCACCATGCGGTCGGCGATGCCGGTCAGCGGGGCGAGCACGAGCTTCATGAAGAACTCGTCGCGCACCCGGGGACCCTCGGTCGGCTCGTCGACCCAGTCCTCCAGCACCTCCCGGCCCTTGGCGGTCAGATAGTAGACCTTTTTGTTGGGCCGGTTGGACTGCTCGACGTCGACCACCCGGATGAGGCCGTCCTTCTCCAGCCTGCCGAGCGTGACGTAGATCTGCCCGATGTTGGGCGAAGGATAGGCACTGCCGAAGGTCTGCTCCAGCGCCTGTTTCAGCTCGTAGCCGTGAGCCGGCTCTTTGGCCAGGAGCGCCAGCAGGTGAAGCCGCACCGCCACCTCCCCGCGTCCTGTTACGTATGCGTTACAGAGCAATCCGTTGACCTACAGATTACAGGTGTGCATAACATGAATGCATCTACCTAACACGTATGTAAAACACTCTGAACACGGAGGAAACAGGGTGCTTCGCTCGCTGCCGCTGCTCCTGGCCGTGACTCTCGCGGCCGGTTGTACGGCGACGGGCGACGAGGGCGGAGGCGAGACGGGAACGGGCGGAACAGGCCCGATCACCTTCGCCACCGGACGCGACACCACGGCGTACCTGCAACCCCTGCTGGATCGCTGGAACGAGGCCCACCCGGCCGAGAAGGTGACGCTGCTGGAACTGCCCGAGGCCGCCGACGAGCAACGTGCTCAGATGGCGGCCAACCTCCAGGCCCAGAGCAGCCGGTACGACGTGCTCGGGCTTGACGTCTTCTGGACTGCCGAATTCGCGGAGAACGGCTGGATCATCCCCCTGGAGCGCGGGTTGTTCCCGCTCGACAGGTTCCTGCCGCCCGTCGTGGAGACGGCCGTCTACAAGGACAAGCTCTGGGCCGTCCCGTACACCAGTAACGCGGGGCTGCTCTACTACCGGACCGACCTGGTCAAGAAGCCGCCCAGGACGTGGGCCGAGCTTCGCGCCGAGTCACGCCGAATCACGAAAAAGCACAACATAGGAGGCTATGCCGGGCAGTTCCTGGCCTACGAGGGGCTCACGGTCAACTTCTCAGAAGCCGTGCACTCGGCCGGCGGCGAGATCGTCAGCCGCGACGGCACCGAGGTGACCCTCGACCCGGCCAAGGGCGCGACCGCGATCGAATTCCTGCTCCAGGGACTTCGCGAGGGCTGGATCCCGCACGAGTCGCTGAGCTACAAGGAGGAGGAGTCCCGCCTGGCCTTCCAGGAGGGACGGCTGGCCTTCGCCAGAAACTGGCCGCACGCGTACGGACCCGCCAAGGCCAAGCTGGGCAAGAAGCTGGGCGTGACCCGGCTGCCCGGCCTGAACGGCCCCGGCTCCAGCACGCTGGGCGGCGCGAACCTGGCGATCAGCGCCTACTCCAAGCACCAGCAGACCGCGCAGGAGTTCATCCGCTACTTCACGAGCCTGGAGAACGAGCGCCGGGTCCTCACCGAGGGCTCGTTCCCGCCCGTGTGGACCGAGCTCTACGACGATCCCGAGCTGATCAAGCGCTTCCCCTACCTGCCCGTGCTCAAAGAGAGCATTCTGGCCGCCCACCCTCGGCCGGTGAGCGCCAACTACACCCAGCTGAGCCTGGTGATCGCGAGTTCGGTCGCCAAGGCGCTCAGCAACCCCTCCCCCGGGGCCGCGCAGGACGTGGCGGCCTCCATGAAGTCCGAACTCCAAGAGATCATCAGAACCCAGTGAGGCAGCCATGCGAAAAGGCAGAGCAGCAGCGATCCTGGCCGGGCTCGCGGTAGCCGTCGCCGCCTGCGGTAACGCGCCGACGACCACCGAGCCCACGGCGTCGGAGTCGGCTCCCGCGTCCGACGGCGCCAAGACGCTCCAGGGCGTGAAGCTCGAAGTCGCCGCCAAGTGGACCGGGGCGGAGCAGAAGAACTTCGAGCAGGTGCTCAAGGCTTTCTCCGACAAGACCGGCGCCGAGGTCACCTACGCCTCCACCGGTGAGGACACCGGTGCCTACCTCGGCCCGCGCATCCAGGGCGGCAGCCCGCCCGACGTGGCCATCCTGCCGCAGCCGGGTCTGGTGCAGCAGTACGCCGAGCAGAACGCGCTCAAGCCGCTGACCGACGACGTGGTCAAGGAGATCGACGCCAACTACACGCCGTACTGGAAGGAGCTCGGCTCCGTCGACGGCAAGGTGTACGGCGTGCTGGTCAAGGCCGCGCACAAGTCGCTGGTCTGGTACCGCTCGCAGGCGTTCGAGGACGCCGGCGTGCAGCCGCCCACCAACTGGGACGAGATGGTCAAGGCCGCTCAGACCATCGCCGACTCCGGCACCCCGCCGTTCTCCTTCTGTGGCGCCTCGGGCTGGACGCTGACCGACCTCTTCGAGAACGTCTACCTGTCCACCGCGGGCCCGGAGAACTACGACAAGCTCTCCAAGCACGAGATCCCGTGGACCGACGACACCGTCAAGGTGGCGCTGGAGAAGATCCAGCAGATTGTCTCCAAGAGCGAGTTCCTGGTCGACGGCACCTCCGGCACCATGCAGACGGACTTCCCGACCTGCGTGAGCAAGGTCTACGGCACCGACAAGGCGGCCATGGTCATCGAGGCCGACTTCGTGGCCGTCGAGGCCGACCAGTCGGGCGCCAAGCTGGGCGAGGAGGCGAAGTACTTCCCGTTCCCCTCGGCCGGTGACACCGCCCCCGTGGTGCTCGGCGGCGACGTCGCCGTGGCGATGAAGGACAACCCCGGCGCGATGGCGCTCGTGCAGTTCCTGGCCTCCAAGGAGGGCGGCGAGGTCTGGGCCAAGCTCCCCGGCTACCTGTCGCCCAACAAGAACGTCTCCCCCGACAACTACCCCGACCCGCTGACCAAGCAGCTTGGCCAGACGATCGTCTCCGCCGGTGACGCGGTCCGCTACGACATGTCCGACCTGGCCCCCAGCGCGTTCGGCGGCACGGACGGCAAGGGCGAGTGGAAGGTCCTGCAGGACTTCCTGCGCGACCCCAGCGATGTCAAGGGCACCCAGGAGGCGCTCGAAGCCGAGGCCAAGAAGGCCTGGAAGTAAAGAGGTAAGGCCGTGACCGAACGGTTGGACGGCCGGCAGGACTCGCCCGCGGCCACCGCGGGCGAGCCCCCCACCGGACCGGCTGAAACCCCCCGTACGAGAAAACGCCTCGGCCCCTCGCCGGCGGTCGCCATCGCCTTCCTCCTCCCAGCGGCGGTGCTGCTGGGCATCTGGGTGGTCTATCCGATCGTCTACTCGATCTTCCGGAGCCTGTTCGACGCGGCGGGCACCGGATTCGTGGGCCTGGGCAACTACGCCACGATCTTCAGTGATCAGGGCATGCTCACCACCATCCGCAACAACCTCATCTGGGTCGTCGTCGCACCGATCATCGTCACCACCCTGGGACTGATCTTCGCGGTGCTGACCGAGCGCATCAGATGGGCGACCGCGTTCAAGCTGATCGTGTTCATGCCGATGGCCGTCTCCCTGATGGCGGCGGGCGTCATCTTCCGCCTCGTCTACGAGGAGAACCCGGACAAGGGCCTGGCCAACGCCGTCCTCACCACCGTGAGCGACACGTTCTCCTCCTCGCAGGGCTACCCCGAGGCCAGGCCGCGCGAGGGCGACCAGTCGCCCGTGGCCGACGAGGCGGGCTCGGTCGTCACCAAGCAGCCCGTGCAGAGCGGGCAGCCGGTGCTGATCCCGATCGTCGGCGTCAAGCCGGACGTGCTGCCCTCCGGCGCCCAGCCCGCCAAGGCCGCCACCGGTCCTGGGCTGTCGGGCACGGTGTGGTTCGACTTCACGCCGGGCGGCGGCGGCCAGAGCGGCGCCGTGGACGGCACGGAGAAGGGCCTGCCCGGCATGACCGTCGAGGCCGTGCAGCAGAACGGCGAGGTCGCGGCCACCACCACGACCGCCGCCGACGGCACGTTCCGCTTCGACGGGCTGGCCGACGGCACCTACACCGTACGGCTGCCGAAGGACAACTTCGAGGCCTCCTACAACGGCCTGACCTGGCTCGGCCCGACCCTCATCACCCCGGCGATCATCGGGGCGTTCGTCTGGGTGTGGGCAGGTTTCGCCATGGTGCTGATCGCGGCCGGCCTCGCGGCCATCCCGCGTGACTCGCTGGAGGCCGCCCGCATCGACGGCGCCACGGAGTGGCAGGTGTTCCGCAAGATCACCGTGCCGCTGCTGTCGCCGGTCCTGCTCGTCGTCTTCGTGACGATGATCATCAATACCTTGAAGGTGTTCGACCTGGTGTTCATCATCGCCCCAGCCTCGGTGCAACCCCAGGCGAACGTGGTCGCGCTGGAGATGTGGCGCGTCTCCTTCGGCGGCGGGAACAACCAGGGGCTGGGCAGTGCACTGGCCATCTTCCTGCTGATCCTGGTCCTTCCCTTCATGATCATGAACATCCGACGGTTCCGGAGGGGAGACTCATGACCACCGCGACCGCCACCGCATCCTCCGGCGCCTCGTCGGGGCTGGAGTCCGGCACGCCGCGCAGGAGCGTGGTCAGCAAGCTCGTCGATCGCGTGGGCGGCGGCGCCGTCCAGGTCATCATGGTGGTGCTGGGCCTGTTCTGGCTGGTGCCGACCCTGGGCCTGCTGGTCGTCTCCATGCGTACGACGCAGGTCAACAACGCCGAGGGCTGGTGGACCGTCTTCACCAAGCCGGCCGAGCTGACCCTGCAGAACTACGCCAACCTGCTCGGCAGCGGGTTCACCGCCTCGTTCTGGAACACCGTGGCCATCACGGTGCCCACCACGGTCCTGGTGATCGGCATCGCGGCCATGGCGGCGTACGCGTTCGCCTGGATGGACTTCCCCGGCCGTGACGTCAGCTTCCTCGTCGTGGTCGGCCTGCTCATCGTGCCGATCCAGATCGCGCTGATCCCCATCGCGTCCTTCTACGGGTCCACCGGCATCTTCGGCTCGATCCCCGGCGTGGTGCTGTTCCACGTGGCGTTCGGCCTGCCGTTCGCGATCTTCCTGCTGCGGAACTTCTTCGTGGGCATCCCCGCCTCGCTGCTGGAGGCCGCCCGCATGGACGGCGCATCCGAGTGGAAGATCTTCATGTCGGTGGTCTTCCCGCTGGGCAAGCCCGCCATCGCCTCACTGGGCATCTTCCAGTTCCTGTGGGTGTGGAACGACATGCTCATCGCCTTGGTCTTCGCCAACACCGGCAACCAGCCGATGACCAAGTACCTGCAGTCGCAGATGCGGCAGTTCGGGTCGAACGTCGACATCCTGTCGTCGGGCGCGTTCATGTCGCTGATCATCCCGCTGGTCCTGTTCTTCGCGTTCCAGCGGTACTTCGTCCAGGGCATGATGGCCGGCTCCGTGAAGTGACCGGCCTGAGCTGACGGGCGCCCGTTCACCCGAGGGGGGTGGGCGGGCGCCCGCCCGCGCGCCCGAGGTCGGCTACGCGCTGGAGACCCAGACCAAACCCGTCTACCCCGGCGCGCCCGGCGAGTCGCTGCTCGCGCACGAGCTGGCGCACCAGTGGTTCGGCAACTCGGTGACCCCGACCGCCGACCCCAGCGGCCCCCAGAACCTCTTCCACGCCCCCGTCTACGACCGCGGCGCCATGACCCCGCACGTCCTGCGCGGCACGGTCGGCGACCGTACGTTCTTCGCCATCCTGCGGGCCTGGGCCCGCGAGCACCGCTACGGCAACGCCGACACCGCCGCCTTCGTCTCCCTCGCGGAGCGCGTCTCCGGCCGGCGCCTCAGGGCTCTCTTCGGCGCCTGGCTCCACCAGCCCGGCAAACCGTCCCTGTGATCATTCTGGTACGGCTCGTCCCCGACGTTTCGGCGGCAAGCCGTACCAGACCTGACTAAGCTCAACACCCATGGCCGGTCGTCCCCTGAACGAAGTCGTCGAAACCGGATGGGCACGCGCGCTCGAGCCCGTCGCCGAGCAGATCGCCCACATGGGCGAGTTCCTGCGCAAGGAGATCGCCGAAGGCAGGCAATACCTGCCCGCGGGCGCGAACGTCCTGCGCGCCTTCAACCAGCCCTTCGACGACGTCAAGGTGCTGATCGTGGGCCAGGACCCCTACCCCACCCCCGGCCACCCCGTCGGGCTGTCGTTCTCCGTCGCCCCCGACGTGCGGCCGCTGCCCGGCAGCCTGGTCAACATCTACAAGGAGATGGAGACCGACCTCGGCCTGCCCCGCCCCTCCAACGGCGACCTCACCCCGTGGGCCGAGCAGGGTGTCCTGCTGCTCAACAGGGTGCTCACCGTCATGCCGGGCAAGCCCGCCTCCCACCGGGGCAAGGGCTGGGAACAGGTCACCGAGCAGGCCATCCGCGCCCTCGTCGCGCGCCAGAAGCCCATGGTCGCCATCCTGTGGGGCCGCGACGCCCGCAACCTCGCCCCCATGCTCGGCGACATCCCGCGCATCGAGTCCGCCCACCCCTCCCCCCTCTCCGCACGCAGCGGCTTCTTCGGCTCGCGGCCCTTCAGCCGCGCCAATGAGCTGCTCGTCCAGCAAGGCGCCGCGCCTGTCGAGTGGAAGCTGCCCTAGCATCGTCGCCATGACTGATGAAGAACCGAAGTTCCTGCGTCTCACGGTCGAGCTGACCGTCGAGGTGCTCGACATGGACGCGCTTCAGGCGGCGGCGCTGCGTGAGATCAGGCACCCCGACGCCGACCTGACCGACGAGGAGCGCACGGAGCAGGCCGAACTGGTCGCCTCCGACGACAGCGGCGCCTCCGCCCTGCAGTGGCTGATCGAACCCGACCACGTGCTGCAGCTCGTCGACCACATCGACGAGATCGAACCCCGGGAGGCCGTCCTCGGCGTCGAGCCGTCCGAGGGGCCCAGCGAGGAAGAGGACGAGGAAGAGCACGACCACGCGTGACCCGTACGGCGTCAGCCACGACGTCACCCGAACGTCGTGGCTCTCCGCCCTCACCCAACCCCCCATCCCCCCACTCCCGCACCCAGGGCCTCTCCACCCCGGCTTCCCGACCGGCTTCCCCACCCCCGGTAGCCCTCCTCCGGTTTCCCGCCTCTCCGCCTCTCCGCCTCTCCGCCTCTCCGCCTCTCCGCCTCTCCGGCTCTCCGGCTCTCCGGCTCTCCCGAGGCGCGATCGCCGCCTCCCCGATTCGCTTGCCGGCCCTTCCCTGCCCCCGCTTGTATCGCTGGTTAGGATCTTCTCCTGACGCCGCGAAGAGGGAGCCTCATGATCGTCGCATTCTCCATCACCCCGCTGGGCGTCGGCGAAGGAGTCGCCGAACCCGTCGCCCGCGCCGTCAAGGTCGTCCGCGAAAGCGGCCTCCCGAACCGCACGGACGCGATGTTCACCACCATCGAGGGCGAGTGGGACGAGGTCATGGACGTGGTGAAGCGGGCCGTGGACGCGGTGGCAGAGGTCGCCCCCAGAGTCAGCCTCGTCCTGAAGGCCGACATCAGAGAAGGCGTAACAGACGGCATGACCTCAAAACTCGAATCCCTGGAACGCCACCTCACCTGACCCAGCCCCACCTCCACGAGCCGAAGCCCCAGCCCAAAGACCCACAGTCCGAAGGCCCAGACCGGCTGACCGCACCGGCTGACCCCATCGACTGACGGCACCGGCTGACGGCACCGACTGACGGCACGGGCTGACCAGACCGACCCACCGGCCGGCAGGATTGGCTGAGTAGACCGACCGTCTTCTCAGACCGACCGCTCAGCCCCTTGCCCAGGGCCGGGGTCGGTGAGCTCGTAGCCTGCCTCCTCGACGGCGGCCCGGACCTGCGCAAGATCCAGTTCCCGATCGCTGGTCACCGTGACCCGATCCGCCTCGACGTCTACCCGCACGGCAGTGACGCCAGGGACACGTTCGAGCTCTTCGGTGACGGCGTCCGCACAGTGCCCACACGCCATACCGCTCACCACGTACGTACTGGTACTCACGCCGACACCTCCCCACCGGCGCCTCCACCGAAGCGCTCCCCAGAACGATCGCCGGAGGGCCCATCCGAGCGCTCGCCTGCATCCCCGCCAGGACGCTCGCCGAGGTTCTCGTCGGCCACCCGTGCCGCCGAACCGCCCTTCCTCTCCTCCCCAAGGACCGTGCGGGTGAGCATGTGCGCCTCGCGCATCCGCCCATCGCTCGCGAACCGCCCGAAGAAGTACACCTCCATGGCGAACTCCTTCTTCCGCTGCTGGACGTGCATCGTGTAGCGGGCGGCGAGCCGATCTCCATCGGCCACCGCCTCGTGCACCTCCATGCGACTCACAGGCCGGTTCTTGCGTACGGGACGGGTGTGCGCGATCAACTTCTCCCGATCCATCCGGTGACCATCGGCTATCTCGATGATGTCCGCCGTGTGGTAGCGATCCACGATCACCGCCGGATCGTCGTCGTCACGCAGGAGGTCCTCCGTGAAGGAGGCGAAGAACTCGGTGATGAACTCTTTGGGGTCGCTGTCGCTGAGTGGACGCATGCTCACTCCGGTCGGCTGTAGTAACTTTGACAGTACGTCAAAGATACATATGTTATTAAATTTGGCAAGGTGTAAGAATTGAGCTCCCCACCGGCCCGCGCTCGCCGCGCCGACGCCCGACGCAGCCGTGCGGCCATCCTGGATGCCGCGATCAAACTGCTCGACGCCCGGCCGGACGCCAGCGTCGATGCCATCGCCACCGCGGCAGGCGTGACCCGCCAGACCGTCTACGCCCACTTCCCCTCACGACAACGGTTGCTGACGGCAGTGCTCGACCGACTCACGGAAGAGGCGGTGGCGGAGATGGACGCCGCCGACCTCGACACCGGCCCAGCCGCCGACGCCCTGCTGCGCCTGATCGACGCCGGCGCCAGAGCCGCCGGCCGCCACACCAAGCTGATGCAACACCTCAGCACCCTGCCCGTCCCTCCGGACGAGGATCAGACCCGCCACACCCCGGTAGCCGACCGACTGAGACGCGTCATCGAACGCGGCCGGCAAACAGGCGAGTTCGACAACCGCCTCCCGGTGGACTGGCTGATCGCAGCCGTCATCACACTGAGCCACACCGCCGGCGAAGAACGCACCGCCGGCCGCCTCCCCGCCGCCGAGGCCGACGAAGCCCTCCGTGTCAGCCTCCTCCGCCTCCTCCACCCATCCTGACCACACTCCCGCACCAGCGACCGCCCTAGCCCACGCTCTCGCACCAGCGACGATCACCACACCCCGCCGGGACAACACCGCGTTCCGGCACCACACCCGCCCTCACGACAAAGCTCGGCGCACCCCGGCCCGGCAACAGCTCGCAGCAGCCGCGGCGAGTGCTACGCGGCGAGGTGACAGGGGGCCGCAGGCGCGGGTGGCCATTCCGGAAGGGCGCGCACACCGTCCAAGCAGTGGTTCACCGCAGTCGCGGTGGGTGCGCGCCGCAGTCGGAGTGAGTGGGCTGCGGCGGGATGGCGGCGGCTCCGTCGCAGTGCCCTTGCTGGTCGCGCCTCTGCTGCCGTCGCCGATGAGGCCGGCGTGCGGGCCCACGAGGGTGGCCCTGGGTGGGGCGGCGTGTTCTGAGGATGGATTTCGAGATATATCTTGACCTGCTCTTGGACGCGACATATCTTGTTGCGTTGTAGACGCGATAGTACGCGACTCGGGAGGTGGGGGCAATGGAGCAGGAGCGGGTGCCGGTTCTTGTTGTCGGTGGGGGGTATGCGGGGCTCAGTGCGGCGGCGCTGCTGGCTTGGCGGGAGGTGCCGGTCATGCTGGTTGAGCGGCATGCCAGTACGTCCGTGCAGCCCAAGGCGTTCGGGGTCGGGCCGCAAGCTCTGGAGATGCTGCGGTCCGTGCCTGGCGTCGAGGAGGAGCTGACTGCCATCTGGGCGGGCATCGGGGAGAACATGCGGATCGCGATCGCCGGTAGCCTGGCCGATCCTCAGCCGCACATGATCGTGCACGATGAGCAGGAGGAGTTCGCCTTCATGGCTGAGCTCACACCTGTGCCTGCGGTGGGGGCGCCGCAGGCGGAGATCGAGCGGATTCTGCGGACGAAAGCCGAGGATCTTGGGGCTGATCTGCGCTTCTCCACTGAGCTGGTCTCTTTGGAGCAGGACGCCGCCGGCGTCAGCGCGGTGATCAGGGATAAGGATGGTGAGCGGCTCGTACGGGCTGAGTACGTGATCGCCGCCGATGGGTATCGCAGCCCGCTGCGGGCGGCGCTGGACGTGCCTACCTCCGGTAAGGGACCGCTGGGGCAGCTGTGCTCGATCATGTTCGACGCCGACCTTTCGGGACTGGTCAGGGAGCGGGAGGTCACTCTCTGGTATCTGCAGAACGACGTCTTCACCGGCGTGATCGTCACCGGCACCGGGACCGGGAGTCACGTGCTCGGCGTCAATCTCAAGGAGGGTGAGAGCGAGGCCGACTTCACCGAGGAGCGCTGTGTCGAGCTCGTACGGCTGGCCACTGGGCGGCCTGAGCTCGACGTACGGGTGCTCGACCGGCCCCTGGTCGGGATCTCCCACGTGCTGGCCGACACCTACCGTGCTGGACGGGTGTTCTTCGCCGGGGACGCCGCTCACACCATGCCGCCTACTGGAGGGCAGGGTGGGAGTACCGCTCTCGAGGACGGGTGTGACCTGGCGTGGCGGTTGTGGCTCGTGCTCAGCGGGCAGGCGGGGCCGGCCTTCCTCGACACCTACGATGCCGAGCGCCGGCCCATCGGCAGGCTGATGGCCGACTCGCAGCTCGCCAACCTCGGTGTACGCATGCCGCCCGCCGCCCGTGTCGGGTATCCCGAGCCTCTTGAGGATCCGATCGGTGTGCTGCTCGGGCGCCGGTGTCACTCCTCCGCCATCATCGATGAGCCCGGCGATGACGGGTCGATCCTGGAGGACCCGCGTGTTCCGACCGGGCGGCCCGGCAGTCGCGCCCCGCACGTCGTTCTCGACTGGGACGGGCAGCTCATCTCCACCATCGACCTGTTCGGCACCGGGTTCGTCCTGCTGGCCGCCAAGCCCGGTGGTCAGGTGTGGATGGACGCCGGGCGGCTGGTCAAGGATCGGCTCGGGATCGGGCTCACTCGGCTGCTGGTGGGTGACGAGCTTGTCGATGTGGAGGGACGCTTCATGGAGCGGTACGGCGTGCGCGAGGGCGGTGCCGTTCTGGTGCGGCCCGATGGGTACGTCGCCTGGCGGTCCCCCGACGCCGACCCGGACCCGCTGGGGACGCTCGAACGTGTCCTCCGCCGGATCCTCAGCCGCTGACGGCCTACGGGGGCCGGCGGCTGAGCCAAGGTGAGGGCAGGCGGTGACCTGCGGGGTGATGGTCATGCGGCCATCCGGGTGGATTCAAGGGCTCCCAGGTCCCGGGCTCCGAGGCCCGGGGTGGTGTGGCGGGGGGCTTGGGTGGCGCAGAGCCAGCTGTTGAGGGAGCCGGTGAAGCCTGAGGGTGGGCCTACCTTGAGGCAGGTGACCACTCCTGCGCCTGGGGTGGGGCCGATTTTGAGTCGCCGGATGCTGCCCGTGCGGCCCAGCTCGCCGGCGTCCGCATCGTAGGGGGTCAGCTGGACGGCGAACGGGAGGCCGCCGTCGGGCTGGTCGGAGGGGTGGATGCGGAGGAAGTCGTCGATCGTGCGGGTGGCGGCTCCCGGGTGGGCGTTGAGGTAGGACAGGTGGTCGGTCACCAGGCGGTCGGCGACCGTGCGAAGGAGGTTGGTCGCGCAGAGGTTGTGGGCGCAGGCGGCGCCGTCGAGGGTGATCTCGGGGAGGGCGAAGCGGCGCAGGCCCCTCGACGTGACGCGCAGGCAGTCGCAGGCGCCCATGTCGGCAGGGTCCCAAGGTGGGCAGGTGGCGGCGTCGTGGACCTGGACGTCCCAGGACAGCCAGTCGTCGGTGAGGCGGAAGTGGGTGGGCTCGCCCGAGCAGCGGCCGCAGGTGAGGATGGTCGAGGCGGTCAGGGGGTCGATCAGCAGGCCGTCGCACTCCTTGGCCATGGCTCTGGCGGCGGCCCTCGCCACTTGGGCGGCGGTGGGCAGCCGGTGCGGGGGTGCTGCCGAGGTGACCACCAGGTGTTGTCTGGTGCGGCGCAGGCGGCGTCTCTCGTCGTCGGTGAGGCCGGCGCCCGCGGGTCTCCACTGGGTGGTGTGGTGGGTGACCGCCAGCATGCCGGTGGCCGCTGCACTGATCGCCGCTCGCCGGTGGGGGGAGCCGATGCGCCAAGGAATGAAGGACGTGGGGTCGAACGGCAGGTGTTCCATGGCGACGACGAAGCGGGAGGTCGTGGTGGCCGGCAGGGGGAGGGTGATCTTCATGGGTCGGGGCCTTCGCGGAACTGAGGGTGGATGTTGGCTGCGGCGATCCGGTGAAGCGTGGATCAGACGGCAACCAGGATGAGCGAAGGCGGGTGGGGTTCGGGGATGGGAATGCGGTTCTGTGGATGGGGGGAGCTACGGCGGGCCGGTCTGTGGATAACCTCGGGCGACCGAAGCCCCTGGGCCGAGGAACCGGAGGCTGAGGGCTGGGGGCGCCGGAAGTTCAGCGCCCCCATGAGAGGTCAGGCGGGGCGGGTGATGGCCATGGATTGGGCCGGCAGGCGTAGGCCGTCCGTGTCGGTAGATATGGGCTCGTCGGACGCCAGCAGCACCGTTCCCTTGCCCACCGGCACCGTCACCGTCTCCTGCGCGACGTTCACCGCCACCGCCAGCTCCCCCCTCCACATGACCAGCCACCGCGCCAGCGGATCGACCTCCACCCGCACCCGGTCGAGCCGCGGGTCGGACAGTTCGGGCAGGGCTTTGCGGAGGGCGATCAGGTCGCGGTACCAGCACAGCAGCGACCAGTGCGCCTCCTCCTTGGCCTCGCTCCAGTCCAGCTTCGACCGCAGGAACGTCTCCTCGTCGGACGGGTCGGGCGCGTCCCAGCGGTAGCCGTACCCGACGAACTCGCGGGCGCGCCGCGTCCCCTCACTCCCCCGCAGCTCCTGGTCGACGTGGTCGGAGAAGAACAGGAACGGCGAGCGCGCCCCCCACTCCTCCCCCATGAACAGCATCGGCGTGAACGGCGAGGTGAGCAGCAGCCCGGCGCCGAGCTTGAGTGCGGGCAGCGGGAGGCGGTCGCCGAGCGGGCGGTTGCCGATCTGGTCGTGGTTCTGCAGGCAGGCGACGAGCCGGTGTCCCGGCACGCCGGCGAAGGAGTGGCCGTGGGAGCGGGCGCGGAAGCTGGAGTACGTCCCGTCGTGCACGACGCCGTGCGTGAGCACCTTGGCCAGCGCGGAGAGGTCGGCGAAGTCCTGGTAGTAGCCGTGGCTCTCGCCGCTGACCGCGCAGTGCAGGGCGTGGTGGACGTCGTCGTTCCACTGCGCGGTCATGCCGAGGCCGCCCGCGTCGAGCGAGCGGACCATGCGCGGGTCGTTCAGGTCGGACTCGGCGATCAGCGACAGGGGACGCCCGACGGCGCAGGCGAGCGCGTCCACCTCGGCGGCGAGCTCGGCCAGCAGGTGGGTGGCGCGCCGGTCGTGCAGCGCGTGGACGGCGTCGAGGCGCAGGCCGTCGATGTGGTAGTCGCGCAGCCACTGCAGGGCGTTGCCGATGAAGTAGCGGCGTACCTCGTCGGAGTCGGGCCCGTCGAGGTTGACCGCCTCGCCCCAGTAGCTGCCCTCGAAGCCGGCGAAGTACGGGCCGAAGGGCCGCAGGAAGTTCCCCGACGGCCCGAGGTGGTTGTAGACGACGTCGAGGATGACGCCGAGCCCGGCCCGGTGGCAGGCGTCCACGAACGACTTGAGCCCGTCGGGCCCCCCGTACGTCTCGTTCACCGCGTACAGATCGACGCCGTCGTACCCCCAGTTGCGGGTGCCGGGCACGGGCGCGACCGGCATGATCTCGACGAAGTCCACGCACAGCTCGATGAGGTGCGGCAGCTTCTCGATGGCGGCGGCGAACGTCCCCTCCTGGGTGAAGGTGCCGATGTGCAGCTCGTAGACGACGCCGCCGCGCAGGTCGCGGCCCTTCCAGTCGTGGTCGGCCCAGGTGAAGCGGTCGTGCTCGTAGACGGCGCTGGGTCCGAAGATGCCCTCGGGCTGCCGCCGGGAGCGCGGGTCGGGGTAGGGGCCCTCGCCGTCCACCGTGAAGGCGTACCGCGTGCCGTGGCCGGCCTCCGCGACCTCCTGCGACCACCACCCTCCGTCGCCGCGTGTCATCGCCCGGCGGGAGCCCATGGTGTCGACCTCGACCGCCGTCGCCTTCGGTGCCCAGACCTCAAAGATCATGTCTCTCCAGGAGTGCGACCGGGTACTGACCGAGCAGGTGTGCGAGGGGGATGCGGCCGGTGTGGCGGCCGCCGGTGAGCAGGTCACGCCAGTTGCCGGGGGGCAGCGTGAGCGTGGTGGCGCCCCAGCCGGTGGCGGCCAGGCGTACGGGCAGCCGGGTCGCGACGGCCACGGCCTGCGGACGGTCGCCGCGGGCGAAGGCGATCACGTGCCCGGCGCGCTCGCCCTCGGCCCGCAGCGGCAGGTACGCCGCGTCGCCGTCGAGCCGCCGCCGCAGCCGCAGCGCCTGGGTGGTGACGAGCAGCTTGGCGGAGTCCCAAGCGGTCTCCGGTTTGCGCGGGTACGTCACCGGCCGCCGGTTGTCAGGATCGACCAGCGAGAAGTCGGTGGTCTCGTTGCCCTGGTAGACGTCGGGCACCCCGGGCATCATGAGCTGCACCAGCTTGGCGCCGAGCGAATTCGCCATCGCGTACGGGTCGATGCGCTCGGTGAACCCGCCCACCGGCAGCCGCACGGCGGCCTCGGCGAAGGCTCGCAGGCGCCGCTCGTAGGCGGGGTCGGGGTTGACCCAGGAGATCGCGGTCTTGGCCTCGCGCGCCGCCTTCAGCAGGTAGTCGGTGAACCGCTCGGCGGAGATGGGCCAGGCCGCCATGAGGTTCTGCCAGGCCAGGTAGTCGAGGTGCGGGTCGAAGCTGACCTGCGCCGACCACTCGGCCACGGCCGCCGCCCACTCCCCCGGCATCTCCGACAGCACCGACAGCCGCGCCCGCACGTCCTCGGAGCGTTTGGTGTCGTGGGTGGACAGCGTGGTCATCGTGTACGGCGACATCCGCCCGCAGAAGTCGTGGAACTCCTCCACCGGGATCCCGAACACGTCCGGCTCGCCGCCCACCTCGTTGAGGCAGGCCAGCGGGAACCACCGGTAGAGCGCCGTGTCCTCGACGCCCTTGGCCATGACGGGACCGCACGCCTGCTGGAAGCGCACGATCGACTCGGCGGAGCCGTACAGGACCTCCTGCACGAGCGGCCGGACGGCGGGAGAGCAGGTCGCGGCGGCCCGCTCGACGATCTCGACCGACTCGGGCGGCGGCGGCTCGCCGGGCACCACGTACGCGCGATAGACCGGCATCGCGGCGAGCAGCTCGCGCACGGCGTCAGGCGCGCACGAGGTGATCGTGGCCAGCCGGTCCACCTCGGCGCCGAAGAACAGGTCGAGCACCTCCCGCTTGGCCCGCGCCATCACCGGCCGGTAGTCGGCGGGCTGCCCGGTCAGCCGGGTGAACAACTCGACCAGCGGCTCCTTGCCGTCAGGATCGACGAACAGGCCGTTGACCCGGTTGAGCACGTCGTAGCCGGTCGTGCCGTCGCAGGCCCAGTCGGCGGGCAGCCGCTCGGGCCCGATGAGGATCTTCTCGACCACCGTCCAGGCGCCGCCCGTGCGCTCGCGCAGCCGTTCGAGGTAGCCACGCGGGTCGGCCAGGCCGTCGGGGTGATCGACGCGCAGCCCGTCGACCAGCCCTTCGTCCAGCAGCCAGAAGATCACCTCGTGCGTCGCGAACATCACCGCCTGGTCCTCGACGCGCAGCCCGATCAGCGACGACACATCGAAGAAGCGCCGGTAGCCGGGGCCCTCGCGCCAGTCGACCAAGCGGTAGTGGCCGGGGTGGGGGTAGGCGTGCTCGTGGTAGCGCAGCACGTCGCCGTCCACGACGGGCCGCACGTCGTCGCCGATCACGGGCAGCGCGACCGTGCCGTCGGTCCAGTCGATGTCGAACCAGCTCGCGTACCGCGACTCCGGGCCGTCCTTCAGCACCGACCAGAACGCGGCGTTCACGGTGTTCATGTGGTTGGGCACGATGTCGAGCACGATGCCGAGGTCGTGCGCCGCGAGCTGCTGCGCCATCTCCCTGAACCCGGTCGCGCCGCCGAACTCCTCCCTGATCCTGGAGTGGTCGGTGACGTCGTAGCCGTGCCGCGACTCGGGCGTGGCCTGCAGGATCGGCGACAGGTAGACGTGGCTGACGCCGAGGTCGCGGAGCTGGCCGGCGATCTCGGCCACCTCCGCGAAACCGAAGTCGGGGGTGAGCTGCACCCGGTAGGTCGAGGTGGGCCTAGACACGGCGCAGCACCCGTACGCTGCGGCCCGGCACCTCGATGGCGTCCCCCGCCTTCACCACGCGCGCGTCGAGCCTGATCGGCATGGCCGTGTCGATCTCGGTGTGCCACATCTCGCCGTAGTCCTTGGGGATCGTGAAGGTGATCGTGTCGTGGTGGGCGTTGAACAGCAGCAGGAACGAGTCGTCCCTGATCGGCCGGCCCCGCCGGTCGGGCTCGGTGATGGCGTCGCCGTTGAGGAAGACGGCCAGCGACTTGGCGTAGCCGACGTTCCAGTCGCCGTCGGTCATCTCCTCCCCTGACGGGGTGAGCCAGGCGATGTCGTTGAGGCCGCGTACCGGCTTGCCGTAGAAGAAGCGGCGCCGCCGGAAGACCGGATGTTTCTTGCGCAGCTCCGCCAGCGTCTGGGTGAACTCCAGCAGCAGCCAGTTCTCCCTGACGTCCGACCAGTCCACCCAGGTCAGCTCGTTGTCCTGGCAGTAGCCGTTGTTGTTGCCGCGCTGCGTGCGGCCCAGCTCGTCGCCGTGGGAGAGCATCGGCACGCCCTGCGACAGGAACAGCGTGGTGAGGAAGTTGCGCTTCTGCTGCTCGCGCAGCGACTCGACGGCGATGCCCGCGGGGCCCTCCTCGCCGCAGTTCCAGGACCGGTTGTCGTCGGTGCCGTCGCGGTTGCCCTCTTTGTTCGCCTCGTTGTGCTTGTTGTTGTACGACACCAGGTCCTGCAGCGTGAACCCGTCGTGGCAGGTCACGAAGTTGATCGAGGCGGCGGGGCGGCGGCTGTCGTCCTTGTAGAGGTCGCTCGACCCGGTGAACCGGGAGCCGAACTCCGGCAGCGTGGCCGCCTGCCCCCGCCACAGGTCGCGGATGGTGTCGCGGTAGCGGCCGTTCCACTCCGTCCAGCGCGAGGGGAAGTTGCCGACCTGGTAGCCGCCAGGGCCGACGTCCCACGGCTCGGCGATGAGCTTGACCTGCGACAGCACCGGGTCCTGCTGCACCAGGTCGAAGAACGCGCTCAGCCGGTCGACCTCGTGCAGCTCCCTGGCCAGCGTCGAGGCCAGGTCGAACCTGAACCCGTCCACGTGCATCTCGATGACCCAGTAGCGAAGCGAGTCCATGATCATCTGCAGGACGTGCGGCGAGCGCATGAGCAGGCTGTTGCCGGTGCCCGTGGTGTCGACGTAGTAGCGCTTGTCGTTCTCGACCAGCCGGTAGTAGTTGACGTTGTCGATGCCCCTGAAGCCCAGCGTGGGCCCCAGGTGGTTGCCCTCGGCCGTGTGGTTGTAGACGACGTCGAGGATCACCTCGATGCCCGCCTCGTGCAGCGAGCGCACCATCGCCTTGAACTCCAGCACCTGCCCGCCGCGCTGCCCCTGGCTGGAGTAGCGGTTGTGCGGGGCGAAGAACCCGATGGAGTTGTAGCCCCAGTAGTTGGCCAGGCCGCGCTGCTCAAGGATGTGGTCGGTGACGAACTGGTGCACCGGCATCAGCTCGAGCGCCGTCACGCCCAGCTTGGTGAGGTGGTCGAGGATCTCCGGATGGCCGAGCGCCGCGTATGTGCCGCGCAGGTGCTTCGGGATCTTGGGGTGGCCGATCGTCAGGCCCCGCACGTGAGCCTCGTAGATCACCGTGTCGTGGTACGGCGTCGCCGGCGGCCGGTCGTGGCCCCACCCGAAGAACGGGTTGATGACGATCGAGCGCGGCACGTAAGGGGCCGAGTCGACGTCGTTCCTGGAGTCGGGCTGGCCGAAGCGGTAGCCGTAGGCCGCCTCGTTCCAGTCGACCCCGCCCTCGATGGCCATCGCGTACGGGTCGAGCAGCAGCTTGGCCGGGTTGCAGCGCAGCCCGCTCGCCGGGTCGTAAGGCCCGTGCACCCGGTAGCCGTAGCGCTGGCCGGGCCCGATGCCCGGCAGGTAGCCGTGCCAGATGAACCCGTCGACCTCCGTCAGCGGCACCCGGGACTCGACGTTGTCGTCGTCGAACAGGCACAGTTCGACCTTGTCCGCGACCTCGGTGTAGAGCGAGAAGTTCGTGCCGGCCCCGTCGTACGTCGCCCCGAGCGGGTAGGGGTCTCCCGGCCAGATCTCGATCATCGAGGCTCCCTTGCGGTCTTTCCCCATGTTCCGTTCCCCCGCTCCACGCGACAACCCCGCCCCCTGACCACCCTGTTCCTTCCCACGCCACGCCCGTGGTTACTCCGGCCGAGGTCAAAGGGGTGGGCCGTCCCCGACGGCGCGGTATCGGAGACGGCCCACGTCTCCAGCATCGTTTGCCACCGCCCGTTCGGGCTACATGCTGATGTCATGGGCGGTTTCAAACAGTTCTTACTGCGCGGCAACATCGTCGAACTGGCGGTCGCGGTCATCATCGGCGCCACGTTCAGCGGCCTTGTCGAGGCCCTCGTCACCGACCTCGTCACGCCGCTGATCGGCGCCGTGACCGGCGGCCGGCAACCCGACTTCGCCGACTACTCCTTCACGATCAACGGCAGTCGTTTCCTGTACGGCGACTTCCTCAACCACCTGGTCACCTTCCTGATCATCGCGGCCGTCGTCTACTGGCTCATCGTGGCTCCGATGACCCGGCTCGTGAAGCTGTTCGAGCGGGACAAGGCGGCCACCACCAAGCAGTGCCCCGAGTGCCTGTCGGAAATCCCCGCCGAGGCGCGCCGGTGCGCCCACTGCACCGCCCACCTGGTGCCGGATTCGGAAAAACCCAGGTAGTGACGCACGGCACGGGTGCGGGTCCGTCAAGATGGACCGATGAGCGTTGAGTTGATGGTCTGGGACGAACCGGTGCCGATCAGCAGGGACCAGGCGCGCGCGACGTACCTGGCGGTCAAGCGGACCGAGCCCGGCGACGGCCCCGCACCCGACGTCGCCAAGGAGCTGCCGGGAGAGGTCACGCTCTACCCCGGCCACGTGCTGGTGACGATGGACCTCGACACCATGGACGAGGTCGCCGCCCAGGTGTTCACCGTGGCCCGCGCGCACGGCATGGTCTGCTACGACCCGCAGCGCGACCTGGTGCACAACGTGGCGCCGCTCGGGGTCTACGAGGGCATGCAGCTCCACACCGGGGACGGCATGATCGTCAACGACCCCGACCTGGGCCTCGTCCACGACGTCCTGGCCACGATGTCCCCCCAGAACCCGTTCGTCGCGCTGGTCAACTTCGGCCGGCACTTCCTGCAGGTGTCGCCCGGGTACGAGCTGGAGTACAAGGAGGGCACGCTGATCCGCACGATGGTCGAGGACCTGCCAGAGGTCCAGCAGTCCTTCCACGACTACGCGACCGGCGACCGCGCCTTCCTCAACCGGCACACCTGGTCTCAGTGATCGACGACCGTGATGCGGTCGCAGATCAGTTCGGCGTTCAGGTGGTCCGCGTCAGAGGAGATGGAGACGATCTCAAGCGATGGGAGCTCGGCGAGCGGCGCGAGATCCGTGCCGACTGCGATGCCAGTCAGCCACAATTTGCGCAACCCGGACAGTGCGGCCAACGGTGACAGGTCGTTGATCCCATCGCAGAAGGCGAGATCCAGCGTCGTCAGACGGGACAACGAAGCCAGCGGGCGCAGATCGCTGACGGACGTCCCTCCGAGGTCGAGCCCTTCAAGCCCGGTGCACTCCGCCACCGGGCCGAGGTCGGTCAGGTCCGCCATGCCCCACAGGTCGAGATACCGCAGAGACAGTTCCGGCAGCCGGTTCAGGTCCGGCGGCAACGACAGATGGGACAGGCCCAGCTCGCGCACCGACGGAGCCCTCTCCACCACGTCGCCTATCCGAGTGGCCATCGATGCGCCGTCGAGAGTGAGCCACTCCACGCGATCAAGCGGCGGCAGGTCGTCCCAGCTGTCGAGCTGCGACGCGCCGACGAGTGCCAGCGAGCGCAGGTGCGTGAGGCGACGCAGTGGCCGGTAGTCCCCGACGCTGCTCAGGTCGTCGAGGTGGAGGTGCACAAGCTGTGGTAGCCCCGTGAGGAAACCGAGGCTGGGGACGTCCACCGCGCTGATCAACACGTCCGTGAGCGAGGTGAGGAGACTTAACGGAGTCAGATTGGTCGGCAGGGTGAGGGATGACAGCCTGAGCTGGTCCAAGGTATCTCGCCAGTGCAGGAGAGGGCTCAAGTCGTCCAGCTCGAAGTTCCTGACACGCAGCGTCACCGCAGGTGGTATATGGCGCAGCGCCCGGAACTGACCAGGGGTCTCCACGAAGAGCGGCCCCATGCGAGTGGTCTGGGAGAGCACCCTCTTGGCATAGTCATCGGGGTCGAAGTAGCGCCAAGCCTCATTGAGTTCGTCCTGGATGTCCGCGCCCTCATCGCGCGCGTAGCGGGTCAGGACCTCCAGGGCCTTGGGGCCGTTGATCAACCAGGCCGTCCGTACTGTGGCCTTGGCGACGTCGTCCGAGAGGCTGGTGAGGGTGACGGGCAGGCGGTCGAGTACCGCTTCACCGCCGGTCGCGAGCGACCGGGCGGCGGCGAAGTCGCGGGGTGGGATGAGGTCGTCGAGGCAGGCGTGCACGGCCGGTCGCAGATCATCCGGTACGTGGGGCAGGGTTTCGAAGCAGGCGGCCACCAGGAGTTTGAGGCGGCGGCGGTGCCTGGGTTCCTGGTGGATTCTGCGGAGCAGGCCCTCAAGGAGTTCCCGGCGCAGCGGGGCGTTGGCGTGGCCGGCGGCCATGATGACACTCTCCCGCCAGGTGTCGCGGTGCGCGGCGGCGATCAGCGGCTCCAGGTCGCCGTCTTCGGCGGCGGCCCGCGCGGTGAGGTACTCCTGGACGGTCCTGTGCACGAAATCGATGCGGCCGTCCGCGGGCTCCCTGATGACGCCGCTGCGGTCGAGCAGGTACCGCAGGACCTCCTCCCCCGAGGCCGACACCAGGGGCATCCCGGCGACGAGCCGGGCGACCTTGGCCGCGGCCGCGCGGAAGGGCAGCTCCACCCGGTTGCCCATGGACAGCTCCCAGGCCAGCAGCTGCAGGATCTGCAGCTTCTGGGCCCGGTCCAGCCGGAACTCGCCGTAGCTGGGGATCGCCCGCTCGCGGTCGCGGCGTTCGAGCAGCATGTCCAGGGCCGCCGCGTACAGGCCCATGCGGCTGGGCGGGAGCTGCGCGGCCCGGTCGAGGTTGAGCGCGCACAGCATGGACGCCAGCAGCGGGGTTGCGGCGAGGGAGCGCAGGCTGGGGGTGTTCTCCAGGTGGCGCAGCAGCCGGGACTCGATGACGGGCAGCAGCTCGGGCGGGCAGGGCAGGTCGTCGCCGCTTTTGACGGCGGCGTGCCAGTGCTCGACCAGGGCCCGGGTGTCGGAGGGTGTCATGCGTTCGAGGAAGGCGGGTGCGAAGCCCTCACCGTCGAGCCAGGTCGAGCGGGCCGCGGACGGGCGGGAGGTGACGACCACCTTCGTCGCGCCGAACTCCGCGAGCAGCCCGCGCAGCCACGGCTTGATGGCCTGGCGCTGCGTGCCGGTCAGCTCGTCCACGCCGTCCACCAGCAACAACGCCTGCCCGGACGAGAGCCGCCGGTGTACCCAGCCGGCCGGCATGAGCCCGGCGAGCGGATCGGCGACGCCGTCCAGGAACTGCTCCGGCCTGGGCAGCGCGCGGTCGGCGTAGCCGCGCAGCTTGATCAGGAAAGGCACGCAGCCGTTCCACCCGGTCAGCGGGCCGGTGAAGCCGCCGCGCGCGGCGGTGATCGCGAGCCAGCGCAGCAGCGTGCTCTTGCCGCCGCCGGCCTCGCCTCTGAGCAGCATGCGCCGCCCTTGGGCGAGCGCGCTCTCCACGCGCATGGCGGACGGCGCGCCGGCGGGCTCGTGCCACGGCTCGGCGGCGGGCTCGCGCGGGCGGGTCCTGGTGGCGGAGACGGACAGGCTGATGTAGGCCACGCTCAGCGACGTACGCGTGGTGAACCGCTCGACCCGCACCCCGATGAGGTCGAGGGTGTCGAGCGTCCTGCTGACGTGTTCGAGGTAGCGGCGGGTGAACGCGGTGTCCCGGTCGGTGCCGTCGGGCGCCTCCAGGGTCCTGGCGGGAAGCCGTTCGAGCATGACGGCGATGTCGTTGCCCACCTTCGCCAGCCGGGCCAGCGTGTCGGCGGCGGCGCGGGGCTGGAACTCGGGCAGATGTAAGACGATGCGGACGAGGCAGTCGCAGCACTCGTCGAGCACGACCTCGTACAGGCGGGCGGCCGCCTCGGGCAGGTCCTGGGAGGCGGGCAGCGCGGCGCGTACGTCACGGGCGAGGCGTACGGGGTCGGCGGCGGCCGCGAACAGCGCCCGGTCGGACAGGTCGGCGCGGCTCAGTGTGCCGGCCACCTCGGCCAGGACCACGCCCCGGTCGTCGTCGGTCAGCCCCGGATACTCGTGCGCGCACACCTTGAGCACCCGGGCGGTGACGGAGTCGGCGATGTCCTCGATCTGCCGCTCGGCCTTGCGCCGGACGAGCTGGTCGGCGAAATGGGCGCGCATCAGCTCGACGAGGTCCTTGGAGCGGCTTTCCTTGCCCGAGCGCGCGCCGAGCCAGACGCGCGCGGCCCGCTCCCCCACTGCCCTGCCCACGGCCAGCGCCGCCGCATCGAGTGCCACAGCGCCAGTATGGCCATTCATCGGGCAGGATGCGGCAGGATCAGGACGTATGAGAACTCTGTACCCGCCCATCGACCCGTACGACTCCGGCCTGCTCGAGGTGGGCGACGGCAACCAGATCTACTACGAGGTCTGCGGCAACCCCGAGGGCAAGCCCGCGGTCATGCTGCACGGCGGGCCCGGCGGCGGGTGCAACGCCGGGCACCGCCGCCAGTGGGACCCGGAGCGGTACCGGATCGTGCTGTTCGACCAGCGCAACTGCGGCCGCAGCCGCCCGCACGCCTCGGATCCGGCGACCGACCTGAGCACGAACACGACCTGGCACCTGGTCGCCGACATGGAGCGGCTGCGCGAGCACCTGGACATCGAGCGGTGGCAGGTGTTCGGCGGGTCGTGGGGCAGCTCGCTGGCCCTCGCGTACGCCCAGACGCACCCGGACAGGACGTCCGAGCTGATCCTGCGCGGCATCTTCACGCTGCGCCCGCAGGAGCTGCGCTGGTTCTACCAGGAGGGCACCTCGTACCTCTTCCCCGACCTGTGGGAGACGTTCGTGGCGCCGATCCCCGAGAACGAGCGGGACGACCTCATCGGCGCCTTCAGGAAGCGGCTTGAGGGCGACGACGACGCGGCCCGGCTGGCGGCGGCGCGCGCGTGGGCGCAGTGGGAGGGCGGCACGGTCACGCTGATGCCGGATCCCGAGCTGGTCGAGCACTTCGGCGAGGCGGAGACGGCGGTCGCGTTCGCCAGGATCGAGAACCACTACTTCACCCACGGCGGCTGGTTCGAGCCCGACCAGCTCATCAGGAACGCGGACAGGATCCGGCACATCCCGGGCGTGATCGTCCAGGGCCGCCACGACCTCTGCACGCCCATGGCCACGGCCTGGGACCTGCACAAGGCGTGGCCCGAGGCGGAGTTTTACGTCATTCCCGGGGCCGGGCACGCCTACTCGGAGCCGGGCATCCTCGACCGGTTGATCGCCGCCACGGACGGGTTCGCGGACTCGGGGAAGTAGCGCGGCAGGCGGGCGCGCAGCAGCCGTACGGCGGGGGTGATCGCCCCCACCAGGAGCAGCGCGAACAGCGGCGCCAAGGCGAGGCCGAACAGGAAGCCGGCCGCCACGTCGTGCGGGTAGTGCACGCCCACGAACACTCGTGAGAACGCCATCAGCACGGCCAGCGGGAACACCGCCCAGGCCAGGGCGCGCCGGCACAGCACGAGGGTGGCCGCCGCGCCGGCCGCGATCACGGAGTGGTTGCTGGGGAAGGACCAGTCGTCGAGGGGCGGGCACGCGGCGATCGTCGCGATCCCGCCCCGGCACGGCCGGTCCTCCTTCACGAGCACCTTGACGACCTCGCTCAGCACGTACGCGAGCACGATCCCGGCCGGCCCGGCGACGACGAGCGCCAGGTCGCGCGCGGGACCGCGCCAGGCCCGCACCGCCGCCACCACGAAGAGCAGCGCGAACACGAAGAGCCCCGCGTCCGTGCCGATCTCGGCGACGGTGTGCAGCCATGCGGGTGTGCTGAGAGCGAAGTCGACGATGTCGTGGTACACGCCTGTCCAATCGATGAAAGTCCGATGGACAGAACCTTACGAACAGGAAGGCTCCGGCGCCTCCACCATAAGGTGGAAAGTCGTCAGGTCAGGAGCTGACGCGCCAATGCGGCCTGTTTCGACTCCAGCTCGGCGCGGGTGATCAGCCCGCGGTCGAACGCCTCGGTGGTGGCGTCGCGCTCGGCGACGTAGTAGGCGGCCATGATCTCGCTGCGCAGCGGGGTGAAACCGCGCTCGACGCAGTCGCCGAAGACGGTCACCTTCTGCTCCAGCGCGTCGGCGGCGACCGTACAGGCGAGATCCCGTGCCCTGAGCTGCTGAACCGCTTCACGAAGGGTCACGGGGCCGAGAGACCCGTTGAAACGGGTATCAAGAGTGATCTTCACGTTCTTTACGCCTCCGCACGTTGACAACGTTCGGATCAAAGCGGCGTATTCCCAGGTGAGAGTGGGTAAGACGGCCGTCGTGATCGGAGCGCACGTGATCGTCGGATATGCGAACGACCCAGGCGGGCGGGACGCGCTCGCCCTCGCCGGCGTGATCACCCGTGTCACCGGGGGCGAGCTGACGGTCGCCACGATCTACCCTCCGGGCAGCCCAGGGCTGGCGGTCGAGGCGCAGGCCAACCTCGCGCACGCGGCCGAGGAGCTGGGCCCGGTGCCGGCCGAGTACCTCACGTTCGAGAGCAGGGGAACGGGACGCGGCCTGTCGGTGCTGGCCAGCCGGATCAAGGCCGACCTGATCGTGGTCGGCTCCGGGGGCGGCGGGCAGCACGGCCGCATCTCCATCGGCGCCACCGCCGACCACCTGCTGCACATGTCACCCGAGGCGGTCATGCTGGCGCCCGCCGACTACGTCCCGCCCGACGAGCTGACCAGGCTCACGCTGGCCTACGTGCACCGGCCCCAGTGCGACGCCGCGGTCGAGCGGGTGGCGCAGGCCGCGCTGCGGCTCGGCGTGCCGCTGCGGCTGCTCACGTTCGACCTGCGCACCGAGGACCAGGGCAGGCTCCGCGACGACCTCGCGCTCGCCGTGCGCCTGGCCTGGGAGAGCACCGGCATCGAGGCGGAGGCCGAGGTCGCCGAGGGCCACGACGTCGCCGCCGCGCTCGGCGACGTCGAATGGCTGGACGGCGAGCTGCTGGTCTGCGCGGCCAGCGAGGACGCGCAGCCGCACCGGGTGTTCCTCGGCGAGCTGGCCATGAAGGTGCTGCGCGCGTCCCCGCGTCCTGTCACCGTGCTGCCGCGCGGCTTCGGCTAACGCCGCTTGATCACCTGGTCGTACAGCTCCAGGTAGCGATCGGCCATCACCGACGGCGAGAAGCGGCGGCGGGCCTCGCGGCGGCACTCCTCGGGGTCGATCTCGTCGGCCCGCAGCACCCACTCGGCCAGCTCCTCCTCGGTGTCGGCGAGGAAGCCGGTACGTCCGTGGTCGATGATCTCCGGCAGGCAGCCCCTGCGCAGCCCGATCGGGGGCACCCCGAGCGCCAGGGCCTCGACGACGGCGGTGCCGCCCGGCTCGTCCCACTGGATGGGGAACAGGGCGGCGCGGGCGGAGCCGTACAGGTCGTCGCGCTCCTGGCCGCCCAACGCCCCGACCCACTTCACGACCTCGCCGTCGAGGTAGGGGGCCACGTGGTCGAGGTGGTAGCGGACGTCGGGGTGGCTGTGCAGCGGGTGGTAGGGGTTCTGGGCGACGATGTCCAGCTCGGCCTGCGAGTCGCGGGCGCTCACCGGACCGGCCAGCACCAGCGGCAGGCCCAGCTTCTGGCAGATCCTGGCGGCCACGTGCTGGCCCTTGAGCCCGCAGATGCGCCCCATCACCACCAAGTGCTCGCCGCGCGGCACCCGGACGTCCCGCTCGGCCAGCGGGGTCGCCAGGTGGATCGCGCCCAGGGAGGCGGCGCGCAGCGCCTCGGGGGCGCGGGCGAGCTGCGACTCCGACACGCCGTTGACCGCGATCTCGCCGGGAAAGGCGCCGTAGAAGGCGGGATGCTTGCGCAGGTCCCAGTGCAGGGTGTGCAGGACGGGCGGGCCGCCGTACGCCGAGAGCACCGCGGGCCCGACCACCTCCACGTGGTCGTGCACGAGGTCGATGTCGTCGCGCCGGCGCAGCTCGGCCACGACCCGGGCGAGATGGGCGTGGGTGATGCCCATGACCTGGTTGTACGGCTTCTGCAGCTCGCTGAAGCAGCCCTCGTCGTACGCGGAGACCAGCTCGTCCACCTCCAGCGTGCTGGAGCCGACGGAGGCCAGCACCACGCTCACCCCGCGCTCGCGCAGCGCGGGCACCAGCGTGGCCACCACGTTCTCGATCCCGCCGTAGCCCGCCGGCGGCACCTCCAGCCACGGGCCCGCGTTCACCAGGACTCTCATGCCAGATCCTCCTCCAGGACGAGGGAGGCCAGTGGGGGACGCTCCGCCACGGCCACGTCCACCAGGCCCGCCTGTCCTTCGAGCCCGAACTGCAGCAGCGTGTGCCCCGGGGACTCCGAGGCGAGCACGCGGCCCTGGCGCTCCAGCCGCGACCAGGCGGTGTGCATGATCTGCCCGGCCATCCTGCCGAGCGCGGCCATCGACTGATGGGTGTGGGTGCGGTGTCCCAGGTCCACCTGGGCCATCGCGTCCAGCCCGACGAGGTGCAGCAGGTCGACGAGCAGGCCGAACTCGACGCCGTACTCGGTGACGTAGGGGACCTGCTCCAGCACCTCGCGCCGGGCGGCGTACTCGCCGCCGAGCGGCTGGGAGAAGCCGGCCAGCTCGGGCCAGAACATGTTGAGCAGCGGCCGCGCGACCAGCTCGGTGACCCGCCCGCCGCCGCCGCGCTGGACGACCCCGTCGGCCCCGGTGTACGGCCGCTCGTACGTCGCCTTGACGAAGTGCGTGTGGGCGTCCACCAGCAGCGGGCCGACTAAGCCCGACACGTAGTGGGGGCCGAAGCTGCGCAGGTCCGCGTCGATGTAGACGACGATGTCGCCCTTCGAGGCCGCAAGCCCTTTCCACAGGGCCTCGCCCTTGCCGGTGAGCGGTTCGAGGTGGGGCAGCACCTCGTTCTGTGCGACGACGCGGGCGCCCGCCTCGCGTGCGCGCTGGGCGGTCGCGTCGGTGGAGTTGGAGTCGACGACGAGGATCTCGTCGACGAGCGGCATGCGCTCGACGAGGTCGCGGCGAATGGCGGCGACGATGCCGCCCACCGTGCTCTCCTCGTCGCGGGCGGGCAGCACCACGCTCACCGTGGTGTTCCCCTTGGCCATCAGCAGAGCGTCGACCGGCCATTCCGCCGCCGTACTCGAATGCGGTCCGTACCATTCACGGACTCTGGCCAAGGCTCGCAGATCTTTTTCCATGCATCAGCCCCGATCTATAGAGGTCCCGACCTCTGCCCGATCTATAGGTGCTTGAACATGTTTGTTTGATTTAGCCCACAAGTGGCATATGCCGGGTTGTGTCCCCGATGACCCGTGTCGGCATCATAGGTGCCGGAAATGTTGCCGCTCGCCATGCAGACGTCCTGTCCGGCTTCCCCGATGTCACCATCGCCGGGATCGCCGACACCGATCCCCACAGGGCCGAGGCTCTGGCCTCGAAGCACGGCTCCCCCGCCTATGGCGGCCACGCTGACCTGCTCAGTGCCGGCGGTCTGGACGCTGTCTACGTCTGTGTGCCTCCTTTCGCGCACGGTAACCCAGAACATGACGTTCTGTCGTGCAATCTCCCGATTTTCGTGGAAAAGCCACTGTCTCTTGACCTCCAGACCGCAGAAAACATCGCGTCCGAAATCGAACGGAGATCTCTGCCCTCAGCAGTCGGACATCACTGGCGATATCTAGACATTGTCCGACAGGCGCATGACCTGCTCGCCGGCCGGCCCGTCCACCTCGCGCTCGGCCACTGGTTGGACAAGGTGCCGCCGGTCGCCTGGTGGCTCGACCCCGGCAGGTCGGGCGGCCAGATCGTCGAGCAGGCCGTGCACGTGCTGGACCTGGCGCGGGTGCTGGTGGGCGAGGTGTCGATGGTGCACGCGGTGCCGGGCGGAACCCCCGTGGACGGCGAGATCGACCGGGCCACCTCCGCCGTGCTGCGCTTCTCCGGCGGCGCGGCCGGGCTGCTCGCCACCTCCTGCCTGCTCACCCGCAAGCACCGGGTGGGGCTGGAGGTGTGCGCCGACGGGATCGCGCTGGAGCTGAGCGAGACCCGGCTGCTCGTGGACGGGCACCGCGCGATCGAGGACGACGGCCGGGCCAAGACGCGGGTGGATCGCGAGTTCATCAACGCGGTGCAGGGCAAGGCGGCCGACGTGCGCGTACCGTACGGGGAGGCGCTGCGGACCCACCGCCTGGCGCTGGCACTCGCCCGATCCGCAGCCGAGCAGAGGCCGGTGATGCTCGATGACCAGTGAGACCCTCAGCATCGAGGCGCCTGGGGAGGTGTGCCTGGTCGAGGAGAAGCTGCCCGACCTGCCCGACGGCGGGTTCATGGTCGCCACCACCCACAGCGGCGTCTCGGCCGGCACCGAGCTGACCTACGTCAAGGGCACCAACCCCTACCTCGGCGCGAGCTGGGACCCGGCGCTCGGGCTGTTCCTCGACGGCGCGCCGTCGGTGGCGTACCCGGTGCGCGGCATCGGCTACATGCAGGTGGGGCTGGTGGTCGAGACGCGGACGCGGGCCGTGCGCGAGGGCGCGCTGGTGGCGATGGCGTACGGGCACCGCACGGCGTACGTGGCCGACCCGATGACCGACCGCTTCGTGGAGCTGCCCGACGACCTCGACCCGCTGCTCGGCATCTACGTCGCCCACATGGGCCCGATCTGCGCCAACGGCCTGCTGCACGCCGCCCACGACCTGCACGGCCCGGCGGTGCGCGACCTGGGCGACGGCGTGCGCGGCCGGCGGGTCGCGGTGGTCGGCGCCGGCGTGGTGGGGCTGCTGACGGCCTGCTTCGCGATGTACGCGGGCGCGGCCGAGGTCGTGGTGGTGGACGAGACGCCGTCCCGGCTGGAGATCGCCGCCGCGCTGGGCGCCGGCACCATGGACGCCGCGCAGGACCCGGCGGTGGAGCTCAAGCGGCGCTGGCGGCACGGGCCCAACGACCGCGGCGCCGACGTCGTCTTCCAGTGCCGCGGCCAGGCCAGGGCGCTGGCGCTCGGCCTGCGCCTGCTGCGTCCCCAGGGCACGCTGGTCGACCTGGCCTTCTACACCGGCGGCGCCCCCGAGGTGCGGCTCGGGGAGGAGTTCCACCACAACGGACTCACCGTGCGCTGCGCCCAGATCGGCCGGGTGCCGCGCGGTCTCGCGCATGCCTGGGACAGGGAACGCCTGTCGCACGAGACCATCGCGCTGCTGCGGCGGCACGGCCCGGCACTACGCCGGCACGTGGTCACCGATCTGGTCGGGTTCGGCGAAGCGCCACGTCTCATGACAGAGCTCGCGGCCGGACGGCTGCAGTGCGTTCAGGCCGTGCTCTGCGACGAGGTCGAGGATGAGGGCGGCTGACCAGCTGAAGTCGCGCGAGCCGTGGCCGCGCAGGGTGACCGGGTCGAAGTACTCACGAAAGCCCGACCTGCACACCGCGCGGCGCATGGAGTCGGCGAGGTCGGCGGCGAGGTCGGGGCGGCGGTCCTTGAGCCCGTGCCAGACCAGCCAGCCGACGTTGATCCAGCTCGGGCCGCGCCAGTAGCGGGCGGGGTCGAACTCCGCGGCGTCCGTGGCGTAGCTGGGCAGCGGCAGCTCCTTGAGCCCGAACCGGTCGAGCGCGGTCCTGACCAGCGTGTCGGCCACCTTGTCCGGCAGGTCGGGCAGCACGAGCGGGGTCAGCCCGGCCGCGCTCGCGGATTCGGTCGGCTTGCCGGTGCGCACGTCGCGGGCCTGGAAGAGCGCGCCGTCCCACAGGTGCTCGACCATGGCGCGGGTGACGGCCGCCGCCTCGCGCTCGTGCGGCTCGGGGTCGAGCCCGAGCGCCCGCGCGATGTCCGCCAGCGTCGACTCTGCCAGCCCGTACGCGGCGTTGAACAGCGGATCCTCGACCTGGAACGCGCCCGGCGCGGTGTAGCCGGACTCGCGGTAGGCCTCGGCCAGCGCGATGTAGAGCTGGTAGTCGCGGTCGGTGGGCCGCTCGTCGGCGCTGACGCTCTGCAGGTCCCTGCGGACGAACCCACCGGGCGCCGCCTCGACCGCGGCCAGCGGCACGTCCCAGGCGGGGCTGTTGTCCATGCCCGACTCCCAGGGGTGCACGATCGCGATCAGCCCTTCGGGCGAGCGCCGCTGGGCGCGCAGGAACTCCTGCTGGGCCACCAGCCGGGGGTAGATGCGGTCGAGGAATCCGAGATCGGGCTCGGCGAGGTACGTCTTCCACGCGGCCAGCGCGTGCACGGGCGGCTGGACGATGCCGGAGGTGCGCACGCCCGACGGCGCCCGCGCGGCCCAGAAGGCCGGCCCGGGGAAGTAGGCGCCCTCGGCCACCTCGGGATTGAACACGATGTGCGGCACCCGGCCGTCACTCCACTGCGCACCGAACAGGGTCAGCAACTCCGATCTGGCCCTTCGCGGCGACAGGCGGGCGTTGCCGATCGCCACGAAGGCGGAGTCCCAGCTCCACTGGTGGGGATAGAGGCGACGGGAGGGGACCGTGTAGCTGCCGTCCCAGTTGCTCACTAGGACGCGCACGGCGTCGCGAAGGATCATAGATATTTCCTGACGAAGGCGGCGGTCTGGGGGAGGACGATCTCGGGCTCGCCGCGCAGGCGGCATTCGAGGGCGAGATAGCCGTCGTAGCCCACGGCGTCGAGGGTGGCGAGCTGGGCGCCCCAGTCGAGGTGGCCGGTGCCGGGCTGGTGTCTGTTGGACTCGCTGATCTGCATGTGCGCGAGGTAGGGGGCCGCCGTCATGAGGGCGCGGCAGGGGTCGTCCTCCTCGATGTTCATGTGGTAGGTGTCGCCGACGATCCTGATGGAGTCCATCGAGCAGTACGAGACGGCCTCGGCCAGCGTGTTGACCATGTGGTTCTCGTACCGGTTGAGGGGCTCCAGCATGATCAGCACGCCGTTGCGGTGGGCGTGCTCGCCGAGGATGCCGAGCGCCTCGGCCAGCACCTCGCGGTCCTCCTCCGGGCTGCGCGGCGGCTCGAACGGGGGCAGCCGGCGGGAGAACTGGCCCCAGGAGGCGGGGGTCATGACGCCGATGCCGCCGAGCTCGCCGATCACGGTGAGCTGCGATCGGAGCTGCTGGATCGCGTCCTTGCGTTTGGCCGGGTCGAAGTCGCCGATGAAGTGGGGCATGTCCACGCAGACCGTCGGCATGACGACGCCGTCGGCCCGCGCGCGCTTGAGCTCCGTGAGCCGGCCCGCGAAGTGGAAATCGCCCTTGCCGCGAAGCTCGATGGCGTCGAAGCCGGCGTCGAGCGCGAAGGCGAACTTCTCCTGCAGGCTGCGGCCAGGCAGCAGCTGCTCCTGTACGGCGAGCTTCACTGTCACTCCTTGAATTCGAAGACGAGCTGAAGCACCTCGGACTGGTGCTTGTCGAGCAGGTCGAAGGCTTCAGGGGCCCGGTCTACGGGCACGACGTGGCTGATGAGAGCGCGCGCGTCGACCTCGCCGCGGTGCACGAGCTCCATGAACGTGCGCTGCAGCCGTTCGACGTCCCAGCGGTGCGCCAGCCACGAGGCGACGCCGCCGATCTGCGAGGAGACGAGCTGGACCTGGTTGTGGTGGAACTCCTCGCCGAGCCGCAGGCCGACGCCGTCGCCCTGGTAGAACCCGGCGGCGACCACCCGGCCGCCCCTGCGCACGGTCCTGATCGCCTCGTGCAGGCCGGCGTTGCTGCCGCTCAGCTCGATGACACCGTCGGCGCCCTCGACGCGCTTGCGCATGAACTCGGCCACCGAGCCCGAGGCGATGTCGAAGGTCTCGGCGGCGCCGAAGCGCCTGGCCAGCTCCAGCCGGTCGGCGATGGCGTCGGCGGCGACCACGCGGGCTCCGCTGAGCACGGCCATGCGGGTGGCGAGCAGCCCGATGACGCCCTGGCCGAAGACGGCGATCTGGTCACCGAGGTGCACGTCGGCGGCGTGCACGGCGTTGAGCGCGATGGCGCCCACGCGGGCGAAGACGCCGGTCAGCGGGTCGGCGCCGGGCGGCAGCACGTGGCCTTCGAGCTTGGCGGCCGGGACGACCGCCTCGGCGCGGTGGCCCCAGATGCCCCAGACCAGGCTGCCGAGCGGCGGGTCTGCCACGTCGGGCGCGGCCTCGACGACTTCGCCGACCTCCTGGTAGCCCCACCCGGCCAGCGGGTAGGCATGCGTCTGGCCCTCGACGAAGAGCCGGCGCTCGGTGTCCCATTTGCGATTGAGGTAGGGATTGGTGCCACGGTAGGCGGTGAGTTCGGTGCCCGCTGAGACTCCTGAATAGAGAGTGCGTACGCGCACTGTGCCCGGGACGAGATCGGCGGGCGACTCCAGGCCGACGCGGACATGGCCTGGCTCTTCGAAGGTGATGACGCGCATTCTCCACACTTACGTTTAATGATCAAACAAAAGTCAAAGATTTAGTGATTCTTGGTACGCAGTAGTGGCGTTCGTAACACGCTTAAGTCTACGACTTCTGTCGGAGGTGACTGATGAAATTGGGGTTTCTGACAGCGTGTCTTCCGGAAAGCGACCTTACCGACATTGCCCGGTGGGCCGCGAACCAGGGCTACGAGGCTCTCGAAGTCGCGGGTTGGCCGGCTCCGGATGACCGAAATCACATCAAGGTAGATTGTTTCGACGAGGCAGAAAACGCCCGAGTCCGGCGAATCTTCACGGAGACCGGACTGACGCTTTCCTCGATCGCCTATTACGAGAACAATCTTCACCCTGAGCAAGGGCCGCAGGTGAACGCGCACGTGATGCGCTGCGTGGACGCCGCCGCCGCGCTCGGCTGCCCCACGGTCGGCACGTTCGTCGGCCGCGACCCCGGGCTGCCGGTCCGCGACAACCTCAAGCGCGCCGAGGACGTCTTCGGCCCGCTCGTCGAGTACGCCACCGCCCGCGGGGTCGAGCTGGTCATCGAGAACTGCGTGATGAAGAGCTGGCACCCCGACGGCTATCCCGGCAACCTCGCCTACTCCCCCGAGCTGTGGGAGTGGATGTTCACGCTCGGGCTCAAGCTCAACTACGACCCGTCCCACCTGGTGGCGCTCGGCATCGACCCGGTGGCCGCGCTTCGGCCGTACATCTCGAACGTCGCGCACGTGCAGGCCAAGGACACCCAGCTCCTGCCCGGCGCGATCGACCGCTACGGCTTCTACGGGCCGATCAGCGGCGAGAAGGGCTGGTACCGCTTCCGCGTGCCGGGGCTCGGCCAGGTGGACTGGACGCGGGTGATCGACGCGCTGTACGAGGGCGGCTACGACGGGGTGGTCTCCGTCGAGCACGAGGACCCGGTGTGGAGCGGAAGCACGGAGAGGGTACAGACCGGTCTCGGTATCGCCTACCGCACGTTGCGCCATCTCGTGCAGGGGTAAGTGCGGCTTATCCCCAATCAGAGGAGCGTGCCATGCCGACGAAGGTAACCGCCGTCCTCTCCGTCGCCCTGCTGGCCGCCGTCTCGCTGGCGGCCTGCGGCGACGACGGTGGCGAGCAGTCAGCGAGTAACGAGATCACGGTCTGGACCGAGGAGAACCTCGAGGACCGGATGGCCGTGCAGAACGCGATCGTCACCGAGTTCACCCAGAAGACCGGGATCAAGGTGAAGCTGGTCGGCGTGGCCGAGGACCAGTTCAGCCAGACCATCACGGCCGCGGCGGCGGCCGACGACCTGCCCGACGTGATCGGGGCGCTGCCGCTGTCGTCCATCCGCGAACTGGAGGCCAACGACCTGCTCGACACCGAGACGCCGGGGAAGATCGTGGACGGGCTCGGGCGCGACACGTTCTCGCCGCGGGCGCTGGAGCTCGACAGCTCGGGCGGGACGCTGCTCGCGGTGCCCAGCGACGGGTGGGCGCAGCTGATCCTCTACCGTAAGGACCTGTTCGACAAGGCCGGGCTGCGGCCGCCTGACACGTACGAGGCGCTGCAGCAGGCCGCCACCAAGCTCAACACCGGCGGCGTCGCCGGCATCACGCTCGCCATCGCCCCGAAGGACTCCTTCACCGCGCAGAGCTTCGAGCACATCGCCCAGGCCAACGGCTGCCAGCTCGTGGACGGCTCGGGCAACGTCACGCTGGACTCGCCGCAGTGCGTCAAGGCGTTCGAGTTCTACGCGAACCTGGCCAAGAACCTGTCCGTCAAGGGCAAGCAGGACGTGGACTCGACCAGGGCCACCTACTTCTCCGGCAAGGCGGCCATGACGATCTGGTCGTCGTTCATCCTCGACGAGCTGGCCGGGCTGCGCAAGGACGCGCTGCCGAGCTGCGCGCAGTGCCGCGAGAACCCCGAGTGGCTGGCCGAGAACACCGGCGTGGTCACCGCGCTCAAGGGCCCTGACGGCGCCGCGCCCGCCCAGTACGGCGAGATCGTCTCCTGGGCGATCACCCGCGACGCCGCCAAGGACCCGGCGAGCAAGTTCGTGTCGTACATGATGAACGAAGGCTACGAACGCTGGATCGGGATGGCCCCCGAGGGCAAGTTCCCGACCCGCAAGGGCTTCGAGGCGAAGTGGGACGCGCTGCCCGCCGGCGTCGACACCAAGAAGCCGCTCGCCGACGTCTACCCGGCCGACGTGCTCGACGCGCTGCGCAAGAGCCCCGACACCTTCGCCCGCTGGGGCATCCCGCAGGGCCAGGGCAAGCTGGTCGGCGCCACGATGGGCGAGCTGCCCGTGCCCAAGGCGCTCAGCATGGTCGTGGACGGGTCGCTGACCCCGCAGGCCGCCGCCGCGCAGGCCAAGGCCGACGTCGAGAGCATCAAGCGCGGGATCAGGCAGTGACCGCCACCCGCACAGGGGAGCCGCGCACACCGGCCGGCTCCCCGCCCCGCCGGCGCCGCGGGGGCACACTGCGGCAGCAGGAGGGCCGAGCCGGGCTCGTGCTCATCTCGCCGACGCTGATCATCACGCTGGTCGTGGTGGTGCTGCCGCTGCTGTGGGCGATCATGCTGGCGTTCCAGGACGCGCGGCTGATCAACATCAGGCGGGTGGGCGTCTTCGGGCACTACACGCTGGAGAACTTCACGTACGTGATCTCCGAGCCCGGCTTCTGGTCGTCGCTGGTCAACACGCTCGTCTACACCGTCGCGGGGACGGCGCTGTCGATCGCGATCGGGCTGGTGACGGCGCTCGCGCTGCGCGACAGGTTCAAGGGCCGCACGCTGGTCAGGGCCTCGATCCTGATCCCGTACGTGGCCCCGGTGGTGGCGGTGGCGTTCCTGTGGGAGACGATGCTCAACCCGCAGTACGGCATCGTCAACACCTGGCTGGACGAGCCCATCGCGTTCCTCACCCAGGCCAAGGGCGAGATCCTCGGCGTGCAGGTGCCGGTCGCGCTGCTCACCGTGATCGCGTTCGAGGCGTGGCGGTACTTCCCATTCGCGTTCCTGTTCATCCTGGCCCGGCTGCAGGCGCTGCCGAAGGAGCTGGACGAGGCCGCCGTGGTGGACGGCGCCACGCCCACCCAGCGCTTCCGCTACGTGATCATGCCGCAGCTGTGGCGCATCATCGCGCTGCTGTCGGTGCTGCGGTTCGTCTTCACCTTCACCAAGTTCGACGACGTCTACCTGCTGACCGGCGGCGGCGCCGGCACGGAGGTGGTCAGCGTGCGCGTCTACAACTTCCTGACCTCGCGCGACGACATCGGCGCGGCCGCCGCCCAGGCGATCGTGCTGGCCGTCTTCCTGGTCGTCTTCCTGGCGGTCTACCTCAGGTTCTTCGCGGGAGGCGAGCGTGAGCAGGGATAGGTTCGAGCGGGGCCTGTTCAAGGTGCTCAGGCCGCTGGTGATCGCGTTCCTCTTCCTGATCACCGCGTTCCCGTTCCTCTACATGGTGATGCTGTCCGTACGCGACATCCAGGAGCTCATCCTCGACCCGGGCTCGCTGTGGCCGTCGGCGTTCACCCTGGACACGTACGTGAACGTGCTGACCAGGCAGGGCTTCCTGACCTTCCTCAGGAACAGCGCGATCATCGCGGTCGCGTCGGTGGCGGTGACGCTGCTGATCTCGATCCCGGGCGCGTACGCGGTGGCCAGGCTGCGCTTCTTCGGCCGCCGCCAGGTGCACTTCCTCTTCCTCGCGGTGTACCTGTTCCCGGCGATCGTGCTGGCCATCCCCCTGTTCGTGCTGTTCACCATGATCGGCCTGCGCGGATCTCTTGTGGGCTTGATCCTCGTCTATATCGCGCAGACGGTGCCGGTCACGGTATACATGCTCCGCAACTACTTCGAGACCGTGCCGCAAAGCGTGGAGGAAGCGGCCGCGATCGACGGGTGCACGAGGTTGTCGACCATCTGGCGGGTGGTGCTGCCGCTCTCCAAACCCGCCCTGATGGCCACCGGCCTCTACGCGTTCATGATCGCGTGGAACGAGTTCCTGTTCGCCCTGCTCTTCCTCGTGGAACGGCGGGAGAGCTGGACGGTGTCCTTGGGGCTCTCGCAGCTCGCGGGGAGCATCGAGATTCCCACGACGGTCCTGATGGCAGGGTCGGTGGTGCTCACGCTGCCCATCGTGATCGTGTTCTTCGCCAGTGAGCGACTGCTGACGGAGGGCCTCACCGCAGGAGCGGAGAAGGGATAGACCCCATGCTGACGGCAGGGCAGATCCTCCAGCTCATCCGCCATGGCTCCTGCCGTACCCGTAAAGAGCTCATCGAGCACACCGGTCTGTCCCGCTCGACCATCACCGAGCGGGTCGACCGGCTGATCGCCGCCGGATACATCCACGAGTCCGGCGTCGGCGCGTCAGGGGGCGGGCGGCCGCCCTCGGTGCTCGACGTGCACGCCGCCAGGCGGCTGATCCTGGTGGCCGACCTGGGCGCCACCCACGCCAGGGTGGCGCTCACCGACCTCGCCGCCCGCTCCATGGCGGAAGAGCGCACCGAGATGCGCATCGAGCTGGGCCCCGACGCGGTGCTCTCGTGGGTGCGCGAGGCGTTCCAGCGCATGCTGGACCGGGCCGGGCGGCCCGCCGCCGACGTGTGCGGCATCGGGCTCGACGTGCCCGGCTCGGTCGATCACGTCACCGGGCACGTCATCAGGTCGTTCCTCATGCCCGGCTGGGACGACCATCCCGTGCGCGAGGCCATCAGGGCCTCCTACGACGTGCCCATCCTGGTCGAGAACGACGCCAACGCGATGGCGCTCGGCGAGTGGTGGTCGTCCTGGCGCGGCACCGACTCGCTCGTCCTGGTCAAGGTCTCCACCGGCATCGGCACCGGCATCGTGCTCGACGGGCAGGTCTACCGCGGCGTCGAGGACGCGGCGGGCAACATCGGCCACGTACGCCTGCGCGAGACCGACGACCGGGTCTGCACCTGCGGCTCGCGCGGCTGCGTGGCCTCGCTGGCGAGCGGCCACGCGCTGGCCTCCGACCTCGGCGTGTCCTCCAGCCGCGAGGTCGTCAGGCTCGTGCAGAGCGGCGACGCCGCCGCCATCGCCAAGGTGCAGGAGGCGGGGCGCACGCTCGGCGTCGTCCTCGCCACCGCGGTCAGCCTGCTCAACCCCGGCGTGCTGGTGCTGGCCGGCGACATGGCGCGCACCAGGGAGCACTACCTGACCGGCATCAGGGAGACCGTCTACCGGCGAAGCCTGCCGTACACGACCCGCAACCTCGAGATCGTCACCAGCTCGCTCGGCGACCGGGCCGGCATCGTGGGCATGGCGGTGATCGTCATGGAGCACGTGCTGTCGGCCGCCGCCGTCGACACCGCGCTGGCCGAGGCCAGGAGCGACAAGGTCAGCTGAGCGCGCGGCGCAGCTCGCCGGCCGCCGCCACCAGCGAAGGGCCGTACCACGTGAGCAGCCGGCCGCTGACCGGCACGCAGCGCAGGCCGGGGAACGCCTCGGGGCCGTCGGTCGCGCTGAAGGCGTAGGGCTCGTCGGGCAGCACCACGAGGTCGGGGCGGTGGCCGGTCAGCTCGTCGAGCGGGATCTTGGGGTAGCGCTCGGGGTGGCCGGCGTACAGGTTGTCGACGCCGAGGCGCCTGAGCACGTCGCCGGTGAAGGTGTCGCGGCCCACGACCATCCAGGGCCGCCGCCAGATCGGGATGATCGCCGTACGCCTCGGGCCCTCCCACGGCGTGCTCCACGCGTCGCGGGCCTCGGCCAGCCACCCGGGCGGGTCCGTACGGCAGGCGTGCGTGAACATCCGCTCCAGCGACGCGAACGCCTCCTCCAGCGTCGCGATCCTGGTCACCCAGACGGCGACGCCTGACCTGCGCAGCGCCTCGATGTCGGACGGGCGGTTCTCCTCGGCGTTGGCGAGCACCACGTCGGGCCGCAGCCGCAGGATCGCGCCGAGGTCGGGGTTCTTGGTGCCGCGCACCCTCGCCACGTCGAGATCGGCCGGATGCGAGCACCACTTCGTGGCCCCGACCAGGGCATGCGGCACGGTGGCCGCCACCGACTCGGTCAGCGACGGCACCAGCGACACGATCCGCCGCACCTCGCCGGGAATCTTTACGGTCGTCCCGGTGTCATCCACATTGACAGCCTAGATCGACGGCTCGATGATCTCTTTTGTCGGCGCCGGGCCGTAGACTCCAGGCAAAGATCGTTACCTCGATGATCGGGAGAAGACGGTTGGAGCAGGAGTCACTCGGTTTCGACCCCAACACCCCCAGCGTGGCCCGGCTCTACGACTACTACCTCGGCGGGAAGGACCACTTCCCCGCCGATCGCGAGGCGGCCGAGCAGATCCTGAGGGTCGCCCCCGAGCTGCGGGCCGCCGCCAGGGCCAATCGCGCCTTCCTGGGCCGCGCGGTGCGCCACCTGGCCGAGACCGGCATCACGCAGTTCCTCGACATCGGCACCGGCCTGCCCACCCAGGGCAACGTGCACGAAGTGGCCAAGAAGGTCGCGCCCGACGCCAAGGTGGTCTACGTCGACCGCGACCCCGTGGTGCTGGTGCACGCCAGGGCGCTGCTGGCCGACCAGGGCGCCGACACCACCGTGATCGAGGCCGACCTGCGCGATCCGGCGGCCATCCTCGCCCATCCCGAGGTGACGCGGACCATCGACTTCGGCAAGCCCGTGGGCCTGCTGCTGGTCGCGATCCTGCACTTCATCACCGAGGCCGAGCGGCCCGGCGAGATCCTCGCCACCCTGCGCGACGCGCTCGCGCCCGGCAGCTACCTCGTGCTGTCCCACGGCACCAGCGACGCCAGGGCCGCCGCCGTCGATCGCGGCACCCAGGTCTACCAGAGCGCCAGCGCCCCGCTCACGCTGCGCGGCAGAGAACGCATCCGCGAGCTGTTCGAAGGGTTCACGCTCATCGACCCCGGGCTGGTGTGGCTGCCCGAGTGGCGGCCCGAGCAGGCCGACGTCATCGACTTCGTCGACGACCCCGCCTCCTCGCTCATCCTGTGCGGCGTCGGCAGGAAGGGCTGAGCCATGCGCGTCGGGCTGGCCGTCCCGCAGTACGGCAGGTTCGCCTCGCTCGCCAGCGTGCTGGAGGTGGCGCGGGCAGCCGAGAAGATGGGCTTCCACAGCCTGTGGGCCGGTGACCGGCTGCTGACGCCGGTGGCGCCGAAGGACCGCTATCCCGGCGGCGACGGCTCCATCCCCGAAGCCCACCGGGTCTTCCTCGACCCGTTCGCGGTGCTGTCGGTCGCCGCGTCCGTCACCACGTCCGTACGCCTCGGCACCAGCGCACTCAACGCCTGCTGGTACGCCCCCGCCGTGCTGGCCCGCTCCCTCACCACCATCGACCACCTCAGCGGCGGCCGGCTCGACGCGGGGCTCGGGCTCGGCTGGTCCTCCGACGAGTACGCCGCCGCCGGCGTGCCGTGGCAGGACCGGGCCCGGCGCTACGACGCCACGCTCGACGCGCTTGAGGCCATCTGGACCACCGACCCCGTCTCGTTCGAGCACGAGCTGTGGACGATCCCGCCCAGCCACATCGAGCCCAAGCCGGCCCGCCGCCCGCCGCTCCATCTCGCGGGTTTCGCGGAGCCCGCGCTGCGCCGCATCGGGCGGCGCGGCGACGGCTGGCTGACGGCCACGCTGCCCATCCCCATGCTGACGGCGATGTGGCAGACCGTCTGCCGGGCCGCGGAAGAGGCCGGGCGCGACCCCGGCGCGCTGCGCATGATCCTGCGCGCCAACCCGATCGTCACCGGCGACGGCCGGCCGCCGAGGAGCGGCACCGTCGCCGAGATCAGCGCCTACCTCGCCGAGGCGGTGGAGGCCGGGGCGCACGAGCTGATCCTCGACCTCCAGCACACCGCCACCGACGACCGCCACCTGCTCGACCTCGCCGCGTCCTTCCAGGACGAGCTGACCGCCCGCCTCGGCTGACCGCTTACTTGAGGGCCGCGAGGGCGGCGTCGTAGTCGGGCTCCTGGGTGATCTCCGGCACCAGCTGCGAGTAGACGACCTTGTTGTCGCCGTCGAGCACGACCACCGCGCGGGCGGCGAGACCGGCGAGCGGGCCCGACTCCTGCGCCACGCCGTAGTCGGCGAGGAACTCGCGGCCGCGCATCATCGACAGCGTGGTGACGTTCTCCAGGCCCTCGGCGCCGCAGAAGCGGCCCTGCGCGAACGGCAGGTCGGCCGAGATGCAGAGCACGGCCACGTCGGGGTGCTCACCGGCGATCTCGTTGAAGCGGCGCACCGAGGCGGCGCAGACGCCGGTGTCGAGGCTCGGGAAGATGTTGAGCACCTTGGTCTTCTGGCCGAAGTCGTCGAGCGTGCGCTCGGCGAGGTCGCTGCCCACCAGCCGGAACGCGGGAGCGGTGTCGCCCGCCTTGGGGAAGGTGCCGGCGACGGTGATGGGGTTGCCCTTGAACGTGACGTCGGACATGGAAAGCCTCCTGATAACGATGGTCCCCTGATCTTGCCCAGCAGCGCGATCCTATCGACGCCGGCCCGCCGCCCCGGCGCACCGGGTCGTGCTCAGACGTTGCGCCGGTACTGTCCGCCGGCCTCGAACAGGGCGTCGGTGATCTGGCCGAGCGAGCAGTGCCTGGCCGCCTCCATCAGCACCTCGAAGGCGTTGCCGTCGGACATGGCGACCTCGCGCAGCCGGGCGAGCTGGGCGGACGCCTCGGAGCGGTGCCGCTCGTGGAAGGCGCGCAGCCGGTCGAGCTGGGACTGCTTCTCCTCCTCCGTGCCCCTGGCGAGCTCCAGCTTGTGCGGGTCGGCGTCGTCGGAGTGCGCGGGGTTGCGGAAGGTGTTGACCCCGATGATGGGCAGCGAGCCGTCGTGCTTGCGCGTCTCGTACAGCATCGACTCGTCCTGGATGCGGCCGCGCTGATAGCCGGTCTCCATCGCGCCGAGCACGCCGCCGCGGTCCGACAGCCGCTCGAACTCGGCCAGCACCGCCTCCTCGACCAGGTCGGTCAGCTCCTCGATGATGAACGCGCCCTGCAGCGGGTTCTCGTTCCTGGCCAGGCCCCACTCGCGGTTGATGATGAGCTGGATGGCCATGGCGCGGCGCACCGAGTCGGCCGAGGGCGTGGTGACGGCCTCGTCGTAGGCGTTGGTGTGCAGGCTGTTGCAGTTGTCGTAGACGGCGATGAGGGCCTGCAGCGTGGTGCGGATGTCGTTGAAGTGCATCTCCTGGGCGTGCAGCGAGCGCCCTGACGTCTGGATGTGGTACTTCAGCTTCTGCGAGCGCTCCCCCGCGCCGTAGCGCTCGCGCATGGCGACCGCCCAGATGCGGCGGGCCACCCGGCCGAGCACGCTGTACTCGGGGTCCATGCCGTTGGAGAAGAAGAACGACAGGTTGGGCGCGAAGTCGTCCACCTTCATGCCCCTGGCCAGGTACGCCTCCACGTACGTGAACCCGTTGGCCAGCGTGAACGCGAGCTGGCTGATCGGGTTGGCCCCCGCCTCGGCGATGTGGTAGCCGGAGATGGAGACCGAGTAGAAGTTCCTGACGCCGTTCTGGATGAACCACTCCTGGATGTCGGCCATCATCCGCAGCGAGAACTCGGTGGAGAAGATGCAGGTGTTCTGCCCCTGGTCCTCCTTGAGGATGTCGGCCTGCACGGTGCCCCTGACGGTGGCCAGCGTGCGGGCGCGCAGCTCGCGGTCCTCCTGCTCGCCGGGGTCGCGGCCGTGCTCGGCGCGGAAGCGGTCCCTCGCCTGGTCGATGGCGGCGTTGAGGTAGAAGGCCAGGATCGTCGGGGCGGGCCCGTTGATCGTCATCGACACCGACGTGTTGGGCGCCGCCAGGTCGAAGCCGTCGTAGAGCACCTTCATGTCGTCGAGCGTGGCGATGGAGACGCCGGAAGTGCCGACCTTGCCGTAAATGTCGGGCCTGGGGTCGGGGTCGTGGCCGTACAGGGTGACGGAGTCGAACGCGGTGGACAGCCGGGTCGCGGGCTGGCCCTCCGAGAGCAGCTTGAAGCGCCTGTTGGTGCGGAACGGGTCGCCCTCGCCGGCGAACATCCTGGTCGGATCCTCGTCGTCGCGCTTGAACGGGAACACCCCGGCGGTGAACGGGAACATGCCGGGCAGGTTCTCGCTCCGCAGGAACCGCAGCAGGTCGCCGTGGTCGGTGTAGCGGGGCAGCGCGACCCTGGGGATGCGGTTGCCGGAGAGCGTCTCGCGCCACAGCGGCGTGCGGATCTCGCGGTCGCGGATCCTCACCACCAGCTCGTCGGCGCGGTAGCGCTCCTTGAGCGCGGGCCAGGCGTCGAGCAGCGCGCGGCTCTCGTCGCTCAGCTCCCGCTCGGCCTGCTCGGTCAGCTCGGCGAGCCGCGCCGGCTCCGCGCCCTCCCCCGGGCCCTCCCCCAGCAGGTCGCGTACGGCGGCCAGCTGCTGCCTGCGCCTGGCCACCTCCGCCTGGGCCAGCGTCTCTGCGTGGTAGCCGCGCACGGTCTCGGCGATCTCGGCCAGGTAGCGGGCCCTCGCGGGCGGCACGATGGCCGCCGACACCTTCGACGTCCGGCCCTCGACCGGTGCCAGCAGGCCGGGCCCCGTCGCGCCGGTGAACAGCAGCGGCTTGAGGTGGTGGTAGAGGGCGGTGACGCCGCTGTCGTTGTAGCGGGCGGCGATGGTGCCGAAGACCGGCATGTCCTCGGGTGCGACGCCGAACGCCGCGCGGTTGCGTACGAGCTGGCGGCGCACGTCGCGCAGGGCGTCCTCGGCGCCGCGCCGCTCGTACTTGTTGATCACCACGGCCTCGGCGAAGTCGAGCATGTCGATCTTCTCCAGCTGCGAGGCCGCGCCGAACTCGGGCGTCATGACGTAGATCGGCACGTCCACGTGCGGCACGATGCCCGCGTCGCCCTGGCCGATGCCGGGCGTCTCGACGATCACCAGGTCGTAGCCGGCGGCCCGGCAGGCGGCGATGACGTCGTCGAGGCAGGCGGGCACCTCGTTGGGCGCGCCCCTGGTGGCCAGGGAGCGGAAGTAGGTCTGCGGGCTCAGGCTGTTCATCCTGATGCGGTCGCCGAGCAGTGCGCCGCCGCCTCGCCTGCGGGTGGGGTCGATGGCGATGACCGCGATGCGCAGCTTGTCGTCGTGGTCCACGCGGAAGCGGCGGACCAGCTCGTCGGTGAGCGAGGACTTGCCCGAGCCGCCCGTACCGGTGATGCCGAGGACGGGCGGGCGGCGGTCGGTGGCGCTCTTCAGGCCGTCGAGCAGCTCGGCGGGGGCCCTGCCGCCCTCGATGAGGGTGATCGCGCGGGCCAGCGCCGCCTGGTCGCCGGCCATCACGGCCTCGGCCGGCGGCGGGTCGCCCAGCTCGACGTCGCACTCCTGGACGAGCTGGTTGATCATGCCGGGCAGGCCGTAGCGCTGGCCGTCCTCGGGCGAGAAGATGCGCGCGACGCCGCGCGAGTGCAGCAGCTCGATCTCCTCGGGGACGATCACGCCTCCGCCGCCGCCGTACACCTTGACGTGGCCCGCGCCGCGCTCGCGCAGCAGGTCGACCAGGTAGCTGAAGAACTCGACGTGCCCGCCCTGGTAGGAGCTGATCGCCACGCCCTGGACGTCCTCCTGGATGGCGGCCGTGACGATCTCGTCGACCGAGCGGTTGTGCCCGAGATGGATGACCTCGGCCCCCTGGGACTGGAGGATGCGCCGCATGATGTTGATCGCCGCGTCGTGCCCGTCGAACAGGGCCGCGGCGGTCACGAAGCGGACGGGGTGTACCGGGACGTGCACGCCTGATCACTCCTTCGTGGAGGCTTCACTTACGAAGATACTAGGACGTCCTACTATTTCCCAAGGGACTCCGGGGTAGGGGCCGTGGCGAGGAGGTGAGGCGATGCGCGCGCTCACGTTCGTGCCGGGCGGCAAGGACACGCTGGAGGTGCGGGAGGTGCCCGACCCCGAGCCGCGCCAGGGCGAGCTGCTCGTCCAGGGGCTCGCCCTGGGGATCTGCGGGACCGACAGGGAGCTGGTGCAGGGCGACTACGGCTGGCCGCCGCCCGGCGAGGAGCGCATGGTCATCGGGCACGAGTCGCTCGGCCGGGTGCTGCGGGCCCCCGACGGCTCCGCGTTCTCGCCCGGCGACCTGGTGGCGGGCGTCGTCCGCCGGCCCGACCCCGAGCCGTGCGGCGCGTGCCGGCGCGGCGAGTTCGACATGTGCCGCAACGGCCGCTACACCGAGCGGGGCATCAAGGAGCTGGACGGCTTCGGCAGCGAGCTGTGGACGATCGAGGCCGCCTACGCCGTCCGCGTCGATCCCGCTCTGGACACCCTCGGTGTGCTGGTGGAGCCCGCCTCCGTGGTCGCCAAGGCGTGGGAGCAGATCGAGCGCATCGGCGCCAGGGCCTGGTTCGAGCCGCGCACGCTGCTGGTGACGGGCGCCGGGCCGATCGGGCTGCTGGCGGCGCTGCTCGGCCGGCAGCGCGGGCTGGAGACGCACGTGCTCGACCGGTCACCGCCCGGGCTCAAGTCGAGCCTCGTGGAGGAGCTGGGAGGCATCTACCACTCGTCCTCGACGCTGGAGGACTTCCAGCGGGCCAAGCCGGACATCATCATCGAGTGCACGGGTGCGGGGCAGCTCGTCATCGACTCGCTCACGACCACCGCGGCGGTGGGCATCGTGTGCCTGTGCGGGCTGGCTCCCGGCGGGCGCGCGCACCGCGTGGACGCGGGCGTCATCAACCGGGACATCGTGCTGGAGAACGACGTGGTCTTCGGGACGGTCAACGCGAACCTGCGGCACTTCCGCGCGGCGGCCGAGGCGCTGGCGCGGGCCGACCGGCGGTGGCTGGAGCGGCTCATCACCCGGCGGGTGCCGCTGACGCGGGCCCTGGAGGCGTTCGAGCCGGCCAAGGACGTCAAGGCGGTGATCGACCTGACGGCCTAGCCCTCGTCGTACGGTCTGCGCCGCCTGGGGGCGTGCTCGGCTGCGGAACCGGCGGGCACCCGCGGACGGGCGGGACGGGCAGGCGCCGCGCCCTGGGCCTTGGCGGCTCCCTCGCCCGCGAACGGGTTCCTGGGAGACGGGACGCGCTGGATGTCCGGGGCGCTGGAAGGGCGGCGGCCGAGCCAGGGCCAGGCGAGGCGGCGGTGGGTGCCGCGGCCGCGGGTGACGCGCAGCGAGAGGATGATCGTCGTCAGCACCATGACGGCCAGCAACGCGGGCGGCGTGCCTAAGACGTCGAAGGGCGAGCCGTGCCCGGTCTGCGTCCGCGGCGGCGAGACGAAGGGCTGCTCGGTCGAGCGGATCTCGTCCTGGTCGGCCTTGGCCTTGACCAGGCGCGGGATGCCGTAGCCCACGACCTTGTCGGTCTCTCTGATCTTGCGTTTGAGCCAGACGCGATCGACGTTCGCCTCGATGGTGTGGATCTTCTTGCCGGCCACCCGCTCGACGACGCCGACGTGGTCGATGCCCTTGTAGCTCTTGCCGCCGCGCCAGTCGAAGAAGACCAGCGCGCCCGGCTCAGGACGCTGGCTCCACGCGTCCTTCTGGATGAACCAGGCCGCGTGCGAGGGCGTCCAGGCGAACTCCCCGACGTAGTCGGAGACGCCGGCCTTGTCCGCGGCCCAGGCGAGGAACATGTCGCACCACGGCGCGTCGCGGTATTGGGTGTCTTGGACACGATCGGCGTACCACTGGCCGAACTTGGTGAACTGGCCGCTCTTCTCCTTGTATCCGAGTTCCTGTCGCACCGTCTTCAGCAGCTTGTCGGCGATCGGGTCCAGCGTGACTCCTCCCAGAAAACCGGCGAATCACGATGGACTGTAGTAGCGCCATCGCGAATGCGCGCGGGTCACCTGGAAAGTGTCACCCTATGAGGCGAAATTTCGGTTGTGTTGCTGCTGATGCTGATGAGACGGGCTACTACGTGATTTAGGAGCCGGCGCCCACGCGGTAGAGGGTCACGTCCCCCGCGCCCGGCGCCACCACGTCGGCCACGATCACGGTGACGTTGTCGGGCGAGCCGCCCTCGTTGGCGAGGTCGATGAGCCGCTGGACGGCCGCCGCCGGGTCTGCCACATTGGTCAGCACCTCGTGCAGGACCTCGGGCCCGAGCACGGTCGTCAGCCCGTCGGAGCAGAGGAGGTAGCGGTCATCAGGCTCGGCTTCGCGCAGCGCCATGTCGGGCTCCGCCCGGCCCTCGCTGCCCAGCACGCGCAGCACCATCGACCGCCGGGGGTGCACGGCGGCCTGGTCCTCCGTGATGCGCCCTTCGTCCACCATCGACTGCACAAGTGTGTGATCCTTGGTCATCTGGTAGAGAGCACCATCGCGAAGCAGATATCCGCGGGAGTCACCGAGATGAGCCAGGGCGAAGCGGTAGCCGTCCCAGAGCATGGCGGTCACCGTGGTCCCCATCCCCCTGCGAGCGGGGTCGATGTCGGCCAGCTCGACCAGCCTGCGCGCCGCCTCGTGCACGGCGCCCTCCAGGGCCGCCTCGAGGTCGGCGCCCGTCTCGGGAAGCGTGGCATCCAGCTCGCGCATGACGGCGATCGCCGCCGAGCTCGCCAGCTCGCCGGCCGCGTGTCCACCCATCCCGTCAGCCACCACGAGCAACCGGCCGCTCGCGTAGCCAGAATCCTCGTTCTGCTCCCTGCGGCGGCCCACATCTGATCCGGCGGCATAGCGGATGTTGTGCTTCATACCCTGCAGTAAATCATTGGTTGAAAGACTTCACAAGCAGATGCGCTGAAGACTCGTTGTGAACTACTGTGGGCTCCATGAGCCACGACCCGACCGTCAACGCCGGGGACATCGCCCGGCTCGCCGGCGTCGGGCGGGCCGCGGTGAGCAACTGGCGCCGTCGCCACGACGACTTCCCCCAACCCATCGGCGGCACCGCCAACCAGCCGCTGTTCTCGCTGCGGCAGGTCGAGTCATGGCTGCGTCGCTATGGGAAGTCCTACCAGGTCTCCCTGGGAGATCGGGCGTGGCAACGCCTGAAAGCCGCCGGAGATTTGCGGCTGGGCGAGCTGGTGGCCCGCGCGGGAGCGCTGCTGACCGGCGCGGCCCACGCCGCCCGCGACGGCCAGGCCGACGCCTCCGGCCAGGAAAGCGCAGGTCATCCGGGGGCGCTCGATCCCGAGCTGACCGGGCTCATCCTGGAGCTGGGCAAGGAGCTGGGGCCGCTGCGGGCGTACGAGTTCCTCTGCGAGCGTTATCTCGAGGCCCACTCGCGCCAGCTCTCGGTCACCCGCGACGACGTCGCCGCGCTCATGGTCCGGCTGGCCGGCGCCGAGGGCGCCACCGTGCTCGACCCCGCGTGCGGCGTCGGCACGCTGCTGCTGGCCTCCAGCCGCGCCGGCCGCATCCTCGGCCAGGAGCTCAGCGAGACCTCCGCCGCCATCGCCGCCTCCCGGCTGCGGCTGCGCGGCGTCCAGGCCACGATCGTGGCCGGCGACTCCATGCGCCGCGACGGCTTCGCCGGCGAGCGCGCCGACGCGGTGGTGTGCGACCCGCCGTTCAACGAGCGGGCCTGGGGCTATGAGGAGCTGACCGGCGACCCCCGCTGGGAGTACGGCCTGCCGCCCAGGGGCGAGCCCGAGCTGGCCTGGGTGCAGCACTGCCTCACCCACGTCAAGCCGCGCGGCCTGGTGGCCATCCTGATGCCGCCGGCCGCCGCCAGCCGCAAGGCGGGCCGCCGCATCAGGGCCAACCTGCTCCGCGCCGGCGCCCTGCGGGCCGTCGTGGCGCTGCCCGGCAGCGACCTGTGGCTGCTGCGCCGCCCGGCCGCCGGTGAGCGCCCGCCGTCGGAGGTGCTGATCCTCGACGCCACGACCGACCTGTCGGCGGTGGAGCCGGCCTGGCAGGCGTACGTGGAGGACCGTTCCGACCAGACCGTCCGCATCATCGACCTGCTGGCCGACGAGGTCGACATGACCCCGGCCCGGCACCAGCGGCGCGACGACGTGGGCCGGGCCTTCGCCGAGGCCCGCGACCGCTTCCTGGCCGCCACGGCGGTCCCGCCGGACCTGAAGGTGCTGGAGCAGCCGCTCGACCAGCCCGCCACCACGCTCGGCGACCTCATCAAGGAGGGCCTGGTCACCACCTCGCAGGCGCCGCCCAAGATGGCCGCCGACGGGGGCGACATCCCGGTGCTCACCTCCGACGACCTGCTCAACGGCGGCTCGCCGTCCGGCTCGACCACCATGCAGCAGGGCCTGGTGCCGATCAGGGCGGGCGACGTCGTGGCCTCCTACAGCGCCGTCCGCGTGATCGCCGACGGCGGGGCGGTGCTCGGACCCCACCTGACGCTCTATCGCGTGGACGGGCGCCGGCTCGACCCCGACTTCCTCGCCGGGTTCCTGCGGGCCGCGGGCGGGCGGGTGACGACCGGCTCCAGCAGGTTCGACGTGCGCCGCACCCGGCTGCCCCGGCTGTCGCTGAAGGAGCAGAAGGCGTACGGCGCGGCGTTCCGTCAGCTGGCCGTGCTGGAGGACGCCATCCGCGAGACCTCGACGCTGGGGCAGACGCTGATCCGGCTGGGCCTCGACGGCCTCGCCGACGGCCACCTGCACCCGCAGTCCTGACGGTGTAGTTTTCTCCGGAAGGCTGCGGGAGAGGGGGTTTATGGTCATCGGTGACCGCTACGAGCTCGACGACCTCCCTCTCGGGCAAGGCGGCATGGGCGCCGTCTACGCGGGCCATGACCGCCACCTCGACCGCAGGGTGGCGGTGAAGCTGCTGCGCCTGCCGAGCGGCCCCGACCACGAGCTGGAGCGCCGCTTCATCAGGGAGGCGCGGATCCTCGCCAGGCTGGAGCATCCCGGCGCCCCCGTGCTCTACGACTTCGGCACCCACGAGCAGCGGCTCTACCAGGTGATGCAGTTCATCGAGGGCGTCACCGTGGCCGACCTGGTGCACGAGCACGGGCCGCTGCCGGTGCCGTGGGCGGCGGCGATCGCGGCGCAGGCGTGCGCGGTGCTGTCGGCGGCCCACGCGCTGTCGATCTGCCATCGCGACCTCAAGCCGACCAACCTCATGCTCTGCCCCGACGGCAGCGTGAAGGTGCTGGACTTCGGCCTGGCGATGCTCAGGGAGTCCGACGTGACGACGTTCACCAGGATCGGGCAGATCCTGGGCACGCCGGCGTACATGGCGCCCGAGCAGATCCAGCACGGCGTCACCGAGCCGCGCAGCGACCTCTACTCCCTCGGCTGCGTCCTGCACGAGATGCTCTCGGGACGGCAGCTCTTCACCGGGCCGACCGACTACGTCGTCTTCGAGAAGCAGGTCAAGGAGCGCCCGCCGGACATCCCCGGGCTGCCCGAGCCGCTGGGCGCGCTGTTGGCGCAGCTTCTGGAGAAGCAGCCCGCCGACCGCCCCGCCGACGCCGACGAGCTGTACGAGCGCCTCGACCCCTTCGCGGTCGCGCTGCCCATGCTGCCCGGCTTCCTCACCACGGCGCCGAGCCCCGGCCGCATGTACGCCCGCATGGCCGGCCGTGCGCTCACCGGCTGAACCGGTTCCTGTCCGCACAACCTCGGGAAACGGCGCCTGAGCACCTGAGATCGCGCTCTCACGGATAACGCATTCGTTATGTGACTCCCGTTGACAGAGCCCTGTGAGCACCGCGAATCTTCTGAGAGAGCGCTCTCTCACTCACCCCCTATGCAAGAGACCCAGGAGGGTTTCGATGGCCCCTCGCATCCATCGGCTCGGCCTGCCCCTGCTCACCGCGTCCGTCCTCGCCCTGGCGACGGCCTGTGGCGGAGGCGGCGACGGCACCGCGGCCGAGTCGAGCGCCAAGCCCGGCGAGAAGATCAAGCTGACCGTCGACCTGTTCGGCGACTTCGGCTTCCAGCCGCTCTACGAGGAATACAAGAAGACGCACCCGAACATCGAGATCGTCGAGAACGTCACCCAGTTCAACGACCACCACAGCAACCTGGTCAAGCGGCTGGCGACCAACGCGGGCGCGGGGGACGTCGCCGCGGTCGAGGTCGGCTACATCAGCACCTTCACCGCCCAGCCCGGCAAGTTCGTCGACCTCAAGCAGTACGGCCTCGACAAGCGCCAGCCGGAGTACCTCGACTGGAAGTGGCAGCAGGGCCTGTCCAAGGACCGCTCGCAGGTCCTCGGCCTCGGCACCGACGTCGGCGGCCTGGCCATGTGCTACCGCAAGGACCTGTTCAAGAAGGCCGGGCTGCCCGACGACCGCGAGAAGGTCTCGGCGCTCTGGCCGACCTGGGAGGAGTACATCGCGACCGGCAAGAAGTTCGCCGCGGCGAACGTGGCCGGCGCCAAGTTCGTGGACTCGCCAGGTGAGATCTTCCGTGCGATGGTCAACCAGGCCCCCGTCGGCCTGTACGACGACCAGGACACCATCATCGTCGAGTCCAACCCCGACGTGAAGAAGGCCTGGGACCTGTCGAACCAGATCACCCAGGAGGGCCTGACCGCCAAGCTGGCCGCCTTCTCCCCGCCGTGGAACACCGGCTTCGCCAAGGGCTCGTTCGCCACGATCATCTGCCCGGCCTGGATGACCGGCTTCATCCAGGAGCAGGCCAAGGACTCGGCCGGCAAGTGGGACATCGCGGCGGTGCCGGGCGGTTCGGGCAACAGCGGCGGCTCGCACCTCATGGTGCCGAAGCAGAGCAAGCACCCGAAGGAGGCGGCCGAGCTGATCGACTTCCTCACCTCCAAGGAGAACCAGGCCAAGGTCTTCAAGGAGGAGGGCACGTTCCCGTCGATCCCCTCGCTGTACGACGACCCGTCGATCCAGAGCTTCACCAAGCCGTTCTTCGGTGACGCCCCCATCGGCAAGATCTACTCCGACGCCGCCAAGGCGCTCAAGCCGCAGCACCTCGGCCCGAAGGAGGCCGACGTGCGCACCGCCATCGGCAACGGGCTCGGCCGCGTCGAGCAGGGCAAGCAGACGCCGGACGAGGCGTGGGCGCAGGTGCTCGAGGACGTCAAGAAGATCAAATGAGCTCCCTTCCTCTCGCGGTCACGCAGAGGCGTAGGCGCAGCGTGCGGCACACCCTCGATGTGAGGGTGTCGCCGTACGCCTACGTGGCCCCCTTCTTCCTGCTGTTCTGCGCCTTCGGGCTCTTCCCGCTGGTCTACACGGCCTGGGTGAGCCTGCACGAGTGGACGTTGCTGTCGGAGACGCAGGAGTTCATCGGCCTCGGCAACTATTCGACGCTGCTGGCCGACTCCTACTTCTGGAACGCCACCTTCAACACCCTGTCCATCGGGGTCCTGTCCACCGTGCCGCAGCTCGCGCTGGCCATCTGGCTCGCGCACCTGCTGAACCGGCGGCTGCGGTTGCAGACGTTGTTCAGGGTCGCGCTGCTGCTGCCGAACGTCACCAGCGTGGTCGCGGTGGTCGTGATCTTCAGCCAGCTCTTCGGCCGGGACTTCGGGATGATCAACTGGTTCCTGTCCTGGTTCGGGGTGGGCCAGATCGACTGGGCGGCGGGCACGGCCAGCTCGCACGTCGCGCTCTCGGTGATGATCATGTGGCGCTGGACCGGGTACAACGCGCTGATCTTCCTCGCGGCCATGCAGGCCGTACCGCGCGATCTGTACGAGGCCACCACCCTTGACGGCGCGAGCAGCTTCACCCAGCTCCGCCGCATCACCATTCCCATGATCCGGCCGACGATCATCTTCGTGGTCATCGTCTCGACGATCGGCGCGATGCAGATCATCGCCGAGCCGATGCTGTTCGGGCAGAGCAGCGGCGGCGGTGGCGGCATCGCCACGGGCGGCCCCGACCGGCAGTTCCAGACGCTGGCGCTGTTCGTCTACGAGCAGGGCTTCGCGAACGCGACGTTCGACTTCGGGTACGCCTCCGCGGCCTCCTGGCTGATGTTCGTGGCCGTGGTGGTCGTCGCCGGCATCAACTTCCTCCTCACCCGTCGCGTGAAGGGCGGTCTGCTGTGAGGCTGCGTTACCTGACCCTGATCGCGGTGGCCTTCTTCTCCGCCTTCCCGCTCTACTACAGCGTCGTGGTGGCCTCCAGGCACAACTCGGCGCTGGCCGAGGTGCCGCCGCCGCTGCTGCCCGGCGGCAACTTCTTCGCCAACGTGGCGCGCGTCTTCGACACCGTGCCGTTCGGGCTGGCGCTGCTCAACTCGGTCATCGTGGCCGGCTCGATCTCGATCGCGGTGATGTTCTTCTCGACGCTGGCCGGGTTCGCCTTCGCCAAGCTGAGCTTCAGGGGCAAGAACATCATGCTGGTGATCACGGTCGCGACCATGATGGTCCCGGCGCAGCTCGGCATCATCCCGCTCTACATGCTCATGGTGAAGCTGGAGTGGACCGGCACGAACTACGCGCTCATCGTGCCCGCGCTGGTCAACGCGTTCGGCGTGTTCTTCATGACCCAGTACCTCCAGCGCGCGCTGCCCACCGAGCTGCTGGAGGCCGGGCGGGTGGACGGCTGCACGACGTGGCGGCTGTTCTGGCACGTCGTGCTGCCCACGGCGCGGCCGGCGGCGGCGGTGCTCGGCATGCTGACGTTCATGTCGGCCTGGAACGACTACTTCTGGCCGCTGGTCGTGCTCACCCCGGACAACCCCACCGTCCAGGTGGCGCTGTCGACCCTGGCCAGCGGTTACGTCAACGACTACGTGCTCGGCCTGGCCGGCACCGCGATCGGCACGCTGCCGCTCGTGGCGGTCTTCGCCCTGTTCGGCAAGCACATCATCGGCGGAATCATGCAAGGAGCTGTTAAGGGATGATCTTTCCCGAGGACTTCGTCTGGGGAGCCGCCACGGCCTCCTATCAGATCGAGGGGGCGGTCAAGGAGGACGGGCGGGGCCAGTCGATCTGGGACACCTTCTCCCACACCCCCGGGAACGTGGCCGACGGCGACACCGGCGACGTGGCCTGCGATCACTATCACCGCTACCGCGACGACATCGCCCTGATGCGCGAGCTGCGGCTGGCGGCCTACCGGTTCTCGGTGGCCTGGCCGCGCATCCAGCCCGACGGCGAGGGGGAGATCAACCCGCGCGGCCTGGCCTTCTACGACAGGCTCGTGGACGAACTGCTCGCCTCCGGCATTTCGCCTTATGCCACGCTTTATCACTGGGATCTCCCCCAAGCCCTGGAGGACCGGGGCGGCTGGACGAACCGCGACACCGCGTACCGGTTCGCCGACTACGCCCAGGCCGTCCACGACAAGCTCGGCGACCGCGTCACCGACTGGGCCACGCTCAACGAGCCCTGGGTGGCCGCGTTCCTCGGCTACGGCAACGGCGTGCACGCGCCGGGCCGCCGCGATCCTGGCGAGGCGCTGCGCTCGGCCCACCACCTGCTGCTCGGCCACGGGCTCGCGGCCAGGCGGCTGCGCGAGTCGGGTGCGGGCAGCATCATGCTCGTCGTCAACTCCGCGCCCGTGCTCACCCCGGCCCAGGTCAACGACCCGTCGGCGGTCGCGGGCGAGGCCGACGCGGCGGCTGCCCAGCGCATCCACGCGCTGCTCACCAGGCAGTTCCTCGACCCGGCCGTGTACGGGACGTACCCGGAGGAGGTGCTCGCGGCGGCGGAGCGCAACGGCGGCACCGCGCACATCCAGGACGGCGACCTGGAGCTGATCAACGCGCCGCTCGACCTGATCGGCATCAACTACTACAACCCGTGCGTCGTGGAGGCGGGCCCCGGGCTGCCGGCCGACGCCGCCTGGCCGGGCTCGGAGGGCGTCAGGTTCGCCCCCGCCGACGCGCCCACCACCGCCATGGGCTGGCCGATCGTCCCCGACGGCCTGTCCCGCCTGCTGGTCCGGCTCTCCAAGGACTATCCGCAGGTCGGCCTCATGGTCACCGAGAACGGCGCGGCCTTCGACGACGTCGTCGAGGACGGCAGGGTGCACGACGACGACCGGGTGGCGTACCTGGACGGGCACCTGCGCGAGGTGCACCGCGCCATCGAGGCGGGCGCCGACCTGCGCGGATACCTGGTGTGGTCGCTGCTCGACAACTTCGAGTGGGCGGAGGGCTACCGGCGGCGCTTCGGCATCGTGCACGTGGACTACGCGACGCAGGAGCGGGTGCCCAAGGACAGCGCGCTCTGGTACAGGGACGTCATCGTCAGGAACGGCCTGTAGATTTTTACCGTGCTCTCCCTTCGTGTGCAGTCATGAGACGCCCGACCCTGGAGGCGGTCGCCGCCCGGGCGGGTGTCTCGCGGGCCACCGCCTCCCGCGTCGTCAACGGGCAGACCACGGTCGCGCCCGACATCCGCGACGCCGTGCTGCGCGCGATCGACGAGCTGGGCTATGTCCCCAACTCGGCCGCGCGCAGCCTCGTCACCCAGCGCACCGACTCGGTCGCCCTGGTCGTGAGCGAGCCGGGCAACCGGGTCTTCTCCGAGGACCCGATGTTCTCCACCGCCATCAGGTCGGCCTCGGTGGAGCTGGAGGCGGTCAACAAGCAGGTCGTGCTCATGCTGGTGTCCTCGCCCAAGAGCCACGCCCGGGTGGAGCGCTACATCTCCGGCGGCCACGTCGACGGCGTGATGCTGCTGTCCATGCACGGCGCCGACCCGCTGCCGTCGGCCCTGTCGCGGCTGCGGGTGCCGGTGGTCTCCTACGGGCGGCCCGCCGTGCCGGTCGAGATCCCGTTCGTCGACAACGACAACGTCGGCGGGGCCGAGTCGGGGGTGCGCCACCTGGTCGAGACCGGGCGGCGCAGGATCGCCACCATCGCGGGGCCGCAGGACATGATCGCCGGGCAGGACCGGCTGACCGGCTACCGCAACGTGCTGCGCGACTCCGACCGGCGCTCCATCGTCGCGGTCGGCGACTTCACCCGCGAGTCGGGGGCCGTCGCGATGCGGCAGCTCCTGCGCGACGATCCCGCGCTCGACGCGGTGTTCGTGGCCAACGACCTGATGGCGGTGGGCGCGCTGCAGTCGCTGCGCCAGGCCGGGAGGCGGGTGCCCGACGACGTGGCGGTGGTCGGGTTCGACGACATCGAGGCGGCCAAATACACCGAGCCGCCGCTGACCACGCTGCGCCACCCGATCGCGGAGCAGGCGGCGGCCATGGTGCGGCTGCTGCTCAACCTGTTCGAGGGCGGCCCCACCGCCCCGGTCATCCTGCCCACGGAGCTGGTCGTCCGAGAGTCGGCCTGACGTGGACGGACCGAGGTCCTGCACGGGATCTCCCGTGCGTCCGCCGGAGGCTGGCGTGGCCGCTCCGGTGTCCGCCCGTGCGGCTGTGGCGGCGGCCGTCGCGGTGGCCCGGGAGCATGGGGTGCTCGTGCGGGAGCCGGTGGTGCTCAACGACTCGTTCAACGTGCGCGTCCATCTGAGGCCTGCGCCCGTCGTGGCGCGGGTGCCCACGGTCACCGCGCTCGGGCGGGCGCGGCCGGAGGAGGCGCTGGCGCGGGAACTCGCCGTCGTGTCGTTCCTCGCCGGGGCGGGCGCGCCGGTGGTGCCGCCCAGTGACCTGCTGCCGGCCGGGCCGCACGTACGCGACGGGGTGACGCTCTCTTTTTGGGCGTACGCCGAGCACGAGCCGGATCACGTGCCGACGCCCGCCACGTTCGGCGGGATGCTGGCCGAGCTGCACGCCGCCCTGCGCGCTCACCCCGGCGGGCTGCCGCTGCTCGGGCCCGTGCTGGACGAGCCGCTGCGGCTGCTCGACCTGCTCGCGGGCACGGTCGAGCCCGACGTCCTGGCCCGGCTGCGCGAGGCGCACGCCGATCTGGCGCGGCGGCTGGACGGCGTGGCGGCGACCGCGCAGGCCGTGCACGGTGACGCGCATCCCGGCAACCTGCTGGCCACGCCGGACGGCCTGCGGTGGAACGACTTCGAGGAGTGCATGGCCGGGCCCGTCGGCTGGGACCTGGCGTGCCTGCTGCGGACGACGCGGATGGACGGCAGGGCCGCCGTCCGCGCCTACGGCGCCGACCCCGGCGACCCCGTCCTGCGGACGTGCCTGGCCGCCCGCGGCCTGCAGGGCACGCTCTGGGTGCTGGTCAGGGCCCTGCGCTTCCCCGAACGCGCGGACGCGGCCCGCGCGGCGCTGAACGCCTGGCTCGACGACCCGACCGGCGAGACCCGCTGACCGTCAGACGCGGAAGACGCGGAGCTGGAGTGCCAGGGTGGCGTAGTAGCCGACCAGGGTGGTCAGCTCGAACAGCTCGCGTTCCCTCAGCGCCGCGTACTCCTCGTCGTCCAGGTCGCCCTCGGTGACCAGGGCGCGGGCGACGCGGAGCACGGCCCGCTCCCCCGGGTCGTCCAGCTCGGGGGTGTCGCCGGCGCGCAGGGCGGCCAGCTGCTCCTCGGTGAAGCCCAGGTCGCGGGCGATCGGCTCGTGGGCGGACTGCTCGAACGCGCTGTCCTGGTGGCCGGCCACCACGAGGATCGCCAGCTCTCTGGCCCGGTCGGTGAGCGTGGAGTGGTAGCGGATGGCCGCCCCGAGCTGCTGCAGCGGGTCGCCGACCGGCGGGCTGAGCAGCATGGCGTTGAACGGCCCGGTGAGCCCGCCGTACTCGTCCACCATGAACCGGCCGCGCGGCCCCGAGGTGATGCTGTTGTAGAGCGTCTTCGCCTCGGGGCCGAGTTCGTGCGGTGGGGTGCGTCGCAGGCGTGCCATGCCGCGATCGTAACCGCCCCAGTTGATCAGGCGCCGTCGATCAGGCCGGCGTCAGCCAGACCGTGGTGTCAGCGGGCAGCAGGCCGTCGTCCAGCGGGCCGCTGGACAGCAGCACGCGGCCCTCGGGGAGCGGCACCGGGGCGGCGCTCAGGTTCGTGACGCTGGTCAGGCCCGAGTCGCGGGTGAAGGCCAGCACCTCCTCCCCCATCGGCAGCCAGGTCAGCGTCCCGTCGCCGAGCAGCTCGCGGCGGATGCCGAGCGCCGAGCGGTAGAGGTTGAGCATCGAGCCGAGGTCCGTACGCTGCGCCTCGGCGGTCAGTTTGCGCCAGCTCTCCGGCTGCGGCAGCCACGGCGTGCCCGTGCCGAACCCGAACGGCGGCTCGTCCCCCGACCAGGGCAGCGGGATGCGGCAGCCGTCGCGGCCCGGGTTCGTGCCGCCCGAGCGGGCGTACATCGGGTCCTGGCGCAGCTCGTCCGGCAGGTCCTCCACCTCGGGCAGCCCCAGCTCCTCGCCCTGGTAGACGTAGACGGAGCCGGGCAGCGCCATCGCGAGCAGCGCGGCGGCGCGGGCGCGGCGGTAGCCGAGCTCCAGGTCCGTCGGGCTGCCGTGCAGGGCGCCGCCGTGGGCGAACGAGGTGTCGGCGCGGCCGTACCTGGTGACCGGCCTGGTCACGTCGTGGTTGGAGAGCACCCACGTCGGCGGGGCGCCGATCGGGGTGTGCGTGGCCAGCGTCAGGTCGATGGACCTGCGCAGGTCGCGCGGGTCCCACGCGCAGGACAGGAAGTCGAAGTTGAAGGCGGTGTGCAGCTCGTCGGGGCGCAGGTAGCGGGCGAAGCGCTCCTGGTCGGGCAGCCAGACCTCGCCGATGAGGATGCGCTCGCCGTACTCGTCGGCCACCTCGCGCCAGCGGCGGTAGACGTCGTGGACCTCGTCGAGATCCTCGTACGCCGTGTCCGACTTGATGAGCAGCGCCGCCGAGTCGATGCGGAAGCCGTCCACCCCGCGCTCGAACCAGAACCGCAGCACGTCCTCGAACTCCCGGTGCACCTCGGGGTTCGTCCAGTTGAGGTCGGGCTGCTCGGGGGCGAACAGGTGCAGGTACCACTGCCCGTCGGGCACCTGCGTCCAGGCCGAGCCGCCGAAGATCGACTGCCAGTCGTTGAGCGGCTCGTCGGCGAACCAGAACCGGCCGCGCGCCGCCGGATCCGCCAGCGCCTCCTTGAACCAGGCGCTCTCGGTCGAGCTGTGGTTGGGCACCACGTCGATGATGACCTTGATGTCGAGGTCGTGCGCCTCCTCGATGAACCGCTCGGCCTCGCCCAGCGTCCCGAAGACCGGCTCGATGCCGCGGTAGTCGGCCACGTCGTAGCCGCCGTCGGCCATCGGCGACGGATACCACGGGTTGAGCCAGATGGCGTCGATCCCGAGCTCCTTCAGGTACGGCAGGCGGGAGCGCAGGCCGGCGAGATCGCCGACGCCGTCGCCGTTCCCGTCGGCGAAACTCCGCAGGTAGACCTGGTAGATCGCGGCCCCCCGCCACCACGTTTGCGACATGCGCTCATCCCTTGATGCTTCCGGCGGTCAGGCCCGCCATGATGTGCCGTTGGAAGATGAAGAAAACGATGACCAGGGGGATGCTGGTGATCAGCAGCCCGCCCATGACCTGGTTCTGGGTGACGGCTCCGGCCGTCTGCGACAGGCCCACGCTGATCGTCATCTTGTCGCTGTCCGTCATGACCAGCAGCGGCCAGACGAAGTCCTTGAACGAGGTGACGATCGTGAAGATGGAGACCACACCCAGGATGGGCCGGGAGACCGGCAGGACCACAGAACGCAGGATCCGCACCGCCCCCGCCCCGTCGATCTGCGCCGCCTCGATCAGCTCCCTGGGGATCGAGTCGAAGAAGCGCTTGAGCAGGAAGATGTTGAAGCCGTTGGCGGCGGCCGGCAGCCACAGCGCCCACGGGTTGTTGAGCAGGCCGAGGTCGACGACCGTGACGTACAGCGGGATCAGCACCACCATCGCCGGGATCATCAGCGTGGCGAGCATCATGCCGAGGATGACGTTGCCGAACATCGGCCGCAGCTTCGACAGCGCGTACGCCGCCGACACGTCCACCGCCATGCAGACCACCCAGCCGCCCAGCGAGTAGTAGGCGGTGTTGGCCAGCAGCGTCCCGATGTCGAACAGGTCCCACGCCTCGAAGAACGCCTCGGGTGACGGGTCGGCGGGGAAGAGCGTGGGCGGCATCTGCGCCAGCTCCTCCGGCGTCTTCAGCGCGCCGGTCGCCATCCAGTACAGCGGGAAGACGAACGCCAGGGTGAACAGCACGAGCACCGCGACCAGCACCAGCCAGTAGATGCGCCGGCCCCACCTGCTGTTGAGCTGGTGCGGCGAGACGATCGTGCGGAACTGCACCTCGATCGGCTTCGGCGCGCGCTTCCTGCCCCGGGCGCGGCGGGCGGCCGCCCCGGCTCCGACGGAGATCACGCCTTGTCCTCCCTGGTCAGACGGAGCTGGAAGGCGGCGAAGACGAGCAGCACGAGCATCAGCATCATGCCGAGCGCCCCCGCCGAGCCGTAGTCCTGCAACGTGAAGGCGTTCTGGAACATCAGGTACGCCACCGTGACCGTCGCGTTCTCCGGCCCGCCGCCGGTCAGCATGTACGGCTCGATGAACACCTGCATGGTGGCCACGATCTGCAGCATCAGCATGAGCAGCAGGATCAGCCGGGTCTGCGGGATCGTGACGTGCCTGATCCGCTTCCAGATGCCGGCGCCGTCGAGCTCGGCCGCCTCGTACAGCTCGGGCGGGATGTTCTGCAGCGCGGCCAGGTAGATGAGCGTCGCGCTGCCCATGTTCATCCAGGTCGAGACGATGACGAGGGAGATCAGCGCGGTGGAGGAGCTGTCGAGCCAGGCGAGGCCCGGCAGGCCGAAGAAGTCGAGCACCTGGTTGAACAGCCCGGGCCCCGGGTCGTAGAACCACCGGAACAGCAGCACGGCCACGATCGGCGGCAGCATGACCGGCAGGTAGACCACGAACCGCAGGTAGGCCCGGGCGTGGCGCAGCTCGTTCAGGACGAGCGCGACGACGAACGGCACGGCGTAGCCGCACAGCAGGGCGAGGAGCGTGAACTCCAGGGTGTTGAGCCAGGCTTCGCCGAAGGCCGGGTCGAGGAAGGCCGTCGTGAAGTTCTGCAGCCCGACCCAGATCGGCTCGTTGATCAGGTCGGTCTTCTGGAAGCTCAGGATGAACTCCCTGACCATGGGATACCAGGCGAACACCGTGAAGCAGAACAGCGCCGCGCACAAGAACCCGTAGGCCGTCAGGTTGCGCCTCAAGATCTGCATGGAGGTCAGCCCTTGGCCGCCAGCAGCGAGTTCACCTTCGACTCGGCGTCGGAGAGCAGCTGGTCGATGTCGGCGTCCTTACGGCTCAGCACGCCCGACATCGGCACGTCGAGGACGGCGTACAGCTCCTGGGCGTGCGCCGGCTCGGCCTTGGGCGGGACGGTGCCGGCGGCCTTGACGTAGGAGTCGTAGTTGGCGACCGGCAGCGTCGCGTTCTTCACCCGGTCCTCCTGGAGCGCCTGGCCGGTGGGCGAGTCGCCGTACACCGCGTTGTCGGGCACGCCGACCGGGTTGCCGATGCTCTTGCCGCGCGCGAAGTCGAAGCGGCCCTTGCCGACGGTGTTGTAGCGGAAGTCGAGCCATTGGAGCGCGGCCTTGGCCTCCTCAGGGGTCGCCTTCGGGTTGATCATGAACGCCTCGCCGCCGCTCAGCGACGCCTTGGCCTCGGGGAAGCCGGTGATGCCGTAGTCGTCGACGTTGCCCTTGAACTTGGTGACGACGTCGGTCACGACGTCGGGGGCGCCGAGCATCATGCCGACCTTGCCGCTGCCCATGGCGACCATCAGCGACTCCCAGCCGACCAGGAGCCTGGTGCCCATGCTGTCGTCCGTCCAGCGCATGTCGTGCAGCGTCTGCAGCACGGCCTTGCCCTCGGGCGAGTTGAAGGCGGCGCGCTTGTCGTCGGGGGTCAGGATGTCGCCGCCGCGGCCGTAGAGGGCCTGAGTGAAGTGCCAGCCGCCGGTGTTGCCGCCGGAGTACTCGCCGTAGCCGATGTGGCCGGCGCCCAGCCCGGCGATCTTCTTCGCGGCCTCGCGCACCTCGGCCCAGGTCTGCGGCGGGGCGTCGGGGTCGAGGCCGGCCTTGGTGAACAGCGCGCGGTTGTAGACCAGGCCCACGCTGTAGTGCACGTTGGGGACGCCGTAGACCTTGCCGTCCTTGGTGAGCAGCTCCTTGTGGTCGGCGCGCAGGTCGTTCCAGTTCTTGATCAGGTTCGTGTACGGCGTGATGTCGAGCGCCTGGCCCTTGGAGATCACGTCGGCGTAGTTCGTCATCGGCACCATGAACGCCGTCTCCATCTGGCCGCCCGCCAGCTTGGGTCCGAACGTCTTGGGGTCGAAGCACGGCTGCTGGTCCGTGCTCTTGACCGTCACGCCGGGGTGTTCCTTCATGAACGTCGCCACGTCGTCGTCCCACGCCTGGCGTTCCTTGGGCGCGGACTTCGCCGGCTGGCAGGCCACCGTGATCGACACGGCCTTGGCGCCGCCGGCGGACGGGGTGGCGGGCTCGCCGCCCGAGCCGCATGCGGTGGCCGTGAGGCTCAGCGCGGTTACGAGCAGGAGTCCGGTGGATCTCTGCATGGTCTGACCCTTCTTGATGCGAGGTGCCCACACCATAGGTTCCTCGACCGAAGGGCGCAAGATTTCGACTTCAAGTTGCAAGATAACGACTGCATCACATGGCAGGTCAGTCCTTCGCGCGGGCCGTGGAGGCGCGGACGACCAGCTCGGGCTCGAACAGCAGCTCGTCGGCCGGGACGACGGCCTTGTCGATCTGCGCGACCAGCAGGTCGACCGCCGCCCGCCCCATGGCGTCGATGGGCTGGCGGACGGTGGTGAGCGGCGGCTCGGTGCAGTTCATCAGGGCCGAGTCGTCGAAGCCGATGACCGAGATGTCGGCGGGCACGGCGAGCCCCGCCCGGCGCGCGGCGCGTACGGTGCCGAGCGCGAGCAGGTCGCTGGCGCAGACGACGCCGGTGACTCCGCGCCTGACCAGCCGCGCGGCGGCGGCGTGCCCGCCTTCGAGCGAGAACATCGTGTGCTCGACCAGCTCGGCGTCGCCACCCGATGCGAGGAACGTCTCCAGCTTGCGCCGCGACGGCATGTGGTCCTTCGGCCCGAGCACCATGCCGATGCGCTCGTGGCCGAGGGCGCGCAGGTGGGCGACGGCCATCTCGGCGGCCACCACGTCGTCGCAGGAGACCTGGGGGAAGTCGAGGTGCTCGACGGCGGCGTTGACCAGCACGGTGGGCAGCTTGCGCTCGTGCAGCAGCTCGTAGTGTCCGTGGGAGGCGGCGGCCTGGGCGTACAGGCCGCCGGCGAAGACGACGCCGCTGACCTGCTGCTGGAGCAGGAGATCGACGTAGTCGGCCTCGGAGACGCCGCCGACCGTGCGGGTGCACAGCACCGAGGTGAACCCCTGCTGGGCCAGCGCCCCGCCGACGACCTCGGCGAAGGCGGGGAAGATCGGGTTCTGCAGCTCGGGAAGCACCAGGCCGACCAGCCTGGCGCGGTCGCCGCGCAGCTGGGTGGGGCGTTCGTAGCCGAGCACGTCGAGCGCCGTCAGCACCGCCTCGCGGGTCGCGTCGGACACCCCGGGCTTGCCGTTGAGCACGCGGCTCACGGTCGCCTCGCTCACTCCGACTTTCTTGGCCACCTCTGCGAGTCGTCGAGTCATGCGCAAACTATACGGCCTTCAGCGCAAGCGCTTGCAACGGCTTACGTAGACCGTACGTCGGGCCTTGCGCGGCCCTCACGGCGGCTTCACGCCTGCGGCGGTGCGCTGACCAGCGCGGCTTCGCGGAATTCGACAACGCTAGTCAGTCCAGCGTTTGCGCAATGTCGTCGAAATATTGCGGCCATCTGCTCGACATCTTATGGTTCGGCCAACCGCCCCACCCTCGAAGGGCCACCCCTCATGAGAGCACTGTCAGCCGCCCTCACGTTACTCACCGCGCTCCTCGTCGTCCCGCATCCGGCCGCCGCGGGCAGCACGGCCGCCGCAGAGAGCAACCTCGCCGCCGGCCGGCCCGCCACGGCCAGCAGCCACACCGACGTCTACCGGCCCGCCAACGTCACCGACGGCGACCAGGCCACCTACTGGGAGTCGGCCGGCAACGCCTTCCCGCAATGGGTCCAGGTCGACCTCGGCGCCACGGCCGCCCTCTCCCGCCTGGTGCTCAAGCTCCCCAGCGGCTGGCCGAACCGTACGCAGACGCTCGCCGTCCAGACCGGCACGAACGGCACCACCTTCACCACCGTCGTGCCCCAGGCGACCTACGCCGTCAACCCGGCCACCACGATCACCCTCCCCGCCGGTACGACCGCCCGCCACGTGCGGCTGCACATCACGGCCAACAGCGGCTGGCCCGCCGGGCAGCTCTCCGAGCTGGAGGTCTGGGGCACCGCTCCCGGCACCCCGCAGGACGGCGCCAACCTCGCGCTCGGCAAGACGATGACCGCGTCGTCGCACACGCACTCGTACGTCGCCGCGAACGCAGGCGACGACAACCTCAGCACCTACTGGGAGAGCGCCGCCTACCCGGCCACGCTCACCGCCCAGCTCGGCGCCGACGCCACGCTGACCTCCATCACCCTCAAGCTCAACCCCGACGCCGTCTGGGCCCGCCGCACCCAGACGCTCACCGTCCAGGGCCGCGCCCAGGGCGCCACCGCCTTCACCACCCTCGCCCCCCAGGCCGCCTACACCTTCGACCCAGCCACCGGCAACAGCGTCACGATCCCGGTGAGCGGCCGGGCGGCCGACGTCCGTCTCCAGGTCACGGCCAACACCGGCGCGCCCGGCGGGCAGATCGCCGAGTTCCAGATCTTCGGCACGCCCGCGCCCAACCCCGACCTCACCATCACCGGCCTGACCTCCTCGCCCGCCTCGCCGGTCGAGACCGACGACGTGCGGCTGTCGGCGACGGTCAGGAACGCGGGCAGCACCGGCTCCGCCGCGACCTCCGTGACCTTCTACGCGGGCGGCACCAAGGTCGGCACCGCCGCTGTGGGCGCGCTGGCCGCAGGAGCCTCGGCGACCGTGTCGGCGGACATCGGCGCGCGGGAGGCGGGGACGTACGAGCTGTCGGCCAAGGTGGACGAGGACGGCGAGGTCCCCGAGCAGAACGAGGCCAACAACACCGCCACAGGCACCCTCACGGTCCGGCCGGTCGACACCGCCGACCTCATCGCCTCCCCCGTCGCCTGGACGCCGGGGAACCCGGCGGCGGGCGGCACGGTGACGTTCTCGGTCGCCATCAAGAACCAGGGCACCGTCGCCTCCGGCGGCGGCCCCCACGGCGTCACACTCACCGTCGCCGACGCGTCGGGCACCGTCGTCAGGACGCTGACCGGCTCCGTGAGCGGCACGATCGCCCCCGGCGCCACCACGAACCCCGTCAATCTGGGCACGTGGACGGCGGCCGACGGCAGGTACACGGTCAAGACCGTGCTCGCCGCCGACGCCAACGAGCTGCCGGTCAAGCGGGACAACAACACCAGCACGCTGCCGCTGTTCGTCGGGCGTGGCGCGAACATGCCGTACGACACGTACGAGGCCGAGGACGCGGCCATCGGCGGCGGCGCCACCCGCGTCGGCCCCAGCAGGGAGATCGGCACGATCGCCGGCGAGGCGTCGGGACGGCGCGCGGTGACGCTCGGCCAGACCGGCGCGTACGTCGAGTTCACCGCGAAGGCCCCCACGAACACCCTGGTCACCCGCTTCTCGATCCCCGACGCGCCGGGCGGAGGCGGCATCGACACCACGCTCAACGTCTACGTGGACGGCACGTTCCGCAAGGCCATCCCCCTGACCTCGCGTTACGCCTGGTTGTACGGCCCCGAGGACAGCCCGACCAACAGCCCGGGCGCCGGCCCGCCCCGCCACATCTACGACGAGGCGAACCTGATGCTCGGCACGACCGTCCCGGCGGGGAGCACGATCAGGCTGCAGAAGGACGCGGCCAACTCCTCGACGTACGCGATCGACTTCGTGGACTTCGAGCAGGTCGCGCAGGTGCCGAACCCGGACCCGGCGAAGTACGCCGTACCGGCCGGCTTCACCCACCAGGACGTGCAGAACGCGCTGGACCGCGCCCGCATGGACACCGACCTGACCGGCGTCTACCTCCCCGCGGGCGACTACCAGACGAGCAGCAAGTTCCAGGTGTACGGCAAGGCGATCAAGGTTGTCGGGGCGGGACCGTGGTTCACCCGCTTCCACGCGCCCGCCGGACAGCAGAACACCGACATCGGCTTCCGCGCGGACGCCACCGCCAACGGCTCGTCGTTCACCGGCTTCGCCTCCTTCGGCAACTACGTGGACCGCATCAACGGCCCCGGCAAGGTCTTCGACCTCACCAACGTCGCGAACCTCACCATCGACGACATCTGGGTCGAGCACCAGGTCTGCATGTTGTGGGGCACGAACGTGGACAACCTGACCATCACGAACTCCAGGATCAGGAACGTGTTCGCCGACGGCCTCAACCTCACCAACGGCAGCACCGGCAACCGCGTCAGCAACATCGAGACCAGATCCACGGGCGACGACAGCTTCGCGCTGTTCTCGGCCACCGACAACAACCCGGGCGAGCAGTTCGGCAACGTCTACGAGAACCTGACCTCGCTGCTGACCTGGCGGGCGGCCGGCCTCGCGGTCTATGGCGGCTACGACAACACCTTCAGGAACATCTACGTGGCGGACACGCTCGTGTACTCCGGCGTCACGATCTCCTCGCTGGACTTCGGCTACCCGATGCACGGCTTCGGCGCCGCCCCGCCGACGCGGTTCGACAACATCTCGCTGGTCAGGGCGGGTGGTCACTTCTGGGGGCAGCAGACGTTCCCGGCGATGTGGCTGTTCTCCTCCTCGAAGGTGTTCCAGGGCATCCGGGTCAGCAACCTGGACATCGTGGACCCGACGTACAGCGGGATCATGTTCCAGACCGGCTACCAGAACCCGAGCACGCCGCTCAACCCCGTGCAGGACACGGTCTTCACGAACGTGTCGATCAGCGGGGCCAGGAAGAGCGGTGACGCCTTCGACGCCAAGTCCGGCTTCGGGATCTGGGTGAACGAGCTGCCCGAGCCCGGTCAGGGCCCGGCGATCGGGTCGGCCACCTTCAACGACCTGCGCTTCAGCGACAACCACCAGAACATCAGGAACACGACCTCGACGTTCACCCTCACCATCGACTAGAGCTCGGCCCTGGTGGGCATGCCCTGCCAGTCGCTCACGCTGGTCACCGCGGCGGCGCTCAGCAGCGCCCCGCGGTGCAGGCGTTCCTGCGGGGTGAGCCCGTCGAGCGCGGCGCTGATGTAACCGGCGGCGAACGCCTCGCCCGCGCCGCAGGTGTCCACGATCGGCACCTGCCAGCCCTGGACGTCGTAGCGCATGCGGTCGGCGCGCACGCTCGCGCCCTTCGCGCCCCGGTCCACGATGACCTCGCGCTCGGGGGTGAGGGCGGGCTTGACCAGGTCGAGCTCGTCCTGGCGGAGGAAGAGCAGGTGGGAGGCGCGGGCCAGCTCGCCGAGCACCTCTTCCGCCTCGCGTACGGACGGCCACAGCTCGGGGACGTACTCGACGGCGAAGGAGATCATCACCCCGGCGTTGCGCGCCGCGTTGACGGCCGTGCGCACGGCTTCGAGCGGGTCCCTGCCCAGAGCGGCGGTGATGCCGGTCACGTGCACCATCTTCGCGGCGCCGATCCGGTCGATCGGGACGTTGCCCGGCGCGAGCAGCGAGCCCGCCGAGCCCGCGCGGTAGTGGGAGACGCCCGTCGGCCTGGCCACGCGGGCGTCGCGGAGCAGCATCCCCGTGCGCGTGCCGGCCACCACCCGCGTGTCGGAGACGTCCACGCCCTCGCCCCGCAGCACGGTCAGCGCCCTTGCGCCCAGCTCGTCCTCACCGACCTTGCCCAGGTAGGCGCAGTCGTGGCCGAGCCTGGCGAGTGCGACGGCGAGGGTGAACTCGGGACCGCAGACGTCCAGCCTGGCCTCGCTCTCATGGCGGACTCTGCCGCTGGAGACGACGCCCAGTGGCTCTCCCAGGGTGTAGACGTCCGTCATGGCGCCCGAGCGTAGTCGATCACGTGTCCTAAATCCCATTTTCCCGTATAAGTCCTGGTTAAAGCTTGATCGAAATTTTTTCGGAACTTTGGCCCAACCTTTTCCCGATCCCGTGCCTCAAAGTAGTAGAGGGAGCGCGGCACCCCCAGGCCACGCTCTGAAGTCAATACGGGGAGAGGAATCAGCACCCTCATGAAGAAGTTCGCAGTAGGCATCCTGACCGCCATGGTCGGCGGCACCATGTTGGTTTCGGGCGCGGGCGTCGCTTCGGCGTCCACCGCCGCGAGGCCCCACACCAAGCTCTACATCAAGGACGTCAGCCCGAACCCGGTCCTGGTCAAGAAGGGTGCCGAGACCACGGCGCACTTCAACGTCCTCGCCAGCCGCAACGTCGAGCGCGTCGAGCTCAGCGTCGCCCCCGCGGGCGTGCGCACGCTCGTCGCCAAGGACGTCAAGGGCCTCGAGGGCTGGCGCTTCAGCGCCGCCTTCAACGAGAACGACCCGCAGGGCAAGTGGAGGGCCACCGCCGTGGCCTTCGACCGCGACGGCAAGCGGATCGCCACGGACTCGGCGTACTTCTACGTCAAGCAGGTGAAGAGCAAGGACGACACCCGCATCTCGCGCTTCTACGCCAGCCCCGGCAAGGTGCGCAAGGGCAAGTCCATCACCTTCACCGGTCGTCTCGAAGCCCGCGACGGCCGTGACTGGGACGGCGTCCGCAACGAGCGGGTGAACATCTACTACAAGGCCTTCGGCTCCAGCACCTGGAAGTGGGTCGCCACCGACCGTACGTCGTGGGGTGGCAAGTTCTACGCCAAGACCCGCGCGTACAGGAGCGGCTCCTTCCGCGCCGTCTTCAGCGGCGACCGCCAGCTTGAGGACACCACGAGCCGTAGCGACTACGTGCGCGTGTACACCTGGCACCGTCACTGACCACGTGGGCAGGGCCTGGTGAAGGTCCCGCTCATGTGACTCCAGGCCGAGAAGCCCGGTCCCCCTCGGGGGCCGGGCTTCCGGCTTTTTTACCGTCCGGGAGGTTTAGCGATCTTGATATCGCCGCATGGGACCACCCATTGCGACGGCCGACCCCCGAAGGAGCTCCCCGGATGCCGCACTCCGTGATCGCCCTCGTCCTGAGCATCACGAGCGCCCTGGGAGCGGCACCCTCACCCGAGGTGTCCGTACGCTACGAGCAGCCCTCCTCCAACAGCGCCGAACAGGCAGAACGGCTGCTGAAGAAGAGCGAGGCGCTCAAGACCGACATCATGCCGCCGCGCGACGTGAAGGTCGTCGCCCGCGACTGCGACTCCCCCGAGGCCACCTGGAGCTCCGGCGAGCGCCGCATCACCATCTGCTACTCGCTGGTCGACAAGGTGCACCGCACGATCAAGGGCATCTCCGAGACCGAGGAGGCCGACGCGAAGGCCACCGGCGCCCGCACCGACGGCGCGCTCGCCATGCTCTTCCACCGCCAGCTCGGCCACGCGCTCACCACGCTCAACGGCCTGCCCGACAGCGTCGCACAGGCCGACCAGTTCGCCGCGCTCACGCTGCTCGCCGACGACCCCCAGCACGTCGTGGCCGCCGCCGAGGCCCGCCACCTGCTCGCCGGCCACGACGGCGCCGAGCATCTGGAGGGCATGAAGGAGTCGGCGACGTTCGCCTGCCTGCTCTACGGCTCCGACCCGGCCAAGTACGCCCCCATCGCCAAGGGCGGCTGGGTGCCGCCGGAGCGGGCGCCCTCCTGCCCCGCCGAGTACGAGCGGGTCAGGTCGGCCATCGGGGGCGCCGTCCGTACCGGGCCGTGAATCGTCGGATCTGACGGGTAGCGTCCCCGGTATGTCCGAGGACCTGCTCAAAGACTTCAACCCGTTCGACATCTTCGACGCCGAGGCCGCCAGGCTCGACCGCTTCTTCTCCGGCCTCGACGAGGCCGGCTGGGCGCGGCCGTCGCGGTGCTCCGGCTGGTCGGTCCGCGACGTGCTCGCGCACCTCGCGGGCGAGGAGCTCTACAACCACGCCTGCCTCGACGGGACCGTCCCGGACCTCATGGCGCGGCTGGCCACCGAGGGCGTGAGCGACTACAACGACTTCAACGAGCTGTCCGTACGCCAGCGCAGGAGCCTGCCGATCGGGCAGGTGCTGGAGGAGTGGCGCACCAAGAACGGCGAGACCCGGGCGCGCATGCGGGCACTGGGCTACGACGGCACCCTCGACACCCTGGCCGGGCCCTACCCGGTGGGGCACCAGACCTTCCACTACGACTCCGAGTACGCCACCCACGCCGACGACGTGGGCGCGCCCGTCTCGTCCGACGAGGCCGCCGGGCGGACGGCGTGGCGGGTGGCGGTGGGCCGCTTCGTCCTGGCCGAGCAGGAGTCCAAAGTGCAGGTGGAGCCTGCTGACGGGCAGGTCAGGGCGTCCGTGAACGGGGTCAGCGCGACGCTCCCCTCCTCGGACTTCGTGGAGGCCACCGTGGGCCGGCTCCCCACCGGCCACGACCTCGACCCACGGCTGGCGGCCGCCCTGCGCTGCCTGGCCTGAACCTTACGCGGAGAGGACGGATCCCCATGTGGCTGCGTGATCGCGAGGGCACCGAACCGGTGACGGCCCGCAGCGCGCTGGGCGTGCGGCGGGTGCTGTCGATCATCGCCTTGGTGCTGGGGGTGGTGGCTGCGGTGTTCTTCGCCGTCCAAGCCATGCGGACGGGCGAGCAGGTGTGGGTGTGGGAGGCGGCGATCGCCGCCGCAGTGGCCGTCGTCGCCGCCATCGACCTCCTGATCATCCGCCATCGCCGGGTTTCCCGCCGCCCGGAAGCCCACCGACACCGCTGACCGACGCCTCAGAGACCACCCGCCCCATCGCCGCCCCTACGCCGCCCCGGAACGCAGTGCGCCCGCGCGTCCTGGGGTGTGGCCCAGGACGCGCGGGCGCCATCACGATTTCTACGGATATTTCAGGACGTGGCGCGGCCATAGCGCTGCTTGAAGCGCTCGACGCGGCCGGCCGTGTCGAGGATGCGGCCCTTGCCCGTGTAGAAGGGGTGGCTCGCGGACGACACGTCCACGTCGATGACGGGGTAGGTCCTGCCGTCCTCCCACTCGACCGTCTTGTCGCTGGTCAGCGTGGAGCGGGTGAGGAAGGCGTAACCGGCGCTCGGGTCGCGGAAGACGACCGGGCGGTACGCGGGGTGCAGGTTCTTCTTCATGCCCCCTGCAACCCGATGGCAACGGTTTTCATTCCCGAGCCTCAGGGTCGAGTCCCAGCACCGCACGACCCCCGTCCACCGGCACCGTCACCCCATTGACGAAGGACGCGTCGGGCGAGAGCAGGTACGCCACGACGGACCCCACCTCGGCCGGCGTGGCGACCCGCCCCAGCGGATGCAGCCGGGCCAGCTCGGCCTCCACGGCCGCAGCCCCCTCGGGACTCTGCTCCGCCAGGAACCGCTCATACCGTTCGGTCGCCACCGAGCCGGGCGCCACCGCGTTCACCCGGATGCCGCGCCGGCCGTACTCCACGGCCAGCGCCCTGGTCAGCCCCTCCGTGGCGGCCTTGGCCGTCGCGTACGGCAGGCTGCCGGGCACGGGCCTGGCGGCCTGGTGCGAGGTGACGTTCACGATGGCGCCGGGGGCGCCGGGGGCGCCGGCGGCCAGGAAGTGGCGCACGGCGGTCGCGCACCCCACCACCGCCAGATCGAGATTGGCCGCGATCAAAGCCCTGACCTCGGCGATCGGCGACGAGTCCACGGAGGCGTCACGGAAGATCGCCGCGTTGTTGACCCACCCGGCCAGCGTGCCTGACTCCTGCGCCAGGTCGGCGGCCCAGCCGGCGACCTCCTCGTCGGCCGCGTCCCCGATGACGGGCACGATCCGCCGGCCGTCCGCCCAGGACAGCGCCTCCTTGTCACGTTCGACGGCGATCACGGTGGCCTCCTCGTCGCGCAGGAGCCGCTCGGCCACGGCCCTGCCGATGCCTCGTCCGCCACCAGTCACTACGTAGGAAATGCTCATAATGCTTACGCTATGCGGCCATTCGATCATTTGTAGTGCGCAAAGTGATACGCGTCACGTGATTCCCGCAATTCCCGCGAGAATGGCCGGGAACGCAGTAGTTGGCGATCACCGGGGGGACGTTCCACTAACGATTGATCGGCACACCAGCGATCACTCGGACGGCCGGCTACGGCGCGCCGAATCACACGCATCGACCGCCGCAGGGCGTACGGGAGAGGCGACCGCTTGAGTACGGTAGACGTGCAGCACGATCCCTCGGCCACCTCCTAGTCGACAGGTGGGGTCGTACCGGCCCTCGTGACGGCGTCGTCCTCCGGAGAGGTCGAGAGCCCCACATCTGGGCGGTTTCGTAGGCTGCTGCCCGGCTCCGCCGTCGGCGGAACCGGCCATCCGCCCGCCGCCGAACACGTAAGGTAGCCGCATGGATACCCCCACCGACGTCCTGCACCGCGTGTTCGGCTACGACTCCTTCCGCGAGGGCCAGCAGGAGATCATCGATCACGTGGTCGCCGGGGGTGACGCGCTCGTCCTGATGCCCACCGGCGGCGGCAAGTCGTTGTGCTACCAGATTCCCGCCCTGGTGCGCCGAGGCGTCGGCGTGGTCATCTCCCCCTTGATCGCCCTGATGCAGGACCAGGTGGACGCGCTCAGAGCGCTGGGCGTACGCGCCGGGTTCCTCAACTCGACGCAGGACTTCGACGAACGCCAGCTCGTCGAGTCGGAGTTCCTGGCCGGCGAGCTCGACCTGCTCTACCTCGCCCCCGAGCGGCTGCGCGTCGAGGCGACGCAGCGGCTGCTGGCCAAGGGCGACATCTCGGTGTTCGCGATCGACGAGGCGCACTGCGTGGCGCAGTGGGGCCACGACTTCCGTCCCGACTATCTGGAGCTCTCCCGGCTGCACGAGCTGTGGCCGGAGGTGCCGCGCATCGCGCTCACGGCCACCGCCACGCCGGCCACCCACCGCGAGATCTCCTCCCGGCTCAACCTCGACCAGGCCCGCCACTTCGTGGCCAGCTTCGACCGCCCCAACATCCACTACCGCATCACCGCCAAAAATGACCCCAAGCGGCAGCTGCTGGAGTTCCTGCGCACCGAGCACGACGGCGACTCCGGCATCGTCTACTGCCTGTCGCGCTCGTCCGTGGAGAAGATCGCCGAGTTCCTGGCCGACAACGGCATCGCCGCCGTCCCCTACCACGCGGGCCTCGACGCGCGCACGCGCGCCCACCACCAGGCTCGCTTCCTGCGCGAAGACGGGCTCGTGGTGGTGGCCACGATCGCGTTCGGCATGGGCATCGACAAGCCTGACGTGCGCTTCGTGGCCCACCTCGACCTGCCGAAGTCGGTGGAGGGCTACTACCAGGAGACCGGGCGGGCGGGGCGCGACGGGCTGCCGGCGACGGCGTGGATGGCGTACGGGCTGCAAGACGTCGTCCAGCACCGGCGCATGGCCATGGAGGGCGACGACGCCCACCGCCGCCGCCAGGTGCTTCACCTCGACGCGATGCTCGCGCTGTGCGAGACGGTCGGCTGCCGCCGCACGATGCTGCTCGACTACTTCGGCCAGGAGGGCTCGCAGCCCTGCGGCAACTGCGACACCTGCCAGGCTCCGCCCGAGTCGTGGGACGGCACGGTCCCCGCCCAGAAGGTGTTGTCCACCGTGCTGCGGCTGGCGCGTGAGCGGCGGCAGAAGTTCGGGGTGGGGCAGGTGGTCGACATCCTGCTCGGCAAGAAGACCGCCAAGGTGATCCAGCACGACCACGACACGCTGACGGTCTTCGGCGTGGGCACCGACCTGGGCAACGCGGAGTGGCACGGCGTCGTACGCCAGCTCCTCGCCCAGGGCCTGCTGGCGGTGGAGTCCGACTACGGCGCCCTGGTGCTCACCGACGCCAGCGCCGACGTGCTGCGCGGCCGGCGCGAGGTGCGGCTGCGCCGCGACACCCTCCGCCCGGCCCGCGCCAAGGTGGCCGGCTCGGCGAAGTCCGCGAAGGCCGCCGTCGAGCTGCCCGCCGAAGCCGCCCCCCTCTTCGAACGCCTCCGCGGGTGGCGCGGCGCCACCGCCAAGGAGCAGGGCGTCCCCGCCTACGTCATCTTCCACGACGCGACCCTCCGCGAAATCGCCACCGCCCGCCCCACGACCCTGGCAGAGCTGAGCAAGGTCAACGGCGTAGGCGAGAACAAACTCGCGAAGTACGGCGAACAAGTCCTGGAAGTCCTGCAGGAGGACACCCCCGCCCCGTAACCGCAAGCGCGCCCGGAAGCCATGCGGCTACAACACTCGGGGGACGAGCCCCTAGGCCGACCACCAGCGCATCGCCCAACCAACTGACCTCACCACGGACAGTGACCTCCCCTCAGGAGCGTTCAGCCGCCGGAACCCGGCTGCACAACACCACCCCACACGTCGTACGATCACTTTGTACGGAAATGTCAAACCGCACACCGTGACGCGGCTCTTGGTAGAACCCGGCGACGTTCCGACCGATACGGTGAGAAGATCGGTTAAGGTATCCAGCCACGGCTGGAAGGCCGCCCAAGCCACACCGTGCCGGGGGGACGGTAACCCGTCCGGTCTGAGTCCGCGAGGCGACTCCTTCGTCCACCGCGGACAGGCCGGCCAACGTGGTGGCGACGACCGTTCTTCGTGCGGCCGTCGCCACCACCACGAGCCCTTCTCAGCTCGCATCCTCCAGCGCCTCTCATGACAGCTCGGCCAGCCGACGCCCGCCCCGAGCCGGTCCCCCCGCTCCGAGCCGGTCTCCCGATCCGAGCCCGGCGTACGACCCGCCCTGTCAGGTCCCCGATGAGTTCTCGCCTCGCCAAGGGTCTCCATCTACGAGGAGGCGATATGAGCGAGCATGAGCAGGCGCTGAAAGCAGGGGTGGCGCTGCTGGAAAGAGCCATCACGTACGCCCTCGGCAGCCTGCGCCTGGTCACCCCGGCCACCCTCTGCCGCCCCACTCCGTGCAGTGGCTGGACCCTGCACGACCTACTGACTCACGTGGCGGACTCCCTCCAGACCCTCGCCGAAGCAGCAGAAACCACCATCCCGCTCACATCCCAGGGCAACGCCACCAAGCAACGCGAACGCCCACCCCTGACCCCCACACCGACCATCCCCCACCGCCTGACCCCACTCCCCGGCCCCGGCCACGGCCCCGGTCACGGCCCCGGCTTCGGACCCGGACTTGAGCTCGGGCTCGGGCTCGGGCTTGGATGCGAGTTTGGGGATGGCTCTGGGCGCGGGCCGGGAGTCGGGTCTGAGCCTGTGCCCGTCAATCCGGCTCTGCTGCTCAGGGACAGCACCACCGAGGTGCTCGGTCGGTGGGTTGCTCTGTCGGGGGACGACCTCGTCGTCGTCGGCGACCGCCGCCTGACCCGCCCGATGGTGGCGGCGGTGGGCGCGATCGAGGTCGCCGTCCACGGCTGGGACGTGGCCATGGCGTGCGGTGAACGTCGCCCGCTGCCGCCGCTCCTGGCCGAAGAGCTGCTCGACCTGGCCAGGCTGTTCGTCACCGCTCAAGAGCGGCCGGACCGTTTCGCCCCACCCCTCATCGTCCCTCCACACGCCTCCGCCCAGGACCACCTCCTCGCCTACCTCGGCCGCGACCCCACCTGGACCCCCTTCCACTGACCTCCCCCGGAAGACCCCACGGAAGACCCACGGAAGACCTCTGCCGGCAGCGTCTGAGCTGCGGCCCTTTCGCGACAGCTTCTCCGCTCCGGTCTCCGCCGACGGCCTCCCTCCTGCCTGTGAGGGTCGTGGAACCTTGTGCCGGGATTCGGAGTAGTGGAGGTGGGACGCGAAGCAGCGAGGTGGAGGAGGCCCGGGTGAAGGTGTGGTGCGCGGTTGCGGGTGTTGTCATCGCCATGGTGACGAGTGCGTGTGCGGGGCCGGGTTCCGCTCCGGGTGGTGAGGCTGGTGGCGGTCCTCCGGCTGCGGGGGTTACGGCGGAGAAGGAGGAGTCGGGGCGGGTGGGGGCGAGTCCGGCGCGGACCGGGGTGGGGTGTCAGGGGACGCCGGTGTTCCTTGGTGACGGGTTTCCGGAGGTGCAAGGGACCGCTCAGGGGGCTGAGTTGTGGGGGTTATTGTTCGTGGCGAAGACTCCGTTGCAGCGTGGGGACGAGGTCAAGATCGTGTGGCGGATGACCGGGGAGGGGCCGCTGGAGGTTCGGGCCGGTCTGGGCGACGGTACTCAGGCCAAGCCGATCTGGGGGCCCGAGGAGCATGGCGGGTCCACTTGGCGCAGGCCGGGGCAGGAGTGGGGCACTGGGTTCGTGTTCCCGAAGGCGGGGTGTTGGAAGATCGAACTCAGCCGCACGCGTGGCTCAGGACACGTCTGGCTTCCGGTGGAATGAAGGCCCGACTCCGCCATTCGGCCCACGGCCAACCGCTGATCAGGCCGCAGGTCCAGTCAGGGCAGGGCGCGGGTGATGCTCGACCCGCCGCCACAGTCCGGTGTGCATCCCACGGCAAGGCACGGGAATGTCCGACCCTGGCCAGGCATGTCACGACAAAGCGCGGGCGATGCCCGATCGCCTCCGCGTCCCGGCGTGGAGCGTCGCCCCTCGCGTGATGGCGACTGTTCGCACCGGAAGGTGATCTTGTTACGACAGGGACTGGTCGATGAATGTGGTGACGTCCTCCAGGACCTCGTCCTTGTTCGTTTCGTTGAAGATCTCGTGGCGGGCGCCTGGGTAGATGCGTTCGGTCAGGTTTGTGCCGCGGATGGCGGTTATGCCGGTGCGGGTGCCTTCCAGGGGGACTAGCTGGTCGTCCTCGCCGTGGGCCCAGAGGGTGGGGAGGGGGCCGAGAGTGCCGGTCTTGGTGATGATGTCGAGGGTCGTGGCGAGGGCTTCGAGCGTGGTCCGCTTGAACGGGCCGTGCCAGACCAGCGGGTCGGCCGCGTACGCCTCCCCCACGGCCGGGTCGCGGGACAGCGTGGCCGGGTCGATGGGCGTGTCGGGCGGCTCGGGGTAGGCCAGCAGTTGCGGCACGACCGCCCACTCCCCGAGCACCGGCCCCGACAGGACGAGCGCGGCCAGGCCGCTGCCGTAGCGCTGGGCGTAGCGGGCCGCGATGAGGCCGCCCATGGAGTGGCCGATCATCACCACCGGTACGTCCGGATGCGCCGCCCTGGCCTGCTCCTCGATGGTGTGCACGTCGGTCACCACGTCCTCGTAGTCCGCGATGAGCACCCGGTCGCCCCCGGACCTGCCGTGGCCCATGTGGTCGAGCCCGTAGACGGCGGCGCCGTGGCGGACGAGCCGGTCGGCCACGTACTCGTACCGGCCGATGTGCTCGCCGTAGCCGTGCACGAGGAGGGCGGCGTAGCGCGGCCGGTCGTTGGGCCATTCGCGGACGTGGTTGACGACTCGGGTGCCGGTGAAGGTGTACTCGCGCGACGCGGCCATGCCTACTCCCTGTGTGCTCACTCCTGGGTCCGGAGTGCGGTGAGCGTACGACGTCCGGCCCCCGCGATCAAATAGCCGGGCGCGAGGTCTGAAACTGCCGAGTTCCGGCGAGGCGGCGGTGTTGGGAAAGGCATGGACATCGTGACGGACGAGCGGCTGGCGCGCGAGCTCGACGCGTACGGCTGCGCGCTGACCCCGCAGGTGCTCACTCCGGAGGAGTGCGCGCAGATCGCCGGCCTGTACGACGAACCCGGGCACTTCCGCGCCACCATCGACATGGAACGGCACCGCTTCGGCGCCGGACAGTACCGATATTTCGGTCACCCGATCCCTCCCCTGATCGCACGGCTGAGGGCCGCGTTCTACGCCCGGTTGCTGCCGATCGCCCGGGATTGGGCGGCCCGGCTGGGGCAGCCCGCGCCCTGGCCGGACGATTTCGGTGAATGGCTGGACATGTGCCACCGCGCCGGGCAGACGAGGCCGACCCCGATCCTGCTCCGCTACCGCGAGAACGACTGGAACGCCCTGCACCGCGACCTCTACGGCGACCTGGTGTTCCCGCTGCAGGTGGTGATCGGGCTTGACCGGCCCGGTCACGACTACACGGGCGGCGAGTTCCTGCTGGTGGAGCAGCGTCCGCGGGCGCAGTCGCGGGGCACGGTGACGCTGCTGCCTCAGGGGCACGGGCTGGTCTTCACCACGCGCGACCGGCCGGTGCGGTCGGCGCGCGGCTGGTCGGCCGCGCCGGTGCGGCACGGCGTCAGCACCGTACGCTCCGGCCTGCGCCACACTCTCGGTCTCGTCCTCCACGACGCCAAATAGGTCCGTCACGCCTTACCCCGATGGGACGGGCTCCATGAGGCCGAGCGGGTCCCCGAGGCCGAGCGGGGCGCATGGGCCGTCCTCGAGAATGGGGGCATGTGGTGCACGATCCTCCACCGAGTAACGACCCCAGATCAGGAAATATCGTGATCCCGCTGCCGTTCCGAGAGATCGCCCCGGGTGCGGTGCACGTGCCCGGATGGCTCACCCTCGACCAGCAACGCCACCTCGTCCAAGCATGCCGGGAATGGGCGAAGGGCCCCGTGCCGATCCGGCACACCGTGCTGCCCGGCGGCGGCCTCATGTCCGTGCAGACGGTCTGCGTCGGCTGGCACTGGCAGCCCTACCGCTACACCCGCCTTGCCCACGACGTGAACGGCCGCCGGGTGGCGGAGTTCCCCGCGTGGCTCAAGGAGCTGGGCCGGCGGGCCCTGGCCGACGCGTACGGGAAGGAGACCCCGTACGACCCCGACACCGCCCTGATCAACTTCTACGACGGCCAGGCGCGGATGGGCATGCACCAGGACAAGGACGAGCGCGCGGACGCCCCCGTGGTCTCGCTCAGCATCGGCGACGCCTGCCTGTTCCGTTTCGGCAACACCGCGACGCGCGGCAAGCCCTACACCGACGTGCGGCTCGAATCGGGTGACCTGTTCGTGTTCGGCGGGCCGTCGCGGCTGGCCTACCACGGGGTGCCGAAGGTTTATCCGGGCACCGGCGACCCTGCCACGGGCCTGGCCGCCGGCCGGCTCAACCTCACGATGCGCGTCACCGGCCTGGGCTGACGCGCCCCCGCGCCACCGCAAGCGGGCAACGCGCCCTCGCGTCAGCGCGGGCAGGTGACGCAGCCTCGCGTCAGCGCAGGCAGGTGACGCAGCCTCGCGTCACTGGCTCGCGGGGACGTAGCCGAACTCGTCGTCGGAGAAGCGGCGCCGCAGCGTGCGCAGCACCTTGGCGGTGTCGTCGTCGGGGCCCTCGACGTAGAACGGCCTGCCGTCGCGGCCGAACGTGATCGCCGGCTCCTCCTCCCACTTGCCCAGCACGTCGGCGCCGAGCGAGAACAGGTCGTTGGGCTCGAAGCCGAGCGACTGGGCGTAGTCGATGGAGCCGAACACCAGGTGCCTGGCCAGCTCGATCGGGGCCTCCTGCCAGCCCGCGTATTCGCCGAAGAAGTATTCGCGGAAGCGCGCGAGGTCGCGGTCGTCGAGCACGTCGGGACCGATGACGGCCTTGACGCCCTGGCAGTAGACGTCGGCCAGGTAGCCGCAGACCGTCAGGCGGTCCCAGTTGTAGCGCCGGGCGACCAGCACGCACACGTTGCCGCCGCCGCCGGAGCCGGGGGCCTCGTCGACCCACCCGCGCGCCGGATCGACGCCGAGCCCCTCGCTCCAGCCGACGTTGATCCAGCAGCCCATCACCTCGGCCTCGCCGGGGCCGGTGGCCTGAGCGGTCTCCTCGGCGATGGCGCGCACCAGCGGCGCGACGACCGACGGTGAGACCTTGAGCGCCCGCGCGATCTGCTTGGGCGACATGCCCTGCTCGCGCAGCTCGCGTACCTGGTCCTTCAGTTCCATTGCGGCAGCCTACTGGACCTCGCCTGCGGTGAGGCGGCGGGCGAGCCAGGCGAGGGCAAGTGGATAGCGGTATTCGATGCCCCCGTGACCTGCGTCGAAGAGCTCGAAGGCGACCCGGTCGGCAGGCACGCCCGCCGCCTCCACCGCGCGGCGGAACGCCACGGCGCCGAAGTCGAGGAAGTATTCGTCGCGGCGGCCCGCGTCGATCCAGATCGCCCGCAGGGAGCGCAGCGCCTCGGCGTGGCGCGGCTCGCCGGCCATCACGACCGGGTCGTGGGCGAGCCAGCGCTGCCACACCTCGGGCACGACCGCGCCGGTGTCGTCGAACGGCAGCCGCACGGTGCCGTCGTCGTCGGCGGAGTAGGCGGCCGCGTAGGCGTACATCTCCAGCAGCTCCAGGTCGCCCTCCTTCGTGCCGGCCAGCCGGCCGCGGAAGTCGGTGAGGAAGGCGTCGTAGGAGCCGTCGTACGTGTCGCGCAGCCGCCGCGCCAGCACCGGGAACGTGCGCCGCATGCTGACCTCGAACAGCGCGTCTCCGGCGTGGGTGGCCAGCGCGCCGAACACGTCGGGCGCCAGCATGGCGGTCACCATCGCGCCGTAGCCGCCGCTCGACTTGCCGGTGATGGCGCGGTGGTCGCGGTCGGCGAGCGTGCGGTAGCGGGCGTCGACGTAGGGGACGATCTCGTCGCGCAGGTAGGAGTGGTAGCGGCCGGTGGCGGGCGAGTCGAGATATTGGCTGCCGCCGAGCGAGGTCCAGGCGTCGACGTAGACGACGATCGCGGGCGGCACGTCGCCCGCCGCGAACAGGGCGTCGGTCAGCTCGGGGTAGGGCTGGCGGAACGGGGTCCTGTTGAACCACATCGCGACGTGGCCGGTGTAGCCGAGCAGGACGTAGATGGTCGGGTAGCGGCGGTCGGGCGCGTCGTCGTAGCCGGGCGGGACGTAGACGACCAGCGGCCGCTCGTGCGGGTCGCCGAGGGGGTTGCCGCGCAGCAGCGCGCTGTCGACGACGTGGTGGTCGAGGCGACCGGCGAGGTCGGCGGACCAGGGCAGCATGCGGGCTCTCCTCGGGGGACGTGTGGTGAGTTGACTTCCTCCCCACGGCTGAAGCCGGGGGTCTGCGCCCAAGATTCCAGATCAGGATGCCGTACGGCACCGACAGTTCAGCCGACCGACAAGGTGGTGGTGTCGACGCCCGCCTGGGTCACGGCCCGGCCCGATACCAGCACGAGCGAGAGGTTGCGCAGGTCGGCGAGGCGTTCGAGGGGGTCGCCCGCGACCGCGATGAGGTCGGCGCGCTTGCCGGGGTCGAGGCTGCCGGTCACCTCGCCCACCCCGCAGGCGTCGGCGGCCAGCACGGTGGCCAGCTCGATGATCTCGGCGTTGCGGTAGCCGGCCATCGCGAACACCTCGAGCCCGCCCACGTACCCGTCGGTCGGGTTGGCCACCTCGCCCACCGCGAACCCGGCGTCGGTGCCCGCGATCTGCCGCACCCCCGCCTCCCGCATGCGGGCGACGCCGGACAGCCAGGCGTCGAGCATCTCCTGCCCGTGCACCTTCCTGATGCGGTCGAAGACGCCGTGCACGGTCGGGCAGACGTACGTGCCGCTGGCCGCGACCAGCTCCACCAGCTTCGGGTCGTAGCGGTGGCCCGACGGGGTGAAGAACGTACAGTGCTCGATCGTGGTGACGCCGGCCTCGACGGAGCTGCGGATGGCGGCGTGCGCGTGGGCGTGGGCGGCGACGCCCTTGCCGCGCGTGGCGGCCTCCTCGACGACGGCGCGGAGCTGCTCGGTGCCGTACTGCGGGACCCAGCTCGGCGGCGCGCCCGGCGTCATCTGGCCGCCGGATGCCATCACCTTGAGGCAGTCGGCGCCGGCCCGCAGGTTCTCCCGGGCCACGCGGCGGATGGCGGCCTCGTCGTCGGCCTCGCCGCCCATGTACCAGCAGTGGCCGCCGGTGATGGTGATCGGCCTGGTGGCGGCGACGATGTGCGGGCCGACGGCCAGGCCCTCCTCGACGGCGTCGCGCAGCGCCAGGTCGAGGAAGCCGCGCGCGCCGAGGTCGCGGGCGGTGGTGACGCCGGCGGAGACGAGCTTGCGCGCGTTCTCGGCCATGCGCAGCAGCAGGTGGGCGTCGCTTTCGGCGCTGCGCCGCGTCACCGGGTCGACCTTGGCGTCGAAGCCCAGGTGCACGTGCGCGTCGACCAGTCCTGGCAGGACGGTGTGTTCCGGCAGGTCGAGCACCTCGTCTGCCTCGCCGGCGCTGCCGCGTGGCCCCACGGAGACGATGCGGGGCCCGTCGATGAGGATCTCGCCGTTCTCGATCACCTCTCCTGGACGTCCGGTGAGCACCTTCGCCGCCCGAATGATCCGCATGCGTCCCAGCGTGCCACGGGCCTGAAGGCGGCGAGAAGGGGATCGTAAGGACGGCGTCGCACTCTGGGAGCATCCGTCACCTCCGGAGGGCAGAGCGCATGTCCGTGACCGTCGCCTACGACCTCGTCCATCTCCTCGGCGCGCCGCGCCCGCTGGTGTGGGCCGCCTGGACCGAGCCCGAGCGATTCTGCCGCTGGTTCGGGCCCGCCTGGATGGCCACGCCGCTGGGGCGGGTCACCCTCGACGTGCGGGCGGGCGGGGCGTGGGGGGTGACGCTGGTCGGGGACGAGGGGTTCGAGATGGTGGTGGGCGGGCGGTATCGGGAGGTGGTGGCGCCGGAGCGGCTGGTGTTCACGACCGGTGCGGGCGAGCGGGCCGCGTCCGTGGTGACGGTGGTGTTCGTCGCGGCGGGCGCGCGGACCGAGCTGCGGGTACGCGAGATCGGCGTGGGCGTCGGGCGTGAGGGGTGGGAGGAGTTCTGCGGACGGCTGGCCGCGTACCTAGAGCTCTAGCAGGGTGAGCGCGTCTTCCAGCTTGTACGTCTCCCCCTCCGCGTACGCCGCCGCGTACGCCTCCTCCCCCAGCGCCTCCCGCGCCCGCGCGGCCGTCCTGTCGATGTCCTGCTGCTCGATCGGCGCGGCGGGCAGCCGGTGGTGCCGCCGGGCGGCGGCGGCCATACCCAGCAACCGTGCCCCCCGCTCGGTGGACGCGGCGGCGGACGCGGCGGCCTCCACGGCGCCCACAGCCGTCCAGGGGTCGCCGATCCTGCGCACCGCGGCCAGCGCCTCGGCGTGCAGCTCCAGCGCCCCGGCCGCATCACCGCGCAGCTCCAGGAGCCGGCCCATCTCGACGAGGACGTCCGGCAGGTGCAGCGCGGGCTCGGCGGCGGGGTCCCGGGAGACGCCGTCGAGCAGGTGGCGCAGGTGCCGCTCCGCCAGGTCGAGCCGGCCCGACCGGCGCGCGGCGAAGGCCAGGCCCATCTCGGCCATCGTCGCGGCCTTGCTGTATCCCTGGGCGGTGGCCTGGGCGAGCGCGCGCTCGCCCAGCTCGATGGCGCGCTCGTACGCGCCGCTCTCCAGCGCGGTCCAGCCCAGCCAGGCGATGTAGGTGACCACCTCGGGCCACAGCTCAAGCTCCTCGGCCATCCGCAGGTTCGCGCCGAACAGCCGATTGGCCTCCTCGGTGTCGTGCTCCATCTGCGCCAGCGAGGCCAGCCACTCGGTGGCGCGCAGCAGCCCCCACCGGTCGCCCAGCTCGGTGAACAGCCGGGCGCTCTCGCCCGCGACGCGCCGCAGCGCCTCGGTGTCGCGCAGGGTGAAGGCGTCCATGGCCTGCCTGGTGAGCGCGGTGGCGACGCCCCAGCGGTCGCCGACCTCCCTGAACGTGGCCAGCGCCCGCTCTCCCAGCTCCTGTCCCGTCGTCATGTCGGCGACGTGCAGGGACATGAACAGCTCCGCCCTGGCCCGCGCCCCCGGGTCGGCGATCGCCGCCACGACCGGCGGCCAGTCGGGCTCCTCGCCCATCATGAGCGCGAAGCCCGCCTCCCAGGCCGCCGCCCTGGCCCGCTCGTCCCCCTGCTCATCCCCCTGCTCATCCCCCTGCTCGCCGCCCGGCACGGCGAGCGCCGTCGTCAGGGCCCGCCTGCCCTCGGTGAGGCGGCCACGCAGGAACCAGTACCAGGTCAGCGCGTTGACCAGCCGGGCCGCGCCGTCCGCGTCGCCCGCCGCCGCGGCGGTGTCGAGCGCCGCGCGCAGGTTGGCCGACTCCGCGTCGAGGCGCAGCAGCCAGTCGCGCTGGTCGGGGCCGTACAGCTCCGGCTCGGCGCGCAGGGCCAGCTCCAGGTAGTGGCGCAGGTGCGCCTGGCGTACCTCGTCCAGCTCGCCCGCGTCGGCCAGCCTGGCCAGGCAGTACGCCGACACCGACTCCAGCAGCCGGTAGCGCACCCCGCCAGGAGTGTCCACGACCGTCACCAGCGAGCGGTCGACCAGCCTGGCCAGCAGGTCCAGCACGTCGAGCGGGTCCAGCCCGCAGACGGACTCGGCGGCCTCCAGCGTGCAGCCGTCGGCGTGGACGGCGAGGCGGCGCAGGACCACGCGTTCGTCGTCCGACAGCAGGTCCCAGCTCCAGTCGATGACCGCGGTGAGCGTCTGCTGGCGGGCGGGGGCGCCTCGCTGCCCCGAGGCCAGCAGCCTGAACCGGTCGTCGAGCCTCGCCACCACGCCGTGCACGCCGAGCGCGCGCACCCGGGTGGCGGCCAGCTCCAGCGCCAGCGGGATGCCGTCGAGCCTGCGGCACAGCTGCGCGATGGCGGGGGCGTTGCCGGCGTCGAGGACGAACCCGCGGGCGGAGGCGGCGGCCCTGGTCACGAAGAGGCGTACGGCGTCGGAGCGGGCCATGGCCGCGAGGTCCTCCCCGGCGGGCACGCCGAGCGGCGGCACATTCCACAGCACCTCGCCCTCGACCGCCAGCGGCTCCCTGCTGGTGGCCAGGATCCGCAGGTCGGGGCAGGAGCGCAGCAACGACTCCGCCAGCTCGGCCACCTGCTCGACCAGGTGCTCACAGTTGTCCAGCACCAGCAGCGTGCGCCGCTGCCGCAGCACCGTGGCCAGCCTGGCGGACGCGGCCTCGGGGCCGGCGTCCTCCCTGATGTCCAGCGCGGCCATCACCGCCTCTGCCGGGGTGCGGGACGCCTGGTCGAGCGCCACCAGCCAGGCGCCGCCCGCGAACTCCTCCGCCAGCCGGTTCGCCACCTCGAGCGCGAGCCTGGTCTTGCCGACGCCGCCGCTGCCGGTGAGCGTCACCAGGCGTTCCTCGCCCAGCAGGGCGCCGATCTCGGCCAGCGCCGCGTCACGTCCGATGAGCTTGCTGACCGGGGCGGGCAGGTTGGTGGACGGCCGCTCGGCCGGCACGCTCAGCGCCGGGTCCTGCCGCAGGATCGCCTGGTGCAGCGCCACCAGCTCGGGGCCGGGGTCGAGGCCCAGCTCGTCGGCCAGCCGGTCGCGCAGCTCGGCGTAACCGGCCAGGGCCTCGCTCTGCCTGCCGGCGCGGTACAGGGCCCGCAGGTGCACGGCGCGCAGCCGCTCGCGCAGGGGATGGCGGCGTACGAGGTCGCTCAATTCGCCCACGAGCAGCCCGTGCTCGCCCAGCTCCAGCCGGGCCTCGGCGTGCTGCTCCAGCGCCGACAGCCGCTGCTCCTCCAGGCGGTGCACGGCCGCCCTGGTGAACTCCTCGTCGGCGAAGTCCGCGTACGCCGGGCCGCGCCACAGCGCCAGCGCGTCGGCCAGCAGCCCCGCCTTGGTCCTGGGGCTGTCGGCGGCCTCGGCCCTGGCCAGTGACTCCGCGAACCGTACGGCGTCCACCGCCCCCTCGTCGGCGCGCAGCAGGTAGCCGGGCGCGCGGGAGACGACGAGGTTCTTGCCGCCGCTCTCGGCGTCCTCGAACGCCTTGCGCAACTGCGACACGCGCACCTGCAGCGCGCCCGCCGGGTTGGCGGGCGGGTCCTCGCCCCACAGGTCGTCGACCAGCCGGTCGACCGACACGGGGTGCCCCTCGTGGACCAGCAGGTCCGCGAGGAGCGCGCGTACCTTGAGCCCGGGGATCGTGACGCTCTGCCCGGCATCCGTCCACACGGCCAGCGGGCCGAGCACGCCGAATCGCATGCCCGTCACCCTACGCGGGAGCGGGCCCCGTCAGGTCGTGTCCCCGGCGACGCGTGACTCCCCGCATCCGTGCGTCTTGGCGGTGGGGTGGCACTCGCGTACCGCCTTGATCTCCTCACCCGCCTCGACGGTCATGAGCCAGATCGCGCGGCCCTGGGCGTCGTGGTCGGTGGCGTCGGAGGAGAAGGCCACCGCGCCCGTCGCCCCGTCGAAGTTGAGGCCGCGCAGGTTGTAGTGCACGCCGGCGCGTACGGCGAGGGCGTCGGGGCTCTGGTTGCGGTAGGTGTTGAACGCCATGGCGACGGCCTGGACGGCGTCGTAGCCGAAGGCGGCGTGCACGTACGAGAAGGTCCGCGACGTCTTGTCGGCCCATCGCCACAGCACCTCCTGGCTCTGGTTGTCGGAGGGGTTCCTGGCGTCGGTCAGGGAGACGAACGACATGGTCACGGTGTGCTTGCCGGGGTTGCCGCGCACGTCGTTCGCGATCGCGCCGGTCACGTCGTCGGACGCCAGCAGCCGTACGCCGGCCCGCTGGCACGACGTGCCCCAGGCGCGCTGGACCATGGCCAGGAAGTCGGCCCTGCCGGTGTAGTAGAGCACCTTCGCCTCGGTGCGGCACGCGTCGCGCACGGCCGCTTCGAGCGAGGCGTCGTCGGTGAAGGGGTGCTCGGTCTTGTCCCCCTGGTACGCCGCCCAGAACAGGTCCCGCAGGTCCTTGCTGTAGAGCTCGCCGCGCTGTTTCTGCCAGACGACCGCCACGCCGGGCCTCCTGCCCACCGCAGGGTCGAGCCCGATCCGCTCCAGCCAGTGGACGGTGGCCTTCACCTGCAGCGTGTCCACGACCGCCAGCCGGTAGAAGTAGGGCGAGCGCCCTCGCTCGTCATCGACCGCGATCTGGTGCACGGTGCTGACCGTGCCGACCATCGGCATGTTGACCTTCGTCAGCCGCGTGACCGCCCGCCGCACCTCGTCCCTGCTCCACGCGAACCCGACGACGGCCGCCAGAGAGGGATCGCTCTTCGCGTGCCCGGCGATCTCATCGGCCGCGACCTCGGCTCCGAGGAAGTCCTGGCCGGTGTTGGCGAACAGCACCTTCATCTTCCAGTCGGACTTGCTCTTGTTGAACTCCGCCTGGTAGGCCCCGAGCCCGGTCAGCTCGCCCGCGACCGCCGTCATCTGGCCGTCCTTGAACTGGGCGCCCGGCTGCGTCGTCAGGGGGCCCAGATAGGCGATCTTGATGACCTTGGCGCCGAAGGGGATGTCGGCGTTCTGCTGCTCGATCTTGTTCGTCACCGGCTGCAGGGTCGCGTGCGGTGCGATCTTGTCCAGCGAGCCCAGGCCCACGCACTGGTCGGCCAGCTCGTGCAGGCCGGAGCCGCAGCCCAGCGCGTTCGCCGCCGTCACCGTCACCGGGGCGGCCACCAGCGTCAGCACGAACGCCCAGAACACCATCGCCCGCACGGGACGCAGCCGCCGTTCGGGACGCCGCCGCACCGTCGCCGGCTCCACCGGACGCGTCGTGTCGATCACGAGGTACGGGCTCGGCTGGAACCGGCGCATGGCCCTGCCCCATTCGGCGTACAGCTCGGCCGGGGCGTCGATGCCCCCGCCGTCGAACCGGGCATGGTGGGCGGCCGGCGGCACCGACGTGGAGACGACCAGCAGCAGCGGGCCCCGCTGGCCCGTGCCGACCCTGATCTCCTCGACCAGCTCGACGAACCGGCGCCCCGCCGTGCCGGGGTCGGCGTGCTTGATGCCCACGACGGGATAGGTGTGGCGGCCCCAGCCCGGCCACGCCCACGGGAACAGGCGGCGCCGGTAGGCCTGGCGGAGGTCCTCCAGCAGCGCGGCGACGAGCAGGCGTTCTGCCTGCTCCCGGTGCTCGTCCTCGTGTCCAGGCGGGAGCTCGGTGCCCGCGATGCGCATCGCGTAGTCGACGAGCGGCTCGCCCGCCCGGCGCGGCAGGTAGGGCGCCCGGCGGAACCAGCGGTAGGAGAGCAGGCCCCTGACCAGCAGCGTGGCGTGCAGCAGGGCGAGGACGACGGCCACTGCCGGGCTGATCAGCCAGAGCAGCAGATTGACGCCGTCCATGAACTGCTGCAGCCCGAAGGCCGTCAGCCCCGAGGCGGGCAGCCACGTGGTCATGGTGCGGCTGACATAGTCGGCCCAGCTGCGCAGCGCGGGTCCGGTGAACGTCTCCGCCTTCCGCCACGCGGTATGAGAGCGTACGTAGTCTTCGCGGGTCGGCGTTTCCCGGTGTTCTCCGCTCGCCGCTGGGTGCGCTTCCCGCCAGGCCCAGAGAATGCATCGGGTCAGCAGAAAACGGGGCGGCGGGAGCAGCGTGCCCCCGACCCAGCGCGTCAAAAGGCCGTCGCGAAGAGTCAGCTTCTCGATGACGCCCGCGACGTCGGGGGCGGCCGTCGCCTCTATGCGCGCGTGGGGCGCCCAGCGGCCGATTTTGTCGACGTCGTCAACGGCCTCGTCGGCCGCGCGCAGGTCGCCGGTGAAGACCAGAATCGGGCGGCCGTCTTCTCTGACCAGCGGGGAGGGGCGGCGTACGGCGTCTACTATCAGGGGATATGCGGGGGCATATGCCATGAGCGATCAATCCTCCCCATTGATGCTCGCCTGCGCGACTCGGTGGAACGAGGCTACTCAAGTCGCGCCTCCGCGTGTCGCAGCCTTGACGATCTATCCCGACTGTCGCACTTATGTGATCGAGCCTATAGCGCCAAGGTCAGATATATGCCGTAAAAATATCTGTTGGCATAAATGCCCCTTTGGGAACTAATTCCCGGGCGGTCACGTTCCGCTCGGTGGCGCCTTTCTGGCCGAGCCGCGGTAACGCTCGGCGTCGTAGCGGCGGTCGTTGTCCTCCAGCTTGGCCTGCGCCGCCGCCATCAGATCGACGCCCAGCACGTCGGCCAGGCGTACGAGGTAGAGGGTGACGTCGGCCAGCTCCGTACGCATGCGGTCGAGCGTCTCCCGATCGGGGCTCGCCGACTCCTCCGCCGTCAGCCACTGGAACTCGGCCACCAGCTCGCCGACCTCGCCGGCCAGCGCCATCGCGAGGTTCTTCGGCGTGTGGAACTGCTCCCACTCCCTGACCCGGGCGAACTCGCGCAACCGCGCGGCAAGGCACTCCAACTCGCTCGTCACGTCTCAGGACCCTACCGAGCCGTACCTGTATGTTGCTGAGCGTGAATGGGGTGGAATTGTTCCTGTTGGGCCGGGCACTGATGAAGATCGGCGAAGAGGCGATGCCGACGGAGGGGATCGGCGATCAGCCGACGAGCATGCGTACGGTGCTGATCGTGGTGAGCGATCTGCGGGCGCACCCGGACACGACGGTAGGCGAGATCGCCGCGCGTACGGGCCTGCCGCAGAGCGCCGTCTCGGCCGCGATCGCCCGGCTGCGCACGGCGGGCGCCGTGACGACCGCCACCGACCCCCGCGACCGCCGGCGCACGATCATCCGCGAGGCCCCCGAGGTCTCGGAGCGCGTGACCCGGGTCCGCGACACCCCCATCGACCACGCGCTGGCGGCGGCCCTGCGTACGGACGACCCCGAACACGTGCGCAAGACGGTCGCCACCCTGGAAGCCCTCGCCGACGACCTGATCCCCGACCGCCGCCCCTGACCCCCGGCCGATCTCCGACCGCCGCACCTGACCGCCGCACCTGACCGCCGCACCTGTTCGGCCCGGCCGATCTCCGACCGCCGCGCCGGCCGGCCGGCCGGCCGGCACCACCCGCCCTGGTCGCTCTACTGCGTCGCGGCTCGCAGCAGGTCGCGCAGGCGGGCGATCAGCTGCTCGTCGCCTGAAACGTTCAGCGAAGAGGCGTCGCCGCGCCCCCACAGCCACAGCAGCGTCTCCTGCGGAGCGCCCACGACCGACGCCTGCGCCTCCCCGTCGCCCGGGGTGACCTCGACGCCGGACGGGGCCATGCGGACCACCCATCGCCGCCCGCCCGCCTCGATCGCCACCGACCGGCCGTCGGCGGTCTTGAGCGCGTCGCCCAGCTCGTCGGGCCAGGAGGCCGAGGCGTAGGCCAGGAAGGCCACCAGCACCTCGTCGATGCCGTCGAGCGCCAGGTCGTCGGGGATCGGCGTGACGGGGCCGCCCGCGGCCAGCTCGGCGTCCACCCGGTGCACGACCACCTCCTGCGCCATCCTGCGGATCCAGAACCCGACCGTCTGGTCCGGTTCGTACCAGGTGAGCGTGGCATCCTCAGGCTTGCGCGTGGCGAACTCCGCCTTCAGCTCCCGCACGGCGCGGTCGAAGTATCCGGCGGGCTCGGCGGGGTCGGGCTCCGGCGGCCACGGGTCGGGCCAGGCGCCGGTCCGCATGATCTCGATCTTGTGCAGGAACACCTCCCCCGTGTGGAGGAGCACGTCGGAGGCCGTCCACCCGGGGCAGCACGGCACGGGCGCGGCGAGATCACGCACGGCGGCGGCCCGCAGGCGAGCGCAGTCGGCGTCGAGCAGCTCGAGGTATCGCGGGAAGTCCATGCGAAGGATTCAAACACATGATCGAGTCTTCGCGCGACGCTTTCCGCGGCACCCCGACAGGGCTACCCGTAGTGGGCCGTGCTCTCCCTGACGATCAGCTCCGTGGCCAGCTCGACCCGCTTCGTCTCCGGCACCTCTCCATGACCCATGGCGAGCACCGTCTTGGTGGCCAGCGCGGCCATCTCCTGGAGCGGCTGGCGGACGGTGGTGAGCGGCGGCCAGGCGGACTTGGCCAGCGGCAGGTCGTCGAAGCCGACGACGCTCAGGTCCTCCGGGACGCGCAACCCGCGCTGCCGGGCGGCCTCGAAGACGCCGAAGGCCATTAAATCGCTGGCGGCGAAGATGGCGGTGGGCGGCTCGGGCAGCGACAGCAGGGCGTGGCCCTCGTCGTGGCCGGACTCGACGAGGAAGGTGCCGCGCCTGATCAGCTCGGGCTCGACGGGCAGACCGGCGGTCTCGAGCGCGGCGCGGTAGCCGTCGATGCGGGCCTGGCTGCACAGCATGTCGGACGGCCCGCTGATCATGCCGATGCGCCGGTGGCCCAGCTCGATGAGGTGGCGGGTGGCGGCGAGCCCGCCATTCCAGTTGGTGGCGCCGACGGAGACGACGCCGGGCGCGGGCTCGCCCTCGGGGTCGACGACGGCGAACGGCAGTGACCGGGCACTGAGCTGGGCCTGGATGCCGGTGGACAGCCGGGAGGCGACGATGACGACGCCGTCGGTCCGCCGGGCGGCGAGGCGTTCGAGCCAGTCGCGCCCTGGACCGGCATGGGTGTGCAGGACGGAGATGACGACGCTGGCGCCGGCGTCGTGGGCGGCGCTCTCGGCTCCGCGGACGATCTCCATGGCCCACGGTGACTCGATCTCGGCGAAGACGAGGTCGACCAGGCCGGCCGGGGTGTCGTCCTGGCTGATGCGCCGCTGGTAGCCGTGCTCCTGCAGCAGGCGTTCGACACGATGGCGGGTCGCCGGAGCGACCTCCGGGCGCCCGTTGATGACCTTGGAGACCGTGGGGATGGATACGCCGGCCTCTTCCGCGATCAGTGCGATCGTGACCCGCCTCTTCGCTGACACAAATCGGGAGTGTATCCGAAAGTTTCGGTTTGGGATCGCTCCCATAGGGGGTGTTGACGCTTTACCTGGCGTTTACCTACGATCGCGGCAGCGAAACTATCGGGGGGTTCTCGAAACTTTCAACAGTCAGCTGAGGAAGGAACCCCATGAAACGCAGTCTGGTGGTGATCGCAACCGCCGTGCTCGTGGCCGGTTGCGGTGGCGGTGGAGGGGAGTCCGCTCCTCAGGAGAGTGGCGGAGCTCCCCAGAAGGTGACGCTTGAGTGGTGGCACCTGTCGACGGCGGACCCGCTCAAGACCCTGTGGGCCAAGCGGGCCAAGGAGTTCGAGGCCGCGAACCCGCACGTCACGATCAAGGCGACGGTCCTGGAGAACGAGGCGTACAAGGCCAAGCTCACCACGATCACGCAGTCGGGCAAGGCGCCCGACATCTTCGCCTCCTGGGGCGGTGGCGTGCTCAAGCAGCAGATCGACGCCGGCCTGGTCAAGGACATCTCGGCCGACGTCGCCGACGTCCTGCCGAACTTCACCCCCGCGTCGCTGAGCGCGTACCAGGTGGACGGCAAGACGTACGGGCTGCCCACCGACATCGGCCTGGTCGGCTTCTGGTACAACAAGAAACATTTCGAGCAGGCGGGCATCAGCGAGCCGCCCGCCACCTGGTCGGCGTTCCTTGACGCCGTCAAGAAGCTGAAGGCGGCCGGGATCACCCCGATCGCCCTCGCGGGCAAGGAGAAGTGGCCGGGCCACTATTACTGGGCCTACCTCGCGCTGCGCATCGCCGGCATCGAGGGGCTCAAGCAGGCGGAGACCGACCACGACTTCACCAAGCCCGACTTCATCGCCGCAGGTCAGCAGGTGAAGGCGCTGGCCGACCTGCAGCCGTTCCAGAAGGGCTTCCTCGGCGCGGCCTACTCGACCCCCGACGGCCAGGCCGCGCTGGTCAGCAACGGCAAGGCGGCCATGGAGCTGATGGGCCAGTGGGCGCCCGCCACGCAGAACGACGCGGGCAAGGGTCTCGGCGACGACCTCGGCTTCTTCCCGTTCCCCGCGGTCGAGGGCGGTAAGGGCTCGATCGACGACGCGTTCGGCGGCGGCGGCGGGCTGGCCGTGGGCACGGACGCCCCGAAGGAGGCCGTGGACTTCGTCAAGTTCATGACCCAGATGGACAAGCACTCCGAGGCCGTGGAGTCCGGCGGCGTGCTGCCGGTGCTCAAGGGCGAGGAGAGCGCGGTCAAGGACGCGAACCTCAAGGAGGTGGCCACGCAGCTGGCCAGCGCCACCGGCTACCAGCTCTACCTGGACCAGGCCTACCCGCCGGCCGTCGGACAGCAGGTCAATGACAGCGTGGCCGAGCTGTTCGCCGGGACGAAGACGCCGGAAGAGGTCGGCGCCGCCATCACCGAAGTGGCCAAGAGCGAAGGATGACGACACTCACGAGAGGGCCGGAAGCGGTCAAGCTTCCGGCCCCCGCCCCTGCCGGGAGGCGCCGCGGGCGCTGGGTGGGCATCATGCTGTTCCTGCTCCCCGCGCTCGTGCTGTTCCTGATGCTGGTCGTGACCCCGATGCTGGTGGCCCTGTACGCCAGCGTCTTCAAGTGGAACGGCTTCGGCGGCCTGCCGACCGACTTCATCGGGCTGGACAACTTCACCCGGCTGTTCACCAGCGAGATCTTCGCCCAGGACCTGTGGCACCTGCTGGTCCTGGTGCTCTTCTCGATCCTCATCCAGCTGCCGTTCTCGCTGGCCATCGCCATGCTGCTGAACCAGCGCATCCGCGGCAGGGCGCTCTACCGGGTGCTGTTCTTCGCCCCGTACGTGCTCAGCGAGGTCATCACCGGTGTGCTGTTCTCGCTGATCCTCTCGCCCGGCTCGGGCATGGCGAACCAGATCCTGGGACTGGTCGGGCTGGAGTCGGAGTTCCTGGCCGACCCCGACACCGTCATGCCGTCGCTGTTCGTGGTGATGACGTGGAAGTACTTCGGCTTCCACATGATGATCTACCTCGCCGGGCGGCAGAACATCCCGAACGAGCTGATCGAGGCCGCCCAGATCGACGGCGCCACGGGCTGGAAGACCTTCAGGTACGTGACGCTGCCGCTGCTCGGCCCGACGATCAGGATCAGCGTCTTCCTGTCGGTCATCTACACGATCCAGCTGTTCGACCTGGTCTGGATCCTGACCGGCGGTGGTCCGTCGCACTCCTCGGAGACGATGGCGGTCACCATGATGGAGTGGGGCTTCAAGCGTTCCCAGGTCGGCTACGCCAGCGCGATCAGCGTCGTGATGTTCGCGCTCAGCCTCATCTTCGCCCTCGTCTACCAGCGCTTCGTGATGCGCCGTGACCTGGAGGGCGCGACGACCTCGATGGGAGGCCGGCGATGAACCACAGGACCCGCAGGCCGCTCAAGCGGCGCCGCAACACGCTGCCCCTGCACGTGATCGCGGTGATCGTGGGCGCCTTCATGGTGGCCCCGGTCATCTACGCGCTGCTCGGCGGCTTCAAGGACAACAGCGAGCTGTCGGAGAACCCGTTCGGCCTGCCCGAGGCGTGGATCACCGCGAACTACACCGACGTGCTCGCCTCGGGCGCGTTCTGGCGGCAGGTGTGGAACAGCACGTTCATCGCGGTCGCCACGACCGTGCTGACCGTGGCGGTGTCGGCGCTGGCGGGGTTCGTCTTCGCCCGGTTCGCCTTCCGCGGCAGGGAGCTGTTCTTCATGCTGTTCACGGCGGGGCTGATGTTCCCGTTCGCGGTGGCGATCCTGCCGATCTTCGTCCTGCTGCGCACGCTCGGGCTGCTGGACAGCCCGCTCGGCGTCATCCTCACGCAGGCGGCCTTCGGCCTGCCGCTGACGATCATCATCCTGCGCGGCTTCTTCCGCAGCATCCCGGGTGAGATCGAGGAGGCCGCCACGATCGACGGATGCTCGCCGTTCGGGTTCTTCTGGCGCATCCTGCTGCCGATGGCCAGGCCCGCCATCGCCACCGTCTCCGTGCTGGCCATCGTGGGGAGCTGGAACAACTTCATGCTCCCGCTGGTGGTGTTCAGCGAGGAGGCGAGTTGGACGCTGCCGCTCGGCATCCAGCAGTTCCAGGGCCAGTACGCCTCCGACACCGCGCGCATCCTGGCCTACCTGATCCTGGCCATGGTGCCCGCGCTCGGTTTCTACGCCATTGCCGAACGACACCTGGTCGGTGGGCTCACCGCCGGCGCGACGAAGGGGTGAGTCCATGCTGCATGTGTCCGGAACCCAGCTCGTCACCGAGGACGACGCACCGGTACGACTGCGGGGGGTGGGTCTCGGGGGCTGGATGAACATGGAGAACTTCATCACCGGCTACCCGGCGAACGAGTCCGCCATGCGGCAGGCCGTGCGCGGCGTGCTCGGCGACGACCGGGCGGAGCTGTTCTTCGACCGGCTGCTGACCTCGTTCTTCACCGAGCGCGACGCCGACCTGCTGGCCGGGCTCGGCATGAACTGCGTGCGCATCCCGGTCAACTACCGCCACTGGGAGTCCGACGACCGGCCGATGGAGATCGACCCGCGCGGCTTCCGCCGTCTCGACCGGGTGATCGGGCTGCTCGGCGAGCGCGGCATCTACAGCGTGATCGACCTGCACGCGCTGCCGGGCTCGCAGAACCAGCACTGGCACAGCGACAATCCCACCCACGTCGCCGCGTTCTGGCAGCACCGGCACTTCCAGGACCGGGCGGTGCATCTGTGGGAGGTCATCGCCGACCACTATCGCGACCATCCGTGGGTCGCCGGGTACAACCCGGTCAACGAGCCGGGGGACGTGTCGGGGAAGGTGATCGGGCCGTTCTACGACCGGCTGGTGAAGGCGATCAGGGCGGCGGATCCGAAGCACGTGCTGTTCCTGGACGGCAACACGTACGCCACCGATTTCTCGATATTTCGGGAGGTGTACGAGAACACGGTTTTCGTCCTGCACGACTACGCGCTGGCCGGCTTCGCGCACGGCGGCCCGTACCCCGGCTACACGCGCGGTGAGTGGTGCGACCGGGACGAGCTGGAGCGCACGTTCGCCAAGCGCTCCCGCTTCCAGCGGGAGACCGGCACGCCGCTGTGGGTGGGCGAGTTCGGGCCGGTCTACACCGGCGACCCCGAGGTGGACGGGCAGCGCTACCAGATCCTGCGCGACCAGCTCGCGATCTACGACGCGCAGGACGTGGGCTGGTCGCTGTGGACGTACAAGGACGTCGGCCTGCAGGGCCTGGTACACGCCTCGGGGGCGTACCTGGACCGGTTCGGCGACGTCATCGCCAAGAAGCGGCGGCTCGGCGTGGACCGCTGGGGCTCCACCATGGAAGAGGCGGCCGACGTGCTGGCTCCGCTGCACGCGCTCGTCGAGAGCGAGTTCCCCGGCTGGGACCCCTACCCGTGGGGCGCCCGCTACCAGACGGACGACCTGATCAGGCACATCCTGATGGCGCAGGCGCTGCTGCCGGAGTACGCCGAGCGCTTCCGCGGGCTGAGCGACGACGAGCTGGCCGAGCTGGCCGACTCGTTCCTGCTGGAGCGGTGCGTACGCAGGCAGCCGCTGCTCGACCTGCTGTCCGCGAACCTCCAGGGCTGAGCCGATGCGGAATTGTCGGGTGGATCTAGTAGAACAGGAGCCGCCGCATCCCCCCGACACCTAGGACCGTCCGTGACCTTCGACGAGCAGCCCAGCCACTACGACACCTACCACGACTCCTACGCCGGGCTGCCGGTGTTCACCGTGCTGTGCGAGGAGAGCGAGGCCGAGGCGCCGCCCCCTGACCCGGGGGCGGTCGCCTGGAAGCTCGAGGCGAGCGAGTGGAACGACGACGCCCCCGAGGAGATCGCCGCGAGTGTCCAGTGGTTCTTCGAGCATGTCGACACCACGAAGGTCACGGCGATCGTCCTCGGCGAGTGGGAGGACAACTACGAGGAGAGCTGCGAGCCGGTCATCACGGCGCTCGCCGGCAACGCCGATCGGCTGCCTGAGCTGCGCTCGGTGTTCCTCGGCGCGATGTCGCCCGAGCAGTCCGAGATCTCCTGGATCCAGCAGGCCGACGTCACCCCGCTGCTGACCGCCTTCCCCCGGCTGGAGCGGCTGGAGGTGCGCGGCGGGACGGGGCTGGAGTTCCCGGCGGTGCGGCACGAGTCGCTGCGCGTGCTCAGGTTCGAGACCGGCGGGCTGCCCGCCGAGGTCGTCCGCGGGGTCGGCGACTCCGACCTGCCGGCGCTGGAGCACCTGGAGCTCTGGTTCGGCGTCGACGAATACGGCGGCGACTCGACGGTGGCCGACGTCGCGGGCATCCTCGCCGGTGAGCGCCTGCCCGCGCTGCGCCACCTCGGCCTGCAGAACTGCCCCTACGCCGACGAGCTGGCCGGCGCCGTGGCGGCCGCCCCCGTCGTGACCCGGCTCCAGACGCTGAGCCTGTCGATGGGCTCGCTCGGCGACGAGGGCGCGACGGCCCTGCTCAGCGGCCAGCCCCTCACCCACCTGCGCCGCCTCGACCTGCACCACAACTACCTGAGCGAAAGCATGGCCGCCCGCCTGCCGGCGGCGCTGCCGGGCGTCGAGCTCCGCCTCGACGACCGCCGCAGCCGCGAAGAGGACTGGCGCTACGTCGCGGTGAGCGAGTAACCCCGACGTGACCACCGATCCCACCCCCACCACGGCGGGGGCCACCGACCCGGGGGCGAGCTTTCTCGCCGATCCCGACCTCTACAGCGGTTATCGGTTCGCCGGGCTGCCGGTCGAGCAGCTGGGTGAGGCCGTCCCCTCGTCCCCCGAGCTGGTCGCCTGGCACGTCTTCGACTCCGTCGAGCCCGGTGAGCGGGGCGAGAGCGCCCTGCCCGGCGAGCTCGACGCGCTGCTCGGCCGTGTCGGGCCCGAGCGCGTGCATGCCCTGGCGGTCGGCGGCTGCAGCGTGTCCGACGCGCCCGAGGTGCTCGCCCGCTACGCCGACCGGTTGCCCGCGCTGCGCGCCGTCTTCCTGGGGTTCACGCCCACCGAGCAGTGGGAGATCTCCTGGATCGGCCACGGTGACATCACGCCGGTCCTGGAGGCGTACCCGCTGCTGGAGCGGCTGGAGGTGCGCGGCTCCGACGAGCTGGCGCTGCGGCCGGTCGCCCACGACCGCCTCAGGGTGCTGCGCTTCGAGAGCGGCGGCCTGCCCGGCGCCGTGGTGAGGGCGGTGGGCGCGAGCTCGTTCCCCGCGCTGGAGCACCTGGAGATGTGGCTCGGCACCCCCGCCTACTTCGGCGACAACACCATCGGCGACCTCGACGAGCCGCTGTCCGGCGCCCGGCTGCCCGCACTCAGGCGGCTCGGCCTGCGCAACAGCGAATACCAGGACGACATCGCCGCCGCCGTCGCCACCGCGCCCGTGGTGGCCGGGCTCCACGAGCTGAGCCTGGGCCGTGGCACGCTCACCGACCACGGCATGGAGGCGCTGCTCACCGGCCAGCCGCTGACCCACCTGCGCGTCCTCGACCTGCACCACCACTTCCTCAGCGAGCCCATGGTGGAACGGGTACAGCGGATGCTGCCCGGCGTGACCCTCGACCTGACACGCCCACTCGACGGCCGGCCTTACCTCGCGGAGTGGGAGTGACGTCGCACCTCACCGTGGTCAGCACACCGGGCGACAGGACGCTGGACATCGGGGAGCCGGAATGACCGTGCGGTTCGCGGTGGTCGGCACGCCGGGTGACCGGCGGGTCACGATGTTCCGCGACGCGGTCGTGGCGCGGGGGCTCGCGGAGCCGTACGTCGTGTCGTGGCGCGACGTGCTCGCCGGGCACGAGATCGGCGTGCCCGCGGGTTCGCTGCTGCGCATCGACTCGCCCGGCGAGGACGCGCGGGCCGACGCGTTGCTGCGCGGTCCCGGCGATCCGGCGCGCACCGGGGGCGGCGCGGCCTGGTACGCGTCGTTCTGCGCCGGGCTCGATCGGGTGGCGGCGATCCCCGGTGTGCGGCTGCTGGGTGACGTGGACGAGATCAAGGTGATGTTCGACAAGCGGCGCTGCCACGGGGTGCTGGCGGGGGCCGGAGTGCCGGTGCCGGAGGCGTTCGAGGCCGGTTCGTACGCCGAGCTGCGCGCTGAGATGGCCCGGCGGGGCTGGCACCGGGTGTTCGTCAAGCCCGCCCACGGCTCGTCGGCCGCCGGCGTGATCGCCTTCCAGACCCACGCCGGGCGGGTGCACGCCGTCACCTCGGCCGTCTGGCTGGACGGTGTGCTGTGCAACTCGCTCCAGGTCAGGACCGTGACCGAGGAGGCGGAGGTGCGGCGGCTGGTCGACGTCCTGGCGCCCGACGGGCTGCACGTCGAACGCTGGTTTCCCAAGGCGATGGCCGGTGGGCGGGCGTTCGACCTGCGGGTGGTGACGGTGGCGGGCCGTCCGACGCACGCCGTCGTCCGCACGAGCCGCTTCCCCATGACGAACCTGCACCTCGGGGGCGCGCGGGGCGACCTCGATGTCGTACGCCGGCGGGCCGGGCTGTGGGAGCGGGTGCTGGAGGTGTGCGCCGCTGCGGCGCGCTGCTTTCCGCGGAGTTTGAGTACGGGGGTCGACGTGATGGTGGGGACCGATTGGCGGTCCGTGGTGGTGGCGGAGGTCAACGCGTTCGGCGACCTTCTCCCGAGACTGGGGGATATTTCCGGACATGGTCGCGACACGTACGCCGAACAGGTCGAGGCGGTCCTGAATGGCCACCACTGACCGAAAGGGGTCGCACAGCCCGCACCCTGACCCGGCCCTGAGCACGCACCCCGGCGTGAACACCGGTCCGCGCCCCGGCGGCGACGACGCCGGCATCGACATGAACGCTGTCGTGGGGACGCACGACGTGCTCATGGTCACCCTCGACACGCTGCGCTACGACGTGGCCGTCGCGCAGGCCGAGGCCGGGTTGCTGTCCAACCTGCTGCCGCCCGGCGCGCACTGGGAGCGCCGGCACAGTCCCGGCAGCTTCACCTACGCCGCCCACGCCGCCATGTTCGCCGGGTTTCTGCCCACGCCGGTCACGCCGGGGCCGCATCCGCGGTTGTTCGCGGCCACCTTTCCCGGGAGCGAGACGACCGGGAAGGGCACGTGGGTGTTCGATGCGCCCGATCTGCCCACCGGGCTGGCGCGGGCGGGCTATCACACCGTCTGCATCGGCGGGGTCGGGTTCTTCAACAAGCTGACCCCGCTCGGGTCGGCGCTGCCCGGCCTGTTCGCGGAGAGCCACTGGGAGCCGGAGTTCGGCGTGACGAACCCCGAGTCGCTGGAACGCCAGATCGACCGCGCCGCCGAGGTGCTGGACCGCGTGCCTGGCCCGGTCATGCTCTTTCTCAACGTCTCGGCCCTGCACCAGCCCAACCACTTCTACCTGCCCGGCGTCAGGGAAGACTCCCTCGACAGCCACGCCGCCGCCCTGCGCTACGTCGACCGGCACATCGGCCGCCTCTACGCCCTCATGCGCCGCCGCCGTCCCTGCCTGGCCATCGTCTGCTCCGACCACGGCACCGCGTACGGCGAGGACGGGCACACCGGTCACCGCATCGGCCACGAGGTCGTCTGGACCGTCCCCTACACCCACTTCGTCCTGGAGAGTCATGCGGCCGTATGAGGGCTACGTCTACGCCTACCCGCACAAGACCGCCTACCGCCCCCTCGACCCGCGCCCGCACCTCAAGAAGGTCTGGGCCGGCGAGCGCCCCGGCGCCCTCTACGTGCACATCCCGTTCTGCGAGATGCGCTGCGGCTTCTGCAACCTGTTCACCCGCACCGGCGCCCCAGAGGAGCTGGTGACCGCCTACCTCGACACGCTCGAACGCCAGGCCCGCCAGGTGCGCGAGTGCCTGGAGGAGACCGCGTTCAGCACGGCGGCCTTCGGCGGCGGCACCCCCACCTACCTCAGCGCCCGCGAGCTGACCCGGCTGTTCGACCTGACCGAGCAGGCGATGGGCGTGGACCTGGCGCGGGTGCCGCTGTCGGTCGAGACCTCGCCCGCCACGGCCACCCCCGACCGCCTGTCGGTGCTGGCGGAGCGGGGCACCGCGCGGGTCTCGATCGGCGTGCAGAGCTTCGTGCCGGAGGAGGCGCGCTCGGCCGTACGCCCCCAGAAACGGGCCGAGGTGGACGCCGCTCTCGACGCGATCAGGGCCTCCGGCGTGCCCGTCCTGAACATCGACCTCATCTACGGCATCGACGGGCAGACACCGCGATCGTGGCGGTACTCGCTCGACACGGCGCTCGGCTGGCGTCCTGAGGAGATCTACCTCTACCCGCTCTACGTGCGGCCGCTGACCGGGCTGGGCAAGCAGGGCCGCGCCTGGGACGACCAGCGGCTGGAGCTCTATCGGGAGGGCCGCGACCACCTCATGGCCGCCGGGTACGAGCAGGTCTCGATGCGCATGTTCCGCCTGCCCGGCACCCCGTCCGCCGGCACCGACTACTGCTGCCAGACCGACGGCATGGTCGGCCTCGGCTGCGGCGCCCGCTCGTACACCGGCGGCCTGCACTACTCCTTCGAGTACGCCGTCGGCGCCCGCCACGTCCGCTCGATCATCGACGACTACGTGACCAGGGCCGACTTCGACGTCGCCAACGTCGGCTTCGCCCTCACCCCCGACGAGCGCAGGCGCCGCCACCTCATCCAGTCGCTGCTGCGCGCCGAGGGCATGTCGCGCCCCCTGTACGCCGCCCGCTTCGGCACCGACGTGCTCGACGACTTCCCGCTCGACGCGTTCGCCTCCTGGCTGACGATCACCGACGAGGCCATCACGCTCACCCCCGAAGGGCTCGCCCACTCCGACGCGATCGGCCCCGCCCTGTTCTCGCCGCGCGTGCGGGCCCTCATGGAGGCGTACGAGGCATGCTGACCATCCTCTATCGCGGTCCCCTCGCCAGCTGCGACTATGACTGCGCCTACTGCCCGTTCGCCAAGCGCCGCGACACCCCCGAGCAGTTGCGCGCCGACCGGGCCGCGCTCGAACGCTTCACCCGCTGGGCGGCCGGGCACGACGGCGAGCTGTCGATCCTGTTCACGCCGTGGGGCGAGGGGCTGGTCCGGTCGTGGTACCGGCGGGCGCTCGTCGAGCTGTCGTGGCTGCCCAACGTCACCAGGGTCGCCATCCAGACGAACCTGAGCTGCCGTACCGAGTGGCTGGCCGAGGCGTCGGAGCGGGCCGCGCTGTGGGTGACGTATCACCCGACGCAGGTGCCGTACGAGCGCTTCCTGACCAAGGTACGCTCACTCCCGGTGCGCCACAGCGTGGGCATCGTCGGCGACCCCGCCCACCTGCCGGACGCCCGGCGGCTGCGGGCCGACCTGCCGCCGGAGACGTACCTGTGGGTCAACGCCGAGGAGGGCCGCCGCTACACCGACGAGGAGGCCGCCGACTGGACGGCCGTCGACCCCCTCTTCCGCCACAGCCGCTTCCCCCACGCCAGCGCCGGCCTCCCCTGCCGCACCGGCGACACGGTGATCTCGGTGAACGGCGACGGCACCGTCCGCCGCTGCCACTTCGTCCCGGAGGTCCTGGGCAACCTGTACGACGGGTCGTACCGCGCCGCCTTACGCCCCCGCCCCTGCCCCGCGGCCCTGTGCGACTGCCACATCGGCTATGTGCACCTGGAACCGCTGGGCCTGTACGACGTCTTCACGGGCGGCGTCCTCGAACGCATTCCGCACGCCTGGTGAGGATGGTCAGGTCTCTCGCTCGGGGTGGTAGTCGCCCTCGGCGACGCCGAAGGTCCAGGCGACGCCCTGCCGGGCCCGCTCGGTCCACGGCGGGACGCGGAGGAAGTAGGTGCGGCGGGTGCCGTCGGGCTCGGGGGTGGAGTTGACCACCTCGACCATGGTCAGCGGCTCGTCGCCCTCCAGCTCGACCCGCCACAGCACGCCCGTCTCGTCGGAGTGGAGCGGCTCGGCGCCGGACTCGGCGAGGTAGCGTTCGGGGCCGAAGTGCTCCAGCATGGCGCGGCGCAGCTCGGCGTTGGGTTCGGCGCGGATGCGCTCGGGGGTGAGCGCGGTCATCGCGGCGCCGAAGCCGGCCGGCACCGGCATGCCGTGCCAGGCGTGCAGGGCGAACCCGTCGGCGTACGCCAGGGCCGGGCCCTCGGCGCGGTGCAGCCGTCCGAGGTCGTCGAGGTGCAGCTCCACGGGACGCTCGGTGACGACGGCCACCCGTTCGTACGGCCACCACCATCCCGCCTGCTCGGCCACCCGCTTCAGCCCGTCGAGCCCGTCGTGCCCGTCGAAGGCCGACAGCCAGGGCGCGTCGTGCTGCCCGAACACGGCGTCGAGCGTCACCTCGCGCAACACCGCCCCAAGCTCCCGCCCGCCCTGGCCCTGGGCCGCGCCGTCCTGCTCGCCATGCCCGCTCAGCTCGCCGATCGCCCGGCGAATGTCGTTGATCAGGCGTTCGGCCTGCGGCCAGAGGCGGCCGCCCGTGTCGGCCCAGAGGGCTGCCCAGCCGGCCGGGCCGCGCTCGGCGTAGACCGCCGCTCTGGCGCGCGCCCACGGCTGGGTGCGGAGGTCGTCGCGCACCGAACGTCCGGGGCCGTCGGGCAGCAGGGCGGGCAGGTCCGGGATCGGAAAGGCCCCCGCAGGACTCTCCGGCCCCAGCCCCGCCACGGTGCCGGGCTGAGCACCGGCCCGGCTCGACGGCCCCAGCCCCGCCGCGGCGAGCGCCGCGCGAGCCTGCGGGCCGCCTGCCAGCCAGGCCGCCGTGACCGCGCCCGTCGCCGGAGACGGCAGCACCAGGACCAGCTCGGGCTCGGCCAGCCCCGCCGCCCTGTAGGCCTGACGCACCGCCGCCTCGGCCCCCTCGCCCGGCCCGGTGGCGAGCGCGACCTGCTCCCATGTCAGCGTGGCCATCAGTCGGCCACCACCCGGTAGGAGCCGGGCACGTATTCGCGCTGCCTGATCACGCGGTACCAGCCCTTGGGCAGCGAGATCGCCGCGTGCTCCTCGTGCTCGAGCCGCCCGCCGTCGGGCAGGTGCAGGAACCCGTGGGACAGCGTGCCAGGACCGGGGATGGCGTGCGCGTGCCCGGTCGCCTCGCCGTAGGCCAGCACCAGCCGCCCGCGCGCGTCACGCGGCTCGGGACGCATCTTGGCGGGCGCGGACGCCTCTGGGACGGGCACGAGCAGGATGTCGCCCTGTCGGTACATCGACCAACCTCCATCGTTCGGGGGATGATCGAAAACTAGCGGGCCCCACCGACAAAACCCGGGGCTCCTCAGGGCATCACGTAGGGGGTGGTGCTGGTGTGGCCGGCCGCGTTCGTAGCGGTGATCGCGGTCCAGGGTGACGTGGGCTCGTAGGGCGCCCAGGCCGTCTCCAGGCGGGAGCGGGCGTACCACTCCTGCTTCACCGGCGTCTCACCGAAGGTCAGCGTGCCGCCCCGCAGGTTGTAGCCCTCCACCTGCACGCCGGGCCGCCCGTTCACGGCCTTCCGGTACGCCGCCACGATGATCGGCTGCTGCCACCCGGCCGCGATGTCGTCGGCCAGCGAAGGCGTGTCGTGGCGGGCCTGGCAGGTGAAGAACGGATCCCAGCCGTACGAGATGATCTTGGCGGGGTGCCGCCCGGCGGCCATGACCTGCTGGTCGAGCCGGGCCTTCGTGGTACGCCCGCGCAGCGGCAGCGGGTCCACCCGGCCGCACTCCCCCGCGACGGGCGTGGGCTCGAAGCCTTCCACGTTCACCCACAGCTCGACCCCGTCGGGCACCTCGCGGGCCGCCGCCTCGACGTAGTCGGTGGTGGACCCGTGATACGCCTGCCCGTTGCGTACCGCCCCCACGACGGGCACCAGCCGCGCGGCCACGGCCGCGTCGGTCTCGTGCGGGCCGTGCACCGGCACCTTGCCCGTGCCCCGCCCGTCCTGGACGGCGATCGCCATGGGCAGCCCGTGCCGGGTGCCCGCGATGTCCGCGATACCCTCAGGCACCTGCGACGGCGGGAACCCGCGCCCGCGCCGCGCGTCGATGTACGGGCTGACGACGATCTTCTTGCCCGGCAGCGCGTCGGCGACGACGGCGTGCTGGGCGGCGTACAGGGCGATGATCGGATCGCGCTCGGACCGCGCCCGCGCGGCCAGCTCGAACGACTGGTACACCCCGCCGAACGCGGCCCCGAACCGCCCCCGGTAGTCGGCGAGCACCCGCGCGGTGAACGCGTTGAGCGCGGCGGTGTGGGCGAGGTCCGGCTCCCACGGCTTGCCCGCGCGCTGCGGAGCGGCGGGCAGCCCGGGGAAGACGGTCATCCCGTACGCGGCCGCCTCCCGCATCAGGTTGCCGAGCCCGTCACCGTCGGTGGCGACCAGCACCAGGTCATGGGCGGGAGCGGCGCACGAGCCGGCCAGCGTCAGCCGGTAGAAGATCCGCCCGTCGCTCTCCACGCGCCGGTCGAGGCCGGGGCAGCGCAGCAGCCCTTCGCCGAACTCCTCGCTGGTGACGTACGTGTAGACGCGCCGCACCCCGGGCACCTCGGCGCACGGCCGCCCGTCCACCCGGCAGGCGGCGAAGTCGGGACCGGGCGGCCCGGCCGCGAACCTGGGCCCGAACGTGATCAGCGTGTCGCCCCCGATGGCGTGGATCGCCTCGACCATCCGCCGGGTGACGCACGGGTCGGCGCGCGGCATCACCCAATAGCCGGTCACCGCGTAGGGCGCGGCCACCCGCAGGTCGCGCGGCGGGCACTCGTCGTCCTTCTGCGCCGGTGCGTCAGGCACGACCAGGCCGGCCACGAAGGCGGCCGCCACCACCAGCCACAGGATCCGGTGCACCCACACCCCTTCCACGCGCACCCTCCAGACTACGCACCACCCCCGCATGCGGGCGATCACCGGCGATCACGGAGAATGGCCGGCAAGGGGGTACACCACAGTGCGCATCGATCTCACAGGCAAGACCGCTCTCGTGACCGGTTCGACCCAGGGCATCGGGGCGGCCATCGCCACCGGGCTCGCGCGGGCCGGCGCCCGCGTGGGGATCAACGGCCGCGGCGAGGGCTCGGTGGCGGCGGCCATCGAACGGATGGACAACGAGCGCATCGACGCCGGGCGCGAAGCCGGCGAGCACCTGCGCTACGACCTGGTGGCCGCGCCGGGCGACGTCTCGACCGACGAGGGCTGCGAGCAGGTGCTGCGGATGCTGCCGCACGTCGACATCCTGGTCAACAACCTCGGCATCTTCGGCGCCAAGCCGCCGCTGGAGATCGAGGACGACGAGTGGCGGCGCTATTTCGAGGTGAACGTGCTGGCCGCGGTCCGGCTGACCCGGGCGTACCTGCCCGGCATGAAGGAGCGGGGCTGGGGCCGCATCCAGTACATCGCGAGCGACTCCGCCGTCGTCATCCCGGCCGAGATGATCCACTACGGCATGTCGAAGACGGCGCTGCTGGCCGTCTCCCGGGGCTTCGCCAAGGAGGCGGCGGGCAGCGGGGTCACGATCAACTCGGTGATCGCGGGGCCGACCCACACCGGCGGCGTCGAGGACTTCGTCTACCAGCTCGTGGACCGCGACCTGCCGTGGGAGGAGGCGCAGCGCGAGTTCATGCGGCTGCACCGGCCGCAGTCGCTGCTCCAGCGCCTGATCGAGCCCGAGGAGATCGCGAACCTGGTCGTCTATCTCAGCTCGCCCTTCGCCTCGGCCACGACGGGGGCGGCCGTGCGGGTGGACGGCGGCTACGTGGACTCGATCCTTCCCTGACGGGCTTCTGTCGAACAGAACCAGTCCGGCCTCTCCTGCGATGTCCCAGGTGGCGTAGCCGGGCAGGACCTTGACCGGCTCGACGATGGCGGGGTCAGCGGCGGTCGAGGCCCGACAGTTGCCGGGCGAGGCGGCGGCGGACCGCCGGGAGGTGGCCGGCCAGGGCGAGGACGGCGTTGCGCAGGGGGCGGGCGGCGGCGCGGGCGGTGGCCAGCCGGGTGAGGCGGGAGGCCAGGGCGACCACCTTCTCCGCGACCGGGCGCCTGGCCGCCGCGTAGGCGTCGAGCCGTTCGTCCGGGGCGCCGTTCAGGACCTCTGAGAGCGCCTCGCCCACCTGGACGGCGTCTTCGATGCCCAGGTTCATGCCCTGCCCGCCGGCCGGTGAGTGCACGTGGGCCGCGTCGCCGGCGAGCAGGACGCGGCGGTCGCGGTAGGTGTCGGCGATGCGGTGGTGGACGCGGAAGCGGGAGCCCCAGACGACTTCCTCGACGACGGCGGGCTCGGACTCCGGCCCGCGCGTGTCGAGCAGCCGCTGCACGAACGCGACGCCGGGCTCGCGCGGCGCCTCGTCCACGGTGGCGACGATCCGGTACATGCCGTCGGGCAGCGGCGCGACGACGACCAGGCCGTCGGGCGAGAAGTAGAGGATGACCTCGCCCTTGGGCACCCCGCCGTGCAGCCGCACGTCGGCGAGGACGAACGACTCGGCGTACGTGCCGCCGGCGAAGCCGATCCCGGCCTGCTCGCGGACGGTGCTGTGCATCCCGTCGGCGCCGACCAGGTAGGAGGCGCGCAGCGTGCGCCCGTCGTCGAGGGTGGCGGTGACGCCGGCGGCGTCCTGGGTGACGGCGGTGACGCGGGCCGGCCGCAGCACCCGCCCGCCCAGCTCCTCGAACCGGGCCAGCAGGTACGCCTCGGTGTCGGCTTGGGAGATCATCAGTGTGTACGGGTACCGCGTCGGGAGCCCGTCGAAGGGCACCGGCACCAGCACCCGGTCCCGGTCGCGGACGGTGAAGCGCGGTGTCGGCACCCCCCGCGTGAGCAGGTCGCCGGTCACCCCGTACGGCTCCAGCAGCTCCAGCGTGCGCGAGTGCACGACGGCGGCGCGCGAGGTGTTCGCACCCTCGGCCTGCCCGTCCACGATGTCGACGCGGTGACCGCGCTGGGTGAGGACCAGAGCGGCGGTGAGCCCGACGGGGCCGGCGCCGACGACGATCACTTCCGTGGCATTCATGTCTCCTCCTCGGAACGAAGCCAACATCTGTTGGCCAACACCTGTAGACGCTACGCCGCCGCTCAGGGAGCGTCAACACCCGTAGGCCAACACGTGTTGACAACACGAAGGCCGACCCTCCGCGCCCCTATGGCCCACACGTCCTGAAATTTCCACCGCCGCCGACATGACCAGCGCAGAAATCGCCACCGCGATAGAACTTCCCGTTCACCATTTCATGGACCTTGACAATGAACAGAAAACCCCAGTAACACCAGCCTCACAGACCACGACAGCAACCTTTGCAGGCCCATTCAGATCATGTTAGAAGGGAGGGAAGCAGAGAGGACCGGGCACCGTGACGGTGATTCTCGACGGCGTCTCCGTGCGTTCGCGCGGCGAAGTCTGGCTGGCCGACGTCAACCTCGAATTATCCCCTGGAATGACCACCCTGATCGGCCCGATGACGGCGGGAAAGACGACGTCGATGCGGGTCGCCGCCGGTTTGCTGACCCCCGACGCGGGCCGCGTGCTGGTCGACGGCAAAGACGTCACACGAATGTCGGTGCGCAAACGTTCGGTGGCCTTCGTCTACCAGCAATTCATCAATTATCCGTCGCTCACCGTCTACGAGAACATCGCCTCACCGCTCCGCCTCGACCCCCGCTTCCGGCGCGACGGCGTGGACCGCCGGGTGCGCGAGGTGGCCGAGCTGATGGGCATCGAGAGCCTGCTGCGGCGCCGGCCCGCCGAGCTGTCGGGCGGCCAGCAGCAGCGCACCGCCATCGCCCGCGCCCTGGCCCGCCCCGTCGATCTGCTGCTGCTCGACGAGCCGCTGGCCAACCTCGACTTCAAGCTGCGCGAGCAGCTGCGCGCCGACCTGAAGAGCATGTTCGCCGGCTCGCCGGGCGTCGTGCTCTACGCCACCGCCGACCCGGCCGAGGCGCTGACGTTCGCCGCGCCGACCGTGGTGCTCGGCGAGGGCAGGGTGCGGCACGTCGGCGACGTCGCCGACATGTACGCCCGCCCGCCCACGCTGGCCGTGGCCGCCACGCTCAGCGATCCCCCGCTCAACGTGCTGCCCGGCGTCGTCAGGGACGGCCGGGTCGAGGTGCTCGGCGCCGCCGGCGAGCAGGAGGTCGTGCTCGGCGTACGCCCCCACCAGGTGACGATCGGCCGGGGCCGGCCCGGCGCGCTGGAGCTGCCCGCCGAGATCAGGCTCGCCGAGGTGACGGGCAGCGCGACGTTCCTGCACCTGCTCCTCCAGGGCGGCCGCCACCTGGTCGCCCACCTGCCGGGCACCCAGCGGTTCACGCCCGGCGAGACCACGCGCGCCTACATCGATCCGGCCCACGTCCTCGTCTTCGACAAGGACGGCCGGCTGGTCGGCACGAGCACGGCGGAGGTGGGCCGGCATGGCTGACATCCGGCTCGACGGCGTGGGCCACAGCTACGACGGCGGGCAGACCTGGGCGCTGAAGCCGATGACGTGGACGTGGCGCGACGCGCGGGCGTACGCGCTGCTCGGCCCCAGCGGCTGCGGCAAGACGACGCTGCTGAACATCATCTCCGGCCTCATCACCCCCACGGTGGGCCGCGTCTACTTCGACGACCGCGACGTCACCGGCGTGCCGACGGCGGGCCGCGACATCGCGCAGGTCTTCCAGTTCCCCGTCCTGTACGAGGAGATGTCGGTCTACGACAACCTGGCCTTCCCGCTGCGCAACCGCAAGGTGCCGAAGCAGGAGGTGGACCGGCGGGTCCGGCAGGTCTCGCAGTTGCTCGGTCTCGACCAGGTGCTGGGCCGCAGGTCGCGCCGGCTCGACCCGGGCCGCCAGCAGATCGTCAGCCTGGGCAGGGGCCTCGTCCGCTCCCAGGTGGCCGCGGTGCTGCTGGACGAGCCGCTGACGGTGGTGGACCCGGCGATGAAGTGGACGCTGCGCAGCAAGCTGAAGGAGATCCACCGCGACACCGGCCACACGCTCATCTACGTCACCCACGACCAGACCGAGGCGCTGACGTTCGCCGACGAGGTGGTGGTGGTCAACGGCGGCGAGATCGTCCAGGCCGGAGAGCCGGCGGAGCTGTTCCTGTCGCCGGCGCACGAGTTCGTCGGGCACTTCATCGGGTCGCCCGGCATGAACGTGGTGCCGGCCGAGATCGCCGGCGGCGTGGTCCGCGTGGCCGGCGGCGACGTGGGCGCGGCGGACGACGGCCTGCCGCCCGGGCCGGTGAGGATCGGGGTGCGGCCGGAGTTCGTGGAGATCGGCGGGCCTGAGACGTCGCCAGGCGTGCCGGCCAGGGTGACCGGGGTGGACAGGATGGGCGCGTACGACCTGGTCCACACGGTGGCCGGCGAGCACCGCGTGATCGTCAAGACCGAGGCGGGCGCGCCCTACCGGCCGGACGACGGCGTCCGCCTGCACTTCCCCGCCGAACGCACGTTCCTGTTCAGGGACCAGGTCAGGTGCGGCTCGCTCGCACCCCTGCATGAGAGGGGCCTGGCGTGAGCGAGCAGGCGGCGGTCGGGACGGAGGTGGCGGACGAGCCGCGCGTCACCCCCAAGCGCCGCGACAACCGGGCCTGGTGGCTGGTGCTGCCGGTGGTGGTGTCGGTGGCGTTCACGGCGGTGATCCCGCTGATGACCGTGGTCAACTTCTCGGTGCAGGACGTCTTCGGCCCGCACGACCGGGTGTTCGTCGGCCTGGAGTGGTTCCGGTCGATCGCGCGTGACCCGGAGGTGCGCGGGGCGCTGCTGCGCACGCTGCTGTTCTCGGCGCAGGTGCTGCTGCTGGAGATCCCGCTCGGCGTGGCGCTGGCCGTGGTGATGCCGCGCAGGGGCGTCGGCGTGTCGGTGGCGCTGGTGCTGGTCGCGCTGCCGCTGCTCATCCCGTGGAACGTGGTGGGCACGATCTGGCAGATCTTCGCCCGCGGCGACATCGGGCTGGGCGGCTGGACGGTCAACAACGTGCTCGGCGTCAACTTCAACTACACGCTCGACTCGACCGACGCCTGGATCACGGTGCTGGTCATGGACGTGTGGCACTGGACGCCGCTGGTGGCGCTGCTGGCGTACGCGGGGCTGCGCTCGATCCCCGAGCCGTACTTCCAGGCCGCGCAGATCGACGCGGCCTCGGCGTGGGCCACGTTCCGGCACATCCAGCTCCCCCGGCTGCGCGGGGTGCTGACGATCGCGGTCCTGCTCAGGTTCATGGACAGCTTCATGATCTACACCGAGCCGTTCGTGGTGACGGGCGGCGGGCCGGGCAACGCGACGTCGTTCCTCAGCATCCTGCTGTCGAAGATCGCGGTCGGCCAGTTCGACCTGGGGCCAGCGGGCGCGTTCTCGCTGCTCTATTTCCTCATCGTGCAGGTCTTCTGTTACGTCTTCTTCACCGTGCTCACCAGGTCGGGGAGGTGAGGTGGATGGCGCGGACCACCGGCCGGCGGCTCCCCTGGGCGCGCACGGTCTTCTGGTTGTACGTGGCCACGCTCATGCTGCCGCTGCTGTGGATGTTCGGCATGTCGATCAGGCCCAACGAGGACATCCTCGGCAGTTTCTCGCTCATTCCGCAGCGGGTGACGTTCGACAATTACGCCGCCTTCTTCGGCGACCCGGCGTGGTATTCGAGCTACCTCAACTCGATCATTTACACCTCGCTGAACGCGGTGCTGTCGCTGCTGGTGGCGCTGCCCGCGGCGTACGCGTTCTCGCGGTTCCGCTTCGCCGGCGACAAGCATCTGTTCTTCTGGCTGCTGACCAATCGCATGGCGCCGCCGGCGGTTTTCCTGCTGCCGTTCTTCCAGATCTACCAGAGCGTCGGCCTGTTCGACACGCATCTCGGCGTGGCCATCGCGCACATGCTGTTCAACGTCCCGCTGGCGGTGTGGATCCTGGAGGGATTCATGTCCGGAATTCCACGGGAAATAGACGAGACCGCGGCCGTCGACGGTTATTCGCTGCCGCGTTTCTTCATCAGGATCTTCCTGCCGATGATCCGCTCGGCGATCGGCGTCACGCTGTTCTTCTGCTTCATGTTCAGCTGGGTCGAGCTGCTGATCGCGCGGACGATCACCTCGGTCGACGCCAAGCCCATCGCGGCGACGATGACCCGCACGGTGAGCGCGGCCGGCGTGGACTGGGCGCTGCTGGCTGCGGCCGGCGTGCTCACGATCGTGCCGGGTGCGGTCGTCATCTGGTTCGTGCGCAACTACATCGCCAAGGGCTTCGCGCTGGGGAGGGTCTAGATGCTCGAGTGGATGGTCTGGACCGTCCCGACCGCCCTGGTCTTCGCCGGACTGGCCCTGCTGCTGGTCGTCATGGCGGTGTGGGCGCGCATCTCGCCGCCCGTCGCGAGGCGGGGGTTCCTGCGCATCGAGACCGATCGCGGTGACCGGCTCTACATCGGCCTGATCAGCGCCGCCGTCGTGCTGGCCGGCTGGATCGCGATCACCGACCTGTCCATGTGGCTCGCGCTCGGCTGCGCGGTGCTGGTGGCGGTCGTGATCGGCATATGGGGATGACAGAGAAGGAGCCGAACGATGAGGCATCGGGCAGGCAGGTCGGCGGTCGCAGGTCTCACCGCGATGGTGGTGATGGCGGCCGGCTGCACGCAGGGCGCCGAGCGGCCGGCCTCCGACTACACGGAGGCCGGCGGTAAGGCGGCGGCCGAGCGGTGGGTGTCGCAGGAGTTCACCCCCAGCACGCTGAGCAAGGAGCAGCAGCTCGCGGAGATGGACTGGTTCATCAAGGCCGCGGCGCCGTACCGGGGGATGCAGATCAACGTGGTCTCCGAGACGATCACCACCCACGAGTACGAGTCGCGCCGGCTCGCGAAGGCGTTCACCGAGATCACCGGCATCCGCATCAAGCACGACCTGATCCAGGAAGGCGACGTCGTCGAGAAGCTGCAGACCCAGATCCAGGGTGACCAGAACATCTACGACGCCTACGTCAACGACTCCGACCTGATCGGCACCCACTCGCGCGGCGACTACGTGGTGCCGCTGTCGGACTACATGGCCGGCGAGGGCAGGACCGTCACCTCCCCCACGCTCGACCTCGACGACTTCATCGGCATCAGCTTCACGACCGGCCCGGACAAGAAGATCTACCAGCTGCCCGACCAGCAGTTCGCCAACCTCTACTGGTTCCGCTACGACTGGTTCACCGACCCGGCGATCAAGAAGCAGTTCAAGGACGCCTACGGCTACGACCTGGGCGTCCCGGTCAACTGGGCGGCCTACGAGGACATCGCCGAGTTCTTCACCACCAAGGTCGACGGCAACGGCACGATCGACGGCCAGAAGGTCTACGGTCACATGGACTACGGCCGCAAGGACCCGTCGCTGGGCTGGCGCTTCACCGACGCGTGGCTGTCGATGGCGGGCAACGGCGACCCCGGCATCCCCAACGGCCTGCCGGTGGACGACTGGGGCATCCGGGTGGAGAACTGCCGCCCGGTCGGCTCCTCGGTCACCCGGGGTGGCGACACCAACGGCCCGGCCGCCGTCTACGCGCTCACCAAATACGTGGACTGGCTGAAGAAGTACGCGCCGCGCGAGGCGGCCGGGATGAACTTCAGCGAGGCGGGCCCGGTGCCGGCCCAGGGCAACGTCGCCCAGCAGATCTTCTGGTACACCTCGTTCACCGCTGACATGACCAAGCCCGGCCTGCCGGTGGTCAACGAGGACGGCACGCCGAAGTGGCGCATCGCGCCGAGCCCGCACGGGGCGTACTGGAAGGACGGGCACAAGCTGGGCTACCAGGACGCCGGCTCCTGGACGCTGCTGAAGAGCACCCCGCAGGACCGCCGCGCCGCGGCCTGGCTGTACGCACAGTTCGTCACCTCGAAGACGGTCTCGCTGAAGAAGTCGATCGTCGGGCTGACGTTCATCCGCGAGTCGGACATCAAGAGCGACTACTTCGCCGACAACGCCGACAAGTACGGCGGCCTGATCGAGTTCTACGGCTCACCGGCCCGCGTGCAGTGGACGCCGACCGGCACGAACGTCCCCGACTACCCGAAGCTGGCGCAGCTGTGGTGGCAGAACGTGGCAACGGCGGTGACCGGCGAGACCACGCCGCAGCAGTCGATGGACAACCTGGCCAAGCAGCAGGACGACATCATGGCCCGGCTTGAGCGGCTCTCGCGCGAGCGGGAGGGCTACGGCGGCCAGTGCGCGCCCAAGCTGAACCCTGAGCAGCCGGCCCAGTACTGGTTCGACCAGCCGGGCGCGCCCGCGCCGAAGCTGGCCGACGAGCGGGGCAAGCCGGAGACCGTGGACTACGACAAGCTCATCGCGACGTGGAAGCAGGGGAACTAGCGAGGTTGTCGGCCAGCCAGTCGAAGGCCCGCTCCTGCATGGGCACGTCGAAGCTGTGCGGCACGTCGGCGAAGACGGCCTCGTACGCGCCGGGCGCGGCGCGGTAGCGCTCGGCGATGATGGCGTGCGCCCGCCTGATGCCCTGCTCGGGGAAGAGGCGGTCGCGCATGGCGTACTGGACCATGAGCGGCGCGGGCGCGCGAGCGGCCACCAGGTCGGGGTAGTCGCCGAGGCGCGGCAGTCCCGGCGGCCACAACATCCAGGTGTGCTTCTCAACGTGCCCGCCGAGCATGTCGCGGAAGGAGGAGGCCATCGCGGCGACCACGACCGCGCGCATCTCCGGGTCGAACGCGCCGAGCAGCGCGGCCCGCAGCCCGCCGCCCGACAGGCCGGCGCAGCCGACCTCGGTCACGTCGGGGCGCGAGCGCAGGTAGGCCGCCGCCGCGAGGTCCTCGCCCGCGACGACGCCGGTGAACGAGGTGCCGAGCGCGGCGCAGTGCTTGGCCACGACGTGCTCGTGGTCGCGGGCGGCCAGGTCGTAGCGGTCGGCCTCGCTCAGCCCGTCCGCCTCGGGGAGTTCCAGCGGGAAGCGGCGGCTGCCCCACACGAACACGTCGTGGGCCAGCACCGCGAAGCCGCGCCTGGCCAGCTCGTTGGCGAAGGCACGGCCGCCGTAGAGCTCGTCGCGCAGGCGGCGTACCTCGGGGGCCGGTTCCTCGGGGCCGTCGGCGATCTTGTCCTTGCCGGCCCACTTCATGCCGGCGTGGCAGTGCAACGCCACCACCCCCGGCAGCGGGCCTTCGGCCTTCGCCGGGCGCAGCAGGTACGCCCGCGTGCGCGGGCCGAAGCCCACCGACCAGGACAGCTCCTCGCCGTACAGGTCGCCCCAGTTCCAGGTGCGCTCGACGCGGACGTCGTCCGCCGCGAGGTCGAGCACGCCGATGGCGTCGCGGGCCGCCGCGCGCAGCTCGGGCCCCGGCAGTGCCGGATAGAGCCCGCGCTGCGCCGCGGCGATGGGGGCCAGCTCAGCGAACACGGGTCGCCTCGTCGATGCGGGCCGGCTCAGAGAACACGGCCTGCCCGTCGATGCGGGCCGGCTCAGAGAACACGGGTCCCCTCGTCCCCGAGCAGGACCGGGGCGCCGGTCCTGGCGGAGACGTTGGCGGCGTGGCCGGTCAGCACGCTGCGGATGCCGTCGCGGTAGCCGGCCTGCCGGGCCAGCGGGTCATCGCCCGGACCGCGGAAGACGTCGTCGAGCAACAGGCGGTCGCCGCCGCCGTGGCCGCCCGCGCCGTTCTCGATCGGGATCTCCTCCGGCGGCGCCCAGTGGGGGCGCAGCAGCAGCCGCTCGGACGAGCCGGTGGCGTGCTCCTTGGAGGCGGCGCTGGGGTCGATGGCGGCGTGCACGGGCGTCCACTCGCGCTCCACCACGTCCAGCTCCAGCCGGCCCGCCGTGCCGTTGAAGGCCACCCGGTAGCCCTCCCACGGCGCGTGGGCGTGCAGCGAGTACGTCATGACGGCCCGGTTGGTGTAGCGGACCATGACCGACATGTTGTCGTCGATCGTGATGCCCTCGCCGAAGACGTCCTGGTCGCGCAGGTAGCCGTCCTCGTGCTCGGCGTCGAGGTAGAGCCGCTTGAGCCGCTCGTCGGCGGAGATGTCGAGCAGGAACGGGTCGCTGCCCAGCCCCGGCGCCCCGTGGGCGCGCTCGGGCCGCTCACCGAGCCCGCGCTTCCCGGCGTTCCCGGCGCCGTAGAAGCGCAGCCCGGTCTGCGCGAAGACCATCTCGGGCGCCGCGCCCAGCCACCAGTTGACCAGGTCGAAGTGGTGGGTGGACTTGTGCACCAGCAGGCCGCCCGAGTTGACCCTGTCGCGGTGCCAGCGGCGGAAGTAGTCGGCGCCGTGGATGGTGTCCAGCGTCCACTCGAAGTGCACCGACGTGACCTCGCCGATCGCGCTCTGCTGCAGCAGGCGGCGCACCGCGGAGTTGCGCGGCGAGTAGCGGTAGTTGAAGGTCACGATCAGCTTGCCGCTGCTGCGCTCGGCGGCCGCGGCGATGGCCGCGCAGCCGTCGGCGTCGATGGTGAGCGGCTTCTCCACGATGACGTCACGTCCCGCGTCGAGCGCCGCGCACACGTACTTGGCGTGCGCGGCGTCGACGGTGGTGACGATGACCGCGTCGGCGAGCTCGAGCACCTTGCCGAACTCATCGGGGGCGAAGCACGGCACCTGCCGGCCGATCCGCTCGACGTAGTAGTCCATGCGGGTCCGGTTCGTGTCGCACAGGGCGACGATGGTGCCGGCGTCGCGCCACTCCCCAAGCAGCGCGTCGACGTACATCTGCGCGCGGTGCCCGAGCCCGACGAACGCGTACTTCATGACTCTCCTTAGCCTGCGATGGAGGCGTTGGCCTCCGTGATGAACTTCTGCGCGGCGTCATCGGGGGTCATGCGGCCGAACATGACCTCCTCCGAGTAGCGCGTCAGGATGTCCTCCATGGCGCTCGCGCCCTTCGGCGGGGCGGCGGGCGGGTCGGTCAGCTCGCCCTTGGCCTCGTCGAGGAAGGCCAGCGTCTTCTTGTCCGCGTCGGGCAGCTTGTCCCGCACCGCGGCCAGCACCTTCGAGCTGGCCGGTAGGCCGCGATCGCTGAGGATGATCGCGCCCGCCTCGGGGTCGTTGACCATGAAGTCGATGAACTTGGCGGCCTCGGCGGCGTGCTCGGACTTGGCGGAGGCGGCGTAGAACATGGCGGGCTGCAGGAACATGCCGCCGGTCGGCGCGCCCTCCAGCTTCGGCATCCGCAGCAGCTCCAGCTCCTGGCCGGACGCCTTCGCCGCCGCGCCGAGCTGGTTGCTCCACCACATGCCCATCGCGCCGGTGTTGGTGCCGAGCAGCGACTGGTCGATGCTGGTGGCGCCGATCTCGGAGCTCTTGGCCGCCTCGGGCGCGCCCTTCGTGGAGATCAGGTCCTGCATGATCTTCCACCAGTCCTTGATGGTCTGGGGCGACAGGCCGAGCTTGTTGCCCTGGTAGAAGGGCTCACCCTTCTGCGCGGCGTAGATCTGCAGGTACGCGGGGTTCCAGCTCAGCTGCGTACCGGTGATCTTGCCGCCGCTGCCCGAGGTGATCTTGGCGGATAGGTCGACGTAGTCCTGCCAGGTCCACTTGGTGTCGTCGGGCATCTCGGCCTTGGCCTCCTTGACCAGGCCGGGGTTGACCAGGAGGGAGAAGGCGTTCACACCGGTGGGGATGGCGAACTGCTTGCCGTCGATCGCGCCGGTGGCCAGCACCTTGCCGTCGATGTCGGCGGTGTTGACCTTGCTGGCGAGGTCGGCGAGCGTGCCGCGATCGGCGTACTCGCGCAGGCCGCGGATCTCCAGGCTGATGACGTCGGGGGCGTCGCTGCCGGCGACCTTGGTCGACAGCGTCTCGTAATAGGAGGCCCAGTCGGAGAACTCGCCCTCCACGTCAATGGTCGGGTTCTTCGCCTCGAACTTCTTGATCGCCTCTTCGGTCATCTTCTGCCGCGCGTCACTGCCCCAATAGGAGAAGCGCAGCTTGACCTTGCCATCGGCGGCCTCACCGCCGCCGCTTCCGCTGCCGCAGGCCGCGGTGACCGCCAGCACAGCGGTGGCGAGCAGCGCCGCCGACCACATCTTCTTGCCAGAGCTCACGGCTCTACCTCCTATGGGTGTTCGCTGTTGGGGGGTGGAGGAACTACTTCAGTCCCGTGGTGGCGACACCACGGATCAGGTATTTCTGGCCCGCCAGGAAGAACCCGAAGATAGGACCGAGGGCGATGATCGACATGGCGAACATCGGGCCCCACGACGAGTCGCTACTGGCGTCCAGGAACGTGCGCAACGCTACCGGTACGGTGAAGTTGTCGGGGTTGTTGAGATACAAGAGTTGACTGAGGAAATCGTTCCATGTCCAGATGAAGGTGAAGATCGCCGTCGTGGCCAGCGCGGGCATGCAGAGCGGCATGACGACCCTGATGAAGATGCGCCAATAGCCGGCCCCGTCGATCTCCGCCGCCTCGTCCAGCTCCCTCGGCAGCGTGCGGATGAACTGCACCATCAGGAAGATGAAGAACGCGTCGGTGGCCAGCACCTTCGGCATGATCAGCGGCCAGATCGTGTTGATCATGTCGAGCTTCGAGAACATGATGTACTGCGGCACGATCGTCACGTGCGCCGGCAGCATGATCGTGCCCAGCATGAGCGCGAACCAGAGCTTCTTCAGCGGGAAGTTCAGCCGGGCGAAGGCGTAGGCGGCCAGCGAGCAGGCCACCAGGTTCGCCACCACCGACAGCACGGTGACCACCGCGGAGTTCCACAGGTAATAGCCGAAGGGGTGCTTGAGCGCGTACCAGCCCTCGGTGTAGTTCTCCAGCGTGACCGTGCTCGGCCACAGGCCGGGCTCCCGGAAGATCAGCTCCTCCGGCTTGAGCGAGCTGGAGATCATCCAGAACAGCGGATAGAGCATGATCAGGCCGAAGCCGATCAGCAGGATGTGCTTGACGACCGGCCCGCCGCGGAAGGGGCGGAACAGGACCGGGGTCGGCCTACTTGGTGTCGCCATAGAAGACCCAATACTTGGAAGCGAGGAAGTTCACCCCGGTCAGCCCGGCGATGATCAGCAGCAGGACCCAGGCCATCGCGGCGGCGTAGCCCATGTCGTAGTTCTTGAAGCCGTTGAGGTAGAGGTAGAGCGTGTAGAACAGGGTGGAGTCGGCGGGGCCGCCCCTGCCGCCGCTGACGATGAACGCCTGCGTGAACGACTGGAACGACTTGATGAGCTCCAGCACCAGGTTGAAGAAGATGATGGGCGTCAGCAGCGGCACCGTGATCGACTTGAACTGGCGCAGCGGCCCGGCACCGTCCACGGCGGCGGCCTCGTAATAGCTGCTCGGGATCTGCCGCAGACCGGCCAGGAAGATGATCATCGGGGCGCCGAAGGTCCACACGTGCAGGAGGATCAGCGTCGACAGGGCCGTGTCCGGGTCGCCCACCCAGCCGGGACCCTCGATGCCGAAGAGCGCGAGCACCGCGTTCACCAGGCCGTCGGCGCCGAACACCTTGCGCCACAGGATCGCGATCGCGACGCTGCCGCCGAGCAGCGAGGGCAGGTAGAAGATCGAGCGGTAGATCGACAGGCCGCGCAGGCCGCGGTCGAGCACGAGGGCCAGCGCGAGGGCGAAGGCCAGTTGCAGCGGGACCGAGACGACCACGTAGATGGTGGTCACCTTCAGCGAGTTCAGGAACCTCGGGTCCTGGGTGAACATCTTGACGTAGTTGTCGAACCCGACCCACTTGGCCTCTTCGAGGAGGTTGTAGTCGGTGAACGACAGGTACAGGGAGGCGAGGATCGGGCCGACCGTGATGACGAGCAGGCCGGCGAACCAGGGGGCCAGGAAGAGGTAGGCGGCCCGTGCCTCCCGACGGGACCGTTTCGTGGAGCGGTGTCCACCGCGAGGGGCATCAGGCGCCGCCCGCCGGGGTTTCACCGCCACCGAAACTTCAGTCATCACGGACCTTCCGGCGAGTAGTGAACGGATAGCGCTTTCCTATAGCTGGCGGGAAAGTTACGTCAACCCTTTGCAGGCGTTACATAGCCGTTACCGATATATCTTTTCGATGTTTTCGCAGGTAACACGCTCGTCCATCGCAGAAGTCTGATGAATTTCGTTACGGTTTAGTACAACCGTTTGCAGACCCCACGTCACCGGGGAGCCGCGGTGGAGTCCCTGATCACGAGCCGGGTCTCCAGCGAGGTCGTGGCGCTCACCTCCTGGATGAGCAGATCGACCGCGAGCCGCCCGGCCGCGGCCGTCGGCATGGCCACCGTGGTGAGCTTCGGCCGGTTGAGCCGCCCCGGCACGATATCGTCAATCCCCACCACGCTGACGTCCTGCGGCACGGACAGCCCGAGGTCGCCGAGACCCTCGATGAGCCCGATGGCCACCAGGTCGTTGTAGGCCAGCACGCCCGTCACGCCAGAGTCACGCACCCGCGCCGCCGCCGCGAACCCGCCCCGCTCGGTGGGCGCGTTGGGGCCGATGACGATCAGCTCGACGTCCGGCACCTGCTCGGCCGCCGTACGGATCTCCGCGCTCGTCCACGACCCCGCGGGACCCGACACCAGCGCGACCCTGCGGTGCCCGAGCCCGGCGAGGTGCTCGACCGCCAGCCTTGCGCCGTGGCCGACGTCCATGAGCACGGTGGCCGCGCCGCGCAGCCGCCGGTTGATCACCACGAACGGCACCCGCTCCGCCAAGCGTTCGAGCGCCTTGTTCGACGAGCGCGGGCTGCACAGCACCACGCCGTCCACCTGCTTGGAGAACGCCTGGACCAGCTCCTCCTCCACGGCCGGCTCCTCGTCGGTGTCGGCCACGAACAGGTGGTAGTCGCGCTGCCTGGCCGCCGCGTGCGCGGCCTTGATCAGCGGAGGGAAGAACGGGTTGGCGATGTCGGCCACGATCAGCCCGAGGTTGTGCGTACGCCCGGTCGTCAGCGCCCTGGCCGCCCGGTTGGGCCGGTAGCCCAGCTCCTCGGCCACCGTCAGCACCCTGGTGCGGGTGGCCGCGTTGACCATGTGCGGCGCGGAGAACGTCCGGGAGACCGTCGACACGTGGACGCCGGACGCCCGGGCCACATCGCGAATCGTCACTGTCACAGTCGCTCACCCTAACGCAACCGCTTGCAGGGCCCGCTAGACCGGTGAAAGCGCTTGCCGCGCGGCGGGTACGGCAACGCCCGAAGGAAGCCGCAGCTAGACGCCCGGTGACGAAATCCCCTCTTGACGCCCCACCCTTCCTGACACAAAGGTTTAGTGCAACTGTTTGCAGTCTTGAAGGAGCCCCACACGGTGAGCAGAGTCCTCGTCACCGGAAGCGCAGGACGCCTCGGCCGCAGCGTGGTCACCACGCTCGCGGCGGCCGGGCACGAGGTCATCGGGGTCGACAGGATCCCAGGGACACCCGCGGAGGCAGCCGCCACGTTACCCGCCGACCTCACCGACACGGGAGAGACGTTCGAGGTGATGGCGCGGTTCCGTCCTGAGACGGTGATCCATTTGGCCGCCATCGCCACGCCGTTCAGCCATCCCGAGTCGGTGATCTTCAAGGTCAACACGCAGCTCGCGTTCAACGTGTGCGAGGCGTCGGTCGCCCTCGGCGTGGCGGGCGTGGTGGTGGCCAGCAGCCCCACCGTCATGGGGTACGGCGCCCCAGGCGGCTGGGCGCCCCGCTACCTCCCCATCGACGAGGAGCATCCGGTCCTGCCCTGGAACGCCTACAACCTGTCCAAGGTGACCGCCGAGCAGACGATGAAGGCGTTCGCGGCGGCGGGCACCACCAAGATGGCCGCCGTGCGCCCGTGCTTCGTGATCCCGCCCGAGGAGTGGGCGGGCGCGCCCACGCAGTCCGGCCACACCGTACGCGAGCGGCTCGACCGGCCCGAACTGGGCGGGGTGTCGCTGTTCAACTACATCGACTCCCGCGACGCCGCCGAGATGATCGCCGTGCTCGCCGAGGCGCTGCCCGGACTGCCGAACGGCGAGGTGTTCTTCGCCGGCGCCGCCGACGCGCTGGCCAGGAAGCCGCTGGCCGACCTGCTCCCCCAGGTGGTGCCCGGCACCGAGGGCTTCGCCGACGGGCTCACCGGCACCACCCCCGCCTTCTCGACCGCCAAGGCAGAGCGCCTGCTCGGCTGGCAGCCCAAGCGCAGCTGGCGTACCGAACTCAAGGATGAGACCGAATGAAACTCAGCGGTGTGCTGTTCTTCCCCGTGACCCCCTTCGACGCCGGCGGCGCGCTGGCCGAGGACGTGCTGGCCGAGCACGTGCGCAAGGGCATGGAGCACGGCCCCGGCGGTGTGTTCGCGGCCTGCGGCACCGGCGAGTTCTCCGCGCTGTCTGAGGACGAGCACGCCCGGGTGGTGCGGGTGAGCACCGAGGTCGTGGCGGGCCGCGCGCCGGTGTTCGCGGGCGCGGGCGGGCCGATCGGCGCGGCGCTGAACCAGGCGCGGGCGGCTCGTGACGCGGGCGCGGACGGACTGCTGCTCATGCCGCCCTACCTGGCGCAGGGCCCGGGGCACGGCTTCGAGGCGTACGTGCGGGCCGTGGCCGAGGTGCTGCCGGTGATCATCTACCAGCGCGGCTCGGTCGTGCTGGAACCCGAGACCGTGGTCAGGCTGGCGGAGATCCCCGGCGTGATCGGGCTCAAGGACGGCGTCGGCGACATCGACCGCATGCAGCGCATCGTGCTCGCGGTCCGCGAGAGCCACCCCGGCTTCCTGTTCTTCAACGGGCTGCCGACGGCCGAGCTGACCATGCCCGCCTACCGGGGCATCGGCGTGCACCTGTACTCCAGCGCGGTGTTCGCGTTCGCGCCCGAGATCGCGCTGGCGTACCTGAACGGCGACGAGCGGCTGCTCACCGCGTTCTACGCGCCGCTCGTCCGGCTGCGCGGCAAGGTGCCCGGCTACCCGGTGTCGCTGGTCAAGGCCGGCGTACGGCTGCGCGGCCTCGACGTCGGCGGCGTACGCCCGCCGCTGGTCGACGTGACCGGCGAGCACCTCGCCGAGCTGGCCGAGCTGATCAAGATCGGGCTGGACCGGGTGGCGTCATGACGATCGCGGAGCTGCGTACCGAGCTGCGCACGGCTCCCCTGCCCCGCCCCTGGGGCGCGGACGTGCCGTACAACCATGTGATCGTCACCCACGTGACGCTCAAGGACGGGCGCACCGGCACCGGGTTCTCGTGGACGCCGCAGATCGGCGCGCACGCCGTCAAGGCGCTGCTCGACCACGACATCCGGGAGGCGCTGATCGGTGCGCCCGCCCACCCCGAGGTGGTGTGGGACCTGCTCTGGCGGCACCTGCGCGAGGCCGGGCCGGGCGGGATCACCACGATCGCGCTGGCCGGCGTGGACCTCGCGCTCTGGGACCTGCGCTGCGGCGAGGCGGCGCTGCCCGACGTGCTCGGGCGGCGGCGCGATGAGGTGCCGGTCTACGGCAGCGGCGTCAACCTGCACTATCCGATAGAGGAGCTGGTCGAGCAGGCCAGGCGCTGGGTGGCGGCCGGCTTCCGCGGCGTCAAGATCAAGGTGGGCCGCCCCGACCTGGCCGAGGACGTCGCCAGGGTGGCCGCCGTCCGCGAGGTGATCGGCCCGGACCGGCTGCTGATGATCGACGCCAACCAGCGCTGGGACCTGCACAGGGCCCGGCGCGCGATGGCCGCGCTGCGCGAGTTCGGCCCGCACTGGATCGAGGAGCCGCTGCCCGCCGACGACGTGGCCGCCCACGTGGAGCTGCGCCGCTCGATCGACGTGCCGATCGCCGTCGGCGAGAACGTCTACACCACCTACGGCTTCCGCGACCTGCTGGCCGCCGGGGCGTGCGACGTGGTGCAGCCGAACGTGGTGCGGGTCGGAGGCATCACGCCGTTCCTGCGGATCGCCGAGCTGGCCCGCACCTACGACGTGCCGGTCTATCCGCACCTGCTGAGCGAGGTGTCGGGGCAGCTCGCGCTGGCACTGCCGCTGCCGGTCATGGTGGAGGACGTCGAGGACGCCTCCTTCTCCCGGCTGGGGCTGCTGGCGGAGCCGTACCCGGTGGCGGTGTCGGACGGCGTGCTGCGCGCGGGCGGGCACGCCGGGCTCGGGCTGAGGTGGTCGTGATGGCGCCGGCCAAGGTCGTCCTCGCGGGAGCCAACGGGCACGGCCGCCACCACCTCGGCATCCTGCGCGACCTGACCGCGCGGGGGCTGGTCGAGCTGGCGGGCGTGTGCGACCTGCAGCCCGTCGAGGTGGACTTCTGCACCCCGCTCCAGTCGTCCGACCTGGGCGAGCTGATCGCCAAGACCGGCGCGGAGTTCACGATCATCTGCACGCCCATCAACACCCACGCCGACCTAGCGATCACCGCGCTGCGCGGCGGCTCGCACGTGCTGCTGGAGAAGCCGCCCGCGCCGAGCATCGAGGAGCAGCGCAGGATCGCCGAGGTCGTGGCGGAGACCGGGCTGGCCTGCCAGGTCGGCTTCCAGTCGCTCGGCTCGGCCGCCGTGCCCGCCCTGCGGCGGCTGATCGCGGGCGGCTCGCTCGGCCGGGTGCGCGGCATCGGCGGGTCCGGCGCGTGGGAGCGGCCCTCCACGTACTTCACCCGCGCTCCCTGGTCGGGGCGGCGCCGGCTGAACGGCGTGGACGTGATGGACGGCGCGCTGACCAACCCGTTCGCGCACGCCACCGCCACCGCGCTGGCCCTCGTGGACGCTCCCATCGCCGGGATCGAGACCGAGCTCTACCACGCCCACCCCATCGAGTCGGATGACACCTCCTGCGTACGGATCCGGCTGGCGGACGGGCTCGTGATCACCATCGCGGTCACGCTGTGCGCGCCCGAGTCGGTGCCGCGGCACGAGCCTTACCTGGTGGTGCACGGTGACCGGGGGCGGGCGACGCTGACGTACACCAACGACCGGCTCAAGGTGGAGCTGGCCGACGGCTCGGTCACCACGACCGTGCACGGCCGCACGGGGCTGCTGGAGAACCTCGTCGACCACGTCCGCACCGGCGCCGAGCTGCTCGCGCCGCTGGCCGTGACCGAGCGGTTCACCCAGGTGGTGGACGCGATCAGGCTCTCGCCCGAGCCGGTGCCGATCCCCGAAAGGCACCAGCTCGTCCTGAGGGACGCCGACGGCGAGGTGGCCGGCCGGGTCCTGCCCGGCGTGGTCGAGCTGACCCGGCGCAGCGCCGACGAGCTGGCGCTCTACTCCGAGCTGGACGCGCCGTGGACGCGGGTGGCGCTGCTGGTGTCGGGCGCCGAGGTGGCCGCCTACGACTGGCGTCCCGACCTGCCCGCCACCGACTCGCCACGCCCCTACCTGCACGGCGTCCGTACGCTCGGCGGCGTGGAGGTCACCCAGGTCAGGCCCGACGACCACGTGCACCACCTGGGGGCCGGGGTGGCGATCTCCGACCTCGGCGGTGCCAACTTCTGGGGCGGGCGCACGTACGTCAGGGACCAGGGGCCGACCTGGCTGGACAACCACGGCACCCAGCGGCACCTGGCCTTCACCCGGCTCGACGACGGCGGCTTCACCGAGCTGCTGGAGTGGGCGGGGCCCGGCGGGCCGCTGGTCCGCGAGGAGCGCACGGTGGCCGCCCGGCCGCTGGGCGAGGCGCGTTTTGAGGCATGGGCTCTGGACTTCGCGTTCACGCTCACCAACCTCACCGGGACGCCGCTGCAGATCGAGAGCTCGGCCACCAAGGGCCGGGCCGGCGCCGGGTACGGCGGCTTCTTCTGGCGGGCGCCCGGCACCTCCGTCGACCGGGTCACGCTGCCCGGCGACGAGCAGGCCGTGCACGGCAGCCGGCAACCGTGGGTGGCCATGTCGGGCACCACGCCCGGCGGGCGCGACTGGACGCTGGTCTTCGTGCAGGCCGACGGGGACCCGTGGTTCGTCCGGGTGGCGGATTATCCGGGGGTGGGTCAGGCGCTGGCCTGGGACACGCCGCTGACCTTCGAGCACACGCTGTCGCGGCGGGTGGTCACGGTCGTGGCGGACGGCCGGCTGACGGCGGACGAGGCTGGGGAGCTGGCGTCCGCCGTCACCTTCTGACGACCGCCTCAGGGCTCCGGCGGCACCTCGCCGGAGCCCCCACCCGGCGCAGTCCTGCCGGAGGTGTGGCGGAGGAGGCGGAGGGCGCCGCGGGACAGGGCCGTCAGGATGTCGGCGGCCTCGTCGAGGTCGGGGTAGCGGCCCTCCAGGTGGCCCATGGCCAGGGCGTTGGTGGCCGCGTTGATGCCCTCGGCGATCATCTCGAGCCGCCGCCTGTCGCGCTCGTCGTCGGCGGTGTAGCCGAGCGCGGCCAGGTCGGCGGCGTGATGGTCGCGGTAGGCGGCCGCCGTCTCGCGGGCGAAGTCGCGCAGCGATGACGAGGGGTCGTGGCGGGCCCGCAGCTGGATGCGCAGCAGCTCGGGATGGCGGCAGATGGCCTCGAGCGGGATGCGGAACGTCTCGCGGTGACGTTCGAGATCGCCGGGAGCCTCGCGGGCCCTGCGGCGGGCCTCGCGCATGGAGGCGCGCAACCGCTCGCCGCCCTCTTCCGCCAGCACCCTGAGCAACTCCTGCATGTCCTTGAAGTGCACGTAGAAGCTGGACTGCGCGATGCCGGCGGCCTTGGCGACCTTGACCGTGGTCAGGCCCGCCTCGCCCTCCTCGTCGAGGATGGTCAAGGCGGCGCGGATGAGCTTGCGCCTGGTCAGGTCTTTGGCCTCGCTCCTGGTGAGCGGCGTGCTCGTCATCGATCCCCTCCCTCCAGTAACGATTGTCTCGCGGGTCTTGTGCGGAATTTCACCGATAGTACTATCGGTGAAATTGCTCTCGGGGGATCAGCCGGGAGGAGGCGTGGATGAGACGCTGGAGGACGCCGGCCGCACTGCTGCTGGCCGCGACGCTGCTCATGGCCTGCAGCGGGCAACGACCGGTCGCAGGAGGACCACCCGGAGGGGAGCCCGCCGCGACCGGGCCGACCCAGGGCGGACGCCTGGTCTACGCGCTCAGCGCCGACGCCAACGGGTTCAACCCGGTCACCGACCAGTTCGCGGCGCAGAGCTACAGCATGGTCGGCACCATCATCGAGCCGCTGGTGAGCGTGGCCGAGGACGGCGACTGGAAGCCGTACCTGGCCGAATCGGTCACGCCGAACAAGACGTACGACGAGTGGACGATCAAGGTGAGATCGGGCATCTCGTTCTCCGACGGCATGTCGCTGACCGGTGACATCGTCAAGACCAACCTGGAGGCGCAGAAGGCGTCCCCGCTGACGGCCGCGGTGTTCGTGCCGATCAAGTCGTTCGAGCTGGCCGACCCCATGACCGTCAATGTGGTGCTGAACCAGCCCTGGGTGGCCTTCCCCTACTACCTGTCCACCCAGACCGGCATGATGGTCCCGCCCGCCTCGCTCAGCGACCCCAAGGCGGCCAGCCTCAAACCGGTGGGCACCGGGCCGTTCATCTTCAAGGAGTACGTCCCGGACAACCGCATGGTCGTCACCCGCAACCCCCGCTACTGGCGGCAGGGCCTGCCGTACCTCGACGAGATCGAGTTCCGCATCCTGCCCGACACGCAGACCCGCGCGCAGACCCTCGAAGCGGGCGGCGTGGACGCCATGGGCACCTCTCGCGACGAGGACCTCACCAAGTTCGGCGCCATGAAGGACACCTACACCGTGCACCGGGCGCAGGGCATGGCGGTGGCCGAGTACATGTTCCTGCTCAACACCGCCGTCGCGCCGCTCGACGACGTACGGGTGCGCAGGGCGCTGGCCCACGCCACCGACCGCGAGACCGTCATCTCCACCCTGCGCGGCGGCCTGACCCAGCCCGCCGACGGCCCCTGGTCGAAGGACTCCAAGTGGTACACCGAGGGCGGCTACCCCGGCTACGACCCCGCCAAGGCCGCCGCCCTGGTCAAGGAGGTCGAGGCGGAGAAAGGCCCGATCCGCTTCGAGCTGATCTCCACCCCCGACCCCAACACCATGCAGGGCGTCGAGCTGGCCCAGGACATGTGGCGCAAGGCCGGCATCGACGTCACGATCAAGCAGGCCGACCAGGCCGACCTGATCAACCGGGCCATCACCGGCAACTTCGCGGCCACCGTCTGGACCCAGTTCTCCGCCCAGGACCCCGACGGCGAGTACATCTGGATGCACCAGGGCTACGCCAAGCCCGTCGGCGAGGTCTCGCTCAACATGACCAGGCTCAAGGACGACAAGCTGAGCGCCGCCTTCGACCGGGGCAGGGCCGTCGCCGACGAGGCCGTGCGCAAGCAGGCGTACGCCACCGTCCAGGAACGCCTGCGCGAGCTGGTGCCGTACGTGTTCATCGACCACCTCGACACCGGCGCCATCGTGGCGCGGAACAAGGTGCGCGGCATCGGCGAGCACCTGCTGCCCGACGGTGAGAAGGGTCTGCCGCTGACCGGCTCGCCCATCCCGTACCACCCGTTCGGCCAGCTCTGGGTCAGCGAGCGGTGATCGTCCTCCACCGGTTGGTCCGGCTCGCGGTGGTGCTGGTCGTGGTGACCTTCCTGTCGTTCGTGCTGCTCAACCTGCTGCCCGGGGACCCGGTCACGCAGATCCTGGGCCTGTCGGCGACCGAGGAGGCCCGCGCCCAGCTCCGCCAGGAGCTCGGGCTCGACCAGCCGCTGCTGGTGCGCTACGCCGACTGGCTGGGCGGGCTCGCCACCGGCGACTTCGGCACCTCGTACATCACCAGGATGCCCGTCGCCGCCGAGCTGGCCGAGCGGCTGCCCGTCACGCTGGAGCTGCTCGTCGCCGCGCAGCTCATCGCGCTCGGCCTCGCCGTCCCCGTCGGCGTGGCCGCCGCCCGCCGCGCCGGTCGCGCCCTCGACCAGGCGCTCACCGCGCTCAGCTTCGCGCTGCTGTCCACGCCCGTGTTCGTGCTCGGGGTGCTGCTGATCCTGCTCTTCGCGGTCACCTGGCAGGTGCTGCCCGCGACCGGGTGGACGCCGATCTCGCTCGACCTCGGGTGGAACCTCACCTCCGTGATCCTGCCCGCGGTGACGCTCGGCTGCGGGCAGATGGCCGTCTATGCGCGGCTGCTGCGTACGGACCTGATCGCCACCCTCCAGGAGGACTACATCACGCTCGCGCGGGCCCGCGGCCTGTCGCCGCGCCGCATCCTGTGGCGGCACGCGCTGCGCCCCTCCGCGATCACCCTCATCACCGCCGTCGGGCTCAACCTGGGCGCGCTCATCGGCGGCACGGTGATCATCGAGACCCTGTTCGGCCTGCCCGGCGTCGGGCGGCTCATCGTCGACTCCATCTTTTCCCGCGACTACCTGACGGTTCAGGGAGGCGTCGTGCTGATCTCGGTCGGCTACGTGGTCGTCAACTTCGCGGTGGACCTGGTGTACGCCGCCGTCGACCCCAGGATCCGGCGTGCGTAGGCGGCTCGGGCCCGCCTTCTGGCTGGCGGCCTGCTGGATCGGGCTCGTGCTGCTCGCCGCCGTGCTCGCCGACCTGCTGCCGCTCGCCCGCTACGACGAGACGCTGGCCGGGCCGCCGCAGTCGGGGCCCAGCGCGGCGCACCCGTTCGGCACCGACGGCCTCGGCCGCGACGTGCTCAGCAGGGTCGTGTACGGCGCCCGCGTCTCGCTCGGCGTGGGCGTCGGCGCCGTCCTGCTCGGCCTCGGCATCGGCGCGCCGCTCGGCATCCTGGCCGGCTACCGCCGCAAGGCCGCCGACGCGGTCATCATGGCGGTCAACGACGTCGCGCAGGCGTTCCCCGCCCTGGTGTTCGCACTGGCCGTGGTCGCCTTCGCCGGAGCGAGCCTGCGGAACGTGCTCATCGTGCTCGGCGTGCTGGGCATCCCCTCGTGGGTGCGGCTCATCAGGGGGGCCACGCTGACGTTCGCGGAGCGGGAGTTCGTGCTGGCCGCGCGCGTGCTCGGCACCCGCGACCGGCGCATCCTGTGGCGGGAGATCGTGCCGAACGTGGCCGTGCCCGCCGCCTCGTACGCGTTCATCGGCATGGCCGTGGTCGTCGTCGCGGAAGGCAGCCTGGCCTTCCTCGGCCTGTCCGTCCAGGCGCCCACGCCCACCTGGGGCGGGCTCATCAACGAGGGCCGCACGCTGATGGAGACCGCGCCGCACGTGGTGCTGGCTCCCTCCGTCGTGATGTTCCTGACCGTGCTCTCGTTCAACCTGGTCGGGGACCGGTTGCGGTCGCTGACGGACGTCCGCGAGAGCGGCCTGGAGCCGGTGCGCCAGGCTCCCGAGATCGCCGCCCCCGCCCCCATCGCTCCCATGGGTGACGCGCTGCTCCAGGTCGAGGAGCTGCACACCGACCTCGTCACCCCGCGCGGCCTCGTCAAGGCCGTGGACGGCGTCTCCTTCGCCCTCGACCGTGGCAGGACGCTGGCCATCGTCGGCGAGTCGGGGTCGGGGAAGTCCATGCTGATCCGGTCGATCCTCGGCCTGCTCCCGGGCACCGCCGTACGCGGCGGCCACGTCCTGCTGTCCGGCGACGACCTCACCGCGTACGGGCCCGCCGAGATGCGCTCCGTGCTCGGGCTGCGGCTCGGCACCGTGTTCCAGGACCCGATGACCGCGCTCAACCCCGTCCGCACGATCGGCACCCAGGTCACCGAGCCGCTCCGGGTGCATCTGCGGATGAGCCGGCGCGAGGCCCGCGACGAGGCCGTCCGCCTGCTCGCCTCCGTCGGCATCCCCGACCCGGCCCGCATGCTGCGCCGCTACCCCCACCAGCTCTCGGGCGGCATGCGGCAGCGGGTCACGATCGCGATGGCGCTGTCGTGCCGGCCCGACGTGCTGTTCGCCGACGAGCCCACCACCGCGCTCGACGTCACCATCCAGGACCAGGTGCTGCGGCTGCTGCACCGGCTGCGCGAGGAGCGGGACATGGCGGTGGTGCTGGTCAGCCACGACCTGTCCGTCGTCGCCCGGTGGGCCGACGAGGTCATCGTCATGTACGCGGGGCGGATCGTCGAGCGCGGGCCCGCCGCCGAGGTGTTCGCGCGGCCCCGCATGCCGTACACCGAGGCCCTCCTCCAGGCCGCGCCCCGCCTGACGGACCCCGTCCACCACCGCCTCCGCGTGATCCCCGGCCGCCCACCCGATCTGGTCGACCTGCCACAGGGCTGCGCCTTCCGCGCCCGCTGCCCGTACGCAACCGCCCGCTGCGCCGAGGAACCACCCCCACTCCTCACCGACCACCACCACGCCTACGCCTGCTGGCACCCCCGCCCCCAGGAGACCACCGAACTCACAGAAAGGGTCAAGCCCAGTGGCCGGTAGTGGAAACACGCACCTTCGGGCCCGCAACGACGTGTCGCTCCCCCTCCCCCCGAAAAGAGGCGAGCCCCCGATGGCCGGTAGTGGAAACGCCCACCTTCGGGCCCGTGACGACGTGTTGTTGCGGGTGGAGGATTTGGTGGTGGAGTTCCCCGCCGGCCGAGGTCGCACCGTGCGCGCCGTCTCCGGTGTGAGCTTCGACCTGGCGCGCGGCGAGACCCTGGGCATCGTGGGCGAGTCGGGCTGCGGCAAGTCCAGCGCCGCCCGCGCGCTCGTCCAGCTCCCGCCGCCGCGCTCGGGCTCCGTACGGCTCGACGGGGTGGAGCTGACCGAGCTGCGCGGCGAGGCCCTCCGCAGGACCCGCAGGCGCCTCCAGATGATCTTCCAGGACCCGATCTCCTCGCTCAACCCGCGCCGCCGCGTCCGCGACATCGTCGGCGAGGGCCCCCGCGTCTGGAACCTGCCGGGCGACCGCGTGGACGAGGTGCTGGAGGCCGTCGGGCTGGACCCGGAGACGGCGGCGGTCCGCAGGCCGCACGAGTTCTCCGGCGGGCAGTGCCAGCGCGTCTCGATCGCCAGGGCGCTCGTCCTCGACCCCGAGGTGGTGATCTGCGACGAGCCGGTGTCGGCGCTCGACGTCTCCGTGCAGGCGCAGATCCTGGGACTCCTGGAGGACCTCAAGGAGCGTTTCCGGCTCACGCTCGTCTTCATCGCCCACGACCTGGCCGTGGTGAAGAACGTCAGCGACCGGATCCTGGTGATGTACCTGGGCAAGGTGTGCGAGCTGGCGCCCAGCGCCGACCTGATCGGCCGTCCGGCGCACCCGTACACGAAAGCCCTGATCGCCTCCATCCCGGGCGGCGGCCTCGACCTGCCGCCCGCCGACACGTTGATCAGCGGCGAGCCGCCGTCGCCGGTCAGCCCGCCGACGGGGTGCCGCTTCCGTACCCGCTGCCCGCGCGCGGCGGCGCGGTGCGCGCAGGAGGAGCCCCAGATCCGGCGGATCGGCGAGGACCACTGGCTCGCCTGCCACTTCCCCGACTGATCACACACCGAGAACGCTGAGAACACCGAGAACACTGAGAGGTACGACCGCATGGCCATCGACTTCACCCTCGCCCCCGAGCACGAGGAGATCCGCAAGCGGGTCCGCGCGTTCATCCAGGGCACGGTCATCCCCGCCATGGACGAGGTGCAGGAGGGCGACCGCGACGCGTACCTGCGCGCCATCTTCCACCTGCGCTCGCTCGCCCAGGAGCAGGGGCTGTGGCTGCCGCACATGCCCAAGGAGTGGGGCGGCATGGGGCTCGGGCACGTCGAGCTGGCCATGGTGCAGTCCGAGGCGGCCAAGACCCGCATCGGCCCGTGGGTGCTCAACTGCCAGGCCCCCGATGAGGGCAACATGCACACCCTCCTGCACTGGGCGAATGACGACCAGAAAGAGAAGTACCTCCGGCCGCTCCTGGAAGGCAGGCAGATGTCCTGCTTCGCCATGACCGAGCCGGAGGTGGCCGGTTCCGACCCCACGCTGATCCGTACGGAGGCCGTGCAGGACGGGGACGAATGGCTCATCAACGGCCACAAGTGGTTCATCTCGAACGCACGGCGGGCCAACTTCGCGATCCTCATCGCCCGTACCGAGAAGGACGTCCCGGAGGGGTCGCGGGGCGCCAACACCGCGTTCCTCATCGACCTGCCCAGCCCGGGCTGGAACGACGTCCGCGAGGTGGAGACCATGCACGGCTCCACCGGTCACAGCGAGATCGTCATCAAGGACCTGCGCGTCCCGTCCAGCGCCATCCTCGGCGGGCGGGGCAACGGGCACCGGCTGGGGCAGTACCGGCTCGGCCCGGCCCGGCTGGCCCACTGCATGCGCTGGATCTCGCAGGCCGAGACGGCCCTCGACATGATGGTGGACCGCGCGCTCAACCGCTACAGCCACGGCTCGCTGCTGGCCGAGAAGCAGGGCATCCAGTGGATGATCGCCGACTCGGCGATGGAGCTGTATCAGTGCAAGCTCATGGTCCTGCACGCCGCTTCGAAGATCGACAAGGGCGAGGACTTCCGTACGGAGGTCTCCATGGCCAAGCACTTCGTCGCCAACAGCCTCAACCGCATCATCGACCGCGCGATCCAGGTGCACGGCGCGCTCGGCTACTCCACGGACACGCCGCTTGCCCACATGTTCCAGCACGCCCGGTGGGCCCGTTTCGCCGACGGTGCCGACGAGATCCACCAGATGCGCATCGCCGAGCGCACCATCGCCGCCTACCAGGCCACCGGCTCCACCTCGGCCGCCACCGGAGACCTGCCGCTGTAGGCCCGCCGCTTCAGACGCTCACCCGGGGCGCCGGCAACGGCACGATCTCCCGGTCGTAATAGGCCCGGAAGTCCTCACCCGCCGCGAACAGCTTGTCCAGCTCGCCGTGGCAGGCCTCGATCACTTCCCGGTCGTCGATCCGCCGCGCCCCGCTGTGCGTCCCAGCCTCGTCGTACGTCACCTCGTACATCACCACGGTCCCCAGCACCACCAGCTCCGGCAGCCGCCGCCCGCCCTCCAGCTCGGCCACCTCGCCCGCGTCGAGCACCCGCACCTGCTCGACGGTCGCCACCCGCAGCGCCAGCACGTGCATCTCCCACTGCAGGTACGGCGTGACCGGCTGCTCCACGATCCTGATGCGGCGGCGCAGGAAGTTCTCGGCCGGGCGCTCGCACTCCCGCATCAACCCGCCCCGGCTGTCGAACACCCCGATGGGCTTGTCGTCGATGAGCTTGAGCGAACGATCCCAGTCGCCCTCCATCATCGCGACCCAACTCGGCTCCCCAGCCTCCCGGAAGCTCTGAATGCGCTCCAACTTCCAGAACACATCATCAATTTTCCGGAAATTGGGCCAGAAGTCGTCGAGATATTCATCCGCACTCAGCAAGACGCCCGGTATCTCATGAATGCGCTCAAGCATGAGAAAATATCCCTTGTTACGCAAGCGGCCTGCCCACCGAACAACCGGACATCACGCCAGGACCCGGTCACCACTCTCGCAGGCATCCGCTCATATCCGCAGGTCAAGTCCCTGCCTATCACCACGAAGCCCCCCTTGTCGAGCTTCCCCCACCCACCCCCGGCAAGTCCGAGCCCCTGCCTCCAGGCACCCCGCGGCCTTTCTCGAAGTCCGCCCGGCAAGCCCTCGGCCTTTCCCCATGTGCAACCCCGGCGAACCCCTCGCGGCCCTTCTCCAGATGCATCCGGCGAACCCCCACGCCCCTCTCCAGATGCACCCGGGGAACCCCCGCAGCCCTTCTCCAGGTGCACCCGGCGAGCTCTGCGGACTTTTTCCAGGAAGGCAAACTCCCGAAGCCCATCCGACCGTCCGCGATGACCACTAATCAACTGGAAAGCCGCATTTCCCCAAAAATCTGGACCTGGGATTCGGCCGGGGCACGGAAACTTGCCGGCCGCTGCCGGGCAGGTGCCCACCCCCGGCAGCGGCCGTGCTTTGTATCCCCCAGGCGCCACAGCCTCCGGCCCGGTCAGCGGCCGTGGCGGGCGGCCTTGGTGGCGACGGTCTGGATGGCCTTGACGGCGACCTCGGGCTGGTCGACGTAGATGTAGTGCTCGCTCTTCCTGGCCACGGTCAGACGGCTCTGCCGGGACAGGGCGAGCCACTTGCGCTGGCCGGCGGTCCACGCCCGCTCCAGCTTCGGCCCGTACGTCGGGAGCGCCGCGAGGTACGGCTTACCGTGCTTGATCACCTCGACCGGGATGTTCCCGGCGTAACGCACCTTGCCGTCGGGGACGACCAGCATCTCGGGGTTCTGCCCCTGGAAGACCGCGAGGTTCTGCGCCCGCAGCTCGGCCGCCGGGCCCTTGGCCGACGCCGGGATCGCCTTCTTGACGTCGCGCAGCATGGTGGAGGGGGTGGCGTCCAGCAGCACCAGGCCCTTGACCCGGTCGCGGTGCTCGGGGGCGTAGCGAGCGGCGATGAGCCCGCCCAGCGAGTGTCCGGCCAGCACGACCGGCTGCCGGCCCGCGACCCGGTCGAGCACCCCGGTCAGGATCTTGCCCGTGCCGGCGAAGCTCTGCTTCCCAGACGGCTTGTCGCTCGCGCCCTCGCCAAGCCGGTCGTACGAGCAGACCCGGTTCTTCTTGCTCAGCGTCTTCTGCAGCTTGGCCAGCTTGTCCAGCCCGTCACCCATGCCCGCCAGCAGCACGATGACCGGCTCGCGCCCCTTGGCCGGCCGCCCCGAGCACGACACGTTCACCGACTTGCCCGCGACCTTGATCTTCTTGGTGCCGACGAACGGGTCCGCGACGCGCTTCCCTCCGGAGAACGGATCCCAGCTCGCCACGTTGGTGTTCGCGAACGGGTCCCACTCCTCGGCAGCGGCGGCCGGCCCCGCGGCGACCCCCATGCCGACGGCGGTGCACAGGGTGATCACAGCGGCTGCCTTGAACGTCCGGATCATGTCATCCTCCCAAGCGAGTCTCAGTCCGCCGACCTGACCGGCCGACGGTGCCGGCGGCCGCTTAGTCCGGCTCGCCCCCGACACCCCAAACGCTATGGATCCGACCCCCTGCCGGTCGTCACCACACGGTGGACACCTGCACGTAGCTCGCAAGGGGGACAAGCCCCGACCACCCCAAGAAACCCACCGAACAACCACCCCCCAACACCCCAGCCCCACGCCCTGAACCCATGCCCTGAGCCCGCGCCCCCAACGCCCGCCCTGACCAGCCCCCCACCGCCACAACCCCTCTGGCGGGTGACGCACCCACCCGCCCTCACCGTCATCCGGCGGGGAGCAGGTAGCGGTGGAGGATGGGGTGCCAGCGGTTGGCGGGTTGGGCGCGGAGGGCGGCGACGGCCAGGCAGTATTTGCTCACGCTGACCGGGCGCACCCCGAGGCCGCGCAGCACCTTGTCGGCCAGCGCGCGGCCGTCCGCCGACTTCGACTCCAGCAGGACCATGTCGCCACGAGCGGGGGCGCGGCGGTGGCCGTCACGGCACACCAGGCCGGTGTCGCAGGTGAGGCGGGCGCCACCCGACTGGTCGATGAGGGTGACCCGTCTGTAGTCGGTGGCCAGCACCGGTTGCATCGGCTCGGGTGCGACGAGGTGCAGCTCTTTGAGCAGCGTGTCGCGGGCGAAGTCGAGCGCCTCCTCGGTGAGCGGCTGCCCGGGAGCGCCGTCGTACGGGATGCGGTGTTTGTCGGTGCTGCCCCTGGCGCCGCTCAGCTTGAGCTCCAGCCACTGGCCGCCACCGTCGAGGTAGGTCCTGGTGCGGAGCTTGAACCGGCGTCGGCGATCCTGCCGGTGGTGGTGGTAGGTGAGCAGGTCGGGGGTGTCGTAGTAGGTGGAGGTGTAGCGGAACTGGCGGCGGCCGTCGATGCGCAGCACCTGGAATCGGTCGCCCAGCTCGGCGGCCAAGTGGGACATGGTGGCGGCCGTCACGATGTATTTGCGGTCGACCCGGCTCATGAGCTGGGGGACGTCGTCCAGCTCCATGCCCGGCAACCGGGCCGCGACCCCGGCGAGCAACGCGTCGGCGTAGGGCCGCCCGACGAACCCCTCCCCCCGCCGTACGTGGACCTGCGTGTCGTCGGCGGACCGGCCGTGCTCCGACGCGGATGCGAGGCTCGCGAACGGCAGGCCCCGATCGCCGGGCGACAGGCCACGGACCGCAGGTATACGGCACCCGGTGGACGGCAGGTTGACGGTGGGACCGCAGGCGATGAGGGGCGCTCGGTGGATGATCGGCATCAGCGGGCTCCTACGCGGACGGGCGGGTCGGCATCAGCGGGCTCCTACGCGGACGGGCGGGGTGGAGGCGAAGCGGACGTCGACCACCGTCACGTCGCGTACGTAGTCCACCTGCGTCACCTCCCACTGCAGCACCTTCGCCCGCAGCCGGCTCTCCAGGTCGGCACGGAGCAGGTCGGGGTCGGTGTGGACGACGTCGAGGGTGATGACCTGATGGCGGGTGCGGCCGAGGACCTGGGGGTGGTCGCCGACGTAGATGACGGTGAGGAGCACGGCGTTGAGCAGGAGGGCGGTCAACGGCCATGACGCGCCGGCGATGCCGTTGACCAGGCCCAGCACGATCGCGATGAAGTAGTAGGCGATCTCCTGCTGGGTGATCTCGCTCGACCGCAGGCGGATGATGGACAGCACCCCGAACAGGCCGAACCCGACGGCGATGTCGACCCGCTGGACCAGCAGCAGGGACACGACGGCGAAGATGCCCACATTGAGGGCGATGTAGGCGAACAGCAGATCGCGGCGGTGGTGTCGGCGGTAGTAGAGCCCATAGGCGAGCACGAGGATCGCCACGAGGTCCATCGCCAGTCCGGCTGCCAAGGCTGCTCCTTTCGTTGGCTTCCTGGTGAACAGCTTGGTAGGCGGGGGTGAGGTGGAAGTGAGGCGATGATGAGGCGACTCTCATCCAGCCGTGCGGTCAGGCGACTCTCATCCAGCCGTGCGGTCAGGCGACTCTCATCCAGCCGTGCTGCGGTCAGGCGACTCGCATGCGGTAGCCGGTGCCGCGGACCGTTTCGATGCGTTCGGGGCCGATCTTGCGGCGGAGGTAGCGGACGTAGACGTCCACGACGTTGGAGCCGGGGTCGAAGTCGAAGCCCCACACGTGGCTCAGCAGCTGCTCACGGGTGAGGACCTGGTCGGGGTGGCGGCAGAAGATCTCGGCCAGCGCGAACTCGCGGGTGGACAGATCGACCGCCCGATCCCCCACGTACGCCCGCCGCGTCCGCAGATCGAGCGACAAGTCCGACACCCGCAGCACGGTCACCTCAGGTGTACGGTCGGCGCGCAGCCGCAGCCGCACCCGGGCCAGGAGTTCCTCGAAGGCGAAGGGCTTGGCGATGTAGTCGTCGGCCCCGCCCTCCAGCCCGGCCACGGTGTCGCTGACGCTGTCGCGCGCGGTCAGGATGATCACGGGAATGGTGACCATGGCCTCGCGCAGACGCCGCAGCACGGTGAACCCGTCGCTGCGCGGCAGCCCGATGTCGAGGATGAGCAGGTCGAATCCGCCCGCGGCGGCCAGATCGTACGCCGCCACCCCGTCGCCCACCACGGCCGTCACGAAGCCGTTGGCCCGCAGCCCCTTCTCCACGAAGGCGGCGATCCTGGCTTCGTCCTCGGCGATCAAGATGCGGTTCACCCGAGCCTCCACAACTCCCACATCGGCAGGGACATGACAAAGCAGGCGCCACCGCCGGGGGCGTCGGTCACCCGGACGTGGCCGCCGTGGGCCTGGGCGATGGAGCGCACGATGGCGAGGCCCAGCCCGGCGCCGTCGTGCGCGCCGGTGCGGCCGGCCCCGCGGACGAACCGGCCGAAGATGCGCTCGCGCTCGGCGGTCGGGACGCCGGGCCCGCTGTCGCGTACCCAGAGCTCGACGCGGCCGTCGCGGACGGCGGAGCCGACGGCGATGAGGTCGCCGTCGGCGGTGTGGCGCACGGCGTTGGCGACGAGCTGCATGAGCGCCTGGGTGAGCCGCTGCCGGTCGGCGGGCAGCTTGGCCTCGGCCACCTCGTCGACCCGCCAGGTGCGGGCGCCGAGCGCGCGGGCCTTGGCGACCACGCTGACCGTGAGGTCGGCCAGCTCGACGTTGTCGAGCGCGAGGAAGCCGGGCTGCTCGGCCTTGGCGAGGGTGAGCAGGTCGTCGACGATGCGGTTCATGCGGTCGAGCTCGTCGGTGACGAGGGCGAGGGTCTCGGCGCGGTCGGCGGGGTCGTCGCCCATCAGCTCGAGGTGGCCGCGGATGACGGTGATGGGGGTGCGCAGCTCGTGGCCGGCGTCGTCCATGAAGTGCCGCTGGACCACGAACGCCTGCTCCAGCCGGTCGAGCATGTGGTTGAACGTCGCCGCGACCGCCGCAACGTCGTCGTCGCCGGGCACGTCGAGCCTGCGGGTCAGGTCGGTGGAGTCGCTGATCTGCTCGGCGGTCTGCCTGACCAGCCGGAGGGGCGCGAGCACCTGCCCGGCCACGAGCCAGCCGGCCGCCCCGGCCAGCGCCATCGCCGCGAGCGCGGACAGCCCGAGCACGCGTACGGCGTCGACGATCTCGTCGCGGTGCAGGTCGTAGAAGATGGCCACGACGAGGTGCCCCTGGCGGGCGTCGCCCGCCACGGTGACCGGGATGACCGCGTATTGGACCGTTCCCCGGCTGGTCTCGACCTCGTCGCGCTCGACGCGCGTGGCCTCGGCCATGTCGGCGACCAGCTCCGCGTCGCCGTCGAGCGGGACTGGCGGCGGCACGGAGGTGGCGCGGTCGGCGCGGCCGTCGACGATGCTGAAGAACGTCTCCCAGCGGTCGGGCGCGTTGACCGCGAGGTAGCCGGTCAGCAGGTCGCGCACGTCGGTGACCTTGCGCCCGGTCTGCTGGTCGAGGGCGGTGGCGGCGTAGCGGCGCAGCTTGTCGACCTCGTTGCCGAGCTCGTGGGTCATGCGGTCGTCGAGCCGGGCGAGCAGGATGGTCCAGGTGGCGAAGATCGCGACGGAGAGTGCGAGGCCGACGACGGCGAGCATCCAGCCCACGATCCGGGCACGGGCGCTCACCCGCATGTGGCCTCCTCGTCAGTCGTCACCGGCGTCGTCACCGTCGTCATCATCGCCCCCGTCGTCGTCATCGGCGAAACCGCCGCCTCCGCGCCGCGGTGGAGGCGGCGCGACCGGCTCGGCCCTGGACCTGCGCTCGGCGGCGGCCTGCTCGCTCGCCCGCGGCTCCGCATCGGGCGTGCCGTCTCTGGCGGACGGAGACTCCGCGGACGGGGAGGCCGTGGACGGCGAGGAGCCCGACGGCGAGGACGAGGAGGAAGGCGACGGCGACGGTGTGGAGGCCCGCGTCGACGAGGTCAGCGACCCCGAGGGCTCGGGCGTGACGACGATGGGCCCGCCCAGGTCGGCCCCCTGATCGGCGGCCCGCACCAGCCCCACCGACATGAACGCCACCGCCGCGGCCCCCAGAACGAGGAGGATCACCGTTCCCCGATGTCTCATGCCCCGACCCTGCCGCCCTTCGAGGAGACCACGCTGAGGCCCAGATGAGAAACCTCTCATCTAAAGGGGGCAAGCGCCGGGTCAAGACGCAACCCTCCCCGCCCCATTGTTGGGAACAAAGTGACAGATGGGGCGTTTGAGGCAGGGCTCCCCGGTTACGGGGTAGGCGATGACCTTGTGGGAGTACGTCGAAGACCGATGGGATCTCATCGCCTTCGAGACGCTGCAGCACGCCAGCATGGTCGCCCAGTGTGTCCTGGTGGCGGCCGTGCTCGGCGTGCTCATCGGGGTGGCCACCTACCGCCGCGCCAGGCCGTCGGCCTTCGCGATGGCGGCGGCGGGGGTGCTGTTCACGGTGCCGTCGCTGGCCATGCTGGGCCTGCTGATCCCGCCGCTCGGCCTGGGCGTGGCCCCCGCCGTGACGGCGATCGTCCTGTACGCGCTGCTGCCCATCGTCCGTAACACCGTCGTCGGCCTGCAGGGCGTGGACCCCCTGCTGGTCGACGCCGCCCGCGGCATCGGGATGAGCCGCCGCAGGTCGCTGGCCAGGGTGGAGCTGCCGCTGGCCTGGCCGGTGATCCTGACCGGCATCCGGGTGGCCACGCAGCTCGCGATGGGCATCGGCGCGGTCGCCGCGTTCGTGTCGGGCCCGGGGCTCGGCGAGCAGATCTTCTCCGGCCTGGCCAGGCTCGGCGGCGCGAACGCGGTCAACGCCACGCTGACGGGCACGATCGGCGTGGCGATCCTGGCGCTGATCTTCGACGGCGTCTTCGTGCTCATCGGCCGGCTGACCACGCCGAGCCGGCGGCCCGCGACCGGAGGTGCCCGTGGCTGACCTGCGGCGGCCCGCGACGACCGGCGGCGTGCCGATCGAGCTGCGCAAGGTGACCAAGTCGTTCCCCGGCGGCGGCGAGGCCGCCGTACAGGAGCTGGACCTCGACATCCAGGCGGGCGAGATCGTGGTCCTGCTGGGCCCGTCGGGCTGCGGCAAGACGACCACGATGCGCATGATCAACCGGCTGATCGAGCCCACTTCGGGCGACATCATCATCAACGGCCAGAACTCCCGCGAGATCGACCCCGACCGGCTGCGCCGCCACATCGGGTACGTGATCCAGCAGGCCGGCCTGTTCCCCCACATGACGGTGGCGGCGAACATCGCCCAGGTGCCGAAGATGCTCGGCTGGGACCGCGCGCGCATCGCCGAGCGGGTGGACGAGCTGCTCACGCTGGTGGGGCTGGAGCCCGAGGCGTTCCGCGACAGCTATCCGCGCCGCCTGTCGGGCGGCCAGCAGCAGCGGGTGGGGGTCGCGCGGGCGCTGGCCGCCGACCCGCCGGTGCTGCTGATGGACGAGCCGTTCGGCGCGCTCGACCCCATCACCCGCGAACGCCTCCAGGACGAGCTGCTCCGCCTCCAGGACGACCTGGCCAAGACCATCGTCTTCGTCACGCACGACGTGGACGAGGCGCTCAAGATCGGCGACCACATCGCGATCATGCAGCGCCCCGGCCACATCGTGCAGTACGCCCGCCCTGCCGAGATCCTCACGAACCCGGCCAGCGACTACGTCGAGCAGTTCCTGGGCGCCGGCTCGTCGATGCGCCTGCTGCGGCTGACGAAGGTGGGCGACATCGAGCTGGACCAGGTGCCGTACTTCTCGGAGGACCGCGACTGCGCGGAGCTGCTGCGCGAGATCGAGCGCGACGGCCGCGGCTACGCGCTGATCACCGACGGGATGCGCCGCCCGCTGCGCTGGGTGAGCCAGGCCGACCTCGAAGGCCGCACGGGCCCGGTCGGTACGGCGGGCGACCCGGTCACCGGCACCATCCACCACCGCATGACCTTGCAGGACGCCCTGGAGGCGCTGCTCAACGCCGACACCGACGTGGTGCCGGTGGAGGGCAGGCGGCGCTCGTACGCGGGGGCGCTGTCGCTGGGCACGGTGCAGAACGCGATCCAGACGATCAAGGCGCGCGAACGCGAGCGCCGCCACCGCAGGAGCGGCGCCCGATGACGGTCGAAAGCGCCGCCGACAGGGAGGCGACCACTCCTGAGCCGCGCATCGGGCGGTCGTGGCACGCGATCCTGCCCCCGCTGTGCTACCTCGCCATAGCCGCCGCGATGATCATTTACACGCAGGTCGCGCCGCTGGACAGCATCGAGCGCGGCTCGCTCAACCTGACGTTCCTGATGCGCCGCACGTGGGAGCACATCCAGCTGGTGTTCTTCTCGACCGTGCTGGTGCTGCTGGTGGCGCTGCCGCTGGGCGTGCTGCTGACCAGGCGCGGGCTGCGCAGGGCCACGCCGGTGGTGCTGTCGCTGGTGAACCTGGGCCAGGCCACCCCGGCGGTGGGCCTGGTGGTGCTGCTCGCGGTGGTGTTCCAGATCGGGTTCTGGACGGCGGTGGCGGCGCTGTTCGCCTACAGCCTGCTGCCGACGCTGCGCAACACGATGGTGGGCCTGGAGCAGGTGGACCCGCGCCTGGTGGACGCGGGGCGCGGCATCGGCATGTCGGCGTCGGGGGTTCTGTTCAAGGTCGAGCTGCCGATGGCGGTGCCGGTGATCCTGTCGGGCATCCGTACGACGCTGGTGCTGAACGTGGGCACGGCGGGCATCGCGGCGTTCATCGGCTCGGGCGGCCTGGGCGACCTGATCACCGCGGGGGTGAGCACGCAGCGCAGCCTGATCCTGGTCACCGGCTGCGTGCTGATCGCGGTGCTGGCGCTGCTCATCGACTGGGCGGCGGGCCTGGCGCAGCGGCTGCTGTCGCCGAAGGGGCTCTCATGAGGGCGTTCCTGGTGACCGTTGCGGTCCTGGTCTGCGTCGTGGCCTGCGGGCTGCGGCCGGCGTCGTCGTTCGTGCCGCCGGTGGAGCCGGGCAGCATCCGCCCGGTGCCGGGGCTCGAAGGGCAGCGCGTACGGGTGACGTCGAAGGAGTTCACCGAGCAGCTCGTGCTCGGCAAGATCGCCGTGCTCGCCCTCACCGCGGCGGGCGCGGACGTGGAGGACAGGACGAACGTCCAGGGCAGCGTGAACGCCCGCGCCTCGCTCATCCGCGGCGGCACCGACCTGATGTGGGAGTACACCGGCACCGGCTGGATCACCTACCTGGGGCAGCAGAAGCCCGTCCAGGGCGCGGAGGCCCAGTACGAGGCCGTACGCGACCTCGACCTGCGCGAGAACGGCATCGTGTGGCTGCCGCCCGCCCCGCTGAACAACAGCTACGCCATCGGCGTCACCCGGGCGTCGGCCGAGAAGTGGGGCCTGTCGAAGATCTCCGACATCCCCAAGGTGCCGATGGCGCAGCGCACGTTCTGCGTGGATCACGAGACGTTCGGCCGCGACGACGGCTTCCTCGGCATGCTCAAGGGCTACGGCCTGACGTACGGCAAGGAGGTGCCGAGGGCGAACGTGCGCAGGGTGTCGGTCGGCGTGCTCTACAACTCGGTGGCCAGTGGCCAGTGCACGCTCGGCATGATGACCACCACCGACGGCCGGGTCAAGGCGCTCGACCTGGTGCTGCTGGAGGACGACCGGCACTTCTTCCCGCAGTACAACGCGGCGGTGACGATGCGCAGGCAGCTCGCCGACGCGCATCCGGAGATCGCGAAGATCTTCGCGCCGATCAGCGCGAAGCTGACCGACGACGTCATGCGGGACCTGAACGCGCAGGTGGACGTGGACGGCGGCATGCCCGCGCTGGTGGCCCGCGGCTGGCTCAGGTCGGAGGGATTCGTCCGATGACGGGCGTTAACCCCACCTGACCACGGGCAGCCCGCAAGGCATGTCGCACACACCACCACCGCAGAACCAGCCGTACCCGGGCAGCACCGGCGAGATGGCCCCTGAGCCGCGCGACGAGATGCGCGACTACGTCGGCCGCGACCTGCTCGCCGGCAAGAAGGCCCTGATCACGGGCGGCGACTCGGGCATCGGCCGGGCGGTCGCCGTGGCGTTCGCCAAGGAGGGCGCGGACGTCGCGATCGCGTACCTGAGCGAGCACGAGGACGCCGCGCACACCCGCAAGCTGGTCGAGGAGACCGGGCGGCGCTGCGTGACGCTGCCCGGCGACCTGGCCGACCGGGCGCACTGCGCGTCGGTCGTCGAGCAGGCCGTCTCCGAGCTGGGCGGCCTGGACGTGCTGGTCAACAACGTGGCCTACCAGCAGCCGGTGGGCGGCCTCGAGGAGCTGGACGACGAGCAGTGGGAGCACACGTTCGCCGTCAACATCCACAGCTACTTCCGCGTCATGAAGGCCGCGCTCCCGCACCTGCGCGAGGGCGCGGCCATCATCAACACCTCGTCGATCAACGGCCTGCGCGGCAACAAGTCGCTCATCGACTACGCCGCCACGAAGGGTGCGATCAACGCCTTCACCTACTCCATGGCCCAGAACCTGGTCGAGCGGGGCATCCGGGTCAACGCGGTGGCGCCTGGCCCGGTGTGGACGCCGCTCATCCCGGCCACGATGCCGGAGGAGAAGGTGGAGAAGTTCGGCCAGCAGGTGCCGATGGGGCGACCCGCCCATCCGGACGAGATCGCCCCCTCGTACGTGTTCTTCGCCTCCGACCGGCTGTCCTCGTACTACACGGGCGAGGTGCTGGCCCCGATCGGCGGCGAGACGCTGCCGGGCTAGACGCGGCCTGGCCCTTGGTGGCGTCACTCCACGTAGATCGTGCCGCCGAGACGCCGGAACTCGGCGGCCTTCTCCTCGAAACCAGCCTGCCTGATGTCGTGGCTGATACGCATCGAGCAGAACTTGGGGCCGCACATCGAGCAGAAGTGCGCGGTCTTGGCGGGCGCGGCGGGCAGCGTCTCGTCGTGGAAGGCGCGGGCCGTGTCGGGGTCGAGCGAGAGGTCGAACTGGTCCTCCCAGCGGAACTCGAAGCGCGCGTCGGACAGCGCGTCGTCCCACTCCTGCGCCTTCGGGTGCCCCTTGGCCAGGTCGGCGGCGTGTGCGGCGATCTTGTACGTGATCACGCCGGTTTTCACGTCGTCCTTGTCCGGCAGGCCGAGGTGCTCCTTCGGCGTGACGTAGCAGAGCATGGCGGTGCCGAACCAGCCGATCATGGCGGCCCCGATGCCCGAGGTGATGTGGTCGTAGCCGGGCGCGACGTCGGTGACGAGCGGGCCGAGGGTGTAGAAGGGGGCGTCGTCGCACAGCTCGCGCTGCAGGTCGACGTTCTCCTTGATCTTGTGCATGGGCACGTGTCCAGGGCCCTCGATCATGACCTGCACGTCGTGCTCGCGCGCGATCACGGTCAGCTCGCCCAGCGTGCGCAGCTCGGCGAACTGGGCCTCGTCGTTGGCGTCGGCGATGGAGCCGGGCCGCAGGCCGTCGCCGAGCGAGAACGACACGTCGTAGCGGGCCAGGATCTCGCACATCTCGGCGAAATTCTCGTACAGGAAGCTCTCGCGGTGGTGCGCGAGGCACCAGGCGGCCATGATCGAGCCCCCGCGCGAGACGATGCCGGTCTTGCGGCGCACGGTGAGCGGCACGTGCGCGAGCCGCACGCCCGCGTGCACGGTCACGTAGTCCACGCCCTGCTCGCACTGCTCGATCAGGGTGTCGCGGAAGACCTCCCACGACAGCTCCTCAGGCCGGCCCTTGACCTTCTCCAGCGCCTGGTAGATCGGCACGGTGCCGACCGGGACCGGGGAGTTGCGCAGGATCCACTCGCGGGTCTCGTGGATGTCGTCGCCGGTGGACAGGTCCATGATCGTGTCGGCGCCCCAGCGAGTGGCCCAGGTCATCTTCTCCACCTCCTCCTCGATGGAGGAGGTGACCGCGGAGTTGCCGATGTTGGCGTTGATCTTCACGAGGAAGTCGCGGCCGATGATCATGGGCTCGGTCTCGGGGTGGTTGACGTTCGCCGGGATGATGGCCCGGCCGGCCGCGACCTCGTCCCGTACGAACTCCGGCGTGACGCCCTCGCGGACCGCGACGAACTCCATCTCCTTGGTCACCAGCCCGCGCCGCGCGCAGCCGACCTGGGTGACCGGGTGCCCGGCGGCCCGCCGCTCCTCGATCCACTCGGCCCGGCGGCGCGGCAGGCCCCGCCGCAGGTCGGGCTCGTAGGAGGGGTCGGTGTACGGGCCCGAGGTGTCGTACAGCGTCACCGCCGTGCCGTTCGACAGGTTCACCCGCCGCATCGGCACCCGCAGCTCGCCGCTGTAGATCTTGGAAAAGCGCGCGTCGGTCATCGCGCAAACTCCCTTCGCCGGCATTACCCGGAGCAGGTTCTGGCGGTCGGCGGCTGGCAGCCGTCCTCTCAGCCCGGTCTCCACCGGGCTCCCGCGTTGGACGGCGGTGATCGTACCCACGCGAGGCGCGATCCCAAACCAGGGCGAAAAGGTTTGGCGGGTCTTCTCAGCGGTACGGACCCCATCAGGGGAAACATGATGAGAATCGCCGCTGTCGCAGGACTACTCGTCGTGATGGCCGCATCCGGCGCCACCGCCGCCGCCGGGGACGGCATGCAACAGCACGAGGTCAGCCAGGAGCAGTTCGACACCCTGCTGGCCCAGTGCCGCTACTCCGATACCGGTAAGGCCAAGTGCCGCGCGAACGTCAGAGAGCTCTATCGCGTCGGCCGTACCGATCCGTCGCTCGACTGCCGTACCTACTCCGGCGTGACCGTGTGCGGCACGCTCAAGCTCAGCAAGGCGGAGCGCGCGTGCGTCCGCGACTCCGAGGCCAAGGGACTGTCGTTCCGCCGCGCCGAGGTGGAGTGCTATACCGCGTCCTGAGGAGCCGAATTGATCATCGCAGGTGTGGACGGCTCCCGCGCCGGCCTGGAGGCGGCCGGCTGGGCCGCCACCGAGGCCGTGCTGCGCCAGGTGCCGCTGACCGTCGCGCACGTCGTGCCCAAGTGGGTGTGCGGGGAGGACCAGCCCGTCCGTTACGCCGAGGTGGCGCGCTGGATGCGCGAGGAAGCGCGCACCGTGCTCACCTCAGCGAAGGACCGCGCGCTGCGCGAGCGGCCCCAGGTGCGCGTGGAGACCGTCCTGCTCCCCGGCGATCCCCGCGCGGCCCTGGTCAAGGCCGCCGCCGAGGCCGAGCTGCTGGTCGTCGGCAGCAGCGGCATCGGCGGCGTGCGCGGGCTGCTGGTCGGCTCGGTCGCGTACGGGGTCGTCGCGCACGCCGAGACGAACGTCGTCCTCGTCCGCGACCGCCCCGCCACGCCCGGCGAGGTGGTGGCGGGCACCGACCTGTCCGAATGCGCCGAGCGGGCCCTGGAGTTCGCCTTCGCCGAGGCCGAGCTGCGCGGGGCGCGGCTGCGGGTGGTCCAGGCGTGGGCCTGGCCCCAGCCGGGCGGCTTCGGCCCGGCCGACCCCGAGAGCGAGCAGGGCCATCTGCGGGCGCTGCACGAGGCGCTGTCGCCGTACCGCGCCCGGCATCCCCGCGTCGAGGCGGTCGCCGAGATCGTGCACGGGCATCCCGTGGACGTGCTGAAGGAGGCGGCGGCCGGGGCCGAGCTGCTGGTGGTGGGCTCGCGCGGGCACGGGCAGCTCGCCGGCATGCTCATCGGATCCATCAGCCAGGCCATGCTGCACCATGCGCCCTGCCCGCTGGCGGTGGTGCGCGCCGCCGCCTGAAAGTTACATGCGTCCCCGCAGCTGGCGCCCGCTGTCCTCATCGCCTCCTTCCCCGTTCCGCCTGCCGCTCCTTACGATCTGCGCAGGCTGACGACGGGAGATCGGACGATGCGCGCAATCGGCGCCGTGCTGGCGGGAATGGTGACCGTGATCGCGGCCGTGCTGTTCGCGACCACGCCGGCCGAGGCGGCGGCCGTACGCATCATGCCGCTCGGCGACTCGATCACCGGCTCCCCCGGCTGCTGGCGGGCCCTGCTGTGGAACCGGCTGCAGAGCGCCGGCCACACGAACATCGACTTCGTCGGCACGCTGCCGCCGCAGGGCTGCGGGGTGGCGCACGACGGCGACAACGAGGGCCACGGCGGCTATCTCGCCACCAACATCGCGAACCAGAACATGCTGCCCGGCTGGCTCTCGGCCACCCGGCCCGACGTCGTGCTCATGCACCTGGGCACCAACGACGTGTGGAGCAACGTCGCGCCCGCGACGATCCTCGGCGCGTTCACCACGCTGGTGAACCAGATGCGGGCCAGCAACCCGAACATGCGGATCCTGGTCGCTGAGATCATCCCGATGAACCCGGCCACCTGCCCCGACTGCGGCCGGCGCACCGTGGCCTTCAACGACGCCATCCCCGCCTGGGCCGCCGCGACCTCCACCGACCAGTCGCCGATCACCGTGGTCGACCAGTGGACGGGCTTCAGCACCGCCACCGACACCTACGACGGGGTGCACCCGAACGCGGCCGGTGACCAGAAGATGTCCGACAAGTGGTACCCGGCCCTGGTCGAGGCGCTCGCGGGCACCCCGACCCCCACCGTCACGCCCACCGTCACGCCCACCGTGCCGGCCGGTGACTGCGCGGCCGCGTACAGGACGACCGGGCAGTGGCAGGGCGGCTTCCAGGGCGAGGTGACCGTCACCAACACCGGCACCGCGCCGATGCGCGGCTGGACCGTGAGCTGGACGTACGCCGACGGTCAGCGCGTCACCCAGCTCTGGGGCGGCACGCTGAGCGCGAACGGCTCGTCGGTGACCGTGCGGAACGCGCCGTGGAACGGCTCGCTGGCGCCGGGGGCGTCCACCACGTTCGGCTTCCTCGGCTCGTCCACCGGGGCCGGCACCGCCCCGACGCCCACCTGCGCGATCTAGGACTGGGCCTTGATCACCGGGGCGCCCTCGCTGGCCTGCACCAGCACGAACCCCTGACCCCTGAACGCGAGCTGCATCGCCTCACCGCTCCCCCGGCCGATCAGCGCGCCCACCTTCATCGTCCGGTTGACCCCGACCTGCAGGGAGGTGCTCCAGCACACGGCCGACTGCCCGTCCGCGAACGTCGGCATGCGCGCCGCGTCGAGCAGCACCGGCGTGCCGTGGGTGGTCACCGCCACCCACCCCGTGCCGGTGATCGTCGTGTTGAACAGCCCGCCGGCCGCCATGCCCGCGCCCTGGACCCGCTTGATGTCCCAGGACAGCTGCGGCTGGAAGGCCAGCAGGTTGCGGCCGTTGACCGTGATGCCCTCGTTCTCCAGGTAGAACAGGTGGATGTCGTCGGCATTGTCGGCGAGGTAGAGCAGGCCCTGGCCGCGTACGCGCATCAGCGCGGCGCCCTCGCCCGTGACGGCCTTCTTGAACAGCTTCCCGAGCCCGCCGCCCTCGTAGTCGAAGTCCATCTCCCCCTGGAAGGCGACCATCGACCCCTGCTTGGCCAGCACGTCGTCGGGGAGCTGGACGCGCAGCATCTTGCCGTTCTCCAGGGCGAACCCCGGAGGCAGCTGCTGGGAGTCGAGATTGCCGAACACCGAACTGCGCACGTCCTCATGACCTTTCGCCTGCGGGCACCGTATGGAAGGACCAACGCCCGCCGCCGTCCGCCGGTTCCCCCGCGGCGTCGGGCAGGGTGAGCGCCGAGTGGGCCGGCCGCTCCATCGGGACGGGGTCGCGGGTGAGGTCGCGCAGCATCGCGTCGCGCCGGTCCAGCGCCTCCTGCGTCGCGGGGAAGAGCACGCTGCCGCCGCCGTCCACGTGCGCCTGGTTGAGGGTGACGAACTCGCGGGTGTCCCGCTCGTACGCGGCGAACGCCTCCTCGTGCCCCGGGTGCACGGCCAGCGAACGGGCCAGCATGTACGCCCCGACCAGCGCGAGGCTGGTGCCCTGCCCGGTCAGGAACGACGGCGCGTACGCCGCGTCGCCCACCAGCGCCACCCGCCCGCTCGACCAGGCCGGCATGCGGATCTGGCTGACCGCGTCGAAGAACAGGTCGTCCGCCTCCCGCATGGCCGCCACCAGGTCGGGCACCCGCCAGGCCGCGTCCGCGAAGGCCGCGGCCACCAGGTCACGCTGCGCGGCGGGGTCGCGGAAGGCGCCGAACGGCGGGTCCGTACGCGCGAAGGTGAGGAACCCGTGCACCTCGTCGCCGTCACCCGCCGCGTAGAGGACGGCGGCCCGGCCCGGCGTGCTCCACAGCACCCCCTCGTGGGCGAGCCCGAGGATGTTCGGCATGGTGAACCCGGCGAAGCAGTGGCCGAGGTAGTGGTGGAAGCGGTCCTCGGGGCCGAACACGGACTCCCTGGTGCGCGAGTGCAGCCCGTCCGCGCCGATCACCACCTCGTACGTCCGCCGCCTGCCGCTCGCGAACGTGACGTCCACGCCCTGCCGGGTCTCGGTCATGGTCGCGATGGAGTCGCCGAACACGAACTCCACGTCGTCGCCGACGGCCGCGTGCAGCGCCTCGGCGAGGTCGCCGCGGCGTACCTCGAGGTCCTGGCCCGCCACGCTGCCGTCGATGAGCCGCGGATCGATCACGGCCACCTCGTCGCCCGCGACGTCGAGGAAGGTGAACTTGTGCATGTCCACGTGCGCCGCGCGCAGCCGATGCAGGATCCCCATGCGGCGCACCACCTCAAGCGCGGTGCCGCGCACGTCGATCGGGTAACCGCCGCCGCGCAGCCCGCCGGCCTTCTCGACGAGGGTGACGGCGAAGCCGTAGCGGCCGAGCCAGTACGCGAGCGCCGGGCCCGCGATGCCGCCGCCGGAGATCAGTACCTCACGCTTCGCGGTCATTGGACTTCCTTCCTCTATGGACGAGCAGGGACGTGGCCGTGATGACGCCGGCCAGGACGAACCCGAGCACGAAGCCCGACTCCCCCGGCACGCCGGACACCGGGTGGGCGCCCGCGGTGAGCAGCCCGGCGCTCGCCTGGATGCCGACCGCCGACCCGACGACCCTGGCCACCAGGACAAGGCCGGTGGCGATGCCGGTGTCCGCCTGGGCGACGGCGCCGGTCGTACCGGTGAGCAGGGCCGTGACGCAGACGCCCGCGGCCAGCGCGATCACCGCCTTGCCGACGACGAGCTGCCAGAGCTCGGCGTGCGCGGCGGCGAGGACGAGCAGCGTGGCCGCCATGACGGCGATCCCGGCGACCGCCACGGGACGCGAGCCGTACCGCCGCACCGCGAACCCGGCGATCGGGCCGCTCGCGGCCGAGGTGATGAGGCTGGGCAGCAGGAGCAGGCCGGTCGCGGTGGCGCTCACGCCGAAGCCGTAACCGTCGCCCGACACCCCGAAGAGCTGCGGGACGAGGTACGTCGCGGACCCCGACCCCACGCCCACGACCAGCGTCATCACGCAGGAGGTCCACATGCCGGGCGCGGTCAGCATCGCGAGGTCCACCATCGGCGCCGCCGCCCTGCGCTCGACCAGCACGAACGCCGTCCCGAACGCGATCGTGACGGTCACCACCGCGACGATGACGACCGGCCGCGCCCCGATCTCGGGCAGGATCGCCAGACCGGCCATCAGGGAGAGCATGGTGCCGCTCAGCAGGGCGAGGCCGGGCCAGTCGACGCCCGCGCCGGGCCGTCCCGCCGGGTCACGCGGCATCATCCTGGCCACGGCCACCGTGGCCGCGATGATCACCAGCGTCGGCAGCCCGAACATCGCATGCCGGGACAACCCCTCCGCCAGCGGCCCGGCGATGAGCGTCCCGACCATGCCGCCGCCGATGAACAGCCCCGTGACCAGCCCGATCGCCACCTGCGCGTCCCCCGGCGGCAGGTATTTGCGGACGAGGATGAACGACAGCGGCAGCACGCCCATCATCGCGCCCTGTAGCACCTGCCCCACCAGCAACACCGGCAGGTTCGGCGCGAGCGCGGAGACCAGCCCGCCCGCGGCGACCACCGCCATCAGCCGCATCAGCACCGGCTTCGCGCCGTAGCGGTCGCCCAGCTTGCCGGCGACCGGGGCGATGAGCGCGCCGGCGATGAGCGTGGTGATGGGCAGCAGGGCCGCGACGGCGGGGCTGACGTCCAGCTCGCGCTGGAGGAGCGGGAGCGCCGGCGCCATCACCGACTCCAGCACGCTGGTCGCGACGGCCAGCGTGCCGAGCGCGGCGATCGCGGGTCTTCCGATGCGGATGGGCGGTGCCAAGGTCTGCGTCATGAACGTCCTTCCCCCGTGGATGTGCGAGAACTACACTACAACGTGCAGTGTAGTCATTGCTACAACGGCCAGTGTAGTTCGGCTACGATCGGCACCATGCAGACCACGAAGACCCTGCGTGAGGGCTCCCCGCACAAGCGGGCCGCCATCCTCGCGGCGGCCAGGGAGCTGTTCCTCACCGACGGCTTCGACCGTTCCAGCATCGGGGCCATCGCCGCCAAGGCCGGCGTGTCCACCCGCACGGTCTACGACTACTTCGGCGACAAGCAGACCCTGCTGCGGGCCGTCGTCGAGGCCATCGGCCAGTCACTCGTGACCGCCGTCCAGCACACCCTCGACGCCACCCTCACCGGCCTCACCCGGCCGGACGAGCTGGAGGACGCGTTGGTGGCGTTCGCCATGCGGATAGCGACCGACATGCTCGGCTCCGCCGAGTACACCACCCTGCAGCGCCTCGTCGTGACCGAGTCCGGCCACCTGCCCGACCGCGCCGACCAGCCCATCTCCTACGCCCCCGACGAGGCGCTGGGCGAACGCCTCGCGGCCCTGGGTCGCGCCGGCCTCCTGTCCGTCCCCGACGCCCGGCTCGCCGCCGACCACTTGATCGCGCTGACGTTCGGGGTCGCACTGAGCCGGCTGGGCTCGGCGAACGCGGCGGAGGACACCCGCGTCCGTCCCCTGATCGAGGAAGGCGTCCGCACCTTCCTCCGCGCCTACCGCCCCACCTGAGGGCTCACCTGCGGGACTGCCCGCGCCGCAGAGGCACGAGCCCGCCCTCACCTGCGGGAATGCAGCACCGCGAGCTCTGGGGCGGGGTCGAAGCCGTGCTCGATCAGCCAATGCACCGCCTGCAGGCTGCGCACCGACCACCACCCGCGGATCGCCTCGACATCGACCTCAGCGCCGTAACCGGCGATGACGTCGGCGAGCCGGTCCTCGTGGTTGAGCGTCAAGATGGCGAGGTCGAACATCGCGTCCCCCGGACCCGCCTCCGACCAGTCGATCACGCCCGTGACCTCGTCGTCCTCGACGAACACGTGGGAGATCTGCAGATCGCCGTGGACGAACACCGGCGTCGACGGCCGCAACGCGGCCTCGGCGACGCGGCGGTTGCGCGCGACCACATCGGCACCGACCACCCCGTTCGCGACCAGCCACGCGCACTCGGCGTCGAGCTCCCGCACGACGTCGTCGAGGCTCCGCCCACCCCACGGCGGCAGCGGCGCCTCGTGCACCTTCCGTACGGCGGCCCCCGCCGCGACCCAAGCCGCCGACGACGCCGTGGACGGCTCGCTGAGCCGTCCAAGCGCTCTCCCGGGCAGCGCGGCGAGCGCGAGCACGGGCGGCCGCCGCCACAGAATCTCCGGAGTGGGAACGGGCGCCCAAGCCATCGCCGCGACCTCGACCTCGGCCCGCTCCTGATCGGCATCGACCTTCAGGAACACGTCCCCGACGCGCAAGGTCGCCCGCTCCCGATGAGCGACGACAACCTCGATCCCGTCCACGCGGGCATTATCACCACGAGATCGACGTCACGTCGCCAGGTTTTTCGTAGGCTGAGCCGGTGTCCTGGACCCTCGAAACCCCGGACGGCACCTCGCTGAAGGTCAACGCGTGGAACTGGCGTCGGGGTCGTGCATGACGGCCCTCTTCCATGAGGGACGTCGACCAGCGATCACGTGGCGAAGCCTCGCGAGCGGCGCCACGGCGGGACGCTCAACCTGCGAGCCCGTCCGCTGCGTCCGGCGCCGGCGGGATGGCTCGGACATCCGCCACCGCACCGGCCGATTCCCCGAGCTCGGGGGTGCCGAGCGGGCGCGTGCTCTGCTCGACTGCCTTGAGCTCGACCAGCCGGCCTTCCACGACCTTGAGTGTGTGGAATTTCCGCGCGGTCACCATGACCCTCCTCTCCATGGATCCGACCGTGTCGTTGTATGCCTTGACCGATCGGTCGAGGGATCTGCCCAAGCTGTTGAGGTGATCACCCATGGTCGAGAGCCGCTCGTACAGTTCGCGCCCAAGCTCGTAGACCTGCTTGAGATTGTCCTGGAGCGCAGCCTGCGTCCACGCGAACGCCACGGTGCGGAGCAGGGCGATGAGCGAGGTCGGCGTCGCGATCAGGACGTTCTTGGCGCTCGCGTACTCGAGCAGCGTCGGCTCCTTCTCCAGCGCCGGCTGGAGGAAGGCGTCGCTGGGTACGAACAGCACGACGAACTCCGGCGAGAGGACCTTCCGGAAATACTCCTTGCCTCCGAGCGCATCCACGTGCTGGCGCAACTGCCGGGCATGATCGGCCCAGTGCTTTTCCGCCTCAGTGTCGTCCACGGCCTCGATCGCCGACATGAACGCGGCCATCGGCACCTTGGAGTCCACCACGACATGTTTGCCCCCTGACAGATGAATCAGCATGTCGGGCCGGAGTGCGCCCTCGCTGTCGGCGAAGTGGACCTGGGTGTCGAAGTCGCACCGCTCGACCAGACCCGCCTGTTCCACGGCCCTCTTGAGATGCATCTCGCCCCAGGACCCGCGCACCTGCGGTTTCTTGAGCGCCTCGACGAGCGCCCGGGTCTCCTTGCGGGTCCGCTGTCCTTCCTCGGTCAGGGTGAGCAGTTGCCGGCTCAGCGAGGCTTCGGCGGCGACACGGCTCGTGGAGAACTCCTTGAGCTGCCGGTCCATCTCAGCCAGCTGTTCGTGGACCGGCCTGCTGGCCGCGCTGAGGGTCGCCTCGGCCTTGGTAACCAGTTCGGCCTGAGACTGCTTCAGCATCTCCTTGGTCGCCGCGCGCAGCGTCTCCTCCAGGAGGCGGTTGTTGTCCAGGCGAGTCTGGTCGAGCTCCGCGCGGACCGCCTGCACCGTCGCGGCCTGCTCCAGCAGCGCTTGCTTCTGCATGGCCGACTCGGCGAGCTGCGTCTTCAGGTCTTGGATCTCCGAGCGGAGAACCGACTCCTTCGCCCGCAACTCGGTGATCGCGAGTTCGCTGCCGCGCAGACGAGTGCCCGCTTCCGCTCCTCGCGCCTGCTCCGCCTGGAGTTCCGCTCGCAGACGCTCCGCATCGGCCGCCTTGCGTTGGAGGCTGTTCCGAGTCGCGTCCAGCTCGGCGGTGAGCCGGCCGAGTCGCTCGTCCAGCGTCCTGCGCTCGGTCAGCGCGGTGGTGTACGCCTGGTTGAAGTCGGCCAGTTGTCTCTGGAGCTTGTCCCGTTCGGCGCGCAGCGCGGCCGACTGCTCGGCCGCCTGGGTTCGCTGCTCCTCGGCCAGCTTCAACGCGAGGCGCTCGTCCGCCACGCGGCTACGGGCGATCAGATAGGCGATCGTGGCGCTGAGCAGCATGAGCAGGATCGCCAGTACGACAGGGAACAGGGTCATCTCAGGCCACCCGCTTCCAGTCCCGGCACCCACTGGTGGGGCGCGGAGAGGCCGAGGTTCCGGCGTCGCCATCCGCGCCGAAGTTGTGGCTGGTCACATCAAGTCCTCTCGCGGTCGGGCTGCTGAGCCCCATGGGGTTGGCGAGAGAACTGTGATCCGAGCGCCTTGCTGCCCGCTGAATTCAAGCCGATAACCCCATATATCGACATTTTTCGTGGCCAGCATTGCGAGCGGCTTGCCGCGGTCCAACCGCTTGAGCCGTATGAAGACGTTGTTCTGCGTGATTCTGGTCGGCCTTCTCTCGGCGAGCGGGTTCCAGGACGTCCCACTCCGTCGGCCATGTCGTGTGATCGGAGGTGACGTGATCGAAGCAGGGGTCCGCAGGTGCTGGAACCGCCGTGCGGACCCCTTGATCAGGATGGTGGTCCTGACCTCATGGCAGACGATGGGCCTGTGGCCGCCAGTCCGGTGTTCGCCGGCCGGCGTCGCGAGAATCAGTCGCGTACGGTGACCGTCAAGGTGCTGGTCGCTGGGGAGCGGCCGGGGGCGCGGGCTGTCAGGGTGCCGGTGTACGTTCCCGGTTCGTTGAACGATCTCCTGGAGGTGACCGTGAAGGCGCCGTTGAGGCGCATGTCCGGGATGCTGCCCTCCTGGTCCGTGGCCGGGGTCGGGTGCTCCTCGGTGCCGTCGTTCCACGTGATGACCGTGGAGAGGCCGGTTGCGGACTGGCCGGGGGCGGTGACGGTCCAGGTGGCGGCGGCGGGGTGGGCGATGCCCAGGGCCTCCAGGCGCCAGGGCACGTCGGCGGTGGGGAAGAAGTTCGTGCCCTGGACGGTCAACCGGCCACCCACCTTCGACAGCCGGTTCTTGAAGTCGTCGTAGTCGCGCTGGTCCTGCGGCGTCCAGCCGACCTCGGCGGTGGCGATGAGCCTGGGGTAGGAGTAGTACTCGGCCTGGCTGACGCGGCGGATGAACTCGCCCCACAGCGCCGACTCCACCCCCAGCACGCTGCGCTCCTGGATGCCGGGGACGAAGCGTCCCGGATCCCAGTTGTAGTGGCGGTCGAGGCCGCAGACCCCGCCGCACGCCCAGGTGCCGCCCTCCGGCTGGCGCGGGTCCTGCTTCTGCGGCACGTACGCGTGCGGCGCCGGCGACAGCACGACCTTGGCGCCGCGACCGTTCACGGCGTCGGCCACGGCGGCGGTGGAGCCGTTCCAGAACTGGACCACGGCGTTGTCCTGGGGCAGGGCGGTGCCCGCGTACTCGTTCCAGCCGACGACGGTCTTGCCGAGAGCGTTCACGTGAGCGGTGAAGGCGTCCACCATGCGCACGTAGTCGTCGTGGCCGGTGACGTGCGCCTCGTCGCCGCCGATGTGCAGGTACGGGCCGGGCGTCATGGCGGCGAGCTCGGCCAGCACGTGCTCGACGAACTCGTACGTGACCGCGCTGTCCGCGTCGAAGGAGGAGTAGCCGACGGCGCCGGTGCCGTTGTGCGGGACGGTGGTCTCGCCCGGTGCGGGCTTGGGCTGCGCGCCCGGGGTGTTGAGCTGCGGTACGGAGTGCAGCGCCGAGTTGACGTGGCCGGGCATGTCGATCTCGGGGATCACGGTCATGCCGTTCTCCCCGGCATAGCGGACGATCTCCGCGTAGTCGGCCTTGGTGTAGTAGCCGGTGACGCCGGGCTCGGTGCCCCGCTCGGTCATCGCGGTGCCGCCGCCGACCCTGGTGAGCAGGCCGTAGTCGATGCCGGACGGGTTCGTGGCGGGGTCGTCGATGACGATGCGCCAGCCCTGGTCATCGGTCAGGTGAAGGTGCAACCGGTTGATCTTGAACTGGGCGGCGGCGTCGATGTACCGCTTGACCTCGTCCACCGGGTAGAAGCTGCGGGCGACGTCGAGCATCATGCCGCGGTGCGCGAAGCGGGGGTAGTCGGTGATCCGCACGGCCGGCACGGTCCATGCGGCGTCGGCGACGTCGTCCGACTCGACCCACTGCGGGAAGAGCTGGCGGAGCGTCTGTGCGCCGTTCCAAGCCCCGTTCGAGGTGGATGCCCTGAGGCGGATCTCGGCGGCCGTCACCGACAGGGTGTAGCCCTCCTCCTCGTGGCCCCGCGGACCCTTGCCAGGGTCGACCTCGATGACGATGGGCGCGGGGCCACGTCCGTGAGCGGCGGTGGAGCGGCTCAGGAGCCGGCCCAGGAAGCCGGCCGCGGCCTGGGCGCCGTCGCCCTCGGCCAGGACGCGGGTGTTCTTGTGCAGGGTGAACGGCGCCGCGCCGGTCTCCGTGACGGACACCGGCCGCGGGATCAGCCCCAGCGTCGGCTCGGGCGCGGCGGGCGGCCCGTCCCAGATCTCGAACTCCGCGATGGAGTAGCCGTACGCGGCCCAGCGCTTGCGGCCCTGCATGCGCACGTACCCGACCGGCTCGTCGGAGCCCAGGGCGATGTCGTCGGTACGCGGGCAGGTGTCGCGCTGCAGTGAGGCGACGTCGGTCCAGGTGGCGCCGTCGACCGAGGTCTGCAGCACGAAGTCGCGGGCGCAGGCGTTCGGCCAGTGGAGGGTCACGTGGTCGACCGTGGCCGGCCGGGCGAGCTGGACCTGCACCCAGTTGTCGTCCTCGTACTTGGACGACCAGCGGGTGGCGGTGTCGCCGTCGTTCACGTGAGCGGCCACGAAGCCGGCGCGGTCCAGCTCGACGCTGGAGGCGGTGGCCGTGCCGGTCAGGGCGAGGTTGACGGGCGGATCGGCGGCCCTGGCGGCGGGGGCCGGGGCCAGGAACATGGCCGTGAGCGCGGCAGCCGCGAAGGCCGTGAGGGGGCGGCGCATCGAACTCCTTCTCTAGGGGCGTCAGGCGCTCAGTGTGATCGCAGCCGCCGATTAAGGTCAAGAGATGGGACTAAAAACCCCGCCCACAGCTCTTGTCGAAGCGGCGATGAGCCCTTTAACGTAAAGGCTCTGGACTTAATGGCGATCGGAGTATGAGTGACCAGTCCACGCAACGTCCTGTTCCTGATGACCGACCAGCATCGGGTGGACACCCTCGGCTGCTACGGCAACCCGGTGATACGCACCCCAGCGCTGGACGGCCTCGCGGCGGAGGGCGCGCGCTTCGACCGGTTCTACACACCGACGGCCATCTGCACCCCGGCGCGGGCCTCGCTGTTCACCGGCCTCCACCCGTTCAGGCACGGCCTGCTCGTCAACCCCGAGCGCAACGGCGGCGGCCGCGACGAGGTCGCCGAACACCACCCCGTGCTGTCCGCGCCCCTAAAGGGGGCGGGCTACAACATGGGACATGTCGGCAAATGGCACATCGGCCGCGAGCGCGGCCCCGAGCACTACGGCATCGACGGCGAGCATCTCCCCGGCGCCCTGAACCCCTTCCACCACCCCACCTACCAGCAGTGGCTCAAGGAACAGGGCCATCCGCCCTTCGCGGTGGAGCGCCCCGTCTTCGGCAAGGCCCCGAACGGCACCGGCCGCGGTCACCTCATCGCCGGCCGCCTCAAGCAGCCGCCGGAGGCCACGATCGAGACCTTCCTCGCCGACCGGACACTGGAGTTGCTGGACCGGTACGCCCGCGACTTCCACGACGCCGGCCGCCCGTTCATGCTGTCCTGCCACTGGTACGGCCCCCACCTGCCGTACCTCATCCCGGACGAGTACTACGGCTTGTACGACCCGGAGCAGATCCCGCTGCCGGAATCCATGGCCGAGACCTTCGACGGCAAACCGGAGGTGCAGCGCCGCTACTCCGAGTACTGGTCGGCCGACCACTTCGACGCCGACGCGTGGCGCCGGCTGATCGCCGCCTACTGGGGCTACGTGACCATGATCGACGTACAGATCGGGCGGCTGCTGTCCGCGCTGCGCGAGCTGGACCTGTGGGACGACACGGCGGTGATCTTCACGGCCGACCACGGCGAGTTCACCGGCGCCCACCGGCTCAACGACAAGGGCCCGGCGATGTACGAGGACATCTACCGCATCCCCGGCATCGTCCGCGTGCCGGGCGCACCGCCGCGCACCGTGGACGCCTTCGCCACCCTCATCGACCTCAACCCCACGATCCTGGAGCTGGCCGGCCTGCCGCCCCAGGAGCCGTGCGACGGCACGAGCCTGCTGCCGCTGCTCTCCGGCGCCCCCTCCGAGGGCCGCGACGAGGGCCTCGACGAGGTGGTCACCGAGTTCCACGGCCACCACTTCCCCTACTCCCAGCGCATGATCAGGGACCGCCGCCACAAGCTGGTGTTCAACCCCGAAGGCGTCCACGAGCTGTACGACCTGGACAGCGACCCGCACGAGCTGCGCAACCTCTACGCCGTGCCCGCCTATGCGGAGGTCCGCAGGGACCTCACCGTACGGCTCTACCGCGAGCTGCTGCGCCGCGGCGACCCCGCGTACACCTGGATGAGCTACATGGCCGACATCGGCGAAGGACGCGCTCCCGACGTGGACGGCGTCGCGGACGACGTGGCATGAAGGCCACCCGTCACCCCCCTTCAGAACGAGAAAGGATCCGCCGATGAGGCGTCCCCGCATCCTGGCCTCCGCGCTCGTGGCGCTGGCCGTCCTCCCGCTCGCCGCCGGGTGCGGCACATCCGACGGCGACGGCGACGGGGCGAAGAAGGTGCGCTTCGGCTACATCGCCGACTTCGCCGGCGCGGCCGTGCTCGCCGCCGCCGACCAGCAGGACCTGTGGGCCAAGCACGGGCTGGAGCCCGAGCTGAAGGTGTTCACGAACGGTCCCGTGCAGATCCAGGCGCTGGGCGCGGGCGACATCGACTTCGGCTACATCGGCTCAGGCGCCACGTGGCTGGCCGCGAGCGGCAAGGCCAAGATCATCGCGCCCAACATGCTGGGCCAGGCCGACCGCGTGATCACCCATCCTGGCACCGGCATCTCCTCCATCGCCGACCTCAAGGGCAAGAAGGTGGGGGTGCCCGAGGGGACGTCCGGCGACATGATCCTGGAGCTGGCGCTGAAGGAGGCCGGCCTGTCCGGCAAGGACGTGCAGAAGGTCAACATGGACCCGAGCACGGTCGTCACGGCCTTCAGCGGCAAGCAGATCGACGCGGCGGCCATCTGGTACCCGCTGATCGACACCATCAAGAAGAACGTCCCCGACACGGTCGAGCTGACCAAGAGCGAGGACTACTACCCCAAGCTGAGCTTCCCCAGCTCGTTCGTGGCCCGCAACGAGCTGGTCGCGGAGGACCCTGAGACGGTCACCAAGGTGCTCAAGGTGCTGCAGGAGGGCAACGACTGGGTCGCCGCGCACCGGGGCGAGGCCGAGACGCTGACGGCGACGTTCCTGAAGGTGCCCGCCGAGCAGTTCAAGGGCGCCTCCGCCGTCACGAAGGTCGTGCCGACGAGCGAGCTGAAGCAGCTCGTCGCGGACGGCTCGGTGGCCGGCTGGTACAAGGGCCTGGCCGACCTCTTCGTCACCATGGGCAAACTGCCCACGTCCCCCGATCCCGCCACCTATCTGGCGGCCGATCTGTACCAGGCGGCGGCCGGATGACCACCTTCGTCCCACCATCATGTAGCCATGTCGAGTCCGACTGACGCCCTGCAGCGGCTGCGTCGCGTGCACGAGGACGCCGTCCTGTCCACGTTGCGCGCCGCGGGCGCATTGAGCCGCGCTCAGCTCACCGAGCGCACCGGCCTGTCCCGTACCACCATGTTCGCGATCGTCTCCGGTCTCCTGGAGCGGGGCGTGCTGATCGAGACCGAGGGCTCGGCGGCCGAGCCGCGCGGGCGCGGCAGGCCGGCGGCCCTGGTCTCGCTCAACCCCGACGCGGGTCTGCTCCTGGGCCTGGACCTGGGACGTAACCGCGTACGCCTCGCGGTGGCCAACGCCGCGCACCAGGTGGTCGCCACCGCCTCCGCCGACCTGCCCGGCGACGCCGGCCCCGAGGAGGAGGCGGAGACCGCGGTACGCCTGGTCCTTGAGGGCGCCGCCGGGCGCGGCCTGAGCCTGGGCGCCCTGGAGGCGATCGGGCTCGGCCTCGTCGGCGTGGTCGACGACCCGCCGCCGCAGGTGGCGGCCGTTCCCGCGCGCTACGAGCCGCTCGCCCGCAGGCTGGAGGACGAGTTCGGCGTACGGCTCGCGGTCGACAACAACGCTCGCCTCGCGGCGCTCGCCGAGGCGACCTGGGGCGTCGGCAGGTCGGTGCGCGACATGGTGTACGTACGCTGGTCGATCGGCGTCGGCGGCGGCTTCATCACCGGCGGACGGCTGCTGCGCGGCGCGCACGGCGCCGGCGGCGAGGTCGGACACGTCTCGCTCGACCCGGAAGGACCGCCCTGCCACTGCGGCTCGCGCGGCTGCCTGGAAGGGCGCGCCGGCGGCCGGGGTCTGCTGGAGGCGTGCGCCGCGCGCGGCGTCTCCCTGCCCGCCCTGGACGCGCTGGTCGCCGCGGCGCAGGACCGCGTACCCGTCGTGTGCGACGTCGTGGCCTCGGCCGCCGCCGACCTCGGGCGCGTGCTGGCGGGCACCGTCACCCAGCTCGACCCCGCGCTGGTCGTGATCGGGGGCGAGCTGGCCGGGCTGGGCAGTCTCGTCCTCGACCCGATCCGCGACGCCATCGCCCGGCAGGCGCTGCCGCGCTCCCCACGCGAGATCGCGGTGGTGCCCGCCGACCTCGGGGTGAACGCGTCCGCGATGGGCGCGATCGCTCTCCTCCTGCACGAGGAGCCCTCGATCCCCGCCCACCTCCGCCCCGCCGTCCCCTAGCCGCCGAGAGGCCCGCCCCACCATGAACGGCCCGCACCCATGACCGCGACGACCATGACCAAGCCCTCCGCATCCCCCAGACGACGCCCCAGCCGCACCACCGTGCTCAACGTGACGGCCGTGATCGCCGGGCTCGGAATCTGGACCGCGCTGTCCCGCCTCGGCGTCCAGAGTCTGCCCGGCCCGGTCGAGGTGATCGGCCGCGGCGCCGAACTCGTCACCGACGGCACCCTCACCGGCGACATCCTGGCCAGCCTGCGCCGCGTCTTCATCGGGTTCGCGCTGGGCACGGTCCTAGCGATCCCGATCGGCTTCCTCATGGGCTGGTACGCGACCGCCCGCGCCCTGATCGAGCCGTACGTCCAGTTCTTCAGGACGATCCCGCCCCTGGCGATCATCCCGCTGGCCATCCTGCTGATGGGCATCGGCGAGACGCCCAAGGTGTTCGTGATCTTCCTGGCCGCGTTCCTGTCGAGCGTGGTCTCCACCTTCCAGGGCGTGCTGGACGTGGACAGAACCCTCATCAACGCCGCCCGCGTGCTGGGCGCGTCCGACCGGACGATCTTCGTCAAGGTGGTGGTGCCCGCCTCGACGCCGTTCATCATCGTCGGCATGCGCATCGGCCTCGGCGCCGCCTGGGGCACTCTGGTGGCGGCCGAGCTGATCGCCGCCCAGGAGGGGCTGGGCTACCGCATGCAGCAGGCCCAGCTCTACTACGACCTTCCCACGATCTTCGTCGGCCTGATCAGCATCGGAGTGCTCGGCCTGGTCATGGACCGGCTCCTCCTGCTGGCCGAGCGCCGGCTCACCGGATGGCAGGAGCGCCGATGACCCCCAAGATCTCCTTCAGGAACGTCTCGAAGACGTTCACCCTCGCCAGCGGGGACTTCCTCGCCCTCGATCACGTGGACCTCGACATCGCCGACTGCGAGTTCGTCACCGTCGTGGGCCCGTCAGGCTGCGGCAAGAGCACGCTGATGAGCATGGCCGCGGGCCTGCTGGAGCCGGGCACGGGCCAGATCCTGCTGGACGGCGCCCCGGTGACCGGCCCTGGCCCCGACCGCGGCGTGATCTTCCAGCAGTACGCGCTGTTCCCGTGGCTGACCGTACGCAAGAACGTCGAGTTCGGGCTGAAGCTCCAGCCGATCCCCCCGGAGGAGCGCCGCCGGCGCGCCCAGCACGCGATCGATCTGGTCGGATTGACCGACTTCGCCGACGCCCTCCCGAAGACGCTGTCCGGCGGGATGAAACAGCGCTGCGCGATCGCCCGCGCGTACGCGGTCGGCCCGCAGGTCCTGCTCATGGACGAGCCGTTCGGCGCGCTGGACGCGCTCACCCGCGTGCAGCTGCAGGACCAGCTCCTGGACACGTGGAGCCGGGACCGGCGCACGGTCATGTTCATCACCCACGACGTGGACGAGGCCGTCTACCTGGCCAACCGCGTCGTGGTGATGGCCGCCCGGCCCGGCCGCATCCACCGGGTCGTGGACGTGGACCTGCCATATCCGCGTACGGAGGAGGTGCGCCTGTCCCCGGAGTTCGGCCGCATCCGCAACGAGGTCTGGCACGCGGTCTACCACCAGCCGGCCGCTGCGTGATGTCTCAGGCCTGACCTCCAGGGGAGCGTCGGACGAAGGGCAGGGCGCGGCGGGGGCCGGTCATCCGCTCCAGGCCCTGGCCGATGTCGGCGGCCGCCTTCTCGGTGACGCCCGAGCCCAGCTGGTCGGCCGCGCGCTGGGCGAGCCAGTAGAGCAGCTCCCGTGCCGTTCCCGGGCCGCTCTCCGCCATGATCGCGAGCAGTTCCTCCAGCCGGAGGGGGCGGCCGAGCCCGTTGAGCGCCGCATTGACCTCGTGCTCGGTGAGCGGGGTGGGAAAGCGCCGGCGGAGCCCCTCCCGGACCGACTGGATCGTGCCGATGGAGGAGGACGCCGTCTCCGGGAGCCGGCCGCCGAAGAGCCTGCGCGGGCTGCGCAGCGCGCGGACGAGCGCGGGGGCGGTCATCCTGGTGAGTCCGTCCTCGATGTCCCGTTTGATCGGGCCGTCCAGCCCCAGCTCGCGCAGCGCGTGCGCGGCCAGCCCGGACAGCAGGGCCGCACTCGTGCCCCAGCCGCTCTCCGCCATGATCGCGAGCAGGAACGCCTGCGGCGGGGCCTCGTCCAGGGCTTCAAGGATCTCCTTGACGTCCCCGGGCAGGAGCAGGCGGCCCCGGCTGAGCCGCAGGATGTGGCGGTGACGCTCCAGGCTGTCGTCGTGGAAGCAGGCGGAGATCGGCCTGACCAGGTAGCGGCGGCGGTGGAGCTGCTCGCCGACGTCCTTCCCGCCGCCGCGGCCGTCCAGCTCGCGCAGGACGCCGTCCAGCACGTGGCGCTCGCGGGAGCGCTCGATCAGGTTCAGCAACTCCTCGACGGGCAGGCCCGACAGGACCCGCCGAACCATCCCGCCGTCGCCCGTGAGGAAGGCGATCCGCAGTTTGACCAGGGGATCGCAGCGGGCGGACACCGCCTTGAGCGCCTTGGCGAGCGGGCCGGGAAGGGCTCCGAGCGGGCCGAAGTCGCCCCGGAGGTCGTCGATGTCCTGAGGGTGGAGGACGGGGCCGTACAGGAGACTCAGGAGGGTGCGGAAGAAGGTCTCCGCGGCAGGAGAGCCGGACAGCCGGTCGGGCAGCGGGGTCAGGTTCCGCTGGACGATGACGCGGTAGGCCCGGCGGTCGGCGTCGGTGACGCGGTCGAGAGCCTGCGACAGCCGGCCGTTGAGCTCGTGCAGCCGCGCCTCGTCGGCGCGGGCGAGACCGGCCAGCGACTCGGGAAGCAGCTGCCGCACGGAGGAGGCCAGCCTGATCGCGGCGTGCTCGCGTACGCGCATGAGGGCCTCGGCGCGGTCGGCCGCGCTGTCGAGGTCGAGCGGGCGATCGAGGCCGGCCAGGCGGCTGATCAGACCGGTGAGGCCGTCGGCGTCGTACTGCGCGAGCTCCTGCTCGTAGTGGCCGGCCTCGGCGGGGAGATCGTGCGGAACGTCCCGCTCCCACGGCAGCTCCCAGGCGCCGTGGGCGGGCGCGACCTCGGCGAAGGAGAGCCGGATGCGATGCCTGGAGGCGCTGTTGGTCCAGGTGGAGACGGCGAGCCGGCTGCGCATGCCGTACGGGAGGAGCGCCGCGACGCAGTCGAGGAAGTCGAGCCGCTGCTCCAGCGGGAGCTCGGCGCGGACCACGCAGACGGGCCGGCCGGTGAGCAGGAGCGCCGCCGCCCGGCACGCGGTGGCGTTGGCCGCGCCGGCCAGCCTGGGCGGGTCGTAATCGTGCAGGCTGAGCCGGAACGGGCTCTCCCCGGAGAAGTCCTTGCGCTGCAGCGCCTCGTACAGCGCGCGGTAGGAGAGCGGGATCTTCGCGACCTGCTCCCAGCGCAGGCAGACGTGCCAGGTCATCGTGTACGGCCGGTGGAAGCCGTCCTGGGACTCCGGCCTCGTCTGCAGCGACAGGCCGAGCCAGGACTCGCCGCCCCGGTCGAAGGGGCTGGCCGCCACCCGCGGCAGCGCCTTGGGCTCCACGGTGCCCGAGGCGAACGACTTGAGCCAGTCGGAGAACTCGGCCCTGCTCAGCGCTCCCGTACTGGAGCCGATCACGTCGTAGTCGTCCAGGCTCTGCGGCGTCTTGCCGAGGACCGCCCAGTGAGCGGTCGGCCGTACCGCCATCACCCGCTCCTCATCGAACGCGAGCTCAGCATGTCGCCGAGCCAGATCACCGGCTCCATGACGTTGATGGGACGGACGGCGCCGCGGATCATGAGGCCCTTGTGCGGATCGTCGATGACGTTGAGGAAGTCGTCCGGGTCGAACCGGCGGCGGCGCTCGTCGATGTACATCCCCACCGACGAGGTCACGAAGAACCGCACGCGGTCCTTGTGGAAGTAGGTCTCGATCAGATCGACGATCATCTCCGCGTTGTGGCTGCGCCCGTGCCGGCAGAGCCGGTGGAAGAACTCCCTGGCCCGGTCCTCGTCCACGCGCGGGATGCGCAGCTCGTCGTTGACGTCGGGCTCGGCGAGCTTCCACCGGTCGGCCAGCATCAGCACCCGCGGGTCGTCATATTTCGTGATGCAGACGGCTATGTAGTGGGGCAGCTTGCCGTCGGCGAACTCGTCCCCCACCAGCATCTGCCCGGCGACCTCGTTCAGGGCCTGGTCGAGGTGCTTGAAGGCGTCGCCGACCCGGCTCTCCCTGTCGGGGTCGAACATGTAGATCAGCCCGCGGCTCCTGACCAGGCTGGCCACCAGGGCCTCCTTGTCGACGCTCGCCTGCTCTTCGGCGTACAGGCCGCCGCGCGGATCCAGGAAGTCGAGCCTGATCCGCGGCGCCCTGCCCGGCAGGGTCCGCCACGGCCGCCACCACTGCCGCCGGCTCTCGGCCGCGCCGATCAGCAGCCAGTTGTAGTACGTCAGGGACTCGGTCGAGTCGGGGAACATGCGATCGTCCAGCAGCCTGTTGCGGAGCTTGATCAGCTCGGCGCCCGACGCCTGGTTCTCGCCGACCAGCCTCCAGCTCGTCCCGGCCCTGTTCAGCGCGATGCTCAGCGCCGCGAGGAAGGCGGTCTTGCCGCTACCCGAGGCGCCCCACATCGCGATGTCGGGCGCGGGTTCTGACTCGGTCACGCGGGGTCCTCATTTCAGCTGACGAAGGGAAGGGTGAGCGAGCCCCCGGCGGACGTCAGGTCGAGGCGGGCGGCGAGCTCCTCGACGTCCACCGCGTCCACCTGGTACAGCGCCGCCGAGCCGAGCCGCTCCCAGGCCGGCGAGGCGGCGTCGCAGATCGCCGCGAACCTGGTGCCGTGGCGCCGCTCCAGCTCCTGCAGCAGCGCCTGCCAGTCGTGCCGGTGCGGGCAGGGCGGCACGCGGTCCCTGCCGACCCTGCGGGGGTGCGGCGGGCGCGCGCCGATCGTGAGCAGCGCGGTACGGGCGCGGTCCTGCGGCAGCAGGCCGCGCAGCTCGGCCAGGACGTCCTCCACCTGGGCGGCGTTCGGGTACGTCGGCGGAGTGGGACGCAGCGAGTCGAGCGCCAGCCTGGCCTGGGCCGCCGAGCCGGCCCAGAGGGCCACGCGGGGCGGGACGTGGGTGGGGTGGCGCTCGCCGAAGACATGGGTGCCGTAACTGATGACCGAGAACTGGGTGGGGCTGTCGGCCAGCAGGTCGATGAGGTACGCGGGCCAGTGGCAGCGGGCCTCCAGCTCGTCCTGGGCGCCGGTGGTCTCGATCGCGCAGATCAGGTGGGCGGGCCGGGAGGAAGGGGGACGCAGCCGCGCGGGCAGCCCGGCGACCACCTCCGCCCAGGAGCCGGTGTGCGGCCGCAGGTCCGCGACGCCGGGGAAGCCGACCCGGCCCGGGGCCTCCAGCACCGCCCTGAGGGTGTGGCGGCCAGGGGGCAGCGGCGCGTGGTCGACCGAGACCAGGCCCGAGGGTTCGAGCGGGCCCGCCCATGCCGAGACCGCCAGGAGCATGCCGCCGGGGCCGGTGCAGGTCACGGCGACGTGGACGTCCTGCCCCGGCAGCGTGCCCGCGGCGAAGAGCGGCTGCCCGGCCAGCTCCAGCCGCCCGTCCGCGGCCCGTTCCCTGACCACGACCAGGTCGTACGACTGCCGCAACGGAGCCTGGGCGGCCAGGTCGCGCAGCAGGTCGGCCGCCTTGACCCCGAGCGGCCGCATGACCTGGGCGGCGGGGCACCACGCGGTGATCGCGCGCAGGCTCGCCTCCTGCTCGGGGCCGTCGGCGGCGGGCAGCACGACGACCGCGTCCCGGCCCTCAGGGGAGATCAGCTCGCGGGCGACGTCGCCCACCGCGTCCGCCACCTCGTCCCCGGTGGCGGTGAGGGTGGACCACTTGGCGGCGGCCCTGCGGATGACGTACGGGGTGCCGATCTCGTCCGCGCGGACCTCGAAGAACCTGATGCCGGCGACGTCGATCTCCACGACGGTGAGCTGCTCCGCGAACGACGCGATGAGGTCGTGAATGGACGCGCTCATAGTGCGGAAATGTGAAGTTTGAGGGAATTTGTCAATATTGCGCCCGTTTCTGGTTATTCGAGGGTGGCGGTGCCCGGTCAAAGTGTCAGACGCGGTTGGTTACCCCGTCGTTGCCGATTGTTGATGCTAATAAGTACTCTGCCGAGAGGGTAGCGGCGGGACACGAGGGAGCGGCGTGTGATCGGTAGATGGTTGATCATTCTGTCCGGCGCCCGCCAGGACGTGCTGGAGAGATACGACGGCGAACGCGCCAGGTTCATCGGCCTCGGCGGCGCCATCCTCACCACCGCCTGCTTAGCCGCGCTCGCCATGACGTTCGCGCTCTCCTCGGCGCTCAAGGTCTTCCTGCCGCTCGCCATCGCCATCGGCCTGGTCTGGGGCGTGATCATCCTGGGCCTCGACCGCTGGCTCGCCACCTCGCTCCCGGTCAGGGGCCGGCGGCGGTTCTGGCTCGCGCTGCCCCGCGTCCTCCTGGCGCTCCTCCTCGGCGCGGTCATCTCCACGCCGCTGGTGCTGCAGATCTTCAAACCGGAGATCGACGCCACCATCCTCGACATCAAGCAGGAGCGCCTCGACGCCTTCACCCGCGCCCAGCAGACCGGCGAGACGGGCAGGCGCGTGGCCACCCTGGAGACGACGGTGACGGACCTCGAAGCCGTCATCGCCTCCCGAGGGGAGACAACCCTCGACCCCGCCTCCGACCAGCGGATCCAGGAGCTGGAGAAATCCCGCAAAGAGGCGGTGAAACAGCGGGACACCTTCTACGACGAATGGCAGTGCCAGCTTTACGTGGGCCCGCCGAAATGCGCGAAGAAGGGCGCGGGACCGCTGGCGCGGGCGGCCGAACGGGCCTACCGGCGCGCCGCCACCCGGGTCGGCGACATCGAGCGGCAGATCGAGCAGCGCCGCGAGCAGCTCGGCAACACCCAGGCCACCGGACGGGCCAGGCGGCTGCAGGCGGCGGAGGAGGAGCTGCCGAAGGTGCGGGCCGAGCTGGATCGCCTGAACGCCCAGCAGGCCGAGCTCCGGGGCCGGTTCGTCGAGGAGAACCTCGACTCCGACGGCCTGCTGCTCCGGCTGGAGGCGCTCGGCCGGGTCTCCCAGGACAACGCCTCACTCACCATGGCGCGGCTGCTGCTCTTCCTGTTCATCCTCGTCATCGAGTGCCTGCCGGTGCTGGTCAAGCTGATGCAGCGGCCCGGGTCGTACGACAAGATCGAAGAGAAGCTGGACGCGAAGCGGCTGCGCGACGCGCTGGACGACATCCGCGACGAGCCCGCCGAGACCCGGCGTTACTCCTCCACCACCTCCTCCTACGAGCCGCCCGAACGCGACGACTCCGGCTCGTACCCCACGGAGAGCCACGGGACGCGCAGTTTCGAGGACGACGCGCTGCGCGGCCTGCGCGACACCCGATCCGGCGGCGGGCGCTACGAGCACGCCGGGCGGCTGAACGATGATTGGTGACCGCGTCGCCGGCCGGTTCGTCATCGAGGCGCCCCTGGGCAGGGGCGGCATGGGACGAGTCTGGCGGGCCAGGGACAGCGCGCTCGACCGCACGGTGGCGCTCAAACAGATCCGCCCCGACATGGGACCCGCGCCCGAACTGGCGGCGCGCGCCAGGCGGGAGGCGCAGGCACTGGCCAGGGTCATCCATCCCGGCATCGTCAGGGTGCACGACATCCTGGACACCCAGGACGGGCCGTGGATCGTGATGGACCACGTACGCGGCGACCCGCTCGGCACGCTGATCGACCGGGCGCCGCTGCCGGAGCTCGAAACGGCCAGGATCGGGGCCCGGGTCCTCGACGCGCTGACGGCGGCGCACGCGGCCGGGGTGTACCACCGCGACGTGAAGCCGGACAACATCCTCATCACCGCCTCCGGCGAGGTGGTGCTGGTGGACTTCGGAATCGCCGCCATCGAGGGCCGCTCCTCGATCACCAGGCTCGGGCAGCTCGTCGGAACGCTCGACTTCATGGCGCCCGAGCGGCTGCACGGCGACCCGGCCGGAGAGGCCGCCGACCTGTGGTCGCTCGGCGCCACGCTCTACACGGCGCTGCAGGGCCGGCCGCCGTTCCGCAGGAGCAACGCCGAGGCGGTCAAGTTCGCGATACTCACCGCCGAGCCCGACCCCCTGCGCGAGCCCGGCAGGCTCGGCCCGACGATCAGCCGCCTGCTGGACAAGAAGCCGGGCACCCGCATGAGAGCCGCCGAACTGGCCCACGACCTCAACCGCGTCCTCCAACCGCCCCGCCCACGAAAACCGCCCCGTCCTCAGGAACCGCCCCGCCCTCAGGAACCGCCCCGCCCTCAGGAACCGCCCCGCCCTCAGGAACCGCCCCGCCTTCAGAAGCCGCCTCACCCTCAGAAGCCGCCTCAGAAGCCGCCTCACCCGCGGAAACCGCCCGAAGGCGGAGCGATCAGGCGCGATCGCGAGGGTCCCGTCGTGCGGAAGGCCCGGCCGCCGATGGCGCACCAGGGGGAGCAACTGCTCGCGCTCCCCGCCGCCGAGGCCGCGGCGATGCTCGGCGAACGGTGGCAGGATCTCACGGCCGACGCCGTGGAGGAGATGTGCCGGCAGGCGGCCAAGGGCGCCAAGATCCTGCAGATGCTGCTCCCCCGCCGCGCGTGCCGGCTGCTGGATCAGGTCCGCGACCCCGCCCTGGTCGCGGGCGTCATCCTGGCCATGGACGCCCGGCACCGCGGGCGCATGCTCGGCGGCATGCACGACAGGAACTCCGCCGCCGCCATCGGCGCGATGGCCGCCGCCGATCCCCGCCAGACGGGTCTCGTGGTCGCCGCCATGCCGGAGGATCCCGCCGTACGCGCCCTGAACCGGCTCCTGCCCGCCACCATCGCGGACGTCCTCGCGCACTGCCCCGGCTCCACCCGCGACCACCTGCTCTCCCGCCTGCCCGGCAGCACCCGCGCCGCCGTCCGGAGCAGGCTCACGAACTGACGGTGATCACCAGCTTGCCCGTGGTGCGGCCCGCCTCCCCCAGAGCGTGGGCCCGCGCGCCCTCGGCGAGGGGGAAGGTGGCGGAGACGTGGGCGCGGAGCCTGCCCCGGTCAGCGAGGTCGGCGATGGCGCGCATCCCGGCCTGGTCGTGCTCGACGATCAGCGTGACGGCGCGGACCTGCGCCTTCTCGGCCGCCGCCCCCGACCCGCCGGCCCTGGCCGCCCTGTCCCGCGTCCGCCCCGGAACCCGCCTGGTGTCCATCTGCACCGGCGCCTTCCTGCTGGCCGCCGCCGGCCTCCTGGACGGACGCCGCGCCACCACCCATTGGGCACTCACCGACATCTTCCAGGCCCTGTTCCCCCGGGTGGAGCTGGACGCCGGCGTACTCTTCGTCGACCACGGCGACGTCCTGACCTCGGCGGGGGCGGCGAGCGGCGTCGACATCTGCCTCCACCTGATACGCCAGGACCACGGCAGCGAGGTCGCCAACCAGGTCGCCCGCCGCTGCGTCGTACCCCCGTACCGGGACGGCGGCCAGGCCCAGTACATCGAACGCCCGCTCCCACCGGGGGGGTGAATCCGGCACGGGCCCAACCCGCGACTGGGCCCTACAGCGCCTGAACCTGCCCCTGTCATTGGAGGAGCTGGCCACCCACGCCGCCATGAGCCCCCGCACCTTCGCCCGCCGCTTCCAGCAGGAGACCGGCATGAGCCCCGGCCGCTGGCTCACCCAGCAACGCCTGAGACGAGCCCGCCACCTGCTGGAATCCACCGACCTGCCCGTGGAACGAGTCGCCCACGAGGTCGGCTTCGCCACCGCCACGTCCCTACGCCGCCACCTGGCAGCAGAAACAGGCGTCGCCCCCTCGACCTACCGCCGCACCTTCCGCGCCTCAGATCCGACCGCGAGCGACGTCAGCGCAGCTCAGCAGAAGCGCGGGCCGGCGGCTGGACGCCATGCCTTGAATGCGTCGACAGCGGAGATATGTGAACGCCCAAGCAGCCAAGCAGTTCGAGGTCCCTCCTTCACCTAGCCATCGAACTCCTCATCGAGCGCGGTTCATCACTTCCCGTACCTGTGGCACGTCCCGGTACGGCGTGAGCCGGTCGAGGACGACACGATGACGACGCGCTGTTCTGTCGCTGGCCACGTCCTTCGAAAGGTCGAACATCCGCCAGGCGGCGCGAGCCGCTTCCTCCGGCTCGTTGGCGTCCGCGAGCGCGACGACGAGCCAAGAGAGGTACAGGGCGAGCTCGCGGGCGTGAGTGGCGTCGTAACGGTCCAGTACGTCGGTGAGCAGCGGCACCGCGCGAAGCGGCCGACGCAGTTCGGTGTAGGCACGGGCCTCCATGATCCGCAGCTCGCTCGCGTCCACCCAGTACAAGTACGGGGGCTCGTCCTCGCCGCTGCGCTGTTCGAGGGCGGCCCTGGCCTCTTCCAGCGCTCGCATGGCAGGCTCGGATTCCTCGACTTGGACATATGCCCAGGCGAGGCGGTCCCAGGCGAGGGCGCGTGCTCGCGCCGGCGCGTGTGGCCCGGCCGCGTCGAGTGCCGCGCGGGCGAGCGTCACCCCCTCTTGAGGGTCGCCGAGACTGGCGGTTTGGTAGGCCAGGGAGCCGAGGAGATTCGATTCCAAGGTCTCGTCCCCGGCCTCGCGGGCGGCGCGGATACCGAGAAGATAGACGTTGGCTGCTTGTTCGTGTCGCCCGGCGTCACTGGCGATCCATCCGGTGATCTGCGCGAGTTCCCCGATCACCGCGAGCAGGGCGCGGCTTGTGCGCTCAGTGCAGGTGGCCTCGCGGTAGAGCCGTGTGACGGCGTCGAGTTCGCGGAACGCGGGCTGCAGGAGATCGCCGCCGGCCAGCACATCGTCAGCCAGGCGCAGACGATGGACTCTCGCGGACAGATCAGCGATGGTGCTCATTCCGATGCGCCGCCCAGTGCGGGTGGGGAGCGGGGTGAGGGCATCGCTGCCAGGCAACTTGGCGGGGACATCGTCAAGGGTCGGGCGGCACGGAGCATGCGGGATGTCGAACAATTCGCCTTCGCTGGTCCCGAATGCCCGGGTATACAGCAGGCGGTAGGGATCACGCGGCTGGTTGTGTCCGGCTTCGTACGCCTTGATTCGGCGGACGATCGTCTCCCGAGCGGGGAGACACTTGCGCGTCTCCTCGTCAGCGGCGGCGACGAGACGGCGGGCCATCTCTTTTTGGCTCCAGAACCGGTTGCGGCGCTCGGCGCGCAGCCGTACGGCCCATGCGGGGAGTTCGGTGACCATCGTGAGCACCTCGCTGTCAGACGTGGGGGCGTCGTGGTCGCGCTGCCGGGACCGGAGAGGCGCGGTCAGCCAGTCCCGGCTCGTGCCGGCTGTTACTCAGTTTCGAGCGGATCCGGGCTTCGGGGTGCGTCCGTTGCAGGCGTCCAAGTGCACGACGGGATGAACCTTGATGCCCTCGGCGAGGAGAAGTAGCGCAGGTCATAGGTGTCATAGGGCAGGATGATCTGCGACTTCGTCATGAAGGCTGGACGGCAGGCGCGCAGAGCTCGCGGTACGCCTCGCGCAACTCGGCGGTCTCTGGTGCCCGCATTGTTTCCATGCCTCTTATCACCTCGGCTGCCCGCCAGTAGTTGGAGGGAACGAGGAGTCCGCTGGTCATCGCGGTGAGAGTCAGGTGTCCCGCCTCGTCGGGTTGGTCGGCGGCCAGGAGCGCGAGAGCCAGGTCGAGCCGCGCGGCCACGGCCCTGCGTGGCCGGGGCGGGCCGTCGGTCGTCGACTCCAATCGGGCGAGCACTCCTCGGGAGTACGGCTCGGCCGATGGATCACCGAGCCAGCACAAGGTGGTCGCGATGTAGGCGTCGGACTTGGCGGGATCGTAGCGGTAGTGATGTTCGGGCCGGTCGGGGACATGCAGAGGCGCGACGAGCCGCATCACCCGGTTCAGCGTCTCGTGCGTCTCCCGGGCCTCGCCGAGGCGTGCCCAGGCCCGGCCCTCCTGCGCGGTCGCCTGGATGTACGCCGAGCTTCCGCCGGGCGCGACTCGTTGCGCTGCCTGGGCAAGGGTGAGGGCCCGCCCGAAGTCGCCTTCGGTGAGGACCTGCCACGCCTCCGTCTCCAGACACCAGGCGGCGATCTCACGATGCTCTGTTTCCTTGGCGAGTTGGGCAGCTGTCCGAAGCCGCGCGGCGGCGGCCGGAAACCAGCGCAGGTCGATGAGACAGGTCGCGGCCAGAAGCGAGAGCCAGCCGCCGGCCACCAGGAGCCGCCGATGCTCGGTGAGCGTCTTCTTGGAGTCCAGCAGCTGGGACACGTAGTAGAGGTGACGGCGCACCCGAGTCAGCAACTCACGGGGCGGCGTTCCGGCGTAGGCCACGGCCAGGTCATCGACCGCCAGCTCCAGCCGTTCGAGTGTCTCCTGCCCGACCTCGGTTGCTGCGGCGCGACGAGCAAGTTCCAGAGCGTCCCACTCGTCGTCACCGTCACACCCAAGGTTTCCAGGGCTGTGCTCGAACAGCTCGTCCTCGGTGAGGTCGAAGGCGCGGGCGTACAGGAGGCGGTAGGGGTCGTCGGGCTGGTTGTGTCCGGCTTCGTACGCTTTGATCCGGCGCACGATGCTCTCCCGGGAAGGGAGCCGGGCTCGTACGTCGTCGTCGGCGGCCTCGACCAGGCGTCGGGCCATGTCCTTCTGGCTCCAGAATCGGCTGCGGCGTTCGGCGCGCAGCCGTACGGCCCATGCGGGGAGTTCGGTGACCATCGTGAGCACCTCGCTGTCAGACGTGGGGGGCGTCATGGTCGTGCTACCGGGAACGGAGAGGCGCGGTCAGCCAGTCCCGGCTCGTGCCGGCTGTTACTCAGTTTCGAGCAGATCCAGCTTGCGCTTGAGGTCGTTCCCGTTCCTGTAGGGCCACCGCCGGGGGTGTTCTCGTTGCAGGCGTCCAATGACTATCCCCGGAGCGATACCGATCTCCTCGGCGAAGGCTCGCACCGCCGCTTTCGAAGTCAGCCCGGCCAGTCGGAAAGCGTACTGAGGCGGTATGAGGGTGTCCGCTGAGAACCGGTCCGCTTCCAGCTCTTTAGGGTCTTCGATGTCGGTTTTCCCCGCGATCTCGATACGCATCTCGTCGTCACCGTTCAGAACATGGTGGATCTCGTGGAAGAAGCTGAACCAGAGCTGATCATCGGTGCGGTAGCGCTGGCTGAGCTGGATTACGCGCTTGGTTCCGACCTTGCGCGTGACACCGCTCACGCGCGCACCCTTGACTTCCTCGATGAAGACGACAGCGACCCCGCTAGCAGAGCAGATCTTCTGCAGCCGCGGCCGGAACTCCTGAGCGGGCAGCACGGTAAGGGCCCGCAGCTCAGGGAGCGAGGCCCGAAGAGCGGTCGCGTCGAACGAGCCGCATAGCATCTCCTGCGCCTCGATCTCGCCGAGGCGCAGCCACGTGGCCAAGGGGCCGAGCTTCGAGTCCTGGACCTTCGACTTTCTGAACGCGTACGCCGCCGGTTGCTCGTACAGGTCTCGCCACACATCGACCGAGGCGACGGAGAAGAATGCGAGAAGCTGATCGATACGCGAAATCTTGTCGCTCGGCTCTTCAGGGAGGATCTTGCGCTTGACCAGCTCGGACACCGGAAGTTCCTTGAGCCATCCGGCGTGTCGCTCCAGATCTCTGGCGTAGCGCAGCCGTGCCCGTGTGGACTGGTAGTCCGCCTCAAGCCGGTTCCAAAGCTTCGCCGGCGTCCCGACTACTCGTTCCAGCGATTCCGCCACCTCGGGGGTAAGGCGTACGAGTCCGTGGATCAACTGATTGACATGCTTCGGAGACAAACCGACCCGCTCGGCCAGCTCACGCTGAGTCATCCCCTTCTCTTCGAGAAGCTCCCGCAGGGTCTCCCCCGGCGGCACCGCGTAGTCGAGATCTCCAGCCGCGTACAGCGTGCGCGTGGTCTTGGCCCTGGCCATTGCTCTCCCTCCCCACGGTGTTGTACCGCTTGTCGTTCAGCCCGCTGGTGCCGGCGTCAGTGGTAGTCCACGATCTCGATGAGCACGACCGAAGTGATGGCCGTCCAATCGAGCGAGCCCTGATCGTTTGCGATCCACTCCTCAGGTTCGAAAATGAGCCGGTAGTTGGCGTCGATCCGGACAGATAGCTGGCCCTTACGGTCTCCTGCCAGCTCCTCACAACGGCCGCCGAGATGACGCACTTCATCGAGCGTCTCGGCCTGCTGAAAGTGCTGAATGCGCCTCGCCAAGGCGTTGGCCCGGTCATGACCGAAGTGTCGGCGCCGCTCCTTGTCGGACTCACACCTCTTCCTGAACTTCGCATCCTCGTAGTACACCTCCAACCTACCCGCGCCTCCCACCTGCGAGATTTACCTAGTAGGTAAAGATGGCATCACCGTACCGGAAGCACCATAGATTTGCACACAACAAGTGTCTGATTGATTACTCTTGGCGAACAATGAGAGGGAAGTCCTTGGCGGAGGCCGGTAGTAAGTGACCTGGCATCACGCCGGCACAGTCGTACGGCCCATGCCGGAAGTCCGGTCACCATCGTGAGCACCTCGCCGTCAGACCCGGGGACGCTCTGACCACCCTTAGCGTCCCCCGATCGCACCTGCGATCGAAGGATTACTCACTGTTGTAATCGGAGGTGACGCGATCGAATCCGGGGTCCGTAGGCGCTTGCACCGCCGTACGGACCCCTTGATCAGGATGGTGGTCCTGACCCATGACACACGATAGGGCTGTAGCCGCCGCAAGTCCGGTGTTCGCCGGGTGGCGGATCATGCGCAGCGACGCCGGGCGGTTCTGGGCGACCCGCGAGCGTCCGTTTCCCCGAGCCGTCGAGGACGCGGGCGCGCACCGCACGGTCGACGCCGACGACCTGGTGGGGTTGTGCCAGGTCATCGCGGAGCAGGAGGGCATCGCCGAGCGGAAGTGCCGGATCGTACGGACGACGCGGTGACTGCGCCCGCCGTCGTTCTCGCTCCGCCTGATGTCCCCATGGACGAGGACTGCCCGGGAACTTCGCCGCATCCGGCCGTGCCGCGCTCCGGATGTACGGCGCTGCGGTGGATCGGGCAGGGCCTCGGGCCCGGCCGGGTCGTCGCGTACACCTGCTCCTGCCAGATGACCGCCTACGAGCTGGTCTCCTGCGCCGGCGTCTACCAGATCCACCGCCGGACCCTTCCCCGCCTGGGCGTGCCGCCCGTGTCCTGGACGGCTGAGTCGTGGCGCCGTGGGGAGGCGCACGAGTGGTGGCGCCGCCTGTTCGCCGGACAGGCCCGATGAACCGCCCCGCCGACCTGACGTCGAGCCGGGTCGGCGGGGCCCCGGGGTGGCCTGACGTACACCCAGGGGTTCAGGCCGCCCGCTCATAAGATCCGCCCGCACTCCCGGGCGGGACGGCAGGCGACTACATCGGCGGGATTGTCGGTGGCGAAAGATACGGTTGACCGGTGGAACTCTCCCCCCAACAGGTGCTCGGCCTGCGGATGTCCAGCCTGCTGCTCCGAGCGTCGTCCGGCGATGCCAGGCGGGCGACGAGCGTGGCCGAGGTGGTGACCTGGCTCGGGGCGATGCAGGCGCAAGACCTGGCCAGCGGTCTGTGGTCGTTCGGCGTGCGCCTGCCCGGACTCACCGCCGCCGACGTCACCGACGCGCTGGAGCGGCGTGAGGCGCTGCGCACGTGGCCGATGCGCGGCACCATCCATTTCGTCCCGTCCCGCGACGCCCGCTGGATGGTCGAACTGATGGGCGTCCGGGTGCTGAACGGTGCGGCGAGGCGGCGCGAGCAACTGGGCCTCTCGGAGGAGGCCGCCGTTCAGGCCATGGAGGTGCTGGGCGAGGCCCTGGCCGGCGGCGGGCGGCTGAGCCGGTCGGAGTGCCTGGCCGTGCTGGCTGACAAGGGCATCGACACCGGCGGCCAGCGCGGCTACCACCTGCTGTGGTACGCCAGCCAGCGCGGCCTGCTGTGCATCGCCCCCAACATCGGCAACGAGCAGAGCTTCGTGCTGCTCGACGAGTGGGTTCCCGACCCGCACCGGCCGGAGCGCGACGAGGCGCTGGGCACCATCGCGCTGCGTTACTTCCGCGGCCGTGGACCGACCACAAGGCAAGACTTCGCGGGCTGGACCGGCCTGACCGCGGCCGACGCCAAACGCGGCATCGCCGTGGCCGGCGACGCGCTGGCCAGGGTTACCGTCCACGGCGTGGAGACCTACCTCGACGCCACGCTCCTCGACGCCACCCCTCCCCCGGCCGGCGACGACGAGCTGCTCGTGCTGCCCGGATTCGACGAATACCTGCTGGGCTACAAAGACCGCTCACTCATGGTCGCCGACGAGCACAAAGCGGCCATCATCCCCGGCAACAACGGGATCTTCCAGTCCACCGTGGTACGCGCCGGCCGGGTCGTGGCCATCTGGAAACGCACTCTCACGAAGAGCCAGGTACGGATCACCGTGCAGCCGCTCACACCACTCCACAGCAGCGACCGGGCGGAGGTCGAGCGGGCGTTCGAGCGGTACGCGCAGTTCCTGGAACGCACCCCGGACGTGCGCTGGCCGTGACCCGGCGGCCGAGCTCTGCGGCGAGCGGCTGGGGAGGGCGGCTGGGGAGGGCGGCGACTAATCTGATGGAGAAGGTGAGGAGCCGTGATGACCGAACATCATCGGGACGCCGCGCTCTCCCCCTCCGAGCAGGCGACCATACGAGAACTACTCGACGCCGACCGCCGCAGCACCACGGACCGCATCGCCCTGCTGAGCCGCGACCGGGACGAGATCGTCACATCGTCGGCGCTGACGGCCTCCGACGACGAGCATGACCCCGAAGGCACATCCACAGCGTTCGAGCGGGCCCACGTTCAGGCCCTTCTCGATCAGGCCCTGACACACCTCGCCGAACTGGACCTCGCTTCCGAGCGGCTACGCGATGGCACCTACGGGATCTGCGCGAGGTGCGGGCGACGCATCCCCATCGAGCGCTTGAAGGTCCTCCCGGCCATCAAGACCTGCGTGAACTGCGCCTCCCGCCGCCGCTCCCGATAAGGCCACGGGTGTCGACTCCGTGCTCGGCGCGCTGCAGTTCGTCGTGCTCCTGGTCCAAGTCCAGGACATGGGCGTGGACGGTGATCTCGGAGCGAGTGATCCGGTACGGCTCGGCCCCGGTCGTGCCTCCGGCGTAGACCAGGTGCCGCAGAATACGGACAGCCCGGGGCGTTAAGGGTAGCGTGGCGCGCATCGACGGCCTCTGCTGGACGGTGAGCGTGGGAATCCCCGTCCGGAAAGTACTCTCCAATGCCGGTGACGAGCCTCCACCACACCCAAGAACGCAGAAGGACCTGCGTTTCCGCAGGTCCTTACTGGAGATCGTGAGTGCCCCCTGCAGGATTCGAACCTGCGCACCCGGCTCCGGAGGCCGGTGCTCTATCCCCTGAGCTAAGGGGGCTCAACAGGTGACAAGGCTACCAGTACCCGGGGACCACTACGCACCAGATAACACTCCATGAACGCATCCCGCGAAAACCACCCGTGACCGCCCAGCTACGGGTTAGCTTGGCGGCCGTGGGTGAGGCTCTTGGGAAAGTACTGGTCGTAGACGATGACGAGGTCATCAGGCAGCTGATCGCGGTCAACCTCGACCTGGAGGGGTTCGAGGTGGTGACCGCCACCGACGGGCAGGACTGCCTTGATCGGGTGCTGGATGTCATGCCCGATGTCATCACGCTCGATGTGATGATGCCGTTCCTGGACGGGTGGACGACGGCGCAGCGGCTGCGGACGGATGACGCCACCCGGCATATCAAGGTGGTGCTCATCACGGCTCGGGCTCAGGATGATGACAAGGCGCGGGGTCGGGGGATCGGGGTGGATGCCTACCTGACCAAGCCGTTTGATCCGGCTGAGCTGATTGAGGTGGTGCGGGATTTGGCGGGTGGGGCGGCTAGGACGTTCTGAGCAAGGTGACTGGTCCCCCGATCCCCCGGCGATCCCCCGGCGGTCCCCCGGCGATCGCCTGGGTCGCTGGTCTTCCTCTGAGCTGTGCAGGGGCCGGCCGTCTTCCTTGTCAGCCCTCGCGTAGGCAGAAGGGGTGGCCGGAGGGGCTGGTGTAGACGTTGGACGTCACGTGGTGGGCACCGGCGTTCAGGGCTTGCCGGGTGGCTGTGGTCAGGTCGTCTGTCCTCAGGTCCAGGTGCAGTTGCTGGGGGATCGCCGGGGTCGGCCAGGTCGGTGGTGCGTGGTCGGGGGCCAGCTGGAGCACTATGACCGGGAAGCCCTCCGCCTGGAGGAAGTGGTGGGTGGGGGTGCGGGTGAGGGTGCCGCCCAGCAGGTGGTGCCAGAACGTGCTCTCCCCCTCCAGGTCCGCCGTGTCGATGATGATCGAGGCCAGGGTGAAGAGCATGGTCACACCACCGGGATGATGCCGCCGTCGACGCGGAACTGGGCGCCCGTCAGCCATTTCGCGCGGCGGGAAGCGAGGAAGGCGATCAGTTCGGCGGCGTCCTCGGGGTGGCCGAAGTGGCCCATGGGGATGTTGAGGTGGTCGGCTGTCTGTTGCTGTACCTGCTTCAGGGTGATGCCTTGTGTGTCGGCGATCTCCTGGTGGTGCGCGATGGCGCCTTCTGTGGCGATGAAGCCGGGGAGGACGCACACCACCCGTACGCCGCTCCGGCCCACCTCGGCGGCGAGGCCGCGGCTGTAGGCGTTCAGTGCGGCCTTCGCGGCCGCGTACGAGATGTCGCCGTTCTGCGGCGTGCGGCTGGCGATGGAGGAGACGTGCACCACGACGCCTGAGCCGCGTTCTGCCATGCCCGGGACGAGGGCGCGGTCGAGGCGGACGGCGCTCAGCAGGTTGATGTCCAGGTCTCTGCGCCAGTACTCGTCGGGGCGCTCCAACGTGGGTGTCAGCGGGGTGGTGGCGCCGGCGTTGTTCACCAGGACGTCCACGCCGCCCACGGTGTCGATGACCTGCTGGGCGAGGGCGGTCACGCCCTGCTCCGTGGCGAGGTCTGCGCGGATGAAGGTGGCGGGCAGGTCCTCGGGGGGTTCGCCGCGGGAGGCGGTGAGCACGGTCGCGCCGGCGGCGGCGAAGCGGCGGGCGGTGGCGGCGCCCAGGCCGCGGCTGCCGCCGGTGATCAGGACGCGCAGGCCGTTCAGGCCCTCGTCGACGGTCATGGGGGTTGCTCCTCGGCTAATGTGAATCGGACTCCGGTAACACTACAGCAAGCGGAGTCCGATTCACCTTAGGGAGGTGCTGGTGACGTCCTCACGTCCGATGCGCGCGGATGCGCGGCGCAACCGCGAGGCGCTCCTGGCCGCGGCGCGCGAGGCGTTCCTCGGTGGGGAGGCCGAGATCCAGGTCGAGGAGATCGCGCGGCGGGCCGGCGTGGCGGTCGGTACGCTCTACCGCCACTTCGAGACCCGCGAGGCCCTGGTGGAGGAGGTCTATCGCGACGAGGTCGCCACGTTGTGCGGCGCGGCCGATGAGCACCTCGGCCGGTACGCCCCCGAGGAGGCCCTGCGGCGGTTCCTGCTGCTGCTCGTGGAGCACGCGGCGGTGAGCAAGGGCATGGCCGTGGCGCTGGAGAGCATCATGGCGACCGATTCGCCGGTCTTCGAGGACGCTCGTACGCAGATGGCGCAGGCTCTCGATCGGCTGCTTGAGGCGGGGGTGGCGGCGGGGACGCTGCGTGAGGGGGTCGGCGGGCGTACGGTGTTGCGCGCGCTCGGCGGGGTCTGCGGGATGCGGGCCACCGCGGGGTGGAAGGACGAGGCCGTACGCATCACGACGATCTTCTTCGACGGCCTACGACGCTGACCAGGCGCGGAGTTTGTGGGGGTTGCGTACGGCCCAGATGTTCGTGATGCGGTCCCCCGCCACCTCGAACGCCATCACCGCCGCCGTCCGCCCCTCCTGCTCGGCCACCAGCCCGGGCCGGCCGTTGACCATCCGTTCCGTGAGCGAGAGCGCGGGGATCATCTCCGTGATCTCCAGCGCGTAGCGGGCGATCGCGGCGGCGCCGCGGATCGGTTCGAGGGCGGCGGGCACCAGGCCGCCGCCGTCGGCGGTGAGCGTGGCGGCGGGGTCGAGGAGGCCGATGAGGGCGGCGATGTCCTGGGACTCCCAGGCCCGCTTGAAGGTCCTGACGACGCCGGCGCGCTGCGCGTTCGTGGTCTCGGGTGGCTGGGCGGCGGTGATGCGGCGGCGGGCGGAGGAGGCGAGCTGGCGGCAGGCGGCGGGCGTGCGGCCGACGATCTCGGCCACCTCGGCGAAGGGGTAGCGGAAGACGTCGTGCAGGATGAACGCCACGCGCTCCGCCGGGGTCATCGACTCGACCACGACGAGGAAGGCCATGCTGAGCGACTCGTCGAGGGTGACGCGATCAGCTGGGTCGGCGGGGTCGGCGGTGATCCAGTCCGTACGTTCGGGCAGCGGCTCCGGGATCCACTCCCCCACGTAGCGCTCGCGCCTGGCCCTGGCCGAGCCGAGCAGGTCGAGGCAGATGCGGCCGGCGACCTTGGTGAGCCACGCGGCCGGCACCTCGATGGCCTGCCGTTCCTCGTCCGGCATGGCGTACCAGCGGGCGTAGGTCTCCTGGACGACGTCCTCGGCGTCGGCCAGGGAGCCGAGCAGGCGGTAGGCGAGGCTGATGAGCTGGCGTCGTTCGCCGATCAGGCTCGGGTCGGGCGTGGTCATGTCGTGGCCGGTCCCCTCGTGTGCCGCGGGTCTTCACCAAGGATGACGACGTAGGGGGCGGAGATGTGAGGCTCACATTTCGCCCGGCTGCGTCGTCGGAGTCCCGTACGAACATCCGAGGAGAGGAATGCTGTGATGTCCGAGTCGCGACTGCCCGATCCCGCCCGGTTCATCCCCGAGGTGGGCGAGATCGCCGGCGCGATGGCGAAGGCCGTCATGAACGGGACGATTCCCCAGACCACCGTGCACCTGGTGCAGCTGCGCGCCGGGCAGCTGGTCGGCAACACGTACCACACGGTGCGGCAGACCGGCGAGCTGCGGGCGGCCGGGGAGACGGAGGAGCGGATCACGGCGGTGGCGTCGTGGCGGGACGCCCCCCGTTTCACGGACGCGGAACGGGTCGCGCTGGAGCTGGTGGAGGCCGTGCTGACCCCGAACCCGTACGGGGAGCGCGTCCCCGACGAGCTGTTCGCCAGGGCGGCCGTCCACTACGACGAGAAGGCGCTGTGGACGCTGACCATGGCGATCGCCCAGATGTGCTTCTTCATCCCGGTCGCGCTCATCGCCAAGCCGGTGCCAGGAAAGCCCTTGGGGCAGAACTACACGCGATAGTGTGCCCGGATGATCCGCATTCCGGAGGGGTTGGCGCAGGGCACCGTCGCGCGTGAGGGTGAGGCTGGGGCGGCGTGGATCGCCGAGCTGCCGGCGATCGTGACCGAGCTGACGAAGCGGTGGGGGTGTGTGCCGGACGGTGAGGTGCTGCACGGCGGGGTCGGTGTGATCGTGCCCGTGCGGCGCCCCGGCGGCGGGCCCGCGGTGATCAAAGTGTCGTTCCCGCATCCGGGCAACGTGCACGAGCCGGACGCGTTCGCGGCGTGGGGCGGGCGGGGCGCGGTCATGCTGTACGAGCGGGCCGACGACCGCTACGCCATGCTGCTCGAACGTGCCGACACCCGGACCCTGGCGACGGCCGGGGACGTGGAGGAGATGGTGACGGTGGCGGGCCTGCTGAGCCGCCGCCTCGCCGTCCCCGCGCCGGACCACCTGCCGCGCCTGCACGACCGGGCCGGCGCCTGGGAGGAGGAGCTGCGCAGGGACGCGGCCGAGCTGCCGCACACCATGCCGGCGTACGTGGTGGACGCCGCCGTGGCCACCGTCCGCGAGGTGGGGGCGGCGCAGCCCGGCATCCTCATCCACGGTGACCTGCATCCCGGCAACATCCTGCGGGCCGAGCGGGAGCCGTGGCTGGCCGTCGATCCCAAGGGCTACGCCGGTGACCCCGCCTATGACGTGGGGCCGCTGGTCAAGTCGCTGGTGCTGAAGCTGCTTGAGGCGGGCGACCTGGGCAAGGCGCTGCTGCGTACGCTGGACGTCTTCGCCGAGACGGCCGAGCTGGATCGCGAGCGGGTGCGCCGGTGGGCCCAGTTCCACGCGGTGCAGGGCGCCTTCCACGGGCGCAGGCACGGCTTCAGGGTGTCCAGGGCGGGCGAGGTGGACGACCTGGCGCCGCTCCTCGATCTGGCCGATCAGCTGGCGGCGCTGCTCATGGACTGAGCCCAGGTCACCAGGGTGTCGTACTGGCGTTCCAGGCCGTGCTCGCGCGTCCCCAGCGGGTCCTTGAAGAAGAACGCCAGCTCCGGGAGCGGCCCGCGCAGGCCGGCGCGGTGGGCGGCGGCGGCGAGGCGGGCGAGGTCGAGCACCAGCGGGGCGGCCAGCGCGGAGTCGCAGCCCTGCCAGGTGAACTGCAGGGTCATCCGCACGCCCAGGAAGCCCTCGAACGTGACGTGGTCCCAGGCGGTCTTCCAGTCGCCGAGGTCGGGCACGTGGTGAATGTGCACGGCGTCGTGGACGTCCTCGCCGAGGGTCTCGGCGAGCATGCGGCGCTTGGAGCGGATCTTGCTGTCGGCGCGGTCGGGCTCGGCCAGGGTGGCGCCGTCGCCGCCGCCGAGCAGGTTGGTGCCCGACCAGGACAGCGGGCGCAGCGCCCGCCTGGCGAACATCGGCGCGAGCACCGACTTCACCAGGGTCTCGCCGGTCTTGCCGTCGTGGCCCGCGTACGGCACCCGCCGCTCCTCGGCGAGCTCGGCCAGGGCGGGCAGCCTGGCTCCCGTGGAGGGCGTGAAGTCGACGTAGGGGCAGCCGGCCGTGAACGCCGCCATGGCGTACAGCGAGCTGGGCGGCAGCTCCGCGGTGTCCGTGGCGAGCGCGTGGCGCAGCGCGTCGAGGGTGGCGTGCTGCGGCAGCTCGTACGGCAGCGGCGCCTCGGTCGAGGAGACGTTGACCACGACGACGGTGTCCAGTCCGTTCCTGGTGCGGAATCCGGCCAGGTGGGCGGCCGCCTCCTCGACGGCGGTGCGCTGGTCGGGCGCGGTGGCGAGCGGGCTGGGCCGGATCTCCTCCTCCGCCGCCCGCAGGTCGCGCTCGACGAGCGCGGGCAGCCCCGCGGGCACCACGCGGGCGTCGACCAGCTGTTCGGCGCGCTTGAGCAGCGGAGTGTCCACCAGCTCGTGCCCGCCGAACACCAGGTCGCCGAATTCCGTGAGGGGCACGGAGGCGAAGTCGGGCCGCGCGGTGACGCACCCCGTGGGCGCCACCAGACCCGCGCGCATGGCGGCGGCTCCCAGCGTCGCCGTCGTGCCCACCGACCCCCGTGCTCCTATGAGCCACATCCCCGTCCGCACCGTCCGTCTCCCGTCCCCCCGTGTGGCTTGGTCAGGGGGAACCTAGGCGGCGCGGCCATACCTCAGCTATATCTTCCAGCGGCTCCGCCCCCGTCAGGCGGCGCCTCGCAGGTTGAGCACGTCCGGGTGGTCGAGCCCGGAGTCTCCGGTCAGGATCGCCTGGTGCACGCGCTGCAGCTCCTCCCCCGGCGCGATGCCCAGGTGCTCGGCGAGGATCTCCCGTCCCTGCTGGTAGACCTGGAGCGCGTCGGCCGGCCGGCCGCAGCGGTAGAGCGCGATCATGAGCTGGGTCCTGAGCCCCTCCCTGAGCGCGTCCTCGCTCACGAGGCCGGTCAGCTCGGGTACGAGCTCCACGTGCATGCCCAGGGCCAGCCTGGCGTCGATGTGCCGCTCCAGCACCGTCCTGCGGCTCTCCTCCAGGCCGGGGAGCTCCGCGGCCGACAGCTGCCCGGTCACGTCGCAGAGGGCGGGGCCGCGCCACAGCGCGAGCGCCCTCCTGAGCGTGCTCTCCGCCTGGATGAATTCTCCGGCGCCGAGCTGGCGGGCGCCCTGGTCGGCCAGGGCCTGGAATTTGCGGTGGTCCACTTCCCATTGTCCGGTGACCAGCTGATAACCACTTCCTTCGCGAGAGATTTCCAGGCTGCCTTTCCGCAGCCGGTGCCGGAGCCGCGACACGTACGTGCAGATCTGCGCGCCCGGTGTCGTGGGCGGCTGTTCACCCCACAGCAGGTAGCTCATTCTCTGATCAGAAAGCGGCCTGCCCTCGGCGAACAGCAACGCAGCCAGCACGGTGCGTAACTTGGCCCCGTCCAGCGGAACGGCACGCCTGCCACTCCAGGCCTCGACCGGCCCCAGGAGCCGGAACTCCATGTGGCACCCCCTTGTTTACCCGAATGCTCGAACACTCCAAGATTGCCATCTTCTGATAAAGAAAGCTGTAATCGCGGACAACCTTTTACTTGACAACTGAAAATCACGAAAAAAGGCCGTCATCACACGGAGCGACGACTCATCGGATAAGCGTGACCGGCATTCTTGAAATATACCGGAATTATGTTCCGGCAGGGGCGGTGAAACCGCAGGCCATCGGAGAATATGACGTTGACTCATCTCCGGCGATGGCCCGCGGCTTTCTGACACGTGAAGTCAGGAGGGCGACGGTGGTGAAACCGCCACCCGAATTCGGGGGCATCGGCCTACGCCGGGGGTAGGTCTAGGCCCCCCTTCCGCGCGCCAGGGCCCGCTCAGCCGGCGCCCCACCCGAGCATGAGCCGCTGCTCCTCCTCGGTCAGCATGGGCAGCCGGGACAGCGGCGCGTCGGGGTCGGCGACGGCCGCGGCCAGCAGCACCCGCAGGTTGCTCACCAGGCGTTCGACGGTCGCCCGGTCGAACAGATCGGTGTCGTACGTCAGCGCGCCCGCGATCGTCCCGTCCGTCTCGTGCAGTTGCAGGTCGAGGTCGTAGCGGGAGGTCGGGTGCGACAGCGGGTGCGGCGCCAGCACGAGGCCGCCCAGGTCGAGCACGAGCGCGTCCGCCGAGCGCAGCCCGAACAGCGACACCCCTTCCGGCCCGCGCGCCTGCCGGAACCGGACGCGGTGCGACTTCTGCATGCCGAAGCTGACCTCGCACAGCGGCGGGCGGCTCGGGTCGCGCTCGGGGTTGAGCAGGTCCACCAGCACCGCGAACGGCAGGTCCTGGTGGTCGAGCGCGTCGAGCACGCCGTCGCGTACGCGCCGCACGAGCAGGCGGAACGACGGCGGCCCCGCGAGGTCGGCGCGCAGCACCACCGAGTCCGCGAAATAGCCGACGACCTCGCTGAAGGCGGCCTGCTCCCGGTGCGCGGTCGGAGTCGCCACCCGCAGGTCGGCCTGCCCGGTGTGCCGGTAGAGCAGGGTGTAGAAGCCGGCCAGCAGCACCACGAACAGCGTCGCCGCCTCGGCGTCGGCCAGGCGGCGCAGCGCGGCCGACAGCTCGGCGTCGAACGACACCGGGCACCGGTCGCCGCGCCGGCGGCGGACGCGGGGACGCGGCCGGTCCGTACGCAGCCCCAGGTCGGGCAGCGGCCCGGCGAGCCTCTTACGCCAGTACCCGGCCAGCCGCGCGCCCTCGGGCCCGCTCAGCAGGGCCGCCTGCCGGCGGACGTAGTCGGTGTAGCGGGCGCCCACCTCCGGCAGGTCCGGCGGCTCGCCCCGCAGCCTGGCGGTGTAGAGCACACCCAGCTCGTCCAGGCACTGGAAGGCCGACCAGGCGTCCAGGGCGATGTGGTGGCCGTTGAGCAGCAGGACCTGCCCGCCGTCGCCGCGGTCGTACAGGTGCCAGCGCAGCACCGGGCCCTCCGCGAGGTCGAACGGGCGCATCGCCTCGCGGGTGAGCAGCGCGGCGAAGGCGTCCTCGTCGAGGTCGCGGGCGTCGTACGACTCCAGCCGCACCTGCCCGGCCGGCGGGTGCACGCGCTGGAACGGGATGCCCTCCAGCGCCACGTACGTCGTCCGCAGCATCGGGTGCCGGGCGGCCAGGTCGGCGAGCGCGCCGTCGAAGGCCGCCCGGTCCAGCCGGGTCAGCACCCGCCACGCGGACGGGACGTTGTAGGCGGGATTGCCGGGATCGACGTGGTGCAAGAACCACATGGCCTGCTGGCCGTGCGAGAGCGGGAACAGCTCGTCGCCCTTCGCACGGCGCAGCAGCAGGTCGCGTACGAGCGCGCGTTTCTCCTCCGGCGCGAGCCGGTCGAGCAGGTCGGCGATGCCCGTCACGCGGTGCTCTCCCCACCGGCCAGCAACTGACCGAGCACGGCGTCGAGGTCGCCGTCCGACAGCTCGTCGACCTGCTCGGGGCGCAGCTCCGGCACGGCCACCGGCTGGGCGGCCTGGGCCGGGGCGTGCGCCTCGGCACGACCGGACGCGGCGGCCTGGGCGGGAGCGTGCGCCTCGGTGAGGCCGGACTCGACGTACCTCGCGATCTCCACGATGGTCGCGCCGCCGAGCAGCCGGGCCGTCGAGACGACCACGCCCGTGCTGGACTCGATGGCCTGGCGCAGCTCCATCGCCATGAGCGAGTCCACGCCCAGCGACGTGGCCGACGCCTCCGGATCCAGCAGCGCGGGATCCGTCCTGGTGATCTTGGCGATCTGCCGGGTGACGTGCTCGACGAGCAGGCCGGCGCGGCGGTCCGGCGCGGCGGCGAGCAGCTCGTCCTTGAGCCCCTTGCCGTCGTGGCCGGCCCGGTCCGCGCCGGAGTCGTCGGGGACGGCCAGCAGGTCGCGCAGCAGCGAGCCGCGCCCGGCCGAGGGCAGCAGCTCCGCCCAGCGGCCCGGCTCGAACCGGGTGATCGCCACCTGCGCGGGCCCGCCCGCCGCCAGCTCCCGCATGAGCGCGTCGAAGCCCTCGTCGGGGGTGCAGCTCGGCAGGCCGCGGTCCTCCAGCCGGCCGCCGCGGTCGGGGCGGGCCGCGAGCCCGATGTCCGACCAGGGGCCCCAGTTGATCGTGGTGGCGGGCATGCCGTGGGCGCGCCGGTGGTGGGCGAGCGCGTCCATGGCGGTGTTGCCCGCCGCGTAGTTGGCCTGGCCCGGGTTGCCGAGCAGGGCCGCGACGGAGGAGAACAGCACGAAGAAGTCGAGCGGCGCGCCGGCCGCGAGCCGGTGCAGGTTCCAGGAGCCGAGCGCCTTCGGGCCGAGCACGGTCGTGAAGTCCTCCCAGGTGAGCTGGGCCAGCGTGCGGTCGGCCAGCACGCCGGCCGCGTGCACGACGCCGCGCAGCGGGGGCGCGCCCGCCAGGGCCGAGGTGACGGCGCGGGCCAGGTCGGCGTGCCTGGCGACGTCGGCGCGTATCACGGTGACGGCGGTGCCGGCCGCGCGCAGCGCGTCCAGCTCGGCGGCCGTCTCCGGGCTCGGCGCGCGCCTGCCGAGCAGGATCAGGTGTCCCGCGCCCTCGCGGGCCAGGGCCCGCGCGGTGCCGAGGCCGAGCGCGCCCAGGCCGCCGGTGACCAGGTAGCTGCCGTCCGCGCGGACCGGCAGATCACCCGACGGCTCCGGCTCCATGGACACCAGCACCTTGCCGACGTGCCTGGCCCTGGCGAGGCGGCGGAAGGCGGCGCCGGCCGTCCGTACGGGGTGCACCTCCCTGGGCAGCGGGCTCAGCCGGCCGTCCGCGAGGCGGCCCATGAGCTCCCACAGCGCCGCGCCGACCTGCTCGGGCCGGTGCAGGAACAGCGCCTCGACGTCGAGCGAGCAGAACGACAGGCCCCTGCCGAAGTGGGCGAGCCCGAGCTGGGTGTTCTCCTCGATGTCGCGCTTGCCCAGCTCGACGAACCGGCCGCCGGGGCGCAGCGCCGCCAGGCCCGCCTCGATGGCGTCGCCGGACAGCGAGTTCAGCACGATGTCCACACCCTCGCCGCCGGTCAGCTCCCGCACCTGCGCGGCGAAGTCCACGGAACGGGAGTCCATGACGTGCTCGATGCCCAGCTCGTCGCGCAGGTAGGCGCGCTTCTCCTCGCTCCCGGCGGTGGCGAACACCTCGGCGCCCGCCGCGCGGGCGAGCTGCACGGCCGCGAGGCCCACGCCGCCACTGGCCGAGTGGATCAGCACCCTGTCGCCCGCGCCCATGCCGGCCAGCCGTTCCAGCCCGAAGTACGCGGTCAGGAAGACGATCGGCGCCGTCACGGCGTCCTCGAAGCTCAGCGCGTCGGGCAGCGGCACGACCACGCGGGCGTCGGCGTGCACGTGGGAGGCCACGCAGCCGCGCGAGGAGTCGGTGATGGCGACCACCCGCTGCCCCACCGACAGCCCTTCGACGCCCTGGCCGAGTGCGGTGACGCGGCCCGCGCACTCGATGCCGAGCGGCAGGGCGGCCGTCGTGGCGGCGGGCAGCACGCCCATCGCCCGCAGCACGTCCTTGAAGTTCAGCGCCGCCACCGCCACCTCGACCTCGACCTCGCCGGGCGCGGCCGGCTCCGCCTCCGCGGGGGTGAGGCGGAGCCGGTCGAGCGGGCCCGGCGCGGGCATCTCCAGCCGGAACCTGCCGCCGCCGCGCAGCAGCTCGGCGCCGCGCACGGTCTCGTCGTCCTCCTGTACGGGGTAGGGCAGGCGGCGCATCCTGGCCGCGTACCGCTCGCCGTGCCGCCAGGCCACCTGGTCCTCGTCCTCGGCCGCCAGCTCGTCGGCGAGCGCGCCGGGGCTGCCCTGTTCGAGGTCCACGAGGGTGCAGCGCAGCTCGGGGTGCTCGTGGGCGACGGTCCTGCCGAATCCCCACAGGGACGCCGGCACGATGTCGGGCAGCTCGCCCTGCCTGACCGCGACGGCTCCCGTGGTGACGATCCACAGCCGGGTCGATGTGCCGGCCAGGGCCTGCACCAGGTGCAGCGCACCGCCGCAGGCCAGGGCGAGCGCCCCGGCCAGCACGTCCGCGTCCGACGTCGCCGCGTCCTGGGCGGTGGCCGCTCCCGTGGACGGGGCGCGGTCCCGCTCCCCCGTCCGGCCCGTGTCGCCGGGGAGCAGGGCCCAGGCGTGGATGACGCCGTCCAGGTCGAAGTCGGCGGCGGTGTCGGTGAGCAGGCGGGCGAAGTCGGCGGGGGCGGCCGGGTCGATGACGTAATGGTCGGGGGCTACGCGCTCGTACGTCTGGCCGGGGTGGACCCTGACGCAGGTGTGGCCGCGGGCGGTCAGCGTCTCGTGCAGCGTGCCGCCGGGGGCGTCGAGGAGCAGGAGGCGGCGGGTGGTCTCCTTGCGGGGCGGGGCGGGCAGCGGCTGCCAGGCGATCTCGTAGCGGGCCTCGGTCATCTTCTCCGTGGCCTCGTCCGTGCCGCCCAGGCGGCGCATCGCCAGGCCGTCCACCTCCAGGACGAGCGTGCCGTCCGGGTTCCACACCTTGAGGTCGGCGCGGCCGTCGGCGCTGAGGCTCGCGTGGGCGAGGCAGCCGTCGGCGGGCGCGCCGTGCAGGCGCAGCCGTGTGAGGCTGACCGGCAGGTACGTGTCCGTGCCGTCCGGCAGCGTGGCGAGGACGGTCTGCAGGCAGGCGTCGAGGATCGCCGGGTGCACCACGTGCGGGTCGCCGGGGGCGGTCACCGTGTCGAAGCCGGACAGCTCCGCCCACGCCTCGTCACCCGTACGGTGCACGCGCTGGATCCGCTGGAACCGCGGCCCGTAGCGCAGGCCGCGCGCGGCGCACTCCCGGTAGAAGTCGTCCGCGCCGATGACCGCACAGCCCTCGGGCACCGCCGGCGCCTGCGCGATCGCCCCCGTGGCCGCTTCCGTGCCCGGTTCTGTGGCCGGGGCTGGGGCCGGTTCTGTGGCCGGTTCTGTGGCCGGGGCTGTGGCCGGGGCTGGGCGGAGGCGGCCCTTCGCGTGCAGGGTCCAGGCGCCGTCGCCCTGGTCGCTGTAGATCTGGAAGGCGCGCTGCTCCCCCGTGCCGGCCAGCGCCAGCTGGACCTGGGTGGTGCGCTGGTCGGGCAGGGTCAGGGCGGCGGCGAAGATCAGGCCGGCCAGCTCCACCGGCTCGCCGCCCGATGCCGCGAGGGCCATCTCCGCGTAGCCGGCCGCGGGGAAGACGGCCATGTCGTCCACGCGGTGCTCGGCCAGGTACGGCGTGGTGCGGACGTCCTGCCACGACTCCCAGAACTCGGTGCCGGGATGCGCGGCGAGCTGCATCCGGGCGCCGAGGAGCGGGTGGCCCGCCGTGCCGTGCCGGGGACGCCCGGCCTTGGCCGAGTCCTTCCACGGGAAGCTGGTGTGCTGCCACGGATAGCGCGGCAGGTCCACGTGCGCGCCCCGGCCGGGGAAGAGGGCGGGCCAGTCGGGCTCGTGGCCCGCCACGTACAGGTGGGCGAGCGAGCCGAGCGCCACCTCCACACCCTCGTCGCGCCGCATCGACGGCAACAGGAGCAGGTCGGCCTCGATGCCGCGGCCGATCGCGCCGAGCACCACCGGGTGCGGACTGATCTCCACGAACGTGTCGTGCCCCTCGGCCACCAGCCGCTCGACGGCCGGCCAGAACCGCACCGGCTCGCGCAGGTTCCGCACCCAGTAGGCGGCGTCCAGCCGCTCCGCCTCAGGGTCGGCGGTCGAGTGGAACGCCGGCCCATCCGCGGCGGCCTCGCCGCCGACGCCGGCGATCTCCGTGCGCAACAGGTCGCGCAGGGCGTCCATGTGGGGGCTGTGGGCGGCGACGTCGATGTCGATGCGACGGCAGAAGACCTCGCCGCCCTCCAGCTCGCCCACGATCTTGTCGATCGCGGCCCGGTCACCGGAGACGACCGTGGTGGACGGGCCGTTGAGCGCCGCCACCGAGACCTGCCCCGCGTACGGCCCCACCAGCGCGCGGGCCTCCTCGTGGGCCAGGCCCACCACGGCCATGCCGCCCCGGCCCGCCGTGGTCGCCATCAGCCGGCTGCGGGCGCAGATGACACGGGCGCCGTCGTCCAGGGAGAGCCGGCCGGCCGCGCAGGCCGCCGCCAGCTCGCCCATGCTGTGCCCGATCACGGTGTCGGGCACGATGCCCCACGACCGCCAGAGCGCGGCCAGCGCCACCTGCACGGAGAACAGCACCGGCTGCACCACGTCGATCGGCAGCGCCGTCATCCGCTCCGGCGGGCCGGACAGCAGCTCCAGCACCGACCAGCCGCTCCACCGGCGCACGGCCGCGTCGCACCGCTCGATCGCGCCGCGGAAGACCGGCTCGGACGCGAGCAGCTCCGCGCCCATGCCGGGCCACTCCGAGCCCTGCCCGGGGAAGACGAACGCCACCTTGCCAGGCCGCGCGGGCACCCGGCCGGTGACCGTGCCCGCCTTGGCCCGGCCTTCCTTGAACGCGGTCAGCGCCTCGCGCATCTCGGCGGCCGACCCGGCGTGCACGACCAGCCGGTGCGGCTCGTGGCTGCGGCGGGTGGCCGCCGCCCGGCACACGTCCAGCGCGGCGGGGCCGTCCGGCCTGGCCAGCAGCTCCTCGTACGCGCCCGCCGCGTCGGCCAGCGCCTGCTTGGACCGCGTGGACAGGGCGAGCAGCAGCCCGCGCGAGGCGACCGCCGGCTCGGACGCGACCGCGGCGGACCCCGTAGCGGAAGCGGCGGCGCGGGCGGCGGGTTCGGCGGCGGGTTCGGCGGCGGGTTCGGGGGTGGGGGCGGCCTCCAGGACGACGTGGGCGTTCGTGCCGGTGATGCCGAACGAGCTGACCCCGACCGCGGTGGGCGCGTCCGCCGGCCACGGCTCCAGCTCCCGCTGCACCCGGACGGCGTGCCGGTCCCAGGCGAAGGCGGGCGTGGGCTCGGCGCAGTGCAGCGACGGCGGCAGCGTCCTGTGGTGCAGGCTGAGCGCGGCCTTGATGACGCCGGCGATGCCCGCGGTGCCCTCGGTGTGCCCGATGTTGGTCTTGACCGAGCCGACCTTGACCGGCCGGTCCGCCGGGCGGCCCGCCGCGAAGACCGCCGCGATGGCGGACAGCTCGACCGGGTCGCCGACGGCCGTGCCGGTGCCGTGCGCCTCCACGTAGTGCACCCGGTCGGGGGTCAGGCCGGCGTCGGCGTACGCGGCGCGCAGCACCTGCTCCTGCCCCGACCGGCTGGGCGTGCCGGCGGAGGCGCCGGTCTGGCCGTCGTTGTTGACCGCGCCGCCGCGTACCACGGCGTAGACGCGGTCGCGGTCGGCCAGGGCCGCCGACAGCGGCTTGAGCACGACCACGCCGAACCCGTCGCTGCGCACGAACCCGTTGGCCGAGGCGTCGAACGCCTTGCAGCGCCCGTCGGGCGCCAGCATGTTGCCCCGCGAGAACGACACGCTGATGCCGGGGTCGAGCAGCACGTTCGCGCCGGCGGCCAGCGCCAGGTCGGCCTCGCCGCGCCGGATGCTCTGGCAGGCGAGGTGCAGCGCCACCAGGGAGGAGCAGCAGGCGGCGTCGATGACCATGCTGGGGCCCTGGAGGGCCAGCGCGTGCGACAGGCGGCCGGCGATGACGCTGCGGGCGGTGCCGCGCATCGAGTAGAGGTCGTTGTCGTGGGAGTCGGCCGACTCCATGCACTCGTAGTCGCTGAAGTGCACGCCCGCGAAGACGCCCGTACGCGAGCCGGCCAGCAGGTGCGCGGGCAGCCCCGCGTCTTCGAGCGCCTCCCATGCGACCTCCAGCAGGACGCGCTGCTGCGGGTCGGTACGCGCGGCCTCGCGCGGCGAGTGCCGGAAAAACTCGGCGTCGAACTCGTCCACGCCGTCGATGAAGCCGCCCAGCCGGTTGTTGATCCGGCCCGGCGTGGCGGGCGTCGGGTCGTAGTAGGCGCCGGCGTCCCAGCGGTCGGCGGGCACCTCGCCGATGGCGTCGCGGCCGTCGCGGAGCAGCCGCCAGAACTCCTCCGGTCCGCGCGCGCCGGGAAGCCTGCAGCCGATTCCGATGATCGCGACGAATTCTTCGTTGGAACGCACCGGGTGCCCCTTTTCCGTCGTTATCGAGGTCCGCTCGGCATTCTGTGCGGGCCCGCAATATGCCGCCTATACGCGCCGTTCCGCGCTTTCCTGGTACGCCACCAGCTCGACGAGGAACGCGGCGGGGCGGGGGACGTACATGAAGGCCACGGTCATTCCAGGGCGGGCGCCCCTGCACGGGGAGGCGTCCACCGGGGACAGCCCGCTCCCGCGCAGCCGGCGCAGCTCGGCCTCGACGTCGTCCACGACGAACGCGACGTGGTAGAGCCCTGGGCCCTGACCGGCGAGCCTGCCCTCGATCGCCGAGTTCGGGCGGGCCGGTGAGACCAGCTCGATGTCGGGGCCCTGGCCGGGCAGGCGCCAGAACTCACAGGTGACGCCGTAGTCGTCGGCGACGCCGCCGTCCACCGGGGACAGGCCGAGCGCCTCCAGGAACGCTCCGGTCCGCAGCGGTTCCGGGGTGGCCAGGCCGATGTGGTCGATGCCGAGGATCATGCGGCCGTCGTCCGGCCGACCAGCTCGGTGAGGTCGCCGACGGTCCGTACGGCGTGGAACTCGCGCAGGTCGAGCGTGACCCGCAGCCGGCTTTCGAGCTGGGCCAGCGCCTCCAGGGAGCTGATGCTGTCCCAGTCGCGCTCGGCCAGGACGTCCTCGTGGCGCAGCCGCCCGGCGTCCTCGCCGAGTATCTCGGCGAGCACCTCGGTCACGACCCTGCTGACCTGCTCACTCATGTCCGCTCCGCTCGCTCATCGTGATCCAGCCGGGCAGGTCCACCGTGCCGGTGGTCAGGTCGAGGACGAACGAGCCGTCCCCGTCCCTGTCCCCGTCCCTGGTGAAGCCGGCCTGCGTCCAGAAGGCGGCGGCGACCCGGTTGCGTTTCGTGGGGACGTACCGGCCGATCAGGGTCCGCGCGCCGCTTTCGGCGGCCTGCTCGGACAGCCAGGCGGCGATCGCCGTCTCGATGCCGCGTCCCAGCACCCGGCAGCTCAGCACCAGGTTGAGCACCCGCCACGTAACCGCGCCGCGCTCGGCCCACAGCGCGCCCACGACGCCGTCGGAGCCGAACCTGTCGGACACCGTCACGGTCGCCACCAGGTGGTCGGGGCGCGCGGCCAGCTCTGCCGTCTCGGCCTCGCCGAACCTGACGCCGGTGAGGTTGAACTGGTTCGTCCGCGCGGCGAGCTGCGCCGCCCGCGCCACCGTGTACGGCGTGACCGGCGCGATCTCCACCTCGATCTTCAGCGCCCGCAGGTAGTCGGCGGCCGCCTCGAACCCGTCGGAGAACTCGGCCCGCTCCGCCCGCGCCCGGTAGAGGTCGGCGCGCCGCAGGTCGGCCTCGGTGAGCGACGGCGCGTCGAACCAGCCGGTCCGCAGCAGCCTCCTGACCAGGTGGGCGGGGTCGCCGGCGGCCGAGACGACGCCGATCTCGGGAAAGCGGTCGGCCACCTCGGCGCGTTCGACCTCGGTGTCGTCCACGAAGACGAACGCGGACGGCGGCAGGCCGAGAGCGTCGGCCACCCTGCTCAGGTTCTCCGCCTTCGACGACCAGTTGACCGCCCGCGCCGCGAACGCGTCGGCGCGCAGCAGCATCTCGGGGTGCCCGCTCAGCGCCTCGTCGACAGGCTCGGCGTCGTTCTTGCTGGCCAGGACGAGGATGACGCCCTGCTCGCGCAGCCGTAGCACGGCCCGCTGGAACGCGCTGTAGCAGTTGCCCGGGTAGAGGCCGCCCAGCTGCACGCCGCCGGCGCCGGCCTCGCCGAGCACGCCGCCCCACAGCGTGCCGTCCAGGTCGAGGGCGAGCACCTTGCGCGACAGGCCGAGGCTCGCCTGGACGACGCGGCGCACCTCGCGGGCCAGCACCAGCAGCGCGCCGTCGGTGTAGGGCAGGTCGCCGTAGCGGTGCATGCGGTCGTCGCGGGCCGCGTACGGCTCCTCGGCCAGCAGCCCGGCCAGGTCCACGACCTCGACGGCGGCGTGCTGCTCGGCGAGGGCGAGGAGGGCGGCGTTCAGCTCGTACCAGAGCCTCGTGACCTGGGTGCGGGCCTGGCGGCTCACCAGGCCGTCGCGCAGCTCGGCGGGCATGGGGACGGTGTGCAGGATCAGTGTCGGGCCGCCGGTGGGCAGGTGCCGGGTGAGGGCGGCCAGCCTGGCGCGTACGTGCTCCTCCAGGGCCGTGACGCCGGCGGCCGACCAGTCGCGGGGCAGGAAGAGGGACTCGTCCATGAGCGCGCTGACGAACCGCGGCGACGAGCGGGCGAACGCGCCCGTGGCGAGCTCCCTGTCCAGCGAGCCGTGCTGCCCCACGGTCAGCTCGGGCAGCACGCCGGCGGCCACGAGCTGGGCCCGCAGGATCTGCTCGTACGGGCCGATCGTGGCGGTCGCCAGCACGGTCACCGGCACGACGGGCGCGTCCTCGGCGCCCTGCTGCGGCGAGGCCGGTGTCGAGGGCAGTGCCGCCAGCAGGCGTCCCGCGCGGCGGGCCAGTGCGGGGTCGGCCGTCTCCAGCAGCGCCAGGCGGGTGCGCGGCGGCGGCATGCGGCGCTCGGCGACGGCCGTCCGCAGCTCCTGCAGCAGTGCGTCCATGATCAGCCTTTCCCCGAACGTCCGGTCAGACCCTGATGAGGCTGCAGTACCAGCGCATGCCGATCGAGGTGCCGGTCAGCGCGGCGAGGTCGCCTGGCGCCAGCTCGCCCGCGTCCCAGCACCGCCCCAGGGCGAGGAGCTGGTCGGCGGCCCCCATGTGCCCGTGCGCGGCGGCCAGGCCGGCGTTGGTGCGCTCCGGCGGGATGCCGAACGGGCGGGCGACGTCGGCGATGGCGTCCGCGCTCTCGTTCAGCGCGAAGACGTGCGTCAGCTCGCCTGGGTCCACGCCGGCCCGCTCGCAGGCCCGCTCGATCACCTCGGCCGAGCGGGCGGCCAGCGCGTCCACGAAGGCGCGCAGCCGGCGCGGGCTCTTGTCGAAGTGGGCGTGCACCCGCTCGGTGCCGGCCGGCGCCGTGGCGGCCGACCAGCCGGGCGGCGGCACGGGGGCGACCGCGCCGCCATAGTCCGTACGGAACCAGTCGCAGAACTCCGGGTCGGTGAACTGGTGGGTGGCCAGCCACCGGTTACGGGGATGGCCGCGCCGCAGCACCGCCGCGACCGCCCCGTCGCTGTGCACGGCCGTGTTGACCGTCATCCGGTTGCGGTGGAACTCGCTCACCCGGTTCACCGCGACGAACAGCACGGTCTCGACCTCCGGCTGGACGGCCAGCGTGCCCGCGACCGTGCCGAGGCCGGTCACGCCGCACGCGCAGCCCTCGGTGAGCAGCAGCGTCTGGACGCGGTCGATCTTCAGCTCCCTGGCCAGCGCCGCCGAGGAGTCCCAGTGCAGGTACTCGGGCAGCTCCGACACCGCCACCACCAGCAGGTCGAGGTCGGCGGGGGCGAGCCCGACCCGGTCGAGCGCCGCCCGGCCGGCCCGCGCGGCGAGCTCGGTGCCCGTGACGCCGTCCTCGGCCCGGTGGAAGGTGCGGTAACCCATGCGCAGAATGCGCTCGGGGTCGGGCACGTAGTCGGCGGCGACCTCCCGCACGTCCTCGTCCGCTCCGAACGCGTAACCGAAACCGGCGATCCCGAACATCTTCCTCCCGCGCGCTCGTGCCGTCGCCGCCGATTATGGAAAATGCGTCTATACATCTCCGATAAATCGGCGCCCTACGCGGTCACCGCACCCTGACGATTTCCGGGAACGAAGTTAGGCTTTCCAGCCGGAATTCTTTTTTTCGACACCGGGAAACGGATGGCATCATGTTGCCGAGCGAGCTCGAACGCGCCGTATACGGGGTCGTCGCGACCCCGGCCCTCCACGTGGCCGACCGGCACGGCGTCTTCACCCACCTGATCCGCCAGGGCGAGGCCACGGCCACGGAACTGGCCGCCGCCCTGGGCGTCGACGCCGACACCCTCGAACGGGTGCTGCTGGTCCTCGTGGCCTTCGGCGTCCTCGGCAGGACGCAGGACGAGCAGTACGTCGTGCCCGAGCCGATGCGGCCGTACCTCGACAGGGACGACCCGCGCTGTCTCGGCGGGTTCGTGGAGCACCTGGCCACGGAGACCGTGGAGCGGATGGGGCGGCTCGACGCCTACCTGCGCGAGGGCAAGGCGGCGGTCGATCGGGACCTGCCGTCGCCGTTCGAGACCCTCTACCGCGACGAGGCCGCCACCCGCGACTTCCTGCGGGCCATGTGGGACCTCAGCTACGCGCCCTCGCAGGAGATCGCCGCCCTGGCCGGGCTGGGTGACGTCACGCGGCTGGTGGACGTGGGCGGCGCGACGGGGCCGTTCGCCACGGCGGCGCTGCAGCACGCGCCCGCGCTGCGTGCCGTGATCTTCGACCTGCCCCAGGTGGAGCCGTACCTGCGCGAATCCGCTCAGCGGCATGGATTGGTCGGGCGGCTGGCGTTCAAGGGGGGTGACTTCTTCGCCGACGAGCTGCCCCAGGGCGACTGCATCGCCTTCGGGTACGTGCTGTCGGACTGGACGGACGCGACGTGCGCGATGCTGCTGGAGAAGGCGTACCGGGCGTGCACGCCGCCTGGGCGGGTGCTCATCATGGAACGGCTCTTCGACGACGCCCGCACGGGGCCGCTGCCCACGTCCGTCATGAACCTGACCATGCACGTCGAGACCGAGGGCCGGCACCGCACCGCCGCCGAGTACTGCGCGCTGCTGGAGGCGGCCGGCTTCACCAACTGCGAGGTGCACAGGACCGGCGGCGAGAAACACCTCGTCATCGGCCACCGCAAATAACAGGAGCGGCCGGCCCTTCGGGGCCGGCCGCTCCCACCGAGGGCTACTCGGCGCCGAAGCGCTGGGTGCCGGACAGCTCGGTGATGAACGTCGCCACCCCGCGACCGCCGTCACCGTTCGCCAGCAGGACGAAGCCGTCGCCGCCGGTGACCCGGCACATCGTCATCGCCCAGTAGCCGGTGAACTCGCCCACCGCGCCGAAGTCCAGCTCCTCCTCCGACCGGTCCACCACCATGGACAGGCCGTAGAGGCTGCCCGGCGTGGCCGTGAGCATCTGCCCGGCCAGCTCCGGCGTGATCAGGGCCGGCTCGCCCAGGTACGCGCGCCGGATCTCCAGCTGCACCCGGGCCAGGTCCGCCGCCGTCGTCCACAGCCCGCCCGCGGCCGTCGCCGGGTGGATCAGGCCGAAGCCGTCGATCGGCGTGCCGAACGCGTCGTGGCCGTGCGCGATCGGGCGTCCTGAGCCGTGCGGGAAGCCGGCCTCGTAGCCGCTGCCCGTCATGCCCAGCGGGTCGAGCACCGTCTCCCGTGCCAGGGCCGGGAAGTCGGCGCCGGTGACGTCCGTCAGGAGCTGCTCCAGCACCAGGTAGTTGACCACGTTCTTCTCGAACGTCCCCACCGGGCGGCTCCGGCGGACCGCCGGGGTGCGCGCCGGCGCGCGGCCCAGCAGCGCGTCCAGCACCGCGGGGACCGGCTCGCCGTCGCGGTACGGCGGGTACTCGGGGTCCCTGGCCAGGCCCGAGGTGTTGGCCAGCAGGTGTCGTACGGTGATCGGCGCGCCCTCCGTCCCCGGCACCCGCCAGGAGGTGAGGAGGTCGTTGACATCGGCGTCCAGGTCCAGCCGGCCGCGCGCGGCCAGCGTGAGCGTGACCAGCGACGTCACCTGCTTGCTCACCGACGCCACCCGGAACACCGTGTCAGGCGTCACGGGGTCGCCGCGCCTCGCGTCGAGGCGGCCGTACGCGCTGATCCCGGCGATCCTGCCGTCCCTGATCACGGCCAGGCTGACACCGGGCACGTGATGCCGCTCCATGGTCGGCACCGGCGACGGGATCGCCACCCCGCCGAGCTCCGCGACGACCTGCTCGGCCAGGGAGCGGATCGTCGCCTCGTCATGGAGCGCGTACGTCCACGTCAGCCGGGGGCCGGTGACGTCCACCTCCAGGACGTACTCGCGGGGGGCGAGCGGGTCGCGGACCGCCGTGATCCGCTCCGGGACGAAGACGCCCGGTGTGCCCGGCTCGTACCCGAACCTGATCTGCGGCGCGGGCAGTGCGGCGAGCGCGTCGGCGACGGGGCCCGCCTGGCGCAGCAGCTCGTACCCCAAGCCCTCGTCCGGGACGGCGGCGAGCTGGCCCGCCACCGAGGCGAGCACCGACGCGCGCTGCGGCGGCACCCACAGGCTCACCGGGAACCGGTGCGCGAACGGCCCCGCCGCGTCCTGCGGCGCGTGCCCCGCCCTGGTCTCCACGTCGAGCAGCACGCGGTCGCCACCGCTCCAGCGGGCGAGCACGACCGCCAGCGCGGCCAGCACCTCGTCCCGCGACGGCACCGGCTCGGGCAGCGGCACGCTCAGCGATTGCACGGTCCCCGTGCCGGACGGGTGGTCCAGCGGGAGCGGGGGCGCGGGCGTCCTGGTGAGCCAGTGGTGGGCCTGGGCCATCAGGTCGTCCGGCTCCGGCAGCGCGGCGGCCCACCGCCGCAGCGTCCCGCCGTCCCCTTCCGGCAGCGCGCAGCCGCGGCAGGCGGTCTCCAGGTCGCGCAGGAGGATGGGCAGGGAGGCGCGGTCGGCGGCGAGCTCGTGCACGGCGAGGATCAGCACCGGCCGGTCCGCGCCCGTCGTGGCGAGCACGGCGCTGAGCAGCGGCCCGTGCTCCGGGTCGAGCCGCTCGTACGCGGCCGCCGCCGCCCGGTCGTCGCCCTCGACCCGGCGGAACGACACCGAGATCGCGTGGTGGGCGGCGACGGCGTGCAGGGCGTCCGCCAGCGTCGCCGCGTCGATCTGCTCGGGGACGGGGACGCGGAGCTGCCAGTGGTCGTAGCGGTGCCCGCCCGGCCTGGCCAGGACCCGGCGCTGTGCCGGTGTCAGGGCAGGTCCTGCCCCCGGCTCACCGGCGCCGTCGAGGGCGGCGGCCAGCTCGGCGATGGAGCCGTGCTGGTAGAGCAGGCGCAGCGTCACCGGCAGGCCGGCCTCCCTGGCCTGGGTCATGGCCTTGAGTATCGTCAGCGAGTCGCCGCCGAGGTCGAAGAACCGGTCGTGCGCCCCCACGGGGTCCACGCCCAGCAGCCGCGACCAGATCCCGGCCAGCGTGCGCTCGGCCGGGGTGCGCGGCGCCACGAAGTCCCGCTCCGACGACCACAGGGCGGCCCGGTCGGGGGCGGGCAGCGCGCGCTGGTCGAGCTTGCCGTTGACGGTCAGCGGGACCGCCTCCAGCGGCACGAACGCGGCCGGCACCATGTAGTCGGGCAGCCGCTCCCCGCAGTACGCGGCCAGGTCGGCGGCCGGCGGCAGCTTCCCGCCGTCGGGCACGCAGTACGCCACCAGCCGCCGCGCGGGCCCGTCGCCGCGCGCCACGACCACGCTCTCCCGCACGGCGGGATGGGCGGCCAGCACGGCCTGGATCTCCCCGGGCTCGATGCGGTGCCCGCGTACCTTGACCTGGTCGTCCACCCGGCCGAGGAAGTGCAGCGCGCCGTCGGCCCTGCGGCGTACGAGGTCGCCGGTGCGGTAGCAGCGGGCGCCGGGCGGCCCGAACGGGTCGGGCACGAAGCGCTCCGCGGTCAGGCCGGGACGGCCGAGGTAGCCGCGGGCCACGCCGGCGCCGCCGACGTACAGCTCGCCCGGAGCCCCTTCCGGGACCTCGTGACCGTACGGGTCCAGCACGTACGTGCGGACGTCGTCGAGCGGCCGGCCGATCGGCACCCCGTCCACCGTGCCCAAGCCGGCGCCCAGGCCGGCGCCCAGGTCAGCAGGGCTGAGCGGCTGGTAGGTGACGTGGATCGTGCACTCGGTCGGCCCGTACGCGTGCGCCAGGTCGCACCGGTCGAGCCCCCAGGCGTCGAGGTCGGACGGTTCGAGCCGGTCCCCGCCGAACACCACCTCGCGCAGCGACAGCCGCGCCAGCGTGGCCTCGTCGCCGTCCGCCGCCCCGATCATCGAGCGGAACGCCACCGGCGACAGCGACAGCGTCGTCACCCGCTCGGCGATGAGCAGGTCGAGCAGGTCGCGGGGCGAGCGGGCGGTCTCGGTCGGCACGATCACCAGCCGGCCGCCGTGCAGCAGCGCGCCCCACAGCTCCCACACCGACACGTCGAAGGCGTAGGAGTGCAGCAGCGCCCAGGTCCTGTCGGAGCCGAGGGCGACCTGCCCCGACAGGGCCGCGTAGAGGCGCAGCACGTTGGCGTGGGTGACGGCGACGCCCTTGGGGCGGCCGGTCGAGCCCGAGGTGTAGCACACGTACGCCAGGTGGCCAGGCTCGGTCCCGCTCTCCGGGGATGTCCCGGGGAGAGCGGCGATGCGGGCGGCATCGGTGTCGAGCAGCACCTGCCCGACGCCCTCTGCGGTCACCGACGGCGCGAGGCCGGCGGTGGTGACGGCCACGGCCGCCCCGGAGTCGGCCAGCATGAACCGCAGCCGGTCGGCCGGCGACGTGGGCGGCAGCGGCAGGTACGCGGCGCCGGCCTTGAGCACGGCCAGCAGCGCGACCACCAGGTCGGTGCCGGGTTCGAGGCAGACGCCGACCAGCGTCTCCGGGCCCGCGCCCAGCTCACGCAGCCGGTGCGCGAGCCGGTTGGCCCGCACGTCCAGCTCCCCATAGGCCAGCCGCCCGCCGGCACCCGCGTCCGCCGGGTCTCCACGGTGCACGACCGCGACGGCGTCCGGGGTCTCGCGGGCGCGCCGCTCGAACACCTCGTGCAGGCTGCGGGGCAGCGGGTGCTCGACCGCCGGGACGCTCTCGCGCGAGGTGCGCTCGGACGCCGGCAGGCAGGTGGCGCGGGCGTCGCCGTCCGGGTCGGCCACCATGGCCTCCAGCACCGCACGGTGCATCGCGGCCAGCCGGTCGGCGTTGCGCCGGCTCATGGCGTGCGTGTTGGAGCGCAGGATGAGGTACGTCGGCGTGGCCGGCACCCCGAGCGCGAACTCCGTCGGGTCCTCGCCCTCGGTGGCGGTGACGTCGATCAGACCGGTGTCGACCTGGTCGAAGTCCTGATAGCTGAACGCCGTGCCGATGAGCCTGCGCCCGTCGCCCAGCTCCCGCTGAATGACCGGCATGGGGAACCTGCGGTGCGGCCACAGGGCCAGCTCGCCGTCGAAGGTCCGCCGGATGAGGTCGAGCCAGGTCCTGGCGCCCCTGTCGTACGCGAACGGCAGCGTGTTGAGGTGCATGCCGTAGACACGTTCGCCGCCCTGGGCCTCCAGCCGCCCGTTGCACACCAGGCCGGTGACGAACTCGGGCTCCGAGGTGAGCGTGCCGAGCACCTTGAGGTGGGCGGCGAGCAGCACGCTCTTCAGCGACGCGCCGGCCCGGGCCGCCAGGGCGCGCAGGCGTTCCTCGAGGTCGGCGTACATGAGGACGACGTGGTAGTCCTCGCGCGGCAGGTGCGGCTCGCCCCAGGCGGCGGGCAGCGCGAAGCCGGGCCTGCCGGTGACGACCTCGCGCCAGTAGGCGCGGTCCTCGGCCGATTCCAGCGCGCGCAGCTCGGCGGCGATGAAGTCGGCGTAGCGGACGGACGGCGGCTCGACGCGGGGCGGCCCGGCGCCGTCCCTGAGCGCGCGGTAGTCGTCGAGCAGCTCCATGAGCAGGCCGTGGAAGCTCCAGCCCTCGCTGACCGCGTGCAGCACGGTGAACGACAGCCACCACGACGCGTCGTCCTTGAGCAGCGCGGTGATCCTGATCAGCGGTGGCCGTTCCAGGTCGAAGCGGTGGGCGCGCTCCTGGGCGCGGAAGTTCCGCATGGCCAGCTCGCGACCGCCGTCGTCGAGGCCGCGCAGGTCGAGCACGCGGACCGGGATCTCGGCGCTCTCGTGGACGAGCTGCATGGGCACGGAGTGCCCGGACAGCCGGATGGAGGTCCGCAGCGCCTCGTGGCGGGCGGCGGCGATCCCGGCGGCGGCGCGCAGCGCGTCGAGCGAGAACGGGTGCGGGTCGCGGACGAGGAACGACATGGTGTTGTGGTAGTAGCCGTGCTCCTGCCCGGCCAGCATCTCCACGATCATGCCGCGCTGCACCTCGGACAGCGGGTAGGCGTCGGTGAGGCCGCCGGGGAGCGTGGCCAGGTCCGCGGCGGGCACCAGCGCGAACGGCTCGACCGCGCGCCGCTCCTCGCCGGCCTTCTCGCGCCCGGCCAGCGCGGCGGCCAGCTCGGCGACCGTGCGGTGCTCGAAGACGTCCTGGACGGAGACGTCCAGGCCCTCCTCCTGCAGCGCGCCCACCACGGTGACGGCCCTGATGGAGTGGCCGCCGCGCTCGAAGAAGTTGTCGTGCACGCCGATGCGCTCGTGCCCGAGCACCGTGCGCCACACCTCGGCGATCAGCGTCTCCAGCTCGTTGCGCGGCTCGACGTGGGCAGAGCCGCTCTGTGCGCGCGGGTCGGGGTCGGGCAGCGCGGTCCTGTCCACCTTGCCGTTGGCGTTGAGCGGGATGCGGTCGAGCGGCACGAACAGCGCGGGCACCATGTAGTCGGGCAGCCGGGTGCCGCAGTGCGCGGCCAGCTCGGCGGCGGGCGGCAGGGCGGCGCCGGCGGGCACGCAGTACGCGACCAGCGACCGGTCCCCCGCCTCGCCCGCGCGTACGACGACCACGGCGTCCCTGACGCCGGGATGGTCGAGCAGCACGACGCGGATCTCGCCCGGCTCGACCCGGTAGCCGCGCACCTTGACCTGGTCGTCCACCCGCCCGGCGAAGCAGACCGCGCCGTCGCCGCGCACCCAGGCCCGGTCGCCGGTGCGGTAGAGGCGGCCCCCCGGCGGCCCGAACGGGTCGGGCACGAACCTGTCGGCGGTCAGCCCAGGACGCCCCGCGTAGCCGCGGGCGACGCCGGTGCCGCCGACGTACAGCTCGCCGGTGACGCCGAAGGGCATCGGCCGCATGTGCTCGTCCAGGACGTACATCGTCATGCCGGGCAGCGGGCGGCCGATGGGCACGACCTCGTCCCGCTCCCGCTTCATGATCGGGTAGGTGCAGGTGCCGACCGTCGCCTCGGTGGGCCCGTACTCGTTGACCAGGCCGCCGGGACCGAGCACGCGCAGCCAGTGCTGGGCGGTGCTGCCCGGCAGCGCCTCGCCCGCCACCACGATCATCTCGGCCAGCCTGGCCGCCTGGGCGCCCTTGAGCTGGCCGGCGAGCACGTCGAGGTGGCCTGGCGTCAGCTTGATGAAGCTGTAGGGGCCGTGCTCGGCCAGCTCGCGGCCGAGCCTGGACAGGTCGAGGTCGGCGGGCAGCAGCCGGACCGGCTGGCCGGTGGCGAGCGGCGCCCAGACGTTCGGGACGACGAGGTCGAAGGCCACTGAGGAGAACAGCGGCGCGCCCGTGGTGCCCTGCGCGGCCAACTCCTCGGCCGCCCAGCGGACGTGGTTGGCCAGGCCGCGGTGGGTGACGAGCACGCCCTTGGGCCGGCCGGTCGAGCCCGAGGTGAAGATGATCTGCGCGACGCCGTCCAGGTCCGTGCGGACCCCGGGCGAGGTGGCGGGCAGCCCGCCGAGGCTCGCGTCGGCGAGGTCCACGACCTCGACCCCGGTGAACGCGTCGGGCGTGTCGGTGACGACCGCCCGCGCGCCAGCGTCGGCCAGCATCGTCGCCATGCGCCCCGCCGGGAACGACGGGTCGAGCGGCACGAACGCGGCGCCCGACTTCCACACCCCGATGAGGCTGGCCAGCAGGTCGGGGCCGCGGGCGGCGAGCACGCCGACCGCGCTCTCCGGCCCGGCGCCGAGCGCGCGCAGCCGGTGCGCGACGCGGTTGGCCCTGGCGTCCAGCTCCGCGTACGTCCACGAGCCGCCGTCGAAGGCCGCCGCCACCGCGCCCGGGTTGCGGGCCGCCTGCCGCTCGAACAGGTCGAGCACGCTCGCGTCCACGGGGCGGCTGCGGGTGACGTTCAGCTCGGTGACGAGCCGGTCGTACTCGCCGGGCGGCAGCAGCACCGCGTCGGCGTCCCCGTCGGGGCCCTCGACGATGGACTCCAGCGCGGCCCGGTACATCGCGCCCAGCCGGTCCACCGCCTCCTCCGAGACGTGCTGCACGTTGGCGGTGACCATGAGGTGGCCGGCCAGGATGTGCACGCCCAGGCCGAACTCCGTCGGGCTGTCGTCGATGACCGAGTCGCCGTCGAACAGGTCGGTGTCCACCTGGTGGAAGTCCAGGTAGACGAAGCGGGTGTCGATCAGCCGCTCGGGGCCCGCGTCGCGCTGGATCTCCGGCATGGGGAAGCGCTGGTGCGACCAGAGCTCGGTCTCCTGCTCGAACAGCCGGCGCGCCAGCTCGCCCCAGGTGCGGGCGCCCCGCTCGTACGGGAAGGGCAGCGTGTTGAGGTAGAGGCCGTGCACCCGGTCCGCGCCCGGCGCCTCCAGCCTGGCGTGGAAGACCAGGCCGGTGAAGAACGCGCGCTGGTCGGTGAGCGTGCTCATGACCTTCATGTGCGCGGCGAGCAGCATGCTCTTCAGCGGGACGCCCGCCGCGCTCGCCGCCGCCCGCAGCCCCTCCTCGTAGCCGGCCAGCGGGATGCGGATGCGGTACTCCCGCCTGGGCGCGTCCTGGCCCGCGCCGAGCCCGGCGGGCAGCGCGAACTTGGGGACGGAGGTGACGATCGAGCGCCAGTACGCCCGTTCCGCGTCGTCGGCGAGCACGGCCTGCTCGGCGGCGATGAAGTCGGCGTACCTGATGGCGGGCAGGCCGGCGAGCGTCGCCTCGGTCCCGTCGCGCAGCGCCCGGTAGACGGTGAGGATCTCCATGAGCAGCGAGTGGTAGCTCCAGCCCTCCAGGACGGCGTGGCACTCGGTGATGGTGATCCACCAGCCCTCGGCGGCGCAGCGGTGCGCGGAGACCCGGATCAGCGGCGGTTTCGCCAGGTCGAACAGCCGGGTGCGCTCCTTGGTGACGAACGCGCGCACGGCCGCGCGCTGCCCGTCCAGGTCGAGGTCGCCGAGGTCGGCGACCGGCACGCTCACCTCCACGTCCTCCGGGCGGTGCACGAGCTGCATCGGAGCCGAGTAGCCGGTGAGCGCGAGCGACGTGCGCAGCGCCTCGTGCCGGCCGACGACCGTGCGGGTCGCCTCGCGCAGCAGGTCGGGCTCCAGGGGACGGTCGTCGAGCACGCGGAAGGCGGTGGCGTTGAGATAGAGGTTCAGGTCGCCGTCGGAGAGCATCTCGACGACCATGCCGGTCTGCAGCCGCGACATCGGGTAGGCGTCCAGCACCCCGCCGGGCACCTTGACGCGGTCCTGCTCCGTGAGCAGCGCGAACGGCCGCACCGGCGTCAGGCCGCCGGACCGGCTCTCCTCCTCACCGCCGCGCTCGTCCAGCCGGGCCGCCAGCGTGGCCACGGTCCGCGTCTCGAACAGGTCGGCGACCCGGACGTCCAGGCCCGCGTCGCGCAGGCCGCCCGCCAGCACGACGGCCAGGATGGAGTCGCCGCCGAGCTCGAAGAAGTCGTCGTGCACGCCGACGCGGCCGGTGGGCAGCGTCTCCGTCCACACGGTGGCGATGAGCTCCTCGATCGCGGTGCGCGGCGCCACGTACCCGGCTCCGGCGGGCAGCGCCGCGTCGCCCGGCGCGGGCAGGGCGCGGCGGTCCACCTTGCCCTGCGCGGTCAGCGGGATCTCGGCCACCGGCACGAACGCGGCGGGCACCATGTAGTCGGGCAGCGACCCGGCCAGCGTCGCGCGCAGCTCACCCGGGTCGAAGGCGGCGGGGTCGGCCGGCACGACGTACGCGATGAGCCTGGCGGCGCCCGGCACGTCCTCGCGAGCCACGACCACGGCGTCGCGCAGCCGGTCGTCGGCCCGCAGCCGGGCCTGGACCTCGCCCGGCTCGACCCGGTAGCCGCGGATCTTGACCTGGTCGTCGATGCGGCCCAGGTACTCGAGGCCGCCGTCCGGCCGCCGCCGCGCGAGGTCGCCGCTGCGGTAGAGCCGCGAGCCGGGCGGGCCGTACGGGTCGGGCACGAACCGCTGCGCGGTCAGCCCCGGCCGGTCGAGGTAGCCACGGCCGACGCCCGCGCCGCCCACGCAGATCTCGCCGGTCGCGCCGAGCGGCACGACGTTGCCGCGCTCGTCGAGCAGCACCACCCACAGGTCGTCGATGGGCCGCCCGACGGGGGACGCCTCGGCGGGTTCCAGGTCCCGTTCCGTCACCTCGTAGTGGGTGACGTGCACGGTCGTCTCGGTGATGCCGTACATGTTGACCAGGGCGGGCGCGGTGAGGCCGCGCCGGTCGGTCCACGGGCGCAGGTCGGGCATCTCCAGCCGCTCGCCGGCGAAGATCACCAGGCGCAGCGCGAGCCGGTCCACGCGGGGGTCGCCCTGCGCGGCCAGCCGCACCAGCCGGTAGAAGGCGCCAGGAGTCTGGTTCAGCACCGTCACCCGCTGCTCGACCAGCAGGTCCATCAGGTCGTCCGGCGATCTCGCCGTGTCGAACGGCACGATCACCAGCCGGCCGCCGTGCAGCAGCGCGCCCCACAGCTCCCACACCGACACGTCGAAGGCGTAGGAGTGGAACATCGGCCACACGTCGTCAGGGCCGAACCCGAACCGCTCGCGGGTGGCCGTCAGCAGGCGCAGCACGTTGGCGTGCGTCAGGCACATGCCCTTCGGCCGGCCCGTGGACCCCGAGGTGTAGATCACGTAGATGAGGTCGCCCGGGACGGAGGCGGGGCCGAGGTCGGTGTCCGGACGGCTCCGGATGGCGGCGGCGTCCCGGTCGAGGACGATCACCTCGCCGCCGTGCACCCGCTCGACCAGCTCCAGGTGCTCCGAGCGGGTGACGACGACGGGCGCGCCCGCGTCCGACACCATGAACGCCAGCCGGTCCGCCGGGTACGCCGGATCCAGCGGCAGGTACGCCCCGCCCGCCTTCAGCACCGCCAGCAGCGTCACCACCAGCTCGGCGCTGCGGTCGAGGCAGACGCCCACGAGCGACCCCGCGCCGACGCCGGCGCCGCGCAGCCGGTGCGCCAGACGGTTGGCCCGCGCGTTCAGCTCGGCGTAGGTCAGGTGACGGCCGCCGTCGGTGACCGCGACCGCGCCCGGCGTGGCTCTGACCTGCTCAAGGAACGCCTCGGGCAGCGTACGCGGGTCGGCGGGCCGAGGCCGCACGGGGCCCGCGGCGACCGCCAGCTCGTCAGGACCGAGCAGGTCCAGGCGATCGACCGGGGTGTCGGGCGCGGCGGCGATGCCGGCCAGCAGGCGCACCAGGTTCGCGGCGGTGCGCTCGATCGTCTCCCGGTCGAACAGCGCGGTGGAGTACTCGACCTGCCCGATCAGCGACCCGTCGGGCGCCTCCTGGAGCTGGAGCGTGAGGTCGAACTTGGAGATCCGCCAGGGCGCCTCCAGCGACTCGGCCCGCACGCCCGGCAGGTCGAGCGCGGCGGCCTTGGGCTCGTGCATGGTGAACGCCACCCGGAACAGCGGCGTACGCGAGCGGTCGCGGGCCGGCTCCAGCTCGTCCACGAGCCGGGAGAACGGCATGTCCTGGTGGTCGAGCGCGTCGAGCACCGCCGCCTGCGTGCCGGCCAGCAGGCCCGCGAACGTCTCGCCCGGCCGCCACCGGCCGCGCATGACGAGGCTGTTGATGCCGTAGCCGAACATGCCCTGCAGCTCGGGCCTGTTGCGGTCGGAGACCACGGTGCCGACGGTGACGTCGGTCCTGCCGGTGTAGCGGGCGAGCAGCGCCTGGAAGCCGGCCAGCAGGACGGTGAACAGCGTCGTCTCGCGGCCCCTGGCGATCTCGCGCAGCGCCGCGCCGAGCCGGGCGTCCACCTCGATGGGGACCGCCGCGCCGCGCCAGTCCCGTACGTCGGGGCGCGGCCGGTCGGCGGGCGGCTCGGTCGGGACGAGGTCGGCCAGCTGCTCGCGCCAGTAGCTCAAGGTGCCGTCGAAGGCGCCGTCGGCGGCCCTGGCCCGCTGGTGGGCGGCGTAGTCGGCGTACTGGAGCGGCGGCCGCGGCAACGAGCCGGGAGCGCGGTAGAGCGCGCTCAGCTCCTCCTCGAACAGGCGCAGCGACCACTCGTCGCACGCGATGTGGTGGAAGACCACCACCAGCAGGCTCAGCTCGTCGGCGACGCGCACCAGGCGGACCCTGACCGGCCACTCCTCGGCCAGGTCCATGCCACGGGCCACCTCGTCCTCGGCGATCCGCAGGGCCCGTTCCTCGTCGCCGCCGCGCAGGTCGTCCACCCGGAAGGGGACCTCGCCCGGCGGGTCCACGAGCTGCACCGGCTCGGCCCCCGCCACCGCGTAGCGGGTGCGCAGGATCTCGTGCCGGGCGGCGATCTCGTCGATCGCGCGGCGCAGCGCCGCCACGTCCACCGGGCCGGTCAGCCGCAGGATCATGGGGACGAGGTACTCGGGACTGTCCGGTTCGAGGCGGTTGAGGAACCACATCTGCTGCTGCCCGTACGACAGCGGCAGCGGCGCCCCGCGGTCGGCCCGCGGGATCCGCGACCGGCCGCCGGCCCGGCGGCGCAGCAGGGCCTCCTCGCGCTCGATGTCGATCTGCGTCATGCCCGCTGCTCCTCTACTACCGTCGGTTGCTGGTCCGGACCCGCGCCGGCGAGCGCGCGGACGGCCTCGGCCAGCCGCGCGACCGAGGGGCGCTCGAAGATCAGCCGGACCGGCAGGTCGAGATCGAAGTCCTCCTGCACCTGCGCCATCAGCGTGAGCGCCAGCCGGGACGTGCCGCCCAGGTGGAAGAAGTTCTGCATCACGCCGACCTCGCGGCCGAGCAGCTCCGAGCAGCGCTCGGCGAGCAGCCGCTCGATGGGGCCGCGCGGCGCGTCGGCGTGCGAGCCCAGCTCGCGCAGCGTCGCTCCGCCCGGTGCCGCCGCCAGCACGCGCAGGTAGTGCTCGGCCATCCTGGCGATCGTGGGCTCGTCGAACAGGGAGGTGGCGTACTCGATGATGCCCTTCACGCTCCCGTCGGGAGCCGTGTGCAGGAACAGGGTCAGGTCGGTCTTGGCGACCCCCCAGACGTCCCGCAGCGGGTCGAGGTCGCCGCCGCCCGAGACGGTGACGCCCTCCTCCATGAAGTTGAACATCACCTGGTAGAGCGGGGTCCGCGACAGGTCGCGCGCCGGGGCCAGCGCCTCCACGACCCGCTCGAACGGCACGTCGCGGTGGGCCAGCGCGCGCCTGTTGCGCTCCCACACGGCGTCCATCGCGGACTCGAAGCCCATCTCGGGCTCCAGCGCGCACCGCACGACGAGCGTGTTGTGGAACGGGCCCGCCACCCCGGCCAGCTCCGGCCTGGTCCTGCCCGCCGTGGGCACGCCGAGCGGCACGTCCCACTGGCCGCTCCAGCGGGCCAGCAGCGTGCAGAACGCCGTCAGGTACGCCGCCAGCGGGGTCGTGCCTCTGCGGCGGCTCAGCTCCGCGAGGCCGTCCGAGCAGGCGCGCGGCACCTCGAAGGTGAGCGTGGCGCCGCGCGGGTCGCGGACGGCCGGGCGCGGGTGATCGGCGGGCAGGTCGAGCCTGGGCAGGCCGGCCAGCTCCTCCCGCCAGAAGGCGAGCCGCGGCTCCAGGAACGCCTCCGTCATGCGGTCACGCTGCCAGACGGCGTAGTCGGCGTACTGGACGGGCAGCGGCGCCAGCTCGGGCTCCCGGCCGGCCGCGAGTGCGGCGCACAGCTCCCTGATCTCGGCGCCGAGCAGCACCGACGACTGTCCGTCCGAGGCGATGTGATGCACGGCCAGCGCCAGCACGTGGCCCCCGCTGCCCTGGTCCCCCAGCGATGCGGCCTCTCCGGCCGGGGCGGCCTGGCCGCGGACCAGCAGGGCGCGCCAGACGGGGCCGCGGACCAGGTCGAAGCCCTCGCGGAAGGTGCCGGCGAGCAGCTCGGCCAGCGCGGCGGGGTCGTCTGGGCGGTCGGCCACGGGGAGGGTGACCGGGGCGGGGTCGTCGACGACCTGCCGGGGCTCGCCGCCCTCCATGCGGTAGCGGGTGCGCAGCACTTCGTGCCGGGCGACGAGCGCCGTCATGGCGCGTTCGACCGTCGCCGTGCCGAGGTCGCCGGGCAGCGGGACCAGCAGCGGCGTCACCCACTCGGGGTTGCCCGGGTCCATCCTGTCGAGGAACCAGAGCTGGTGCTGCTCGACGGAGAGCGGCAGCGGCCGGTCCCTGGGCGCGCGCGGCACCGTGGCGACCGGCTCGGCGGCCTCCTCGACGAGCCGCGCCTGCTCGGCCACCGTGCCGGCGGCGAACAGCCGGTGCACGGCCACCTCGCGGCCCACGGCGGCGCTCAGCCTGGCCGCCAGCCTGGCCAGCAGCAGCGAGGAGCCGCCGCGCTGGAAGAAGTCGTCGTCGGCGCGCACGCCGGTGACGCCGAGCAGGTCCTGCCAGACGCGGGCGACGGTCTGCTCGGCGTTCGTGAGCGGCCTGGCCGGGCCTTCGGACGTCGCGTCGAAGTCAGGCGCGGGCAGCGCGGCCCTGTCCACCTTGCCGCTGGTCGTCAGCGGCAGCGCGGCGAGCGGCACGAACAGGGACGGCACCAGCGCGTCGGGCAGCCGGTCACGCAGGTACGCGCGCAGCGCGGCGGCCTGCGGCGGTTCGCCGTCCCGGCCCACGACGTACGCGACCAGCCGGGCCGCGCCGTCGGCCCCGGGACCGGCCGTCACGGCGGCCCCGCGCAGCCCGGGATGCGTCAGCAGGACCGACTCCACCTCGCCCGGCTCGATCCGCACGCCGTTGACCTTGACCTGCGCGTCGATGCGGCCGTCGTAGTCGAGCGTTCCATCGGGACGCCATCTGACCAGGTCTCCGGTGCGGTACATGCGGCTGCCGGGCGGGCCGTACGGGTCGGGCAGGAAACGCTCGGCGGTCAGGGCGGGCCTGCCCAGGTAGCCGCGGGCCAGGCCGACGCCGCCCGCGTACAGCTCGCCGGGGGCTCCGAGTGGCGCGAGCGCGCCGCCCTCGTCGAGCACGCGCAGCCTGATGCCGTCGATCGGCCGCCCGATCGGCACCCGGCCCGCGCTCTGCCCCGGGTCGGCCGGCTGGGCGGTCACGTCGATGGCGCACTCGGTGGGGCCGTAGGTGTTCCAGATCGTCACGGGGAGCCGCTTGCGTACGAGCTCGCACAGCTCGGCGTCCAGCGGCTCGCCGGCCGAGAACAGCAGCCGCAGCGACCCGCACTCCCGCCAGCCCGGCTCGTCCACCAGCAGCCGCAGCAGCGAGGGCACGACCTGGAGCACGGACACGTCGTACGCGGCGACCGCGCGCAGCAGCGCCGCCGGGTCGCGCTCGGCGCCGTGCGGGGCGAGCACCACGGCGCCGCCGCTGATGAGCGGCGCGAAGATCTCCCATCCGGCCGCGTCGAACGTCAGCGTCGTCTTCTGCAACACCCGGTCGGCCGGGCCGAGCCCGTGCTCGCGCACGGTCCACCTGACCCGGTTGGCGATGGCGCCGTGCCCGATCAGCACCCCCTTGGGCCGGCCGGTCGAGCCGGAGGTGTAGATCACGTAGGCGAGCCGGTCGGGGTCGGCGGCGACGTCCGGCGCCGTGCCGGGCTCGCCGTCGAAGACGTCCATGGCGACCCGCACCGCACCGTCCGGCAGCGCCCCTTCCCCCTGAAACGCAGGGTCGGTCAGGACGAGCGGGGCGGCGGTGTCGGTCAGGATCCAGTGCGTGCGGTCGGCGGGGTGGTCGGGGTCGAGGGGGACGTACGCCGCTCCCGCCTTCCACACGCCGAGCAGGGCGGCCACCAGGCCGGCGCCGCGCCGCAGGCAGACGCCGACCGGCGTCTCCGGCCGCACGCCCCTGGCCAGCAGCCCGTTGGCGACCTGGTTGGCGCGGCGTTCAAGCGTCGCGTAGTCCAGCTCCCGCCCGCCGTCCACGACGGCCACGGCCCCGGGGGTCCGCGCCGCCTGGGCGGCGAACAGGCCGGGAAGCAGGCCCGGGAACAGGCCCGGCTCGACGTCGCTCATCTCACCTCGGCCTCGTCCATGCGGGTACGCAGGCTGAGCGGGCGCATGTCGGTCCATACGCGCTCGATGTGGGCCAGGCACTCCTCGCGGGGCCCCCGCGTGCCTTCCTGACGCCACCCGGCGGGCACCTCACGGTCGGCCCACCAGATCGAGTACTGCTCCTCGTCGTTGACGACGACGAGGTAGGTGTCGTTCTGCTCGCCGGACACCGGCTCACCTCTTCCGATCGTGACGGATGTCAGCCCAATGGCGTCACGATCGGGTACGACCCAATATCTGCCCTATACGCGGGGCGGCTCAGGCGTTGAGGTAGGCGAGCACGGCCAGCACCCGGCGGTTGTCGTCCTCCGACACCGGCAGGTCCAGCTTGGCGAAGATGCTGGTGGTGTATTTGCTGATGGCCTTCTCGCTGATGAACAGCCGCTGCGCGATCGCGCTGTTGGAGCGGCCCTCGGCCATCAGAGAGAGGATCTCGCGCTCGCGGGCGGTCAGCCGGGCGACGGGCGTGTCGGCGCCCCTGCCGCCGAGCAGCTTGGCGACCACCTCGGGGTCGAGCGCGGTGCCGCCGGCGGCGACCCTGCGGATGGCCTCGACGAACTGGTCCTCGTCGAACACCTGGTCCTTGAGCAGGTAGCCGACGCCGCCCGCCTGGTCGGCGAGCAGTTCGCGGGCGTAGAGCTGCTCGACGTACTGGGACAGGACGAGGACGGGCAGGCCCGGCACCCGCCGCCTGGCCTCGATGGCGGCGCGCAGCCCCTCGTCGGTGAAGGACGGCGGCAGCCGCACGTCGACGATGGCGACGTCGGGCCGCAGCTCGGTCAGCGCTCTGAGGGTGCCGGGGCCGTTGTCGACGACCTCGACGACGTCGAAGCCGTGGGCCGTCAGCAGCCGGGTCAGGCCGTCGCGTAACAGGAACTGATCCTCGGCTACGACAACACGCACGGAACCTCCAGCACCACGATCGTGGGACCACCCGGGGGGCTGCTCACGACCACGATGCCGTCGAACGCCGACAGCCGTCTCTCCACCCCGCGCAGCCCCGACCCCGCCGAGGCGTCGGCCCCGCCGATGCCGTCATCGGTGATCTCGGCGCGCAACACGCCGCGGTCGTACCGTATCCGAACGGCGACCCGGCTCGCCACGGCATGTTTGATCACGTTGGTGAGCGCCTCGGAGACCGCGAAGTAGACGGCCGACTCGACCGGCGCGGGGGCGCGGCCGGGCAGCTCGACGTCGGTCTCGGCGCGCAGCGGCAGGTCCATGGCGAGCGCGCGGACGGCGTCGGCGAGCCCGCGGTCGGCCAGCACCGGCGGGTGGATGCCGCGGACGAGGTCGCGCAGCTCGGTGAGCGCCTTGCCGGAGCTCTCGCGGGTCTCCATCAGCAGCGCCTCGGCGGCCTCCGGGTCCTCGCGGATGAGCCGCTGGATCGCGGTCAGGTTCATGCCCAGGGCGAGCAGCCTGACCTGGACGCCGTCGTGCAGGTCGCGCTCGATGCGGCGCAGGTCGGCGGCGTTGAAGTCGACGGCCTCGCTGCGCGACTCGGTCACCGCGGCCAGCCGCCGCTCCAGCTGCCCGCGGGTGGGTCCGAGCAGCGCGGCGGTCAGGCGGGCGTGCGCGTCGAGCGTTGAGGGGGCGGCCCAGAGCCCGGCTCCGAGCACGGCCAGGCCGAGCGGGACGGCGAGGAACGCGCTCGGCACGTCGGCCACGGTCAGCAGCAGGAAGTGCGCGGGCCCGGCGCCGACCTGCTGGTCGATCAGGGGGTAGGTGATGGGCAGCAGGACGCCGTACAGGCCGTAGAGGACGAGCAGCGGCGACAGGGCGGCCAGCGGCACGCCGAGCAGCACGTTCAGCGGCAGCCACGCCAGGTCGCGCCACGTCGCCCGGTCGGTGACGATCCAGCCGAACAGCCTGACCTGGCGCAGCGGCCAGAACTCACCGGTCGTGCCGGGACGCGGCAGGTACGGGCTCTCCACCGCGACCCCGAGCCGCTCGGCCGCGGACCTGCGGAAGAACCCGGCGAGCGCGCGTACGGCGATCATGACGAGCGGGACGAGCAGCAGCCCGAGCCCGCCCGCCAGGATGGCCGCGAACGCGCCCACGCACAGGCCGGCCAGGATGAGCCCCGACAGTCCTGCCAGCGCGCGGACCCCGGCCCGCCGCACCTCGATCCACCGGTGACGTAACGCCTCCCGCACGGCGCTCACCCCGTTCCCGTGTGTTCCCGCGTGTTCCGTGTCGCACGACGGCCGTAGCCGTCCTGACACCAGTCTGCGCGGCGGGCGCGCGGCGCACAGGCCGGGCAGGCCCCTTTTCCCGGTGGGTCCAGCCCTACCGCCCAGTCCTACCGCCCGGACCCACCGCCCGGACCCACCGCCCAGACCTACCGCCCAGACCTACCGCACGGTCTTCCCGGTGAAGAGCTGCGCCTGCGTCTCCGCCGGGTTGCCGCCCGGGTTGTCCTCCGGGTACGGCTGCGACAGGAAGGCCCGGTCGAGCTCCGCCGGGCTCCGCCTGAGCCACTTGCGGCTCTGCTCGCGCACGACGTGGCGCGGCAGCGGCGGGTTCCACTCCTTCTGGGACGGCTTCGCGATCGACTGCAGCCCCCAGCCGAGCCCCACCATGGGGTCGATGATCTGCCACTTCCACGCGTCGATGCCGAGGAACGTCTGCGCCCGCAGGATCGCGTGCCAGATGTGGTAGCCGGCCGGCGCGGGCTGGCCGTTCATGGAGTGCACGCCCTCGATGCGCGGGTCGTACAGGACGCCCTGGCCGAAGTCGGCGAACGCCCTCGCCAGCCGGTCGCGGCTGTGCGGGTGGTGCAGCGGGTAGAAGCGGTCGAAGACCTCGAGCTGGATGCGGGAGACGACGCGCAGCGGCTCCTTGATGGGCTTGACGAGGTCGACGTAGCCGGCCGGGTACGACGGGGACTGCATGTCCTCCATCCACGCCAGCACCATGGCCAGCTCGGCGTCACCGCCGTCGAAGTACGCCTTCACCGCCGCCCAGGCGTCCTTGAACTCCTGGCTCGCCTCGTGCCAGGTGGCCTGGTCGAAGGCGTACCAGAACTCGTTGGCCCACCGGTCGCCCTTCATCCCGGGGACCGGCGGCAGCCGGTGCCCGGGGGTGGCCGCCGCCTGCCCGGCGGTCGCCGCGCCGATCACGGTGGCCGCCGCCGCGCCCGCCGACACGCCCAGCATGCGCCGCCTGTCCATCATGCCTGCCATGGAGGTTTCCTTTCGGTATGTCGGCCCGTGGGCCGTCTGATCGCTCAGTTGAGCGGGGAGAAGACGGAGCGGGCCCTGACCCGCTCGTCGATCGGCGGCATCGCGAGCGGCACGGGGTGCGGAAACAGCCGGCCCTCCGCGTCGAAGATCCGATCGTGGTAAAACCCCGACAGGTACGGCGCCCCCACCGTGCCGCCGGACCCCATCACGTCCTTGGGGAGATAGCGGTGCGCCAGCCCGAGGTGCAGCCGCCGCCACCGGAACAACGCCTCGTCGAGCTCCCACGCGGCGGCGAACACCGGCCGCGTCTCCTCCGTCTCCTCCAGCCGCTGCAGCAGCGACCTGAGCGGCTGGAAGTGGCGGTTGAGGTAGAGCAGCAGGAAGGCGTTCTCCTCGATGCCGCCGAGCGCCTCGACCTTGCGCGGATGCACGCCGAGCAGGTGGATCTGCAGCGTCTGGGCGGAGGCCATCTGGATGGCGCTGGCGTTCTCGGTGTCCTTGCGGAAGCCGAGGAAGCTCTCCACCGACATCGTGCGCCGCAGCACCAGCATGATGTCGATCTGCAGCAGGGCCAGCTCCGTCGCGAGCGCCAGGCAGCGCACGGCGGCGCCGTAGCCGCCGGACTCCAGCCAGGTGTTGGCGGCGACCGTACGCGCGAGGATGCCCGACGTGGCCGCCTCCGTGAGGTGGATGACGCGCAGGAAGACGTTCTCCTCGTGCTTGCTGCTCTGCGGCAGGTTGATGAGGTATTCGAGGATCCGCGCCCGGCCCGCCTCGCCCAGATAGTCCTCCCAGCGCGACGGCGGCGCGGGCCCGGGGTCGAGCAGCGCGGGCCACGGCCGCATGGCAGCGCGCAGCGCCTCCAGCCGGCGCAGCCGCTCCTCCGACTCGCGTGGCGTCGGCAGGTCGAGCTGCCCCCACGTCTCCTCGCCGCGCACCGTGCGGCGCTCGTAGCCGAGCCAGGAGTCCACCAGGTACTTCAGCGCCTGGCGGCAGTGCCGCTCCACCACCGCGTCGCTGGCGTGCCTGCGGGTGCCGAGCGCGTGGTTGAGCAGCCTGACGTTGCTGTACGGCTGGTAGCGGGTGCCCCTGGGGCCCTCGGGTCCGCCCGGCTCGACGCCTTCGCCCGTCCGCGCGGCCAGCTTCCACTCGCTCTGCAGGGCCAGCTCGGCGAGCCTGAGCACGCGCAGCTCCCGGCGGTCCAGCGTGGCCGGCGAGCCGCTCAGCAGGGCGTGCAGGTCGACGTACAGGTCGGCCATCCGGCCGCGCAGCGCCGGGTCCAGGTGGCGGCGTCCCGCGACGCGGGCGGCGGTGACGTACTCGGCCACGTCGAAGTCGAGGACGGTCTTGACGATCGTGGAAGTCTTCACGAAGCCTCCGGAGCAGGAGAAGCGGGGTGGGTGTCGCCGAGGTCGTGGAAGGCCTCGACACGCTGCTCACATTCGAGCGACACCAGCCGGGCCCCCTCGCGCAGCAGCCGCGCGGCCGTCCCCCCTGCGGGCGGCGGCCCCGCGGGGGCGCCGTTCGCGGGCGGGGCGGGCAGCGGTCTCGGGGTGGGCAGCTCGCCGCGGCCCAGCGCGCCGTTCAGCAGTGTCGCGGTCGCGGCGGCCCGCTCGATGACGTCCTGGCCGAACCCGGCCGTCTCGGTCGCCCCCACCGCGAGCACCTCCGCCACCTCCATCCAGTACGCCTCCGAGGCGGCGCCGTCCGGGCGGGCGGTGCGCCAGGTCGTCTCGGCGAGCCTGGCCAGCTCGGCCAGCTCCGGCACCAGGTGCGGCTGGTAGAAGGTGACCAGCCGCCCGACGCATCCGGCCGCGAGGAACATCTCGACCAGCTCGGCCGGCTCCCCTTTCGCCCCCACCGACACGAACACCGCGCCGATGTACGCCTCCTGCCACCGGGCGCAGTGCCCGGCCAGCGCGCGGGCGCCTGGGTCGGCCCGCACCAGGAAGCGCCGCTGGTGCGCGGCCGGCGGCTGCCCAGGGTCACCGTCGCCGTTACGTGCCGGCTGCGCTGACTGCGCTGACTGCGCTGCCCACGGCTCTTCCACGTCTCCCGCCCTCCGACAGCCGATCCGTCAATCTCGCAGGAACGATAGGAAGGACCCCCATACCTGCCCTATACGCCCGGATCTCGTCAGGACCCGGTCAGCGCGGCCTCGACGTCATAGCTCTGGATCCAGCCGACGTCCTCGACCATCGAGCCGAGCCCGCCGCCGCGCGGCGCGGCGGGCCTGGGCACCGGGGTGGAGCAGGGCACCCTGGCCGGTTCCGGCGCGTGCAGCCTCAACGAACCGCCGCCGCGCGAGCCGAGCTGCACCCGGGTCGTGTGCGGGCGGCGTACCTGCTCGTAGCGGCGCAGGGCCGGCTCGGGCCAGCCGGGACCGCGCGGCGCCTGGCCGAGACAGAGCGCGAGCGCGGCGGCGTCCTCGATGGCCTGATTGGCGCCCTGCCCGTGGTGCGGCAGCATCGGGTGGGCGGCGTCGCCGAGCAGCGTCGTACGCGCCGTGCTCCACCGCTCCAGCGGCGCCCTGTCGCGCAGCACCCACCGCCCCACCGCGTCGATCGCGCTCACGATGCGCCGCACGTCGGGCTCCCAGCCGGTCAACGCCCGGGCCACGGCCCGCGCGTCGCCGTGCGCGCTCCACGACTCGGCCTCGCCGTCCCCGTCCTCGGGCACGATCGAGACGAACGTGAGCAGCCGCCCGCCGGCCACGGGATAGCCGAGCAGCCGCGAGGACGGCCCGAGCCAGACGAACATGGTGTCGCGGGCCAGCCCGGGCAGCGCGTCGAACGGCACGACCCCGCGATAGGCGACGGAGCCCGACGAGACCGGCGTCTCGGGCCCGGCGACGGTGCGCCTGACCACCGAGTGCACGCCGTCCGCGCCGATGAGCACGTCCGCCTCGGCGGCCGGCCCCCGCTCGAAGCTCAGCCGCACGCCGTCCGCGTCCTCGGCGAAGCCGGTGCAGCGCCGCCCGAGGTGCAGGTGCCGCTCGGGGACGAGCCCCGCGAGCAGCCCGAGCAGGTCGGAGCGCTGGACGGTGTAGTACGGGGCCCCGTGCTCGTCCGCCCACGCCGCCCCCATCGGCTGCCTGGCGAAGACCCGGCCGTCGTCGAAGCCGCGCACCTCCAGCGCGGCGGGCCGCACCGCGACCGCGTCCAGCCCGGCGGCCAGGCCGAGCCTGTGCAGGATGCGGCTGCCGTTGGAGCCCAGGTGCAGGCCCACGCCCGCCTCCCGCAGCGTGGGCGCCTGCTCGTAGACGTCCACGTCGAAGCCCTGCCGCAGGAGGGTCGCGGCGGCGGTGAGCCCGCCGATCCCGGCCCCCAGGACGGCTATGCGTGGTGTTCTTACCGACATCACTTTCCCTTCTGTTCTGTGCGCGAGCCGTGGGCTCGCCGCGTAGCGCAGGGCTCAGCGCGGCCACCGCCGCGAGCAGCGCCATGACCGCGCTCATGCCGAGCACGGTGCGCGTGGTCCCCGCCGCGTCCAGGAGCAGGCCGGCCGCCAGTGAGCCGGCGGCGGCCGGGCCCATCCCGACCAGCAGGGCGACGCTGGTCACCCGCCCGAGCAGCGCGTCGGGGGTGACCTGGACCAGCCGGACGTGACCGGAGACGTTGATCGCGCCGCCCGCGTACCCGATGAGCGTGTAGAGCAGCGCGAGCACGGGCGGCGACGTGCTGACGGCGAGCGCGGCGATCACCAGGGACCACAGCGCGAAGGCGCCGATCACCAGCGGGCGCAGGCCCGCCCTGCGCGCCCACCAGCTCCCGGTGAGCGCGCCCGCCATGCCGCCGAGCCCGCTCAGCGCGGTGATCACGCCGACGAGCGCGACCGAGCCGTGCCCGCTGACCACGATCTCCATCAGCGCCAGCGTGACGGCCTGGAAGACGACGTTGGACGCCGACAGCAGCAGCACCAGCGTGCGCAGGAACGGCCGGGCGAACAGCCACGCGGCGCCGGCCCGCACCGCGCGCAGCGGCGGCTCGGCCGCCGGGCCGCGGCTCTCCTGGAGGTCCCTTCTGATCATGAGCAGCAGCAGGAGCGAGACCAGATGGGCGGCGGCGGCGAACAGGAACGGCAGCGTGCGCCCGGCCGCGAGCAGCACGCTGCCGACGGGCTGGCCGAGCAGCGCGGCGCCGCGTGACCTGGCCTCGTTCCTGCCGAGCGCGACGGGCAGCTCGCCCGCGCTGACCACGTGACGCACCGCCGCCTGCTCGGCCAGCGCGTGGACGACGCAGAGCGCGCCGTGCAGGAAACCCGCCACCGCGAGGTGCGCCGTCCAGTACGCGCCCGCCAGCAGCGCCCCGCCGACGGAGCCGGTCACGAGGACGCAGCCCACGTCGCACCAGAGCATCAGCCGGCGCCGGTCGAGCCGGTCGACCAGCACCCCGGCGGGCAGCTGGACGACCAGGTTGGGCAGCAGCACGGCGGCCATCACCAGCCCGGCCACGCCGGGCGAGCCCGAGTGCCAGAGCGCGAGCAGCGGGTACGTGATGGCGCCCACCCGGACCGCGAGGTGGTTCAGGCCCGCCCCCGCCCACAGCTTCAGGAAGTCGGGGTTGCGCACGCCGCCGCGGGCGCTCACCCCGCCCGACACCACTCCAGCACCGCCATCGCGCTGTGCAGCTTGCCCGCGGCCTGCTCGAAGGCGATGGAGGCGGGACCGTCGAGCACCTCGGCGGTGACCTCCTCGCCGCGGTGCGCCGGCAGGTCGTGCATGAAGACGGCCTCCGGGTTGCCCTCCCACAGGCGTTCCGTCACCTGGAACGGCTGGAAGATCCGCCGCCAGTCGGGGTCGGGCTTGCTGGTCCCCGTCGTCTGCCAGCGCGTGGTGTAGACGACGTCGAAGCCCTTCGCGGTGCCCTCGTCCATGTCGTGCCGCTCGGTCACCGACGAGCCGGTGCGCCGCGCCCGCTGCGCCGCGCGGCCGAGCAGCTCCTCCGGCAGGCCGTAGCCGGGCGGGGTGCGGAACTCCAGCTCGACGTCCGAGAAGCGGGCCAGTGCGAGCGCCAGGGCGGTGGCGGTGTTGTTGCCCTCGCCGACGTACAGCACGCGCAGGCCGTCCACGGCGCCGAAGCGGTGCTGCAGCGTGACCAGGTCGGCCAGCGCCTGCGTGGGGTGCTCGTCGGAGCTCATCGCGTTGATCACCGACATGCGGTCCTGGTCGGCCCAGCCGCGCATCTCGGCCGGGTCGTCCGCCGTGCGCGCCACGAGGGCGTCCAGCATCAGGGCGAACACCTTGCCGGTGTCCTGCGTGGTCTCGCCGGTGTTGGTCTGCAGGTCGTCCGGCCCGTACGCGATGATGTGCGCGCCGAGGCGCAGGGCGCCGCTGGAGAACGCGGTCCTGGTCCTGGTGGAGGTGCGGCGGAAGTACACGCCGACCACCTGGCCCGCCAGCGGCCTGGCGGCGCCGTTGCGGCCGGTCGCGAAGCCGACGCCGCGCTCGACGATGTGCCGCAGCTGGTCGTCGGTGAGGTCGTCGATCGAGATCAGATGCCGCATGCGGCCTCCCCTCCTTCGGGGGCGACCGCGTCGTCCGCGCCGGGGGCCGCCCTGTCTGGGCTCTTCCACAGGTGGGACACCTCGCCGAAGTGCTCGGTGACCCATTCGTCCGAATAGACGGTGTCCAGGTAGCGGTCGCCGCCGTCCGGGAAGATCAGCACGCAGTTGGCCCCGCGCGGCAGGTGCGGGCCGCGCTTCTCCAGCGCCGCGACCGTCGCCCCCGACGAGCCGCCGGCCAGGATCGCCTCCCGCAGGATCAGCCGCCGGCAGCCGACCACGCATTCGAGGTCGGAGACGTGCACGACCTCGTCGGCGAGCCGCCGGTCCAGCAGCGCGGGCGCGACGGATGCGCCATGGCCCGAGATCAGCCGGGGCTCAGGCTCGCCGTCGAAGATGGCGCTGCCGACCGCGTCCACGCCGACGACGGTGGTGCCCAGCGCGTTGGCGCGGGCGTACTCGGCGCAGCCGCGCAGCGTGCCGAAGGTGCTGACCGAGCAGAACAGGTAGTCGACCCGCCCGTCCAGCGCGTCGGCGATCTCCCGCATGGTCGTCGCGTGGGCCTGCGGGTTGAGCGGGTTGGCGTACTGGTTGGGCCAGAAGGCGTGCTGCTCGGCGGCCATGATCTCGCGCACCCTGCGCAGCCGCGTGGGCAGGTATTCGCCGGTCTCGCGGTCGCGCTCGGTGACCACCTCGACGCACGCCTCGTACGCCTTGAGTATCTCGATGTTCTGCCGGGTCGTCTTCGGGTCGACCACGCACACGAAACGCAGGCCGAAATAGCGGCAGATCTGCGCCAGCCCGATGCCGAGATTTCCCGAACTGGATTCGACGACCACCGACCGGCCCGGCACGATTTCCCCGCTGTATATCTTCCCGACGACCATGTTGAGTGCGGTGCGGTCCTTGATGCTGCCGCCCGGATTGAACCGTTCGAGTTTGGCGAACAGGTTCACCCCCGTGTCCGCGGACAATCGGTCCAGTCTGATCAGCGGCGTGTTCCCGATGGTTCCGAGTATTCCGTTCACCCCGCGACTCTGCTCTCTCAGCACATTTCCATCGTGCCGGGGCGAGCTATACGCGGCTTATATCTCCGGCGCCGTCCCCGCGCCGAGCTGGGGTGACGCGTCACCGGCGGATACGGAAAGAATCGGATGCGATAAATGGCAGCGACATTATGTGACACGCCGCTATATGGCGTCTATATTTGCGGCGACCCTGGACAGGCCAGAGCCGCACACCTAGTCTCGGAAGCCATGGGCGGCGAACGGGGGCGACTGCCGGTGCCCGGGCGTCGCGCCGGTCAAAAACAACCCGCGATCGCGGTCTGCAGACCGTAACAGAGTCCGCGCGCAAGACCGGCAGCCGCCCGTACATCCACCCACGACAAGGGGGATCCATGTTCACGAATCGACGTGGGTTGCATGACATGGAAAATTCGCGACTGGAGTTCAGGGTTCTCGGTCCCGTGACCGCGTGGCAAGGGGATCGCGAGATCGCGCTGCAGGGGTCGAAGCAGCGCACGATGTTCGCGGCCCTGCTGTTCCAGCGGGGCCAGGTGGTGTCGGATCTGCGGCTCGGTGAGCTGCTGTGGGGTGACCGGCCGCCGGCCACCGCCAGCGCCCAGATCCATACCTACGCGTCGCGGCTGCGCAAGCAACTCGCGCCCGCCGTGACGATCCGGCGGCACCACCCCGGCTATCTGCTGCAGGTTTGTCACGGTCACCTCGATCTGGAGCTGTTCGAGTCCAGGGTCAGGTTCGGGCACAGCGCGCTGCGCCTGGGCGGCTACGAGGAGAGCGTCAACTGGTTCCGCTCGGCGTTGCGCCTGTGGCACGGCCCTGCGCTGTCGAACGTCACGGAACACCTCATCCAGATCGAACGTCCGCGCCTCGAAGAGGCCCGCCTGACTGCGCTGTCTTCCCTCATCGACGCGGAGCTGGCGCTCGGCCGGCACACCCGGCTGATCCCCGAACTCGTCGACCTGGTCATCCAGCACCCCCTGCAGGAACGCTTCCGCGCCCAGCTCATGATGGCCCTCGACCAGGAGGGCTGCCGCGAGGAGGCGCTGTCGGTCTATCAGGAGGGCCGGCGGCTGCTCGCCGAGGAGCTCGGCGTGGACCCGAGCCCCACCCTGCGCTCGGTCTACCAGGCGCTGCTGTCCGGGGAGAGCCCGAAGGTCGCCGTCCCCACCGGCGCGGAAGTCTCCTAACGGATCATCACACGTCACCCAGGAGCCGACATGGATCACGAATTACGCTACCTGCACGCCAACGCCATCATCGAACCGCTGGTGGACCGCTTCTACGCCTGGATGCACACGTTCACGCCGGTCCAGGCGTCGATGAACCTGGCCTTCCTCCAGGTGCCGCTGCTGGAGTCGTACCTGGAGTCGCCTCCCGCGCACGTCGCCGCCTGCGCCAACCCTGAGCTGCGCGGCGGCTACTTCGTCAACGTGCCGGAGAGCCGGGCGGACGAGGTGAAGGCGCTGGTCGCGGCGATCAGGTCGGAGCGCGCGGCGATGCTGGACTTCGCCGAGTCGATCGCGCAGGCCGAGCAGCTGCTGGAGGAGAACGCCACCGGCTTCGACCTCACCCCGCTCTACGCCAAGCTGCCGCCCGCCCTGTCGGGCCTGGTCGAGCTGGTCTACGACACCTACAACCAGCCGTCGCTGCGCTTCCTCGAGCCGCTGATCTACCACAGCCCGGCCTTCATCGAGGCGCGCCAGTCGGTGCAGCTGTCGCTGGAGACCGGGATCGAGCGGCCGTTCATCCTCAGCACGCCGCGCCTGCCGAACCCGGGCGTGGTGGACCTGCCGCTGCCGTTCCGGCACCGGGGCCTCGACGCGCTGTTCGACGCCCGGCTGCGGCCCACCACGCTGGCCGCGCTGCGCGAGGCGCTGGAGATCTCCGACGACGAGACCGCCGCGGGCCTCGCCCGGCTGCTCGCGCCCGAGCCTCCCGGGCGGCCGGAGCGGCACATCGAGTCGGGCGGCCGGGTCCGCTACTTCGGCCACGCCTGCCTGGTGCTGCAGTCGCCGGAGGCGGCGATCATCACCGACCCGTTCATCAGCGGCGACTCCACGGCGTCCGGCCGCTACACCTACGACGACCTGCCCGACCACATCGACCTCGCGCTGATCACGCACGGCCACCAGGACCACATCGTGCTGGAGTCGCTGCTGCAGCTGCGCGGCCGCATCGGCACGGTCGTGGTGCCGCGCTCCTCCGGCGGCAACCTGTCCGACCCGTCGCTCGCGCTCTACCTGCGCCGGCTCGGCATGGACGTCACCGAGGTCGACACCTTCGACGAGGTGGCCTTCCCCGGCGGCGAGGTGGTGGCCGCGCCGTTCCTCGGCGAGCACGCCAGCCTCGACATCCGCGCCAAGTCCACCTACTGGATCCGCCTGGCCGACCGGTCCGTCTTCGTCGGGGCCGACTCCTCCGGTGTGGACCCGGCGCTCTACCGGCACGTCCGCTCCCACCTGGGGACGGCCGACATGGCCTTCCTCGGCATGGAGTGCGACGGCGCGCCGCTGACCTGGCTCTACCAGGCGCTGCTGACCCGGCCGGTGCCCAAGCGGATGAGCGACTCGCGCAAGCTCTCCGGCTCCGACGCCGCGCAGGCGGCCGACATCGTGACCGAGCTGGGCACCCGCGAGGCGTACATCTACGCCATGGGCGAGGAGAGCTGGCTCGGGCACGTCATGGCGACCAGCTACGACGAGAGCTCGTACCAGCTGCAGCAGATCGACGAGTTCCTGAGCTGGGCGAAGGCGCACGGCGTCACCGCCGAGCACCTGCTCGACCAGCGCGAATGGCGCTGGTGACCGGTGTGGTCCGCCGGCCGTCCGGCCGGCGGGCCCCGCATGCGCGGCCACCTCAGTCCCCTGTCCGCGCCGACTGACCGACCTCGATGAGCGGTCGCGGCGCAGGCTCCGCCTCCCGCAGCCCGAACCGGGCGTGCAGGCGGCGCAGCGGCGCCGGGGCCCACCAGTTGGCCCGGCCCATCAGCGTCATCACCGACGGCACCAGCAGGCACCTGACGAGGGTGGCGTCCACCAGCACGGCCACGAACAGCCCGATGCCGATCTGCTCGATGTCGCCCATCCTGGCCATGCCGAACGTGCCGAACACCACCAGCATCAGCAGCGCGGCCGAGGTGATGATCCGCCCGGTGTCGCGCACGCCGGCCCGGACCGCCGCTGGGGTGCCGAGACCCTCGTCCACGTGCTCCCTGATCCGGCCCAGCAGGAACACCTCGTAGTCGATCGAGAGACCGAACGCGAAGGCGAAGATGACCGCGAGAGCGAACGGATCCAGCCCTCCGACGGTCAGCGTGTCCAGCGCACCGGACAGCCAGCCGTCCTGGAAGACCAGCACGAGCACCCCGAACGTGGCGCCCAGCGAGACCACCGCCATGGCGACCGCGGTCAGCGGCACCAGGATCGACCCGCTGAGCAGGAAGAGCAGCACCAGCATCGCGGCGGCGGTGACGCTCAGCGCCACCGGCATGCCGTCGCGCAGCAGCGCGTTGACGTCCACCAGCTCGGCGGCCTGGCCGGCGACCCAGATGCGGAAGTCCCCGGGCCGGTCCGCGCGGACCCGCTCGACCAGCTCGCGGGCGGGCGGCCCCTGGGTGTCGCCGCGCACGGCCAGCGCCACAGAGGCCAGTCCCGGGCCGTCGGGCCGCGCGGTCTCCACGCGGACGACCGCCGGATCGCCCTTCCAGCGCTCCGCCCACTGCTGCAGCCGCTCCGGCTCGGTCCGCGCCAGCACGAGCACGGCCGGCCGGTCGGTACGCCCGTATGTGGCCGCCAGCACGTTCGTCACCTGCACCGACTCCAGGTCGGGCGGCAGGATCTTGGTGCCTGACAGGGCGAGCTTGGCGCTCAGCATCGGCGCCCCGAGCGCCACCAGCACGACCACGATGCCCACCGCGACCAGCACGGGGAAGCGCTGTACCCGGCTGATCAGCCGCTCGAAGAACCCGCCGACGCGGTCCTCGCCGCGCAGCGCCCGCCGCGAGGGGTGGATGCGCCCGCCGAACAGCCGCATCAGCGCGGCCACCATGGTCAGCGCGGTCAGCATGGCGACCAGCGAGACGGCGGCGCCGCCCGCGGCGACCGCGCGCAGGCCGACGGCGTTGAACGCCATGAGCCCGGTCAGCGCCGCCGCGACCGTCAGCGCGCTGAACATCACCGTGCGCCCGGCCGTGGCCCAGGTCCGCTCGACCGCCTTGGCCCGCTCCTCCAGGCTGATCCGCGTGCCCCCGGCCGCCACCGCCCGCCGGTACGGGCGCACCAGCTCCTCGCGGTACCGCCCGACGAGCAGGAGGCCGTAGTCGATGCACAGGCCGAGCCCGAGCAGGGTGACCACGGTGGTGACGTTGCCGTCCAGCGGGATCACCTGCGAGATGGCCAGCAGCACCGCGAAGGCCGCGCCGACGCTGACGATGGTGGTGATCAGCGGCAGCCCGGCCGCGACCACCCCGCCGAAGACGATCACCAGGGCCACGAACGTCAGCGGCAGCGCCTTGAACTCGGCGTCCCGCATGTCGGTCTGCGCGGCCATCTTGGTCTGGTACCGCAGCCAGGCGTCCCCGCCGATGCGCACCCGCGCTCCCGGCAGGCCGTCGCCGGCGCTCCTGAGGGCGTCGGCGACGCGTAAGGCGGTCGCCTCCTCCCCGGTCTTGGAGATCCCGGCGGCCAGCATGACGCCGCTGCCGTCGGAGGCGGTGCGCGGCTCGTCCACGCCGGTGACGCCCTCCAGGCCGCGGACGGCGGCGGCCGTACGGGCCAGCGCGGCCCTGGTCGCCTCCGCCTGCGGGTCCACGCCCTCGACCAGCAGCACGACCTGCGAGCCTCCCTCGCCCAGCAGCTGCCTGGCCTGCAACGACTCGGGGACGTTCTGCTGCTGCACCGCGGACATCCCGCCGACGACCGACCCGGCCGCGGCGAAGCCCGCCACCATCAACAGGAGGGAGGCGATGACCACTTTCCAGCGGTGCTGGAAGCAGAACTTCCCTATCGATCTCGTCATGCACCCACGATGCCCGCGCCCGGCAGGGCCGTCAGTGGAGCGATGCCCTGACTTCCGGTGGGCCTAGACCTATTTCCCTCTCATCCCCCTCTCATGACAGGAGCCCCGCACATGGACGCGTCACCGTCCTTCGCCGTCATCCCGGGAGCGCAGGTGCACCGCGCGCTGTCGGGCGACGAGACCGTGGTGATCGACGTGGTGCGCCGCGCGTACGAGCTGCACGGCGCCGGCGCCACCGTCAACCCCGACTCCTTCTTCCTGCGCTTCCCCGACCGTCCCTCCTCCCGCATCATCGGCCTGCCCGCGTCGGTGGCGGGCGACGTCGGCGTGCACGGCATCAAGTGGATCTCCAGCTTCCCCGGCAACGTCGCCACCGGGCTGCCCAGGGCGTCGGCGGTGCTGGTGCTCAACGACGCGGAGACCGGGTATCCGTTCGCCTGCCTGGAGAGCTCGATCATCAGCGCTTCGCGTACGGCGGCGTCGGCGGCCCTGGCGGCGGCCGAGCTGAGCGCGGCGCGGGGACGGCTCCCTGCCCGGGTGGGGTTCGTGGGCACGGGGCTGATCGCCCGGTACATCCACACCTATCTGGTGGCGGGCGGGTTCTCCTTCGACGAGGTGGGCGTGCACGATCTGGAGGCAAGGCACGCGCGGGGGTTCTGCGACTATCTGGCGCGCGCCGGGGCCGGCAAGGTCCGGGTCTGCGACACGGCCGAGGAGCTCATCCGCTCGTACGAGCTGGTCGTCTTCGCCACCGTGGCCGGCGAGCCGCACGTCACCGACCCCGCCTGGCTGGCGCACGACCCGCTGGTGCTGCACGTCTCGCTGCGCGACCTGTCGCCGGAGATCATCCTGTCGGCGTGGAACGTGGTGGACGACGTCGAGCACTGCATGAAGGCCGGCACCTCGCCGCACCTGGCCGAGCAGCTGACGGGGCACCGGGACTTCGTCGCGGGCACGCTGTACGACGTGCTCACCGGCGCGCTGCGGCCGCCCGCCGACCGGCCGGTGATCTTCTCGCCGTTCGGTCTGGGCGTGCTGGACCTGGCCGTCGCCAAGCACGTCTACGACACCGTCCGCGACGCGCGGGAGCTGGCCACCGTCCCCGATTTCTTCCACGAGCTGACGCGCTACGGCTGATGCCCGCAGTGCTCCGGCCTTCAGGCCGGGGGTGAAGCGGGCCGTCCCGCGTAGCGGGGCAGGGAGAGGTGAATCGCTGTCAAGGCGATTCACCGTGTGCCTGGTCGGCGGCGAGCGCGATCTCAAGCAGGTGCACGATCTGGGAATTCAGGGATCGCCGCTCGGTCTCGGCGCGGGCGGCCACCTGGGCGTGCACGTCATCGGGAAGCCGGAGCGTAATCCTGATCATGACACCATAGTAGTGCCAGGCTGGATTTGATCGGAGCGTGTAGCTCCGGTACAACGTCCGCCTCTACCCGACCCCGGGCCAGCAGCGCAACGCCCCGCCACAGAGGTGCCGCACACGCGGCACGGGCTGAATCCCCGGCCTTCAAAACGGGGAGCGCGTCAAGGCTGACCTCAGCGGATCGGGTCACGGCCGTCGCCGGAGACCCCTCCGGCGCTCCGAGTGAGCGCTGGGACGGAATAGGCTCATGCGGTAAGTCTGGCCGGGGCGAAGGTTAGGGGACCGGGTGAGCAAGTCCTTCGTGCACCTGCACGTACACACCGAATACAGCATGCTCGACGGCGCGGCGAAGCTGAAGCCGCTGTTCAAGGAGGCCGAGCGGCTGGAGATGCCGGCGATCGCGATGAGCGACCACGGCAACATGTTCGGCGCGTACGAGTTCCAGAAGGTCGCCTCGGGCTCCCCGGTCAAGCCGATCATCGGCATCGAGGCGTACGTCGCGCCGGAGAACCGCTTCGTCAAGAAGCCGGTCTTCTGGGGGCAGCGGGCCGAGACCGGCGTGGCCGACGGCGAGGGCGGGAAAGACGTCTCGGGCGGCGGCCGGTTCACCCACATGACGATGTGGGCCAAGGACGCCGACGGGTTGCGCAATCTGTTCCGGTTGTCGTCGCTGGCGAGCTTCGAGGGCTACTACTCCAAGCCCCGCATGGACAAAGACCTCATCTCGCAGTACGCCTCGGGCATCGTCGCCACCACCGGCTGCCCGTCGGGAGCGGTGCAGACCCGCATCCGCCTCGGCCAATATGACGAGGCCGTGCGGGTGGCCGGCGAATACCAGGAGATCTTCGGCAAGGAGAACTACTTCCTTGAGCTGATGGACCACGGCATCGACATCGAGCGCGAGGTCCGCCAGGACCTGCTGCGGCTGGCCAAGCAGCTCGACATCCCGCTGCTGGTCACCAACGACTCCCACTACGTCACCGAGGACCAGGCCGACGCGCACGACAGCCTCCTGTGCGTCGGCGTGGGCAAGAACAAGGACGACCCCAACCGCTTCCGCTTCAACGGCTCCGGCTACTACCTCAAGCCGGCCGACGAGATGTACCGCCTGTTCCCCGAGCTGCCCGAGGCGTGCGACAACACGCTGCTGGTCGCGGAGATGATCGGCGACTACGGCGACGTGTTCGCCCACGTCGACCGCATGCCCGACTACCCCGACGTGCCCGAGGGCGAGACGCAGGAGTCGTGGCTGCGCAAGGAGGTCGAGCGCGGCCTGGAGATGCGCTACGGCACGCCCGTCCCCGCCGAGGTGACGGAGCGCTACGAGACGGAGATGAAGGTCATCGGCCCGATGGGCTTCTCCTCCTACTTCCTCGTGGTGGCCGACATCTGCCGCTACGCGCGCGAGAACGGCATCCCGGTCGGCCCCGGCCGAGGCAGCGCCACCGGCTCGATCGTCGCCTACGCCACCCGCATCACCGAGCTCGACCCGCTGGAGCACGGCCTGCTGTTCGAGCGGTTCCTCAACCCCGAGCGCATCAACCCGCCCGACATCGACCTCGACTTCGACGACCGCCAGCGCGACCGCATGGTGGCCTACGTCACCCAGAAGTACGGCAGCGAGTACACCGCCCAGGTCAACACGTTCGGCACGATCAAGGCGAAGGCCGCCGTGAAGGACGCCAGCCGCATCCTCGGCTACCCCTTCGCCATGGGCGACAAGATCACCAAGGCGATGCCGCCGGACGTCATGGGCAAGGGCGTGCCGCTGGCCGACCTGTTCAACGAGGAGCACCCCCGCTACGTCGAGGGCACCGAGATCCGCGCGCTCTATGACTCCGACCCCGACGTCCGCAAGGTCATCGACACCGGGCGCGGCATCGAGGGCCTGATCCGCGGCACCGGCGTGCACGCGGCGGCGGTCATCCTGTCCTCCACGCCGCTGCTCGACCTGATCCCCATGCACATGCGTGACAAGGACGGCGTCGTCATCACCGGGTTCGACTACCCGTCGTGTGAGGACATGGGCCTGGTCAAGATGGACTTCCTGGGTCTGCGGAACCTGGGCATCATCGACCACGCCATCAAAATCATCAAGCAGAACCGCGGCATCGAGCTCGACACCCTCACCATCCCGCTCGACGACGCCACCACCTACCAGCTCATGGCCAGGGGCGACACGCTGGGCGTGTTCCAGCTCGACGGCGGGCCCATGCGCTCGCTGCTCAAGCTCATGGAGCCGACCCGGTTCGAGGACATCGCGGCAGTCCTCGCCCTCTACCGCCCGGGCCCGATGGCGGCCAACGCCCACACCAACTACGCCCACCGCAAGAACGGCCGCCAGGACATCGAGCCGATCCACCCCGAGCTGAAAGAGGCGCTCGAGCCGATCCTCGGCCCCACCTTCCACCTGCTCGTCTACCAGGAGCAGATCATGGCGGTGGCCCGCGAGCTGGCCGGCTACTCGCTCGGCGGCGCCGACCTGCTGCGCCGCGCCATGGGTAAAAAGAAGCCCGAGATCCTGGCCAAGGAGTTCGAGAACTTCCAGGCCGGCATGCGCGGCAACGGCTACTCCGACGAGGCCATCCAGGCGCTCTGGGACGTCATGCTGCCGTTCTCCGGCTACGCCTTCAACAAGTCCCACACCGCCGGCTACGGCCTCGTCGCCTACTGGACCGCCTACCTCAAGGCCAACTACCCCGCCGAGTACATGGCCGCCCTGCTCACCTCCGTCGGCGACGACAAGGACAAGGCGGCCGTCTACCTCGCCGAGTGCCGCAAGATGGGCATCCAGGTGCTGCCGCCCGACGTCAACGACTCCCAGCTCGACTTCGTCGCCGTCGGTGACACGCAGGTCCGCTTCGGCATGGGCGCCGTACGCAACGTCGGCGAGAACGTCGTGGACGGCGTCGTCAAGGCCCGCACCGAGAAGGGCCGCTTCACCGACTTCAACGACTTCCTCGCCAAGGTGCCGCTGACCGCCTGCAACAAGAGGGTCATCGAGTCGCTGATCAAGGCGGGCGGGTTCGACTCACTCGACCACCCGCGCAAGGGCCTGCTGATGATCCACGAGCAGGCCGTCGAGTCCGTCATCGACATCAAGAAGAACGAGGCCCACGGCCAGGACTCCCTGTTCGGCGGCCTGGCCGACGACGGCGACGACGAGGTGTTCTCCATCGCCGTGCCCGAGGGCGAGTGGGACAAGAAGACCAAGCTCGACTTCGAACGCGAGATGCTCGGCCTCTACGTGTCCGACCACCCGCTGGCCGGCACCGAGCGCCTGCTCGCGCGCAACCGCGACACCACCATCGCCGACCTGCTCGACAGCGGCCGCGAGGACCGCGGCGACGTGCAGGTCGCGGGCCTCGTCACCAAGGTCGACCGGCGGGTCAACAAGGCCGGCAACACCTGGGCGATCATCACCGTCGAGGACATGGACGCCGCCGTCGAGTGCCTGTTCTTCCCGCGCAACTACGAGCTGTACGGACCCGAGCTGCGGCCCGACATCGTGGTGTCCGTACGCGGCCAGATCAACAACCGCGACGGCGCGATCAGCATCTTCGCCCAGGACATGACGCTCATCGACGTCTCCGGCGTCAACAGCGAGAACGGCGCCCCGATCACCCTGCAGCTTCGCGAGGAACGCATCACCCCGAGCCTCCTCGACGAGCTCCGCCAGGTCCTGAAGACCCACCAGGGCCAGGTCCCGCTGCAGATCAACCTGCGCCGACCGGCCGGCAAGACCATGGTGATGGCGCTGCCGGAGTGGCCCGTCAACGCGGCACCGAGCTTCGCCGCCGACATCAAAGCCCTCCTCGGCCCCGAGGCCATCTCCCTCTAGCAGCACCACGGGGCCCGGCCGCCACCTGCTGGGGCGCCCGGGCCCCGCCGTAGTGGTGCGGCGTTCCCCTTTCGGCGCGGCCAGGTCACGGTGGGCGGTGGCCGGGATCGGTGCGGACGGCCTGGCGGACCCGCCGGGCCATGCCGCTCTCCTCCAGATACCGCCCACCCCACCAGGTCGCCTCGCGCAGGCGGCCCAGATGCTCGGCCCGCTCGACCGCCCGCCGCACCATCCGCAGCCGTTCCGCCGGGTCGGTCCCGGCACCGGCCAGCCGCCCGGCCAGCTCCTCCACCTGCGCTTCCTGCTCGGCCACGGCGAGGTCGATCTGCCCGCCCGGATACGACACGGCGGTGACCCGGTCGAGCAGCCGCTCGAACGCCGCCCGGTGCCGCCCGGCCAGGAAGCGCGCCACCATGACGGCCGTCACCGGCCAGGCAACGGCCGTCACGAGCCCGGCCAGGGAGTCGATGAGTCGCGCCCACTCGGTCACGTCGTCACCCCGACAGCCGGGTGACGTCGTCGTTGAGCCGCTCGTCGAGCTCCCGCCATCGCTCTTTCAGTGGCCCGGGGTCGGTGACGGCCAGGACGCGGCAGATCTCCGGGAGCGGTCCGAGCGAGGGCCGGGGCTGCCGGATGTCCTCGAACTCGGGCAGCAGCGGCCCGGCCCCGTCGACCAGGGAGTCGTCCAGGAGCCTGGCGTACTCGCGGGCCGCGGCTCCCCTTTCCGGCCTCGACCCGTTGGCGGCGCTGTCCGGCGCGCTTCCGTGCCGGCCCTCGTATGAGCCGTCCGGCACGTACTCCTGCAGGCTGGGCGGCAGGGTGAGCGCCGGCGGCACCTCGGTGCCGGGCCGGTGCTGCGCACGGGGTTCGAGGATCCCCCGCCGGTACGCCTCCAGCATCGCGTCCCTGAACCTGCTCAGCCCTTCGTCGCGCACGGCCCGCAGATCGGAGTACGCCTGGCCGAGCCGCGCCAGCGCCGCCTTGACCTGGGCCTGCGTCTTCGCACACGCCCGGTCGCTACGCCGCCGTCGCAGCCGGGCCACGAACACCGCGTCGGCCTCGGGGTCGTCCCCCTTCACCTTCATCAGGATGGAGGTGAGCGTCAGCAGCCCAATCAGCCCGGCGACCAGCAGGACCTGCTGCTCGGGCTCGATCGAGCGGCGGAGCTCGGCGAACGATTCGTAGGCCCGCAGGTAGGCGAAGTACCCCACCATGCTCAGGACGAGGGCGAGATAGCCCATGGGGACGATGACCCGGAGCAGCTTCAGCACGCGGCCGGCGCCGTCAAGCCGGCGCGTCCAGCCGCGTACCAGCCCGCCGACCAGCGTGGCGCCCAGCAGGATCATGAACACCACCGCGATGCCGGGCACCAGCGCGATCGCGCCGTGTATCCAGCCCGGGTCCTCGTCGGTGCCGGTGTAGCCGATGTCGAGGAAGTACTGCTGGAAGAACCAGACGTCGAACGCGCCGATCATGATGATCGCCGGCCACCGCAGGACCCGCAGCCACAGCGGCGGGGCGGCGGCCTGCTCGGTGCGGGCCCGCTCGGCACGGCAGGCACGGCCCACGAGGTGGGCGTGCCGGCCCTCGGTCACGAACGTCTCGTACGCGTTGAGCGCCGCGGTGGCGTCGTGGTGGGCCGTGATGAGCGCGTTCCTGCCCGCCCGCATCGCCTCGGCCGCCTCCAGCAGGCGGTGCAGGCCGGTCTGGGTGCCGCCGAGCAGCGCGCAGGTCTCGGCGTAGCTGAGCACGGCCGGATCGGGGTGGTACTCGCGCGGCTCGGGCGGCGGTTCGGTGCCCGGGAACGGCTCCTCGCGCGGCAGCTCCCACAGCGCGCAGCGGCAGCCGTCACCGCAGTAGTCGGGAGCGGCGCGGCCGGGACGCCTCCAGGGCGACCCGTTCCGCGGCTGCTCGTCGGTCATGACCATCAGGTGTTCCTCTCGCGCTCGGGCCGGGACGTCCGGGGCGCGGCCTGGGGCGACGGGCCGGCCGCGTCGTCGGTGGTCCCGCCGGTCCGTACGGAGCAGGTCTCCGTCATCTGGCGGCACAGGGCCTCCCAGAGCCGCCCGACGGAGGCGATCGCGGCCGGCGACGCTTCGCGCATCTTGCTGGAGGAGGTGCCGATGCCGACGATGTGCACGGGCACGCCGCGCAGGTTCCGCGGCAGCTCCGCGCGGCAGCCGTCCACGATGCGGGTGATGTCGTCGTCGCTCAGCTCCCGGCCGATCTTCAGGCGGGCGCAGCCCTCACTCGCGTAGCCGTCGGTGGCCACGTAGATGTCCTTGGCACCGCCTCGCTCGGCGGCGAGCTGCTCGCCCGCGGCGTGCAGCGCCCCCAGCACGTCGGTACGCCGCGAGACCCCCTTCTTCAGCGCCGTCTCCCGCACGCTGTGCTCGATGCAGTCGGTCACGGCCTGCTTCAGCTCGTTCTGCTTCGTGGCGGTCCCCCTGATGGGCGGCGCCACCAGCGCCTGGTCCGGCCAGGACAGGAACCGCTCGCCGGCGAAGGGGGCGATGAGATACCGGTCACCGCTGCCCACCGGCACGCGCAGCCGCAGGCTCCGCGCCCAGTCGGGGACGAAGTCGGCGGTGTCCTCGGCCACGGTCGAGCCGGAGCGGTCGATCAGGATGGCGTGCGTGGCGCCCGTCGTCGCCTTGGCGGCCGATGAGGACGGTTCGGCCATCGCCCAGCAGGGGTCGCCGCCGTCGGTGGGGTCCACGGTGCTCAGGCAGCCGCTGAGAGAGAGCGCCGCCGCCATCGCGGTCACGGCCGCCACGGCGGCCCGGCCCGGCTTCCGCATGGTCATCGTCCCCTCACAGGCTCTCGTCCGGCCGGGGCCGCGGCACGCCGCCGTGGCCCGGATGCCCGTTCGGCGAGGGGGGCGGCGGGCCGGTGGAGGAGCCGCCCCCGGCGGCGTCCTGCCCCCGCTGATCTTCGGGCGGCTCCTCGGAGTCGCCCGGTTCCGGCCCGCCACGCTCGTCGGCGTCCTGCTCCCGCTGATCCACGGGCGGCTCCTCATCGGGCCAGAAGTCCTCCGGCTCCTCGGCGAACCGCTGCCCGTCGTAGACGCCGTCGTATCCGGCGGCCTCGCCCGCGCCGGTGCCGAACATCTCGGGTCCGGGGTCCGACACCGCCGACTCCTGGTCGGGCCGCAGGCCGAACACGTGCGCCATGGGGTCGCTCTCGGTGTACGGCATGAGCTCCTTCTGGAGCATCTCCCCCACGAGGTCGTACCGGGGCAGGTTGTACGCCTTGACCATCTTGTTCAGCGAGTCCTCGACCGCGCTGGCGAAGTCGTACTGGCCGGCGTTGCGGCACTGCTTGATCACGTCGTTGTAGAAGCCGACGGCGAACGTCACGTCACGCCTGCGCCGCCAGTGCATGCTGGCCACCGTCTCGGTCACCTGCTGGCCGTGCTCGGCCAGCCGGATGGCGAACGGCACCCGCCAGTCGTTCTTGAGGTCGGCCGGGTCGGCGCCGAGGAACACCAGCCAGTGGTCGCGCAGCTCGGCGAGGGTCTGAATGGTGCGCCGTGAGGCCGACCGGTGTGCCTCCAGGCGCAGCCTGGCCCGCCACTCGCGCTGCTGGTAGAGCCGCACCTGATCGGTCAGCTCGATCTCCACCCAGGCGGAGCAGGTCGCGGTCCGGCCGTCCCTGGAGACGACGCTCAGCGCCCGGTCGCCCTCGTCCTGGAGCGCCTTGTTGGCGGCCTCCTCGGCGCCCTTGGCGTCGTACGGCTCGTGCACGCGGGTGGCGCTGCGGATGACGCGGCGGATGACCCGCTCGTCGAGCGGCCGGCGCTCGTCGATGAGCTGCCTCAGCGCGGTGCTGTCGTGCCCGCCGCTGGCGCACCAGCAGCAGCTCACGGTCACGGAGAACGGGAAGGCGTCGTCCCGCGCGGGGGTGATGAAGGTGAAGCCGTCGAGGACGTTCACCGGCGGCACCTCGGGCCGGGTGCCGCGCCGGAACAACCGGAGCAGGCGCCACCCGATGCCCGGCCGCGCGGGCCCGGCGTCGGTCGCTGTTGCGGTCATGGTGTGCTCGAACTCCCATCGAGTCAGATAAGGGGGAAGGCGCGGAAGGAGGCGCCGCCACGGCGTCGCTTCCACTGCTGGATCTGGTGGTAGAAGCGGCGCCGCTCCAGGCCGCCGTGCTCGGTGGCCATGGGCTGCACGACGTCGCGTACGGGCTCGATCAGCCGCTCGTCGCCGTCGGCGGCCTCCAGCCAGAGGCGCAGGACGTCCCAGGCGCGCCTGCCCACGTCCCGGTCGGCGAGCGCGGCCCGCCAGATGGGATGCAGGCGTTCCGCGCTCACCTCGTCCCTGGCGAGCATGAGCAGGAGGGCCGGCGAGCGGGGGCCGGTGGCGCCGGGAGCGGGCAGCCGCGCCACGCGGACCATCGCCCTGGTCGCCACCATGCGTTTGACGTACACCTCGGCCATCTCCCGCCGGCGCGGCGGCCCACCGGCCCAGTCGTGCAACCTGTTGAGCACCTGGCGGCTGGCGCCACCGGCGAAGATCTCCGTGACGATGGCGGCGATCCGGTGCAGGTCGAACGTGGTCGAGAAGCGGTAGCGGCGGTCACCGATCAGGAGGTCGACGGTGTCCACGTTCAGCGTGGAGTCCTCCAGGGCGTCGGCTCGCCGAGCGGCGTCGCGCAGCAGCTCGTCGATGGCGCGCAGGGCGTCGCCGGGGAACAGGGCGCCGATGCGGGTGCCGTACGCGTCGACCAGGGTGCCCCTGGTCACCAGCGACCCACCGGCCCTGAGCAGGCGGCGGACCCGCTCGGCGGTGCGCTCGTCGGCGCCCGCCGCGGCCTCCAGCGCCCACCGGAACGCCTGCTTGTGCGGATGCTCGCCGGAGTCGCGCCAGCGACGCAGCGTCGTGTCGGCGAGGTGGTCGAAGTCGAGCACCGCGAACATGCCGACCGCCTGCGACGCCTGGATGCGCAGCGCCGGGTCGCCGTCCTCGGCCATGGACTCCAGCCAGGCGAGCAGCGGGCCCCGCAGCCCCGGCCGGTCCCGCCAGACCACGGTCAGCACGTCGCGGCCCAGCGACTCGGGCCGGAGGATCACCGGCGGATCGGCGCCCTGCTGCGCCTCCGGCTCGTTCAGCCCGCCGAAGCCTCTGACGAACCCGTCCAGTTCCGGCGGGATCACGTGCTCGAACGGGTCGGGACGCACCCATCTGGGCGGCACCAGGCGCAGCAGCCGCTCGCTGGCCCGCACCACCTTGCCCACGGGCTGCCCCTGGAACACGGCCGCGGCGACCAGCGGCAGCGCCTGGTGGCGGAGTTCGTCGTCCAGGAACTTCTCGCGCAGTTCCTCCCTGCGCCTGCCTGGCAGCCAGGAGAGCACCTCGGCCGCGGTCATGCCGTCGAGGAGCTGGAGCGCGAGGTCGCCGGCCAGCCGGACGGCCTGTGCCGGATGCCTCAGCCTGCCCAGCTCGTCGGCCAGGCCGGGCTCGTCGAGCAGCCTCTGCGCCTCGCGTACGACGGCGGGTGGGGCGTCTTCGAGACGGGTCCACAGATGCCGGTCCAGGACGTCGAGCACGGCCGGCGGCTCGTGCGCGATCACCTCCGGCTCGCCGTACAGGTCGTCGGCCAGCGCGAAGTCCGCCGCCAGGACGACCACCCAGGCGTCCGCGCCGGCCGCCCCGCGCAGCCCGTCAAGCTGGGTACGGTTGATCCTGGCCCGCAGCCCCGAGGCGTCGAGCACGTACCCGCGTCCCGGCTCCGCCTGCCAGCCCTGCGCCCGGGGAAAGAGCGCGGCGATGGTGTCCACCTCGGTGATCTCCACCGGGAACTCGTGCGCCGCGCCCTCCTTGCCGGTGACCGGGACGAACTCCGCCAGGGCCCAGAGCGCGCTGTCGCGCCTGCCGGTGCCGTCGCCGCCGCAGAGGATCACCACCCGCTCGGCCCACAGGCGGTCCCGCAGCCGCTCGTCCGAGCGGGTGCGGACGTGCAGCTTCTGCCGCAGGTCGAGCCGGTCCCAGGTCAGGCCGCCGAAGCGGGGCGGCGTGTCGAAGTCGGAGGCGGCGTAGTAGTTGTACGTGTGATGGACGTGCATGTCGTCGGCGTGGTAACTGTGCGCGTCGCGCATCGCCGACGATGTCGTGCTGTCCCGGCCGGGACCCCTCTGGTGGGAGCCGGCTCCCGCCGTGCCGGCGTAGTAGGCGGGGCCGAGGAAGAACCGCAGGCCGCGCGCCCGCCGGTCACGTTCGGTGTCGACCCGGCGCTGCTCCTCCTCGCTGCCGGGCTCGTCCGGAGGCGGAGGCGGAGGCGGGGTCGTGCTCTTCTTCGGCTCCGCCTCCTGGGGCGTCGTCTCCGCCGCCGGCCCGGGCCCGGGTTCCGGCTCCTTGCCGCCGCCGTGCTCAGGGCCGGCTGGGGCGGGCTCCACCTCGTGGGCGGTCACGGCCGTTCCCCGAAGTACATGATGTCGGCGTGGTAGCTGCTGACGCGCTTGCCGCGGTTCGTCACCTTGTCGCGCGGCGCGCCTGCGCGGGTTCCGCGCCGGTCCTCGGCGTTCTCCTGCTCAGGCGTGCCGTCCTGCTCGCGTGGACCCGCCTGGTCCCGTGGGCCCGCCGCCGCCTCCTCCACGGCGGCGGATCCCTCGGTACCAGGATGCCCGGCCTGCTCGTCCCCCCGTTCCCGCACCCGTTCCGCACCGAGGACCGTTAGCCTCGGCCGGCCCGCGCCCGGTAGCTCGACCGCCTCGGGCCGCAGCAGCGCGGGGTCCGCTTCGAACATCCGCTGCCCGAGCTCCCGGAGCCGCCGGCTGCCCGTCCCCGCCGCCTCGCCCAGGTGGGCATCGACCCGCTGCTGCACCTCCTGCACCAGGTCGACCCGGCCCTGGCGGTGGTGGGCGAACATGAGCAGCTCCGCCGCCCTGACGTTGCCCGGGTCCTCCGCCAGCAGCGTCGTCAGCGGGCCGACCTGCCGCGCGTGCCGCCCGGCTCTGACGTCGATGGCCGACACCAGCAGCCGCGCCCGGCGCACCTCCTCGGTCAGCGCCCTGCGGTAGGTCTCGATCCGCGTACCGGTGAGGCCGGTGAGCGGCATTCCCTGGCACCATTCGAGGGCCGGAGCGAGCAGCTCGGCCGCCTGGCGTTCGTGGCCGTCGGCCGCCAGTTCCTCCGCCCGCGCGGTGTAATTCTCCAGCAGCCGGACGTCCACCCGGCCGTCGTCGATCTCAAGCCGGTACGCCTTTCCCTCGCACGGCAGAAGCACGGGTATCCCGGCCTCGCGTAAATGACGCCGGACATTGCTGGCGAGCTTGTGAACCGCGTCGGCGCGGTCGTCGTCGCCGTCGTCGTCGTCCCAGATCCACGGCCTTATCTCGACCAGGTCGAGCGTGCCGCCCTCCGCCGCGATCAGGGCCGCGATCAGGCACTTCTCCTGCGGCCGGCCCAGCGGCCGGCGTTGCCGGCCCTCGCGGACCTCCACGGGACCGAGCAGCCGCAACAGGCTGACCGGGCCCGCTACCTCTACCGTCATCTCTCTCCCTCTGCGCTTTCTCCGAGAATTCTCCGCGCAACCCGGAAAAGGCACCCAGATAACTTCCGGAATCCACCCGGAGGTCGTCCTGAATTCTTCCCACAAGGCTGCGCGAAGCTGATTTCAGCACGAAAGAACCAACCACCAAGAAAGGAAAAACAACAATGTACGAGATCAAGCTGAGCGGCTCGGTCGAGTTCCGCAGCGCGTGCGACGGCGGCTCCTGCGTCGAGACCGCCATGGTGATCCTGGTCCGCGACTCGAAGGACCCGGACGGCCCGGTGCAGGTGTACACCCTCGACGAGTGGCACGCGCACATCGAGGCCGCGAAGGCCGGCAAGCTCGACGTGCCGGCCGAGTGGCCCGCGGCCGGCTGAGCCGGGCGGGGCGCCGGGGCCGTCGTGCCCCGGCGCCACGCCACCTGTTCGGATGAGCGGCATGCCGGCATGGTTCAGCCTCCCGCTCTGACGGCGGCGGCGACCTCGGTCAGGAAGGCCCTGGCCGCGTCGTCGAAGACGGCCATCCGCCGCAGCAGCGACCAGCGCGTGTCGTAGAGGCCGACGCTCTCCGCGCCCTTGACGACGAGGTTGGCGTGCACCGTCTCGACCGTGACGACCGTGCCCTCATGGGCGTCGCCGTCGCCGGTGCCGCCGACCTCGTCGCCCCCCTCCTCCTCGGCGGCCTGGTCGGCGTCCTGCTCGTACATCACGAACGGGTGCGCCATGCTGATCACGGCCTCGGCGTCCTGGGGGATGACGCCGATCGAGACGTTCTCCAAGGTGCCCAGCGAGGCGATCCGGTCGAGCTGGGCCAGCAGCAGCCGGGGCGGCCCCGGCCGCCAGCGCAGCGCCGCCTCCGTGATCAGGAACTCGAACCGCTTGCTCTCGTCGTACAGGACGAGCTGGCGGTCGAGGCGGGCGGCCAGCACCTCCGCGCGGCCGGACTCCGGGTAGCCGGGCTGGAACAGGGCGAGCACCCGCTTGGCGTACTCGGCCGTCTGCAGCAGCCCGGGGACGAGCGAGTGCTGGAACACGCGGACGCGGCCGGCCCCCTGTTCCAGGAGCTGGATGTCGCCCTGGACGTGCGGCCCGGTCCGCGTGGCCACCCGCCACGCGCGGACATCGGTGAACGCGGCCTGCACCAGCGAGTCGAGCACCTGCCGCGCGTCGCGCGGCGCGTTGACCGCCTCCGCCCAGTCGGCCACCTGCACGGCCGAGGGCATCGCCGTGCCGGCCTCGATGCGGGACACCTTCGACTGGCTGATGCCGATCAGGTCCGCCAGCTCGCGCCCGGAGATGCCGGCCATGTCGCGCAACCGTCTCAACTCTGCTCCAAGCACCTGACGCCTGACCTGGGGATCCGCGCCGTCGTCCAGCACCACAGGGAACATGCCTCCGCATCACGGTCTGCTGATTTAGTTTGATTCAGCGTGATTCACTATGATGCGAGTATGGGGTGAGTGGCGTGCGCAGTCAATCACGGTACAGGCAAGGGGCCACCAGGCCAGAGCCGGAAAGTCGGAAATTCCTGAGTTATACCGACCTAGCATGATTCCTGGTGCCGAGCGGCACGGATGGCCAGAGTTGTGACTGATGCGACGGAAGAGACGAGCTTCTTCCGCGTGTCTATGCGCTGCCGCCGGTCCTCGCCAGGAGAGCGAGGAGGTCGGCGGTGGTGCCCGTTTCTCCGAGGCGGGGGAAGATGCGCTCCACGCTGTTGCGGTGGGCGTCGGCGTTCATGTCGGTCATCGCGTCCACGACCGGCGTGACGTGGTAGCCGTGCTCGTACGCCACCCGCGCCGTCGACTCCACGCCGATGCTCGTGGCCACGCCCGTGAGCACGACCTGCGTCACGCCCCGGCGGCGGAGCTGCAGGTCGAGGTCGGTGCCGTAGAAGGCGCCCCAGTCCGCTTGGTCACCACCACGTCCTCCGGATGGCCGGTCAGCTCGGGCGCCAGGACGTCCCAGCCGTCGGGTCGCGGACCGGCGGCGCCGCCGGCCTCCGTGCGGCCCGGGGCGGCGTCGGCGCCGTCGGCGGCGAACGAGACGCGTACCAGGACCGGGAGGTTTCTCGCCCGGAACGCGTCGGCCAGCTCGACCGTGCGCGCCAGCACGTCGGCCCCGGTGTACGGGGTGCCGGGCAGGGCGAGGACGCCCTGCTGCAGGTCGATGACGACCAGCGCGGTACGCGGGTCGATGGTGGTGACGGCCATGGTCATTGCCTTTCCGTGCTGCCGACGCGGCGTAGTGACCGGTCGGCGAGGGTGAGTGCGAGCAGCAGGACGGCGACCACCGCGAGCAGCACGCTCAGGCCGTGCAGCCCTGCGGTGGTGGCGCCGTCACGGAAGAAGGCGGCGTTGGCGGCGGCGGCCAGCAGCGCGCCGATGTACATGAAGGTGCGCAGCAGCCCGGCCGACGAGCCCATGCGGTCGGGATCGGCCTGGGCGTACAGCGCGTTCTGGTTGCCGAGGCCGATCAGGCCCTGCGAGATGCCGAGGACGCCGCCGATGAGCACGAGCAGCCAGACCGGGCTCGTGGCGTGTAGGCTCAGCATGGAGACGCAGCCGGCCACCTGCACGGCGGCGCCGACCACGAGCTTGCCGCGCACCCTCGCGTTCCTGCTGGCGATGGCGGTGGCGATGATCGCGGTCACCGACAGGGGCAGCAGGAGCAGGCCCGCCTGCGACGGGCTCAGCTCCCGGCTCTCCTCCAGCCACTGGCTGAAGGCGTAGAGGAAGGCGTAGCTGGTGGTGAAGGCCAGCACCTGGCGTCCGTACGTGGCCAGCAGCGCGGCGTTGCCCCTCAGCACCCGCAGGTCGATGAACGGCTCCGGGCGCCGCAGCTCCCACCAGGCGAACGCGGCGCCCAGCACGGCCGCGACCCCGACCAGGTAGAGGTGGCCGACGCCCGGCTCCATCAGGAACAGCATGAACGCGGTGAGCATGCCCGCGAACGACAGCATTCCCGGCAGGTCCACGCCCCCGCCCGGCTGGGTGCGCAACGTGGAGCGGCGGGGCAGCCGCAGCGCGCCCAGGACCAGGCAGGCGAGGGCCAGCGGCACGTTGACGGCGAAGATCAGATGCCAGCCGCCCAGCCCGATCAGCAGCCCGCCGAACGTCGGCCCGACGACCGCGATGACCTGGTTGGAGATGGACAGCAGCGCCAGCACGCCGCCGGGGTTGCGCATCCCGGTCCGCTCGGACTCGCTGCGCAGCAGGAACATCGAGGCCGGGTACGCCGCGCACGTGCCGAAGCCGAGCAGCACCCGGGAGACGATCAGCAGGCCGAGGTCGGGCGCGAACAACGCCATCGCCCCTGCGACGCCGACCAGCGCCGTGCCCAGCAGGTAGAGCAGGCGCGGGCCGTACATGTCCACCAGCCGCCCGATCACCGGCTGGCCGACGGCGGTGGCCAGGTAGAGCCCGGACACCAGCCAGGCCGTCTCCGACGGCGGGGCGCCGAACGCCGCACCGATCGGGATCAGCGCGACCGCGAGCATCGATGAGTTGATCGGATTCAGGATGGACCCGAGGATCATCGGCGCGATCAGCCGCCGATCGAACCCCTCCGCCCGCCGCCGCCCGGCACCGCCCCGTGAGTTCTGTGAGCGGCGGCGGAGCCAGTCGGTGGGGCGGGTCACGAGTGTGCGACCTCGTCCAGGAGGGCCATGGCTGTGATCACCGCGCGGATCTGCTCCTCGCTGCCCCGCTCGCGCAGGGTCGCGGCGAGCCAGGCCTGCCGGGCCTCGCGGTCACCCTGGCGGCGGGCCGCGCCCTGCTCGGTCAGCGTGATGACCTGGCGGCGGCCGTCCTCGGGGTCGGGGTTGCGTTCGACGAGCCCGGCCTGCTCCAGCGAGACGACGATCTTGGCCATCGACTGTGGCCTGACGCGTTCCGCGGCGGCGAGTTCGCTGGCGGAGGCGGGGCCGTGCTTGCCGAGCCGGGTGAGCACGGACGCCTGCGCCGGGGACAGCCCGCCCTCCGACGGCAGGGACTCCAGCCTGCGGCGCAGCCGGCCCAGCACCACCCAGGTCTCGGTCGCGGCCCGCGTCGCCAGGAGTGCTTCGTCCTCATCCATCACCTTTTCACCCTAAAAAGGACAGTCTGAACTGCGCAACTCAGGGTGAACAGTTCAGGCTGTGGGATGCGTCTCAACCAGGAAGGACGGCCGCCGCTGAGATTGTGGGGGTGACGTGCCGCGTGCCCGCCGGGCAGGACGTCGTCCCGCAGCTAGACCGCGCCCGGCCCGGCGGGGGCCACGGTGATCCTGCGGGCGGGCGCGGTCGCCCCCGCTCGTGAGGGCGCGGTCCCGTGCTCAGGATCGTGCTCTCGTAGAGGGGGCGACTGTCCGGAGAAATACCTCTTTTGGGTCATCCTCTGAGCGGCTGCAGCGCGGCATCCCACTCCAGCAACTGGTCGAGCATGGTGTTCAGCCGTTCCTCGTGCGCGGCGGCGGGCCTGAAGTCGGAGAAGTTCTCGAAGTCGGTGGCGACCGAGAGCGCGACGTACATCTGTACGGTCGCCACCCGCAGCGTCGCCAGGATGTCCCGCAGGTGCCCGACGGACCGCACCCCACCGTCCACCCCATAGCTGACGAACCCGGCCGCCTTGTTCGCCCACTCCTCGTACAGAAAGTCGATCGCGTCCTTGAGCACGCCAGGGATCGAGTGGTTGTACTCGGGCGTCACGAACACGAACGCGTCCAGCGGCGCCACGGCCGCCGACCAGCTCTTGGTGTGGTCGTGGTGGTAGACCCCGGCGGCCGCGGGGATCGGCTCGTCCAGGTGACGCAGGTCGTAGTCCTGCAGATCGAGCACCTGGTACTCGGCGTCGCCGCGCTTGGCCGCCAGCTCGTGCACCCAGCCCGCCACCGCCTCGCCGTTGCGTCCGGGACGGGTGCTGCCCAGGATGATGCCCACCTTCGGCATGTCCACGTTCCTCTCTCAAAGGGTTTTTCAGTCCGCTGACCACCGTAGGCACTAGTACTGAGATGGTGAATGCGCTGGTGTCCACGTTTTATACGTCAGCGTCTACGCCTTTAGACTGCATGCATGGATCTCCTGAGCGACGTCGTCGCCCTCATGCGGACCGGCCGCCCTATCTCGGCCCGCATCTCCTGGCGCGCCCCCTGGAGCCACGCGTTCCCTTCGGCCCCCCGCTCGGCCAGCTTCCAGATCGTGCTGCGCGGCTCCTGCTGGTTCGTCCCGAGCACGGGCGAGCCCATCCCGCTCAGCGTGGGCGACGTGGTGTTCCTTCCGCACGGCGACGCCTACGGGCTGACCGACGACCCGGACAAGCCGCTGCCACCGCCCGGCGGCTGCAGCCACGACGACCCCGAGCTGTTCACCTCGGCGGGCATGGGCGGCACGGGCGCCGAGACCGTCACCCTGACCTGCGGCTACCGGCTCGACGTCCGCGTGTCGCACCCCATCCTGCGCTCGCTGCCGCCCGTGATCCACCTGCCCGCGACCCTCGGCTGCCACCCCGAGCTGCGCGCGGCCGTCGAACTGCTGGCCGGCGAGATCGACAACCCGCGCCCCGGCGCCGACACGATCGTGACGTCCCTGCTCGACGCCGTGCAGCTCTACGTCCTGCGCGCCTGGTTCAGCTCCAACGACCTCTGCACGTGCGGAGGCTGGGCCGCCGCGCTCTCCGACCCGGCCATCGGGCCCGCGCTCGACGCCATGCACCGCGCCCCCGACCGCCGCTGGACGGTCGAGTCGCTCGGCGCCCAGGCGGGCCTGTCGCGAGCCGGCTTCGCCCGCCGCTTCACCGAACTGGTGGGGCAGCCGCCGCTGGCGTACCTGACGTCGTGGCGGCTCGCGACGGCGGCGCGGCTGCTGCTCGAGTCGGACGCGCCGGTCTCCGAGGTGGCCGAGCGGGTCGGTTACGGCTCGGAGTTCGCCTTCGGCAACGCCTTCAAGCGCGAGTACGGCGTCGCGCCAGGCAGGTTCCGCCGCCAGGCGCTAGCTCCAGGTGGTGACGCGGCGTAGGACGTGCTCGACGGGGCCGTGGCGGTGGGTGCGCAGCCAGCGGGCGCTCGCCCAGAGCAGCACCGTGTAGATCACCAGGGCGACGCCCATCACGGCGATCGGCGGCAGTGTGCCCGCGAGCGACAGGCCGTACCCGGTGAAGATCAGGCAGGCCAGCAGCGACTGGCCGACGTAGTTGGAGGCGGCCACGCGTCCGGCCGGCGCCAGTGCGCGGCCGGCGGCGGGAAAGCGCCGCACGGTCCTGAGCAGGGTGGCGACGTACGCGGAAGCCAGCAGGAGCGAGGTGAGGACGTTCGTGGTGATGCCGACCAGCTCCAGCGGGCCCGGCTCGTTCGCCGTCCAGGCGAGCAGCACGCCGCCGGGCAGGCCCACGCCGAAGCCCACGGCCTGGACGCGCGGCAGCAGGTGCCACCACCGGTCGGTCTCCTCCAGCAGCCTGGCCTTGCCCGCCGCCAGGCCGAACAGGAACATCGCCAGCGCCACCGGCCCCTGGAACGCCCAGATCAGCCCGACCATCGCCGGATAGGTCTCCACCTGCAGGGTCAGGAAGTCGAGCGGGCCGCCGGTGGCCAGCGCGAGCGCGCGCCCGGCCGCCCCCGGGCCGGCCGCGGGCGGCTCGGCGGCCGATGGGTCGAGCGTGGACAGCGCCGCCAGCGCCCCCATCAGCAGGGTGAGCACGCCGATGATGACCGATCCGGTGATCACGGCCGTGCGGGGCTTGAGGTTGCGCAGGGCGAGCAGGATCAGGCCGAGTACGGCGTACAGGGTGAGGATGTCGCCGACCCACAGCAGGATCCCGTGCAGCACGCCGATCACCAGCAGCGCCAGGCACCTGCGCATCGTCCGCGCCGTCACGCTCGCGCCCGCCCGCTCGGCCGCGCGCATCTGGAGGGTGAAGGAGTAGCCGAACAGGAACGAGAAGACGATGTAGAACTTCGTCAGCACCAGCGCGGTGATGGCCATGGCCACCGGGCCGTCGGGGATCGGCATGGTGCCCGCCTGGGCGTAGCCGGGGTCGGAGAAATAGCCGATGTTGGCGACCAGGATGCCCGCCAGGGCGAACCCGCGTACGACGTCCACCTCGTGGACTCGGCGGGTGGCCGGGGTGCTCACGTCCGTCATACCCGGCCACGCTAGGTTCCGGCGTACGTGCCGGGCATCCGACCTTGGTCGGCCGCTTCGCCGACCAAAGCATCCCGTGGCATCACAATTGGTGGGGTCTTTGGGGCAGAAGGTGAGGGGCTGCCCCACAATGGGGGGATGGCATACCCTCCACAGCCGCAGCCCCCACAGCCTGGCCCGTGGGGCGGCGCGCCAGGCCAGGGCGCGCCGCAAGGGTACGGCCCGCCGCAGTCCTACGGCCCGCCCCAGCCGCCCTCCGGCCCCCCGCACCCGAACCAGCCGGGTCAGCCGAACCACGGCCGGCCCTTGTACGGTCCCCCACAGGGCCCTCCGCAGGGCCCTCCGCAGGGAGGGCCCCAGCTAGGTCACGGGCAGCCCGGTCACGGTCAACCCGGCTACGGCCAGCCCGGTCAGGGGCAGCCCAGTCAGGGGCAGCCCAGTCAGCCCCAGCCCGGTTACGGCCAGCCCGGTTACGGCCAGCCCGGTTACGGCCAGCCCGGTTACGGGCAGCCGGGTCAGGGGGCCACCCAGCCCGGCCACCAGCCCGGCCACAACCAGGGCGCCTACACCCAGCCCGGCTACCAGCAGCCGGGCTACGGCCAGCCCTACAACCAGCCCGGCCCTCCCTACGACGGCCGGCAGGCGGGCGGCAGCGGCAAGGGCGTCCTCATCGCCGTGCTGAGCCTGGTCAGCCTCATCGTGCTGGCGCTGGCGGGCATCGGGACGTACCTCTACATCAACCGCGACGACCCGTCGGACAACGTGGCCCTGCCCACCGGCTCGTCCACCCCCACGCCCTCCAAGACCGAGGCCCCGGAGACGACCCCCAGCCCGTCCCCCACCACGTCCTCCTCCAAGAGGCAGGCCCAGCCCGGCTCCCCCATCACGGACGACGAGTTCGACGACTGGAACTTCGCGATGGGCACGGTCAAGTTCAAGGCGAACAAGGTCGCCGGCTGGACCTACGACACCTGCACCCCGGTGGACGGCAGGGGCGGCGTGCTGCGCAAGAACAAGTGCGAGCGCGCGGTCCAGCTCGCGTACTCGGCCTACAGCGGCCACCTCAAGGCGGTCCAGCTGATCATGGAGTTCCCCAGCGACCAGGCCGCCAAGACCACGGCCGACCGCCTGTCGAAGCTCTCGTCGGACGCGGTCACGTGGCGCCAGGACAAGGCGCACTCCGACTACGTGTACGGCAAGATCCTCTCGGGCGCGTCCAGGAAGTACGTGGTGGTGACCATCGTCACCGCCGACAAGACGGCCGGGGAGAAGGCGCCGGGCTTCCACGCGTACCTGCAGACCGACCACACGTCCTACTTCAGGATCCGTGACGCCACGATCACGAGCTGACGACTCAGCCCCGTCGTCATAGATCCACTTTCGCGCCGATAACGTCGGTTTCATGTTCGACCACCTCCCTCGCACCGAGGGGCGTCCATGATCGGCGCCATCGCCGACGACTTCACCGGCGCCACCGACGTGGCCGTGGCGATGCGCCGCCGCGGCCTGCGTACCGTCCTTTACTTCGGGCTGCCGCCCCAGGGCAGCGAGCCGCCCGAGCACGACGCCGTCGTGATCGCGCTCAAGACCCGTACGATCCCCAAGGCCGACGCGGTGGCGCGGTCGCTGCGCGCGCTGCGGTGGCTGCGGGCGCACGGCGCGGCGCGGCAGGTCTACTTCAAGTACTGCTCGACGTTCGACTCCACCCGCGACGGCAACATCGGGCCGGTGCTGGACGCGCTGGCCGACGCCATGGAGGTGCCGCTGGTCGCGATGACGCCCAGCTCGCCCGAGCACGGCCGCACGCAGTACAACGGCTACCTGTTCGTCGGTGACGTGCTGCTGGGCGAGTCGCACATGCGCGATCACCCGCTCACGCCGATGACCGACTCGTACCTGCCGCGGCTGCTGGAGGCGCAGAGCGCGTACCGGGCGGGGGTGGTGACGCTCGGCCAGGTACGCGGCCACGCGGTCGAGCAGCGGCTGGCCGAGCTGCGCGAGCACGGCGTGCGCTACGTCTTCGTGGACGCCCTGGAGGACTCCGACCTGGAGGTGTCGGGGCGGGCGCTGGCGGGGGCGCGGCTGGTGGCGGGCGCTGCGGGCCTGGCCGGCGGGCTGGCGGCGGCGCACGCGCGTGCCGAGGGCGGCGAGCCGCCCGCGCCTGATCCTTCCGGGCCGGCCGCGGTGCTCGCCGGCAGCTGCTCGGCCCGTACGCTGGAGCAGGTCGCCGTCATGATCGAGTCGGGCAGGCCGGCGTACCGGCTGGACGCGCTGGCCGACCGCGACCCGGCCTCGCTGGCCCGCGGCGCCCTGGCCTGGTACGACCGGCTGCCGGCCGGCACGGGCGCGCCCCTCATCTACTCCTCGCTTGAGCCGGTGGCGCTGCGCCGCGTCCAGCAGACGCTCGGCACAGAACGCTCGGCCGGCATCCTGGAGCACGCGCTCGGCGCCGTCGCCCGCGGCCTGGTGGAGCGGGGCGTCACCCGGGTGATCTCGGCCGGCGGCGAGACCTCGGGCGCCGTGGTGAGCGCACTCGGCGTGCCGGGCGGCGTGATCGGCGCGGAGGCGGCGCGCGGCGTGCCCTGGATCCACTCCCCGCACGGTTTCTCGCTGCTGCTGAAGTCCGGCAACTTCGGCGAGCCCGGCCTGCTGCTGGAGGCGTCCAGATGACCTTCGAGAAGGAACGCCTGAGCATCGTGGCCGCCGCCCGCTCGCTGTTCGCGCGCGGCCTGACCCACGGCAGCACCGGCAACCTGTCCGTACGCGTCGGCGACCGCGTCCTCGTCACCCCCACCGGCTCCAGCCTGGGCACAGTCGAGGCCGCCGACCTGTCGCTGATCGACCTGACCGGCGCGCACGTGGGCGGGCCGAAGCCGTCGAAGGAGGCGTTCCTGCACGCCGCGCTGCTGCGGGCCAGGCCGGACGCGCACGCGGTGGTGCACACGCACTCCACGTACGCGGCCGCCGTGTCCTGCATGGACGGCCTCGACCCGGACGACGCGCTGCCGCCGCTGACCGCGTACTTCGCGATGCGGGTCGGCCGGCTGCCGCTGCTGCCCTACTACGCGCCCGGCGACGCGGCGCTGGGCCCGGCCGCGGAGGAGAAGGCGCGCACGCACCGGGCGCTGCTGCTCAGCAACCACGGCCCGGTCGTGGCGGGCGCGAGCCTCGGCGCGGCCCTGGACGCCGTGGAGGAGCTGGAGGAGACCGCCAAGCTCTTCCTCCTCCTGCGCGGTGTGCCGACCCGCCCGCTCACCCCGGAGCAGCGCGCGGCACTGGGCGGGTGACCGTCTAGGGCAGCAGGCCGAGGCGGCGGGCGGTGGCGGCGGCCTGGGTGCGGGTGGAGACGCCGAGCTTGCCGAGGATGTTGGACACGTGGACGCTGACCGTCTTCTGGGCGATGAACAGCCGCTCGGCGACCTCCCTGTTGGTCAGCCCCTCGGCCACCAGCCGCAGCACCTCGGCCTCGCGGGCCGTCAGCTCACCCTGCGGGGCGGAGGTCTGCCCGCCGGATGAGCCGAAGCGGGCGCGGCGCCCGAAGTCGAGCAGCGCGCTCTCCAGCGGCACGGCTCGCAGCTTGCCCGCCGCCTCCCTGGCCTGCTCCCACTCCGTGTGGGCCGCGTCGCGCTCGCCTGCCGCGAGCAGCGCCTCGGCCAGCCGCCAGCGGGCCCGCGCGGCCTCGTAGACGAAGCCGTAGTCGAACGCCTCGGTCACGCGCCGGCACAGCTCGACGTCGAGCCGGCCGTGCACGCGGTGCCACTCGGCCTCGACGCGCAGCGCCCACGCGCGACCCTCGGGCCCGAGGTGGCCGCCTCCGCCGGTGGGGCCCGACTCGACGGCCAGCCTGGCCTGGGCGCGCAGGTCGTCGGCGCCCTCGGTGGTGCCGAGCTCGGCCAGGGCCCACAGGCCGATGGCGGCCATGCGGACGTTGCCCGACTCGCCGGGCACCTGCGCCGCGAGGACCGCGCGTACGTGGTCGAGCGCCGTGGCGGGGTCGCCGTGCCACAGCGCGTGCTCGGCCGCGAGCCCCCGCGACATGTAGGAGGCGAGGGGGTCGGACCAGAACGGCCGCAGCCAGCTCAGCCGCGACTCGACCACGGGCAGGCCGCGTGCCACCTCGATGAACAGCGCGAACGACGACAGGATCGCCTCCGGCACCGTGCCCACCCTGGCGCCGAATCCGGCCGCCATCGTCTCCGCCGCGTCCCACTCGCCGGCGACGTAGTGGATGAGGAAGCGCAGGAACCGCAGGTCGGTGCCGTAGGTGCTCCACATGAGCCCGGCGTCGGAGGCCAGGCGGATGCCGTCGTCGGCCACCTCGGCGGCGTGTACGAGCACGCCCTGCTCGTAGTGGATGCGGGCGTGGTGGAAGCGGGCCCGCAGGTCCATCGCGAGGTCGCCGGTCGGCCCTGCCATGGCCTTCTCGACCAGCTCGTGCGCGCGGTGCATGTCGCCGCGCAGCTCGACGGACGTGGCCAGCGTGAGCAGCGCCCCGACCTCGGCGTCTCTGGCGCCGGCCGTGCGGGCCAGCTCGAGCGCCTTCGTGGCCAGCTCTTCGACCTCTTGGTGGCGCGGGCCCCACAGCAGCGTGCGGGCGTGGGTGGCCATGGCACGGGAGAGCGCCGCCGGCTCGACCGCGCTCTCGACCGCGCGCCCGGCCACCTCGGCCGCGGCCGCCTCGTCGTCCATCTCGTAGAGGTAGTAGGCGAGCCGCTCGCTCACCTCGGACGTCTGCGGCAGCACCCGGAGCTGCGCCACGGCGCGGTGCTTGTCGCCGCTGTCGGCGGCCATGACCGCGCTGCGGAAGGCCAGCTCGGCCCGGCTCGCCCCGGCCAGCCGCGCGGCGTCGTCGACCCGCTCCCACAGGGACAGCGCGCGGTCGTAGTGGCTGTGGGCTTCTGCGGGCGCGCCGACCCGCTCTGCCGCCCTGCCCGCCTCGATCGAGGCGGCGAACGCGCCCGCCAGGTCGTGGCTGGCCAGGTGGTGGTGGGCCAGCTCGGCCGGCGAGGTGAGCAGGCGGGCGAACGCGGCGTGCAGCCGGGTGCGCTCGCCCGGCAGCAGGTCGGTGTAGACGGCCTCCTGGAGCAGGGCGTGACGGAAGGTGTAGCCGTGGCCGCGCACTTTGAGCAGGCCGCGCGAGACGATCTCCCTGACCGCCTCCTCGAACTCGGCGAGCGGCAGCCCCGACACCTCGCGCAGCAGGTCGTCCTCGACCCGGCGGCCGGCCACGGCGGCGGCCCGCAGCACCTGCTGCCCGGCCTCCGACAGCACCTCGACCCTGGACAGCAGCAGGCTGGCCAGCTCGTCGGGCAGGCTGTCGCCCTCGGCCATCGCGGCGTGCAGCTCTTCGGCGTAGAACGGGTTGCCGTCGGCGCGGGAGACGATGAGCCCGAGGCTCTGCGCGTCGATCTCGCCCAGCGTGGCGACGTAGTCGGCCATCTCGCCCGCGCCCAGCGGCCCCAGCTCCACGCTCGTCACCGTGGGCAGCCGCTTGAGCTCGGCGAGGACGGGCCTGAGCGGGTGGCGGCGGTGCAGGTCGTCGGTGCGGTAGGTGCCGACCACGCAGACCCGCTCGCTCTGCAGCATGCGGCTGAGGAAGACCAGCAGGTCACGTGTGGAGCGGTCGGCCCAGTGAAGGTCCTCGATGACGAACAGCACCGGCTGCACGTCGGCCAGCAGCCCGAGCAGCGAGCCGAACAGCCGCTGCTGGGTGAGCCCGGCGGACGGCGCGCTCTCCGTGCCGGGCAGCAGCTGGCCCAGCATGGGGTGGGCGGCGGCGGCCTCGCGCACGCCGGGCTCGGCGACGCGCAGCGCGTCGGCCAGCGGCAGGTAGGGCAGCGCGTCGCCCAGCTCGGCGCACTGGCCGACCAGGACGTTGAAACCGCGCGTGCGGGCCTCGGCGGCCAGCTCGCCGGCGAGCCGGGTCTTGCCGATGCCGGCGTCTCCACCGACGAGCGCCACGCCGGCCACGCCATCGGCGGCGGAGCTCAGCGCCCGCAGGAGTCCGGCCAGCTCAGCAGAGCGCCCGACGAGTAGACCATTCACGTCTGCAAACTATGCCACGCTCGCCCGACAACAAATTGGTCCACGGAACGTCCACGGGATTGGCCCTCCTGGACGGACCAAACCCGGCCTAGATTGCTCTTCCGTGATAGCTCCCTCCACGTTCGCCATCTTCGTGACGGCCAGCCTCGCCCTGGTCCTCATCCCCGGCCCCAACCACCTCTACATCACCGCGCGCGGCCTCTCCCAGGGCCGGGCGGCCGGCCTGGCCAGCGCGTTCGGCGTGGAGGCCGGCACGCTCGTGCACATCGCGGCCGCCGCCCTGGGCCTGTCGTACGTCATCGCGCAGTCCGCCACGCTGTTCGCCGTGATCAAGTGGGCCGGCGTCGCCTACCTCGTCTACCTGGGCATCCGCGCGTTCACCGCCAAGGACCAGCAGGCCGGCCCGCCTGAGCCGCAGCCGCTGCGCAAGGTGTTCCTCGAAGGCGTGCTGGTCAACGTGCTGAACCCCAAGGTGGCGCTGTTCTTCCTGGCGTTCCTGCCGCACTTCGTGGACCCGGACGCCGGCTCGCCCGCACTCCAGGTGGTGGTGTTCGGCCTCACGCTGCTGCTGCTCGGCCTGATCTCCGACCTCCTGTACGCCGTCACCGCCGGCGCCCTCGCCCGCCGCCTCACCCGCGCCGCCAGGACCTTGAAGTACGTCAGCGGCACCGTCTACCTGGCCCTGGGCGTCCTCACCGCGTTCGCGGCGAGAGAATGACCTCCATGGCGCCCAGGAAACAGCGGGAGATCTTCGACGCGACGCTGCGGCTGGTGGCCGAGCGGGGCTACGACGGGCTGACCGTCGAGGGGGTCGCCGAGCGGTCGGGGGTCAACAAGACCACGATCTACCGGTGGTGGCCGTCGAAGGCGGCGCTGCTGGGGGCGGCGCTGGTGGAGTCCGACGTGCTGGGCTTCACCGTGCACGACACCGGGAGCCTGCGGGGTGACCTGGTCGCGCTGGTCGAGGGGGTGCGGCGGCTGCTGACCGAGCCGCCGGGCAGCGACATCGCGGTGGCCGCGCTGGCCGCCGCCGTACGCCATCCCGAGCTGGACGGGCGGCGGTTCTTCGCCGACCGGTTCGCCAGGGAGCGCACGGTCTTCGAACGCGCGGCGCGCAGGGGCGAGCTGCCCGGCTCCGCCGACCCGCTGCTCATCATGGACCTGCTGGCCGGGGCGGTGTGGATGCGGGCCGTCCTGCGCGGCATGAAGGTCGGCGACGGCTTCGCCGCCGAAGCCGTCGCCCTGGTGCTCGACGGCGTGCACCGTCCAGGCAGGTGATCGGGAGCAGGTCACGGCCCCTGGAGTGTGCGCAGCTCGCTGACCACGTCCGCGGCGGACGGTGCATGGTCGGGGTCCACGAGCCACTGCAGCATCAGGCCGCTCACCAGGGCGAGCGGGACCGAGCCGCCCATCCCCTCCCGTCCCAGCCGCTGGCCCTTCGCGAGGTGCTCGCGAACCTCGGGTGAGCGTTCGGCCTGCACCGCGGCTTCGAGCTGAGCCACCCACAGCGCCCGGTGCGTGGTGAAGCTGCCGATCAGCGCCTGCCAGTGCTCCTCAGACCGGTCCGCCGGGGCCCGGCGGGCCAGCTCTTCCGCGAGCTCGTCCACGGCCTCGACCAGGGCCTGGGTGAGCAGCGCCTCCTTCGAGCCGAAGTGGTAGCCGATGGCGGCGTGGCTGACGCCGGCGGCCGCGGCGATGTCGCGCACAGTCGTACGGGCCCACCCGCGCTCGATCAGGCAGCGCTTGGCGCCGGCCAGCAGATCCTCCCGGTTTCCCATACCGAGCAGCATACCGAGACATTTGCCCAAATGGTTTGACCAAATGGACAAGAAGCGCGTACGGTCGGGCCTCATGACGACGGTTCTGATCTCGGGCGCCAGCGTGGCCGGCCCCGCACTCGCGTACTTCCTGCACCACCACGGCTGGTCCGTGACCGTGGTCGAGCGCGCCCCGCACCTGCGCGACAGCGGCTACGGGGTGGACTTCCGCGGCCGGGCGCTCGACGTGCTCGCGGAGATGGGCGTGCTCGACGAGGTCCGCGAGCACGAGACGATGATGCGCGGCACGACGGTGGTGGACGAGCACGGCGAGGTGCTCGCCGAGTTGCCGAACGAGACGTTCGCCGGCGAGCTGGAGGTGCCGAAGCGCGAGCTGACGAAGATCCTGCACCGCCGCACCGCGGACGACGTGACGTACGTCTTCGACGACTCCATCACCGCGATGACCCAGCACGACGACGGCGTCACCGTCGCGTTCGAGCGCGCCGGGACCCGCGACTTCGACCTGGTGATCGGCGCCGACGGCGTGCACTCCATCGTCCGGCGGCTGGCCTTCGGCCCGCGGCCCGGCGCGCTGCGCCACCTCGGCATGTCGGGCGTCGGCTTCAGCGCCCCCAACCACCTCGGTCTGGATCACCGCTCGGTGATCCAGACCTCACCCGGCTCGGCGGTGCTGCTGTTCGGCTACGACGCGGCGACCCCGCTCATGGTCAGCCTCTCCTTCGCCACCTCCAGCCCCGACCTCGACCGCCGCGACCGCCGTGCGCAGGAACAGGCCGTACGCGACGCGTTCGCCGGACGCGGCTGGGAGGTGCCGAGGCTGCTGGACGCGATGAGCGCGGCCGACGACCTGTACTTCGCCTCCTCTTGCCAGGTCGTCCTGGACGGCTGGTCTCGCGGCCGGGTGGCGCTGATCGGCGACGCCGGCTACTGCGCGGCGCCCACCAGCGGCATGGGCACCTCGCAGGCCCTCATCGGCGCGTGGACCCTGGCCCGGTGCCTGACCGAGTCGGGCGGCGACCACGAGGCGGCCTTCGCCGCCTACGAGACGGAGCTGCGCCCCTACGTCGAGGAGAACCAGGAGAGGGGCAGGGAGGCCGCGGCGATGTTCGGCGCACAGGCCGCCCCGGTGGAGTGAGGCGCGGTGGAGTGAGGCGCGGTGGAGTGAGGCGCGGTGGAGTGAGGCGCGGTGGAGTGAGCCCGGTCAGGGCGCTTCGGCCAGCGCGGACGGGATGCGGTCGAGCACCGGGTACGGCACCAGCCCGTACGCGTAGAAGTCGACCGCCATCGCCCCCGCCGCCTTCGCGCCGCGCGCCTTGGCCACCAGCCGGTCGGTGGAGTCGCTGTCGGGGTGACCGGGCCGCAGCACCGCACGCACCTCGCGGTCCTTGCCCACGGACCGCAGGTAGGCGCCCACGTCGTCGGCCACCCGCGCCGCGTCCCGCGCGTACGCCAGCACCCCGAACGCCGGCACGAGGTCGCCGAGCGCCACCAGGTCGACGCCGAACTGCCAGGCGTCGTGGGCGGCCAGGCCGGGGGTGGGCAGCCCGTCGGTGTATCCCTTGACCGCCCCCGTCGAGTCGATGAACACCAGCTTCGAGCCCTCGTCGGCCACCGCCGACGCCACCTCGGAGACCAGCGTGGTGACGGTCTCGGAGCGGGCGCGGGCGTAGGCCACCACGTCGGGCCCCGCGTACGCGGTGAGCGCCGCCCTGGTGACCTCGCCCTGCGCGGGAGGGTCGCCGTCGAAGACGCCGCCCACGATGCGGGCGCACTCCTCCCGCGCCACCTCGGCGTCCACGCCCAGGTCGGTGGCCCGGCGCAGGCAGTAGTCGCAGAAGCAGAGCCCGAACAGGTAGGCGTCCATCGGCCCGAGCGGCACGAACGAGCGCTGCGGCTTGAGCGGCCTGAAGTGCAGCGACTCGGCGACCACGCTGTCGGCCCCGAGCCGCGCCACCGCCCTGGCCAGCGCCACGGCGTAGTCGCGCACGTCGGGGTGCGCCGGGCACAGGTCGGTGAGCGAGCCGCGGTCGCCGAAGCAGTCGCGTACGGTCACGTCGGGATGGGCGGTGCCGAGGGTGGCGTTGCGCAGGAAGACCGTCCAGGCGTGCAGCTTCATCGACCGCTTCGCGCACGCCTCGGCCAGCCCGTCGAGCGCGTCGGTGTAGCCGGGCACGGGCCGCAGCCGCAGCCCGTCGAACAGCTCGGGCGGCGGCGTGAAGTGGGCGCCGTCGTGGCGCAGGGTCAGCCGGGACAGCCCGTGGGGGGTGACGTCGCGTGAGGCGTGGTGGACGGCGCCGACGGTGACGCCGGACACGCCGTAGCCGCTGAGCCTGTCGAGCACCCGCTCGACGCCCTCGCCGCGCAGGTCCTCGACGAAGACGTACACCGAACTGTCCACAGCCGCACCTCAGGCGCTCTTGTGCGCGACGAAGTCGATCTCGACCAGGATGTCCATCAGCTCGGAGCCCACGGTGGTGCGCACCGGGTAGGGCTGGTTGAAGTAGGACTTGTAGACCTCGTTGTAGGCGGCGAAGTCGCGCTTGACGTGCTGGAGGTGCACGGTCGCCTTGATGACGTCGTCGTAGCCGAGCCCGTGGGCGGCGAGGATGGCGCCGAGGTTGCGCATCACCTGGTGGGTCTGGGTGGCGACGTCGTCGCCGACGAGTTCGCCGGTGTGAGGGTCGAGCGGGCCCATGCCGGAGGTGAAGACGAAGTCGCCGACCACGAGCCCCTGGGAGTAGGCGCCGACCGGAGCGGCGCCCTCTGTGGTCCTGAGCTCCTTTTTCACGAGATCTCCCTAGAAGTTGGTGCGTATCGTGCCAACGACACGGTAATCCCGGTCGACCAGCGGCAGCACGCGCCACTTGTCGAAGGCGGTGCAGGGGTGGGAGATGCCGAAGGCCAGCAGGTCGCCCGGCTTGAGCCCGGCGGCGCGGACCACGGTGTGCTGGTCCTGCATCTTCATGAGGGTGACGCCGCCGCGGCGCGGGATCGGCAGGCCCTCGTCGTAGGGGGCGTCGCGCTTGCCCATGCCGACGATCGCCAGGCCGGGCTCGGGGGTGGACAGCACGTGCGCCCACACCTCCAGCGCCGGGCGCAGCTCGCCGTCGATGCGGTTGAACGGAGTGCGCTCGCGGTAGAAGCCGTCGTCGTGGGTGACGTACGCGCCGCTGCGCAGCAGGATCCGCGCCTGGGTGGCGACCAGCTCGCGGCCGATCACGTCGAACCACTGGCTGCCGCCGACGGTCAGGATGGGACGCTTGAGCCGGACGTGCTCGACGGCGTCCTGCAGCGCCGCCAGATATTTCCGGACGTCTTCCGCGCTCTTCAGCCCGCCCTCGTAGCCCGCCACCCCGGCCAGCTCCACGCCTGGCGTGCGCTGCGCGTACGCGGCCACCTCAAGCAGCCGCTCCAGCGACCGGCAGCCGGCCCGCCCGCCCTCGTGGCCCAGCTCGGCCAGCACCCGGAAAGGCCGTTTCCCCGCGTGCCCGGCGAGCAGGTCGAGCCCCGCCTCGGAGTCGGCGAAGCTCAGCAGCTCGAACTCGGGGTCGCGGTCCAGCTCGGCCGCCGCCCAGGCGAGCCCCGCGGGATCGACCACCTGGTTGGCCACCATGACGCGGCCCACGCCGAAGCCCCTGACGGTCGCGGCCTGCCGCAGCGTCGCCACCGTGAGCCCCCACGCGCCTGCGGCCAGCTGCATCGCGGCGATCTCCGCCGACATGTGCGTCTTGGCGTGTGGCGCCAGCTCCATGCCGTGATCGCGGGCGAAGGCCGCCATCGTGGCGACGTTGTGCTCCAGCGCGTCGCGGTGCACCACCATCGCGGGAAACTCGAGGCCGCCGTCGAAGACCGACTGACCGAGGATCGCCGGCACCACACCCCCTTCGTCCGGGTCCGACCCTATCCCAACCAGGCTCTCCGGCCGCGCGCTCACGGGCGCAGCGCCCGGCCGGGGGTGGCCCCGGTCAGCTCGCCGCGCGCCAGCACGGGCACGCCGGAGACCAGCACGTCGTCCACGCCCTCGGCGAGCGTGCGCGGCGCCGGGTAGGTGGCGAGGTCGGTCACCGTGGCCGGGTCGAACACCACGACGTCCGCCGCGCAGCCCTGCCGCAGCAAACCCCGGTCGAGCAGGCCGAAGCGGCGCGCCGGATGGGCCGACAGGTGCGTCACCGCCTGCTCCCACGTCCAGTCGCCCAGCTCCCTGACGTGCCTGGCCAGGAACCTGGCGAACGCGCCGTGGCCGCGCGGATGCGGGTGGCCGCCCACGTAGATGCCGTCGGAGCCGCCGGTCTGCGAGGGGTGGCGGAGCATGCGGCGTACGGACTGCTCGCCCTGCGGGCCCTCGTCGGGGCGGGCCGTGACCACGCCCGCCTCCAGCCGCGTCTCCGTCAGCAGCCGCCGGCAGAACTCCGCCGGCGAGACCTCCGCCCGCTCGGCCGCCGCGACCATCGTCAGGCCCTCGGCCCACTCCAGCCCCGGCGCGTGCGAGACGGTCAGGCGCGGCCAGACGGCGTCCAGCGTCGGCCACCAGTCGTCCAGCACGCCCGAGCCGATCATCTCCATCGCCGCCTCGGGCTCCGCGCCCGGCACCGACGGCGGCAGCACGACCATCGCCAGGATCGTGTTGCCGCGCAGGTAGGGGTAGGTGTCGAAGGTGAGGTCGACGCCCTTGCCGAGCGCCTGCTCGACCAGCGGCAGCAGCACGTCCGCGGGTCCGTGCAGGTGGGAGACGTGCACCGCGGCCCCCGACAGCTCGGCGATCTCCATCACCTCCGTCATGCCCGTCTCGGCGCGCTCGCCGTAGGCGCGCATGTGGGTGACGTACGGGAGCCCGCCCAGCGGCGCGCACAGCGCGGCCAGCTCCGCTGCGTCGGCGTAGCGGCCCGGCAGGTATTCGAGGCCGCTGGACAGCCCCACCGCGCCCTCCGACAGGCCCTGCTCGACGCGGCGCACCATCGCGTCGAGGTCGGCGGGCGCGGCCTTGTCGGGCGACGGTCCCATGACGTCGTAGCGGATCGTGCCGTGCGGCAGCAGGTAGGCGGTGTTCAGCGCCACCGCCCCGTCATAGCCGTCGAGCAGCTCGCGCACGCTCAGCGGCCCGTCGGTCAGCGCCCCGTTGACCGCGGCGAAGTAACGCGAGGCGTAGGCCACCGTGGCCGCCGAGCCTGGCGCGAACGACAGCCCGTCCTGGCCCAGCACGAACGTCGTCACCCCCTGCCGCAACGCCGCCCGCTGCACCGCCGGATCGAACACCGCCGCGTCGCCGTGGGCGTGGCAGTCGACGAACCCCGGCGCCACGAAGCGCCCGGTCGCGTCGATCACCGCGCCCGCCCCTGCCGGGTCGATCCTGCCGACCGCCGCGACGCGATCACCCGAGATCGCCACGTCCGCGCGGAACGGCGGGGCGCCCGTGCCGTCGAGCACCCGGCCGCCGCTGATCACTACGTCGAAGGTCACTCCAGGATTCAATCAGAGCCGCCGGCCCGCACCGCTCCGCAGTCCGGGTGGTACCGCACAGGGCGCTCGGCCAGCAGGGCCCGCGCCTGGGAGCGGGCCAGGTTCCAGCCGTTCCACGGTTCGGGGTAGTACAGGCCGTTGGCCTGGACGACGTCGTGCAGCACGCAGCTGCGCTGCGGCTCGGGCAGCCGGTCCAGCGCCGGCACCGCCTCCGCGCCCAGGTCGCCCAGGTAGTCGGAGTCGAGGTTGGTGACGCCGCGGATCTCGACCTGCGTACGCGCCACCTGAAGGTCGGGGTTCGCGAGCGAGAACAGGCCCAGGCTCAGGCCCGTGACCAGCACGATCGTCCGGGGCAGCCAGCCCGACCTGCGGCCCGCCAGCCGCGCCGCGCCCGCCACCAGCACCAGCGCGAACAGCGCGCCCAGCCAGTACACCGTCGCCTGCACCGACAGCCGCAGCCGGGACAGGCCGTACGCGTCGGTGTAGAGGTTCATCCGGTGCAGCGCCGAGGCCAGCACCACCATGGTCAGCCCGCACAGCACGCCGAGCAGCGCCGCCAGCATCCAGCGCTCGCGCCGGTCCACCTTCAGCAGGCCCGCCGCCACGGCCACGATGCCCAGCACGAACACGCTGACCACCACGAGCTGGAAGAAGCCCTGCCTGGCGTACTCGGCGTAGGTCAGCCCCGCCGTCCGCAGCACCAGCGTGTCGCCGCCGAACAGGACCCTGATCTGCACCGCCACGAACGCCGCGAACAGCAGGTTCACCGCCGTCAGCGGCACCAGCCAGATGCTCGTGCTGACCCGGAACTTGGTCCCCGGCCCCACCGGGTCCGCCACCGGCCGCAGCGCCACCAGCACGACCGCGGCCAGCAGCACGCCGAACAGCGCGAACAGGAAGATCCGCAGCGGGATCGTCTCGGCCCAGGCCGGGGTGGCGGTCAGGCGGTCCACGTACGAGGCGAACACCGCGTCGGCCGACGCGAACAGCAGCCCGAACACCAGCAGCAGCACCGCCGTGATGCCCAGCGCGGCCAGCATCGGCAGCACCCTGCGCCGCGCCGTCAGCCGTTTCATCGGCACCGCCAGGAACCACGGCACCGGGCCCAGCGCCAGCAGCACCGAGAAGCCGCCCCTGATCACGCCCAGCCAGCCCGCTCCCGCGCCCGACACGGCCAGCGCGCCCAGCCCCGCGCCCGCGATCAGCAGGAGCGCGACCAGCCAGTCCGCGTCGCGCACCGCCGCCATGGAGATCAGCCAGTACGCCGTCACGCCGAACGCCACCGTCCACGGCGTCATCCGCCGCAGCATCGCCGGCAGCGCCGCCCCGCCCAGCACGACCGACACCAGCACCAGCCCCAGCCCCACCTGCGCCTCGGGCAACGCCACCGCCGCGAACACCCCGGCCCCGGCCGCCGCCGGCACCATCCAGCCGGGCGGCTCGGGCAGCTCGGGCCGCGGGAACAGCGGCGGCGGCACGTACGGCGGCACATGAGGCGGCCCCCCACCCTGCCCCACCAGCACCTGCCCCGCCACAACCTGCCCCTGCGCCAACTCCCGCCCACCCGCCTGCCCCATGCCGCCAGACGCCCCCGCACCCTGCCGGCTCCCCACGCCGGGTTGTGCCGCGTCCTGACCTCCCGCGCCGGACTGGATCGCGTCCTTCTGGCCCTCCGCGCCGGGTTGGGTCGCGTCCTGCGCACCCCCCGCATCGGACTGACGCGTCGCACCGGCCGTCGCGGCCGACCGGCTCGAGGAGGCCGGGGGCTGTGCGGTGCTCTGGTGGTAGGCGACCTGACGCCGGTGATACTCCGCCACCGCCGCACGCCGCCCCGACCCCGCACCCAGGGCCGCACCGACAGCGCCCGACAGCGCAGTACAGCCGATGAGCGTGACCAGCGCCGCCATGTCACCCATGGCCACACTGGCCAGCACGGCGGCGAACATCCCCACCATGAACCCGACCAGCACCCCGACGACCCCACCCGCGATCATCCGCGCCAGCCCACCGGCCCCGCCCCCGAACCCCGCCGCCAGGGCCCCCACCCCCGAGTACGGCCCACCGGCATCGGCCCCCGCCGCACCACCGACCCCCTTCACGGGCACCGCCCCCTCGGCATCAGCACGTGTGCCTTCCGCATGCGCCTCCCGCCCGCCCAAGCCCGCCTCAGCGCGAACAGCGGTGTCAGCGCGGTCTCCTGCCGCCGGCAGTCCCGCTCCGGCCGGGACCGCGTCCTGCGCGGACTCGCTCACGGCCCCGCCCGCATCGGGGGTCCTGGCACCGGTGCCGACGGCACGCACATCCACCTCGCCGTCCCCTGCGGCCAGGCCATCGGCATGCGCGGCCGGTGCGTCAGCCGGCTGCGGACCGCCCATCAGCGGGCCGTCTCCGCCCCCGGTGGCCGGGAGCGCCTGACCGGGCGCCGGTGCGACGCCCCGGGGGAGGTCAGGGGCGTCGGAAGGCAGGGGGGTGTGGACCATCGTGGTTCTCCCTGGTAAGTCGACGACCATGCGGCAGCCCGCGCAGTCGTCGATGCGGATGGTGCCCCCGTGCAGCTCGACGATCTCCTTGACGATGGCCAGCCCCAGCCCCGCGCCCCCGGAGTCGGCGGCGCGGCCGGTGTCGAGGCGGGAGAAGCGTTCGAAGACGCGTGCACGGGCGGAGGCGGGGATGCCGGGCCCCTGGTCCTCGACGGCGAGCCGGACGCCGGGCCCGACGGCGGCCCCGCGTACGGTGACCGTCCCGCCGGACGGGCTGTGCCGTACGGCGTTGTCGAGGAGATTGGCCAGCACCTGCGCCAGCAGGTCGGGGTCGGCCCGCAGGACGAGGTCGTCAGGGACGGACGGCCGGATGGAGACGTCCTCGCGGGCCAGCGCCGCCTCGCGCACGGCCTGCTCGACGAGGGGCGCGAGGGCGACGGCCTCGGCTTCGATGAGGCGCACGCCGGAGTCGAGCCGCGACAGGTCGAGGAGCTGGGCGACGAGGCGGCCGAGCCGCTCGGTCTGGGCGAGCGCGGTGCGCATGGTGACGGGGTCGGCGGCGGAGACGCCGTCCACGACGTTCTCGAGCACGGCCCGCAGCCCGGTGATGGGCGTGCGCAGCTCGTGGCTGACGTTGGCGACCAGCTCGCGCCGCTGCCGGTCGACCTCGCCGAGGTCGGCGGCCATCGCGTTGAACGCGCGGGCCAGCTCCCCGACCTCGTCCCGTGAGGTGGCGCTGACGCGCAGGCTGTAGCCGCCCTTGGCGATGGTCTGGGCGGCACGGGCCATCTGGCGCAGCGGCTTGGTCATCCCCATGGCGAGGACCTGCACCATGATGAGGGCGAGGACGACGGCGACGGCGATGCGCAGCTCGCGGGAGAGCCCGGAGTTGATGCCGACCTCGTTCACGACGAACGCGGTGCCGACGGCCAGCACGATCACGATGCCGAGCTTGACCTTGATGCGGCCGAGGAAGTCGAGGGGGTTCATCGGCCGACCAGGGCGTAGCCGACGCCGTGCACGGTGCGCACGACGTCGGAGCCGAGTTTGCGGCGCAGGGCGCGGACGTGGCTGTCCACGGTCCTGGTGGCGGCGGCCTCGGAGAAGCCCCAGACGTCCGACAGCAGCCGGTCGCGCTCGAAGACGTGCCCCGGCCGCTCGGCGAGGCGGCGCAGCAGGTCGAACTCGGTCCTGGTGAGCTGGGCCTCGGCGCCGCGCACGAAGACGCGGCGGGCGGCGGTGTCGATCTCGACCTCGCCGACCCTGATCACGGTGTCCTCGGCGGCGAGCTGGGCGGCGCGTTCGACGCGGCGCAGCAGGGCGTGGATGCGGGCGACGAGCTCGCGCATGCTGAACGGCTTGGCCAGGTAGTCGTCGGCGCCGACGCCGAGCCCGACGAGCACGTCGGTCTCCTCGCCGAGAGCGGTGAGCATCAGCACGGGCACGGGCCGCGCGGCCTGCATGCGGCGGCACACCTCCAGCCCGTCGAGCCCGGGCAACAGCCGGTCGAGGATGACCAGGTCGGGTTCCGCCCTGCCGTACTGGATGAGGGCGTCCTGCCCGTCGCCCGCCACCCTGACGTCGAACCCCTCGGCGGCCAGCCTGTTCCGTACGGCCAGCGCGATCGTCACGTCGTCCTCGACCACGAGGATGCGTCGCTGCTCTGCCACGTACGAAAGCCTAGAAGCGGGCTGTGCAGACGACACTGCCGAAGTCGTGCACAATCCGTGCAGAATTGCCGGATGGACACCACCGCTTACCTCGCCCGTCTCGGCCTGCCCTCGTCGCTCGGCGCTCCCCCCAGCGCCGAGGCGCTGCGGGCGTTGCACGCCGCGCACGTCGAGCGGGTGCCGTATGAGGCTTTGGAGATCTGGCTGGGCCGGCCCACGACGGTCGATCCCCTTGATTCGGCCGCGCGCATCCTCAGGGGGCGCGGCGGCTACTGCTACCACTTGAACGGCGCGTTCTCGGCGCTGCTCGCGGCGCTGGGCTACCGGGTGACGCGGCACGTCGGCGGGGTGCAGATGCGGAACTCCGAGCCGGGGATCACCGCCAACCATCTGGTGCTGACCGTGAGCGACCTGCCCTCTGTGGACAATCCGGGCGGCGCGTGGCTGGTGGACGTGGGGTTGGGTGACGCTCTGCACGAGCCGCTGCCGCTGATCGAGGGCTCGTACAAGCAGGGGCCTTTCACGTACGGGCTGCGGCGTTCGGAGGTGGCGCCCGGCGGGTGGCGGCTGGACCACGATCCGAGTGGCTCGTTCCAGGGCATGGATTTGGCGCCGGAACCGGCGGAGATGTCGGCGTTCGCTGCGATGCACGAGCATTTGACGACGTCACCGACGTCCGGGTTCGTGCGGGTCGCGGTGGTGCAGCGGCGCGACGCGTACGGAGTGGACTGCCTGCGCGGCCTCACCCTGACCCGCTACGGCAACACGTCGCTGTCGGTGACGCTCGACTCGGCGCGCGACTACTACGCGGCGCTGTCCGACATCTTCGGCCTGCCGCTCGACGACGTGAGCGCGCAGGAGAAGGACGCCCTGTGGAGCAGGGTGCACGCCGCGCAGGAGGCCTGGCTGTCGGCTGGCGCCTCATGATGGCCGAGCCCTGCTCCTGGCGCTATCGTGCACCTAGACATGGGTGAGACCAGGAAGCTGAACGGTCGCTACCGCCTGCTCAATCCGCTTGGCACGGGCTCCCTGCGCCTGGCCTTCGACGAGGCGGAGCACCGCGACGTCGCGGTCAGGCAGTTGCGGGTGCCGCCGGAGCTGCGCGAGGCCGCCCTGTTCGAGGCGCGCAGGGCGAGCGGGTTGCGGCACCCCTTCGTGGTGCGGGTGCTCGACGTGCTGATCGAGGACGGCGTGCCGTGGCTGGTCATGGAGTTCGTCTCCGGCACGTCGCTGGAGCAGGTCGTACGCTCCCGCCGCCCGCTCCCCGTCGCCCAGGCGGCCAGGGCGGGCGTGTGCCTGCTGTCGGCGCTGACCGCCGCCCACGCGGCCGGCATCGTGCACGGCCGGGTCGATCCCGGCAACGTGCTGCTCACCACGACGGGGCGGGCGGTGCTGAGCGGGTTCGGCCATCCCAGCCTCAGCATGCTGCCGTCGGCGGACCTGTGGTCGCTGGCGGCCACGCTGCACTTCGCGGTGGAGGGCCGCCCGCCCGGCCAGGTGCCGGCGGAGGGCGCCGACCCGTTCAGGTCGCTGCTGCGGGCCATGCTGCACCCGTCGGGGCCGCCGTCCATGGAGGTGGTGCGCGAGACGCTCGACCGGCTGGCGGTCGATCGCCCGCTGGACGTCGTGGTCGCCGCCTCGGGCCCGCTGCCGCCTGTCCAGGTCGCGGCGATCGGGCTCGACGTGCTCGACCGGCTGGCGGCGTGGGGCGAGTTCCACGGCGGGGTGCAGCCGGGCAACGTGCTGGTCGACGCGTTCGGCCGGGCCAGGCTGATGCCGTTGCTGCGGGCGGGAACGCTCCCGGCGTACTCGGCTCCCGAGGGCGCGGCGACCCAGGCGGCGGATCTGTGGTCGCTCGGCGCGACGCTGTTCATGGCCGTCGAGGGCGCGCCGCCCGCGCCCGGCGCGGCGCTGACCCGCGCGGGACCGCTGGCTCCCGTGCTGTTCCGGCTGCTCGCCGGCAACCCGTTGGAACGTCCCACACTGGACGAGCTGCGCCGCGACCTGCGCGAGATCACCGGCGCCCGCCCGTGATGACCGTTGTGCAACGATTGAGATACATCGCGAGACGGAACCAAGGCGCCTGGTTCACACGTTGGACAGGCGACGCAGAATGTGGAAAGAGGCGGAGCGCGCGCTCCGCGTTCGGAGGGTTTCGAGGATGTCGCCAATCCAGAAGTATCTGATCGGCGCGGGTGCCGCTGTCCTGCTCTCGTGGTGGCTCCTGCCGGGATGGGTCACCCTGCTGGTCCTCCTCGGCCTGGTCGCCGCCCCGGTGGTGGGCTACCTGATGCTCGACCCGTCGCAGCGCGAGCGCCTCAAGAGGGCACGCAGGCGCGGCATCGGCCGCTGAGTCACCTGCGCAGCCACCTGCGCAGTCACCGCCGGGCGGCGGAGGCCGTCACGCCTCCGCCGCGGCCGGCGCGTTCAGCACGCGCTGGGTCACCCTTCGCTCCACGTAGAAGGAAAGGAACGGCACCGTGCCGCCGAGCATGACGCCCAGCAGGTACGGCCACGACCAGCGGGCCTTCATGCCCAGGTTCATCGCGGCGACGAGGTAGATCATGTAGAGCCCGCCGTGAATGGGGGCGATGATCTTCGACATGGCCTCCTGGCCGAAGCCGTAGCGCAGGACCATGCCGACGCAGAGCACGAGCAGCATGACGCCGACGATGTAGGCGAGCACCCGGAAGGGTTTGAGAGCCGATTCCACCGTTAACCTTCCAGAACCATCTCAGGGGACGACGTGCCGCGGTCCCTGTCGCGCCGCACCGCGTCGCGCACGAAGTGGAACCACATGAAGACGGCGAATCCAGCGAAGATCCACCAGTTGGCGGCATAAGCCAGATTACGCCAGGTCAGCTCTCCTCCGACCACCGGCGGATCGACCTTGACCTGGGTGAGCGGGCCCGAGGGTGGCTGGGCCACGACGTAGCCGGTGCGGACCTGCTGGCCTGACCACAGGTTGACCAGCTCGCCCGTGGAGACCGTCTGCACCTGGCCCTGCGGCAGCCCCTCGGCCCGCCGCTGCACACTGTCGGTGCCCTGCTGGGGGCGCAGCCGCCCGGACACCGTGACCCGGCCCTCCGGCACGGACGCGATCGCGGGATCGCTGTCCTTGGCCACCCAGCCGCGTACGACGGGCATGAGCGTGCCGTCATCGAGCCTGAGCGGCGTCAGCACCCAGTAGCCGTGGCCGCGCGAGACGTTGCCGCCCGGCGCGTCGACGTCGGCTCGCCGGTCGGCGACCAGGAGCTGCCTGCCGGCCTCGTAGACGCCCTCGGCGGTGACCTTGCGGCCCACCGACTCGCCGCTCATCTGGGCGCCCACCTGGGCGAGCGTGGCGACCGCGACGGGTGCGGGGTCGATGGCGGACTGCGGCTTGCCGGAGTCCTGGAACACGCCGAGCTGCCAGCGCCCGAGCAGGATGAACGCGACGAGGACCCCGATGGTGAGCAGGTGCAACCCCAGGAGACGGGGCGACAGCAGGGTCCGCAGCATGCTTCAAAGCTATCTGCCGAGTGGGGCGGTCCCGTAATCAGGCTGGCCGATGGATCCCACCAAAAGCCGCAAACGACGCAGGGGATCACGCTAGGCTGCTGCCCATGTCTGACCAGCACATCGATCCGGCGGGCAACACCCAGGCCTTCCGCGCGTTCGCGAACGCGCGCGAGCAGGAGGCCGCAGCCAAGCCGAAGAAGTCGCCGCTCGTCCCCGTCATCGCGGTCGTCGCCGCCATCGTCGTCGTCGGCGTCGTCGCCTTCCTGCTGCTCCAGTAGTCAGCCGACCGCATCACCCGCCGCGGAGGCCGTGGCGGGGATTCGTCGTTCCCGGACGTTCGGCCCGTAGTCTGGACCCGGCCAGGACATCCTCTCTATGTTGGATGCACAGTCCAATAGGCGGACCCGCCGGGAGGGCCAATGAGTGGACCAGGCATCGTCATCGTCGGTTCCGGCTTCGCCGGGATCTGCATGGCCATCAAGCTCAAAGAGGCCGGCTACCACGACTTCGTCATCCTGGAGAAGGCCGGCGAACTGGGCGGCACCTGGCGCGACAACACGTACCCGGGCTGCGCGTGCGACGTCCCGTCGCACATGTACTCCTACTCCTTCGCCCTCAATCCGGGCTGGTCGCGGATGTTCTCGCCGCAGGAGGAGATCCGCCGCTACCTGCGCGCCTGCGCCGCCGCGTACGGCGTCACCCCGCACATCCGCCATGGCCGGCGCGTCACCTCCCTGGAGTACGACGACGCCACCCGCACCTGGACGGTCACCATGGAGGACGGCGAGACGCTGCGCCCGCACGCGGTCGTCTCCGCCATCGGCGCCCTCCATATCCCGAAATTTCCGGACATCCCCGGGCGCGCGTCCTTCACCGGCCCCGCCTTCCACTCCGCCCAATGGGACCACTCGATCGACCTGACCGGCAAGCGCGTCGCCGTCATCGGCACCGGCGCCTCAGCCGTCCAGTTCGTCCCCAAGCTCGCCGGCACCGCCCGCCACCTCACCGTCTTCCAGCGCACGGCCCCCTGGGTGCACCCCAAGCCCGACTTCGCCTTCCCACCCGCCGCCCGCCGCCTGCTGCGCCTGCCAGGAGCCGCCAGGGCCCTGCGGTACGCCATCTACTGGGCCCTGGAGACCAGGGCGCTCGGCTTCGCCGTGCACCCGCGCCTGATGAAGGCGCAGGAGCGGCTCGCGCTGCGCCACCTGCGCGAGCAGGTCCCCGACCCCGAGCTGCGCCGCGCCCTCACCCCCGACTACGTGATCGGCTGCAAGCGCATCCTGCTCGCCGGCGACTATTACCCGGCCCTGACCAGGCCGGACGTCTCCCTGGTCACCGACGCCATCACCGAGATCAGGCCGCGCTCGCTGGTGGACGCGGCCGGCGTCGAGCACCCGGCCGACGCGATCGTCTACGGCACCGGCTTCAAGGTGGTGGACGCGCTGACCGAGCAGCACATCACCGGCCGCGACGGGGTGAGCATCCAGGACGCGTGGAAGGACGGCGTGGAAGCGTATCTGGGTGTCGCCACCGCCGGGTTCCCGAACCTGTTCTTCCTGCTCGGCCCCAACACCGGGCTCGGACACAACTCGGTGGTCTTCATGATCGAGGCGCAGGTCCGCTACGTGCTGGAGTGCCTGCGCCTGCTCTCCCGCACCGGCGCCAGGGCCATCGAGGTGCGGCCTGAGGCGCAGCGCGCCTTCAACGAGCGGCTGCGCCGCCGGCTCGACCCCCTGGTCTGGAACGCCGGCGGCTGCCGCTCCTGGTACCTGGACGAGCACGGGGTGAACCGGACGATCTGGCCGGGTTTCAGCTTCGAGTACTGGGCGCGTACGAAGCGGATGAAACCCGGCGCTTTCCAGCTCATCCCGTGACTCAGCGGCGTGTGGAGACCACCATCGCGCTGCCGCCGCCGCGCCTGGTCGGCTCGGCCACCGCCTGGACGCGGCCCCTGCCGAGGAATTCGAGCGCCGTGGCGGCCCCGATCTCCGGGTTCGGCGCGAACGTGTGTCCCTGAGCCTCCAGCTCGGCCTGGTGCGCGGCCAGGAACGCGGGCTCGGCCTGGGTCTGCTCGGTGTTGCGCTGGGTGGCGCGCGGCGCGGCCAGCGCCTCGGGCAGGCTCATGCCGAAGTCGTAGCGGTTGAGCAGGATCTGCAGCACGGTCGTGATGATCGTGGAGCCGCCGGGCGAGCCGACCGCCAGCACCGGCCTGCCGTCGTCGAACACCAGCGTCGGCGCCATCGACGAGCGCGGCCGCTTGCCGGGGCCGGGCAGGTTGGGGTCGCCGGGTGCGGGGCCGAAGGTGAAGTCGGTCAGCTCGTTGTTGAGCAGCACGCCGCGGCCGGGCACCACGATGCCGTTGCCGCCGGTGGACTCGATGGTGAGGTTGTAGGCGAGCACGTTGCCCCAGCGGTCGGCCACCACCAGGTGGGTGGTCTCGGGGCCCTCCTTGGCTATCGGGGTCGCGGCGCCGGTCGGCTGCTCGCAGGCGCCGTAGCGGCCGTCGGGGTTGCCCGGCGCGGCCGGGTGGGCCATCGCGGTCTGGCCGATCAGGCAGGCGCGCTCCTTGGCGAAGCCGTCCGACAGCAGTTCCTTGAGCGGGACGCGGGGGATGTCGCCGACGTACGCGCCGCGGTCGGCGAAGGCCAGCCGCGACGCCTCCAGGTATTCGTGCAGGCCGACCTGCGGCAGCGCCTCCAGGATGTTGAGCGCCTCACCGACCGTCGAGCCGCCCGAGGACGGCGGCGCCATGCCGTACACGTCCAGGCCCTTGTACGAGACCTTCGTCGGCTCGCGCAGGGGCGCCCGGTAGGCGCGCAGGTCCGACAGCTCCATCAGGCCGGGCCTGACGTTACGGGTGCTGCCCGGCGTGACGGGCGGCTTCTTGACCGTGGCCACGATCTCCTGGCCCAGCCTGCCGCCGTACAGCCAGCCGGGGCCCCGCCTGCCCAGCTCCCGGTAGGTGGCGGCCAGCTCGGGGTTCCTGAACACCGAGCCGACCGGCGGCGGGGCGCCGTTCGGCAGGTAGAGGCGGGCGGTGGAGGTGAAGTCCTTGAAGCGGCCGGCGTTGGCCGCCGTCTGGTCGTGGAAGGTCTGGTCGACCACGAAGCCCTTGGACGCGACCTCGATGGCCGGCTGCAGCGCCTGCTTGAGCGAGAGCGTGCCGAACTTCTTGAGTGCGACGTCCCAGTTGGCCACCGTGCCGGGCACGCCCGCCGACAGGCCGCTCGTGACGGCCTCGTCGAACGGGATGCCCTCCAGCGACCTGCTGGTCATGGCGCGCGGCGCGGTCTCCCGGCCGTCGATGGTGAAGACCTTACGTTTGCCGGCGTCGTAATAGACCATGAAGCCGCCGCCGGCCAGGCCCGCCGAGTACGGCTCCGTGACGCCCAGCACGGCGCCCGCGGCGACCGCGGCGTCCACCGCGTTGCCGCCCTTCCTGAGCACGGAGATGGCGGCCTTGGTGGCGTCGAGGTCGACGGTCGCGACGGCGCCGCCGTACCCCTCGGCGACGGGCGCCTTCTGGGGCTGGTGGGGCTGCTGTTGAGCCGCCGCGGCGGGCGCGGACGCGAGGGAGAGGAGGACTGCTGCTGCGGAGAAGATCGCACGGCGCATGGTTCCCACGATGACCCAGCTACGCCCGTTGTGGTAGGGCCTGGTCACACATCAGGGTGATGCGCTGGTCAGAAGCTTGACTTAGCGTGGTCCCGTGCGTAGGAAGTCCGGCTTCGACCCCTATCTCGCCCTGATCGTGGCCGTGGCCCAGATGGTGATCGCCAGGGGCGCGTCCTGGGGGCAGGCCGGCTGGCGCGAGCCGCTCGACGGCCGCGCGTTCGCGCTGCTCGCGGTCGGTCCCGTGATGGTGTTGCTGCACCGCCGTTTCCCGCTGCTCACCACGATCGGCGCGCTGGCGGCGTGCGACGCGTTCCTCGTCGCCGGTTACGCCTACGGGCCGACCTTCATCAGCCCGTCCGTCCTGCTGTTCCTCCTCGTCGTACGGGGCCGGCGGACGATGGCCTGGAGCATGGCAGGGCTGACGCTGCTGTCCTTCATCGGCTACGCCTGGACGACCGGCACCAGGGACTTCTTCCACAGCGGCGCCATCATCACCGCGGTCATGCTGCTGATGGTCGTGGCCGAGCTGGTCAGGATCGTGAACGAGCGCCGGCTCGAACGCGAGCGCACCGCCGAGGAGGAGGCCAGGCGGCAGGCCAGCGAGGAGCGCCTGACCATGGCGCAGGAGCTGCACGACGTGCTCGCGCACAACATCTCGCTCATCCACGTCCAGGCCAGCACCGCGCTGCACCTCATCGACGCCAACCCCGAGCAGGCGAGGACCGCGCTGGCCACGATCAAGACGGCCTCCAAGGAGGTGCTCGGCGAGATGCGCTCGGTGCTGAACGTGCTGCGCGAGGGCGCGCCCCGCTCGCCCACCGCCGGGCTCGACCGGCTCGACGAGCTGGTGGAGCGCTCGGGACAGCGGGTGACGCTCGAACGTGACGGCGCCAGGCCGCTGCCTCCGCAGGTGGAGCGGGCGGCGTACCGGATCGTGCAGGAGTCGCTCACCAACGCGGGCCGGCACGCGCCCGGCGCCGACGTGCGGGTGCGGCTCGAATACGGTCAGGACGAGCTGGTCATCCGGGTCACCGACACCGGCGCCACCAGCCCCGCCCCGCTGTCCGACGAGGGCAGCGGCAACGGCATCCCCGGCATGCGCGAGCGGGCCTCCGCGCTCGGCGGCACCCTCGTCGCCGGTCCCAGCGGAGCCGGGTTCCAGGTCGAGGCCCGGCTGCCCCTACCCGAGGAGAGTTCATGATCAAGGTGCTGCTGGCGGACGACCAGGCGCTGGTCCGCGCGGGTTTCAAGGCGCTGCTCGACGCCCAGCCCGACATGACCGTGGTGGCCGAGGCGTCCGACGGCGCGGAGGCCGTCGGCCTGGCCGCCGAGCACCGCCCCGACGTGGTGCTCATGGACATCCGCATGCCCGGCACCGACGGCCTGACCGCCACCCGCCGCATGCCGCAGGGGCCGCGCATCATCATCCTGACCACGTTCGAGCTGGACGAGTACGTCTTCGAGGCGCTGCGCGGCGGCGCGAGCGGCTTCCTGGTCAAGGACACCGAGCCCGCCGAGCTGATCCAGGCCGTGCGGGTGGTGGCGGCCGGCGAGGCGCTGCTGTCGCCCAGCGTGACCCGCCGGCTCATCGCCGAGTACGCCTCCCGGGCCAAGGAGCCGGTCGTCGCCGACGGCCTCGACCAGCTCACCGAGCGCGAACGCGAGGTGCTCGCCCTCGTCGGCACCGGCATGACGAACGACGAGATCGCGGCCAAGCTGTTCATGTCGCCCGCGACGGCCAAGACGCACGTGAGCCGGGCCATGATGAAGCTGCACGCCCGCGACCGGGCCCAGCTCGTGGTGATCGCCTACGAGTCCGGCCTGGTCAAACCCGGCTGGCTCTGACGGCGCTGCCCCCGAACCAGCGCTCGGCCGCCTCCTCGGCCCCGTCGGCGCCCGCCCAGGCCACGTAGCCGTCGGGGCGGATGAGCAGCGTGTCGGCGGGCGGGTCGGCGCAGGTCGCCTTGATCACGCGGACCCAGTCGGCCTCCACTGTGGCGCCGCCGCCCAGGTCGAGCAGCACCGGCCGAGCCTCGTGCATCAGCTCGGCCACCCGCGTGCCGCCGTGCAGCGCCAGGTCCGGCACGAACCGCCCCACCAGGGGATGCGCGTCCGGCGGGCTCGGGTAGCGGACGCCGGCGTCGTGGAGCAGGGTCGCCAGGTGGCGGGCCGGCGCCTCGAAGGCGAAGACCTCGGTGAGCAGCGCCCGCAGCGCCTCGCCCGCCTCGCCCTCCGCCCTGTCGATGGCGGCCTGCGCCCTGGTCTGCAGCAGCGTGCGCTCCCCTACCGCCCTGCGCTCGCTCTCGTAGGTGTCCAGCACCTCGTCCGTCACCCGCCCGCGCAGCCGTCCCGCCAGCTTCCACGCGAGGTTCGCGGCGTCGGTCATGCCGGCGTTGAGCGCCGAGCCGCCCGCGGGGAACAGGTGGGCCGCGTCGCCCGCCAGGAACACCCGCCCCGCTCGGTAGCGCTCGGCCAGCCTGGCCTGCGCGGCCGTGCGGGACAGCCAGATCGGCTCGCCCAGCGGCAGGTCGCGGCCGAGCACCCGGCGTACGGCGGCCTGGAAGTCGGCGAGGCTCACGGGGTCGTACCCGGATGCGCGGCCCTCCCGCACCCCCGCGATGAGCACGCCCTCGCGCAGCGAGGTGAACAGCACGCGGCCGTGCGGGCGGCGGTTCCAGCCCTGCTGCAGCCCCGCGGCCTCCAGCGCGGCGAACACCTCGGGGCCCGCCGTGAAGTGGCCGATCAGCAGGCCCTCGTCGTCGGTGCCGCCGGGGAAGGCGATGCCGGCCTGGTCGCGTACGAGGCTGCCGGCGCCGTCGCAGCCGACCGCGTACCTCGCCCTGATCGGCCCCTGCGAGGTGTCGAGCGTCACCCCTTCCTCGTCCTGCGCGAGCGCGCGCACCTCGCAGCCACGCCTGATCTCGGCGCCCAGCTCGCGCGCCCGCTCGGCGAGCAGCCGTTCGAGCTGTGGCTGCTGGATGAGCAGCAGCCGCAGCGGGATGTCGTCGATGCCGGCGAAGCGCAGCGGCACCCCGCCGAACGGGAAGCCGGGCGCGCGCCAGGCGAACGGGCTGCCCGCGCTGAAGCGCTCCAGCAGCCCTCTGTGGTCGAGTAACTCGACGATCTGCCCGCCGAGGCCGTTGGCCTTGGGCAGCTCGCCGGGCTCGGCCCGCTTCTCCAGCACGATCGGGCGGGCGCCGGCCAGCCGCAGCTCGCACGCGAGCATCAGCCCCACGGGGCCCGCTCCTACGATCAGCACATCCTTCATGCCTGTCAGGCTAGGTTGACATATCTCCGCTTGTCAATCTAGCCTGACAGCGTGGACGTTACAGAGCTGTCCGAGCGGATCAGGGCCAATGACCCGGCCATGGGGCTGCGCGCGGTCGGGGCGCTGCACCGGCTGGCCGAGCAGGTCGAGGCGGTGTCCGTGGCCCTGGCCAGGGAGCAGGGCTGGACCTGGGAGCAGATCGGCGACGCGCTCGGCATGTCACGGCAGTCCGTGCACGCCAAATACGGCAAGTGAGGAGCTGACGATGTTCGGCAAGCAGAAAGGCGCGGTGACGGTCATCGTCAAGGCCGCGTTCGAGGAGGCGCGGCTGCGCGGCGACCGGCGGCTCGGCACCGAGCACCTGCTGCTCGGCCTGCTCCACCACGAGCAGTCCGCGCGGGCGCTCGGCGTCGACCTCGCCGCCGCCCGCGCCGCGCTCGACGAGCTCGACCGGGCGGCGCTGCGGATGCTCGGCCTGGAGGTCGGCGACCTGCCCGCGACGCCGCGCAAGCACCCGGCCGTCCCCGCCACGGCGCTCACGTCGAGCGCCCGCGCCGCGCTCAACCAGGCCATCAAGGCCACGACCGCGAAGGCCAGGAACGCGGAGATGCCCCGCCACCTGGCGCTCACCCTGCTCGACCAGCGCCACCCCGACCCGGTGGCGCACCTCATCGACCACCTGGCCCTGGACCGCCCCGCCCTCCGCGCCAAGCTCACCTGACAGCCCCTGCGCGGCCCGCGACCAGATCTCCTCCGGCGGCGGCCGCCCGCGCGGGTGGAGATATTCGGTTGAGCGAGGGCCGGGGCGTTGAGAAGGTCGAGGGATGGGGCGCAGCTTTGACGACTTGGTGCAGGAAGCCGGATCCGTCTCCGTCGCCGGGTGGGACTTCTCCTGGCTCGACGGCAGGGCCAGCGAAGAACGGCCGTCCTGGGGCTACTCGCAGCTGCTCGGCGAGCGCATGGCCAAGGTTCGGAGCGTGCTCGACGTCCAGACCGGCGGCGGCGAGGTGCTGGCCGGCGTGCCCACCCTGCCGCCGGTGACCGTGGCCACCGAGTCGTGGCCGCCCAACCTCAAGCTGGCCGCCTCCCGGCTGCGCCCGCGCGGCGCGTGGGTGGTGCACGACGACGACGAGCCGCGCCTGCCGTTCGCCGACGCCGTCTTCGACCTGGTCGTCAGCCGCCACCCCGTGCAGACGTGGTGGACGGAGATCGCCCGCGTGCTCCGGCCCGGCGGCGCGTACTTCTCCCAGCAGATCGGCCCGCGCACCGCCGGCGAGCTGACGGAGTTCTTCCTCGGCCCGCAGCACTCCCACACCCGCGACGTCGGCGCGGCCAGGGCGGCGGCCGAGGCGGCCGGGCTGGAGGTCGTCGACCTGCGTTCCGAGCGGCTCCGCATGGAGTTCCGCGACGTCGGTGCGGTGATCTACTTCCTGCGCAAGGTGATCTGGATCGTGCCCGGCTTCTCCGCCGAGCGCTACCACGACCGGCTGCGCGAGCTGCACGAGCTGATCGAGTCGCGGGGGCCGTTCGTGGCCCACTCGGCCCGCTTCCTCATCGACGCCCGCAAACCGATCGGTTGAGGCGCTCCCCCGGCCTACCCCCGGCGTCGTACGCGACCGCGGCCTGCGCACTCCCCCGGGCGCAGTCGCGACAGAGCCCGGCGTGCGATTCGCCGCGGCCTCCTGCGCAGGACCCTTGAATCACAGCGTTCGAAGGAGGAGAACATGCACACCATCGCCATGTCGGCGCCTCACTGGGGTCCCGCCGCGGGTTTCTGGCCGATCTTCCCCCTCGCCTGGGGGCTGCTGTGGGTGGCGGTCATCGCGCTCGCCGTCACGGGGTTCCGCAAGGGCTGGTGGGGGCCCAGGCGCGCGGCCGCAGCGACCCCGGGCGCGCCCACCGAGCCGACCGCCACCGCGGAGCGGATCCTCGCCGAGAGGTACGCCCGCGGGGAGATGACGGACGACGAGTACTTCGAGAAGATGTCCGTGCTCCGCGGCGGAGCTGCATAAGCGTCACCCGGAGGCAAAGAACTGTCACTGGTCGCGTTCATGGCGTCGCGTTACGTTTCGTATACGCCTTCATCGGAAGTGGGGACAAGAATGCGGTCCATCGCCAAGTTCTGCGGCCAGTGCAGCTGCGGCTGCCCCGAGCTGTTCGTCGATCACACGGCGCCTGAGGAACGCCAGGTGGTCATCGTCGACGACTTCGGGCAGCGCGTGGAGATGAGCCTCGACCAGTTCGAATCGATCGTGGAGGCCGCCAAGAGCGGGTCTCTGGACAGCCTGGCGCTCGTACCCTGAGCGCGCAGGTCCTGACCCTGCTGGCCGGCGGGGCGGCCGCCGGTCTGCTCGCGGGCACCGCGACCTGTACGGCGGCGCAGGGCGGGCTGCTCATCGGGCTCGCCGACGGGCGCCGCGGGCGTGATCCCGCGCTGGTCGGCTGGTTCCTCGCGGGGCGTCTTGCCTCGCACACGGCGGCGGGGGCGCTGCTCGGGCTGCTCGGCTCGGCCGTCAGCCTGCCGCCGCAGGCGCGGGCGGTACTGCTCGTCGCGGCCGGCCTCACGGTCATCGCCTTCGCCGTCCACCTGATCCGACGCGACCGGACACCCTGCGCGAACCCGCCGTCAGACGCGGCGCCCACAGCCGACGCGGAGCCGGCGGCGGACACGACGCTTGAAGCGGGCGCGGAACTCGAAGCGGGCGCGACGCTTGAGGCGGGCGCGGAACTCGAAGCGGGCGCGGAACTCGAAGCGGAGCCGACGGTCTGCGGCGAGTGCGGGCCTGCCACCGCCGAGCCCCGTCGCGCCTCCGGGCGGCGCGCGTCGCTGCTGGGGGCGGTCACCGTCCTCGTGCCCTGCGGGGTCACGCTCAGCATGGAGATGGTCGCGATCACCAGCGGCTCGCCGCTCGCGGGTGCGGCGGTCATGGCGGGGTTCGTGGCGGGCACCGCGCCGGCGTTCGCGCTCCTCGGGTACGTCCTGCGGCGCGTCTCCAGGACCCGCCTGGCCCGGCTGGCCGGGGTGGTGGCGATCGCCGCCGGCCTGTGGACGGCGGGGACCGGCGTCAACCTCGGCGGCTGGCTGGCCGCCCCCGCCCCGGCCCAGGCCACCTCGCAGGGCAGCAGGCCCACGTCGGTGACCGTGTGGGCGACCCGCGAGGGCTACCGCCCCGCCATGGTCGACGCCCGGGCGAACGCCCCCGTCGAGGTGGTCTTCAAGGTACTCGACCAGGGCTGCACCGGCACCGTCGTCATCGAGGGGCGCGACGTGGCGCTGCCCGCCACCGTACGCCTGCCGCCCCAGCCCCCGGGCACCCTGCGCTACGTCTGCGGGATGGGCATGTACGCGGGCTTCATCAACTTCTCGTGAAGCCTTAGGGCGATTACGGTTCGCGATCGGCTGATCACGTGCCAGTCTGTCGCCATGGCCTGGCGAGGAGAGGTGGCGGTACCAGCGCCGCGCGCAGGAGACGAGCCCGAGTTGCTGGCCGCCGCGCGGGCGGGCGACGCCCGCGCCGCGCACCGGCTGGGCAAGCTCTACGCCCAGCACGGCGAGCGGGCGGCGGCCAAGCACTGGTGGGAGCGGGCGGCCGCGGGCGGCAACGTCGACAGCGCGTACAACCTGGGCATCTGGCACGAGAAGCACGGCAGCCTGGAGGAGGCCGTCACCTGGTACGAGGCGGCGGCCAGCACCGGCGACGCCGAGGCAGCGACGCACCTCGCGACCCTGCTGCTTGAGCAGCGCGGCGACCCTGGGGCGGCGAGGGTGTGGTTCGAGAGCGCGGCGACGGCCGGGTCCCGGGCGGCGGCCCGGCGGCTGGCGCTGATGTGCGAGGAGACGGGCGAGCTGGGCGCGGCCCGCGAGTGGCATCGCAGGGCGGCGGCCGACGGCGACGTGGCCTCGGCCCACGACCTGGGGTTCCTGGCCTACTGCGCGGGCGACGACGCCGAGACCCTGCACTGGTGGGAGTACGCGGCCAGGGGCGGCCACGCCGAGTCGGCGTACTGCCTGGGTCTCTATCTCGACGCGAGCCGCGACCCCGAGGGCGCGGAGGCGTACTACCGGCTGGCCGCGCGCAGCGAGCACCCCGGCGCGGCGTCGCGCCTGGGCGGGGTGGCGCTGTCGCGGGGCGACCTGCGCACGGCGCGGGGCTGGTTCGAGCAGGCGGCGGCCGCCGGGCGGGCGTGCGACCAGCGGATGGCCGGGTTCGTCTGCGTGGAGCTGGGCGACACGGCGGCGGCCAGCCACTGGTTCGGCCGTGCGGCGGCGGGCGGCGACGCCGAGGCCGCCTACAACTACGGGCTGCTGCTGATCGCCGAGTTCGGCGACCTGGCGGGCGGGCGACACTGGTTCCGCCAGGCCGCGCAGGCGGGGCACCACGAGGCCGCCGTCGAGCTGGGCGGCCTGCTGTCGGTGGCGGGCGAGCACGGCGAGGCGCAGGCGTGGCTGTCGGACCCGCCGCCGCCCGCGTGGGCGCGACCGGCCGAGCCTGAGCTGACGGCCAGGGCCGAGCTGGCCGCCGCGGCGATCGGGCGGGGCGGCGGTGAGCCGCCGGCCGTGGCCGACCTGGCCGAGGTGCTGAGCACGTGGGACGTCGTCACCCGGCCGCTGCACGACCACTCCGACGTGGTGGCCTGGCTGGTGGCGCGCAGCGGCGTGCATCTCAGCGCGGTGGAGCACCTGGCGTCGGTGCGCGGCACGCTGCTGCGTCCCGGCAGCGCGCCGTGGCCGGGTCAGGGCGAGCTGCAGCACGTCCTGACCACGGCCCGCGACCTGCGCCGCCGCCTCGGGGTCCGCTGACTTAGAGAACCTCGGAGACCGGCGTGTACGGCAGGCCGAGCGCCTGCGCGACCGGCTCGTTCGTGAGCCGCCCGCCGTGCGTGTTGAGCCCGCCCGCGAGCCCCGCGTCGCTCTTGAGCGCGTCGCGCCAGCCCAGGTTGGCCAGCTTGACCGCGTACGGCAGGGTCGCGTTGGTCAGCGCGTACGTCGAGGTGTTGGCCACCGAGCCGGGCATGTTGGCCACGCAGTAGAAGACCGACTCGTGCACCTTGTAGGTGGGCTCGGCGTGCGTGGTGGGCCGGGAGTCCTCGAAGCAGCCGCCCTGGTCGATGGCGATGTCCACGAGCACGGAGCCCGGCTTCATGCGGGAGACGAGGTCGTTGGAGACCAGCGTGGGGGCCTTGGCGCCGGGGATGAGCACCGCGCCGATGACGAGGTCGGCCCGCAGGACCTCCTGCTCGATCGCGTACGAGGTGGACACGACGGTCTTGAGCCGGCCCTGGTAGATGGCGTCGATCTGGCGCAGCCGGTCGATGTTGGTGTCGAGCACGGTGACGTCGGCGCCCATGCCGACGGCGATCTGCGCGGCGTTCAGGCCCGAGACGCCGCCGCCGATGACGACGACCTTCGCGGGGGCGACGCCGGGCACGCCGCCCGGCAGGATGCCCCTGCCGCCGTTGAAGCGCATCAGGTTGTACGCCCCCACCTGCGGCGCCAGCCGCCCGGCGACCTCCGACATCGGGGCGAGCAGCGGGAGGGCGTTGCCCACCTGCACGGTCTCGTACGCGATGCCGGTCGTGCGGGCATCGAGCAGCGCGTCGGTGCACGGCTTGGAGGCGGCGAGGTGCAGGTACGTGAACAGCACCAGCCCCTCGCGCAGCCGGTGGTACTCCTCGGCGATGGGCTCCTTCACCTTGAGCACCATGTCGGACTCGGCCCACACGGCGTCGGCGGAGTCGATGATCTTGGCGCCCGCGGCCAGATACTCCTCGTCGGTGATCTGCGAACCCAGGCCGGCGCCCCGCTGTACGGAGACGTCGTGCCCGTTGCGCACCAGCTCGTGCACACCCGCCGGAGTGGCGGCGACACGGTATTCGTGGTTTTTGACCTCGGCTGGGACGCCGATCTTCATTGCGGTGGTTCCTTTCGGGAACCGGCACGTCGTCGTACCGGATGGGAGGGTGTCATAGCCGTGCCCACGCCTCCGTGAGCACGCCGCGCAGGATCTCGCCGATCTCGTCGAACTCCTTCTGCCCGGCGATCAGTGGCGGCGCGAGCTGGATGACCGGGTCGCCGCGGTCGTCGGCCCGGCAGTAGAGGCCGGCGTCGAACAGCGCCTTCGACAAGAAGCCGCGCAGCAGCCGCTCAGACTCCTCGGCGTCGAACGTCTCCTTCGTCGCCTTGTCCTTGACCAGCTCGATGCCCCAGAAGTAGCCGGAGCCGCGCACGTCGCCGACGATCGGCAGGTCGCGCAGGTCGTCGAGGGTCTGGCGGAAGCGGGGCTCGTTGGCGGTGACGTGGCCGAGCAGGTCTTCGCGTTCGAAGATGTCGAGGTTGGCCAGCGCGACGGCGGCGGAGACGGGGTGGCCGCCGAAGGTGTAGCCGTGGGCGAACATGGTGTCGCCGTCCTTGAACGGCTCGAACAGCCGCTCGTGCGCGATCATGGCGCCGATCGGGGAATAGCCGCTGGTCAGGCCCTTGGCGCAGGTGATGATGTCGGGCACGTAGTCGAACTTCTCGCCGCCGAACATGGTGCCGAGGCGGCCGAAGGCGCAGATGACCTCGTCGGAGACGAGCAGCACGTCGTACTCGTCGCAGATCTCGCGCAGCCGCTGGAAGTAGCCGGGAGGGGGCGGGAAGCAGCCGCCGGCGTTCTGGACGGGCTCGGCGAAGACGGCGGCCACCGTGTCGGGGCCCTCCATCTCGATGGCGCGGGCCACCCGGTCGGCGGCCCACCGGCCGTACTGCTCGGGGGTCATGCCGGGGACGCCGGTGATCTCGTCGGCGCGGTAGTGGTTGGTGTTGGGCACCCTGACCGAGCCCGGCACGAGCGGCTCGAACATCTGCTTGAACGCCGGGATGCCGGTGATCGACAGCGCGCCCTGCGGGGTGCCGTGGTAGGCGATCTGCCGGCTGATGACCTTGTGCTTGAGCGGCTTGCCGACGAGCTTGTAGTACTGCTTGGCGAGCTTCCACGCGGTCTCGACCGCCTCGCCGCCGCCGGTGGTGAAGAAGACGCGGTTGAGCTCGCCGGGGGTGTGGGCGGCCAGCCGCTGGGCCAGCTCGGCCGCCTTGGGGTGGGCGTAGGACCAGAGCGGGAAGAACGCCAGCTCCTGCGCCTGCTTGGCGGCGGCCTCGGCCAGCTCCTGCCGGCCGTGACCCACCTGGACGACGAAGAGCCCCGCCAGACCGTCGAGGTAGCGCTTGCCGTGGATGTCGTAGATGTAGGACCCCTCACCGCGCACGATGGTGGGGATCTCGGACTGCTCGTAGGCGCTGTGTCGGGTGAAGTGCAACCACAGGTTGTCCTGCGCGGCTTTCAGGACGTCGAGTTCCGGCTGCGTCATGGTTATCTTCCCTCGTGTCTGAACTCCCCACAGTCTGCACGTTCACCTGCGGGGTTGCCAAGCGAATCGGTCGCAGCAATATGCAGGAAAATCGGGATCCGCAGAACCCTTATGTAACCACGACGAAATCCGCAGGTAGATTAGCCCGCGGGTCAGGACCGCGACCTGTCCCGTTTCCGCAGGACAGGACCGGTTGTGGTCCAATGAGACCGAAACTGCCGTGAGCGCCCGGCGACGGGCGCGACTGTTGAGAACGACCCCCGGGGGACCGTCCCGTGACTCCTGACCAGATCGAGAACGCTGTCTCCGCCGCGATGCCGCAGGCCGTAGAGGAGCTCAAGCGGCTGGCCGCCATTCCCTCCGTGGCCTTCCCCGGGCACCCGGAAGAGCCGGTGTTCGCCGCCGCCAAGATGACGGAGGAGCTGCTGCGCTCCACCGGGCTGCCGCGCGTGCAGCAGGTGCCCGTCGAAGGCAGCTTCCCGGCCGTCTACGGCGAGGCCCCCGCGCCGCCCGGCATGCCGACCGTGCTGCTGTACGCCCACTACGACGTGCAGCCCGCCGGCGACCCCGCCGCGTGGCGCACACCGCCGTTCGAGCCGACGCTGATCGACGGCCGCCTCTACGGCCGCGGCACCGCCGACGACAAGTCAGGCGTCATCTCCCACGTCACCGCCCTGCGCGCCTTCCAGGGGCGCTTCCCCGTCGGCATCAAGGTGATCATCGAGGGCCAGGAGGAATACGCCGGCGACCGGCTTGAGGCGTTCGTCGAGCGCAACCCCGAGCTGCTGCGCGCCGACACCATCGTGGTCGCCGACACCGGCAATCCGCGCGTCGCCGACCCGGCGGTCACCACCTCGCTGCGCGGCATGGCCGCGTTCACCATCGAGGTGCGCACGCTGCGCGAGCCCGTGCACAGCGGCTCCTTCGGCGGCGCCGCGCCCGACGCGCTGGCCGCCCTCATGCGCATGCTGACCGCGCTGCACGACGAGAACGGCGACGTGCGCGTGCCCGGCCTGCCCCGCGGGTCGTTCCTCGGGCAGGGTCCGTCGGAGGAGGAGTTCAGGAGGACCGCCGGGGTGCTCGACGGCGTCTCGCTCGTCGGGTCGGGGTCGCTGGCCGACCGGCTCTGGTCGTCGTACGCGATCACCGTCACCGGCCTCGACGTGCCGACCGTCTCCGGCGCCATCAACGCCGTCCAGCCCGTCGCGCGGGCCAGGGTGACCGTCCGCGTGCCTCCGGCGAGCGACCCCAAGACCGCGATCGACGCCGTGGCCGACTTCCTGCGCCAGGTGGCGCCGTGGGGCGTGCAGGTGTCGTTCGGCGACCACACCGTGGGCGCCGGCTTCCAGGCCGACTCCGGCGGCAAGGCCCGCTCGGCGCTCAACCGCGCCATGGAGCGCGCCTTCGGCCGCCCGCCCAGGGACGTCGGCGCCGGCGGCTCGATCCCGCTGGTCAGCACCCTGCTCAAGCAGTTCCCCGCGGCCGAGATCCTGCTGTTCGGCGCGGAGGACGAGGAGGCCGCCATCCACGCGCCCAACGAGCGGGTCGATCTTGAGGAGCTGCGCCGGGTCGCCACGACTGAGGCGTTGTTCCTGCACGAGCTGAGCCTGCCGTCCGCGCTCGGGGTCTAACGCACGGGAAGGTCGTACACGCGGCGGACGCTGCTGCCCAGCCTGGCCACGTCCGCCCCGTACACGTGCAGCGACACCCCCACCTCGTCGCTGGTGTTGCGCACCTTGTGGATGTCACCGGGCGGGGCGAACCCGCTGACCTCGCCCGGGTGGTTCGCGGCCCGGCCGATCTCGATCAGGTGGTCGCCCATGTCGCGGTAGAGGATCTCGTCCTCGATGCCGCTCAGGATGCCGAACGTGCACCACGACACGTGGTCGTGCACCGGGGTCTCCTGGCCGGGGCGCCAGACGACGCCGCAGATCGAGAAGCGGTCCTCGGCGTGCAGGACGTGCGAGACGTAGCCGCCGGGCGAGCCCTCGCGCTCGTGGGGCGTGAGCACGTCGAGGTCGGGCAGGTGGTCGCGGAGCAGGTCGGCGACCGCGAAGGCGGTCGGTCTTGCGCCGAGGTCGCGGGCGACGATGCGCGACACGCCCGTCACGAGGACGTCCAGCCCTGATCGGGTGCCTGGTCGGGTGCCCGGTCCGGCGCCTGGTCCCCTGCCTGGTCCGGTGCCTGGTCCGGTGGTGGCGGTCTTCATGGTGAACCCCCTGCCGAGGTCCGTCCGCTGCCTTCCCTTCCACGGTCCCTCACCTCGACTGATAGGTCCAACAGATGTCTTGTGGTTGATCGATAGATATGCTTGATGAATGCTGGATGTCGCTCGTCTGCGCGTCCTCCTCGCGGTCGCCCGCAAGGGCTCGCTGACCGAGGCCGCCAAGGAGCTGCACTACTCCCAGCCCTCGGTCAGCCATCACCTGGCCAGGCTGGAGGCCGAGACCGGCGCCAAGCTCATCCAGCGCGCCGGGCGCGGCATCCGGCTCACCGAAGCGGGCCGGCTGCTCGCCGAGCGGGCCGCCGACATCATCGAGCGCCTCGACGCCACCGCCGAGGAGCTGGCCGCGCACGTGGGGCTGCGGTCCGGGCGGGTCCGGCTGGCGTCCTTCCCCTCCGCGCTCGGCACGTTCATCCCCAAGGCCGCCACGCTGCTCGCCGACGCCCATCCCGGGCTGCGGCTGCAGCTCACCGAGGTCGAGCCGCCCGAGGCCCTGCGGCTGCTGCGAGCCGGACGGGTCGACGTCGCCGTCATCTTCCGGTACGACGACACCGCGCCCGAGGACAACGGCCTCCACCTCGTCCACCTGCTCGACGACCCCAGCTATCTGCTGGCCGCCGACGAGCCCGGCGCGCCCGCCGGCCACGCCGGGTCGTCCTGGATCGCGGGCTGCGACCGGTGCCGCAGCCACCTGCTCGACGTGTGCGCGAAGGCCGGCTTCGAGCCGCGGATCGGGTTCACCAGCGACGACATCGTGGCCGTACAGGCGCTGGTGGCCGCCGGCCTGGGCGTGACGCTGCTGCCCGGCCTCGCGCTCGCCGCCCACCGCCATCCCGAGGTGCGGGTACGCGAGGTGCCCGGCTCGGTGCGACACGTGTACGCCGCCGTCTACGGCGAACCACCCCACCCGCCCGCCACCCAGGCCCTCCTCACCGCCCTCACCCAGAGCCTCTGAAAAGTCGTTGACGCCGTTTCTACGATGGCCTCATGCCGGACATCACCACCCTCGCCCTCTTCTGCGCGGCCACCCTCGGGCTGCTGATCGTCCCGGGACCGGCGGTGCTCTACATCGTCACCAGGAGCGTCGCCCAGGGCCGGGGCGCGGGCATCATCTCGGTGCTCGGCGTGCACGCCGGCTCCCTCGTCCACGTGGCCGCCGCGGCGCTCGGCATCAGCGCCCTGCTGGCCGCGTCGGCCACCGCGTTCACCGTGGTCAAGTACGTCGGCGTGGCCTACCTGCTCTGGCTCGGCGTACGCAAGCTCATGCGCCGGGGCCACGACGACACGCCGGTGGAGCTGCCGGTGCAGACGCGGCGGCGGCTGTTCTGGGAGGGGTTCGTGGTGAACGTGCTCAACCCCAAGACGGCCATCTTCTTCCTGGCGTTCCTGCCGCAGTTCGTACACCCGGAGGCCGGGCCGGTGGGGCCGCAGATCCTGCTGCTCGGGCTCCTGTGGGTGGTGCTCGGGGTGGCGTCCGACGGTGCGTACGCGCTGCTGTCCTCCGCCCTGGCCGGCCGGCTGCGCGGGTCGGCCCGTGCCCGGCGGCGGCTGGACGTGGGCAGCGGGCTCGTGTACCTGGGGATGGCGGCGTGGCTCACGACGGAGAAGGCGTGACAAGCCAGGAAATTTCCTGGCCATAGTGCGATAGTGAGTTAGATCAGCCGCTGATCAGGGGGAAGGCACGCCGGGACGTAGCTGATAGGCGGACCCATGCACACGCCACCGCACAGCCTCGGGCTCGAACGGGTCGCCGAGGTCTTCTCCGGTCATGACGACGTCGTCGGCGTGACCGGCTCGGGGTACGCGATCGGTGCCGATCTCGTGCTGACCTCCGGGCAGGTCGTGGACGCGGGCGGGCCGTGCCACGTACGCCCGGCGTGGTCGGACCGCTGGCTGCCGGCCGAGCCCGTGTGGCGGGGCCGGGGCGGCGCGGACGCGGTGCTGCTGCGCGTACCGGAACCGGCCTGGGCGACGCTGGCCGACATCGAGCACACGCGCTGGGGCCGCGTCGCGGGAGCGACGGCGCGCTGCGCGGCGTCCGGCTACGGGCAGGCCGGGGAGCGGGGCGGGGCACGTGCGCCTGAGACGGTGTCCGGGCTGGTGGAGCCGCCCGCGAGCGCCGTGTCCAAGACGTTGACGGCCCGCGTGGTCAGCCCCGGCTTCGAGACCCGCCCGGCGGCGCTCTGGCACGGGCTGCCCGGCGCCGCGCTGCTCGCCGAGCCGGCCGGGCAGATCGTCGGCGTGGTCATCGGGTACGCGCCGCGCCGTCTCGACGTCGTCCCGGTGAGCGCGTTGCTCGCCGACGAACGCTTCCGCGACCTGACCGGCGTCGCCCCCTGGCGCCTCGAAACCATCCCCGGCACCCCCGCCATGGCTCTTGCCACCCTGCTGACCCCCGCCGTGGCCTTCCCCACCCTGCTGCCCCCCGCCCACAACCCCCCACCGGCACCGCCCGTCCCGGACGTCCTGGCCTCACCGGTCGTCCCCCTGCCTGTCTCGGTGAGCGGCCACTGGGCGGACGTGGTTGCTCGGCATGCAGTGGTGCCGTTCCTGGGCCGGGAGGCGCCGCTCGCGGAGTTGCACGCGTGGGCCGCGGAGGCGGCGGCGTTGTCGATCGCCGTACTGACCGGACGAGGCGGCACGGGAAAGACCCGACTGGCCGCCGAGCTCTGCGCCGAGCTGGAATCGGCCGGCTGGGACGCGGGCTTCCTCCCACTGGACACCCTCGCCGCCATCCTCTCCGCACCACCACCCAGCGACCTGAGAACACCTCCGTCCGGACAGGTGCTCCGCCTGGAGGCTTTGAGACCGACCCTCGTCGTCCTGGACGGCCCGGAGCCATCGGCCCCTCTGGTGGGAGAGCTGATCCGCCGCCTGGCCCAGCACGGCCGCAACCCCCGCATACGACTTCTGCTGGTGGCCCGCGAACCCGGCGACCCCGACTGGTGGCGCCGCCTCGACACAGCAGCAGGCGGCCGCCTGAGACGCCTCAACACCACGAGAATCCAGCTCAACGCCCACCCGCTGACGCTCCCCGAGCGGGAAGACCACGCCCTGGCCGCCATGCGCGCCTTCGCCCCAGGCCGAGCCGGACTCCCCACCCCACCCCGCCTCGACGACCCGGAATACGGCCTCCCCCTCCACGTCCACCTGGCGGCCTTACTGCACCTGGACGGCGACCCCCAGGTCAGCGGCGCAACCCTGATCGACCGCTTCCTGACCCGAGAGTCGGCCCGCTGGTCCCGTCTGTGGCAGCCCCACCCCGAGGACGAACGACCGACCGCTCCCCAACCCCGGCTGGACGAACACGGTGACGCGATCGCCCACCCGTCGGAGGGGTTCGCGTGGTTCGGTGGTTTGGGCGGCCATCGGCCGGGCGGGCCGGAGCGGCTCGGGCACTCAGCGAGACGACAGGCGGTGGCCGTCCTGCTGCTCACCGCCCCCCGCCCCGACGAACTCCCCGCCCTGCTGACCGCCGTCCCCGGCATCCGCGCCCACCCCGACGACGCCGCTTACCCCGGCGCCGCCTCCATGGACCGGCAGGGCGGGGTGGCCGAGGAGGTGGCGCGGTGGTTGGAGCGGGTGGGGGTGCCGGCCCAGGGGTTCGATGTGGTGGGCGAACAGCTGCTGGACGGGACGGAGGATCTCGACGCGCTCGTCCTCGCCGTCCACGATCACGAGGCACGGACGACGGCGCACCTCGTACGGATGCTCGACGTGCTGCGGCTCGCCGCCGGTCGCGAACGGGTCAGGGCGGCGCTGTGGTCGCTGATCGCCAGCCGCATCGGCCGGCTGGTCGCGGCGGCCGTGGGCGATCCCGGCGGCAGGCTGGGCGACGCGGTCAACGCGGCGCTGGTCCTGTGCGGCGGGGACCGGCAGCTCGCCGAGGCGGTGGCCGCCCTCCCCGTGGCGCAGCCGGGGAACGCCGGTCCTGGGCTGCGCAACGGCGGGCTCGGCCTGCGGGCGCTGGACGTGACGCTCGCCGAGCTGACCGTGCGGCATCGGCGCGCGACCGGGGAGCGGGTCGCGCTGGCCGGTGCCCTGGCGTGGTGGTCGCGGGGGCTGGCGGCCGTCGGCAGGGTGGGCGAGGCGGTCGCGGCGGCGGCGGAGGCCGTGGAGCTGTACGCCGGCGCTCCCCCGTACGAGGACGCGGTGGGACAGGCGGAGGCGCTGTTCGGGTTGGGGGCGTACCTGCTGCTGGGCGGCGAGGCGGGCGGGGCGATCAAGCCCGCGAAGGAGGCGGCGACCCGCTTCCACATCCTCGCCGAAGACGACCCCCGCTACGCGGGGCCTGCCGCCCGGGCCCAGTACAACGTGGCCTGCGCGCTGCTGGAGAGCGGCCGGCTGGAGGAGGCGGTGACGGCGTTCGAAGGCGCCGGCGGCCACCCCGGCTTCGCCTCCCACCTGACCACCCTCCTCACCCTCGCCCAAACCGGGACGAGCACCGGCCCCCAGCCCAGCCCCACCTGGAACGCCCACGCCGGCCCAGGCGGCGTCGCCGACCCAGGCACCGGCACCACCGGGGCGAACGCGAGCAACCCCACCGGGCCGGGCGAACGCGGCCGCACCGGGGAAGGCGCGGGCGACCCCGCTCCGCCCGGTGAAAGCGGCCTGACGCACGCGGACAGCGAGAGGGCTTTCACCGGGCCAGGGGGAAGTGCCCCCGGTGGGGCAGGCGAAAGTCGGGCAGTTCGGGGCGGCCTTGCTGGGGTCGGCGGGAGCGGTACAGCCGGGGCGATCGGGGTCGGGCTTGCCAGGGCAGGTTCGGACGGCCTCGTCGGAGCCGGGCGGGGCGGTTTCCTGGGGACCGCTGCGGGTGGGCTTGCCGGGACGGGCACAGGTGAGATGGGTGGGGCCGGGCGGGGCGGTCTCACCGGGACCGGTGCGGGTGGGCTGGAGTGGGGTGCGGGGGCGGGGCATGAGGCGGTGGCGGGGCCGGAGCCGCTGATGCCGTTCGACCAGGTCGGTACGGCTGAGGTGCTGACTGAGCTGGCCGCCTGCCTGGCGGTGGCGGTCACCTCGGCGGTCAGGGGTGCGGCGCCGACGCATCGGGAGGTGGCGCAGCGGCTGCATCTTGTCGCCGCCTGGCTGGAGGGCAACGGCAGGCCGGCCGAAGCGCTCGTTCCGGCAGGTGAGGCGGTGGCCCGGCTGAGGGGGCTGGCGGGTGCGGAGCCGGAGCTGCGGGCGATGCTGGCGTCGGCGGCCGGCCTGGTGGCGAGGCTGCACGCCGGACTCGACGACCTGGACGCGGCCATCAGGGCGGCGGCGGAGGCCGTACGGAACCTGCGGGCCCTCGTGACGCTCGACCCCGCCGAGCACCGGCCCGCCCTGACCGACCGGCTGCTCGACCTGGGCGAGCTGCTGCTGATCGACGACCGCCCTGAGGACGCGCTCGGGCCGTTGCAGGAGGCCATGGCCGTGCCGGTGGAGGCGTCCGAGGGGCACATGGCGATCCAGGCGAGGGGGCGGCGGCTGCTCGGCCTCTGCCTCGACGGGCTGGGCCGGACGGCCGACGGGCTGGCCCAGCTGGAGATGGCGGCCGAGCTGTACGACGTGCTGGGCGTCGAGGACCCCTCCTACCGCCGGTACGGCCCCGAGGTTCGGGCCCGGCTGCGCAGGGGCGGAGAGGCGGACCGGCCCGCCGACGAGCCGTGGCTGCTGCGGATGGTGCTCGACCGGCCCGAGGAGGCGGTGGCCAGGGCGGAGCGGCGGCTCGCCGAGTGCAGGGAGGCGGTGGAAAGCGCCGGTACGCCGGAGATCGAGCGCATCCATGCGTACCTGTCGGCTCAGGCGGACCTTGCCCGGGTCTGGGCGGACACGGGGCGGGCCGGGGAGGGCTTCGCGCTGGCCATGCAGGCGGCCGAGCTGCTCGAACGTCATGCCGCGCCCGCCGCCCCGCACGCCATCGCCGTGGGCATGGTGGCGGCGGCGCTGGGCCGTTCGCTGGTCGGTCTCGGACGCTACAAGGAGGCCATCCCGCACCTGCTCACCGCCATCGAGGCGAGCCGCCCGCAGGCGGGCGCCCGGGCCGAGCTGGGCGAGCTGCTCATCCTCGAAGCCGTCGCCCTCTCCCGCGCGGACTGCCCCTCGGACGCGGAGGCGGCGGCCGACCGCCTGGTCGGCCTGTACACGTCCCTGGTGGCCGAAGGCGCGGCCCGCCCATCGGCTTTGGCCGGCGCCCTGCGGCTGCAGGCCGGAATCCGCTTCGCCCGCCAGAACCCCGAGGGCGCCCTGGCCTCCGTCGACCGAGCGCTCGGCCTCCTGCCCGCACCGGGCAACGACGACGAACGGCTCCTCTCCGCCGCCTGCCTGGAGCTGGCCGGCCTGTGCCTCGCCGACCTGCACGAACCCGACGCCGCCGAAGCCCGCCTCACCGAGGGCACCACCGCGATGGCGGCCCTCACCACGCAGGCCCCGGACGCAACCCCCTTGGCGGGCCTCACCGGACAGCCCTCGAACGTGGGCCGCATGGCGGGACCGGCCGGGCGGACGCCGGACCCCTCCGCAACGGCGGGGCCGGCTGGGCGGGTGCCGGGTGAGTTCATGGGTGTGCATGTGCTGGCGCTGGTGCGGTTGGCGCGGTTGCGGGTGGAGCAGGAGGGGCCGGCGGCTGGGGTTGTGTTGTATGCGCGGATTCTTGGTATTCGTCCGCTGCCCGGGGCGGATGCGCTCGATGCGCTCATCGGGGCGCTTTCCGGGTTCGCGGGTGAGGTGCTGGCGGCTGCCGGTCGGTTCGCCGACGGGGCCGAGCACGATCTCGTGGACGTCGGCGGGCTGGTGGGGCCGCTGACCGCGTTCACCGAGGCGCTTGAACGTGAGGTGCCGCTCAGCGCGGAAGGCGGGACGGACGCCCACGGCCGGTACGGCCGGTGCCTGACGGCGTTCGGCGCGGCGGCGGCGCGGGCGGGCGACGCCGCGAGCGCGGTGCAGGTGGCCGAGCTGTGCGTCCGCGTCTACCGAGGGCTCGCCGCCGTCTCCCCCGCCTACCGCGAACCCCTCGGCCACGCCCTCGCCACCCTCGCCGCCGCACGACCCGCACTGCCCGTGCTTGAGCAGGCCATTGCGTTGCTTGATGAGCGTGATCCGCGTCCGCTGGCCGAGACGTTGCACCACTACGCCGGTGCGCTGCTCGACCAGGGGCGGGCGGTGGAGGCGCTGGCGCATGGCGAGCGGGCCGCTGATCTGTGCGATGAGCTGGATGATCCGGGTGTCGCGGCGGCGGTGTTCGCGCGGCTCGGGTCCACGTTGGCCGCGCTCGACCGGCCGCAGGCGGCGCTGGAGGCGATCGCGTGGGCGCTGGCCGAGGGGGACCGTGCCGAGGAGGCGGGCGGGGAGCTGCCGCTGGTGCGGGCGCGGGCGATTCAGGTGCGCGGACGGGTGCTGAGGGCGTTCGGGCGGCGGCGGGAGGCCTCGGCGCACCTCGTGGAGGCACTGAAGTTGTTCAGACGGTTGCCGGAGCCGCAGGCGGCCGCCGAGACGGCCGCGCTCATCGCGGACGACCTGCTGGCGGAGGGACGGCCTGAGGAGGCCGCCGAGTACGCTCGGATCGCCGCGGACCACCACGAGCCGGGCACCGTCCAGCAGGTGCTGGCCACCCAGCGGCTGATCAGGTGCCACATGATGCTGGGCGCGCTGGCCGAGGCGAACACGCTGGTCGAGGGCCTGATCCCGGTGGCCAGAAAGATGCCGGGCGACGTGACGTACCGGGCGGTTCTGGCGGACTCGCTGGCGCAGAGCTCCGAGCTGCTGCCCCTGCTCGGCCTGGACGACGGCGCCGAGGCGGAGGCCAGGGCGCGTGAGGCGATCACGATCTACGACCAGTTGCTGGCCACGGGCACGAACGCGCAGGCCCTGCACACCAGCAGGGCGGGCGCGTGCCTGACGCTGGCCGGGGCGCTCAGGATGCGGGAGCGGCCGGCTGAGGCGGTGCAGCCGCTGCGGGAGGCGGTGGCGGCGCTCGAACGGTTCTCGCCCGGCAACCCCATGCAGGCCGGGTTGCTGTCCAGGGCGATGCTCATGCTGGGCGACGCGCTCATGGAGGCGGGCCGGGCGCTGGAGGCCGGGCTGGTCTTCCATCGCGGTACGCAGGTGACCCGCGACCCGCTGTCCCGGGCGGTCGCGCACGCCCGGCTCGGCATGTGCCAGCAGGAGCTGGGCCGGGACGACGCCGCCGACGCCGCGCTGCGCGTCTCCGCCGACCTGCTGCGCGGCCTCCCCGGTGACGACGCCCCCGCTGGCCTGCTCCGCGACGTACTGCAGCGACGGCTGACCCTCCTGGAGGAAGCCGGCAGGACGCCAGAAGCCCAGGCTCTCCAGGACGAACTACGCCACACGACCTGAGCCACTCGGGTTCAGCCCAGGCGAAAGCCTTCAAACGTTTTCTGCGGTTTCCCGAGCCCACCGATAGTCGGCCTTGCCGGCCGGGGAGCGGACCATTTCGTCCACGAACGCGTACGTCCGAGGCACCTTGTACCCCGACAGCAGCGTCCGGCAGTGCGCGTCCAGCTCCTCAGGCGTCACCGGCACCCCAGGCCGCGGCTCGATGACGGCGGCCACGCGGTTGCCCCAGCGCTCGTCCGGCACCCCGGTCACCACCGCGTCGAACACGCCGGGATGCCCCTTGAGCACCGCCTCCACCTCCTCGGGGAACACCTTCTCGCCGCCGGTGTTGATGCACTGCGAGCCGCGCCCGAAGACGTTCACCGTGCCGTCCTTCTCGACGGTGGCGAGGTCGCCGGTGAGCAGCCACCGGGTGCCGTCATCGGAGGTGACGAACGTGCGCGCGGTCTTCTCGGGGTCGTTGTAGTAGCCGAACGCCACCCGACCCGACCGCGCGACGGTGCCGAGCCGCCCTGAGCCGGGCTCGACGGGCCGGTTCTCCTCGTCGAGGACGGCCAGCCTGACGACGGAGTTGGGCTGGTAGCGCAGGCCCTTCTCGGGCGAGGAGCCGGCCACGCCCGAGGCGGTGTAGCCGGACTCGGTGGAGCCGAAGTTGTCGAGGATCATGACGTTCGGCAGCAGTTCCTGGAGGCGGTCGCGGACGGCGCCGGACAGGATCGCCCCCGTCGAGCTGATCACGAACAGCGAGGACACGTCGTACGACCCGGTCGCCAGCTCCTCGGCGAGCGGCCTGGCCATGGCGTCGCCGGTGATGTTCACGGTGGTCACGCGCTCCCGCTCGATGGTGCGCAGGACCTCGGCGGCGTCGAACTTGCGGACGTACACCATGGTCGAGCCCATCCAGAACGCGATGAACGTGGCCATCTGCGCGGCCCCGTGCATGAGCGGCGGCGCGGCCATCATCACCATGGGGTCGGCCTTGACCGCCTCGTCGATGACCTCCTGCGGCGTGGAGCGCGGCTCGCCGTACGGGTTGCCGCCGCCGAACCCCATGAACAGGTCCTCGACGTGCCACATCGCGCCCTTGGGTAAGCCGGTGGTGCCGCCGGTGTAGATGATGTAGACGTCCTGGCCGGAGCGGGCCGGGAAGCCGCGGTCCGGCCGGCCGCGCTCCAGGGCGGCGCCGTACGTCACGGCCCCGCCGATCGAGGGCGGCCCGCCCACGGCGATGAGGTGGTCGAGCAGCGGCGCCTGCCCGGCGACGGCGGCGACCCGGGGCTCGAACTCGACGTCGTAGACGAGCGCCCGCAGGTCGGCGTCGCGGTAGAGGTAGAGCAGCTCGGCCTCGACGTAGCGGTAGTTGACGTTGATCGGCACGGCCCGGATCTTGAGCGCGGCGAGCAGCCCGGCGACGTACTCGACGCCGTTGCAGAGGTGCAGGCCGACGTGCTGTCCCGGCTGGATGCCGAGGTCCATGAGGTAGTGGGCGAGCCGGTTGGCCTCGGCCTCGAGCTCGGCGTACGTGCGCCGCTCATCGCCGCAGACGACGGCCGTGCGCTCCCCGATCGTGTCCGCGAGCCCCTCGAACAGGTCAGCGTGGTTGAACTCCATCAGGGTCTCTCCCGTCCGACGATCCACATCGCGAAGAACTGGGCTCCCCCGCCGTAGGCGTGGCCGAGCGCTGTGCGGGCGCCGTCCACCTGGTGTTCGCCGGCCATGCCGCGCACCTGCAGCGCGGCCTCGGCGAACCTGATGAGTCCCGACGCCCCGATGGGGTTGCTGGACAGCACCCCTCCCGAGGCGTTCCACGGGATGTCGCCGTCGAGCGCGGTGGCGCCCGACTCGGTGAGCTTCCAGCCCTCGCCCTCGGCGGCGAAGCCGAGGTTCTCCAGCCACATGGGCTCGTACCAGGAGAACGGCACATAGACCTCGGCCACGTCGATCTCCCTGCGCGGGTCGGTGATGCCGGCCTGGCGGTAGACGTCGGCGGCGCAGTCCTTGCCGGCCTGCGGGCTGACGGTGTCGCGCCCGGCGCGGAAGATCGGCTCGGAGCGCATGGCGGCGCCGTGCACCCAGGCGGGCGTGCCGGTGACGGCCGATTCCGAGGCCAGCACGAGCGCGCAGGCCCCGTCGCTGGAGGGGCAGGTCTCCAGGTAACGGATGGGCTCCCAGAGCATGGGCGTCGACTCGACCATCTTCTGGTCGATGCCGGGGATCTTGAGGTGCGCGTACGGGTTCTTCAGCGCGTTCAGCCGGTCCTTGACCGCGACGAGCGTGCCGATGTGCCCGGGTGCGCCGGTTCTGCGCATGTACTCGCGGATGTGCGGCGCGAAGTAGCCGCCCGCGCCGACCACGAGGGACGAGCTGAAGGGCAGGTGGGTGGACAGGGCCCAGGTGGCGTTCGACTCCGACTGCTTCTCGAAGGCGACGACGAGCACCCGGTCGTGCACGCCGCCCTGGACGAGCGAGGCGCCGACGATGGCGGTGGAGCCGCCGACGCTGCCCGCGGTGTGCACCCGCATCAGCGGCTTGCCGGCCGCGCCGAGCGCGTCGGCGAGGTACACCTCCGGCATCATCACGCCCTCGAACAGGTCGGGCGCCTTGCCGACGACCACGGCGTCGATGTCCTTGAACGTCAGCCCGGCATCGTCGAGTGCCCGCTGCGCCGCCTCGCGGACGAGCCCGGCGAGCGAGACGTCGCGCCGCTTGGTGGTGTAGCGGGTCTGGCCGACGCCGATGACCGCGCACCTGTTCATCGGGCCTCCAGGACGGTCACGAGGTTCTGTTGCAGGCAGGGGCCGGCGGCGGCGTGGGCGACGGCGCGGCGGGCGGCGCCGTCGTGGATGCGCCGCGCGGCCTCGCCGATGCGGATGAGGCCGGTGGCCATGACGGGGTTGGCGGCGAGCGGCCCGCCCGAGGGGTTGACGAGGGTGTCGCCGCCGAGCTCCAGTGCCTCGCGCAGGATGACCTCTTCGTGCGGGAACTGGGCGTGCAGCTCGGCCACCTCGACCGGGCCCTTGGCGACCCCGGAGGCGCGGGCGGCGTCGGCGGCGGAGCCGGACCGCGCGAGGTCGCGCAGGCCGAGGTAGTGGGGCTCGATGCGGTGGGCGATGCCGGTGATGTAGGCAGGGCTGGGGCACAGCTGCCTGGCCAGGTCGCCGGCGGCGAGCACGACGGCCGCCGCGCCGTCGGTGACGGGCGGCACGTCGATCTTCCTGAGCGGCCGCACGGCGTAGTCCTCGCCGCCCGGCTCGGGCTCGGGCAGATCCAGCGCGTACGGGTTGCCGCGCCCGTCCGCCCTGCTCCGCCGGACGATCTCATCCAGCTCCCCCGGGTCGGCTCCGACGGCGGCGGCCTGGAGCGCGGCGTAGGAGAGCTGGTCGAGGCCGAGCGGAGCCAGGTAGTAGGGGTCGAGCTGCAGGGTCATGATCGTGCGCAGGTCACCGAGCGACGACTTGCCGAAGCCGTAGACCAGCGCCGAGTCGACGTCGCCGTGCTGGAGGCGGACCCACGCCTCGTACAGGGCCCAGGCTCCGTCCATCTCGACGTGGCTCTCCGAGATCGGCGGCCAGGCGGCGAGCGCGTCGAGCGCCGAGACGAACGAGAACGGCGCTCCCGCGAGGTAGTCGCAGCTGCCCGAGCAGGTGAAGCCGAACCTGGTGAGCCCGGTGCGCTCCTTGATCTCGTTGATGACCGGGCTGATCAGCTCGGGCTCGCTCAGGCCGGTGTCGTGATCGGTGTGCCGCGTCTGGGCGAACGCGACGATGGCCACATCTCTCATGACAGCTCCACATCGGGCTCACCGGTGGGGGCGAACCAGCGGATGTTCGCCATGGACGCCGTGCGCTCGCTCTCGGGCACCCAGACCGCCCTGACCCGCATGCCCTGGCGCACCTCGTGGGCGGGCACGTCGCCGACCAGCGCGATCATGGGGATGTCGGTGCCGTCGAGCAGGATGTACGCCGACACGAACGGCACCTGCGGGGCCCGCGGGTCGGGCAGGTTGTTGATGGCGAACGTGGTGATCGTCCCGGTGTCGGGCACGTCGAAGGCGTCCGGGAGGGCGCTGCCGCATTCGGGACACGCCGCCCGGTACGGCACGTACACCTTGGCGCAGCGCTCGCAGCGCCCGCCGAGGAGGACGCCTCGCTCGACGCCTTCGAGGAAGACCCGCAGCGCGCCACCGGCCTGGAGGCGGTATTCGGCGCGGACGTCGGAGACGATCTGGGTGACCTCGGGGACGAAGTGCGACAGGTCGGTGATGTGGCCCTTGGGCCGGTCGCGCCACACCGGCCAGACCCGCATGCCCTGCCGCAGCGCCTTGGGGTTGCCGGGGTCGAGGGCGTGCACGAGGTCGGTGTCGGCGCCGTCGAGGCGGATCAGCGCCCAGGCGAAGGGGCGGTCGAGCGGGTGTCCAGGGAGCGGCTCGTCCACCCAGGCCCACGTGGTGACCGTGCCGGCCGGGCCGACCTCGACGTACTCGCCGGTGACGGCTTCGCCGGTGGCGGGGTCGTACTCGAGGGGCGGCACCAGCACGCGGCCCTCCGCCGTACGCACGCCGACCAGGCGGCGGGCGCGTAACTCGCTGAGGAAGCGGCCGATCACCGGCCCCGTCGTACGCGTGTAGCCGCCGGGGAACTCCAGGACGTGCTGCGCGACCAGCGGATCAGATGGCACGGTCGTGTCCCTCCCAGTACGGGGCGCGGAGCTTGCGTTTGAGCAGCTTGCCGTTGGGCTCGCGGGGCATCTCGGCGATGAAGTCGATGCTCTTGGGCCACTTCATCCTGGCCAGGCGGCCCTCCAGCGAGGCCAGCAGCTCGGCCTCCAGCTCGGGGCCCGGCTCGGCGTCCTGCGCGGGCTCGACGACGGCCTTGATCTGCTCGCCCCACTCCTCGTCGGGGATGCCGAACACGGCCACGTCGGCCACCTTGGGGTGGACCATGAGCTCGTTCTCGATCTCGGCCGGGTAGATGTTGGCCCCGCCTGAGATGATCATGTCGGCTTTGCGGTCGCACAGGTAGAGGAAGCCGTCCTCGTCCAGGTAACCGATGTCGCCGACGGTGAAGTGGTCTTTGAGGCGGTTCGCGGCGGTCTTGTCGGGGTCGCCCTTGTACTCGAACGTGGCGCCCATCATCTTCATGTAGATCGTGCCCGGGGTGCCGGTGGGCACCGGTTCGCCCTGGTCGTCCACGATGAGCAGCTCGCTGATCGGCCACGCCTTGCCGACCGTGCCGGGGTGCGCCTTCCAGTCCTCGGGCGCGGCGATGGTGCCGCCGCCCTCGGTGGCCGCGTAGTACTCGTACACGCAGTCGCCCCACCAGTCGAGCATCGCCCACTTCACCGGTACGGGACAGGGCGCGGCGGCGTGGATCATCCAGCGCAGCGAGGACAGGTCGTACGCGGCGCGCGTCTTCTCCGGCAGCGCCAGCAGCCGCTTGAAGTGGGTGGGCACCAGGTGCGAGTTGGTGATGCGGTGGCGCTCGCACAGCCGCAGCATCTCCTCGGCGTCCCACTTGTCCATGTAGACGAGCGTGTGCCCCATGTGCAGGGCGGTGCCGCCGAACTGGGTCACCGCCGTGTGGTAGCTCGGCGAGGTGACGAGGTGGGCGTTCGGGCGGCCCGGCGTCATGCCGAACAACGTGAGCAGGAACGTCATCAGTTCGGCCGCGTCGTCCGGATCCATCCCGCTGAGCGGCCTTCTGACGCCTTTGGGCTTGCCGGTGGTGCCTGAGGTGTAGTGCATGGTGGCGCCGGCGGTGCGGCCTTCCGGCGCGGTGTCCGGCTGCCCGCCGGCCAGCTCGCCCATCGGACGGAACCCGCCGGCCTCGCCTTCCGTCAGGAACCGCCGCTCGGGCGCGATGGCCTCGGCGCCGCGAATGCCCTCGGCGAGGAAGCGCGGGTGCACGAAGAACGCCTGGGCCTCGCTGTCGGAGACGATGTACGCGATCTCCGGTCCGGTCAGGTGCCAGTTGACCGGCGTGTAGTACCAGCCCGCCTGCAGCGCCGCCAGATAGAGGACGAGGCCTTCGGCGCCGTTGGGCACCAGGCCGCAGATGCCGTCGCCCGGCTGGAGGCCGAGCGCGCGCAGCCCGTGCACGAGGCGGTTGGAGCGGGCGAGGAGGTCGCCCGCGCGGTGCTGGGTGCCGTCGGGGTCCACGGCCGCGATCCACTCGGGATCCGCCTGCGCGAGCCTCCAGAAACCGAGCGTGCCCATCTGATCTCCTCAGCTGTGGGCGGGCAAAACAGGAACCTGTTCTCGTTTGCTGGTGGGAGCGTATCCTGGGCCAAAGTTCGTAGCAAGCGCTTGATCTAGCGACTTCGGAGGCACCCGTGGAGCTCCTGCCGATCAGCACGCCGCACTGCCGGATCGAACGCGACGGGCACGTCCTGACCGTCACCATGAACCGGCCGGAGGCCCGCAACGCGCTCTCCTCCGACATGCTGGTCGGCCTGGCCTCGGCGTGGGCGTACGCCTCCGAGGAGCCCGGCATCCGGGTGGCGATCCTGACCGGCGCCGAGGGCACGTTCTGCGCCGGCGCCGACCTCAAGGCCATGGGACAGCCGTCGAGCGACCCCGACGTCCAGGCCAGGGCCGCCCAGATCCCCAACTTCCACTGGAAGGGCCTGCTCCGCGAGGACCTGCCGACCAAGCCCGTCATCTGCGCGGTCGAGGGCTACGCCGTCGCCGGAGGCACCGAACTCCTGGTGGGCACCGACCTGCGGGTGGTCGCCGAGTCGGCCACCCTGGGCCTCTTCGAGGCCAAGCGCGCCCTGTTCCCGATGGGCGGCAGCGCCGTCCGCCTCCCCCGCCAGATCCCGTACTGCCACGCCATGGACCTCCTGCTGACCGGCCGCGCCATCACGGCCGCGGAGGCTTTGTCGATGGGCCTGGTGAACCGCGTCGTCCCGGACGGCCAGGCACTGGCGGCGGCCCGCGAACTGGCGGACGACGTGGCAAGCTCGGGCCCCCTGGCCGTCCAAGCGATCCTCCGCACCTACCGCGACACGCTGGGCCTACCGGAACAGGAGGCCCTGAAGGTCTCGGACGAACTGGGCTGGCCGGTGATCGGCTCAGAGGACGCCAAGGAAGGCACCCGCGCCTTCCGCGAAAAACGCCCCGCTTTCTACCAGGGCCAGTGATGCTCTTATACTGACCAAGTAGCACCCGGTGCTACGCGCGGCTACGTGAGGTGCGTGTTGAAGATCATCAGCCAACGCGAGTTCCGCAACAACTCCGCCGCCGTTATGGACGAGGTCGAAGCGGGTGAGGTTTTCCACATCACCCGCAACGGCATCGAAATCGCAGAGCTGCGCCCGCTTCCACGAAAGCGGCGACTGAGCTCGGAGGAACTGGTCGCCAAGCACCGTCTCCTGCCGGAGGTGGACTACGCCGAGATGCGTCGCGAGGCCGATGAATTCTTCGACGGCGAGGACCGCGTGGGCGACGACCCATGGGAGCGGCACCGTGGCTGAGCGCCGTGCCACGGGCGTCATCGATACGTGCGTGTACGTCGACCTCGCGAAGATCTCGCCCGAGGCCCTTCCGAAGCAGCCGGAACTCACCACCATCACGCTCGCCGAGTTGCATCAAGGCGTGGCCATGGCCAAGGACGAAGCGTCCCGGGCCGCCCGCATGGAAAAGCTCGGCATCGCCGCCGTCGATTTCGAGCCGCTTCCCTTCGACTCCAAGGCCGCGGCCCGTTATGGCAGCCTGGTCGCGCTCACACTCGCAGCCAAGCGGGATCCCAGGCCGCGGCGCATGGACCTCATGATCGCGGCGATCGCCTCCAGCCGGGGACTCCCGCTTTACACCCGCAACACGGACGATTTCGTGGGACTTGAGAGCATGGTCACCGTCGTGCCGGTGTGAGGTCAGTCGGAGGTGAGGTGCTGGAGGCGGTCCAGTGCTTCGGCGTACTCCGAGACCAGGTCGAAGACGACGTCCTTGGCGGGTTTGACCTGGTTCATGACGCCGATGATCTGGCCGGCGGGGAAGGTGGCCAGTTCGGCGGCGTCCGAGCGGCCTATGCGCCGCAGAGCGTCTGATACCAGCATGAACTGCAACGGCATCGGGAGCGTGCCCGGTGACTCCTCCGACTCCCATGCCTCGGTCCACTCGTTCTTGAGGAGCCGAGCGGGTTTGCCGGTCCAGCTGCGGGAGCGGACGGTGTCGCGGGAGGTGGCGGCGAGGATGCGGCGCCGGGCCATCTCCGGGGTGTCGGCCTCCTCGACGGTGAGCCAGATGGAGCCCGTCCAGACGCCCTCGGCCCCGAGGGCCATCCCGGCGGCCATCTGGCGGCCGTTGCCGATGCCGCCCGCCGCCAGCACCGGTACGTCCACCGCGTCCACGACCTGCGGGATGAGCACCATGGTGGAGATCTCACCGGTGTGCCCGCCGGCCTCGGTGCCCTGGGCGACCACCACGTCCACCCCGACCTCGACCTGCTTGAGCGCGTGGCGCGGGGTGGAGGCGAGGGCGGCGACCTTGACGCCGTGGGCGTGGGCGAGCTCGACCACGTCGGCGGGCGGCGGCCCGAGCGCGTTGGCGAGCAGCGCGATGGGGTGACGCAGGGCGACCTCGACCTGGGGGCGGGCGGTGGCGTCGGTCCAGCCGAGCAGCACCCGGCCAGGGTCGGCGTCCGAGGACAGGGGCGGCACGCCGTGCTTGGCCAGGAGGCCCTCGACGAACGCCCGATGCCCGTCGGGGATCATGGTCTGGAGCCGGCCGACCAGCTCCTCCGGCGCGAAGTCGGCCCCCTCGTACGAGGCCGGCATGACGACGTCCACCCCGTACGGCCGGCCGTCCACGTGGTCGTCGATCCACTTGAGCTCCATCTCGAGCTCTTCCGGGGTGAAGTAGAGCGCGCCGAGCACGCCCATGCCGCCGGCCTTGCTGACGGCGGCGACCACATCCCGGCAGTGGCTGAACGCGAAGATCGGGAGCTCGATTCCGAACATGTCCGTGACGCGTGTCCGCATGGCCCGACAATACGTCTGGAAAGCGGCGAACTGCAACGCGTTCTAGGCTAGAACCTTTCGTCTGGTACCGGTGAGTAACCTACATATATAACTGGTTCTAGTCAGGGTGTCCGGTCAAGGGGAAAGGGCCCGTTCAAGCGAACGGGCCCCTTATGGAGAGGTCACTCGGCCGGCGCGCGGCGTCCCACGATGACGCCCGCCACCACGAGCACGACACCGATCACGAGCAACACCAGCGGGATGACGTTCCGCAGCAGGTTGATCATGTTCTTGCCGTTCTGGGCGTTCTTGACCAGGTCGTCGACCGTCTTCTCGGTCATCTTCGCGGTCGCGACGAAGGCCGCCGAGCGCTCGACGCCGTCCTGCGTCTTCAGCACCTCGTGCCGCTGCACCTCCTGCCGTACCGGCGACCCGGTGACCGGCTCGATCCAGAACGTCGTCTTGCCGTCGTACCAGCGGTCGACCTGCACGTCACCGGTGGTGCCCGTGATGCCGAGCACATTGGCGGGCGCGGTGCGGGTCTCGGTCTTGGTCGGGGGCACGGTCTGCTCGAAGACGTAGACCGGCAGGCCGTTGACCTTGTCCTCGCGGACGAAGGTGGCGTCGAACGCCTTCTGCGCGGTGGCGTTGAACACCTTGTACGTCTTCTTCTCCACGTCGAAGGGGAACTTGTAGACCTGCCCCTCCAGCGTGACCGGTGCCTTCTCGACGCTGGACCCGCAGCAGTTGAGCGCCACCCCGGTGTAGCGGTCGAAGGCGCTGCGCCGCTCGGAGACGTCGATCTGGGGCCGCTTGTTGGTCACGTCGTTGACGACCGTGGCCTCGTCCCAGACCACCCGGTCATTGGTGGCCTCCTTCACGTCACCGCGGGTGGTGACGATGATGTCGAGGTCACCGGTGAGCACCTTGAGGTCCTGCAGCGAGAAGTACTGGGCGTTCTTGGCCTCCAGCCGCGAGATGCCGAACTGGTCGGCCGGCGCGGAGATGATCTGGCCCGCCGCCCAGAATTTCAGCAGTGGCGCCAGCGCGATGAAGAAAGCCCCGAACCCGATGAGGACGAGCGTTGAGATGCGACCCATCGAGGCCTCCGCATTGTAGAACATGTTGTCGTTCGGTGCGATCGTCGAGCATCAAAGTATGACAGGGGGTGCGGCCCGTCAGCGGCGGGCAAACCACCGCAACCAAATCGATAGAAACAGGTTCTATCGTGGTTGCCGCAATCGGCGACGGGACATGGGAGCAGCGATGAAGGGCAGGGACGCGGCACTCGACGGCATCCGCGCGGTGGCCGCGCTCGGCGTCTGGCTGCTGCACGTCGGGAGCAACACCGGCGTGATGTACCGCGACGGCATGCTCCACTGGCTGATGAGCCGCCTGGGCATCGCGGTCCCCATCTTCTTCCTCCTGTCGGGCCTGCTCCTCTACCGCCCGTGGGCGCGCGCGGTGATCGAGGATACGCCACGGCCCCGGCCGCTCGGCTACCTGTGGCGCCGGGTGCTGCGCGTCATGCCCGTCTACTGGCTGGTGAGCGCGCTCGCCCTGTGGGCGTGGGCGTCGTACGACTGGACCGGCTGGCTGAAGTGGATGCTGCTCGCGCAGAACTTCTTCCCCGCCGACCCGACGCCCGACGGCCTCTACCAGATGTGGACGCTGCCCATCGAGATGTCCTTCTACGTGCTGCTCCCTGTGCTGGGCTGGGCGCTGCACCGGTGGGCGCGCGGCGGCAACCGTCCGGTGCGCCTGCTCGTCGGCATCGCGGTGCTGCCGCTCATCTCGGTGGTCACCGTGGTCGTCGCCCGGCTGTCCGGGCAGCCCGACCTGGCCCTGCTGCTGCCGTACCACCTGGTGTTCTTCGGCTGCGGCATGGCGATGGCGGTGCTGTCGGTGTGGATCGGGCACAGCCGCGTGATCGACTCGCTGGCCCCGCAGCTGCTGGTGCTGGCCGGCCTGCTGTACGCGCTGCTCAGCACCGACCTGGCCGGCCCGCGCACGCTCGTGCTGCCCACCCTGGGGCAGTCGCTGTGGCGGCTCAGCCTGGAGACGGCGGTCGCGGTGCTGCTGGTGGCGCCGTTCGCGCTGGCCTCCAGGCCCGGCTCGCTGCGCAACCGGGTGCTCGGCAACCCTGTCGCGAGCTACCTGGGCCGCATCTCCTACAGCTTTTTCCTCTGGCACGCGCCGGTGATCACGCTGCAGCTCAAGCTGACCGGCGCGCAGCCGTTCCAGGCCGACTTCACCAGCGTCGCGGTGACCTCGTTCATCGTGACGGTGCTGCTCAGCGTCGGCAGCTACCACCTGATCGAGGTGAGCGCGCTCAAGCTCAGCCGACACCGGTCAGCACCTGCCTCGCCGCCGGCAGCTCGCGCGGCGCTGCCGGCCGCGCCGGCTCCGTGACGAGCTGGCCGAACAGCACGCCGACCGCCGCGCATGACGCGAGCTGCGGCACGTGGTCCATCAGCACCTCCACGTCGATCCCGTGGTCCCGCAGCGTCATGCCGGCGGCCAGGGACAGCGCCGCCACGCAGAACGCGCCGGCCGCCGCCCAGTGCGCGGGCCACCGCCTGGCCCGCAGCAGCAGGGTCACCAGCACCGCGCCGAGCACCGCCAGCATGCCGGGCCAGCTCGCCGTCCAGCCGCCGAACGCCAGCGCCGCCACCGCCACGAGCGGCGCCCGCGGCCGCGACAGCCGGGCGGCCGAGGCGGGAGCGGTCTCGCGTACGTGCTCGGGCCGCGGCCCCCGCAGCACCAGGGCGGCGAGGGCGAGCAGCGCGATCCCGGCCAGCCCCAGCAGCAGCGCGAGCCGGTAGAGCCGGTCGGGCAGGTAGTCGAGCCGGACCGTGCCCGAAGTGCCGGCGGGCAGCTCCCACGCCTGCTTCCAGCCGTCGATCCTGACCGGTTTGAGCGTCTCGCCGCCGACGCTCGCCCGCCAGCCGGCGTTGAAGTTCTCGTTGACGACGAGGAAGGCGTCCTTGGGCGCGCTGACGGCGACCTCGCGCTGCGACGGCGTCCACGTGCTCGGCACCGCCGACCCCGCCACGCCGGCGGGCCGCTCGGGCAGCGCCCCGACCACCAGCGCGTCGATCGCGTACGGGTCCCAGCCCGCCACCCGCACCCGGTTGTCGCCGGCGGCGAGCGACGCCCTCTCGCAGCCCGTGATCCGCACCGGCCGCTGTTCGAGCAGGTCGGCGTGGGTGCCGGTGACCCTGGTGGGGACGCTGCGGCCGTTCACCTCGATGGCCGGGCCGAACCCGCACGCCAGCCGCAGCGGCACGTCAGCGGGCCGCCCCACCGGGTCCACGCCGGGGATGACCAGCTCGGTCACCTGCAGCCGCTGCGAGAAGGGGGTGAAGCGGAGCTTGAGCCGGCTCGTCTTCATCGCCTTGAACGTCAGCATGCCGTGCTCGTCCACCCGCCCGCCGCGCACGGCCCCGCCGTCGCCGGTGACGATCACGTCGAGCGGCGCCTGGTCGCCGCCGGGGCGGCCGATCTGGACGCGGGAGATCGTCTTCCTGCCCTGCCACGCCACGGTGAGCGTGGGCTCCTTGTCGTCGGCGCCGGGGATCCACGTCGTGCTGTCGTCGGCGTCGAACGCCGACCTGGGCGCGACCACGGCGTCATCGCTGAGCTGGGACGAGCCGGTCACCGTGGTCAGGTCCGCACGGATGCGGGTGTAGCGGTCGATCAGCTCAGAGTCCCGCAGGACCGCCGTTCCCCGTACTGTCACGCTCGAAGCCGCATCGGCGCGGAAGGTCCGGTCGAAACCGGTCTCCTCGCTCTGCTCGGCCAGCGCGACCTCGTTGCAGACCCAGCGCTGCGGGTTGCGCATGCAGGCGGGCCGCTCGTCGAGGCCGCGGTCCATGACGTACGCGTCGCCGCCCTGGCCGGGCAACCGGATCGTGCGGCCGGCCGTGACGCCGGGGATCGACAGCTCGACCACGCCGATGCGCTGGCCGTACGTCCACGTCTCCGACGCCGTGCCGGCGACCTTGAGCCGCACCCAGCTCGTCGGCCCGTCCGGCACGCGCAGCCGCTGCGGGTCCGTCGTACGGGCGACGTCCTGCACCAGACCGCCCGACTCGGTCTCCACCGCCACGCGGGAGACCGCCTGGCCGAGCAGCAGGTCGGGCGCGAACATGACGTTCACGTACGGGATGCGCGTCCGTCCCCGCAGGTCCACCCGCAGCCACTCGCCCCGGGGCGCCTTGGTGCCGTCGGTCTCCCAGCCGGTCTTCGTGTTGCCGTCCATGGCCGCGTACGGGCCGCGTCCCGCGCTGCTGATCCCGGCCGGCGCGTACGGGTCCGCGACCGAGGAGGAGGCGCTGATGCCGGCGATGCCGTCGTACTCGGCGACCGCGGCCTCGTCGAGCCAGCCCTTCTCCAGCAGGTCCAGCGCCCTGACCCCGTCGAAGTCGCGTTTCTTGTCGGCCGTGAGGGTCGGTGACCAGTTCGTCCGCAACTCGCCGAACGAGCGCTCGCGCAACCGCAGCGCGTCGCTGACCACGGAGGGCGCCTCGCGGGTGCCCGCGTCGCCGTTGACCAGCACCGGCTCGTCGCCCAGCAGGCCGAGATCGCCCATCGCGAGCAGGGAGTCGGGCCCGCCCCGCACGGCCAGCGCGTCGGCCGCCGGGCGCACGGTGACCAGGTCGGCGGCGTCCGACACCTCGTACAGGTCGAGCGCGGGGAAGGCGGGGTCGAGCGCGTTGACCGCGTCGTCGGTCTCCCTGTCGCCGACCGGCTCGCCGAACGAGCGCACCTTCGTGATGCCCGGCGACTCGCGCAGCGCCTCGTAGACGCGCGACGGCCAGGCGCCTTGGAGGTTCTGGCGGATGAGGTCGTTCCTGACGAGCAGGTGGCGCACGCCGAGCCGCCGCAGCACGGCGGTCACGCCGGCCGAGCCGTGGCCGGAGGTCAGGCGCTGGTCGATGGCGTCGAGCAGCCGGGTCAGGCCGACCGAGCCAGGCGGCTCGATCTTCCTGGTGGTCCAGCGGGCCGTGGTCAGGGCCTGAAGCGGCTCGTCCATCGGGCGGCCCCAGACGTACTCGCCGAACTTGGCGCCCGGCACGAGCAGCACGCCGTCGTCGCCCGCGTTGGCGTCCAGCCAGGCGGCGGCCTCGCGCCAGTGGGCGGGCACGTCCTCGAAGTCGCCGGGGGCGGCCAGGCCCTGGTTGAAGACGGGCACGACGAGCGCGGCGCAGGCGACGACGGCCACCGTACGGACCGGCATCCTGGCCTTGACCAGCAGGTGCGCCAGGCCGAGGGCGAGCGCGAGCCGGACCAGCGGGTCGAACTTGCGCAGGTTGCGCAGCGGCGCGAGCGGCCCGTCGAGCAGCCAGCGCACCGGCTCGGCGGTGACCGGCTCCAGCGCGCCCGCGTGCCCCGCGACCAGCGCCACCACGCCGACCACGAACATCGCCACCAGGAACCCCCTGGCCGGCAGGTCGCGGCGGGCCAGCCCGGCGAGCCCGAGCGCCGCGATCACGCCCGTGACCACGACCATCGAGGCCGCGGTCGCGATCCTGAACCCGGGCGGCTGCTCCAGCACGCCGTTGAGCGGCAGGTAACGCACCCAGTCGGAGGCGCCGCGCAGCACGTTCGTGAGCGAGGTGACGGCCGTCGTGGTCCCCGCGGTCTCGGTGTACGGCAGGAACGAGAACGCGTACCGGCCGACCAGCAGCAGCGGCAGCGACCAGAACAGGGTGGCCACCGCCACCGCGCCCGACCACCAGCCGAGCAGCCGCCAGCGCGGCACGGGACGCGGCCTGGTGAGGATGTAGAGCACGGGCGCGACCAGCACGGCCAGCACCGCGACCGCGTTGACGCCGCCGCACAGCGCCACCGCCAGCGCCGACCTGATGGCGCCGCGCGCCCGCTGGCCGGTCTCCGACGCGGTGAGCAGCGGCAGCAGGATCCACGGCAGCATCGCGGCGGGCAGCCACTCGACGGAGATCTCGCCGATGATCGACAGCGTGCGCGGAGCCAGCGCGTACGCCAGCGCCCCCGCGATCCTGGTGCCCGGCGAGCCGATGCCGAGCCGTCCCGCCAGCCGTTCGACGCCGAGGAAGGCCACGCACATGAGCAGCGTCAGCCAGAGCCGCTGCGTCACCCACGGCTCGACGCCGGCCAGCTCGCCCAGCGCGAAGAACGGCCCCATCGGGAAGATGTAGCCGGCCACCTGGTTCTGGAGCTGGCCGAAGTGCTGCAGGTCCCACAGGTGGGCGGCGCGCTCCAGCCAGCCGACCGGGTTGAGCGCGAGGTCCATCTTGGTGTCGGAGATGAGGTGGCCCGGCCGGGTGGTGAAGGCGAGCAGGCCGAAGCCGAAGCAGCACAGCAGCAGCCACAGGCGGTGCCGCGCGGCCTCCCCGACCGGCCGCCCCGCCCCGGTCCGCCGCCCGGCCACCAGCTTGTCGGTGGGCAGCCGGGTGGGCAGCAGCGTCCTCATCCGCCCGGTCGCGGGCGGCCTGGCGGCTGGGGTCATGAGCGCTCCCAGCCGCCGCCGGGAACGCCACCGCGCCCCTCGCGGGGGCCGCCGCTCAGGCCGCCGAAGGCGGGGTCCGCGCCGGGGTCGTCGCCGCGCAGGAGGGCGGCGAGGCGGTCGGCGGTGCGGTCCCAGGAGAAGCGGTCAGCCCATTTCCGACATTTCACGGTATAAGTGTGGTCCAGCTCGTCGAGTGCGGCGGCGATCCCCTTGGCCAGCCCGGTCCCCTCGGGCAGCAGCCACCCGGTCTCACCAGGCCGTACGGCATCGCGCAGCCCGTCCACGTCGAACGCCACGGTCGGCACGCCCAGCGCGGCCGCCTCCAGCACGCTCAGCCCCCAGCCCTCCCCCTGGGAGGCGCTGACGTGCAGCCACGCCCGCGCGACCAGGCGCGCCTTGTCGTCCTCGGGCAGGTAACCGTGCAGCGTGACGCCCTCGGGCAGCCGGGCCCGCAGGGCGTCCTCCTCAGGTCCCCTGCCGATGACGTCCACGACCAGGCCGGGCCGGGCCGAGCGCAACTCGGCGACGGCGTCCAGCAGCAGGTGCACCCGCTTGTGCGCGACCAGCCGCCCGAGGCAGACCACCCGCGGCTCAGGGCTCTTCGCGACGGGCCCAGGTCGAGCGACACTGACCCCGTTCGGGATGACGTGCACCGGCCCGCGCCACCCGAGCCGCTCGCGCATGGCGAGCGCGGTGGACGGCGAGACGGCGACGCTCGCGTGCCGCCGGTAGCTCCACCGCGACACCGGCCCCTCCAGGAACCGCCCGAACGCCGCCAGCCACCCCGGCATGTGCACCCCGAACTGCCGGTCGTGCACGTGGTGCACCACGCACACCACCCGCGTCCGCCGCCGCACCACCCAAGGGGTGAAGAACGGGATGCCGTTCTGGCAGTCGAGCACCGCGTCGAAGCGCCCCCTGCGCAGCAGCAGCCAGGCCAGCACCAGCGGATAGACGGTGAAGACCCCGCCCATCCGCACGAAAGTCACGCCTTCCACCCGCTCGCGGCGGCGCTGCCCGGGAGCGCGCGCGGTGACGTACCACACCTGATGGCCGGCCCGCGCGAAACGGCGGGCCGACTCCCAGGCGAAGGTCTCGGCGCCACCCGCCTGGGGATGCCAGGGGTCACGCCAGTTGACGACGGCGATCTTCACGGATATCCGACGGGGTCGAGCGGCGGCTCCCACGCCGGCCGGGCGGCGGAGCCGGGTTTCGTGCGCAGCCGCAGCCAGATCCGGCCCAGCTCCAGCACGATGCCGAAGGTGTGCCTGGCCGGCGAGAACCGGGACCCCGGCATGTCCCGCCAGCGCACGGGGATCTCGCAGACCCGGCCGCCCCGCTCGACGCAGCGCGCGAGCAGCTCGACGTCGAAGGCGAAGCCGGGCGTGCGCAGCAGCCCGGCGGTCTCGCGGGCGAGCACGCCGTCGAAGAACTTGAAGCCGCACTGGGTGTCGCTGACGCCGTGCACGAGCGCGCCGGCCAGCGCGCGGAAGCCGTACGCGCCCAGCTCGCGGATCCGGCTGTGCCGGTTCTCCACGCGCGAGTCGCGGTGCGCCCGCGAGCCGATCACCACGCGCTCGCCGGACAGCAGCAGCCCGAGCGCATGGTCGATGGCGTCGAGGTCGGTGGCCATGTCGGCGTCGCAGAAGCCGACGAAGGGCGCGGTGGTGCCGAGCAGCCCGGCGCGGACGGCGGCGCCCTTACCGGGGGTCGCGCAGCGGACGAGCCGGACGGGGACGGGCCCGCGCGGCCAGCCCGAGACGATCTCGGCCGTCCGGTCGGTGCTGGCGTTGTCCACGACGATGACGGACGCGGGGAACGGCATGCGGGCAAGCTTCGCGCACAGCTGCAGGAGCCCCCCGGGTAGTCGTCCTTCCTCGTTGTACGCGGGAATGACGATCTCGAGCAGTGGTCGCCGGCTCGCCCCCTCGCCCCCAAGCGGAGAGGGTGCCATGGCGCTTGGGGTTACCGGTCGCCGTAGTTGTAGAGCGGCTGGTTGACCGGCGTGGCCGTGGCGCCGGTGAAGGAGACCGTGGTGACCGTGGCCACGAGTGCCGCCACGGCGACGCCGATGATCGCTGCTAAGAGGATCTTGATCACGGGGGTTCCTCCTGAAGCGGGCGGGTGGTGCGGGCGTCCCCAAACCTAGAACCAATTCTTGCTACTGGGAAGTAGCTAGGCGAAACTCTAACAAAGCCGTTGATGAGGGTACCGATCGAGGTCAGCGGGCCGCCACCTGGCCGTCGAACCGATACAAGCGCAGGTCACCGGTATCGACCAGGACCTTCGCGCTCCGTAGCCACACGTCGAAACGATGGCGCTCCGCAACTGTCCCCGCGTCGACTATCACGTAGCGAAATCCTGCCGCCCGGAGGTCCGGTGAAGGTCCTACTAGTACGCGTTCTACCTCCTGGGCACGAGGATCCTCGCTGCCGACGACCAGGTCGCCGACCCGTACGGCGTCGTTGGTCACCACCCGCCGCCCCGCCACCGCGAAGAAACGCTGGGCCGGGTCGAGCACCGCCCGGTGCCCGTTCCACGGGAAGCGCCGGTACGACTCGAACGGCAGCACCAGCACCTCCCCCGGCTCCGGGTCCCGCCTGATCACCTCGCGCGCCGCCGTCCAGCCGTCGGGGTAGCGCACGGCGTCCAGCCGCCCGAGCGCGCCCCACGCGAGAGTCGGCAGCACCGCGACCGGCACCAGCACCAGCGCGCCCACCCACGCCTTGCGGCCCGCCACGTGCTCGGCCAGCAGCCCCAGCCCGAGCGCCGCCACGAGGGCCAGCGGCGCCACGTACTGCTGGGCGTCCCTGAACACCCCGAACCCGCCCCACACGCCGATCAGCCACGCGAACGCCGCCCGCCCTGGCCCGCTCACCCCCACGGACGCCACCGCCAGCCCGGCGGCGGCGGCCCCGGCCAGCCCCCACTTGTGCGGCAACCGGCTGCACAGGAACGCGGCCACCCCCGCCAGCGTCAGCACCAGCCTGGCCACCGCGCCGACGAGACTCTCGTAGCCGGACGGCACCGCGTACGCGTTCCAGATCCCGCCCAGCGACAGCAGGCTGCCCACCGCGCCGAACGGCGTGTCCGCCCTGGCCGCGAACGCCGCGACCCCCACCGGGTCACCCTCGATCCCGTACGGCCGCAGCGCCGTCACCACCAGCCACGGCAGGCTGAACAGCGCCAGCACCACGGCCACCTTGGCGACGACTCGCGGGCGCGGCACGGCGGCGGGCAGCGCGGTGATCGCGGTCACCGTCATCGCCGCGAACCCGCCCACGGCGGCGGGCAGCATCGCCAGGGCGAGCCGCCGCCCCGACCACCCCGACCACACCGCCCGCACCACCCAGGGCAGCCCGGCGTACCCGAGCAGCAGCGCCCACTGCCCGATGAGCAGCCGCTCGGCGACGTACGGGTTCCACACGTAGAAGGCCCCCGCCACCAGGCGCGGCCCGAGCGAGCCCGACGGCGCCAGCAGCGCCGCCCCCGAGCAGCCGAGCACGAAGATCCCCAGCAGGATCGTCTTCTGCACCAGCTCGGCCGGCAGCACCTGCGCCAGCGCGGTCACCACGGCGTCGCTGGGCACCACCCGCGCCGCCCCGCCCGCCAGCCCGAACGTGAAGCGCGAGAACTCCGGCTCAGGCACGAACACCATGTCCTGGACCAGCACGAACCCCCAGCCCAGCGCCGGGCCGAGCGCCACGCAACCGAGCACCAGCCCGAGCAGGGCGGCGGCGAGCCCGGCACGGGCGGGGTGAGACATCCCGCTATGACATCACAACCGGGACACGATCATTCCTTCGCGGCCGGTCCCGTGATTACGCTGCGCCCGGGGGAGGACGGGGATGACGACCATGTGGCAGCGGTTGCGCGAGCGCGACGCCGTGCTGACCGCCGGCCTGGTGATGGTCGCCGTGCAGCTCGTGTGGAAGTACGAGCTGGTCAGGCGGACGTTCTTCCGCCAGGACGACTTCCACTACATCATGCGCGGCCAGGAGAGCGGCCTCACCTGGGACTACCTGATGTGGGTGGACGTCGGCCACCTGCTGCCCGGCGGCTTCGGCATCTCGTGGGCGATGTCCAGGCTCGGCGGCTACAACGAGCTGCTCGCCCACGCCACCACGATGACGCTGCAGGCCGGGGCGAGCCTGGCGATGCTGCGGCTGCTGTGGGTGCTGTTCGGCCCGCGGCCGGCGATCCTCGTGCCGCTCGGGCTCTACCTGATCACGCCCATGACCGTGCCGTCGCTGTCGTGGTGGGCGGCCGTGCTGGAGACACTGCCGCTGCAGCTCGCGCTGCCGATGGCGCTGGCCTCCCACGTGCTCTACGTGCGTCATGGGCGCGCCCGGCATCTGGTGGCGGCGTGCGCGTGGACGGTGTTCGGGCTGCTGTTCTTCGTCAAGGCCGCGTTCATCCCCGTGCTGATGCTGGTGGTGACCGTCTTCTGGCTGGCGCCGCGCGGGTGGTGGCGGCTGTGGCGGGCCTGGGTGCCGTACGCGGTGATCCTCTCCGCGTACGCGGCCGTGTTCTTCACCGGGCTCTACGGCTCCGTGCAGCTCAACGACGCCACCCAGACGCCCGAGCTGCCCGATCCGGGGACGGCGGCCGCGTTCGCGTGGGTGCTCGGCGTCCGCGCGCTGGTGCCGTCGGCGCTGGGCGGGCCCTGGCAGTGGCGGCCGATCGGCGACGACTACGCGATGGCGGCCACGCCGGAGCCGCTCGCCTGGGCCGGGCTGGCCGTCGCCGCCGTCGTGGTGGCGGTGTCGCTGCGGCATCGGCGGCGGGCCTGGGCCGCCTGGCTGACGCTGCTCTTCTACTTCCTGCTGGCCGACGTGGTGCCGGTGCTGCTCGGCAGGATCGAGGTGCTCGGGCCCGGCGTGCTCGGCCACGAGCTGCGCTACCTCGCCGCCACCGCCACCGTCGTGGCGCTCGCCGCCGGGCTCGCCTTCATCCCGCTCGACGGCGAGGAACGTCCCTGGTCACGGCCCCTGCCTCGATGGCGGCTCGGCTGGGTGCCGCTGGCCGCCGTCGTCGCCGCCGGCTCGGTCTGGTCCGTCGCCGCGTACGCCGACCGGCCGCTCGGCCGGACCGTGCGCGACTACGTGCGGACGGCCGAGCGGGCGCTGTCCCAGGTGCCCTCGGGGACGGTGGTGCTGGACACGTACGTGCCGCCCGAGGTCGCCGCGCCCGTCTTCTTCCACGAGTACGCCCGGCACTCCAAGCTCCTCGGCGTGCCCCGCCCGTGGCCGGTCACCTGGGTCGACGAGCTGAACGGGCCGCTGCGCGAGCCGCTGACGTTCGACGCGCGCGGTCGGCTGCGGCCGGTCACCGTGCGCGGGCTGCGGGTGCCGCAGCGCACGTGCGTACCGGTCGGGGCCGATGAGGTGCGCTTCCGGCTGCCCGCCCCGTTGCCCGGCGGCGTCCACACCGCCCAGATCTCCTACCTGAACGCCGCCCCGACCACCCTCGCGGTCCGGCTCGGCGGCCCTGGCCACGCGCAGGCCGCCGCCGGCAAGGACCTGGGCACGACGTACGCCCAGGTCCACGGCCAGGGAGCCGACCTGTTCCTGCGCGCGCTGGGCCCCGACGCCTGCGTCGGCGAGATCAGGATCGGCCGCCCTGCCCCCGACGAGGACGGCCCGGCCATCCCCCTGGGATGACCGGGCCTCTCCCCCGCTACTTGCCGGGCTCGGGGTCCCTCGGCAGGCCCAGCATGCGCTCGCCGATGATGTTGAGCTGCACCTCCGTGGTGCCGCCGTAGATCGTCATGGCGCGGGTCGCGAGCACCGCCCTGTTCCAGTAGCCGGCGTCGCCCAGCTTCATGTCCGCGGCGACCACGGCGGACGTCCCGAGCAGCTCCACCGCCGTCTCCGACACGTGCTGCGCGTGCGAGGTGGACAGCAGCTTCCGTACGGAGGCGTCCGCGCCCGGCTCGCTGCCGGCCAGCTGCTTGAGCGTCACCCGCAGCGACAGCGCGTTGATCGAGTGGCCCTCGCAGACCACCTCGGCCACCCGCTGCTTCTCGGCCGGCGTCAGCTCCCTGCCCAGCCGCCCGGCCAGGCCCAGCAGGTCGGGCACCGACGCGCCCGTGCCGCCCGAGCCGGACGACAGCGACACGCGCTCGTTGGACAGCGTGTTGCGCGCCACCTTCCAGCCCTGGCCCACCTCGCCCACGACCAGGTCGTCCGGCACGAACACGTCGTCGAGGAACACCTCGTTGAACAGGTTCTCGCCGGTCATCTCCGTCAGCGGCCTGACCGTCACGCCCGGCGCCTTCATGTCCACCAGGAAGTACGTGATGCCCTCGTGCTTGGAGCCCTCGCTGGAGTTGCGGGCGATGCAGATGCCCCACTCGGCGACGTGCGCGACCGAGGTCCAGATCTTCTGGCCGTTGAGCTTCCAGCCGCCCTCGACCTTCTCCGCCTTCATCTGCAGCGAGGCCAGGTCGGAGCCCGCGCCCGGCTCGGAGAAGAGCTGGCACCAGATCATCTCGCCGCTGAGCGTCTTGGGCAGGAAGCGCTGCTGCTGCTCAGGCGTCCCGTACGCGACGATGGACGGCACCACCCAGGCACCGATGATCATGTTGGGCAGGCGTACCTTGGCGGCCTTGAGCTCCTGCGCGAGCAGCACCTGCTCCAGCGGCTTGGCGCCGCGGCCCCACGGCTTCGGCAGGTGCGACATCACGAAGCCGCGCTCGGCCAGCGCCCGCTTCTGCTCCTTGCCCTCCAGCCCGGCGATCTCCGCGATCTCGGCCCGGATCGACTCGCGCAGCTCCTCCGCGCCCTCCGGCAGGTCGATCTCCATCTCCCGTGACACGCCCGCGAGCGCCAGCTCCGCCACCGTGCCCGCCCACTCGGCCGACGAGCCGAGCAGCGCGCGCAGGGTGAGCGCGCGGCGGTAGTAGAGGTGCACGTCGTGCTCGAAGGTGTAGCCGATGCCGCCGAACGTCTGGACGGCGTCCTTCGCGCACCGCACGGCCGCGTCGGGGGCCATCACCCCGGCGACGGCGGCGGCGAACTCCAGCTCCTTGCCCTCGGCGCGGGTGGCGTCCCAGACCGTGGCGCGGGCCTGCTCCAGCGCGACCAGCATGCGCGACAGCTTGTGCTTGATGCCCTGGAACTGGCCGATCGGGCGGCCGAACTGGACGCGTACCTTGGCGTACTCGGAGGCGGCCGTCACGCACCACGACGCGAGGCCCGCCGCCTCGGCCCCCAGCAGGATCGCCGCGATGCCGCGCACGTCGGCGCGCTGCACGCCGCCCAGGATGCCCGAGGCGGGCACCCGCACGCCGTCGAGCTCGACCTTGGCGACCGGCCTGGTGAGGTCGAGCGACTTCAGCTCGGTGACGGTGGCCGACGCGGCCTCGACCAGCACCCACTCCTCGCCGTCGTCGGTGGTGACGGGCAGCACGAGCGAGTCGGCCAGCGAGCCGCCCAGCACGGGCTCGGCGGTGCCGGAGACGACCAGCGAGCCGTCCTCCGTGCGCGTGCCGGTCAGGCTGCCGGTCAGTGCGACGGCGGCGGTCAGGGTGCCGTCGGCGTACTGCTCCAGGTGCTCGGGACGTTTCGAGGCACCGATGACCGCACTGGCCAGCACGGTCGGGACGTACGGGCCCGGCGCCATCCGCTCGGCCAGCGCCTCGATCGCGACGGCCGCCTCCAGCAGGCCGTAGCCGGAGCCGCCGTGCTCCTCGGGCACGTGCAGGCCGAGCAGCCCCTGCTCGGCGAGGCCCGCCCAGAACGGCGGACGCCCCTCGGTGCCCGCGCGCAGCAGCTCCGAGGGGATGTTCCGCTCGGCCCAGCCGCTCACCGACTCGCGGAGCGCCTCGTGCTCCTCGCTCAAACCGATCGCCATTACTCATCCTCCAGCCAGGTCCGAGTCATGCCCAGAACCATATTCTAGAGGATGCTTCTGCCTCTCGGTCAGAGTGGACGAACCTGCTCCGCGAGCGTGTTCAGATCGCGCCAGCGGGCCTTGTTCGCCTCCGGGATCGACGCCATCAGCATCGCCGGCTTCGTCTTGCCCACCTCGATCACCGTCACCATCGCCTGCGCCACCTGCTTCTTGCCGCCCGAGGTGAACGTCACCTTGTAGCCGAGCGTCCAGCCCTTGCCCACCGGGATCTTCTTCGACGCCGTCCACTCGTCCAGCGTCGCGCCCTTCGGATACTGGGTGCGGATCGTCCAGCGGGCCGCCTGCGTCGCGATCGCCCGGTAGTCGGCGTTCGACGACGGCTTCTTCTCCGGCGCGTCACCCGGGAGCATCGCCGAGGCGACCACCGTGTGCGGCACCGCGACCTTGCCGATGCGCTGGGCGATCGAGAACGGCGAGAACGACTTCGCCGTCCACGGCGCGGCCAGCCTCGGGTAGCTGATGCCCGACTTCTTGTCGGTGATCGTCCCCGTGACCGCGGACGCCGTGCCGGAGAACGCGGCGTACTTCTTGCTCGCCGGGACGGGCGGCAACACGATCGGCGTCTCGGTCGCCGTCGGGCTCGCGGACGCGGACGCGGACGGCGTCGGCGTCGTAGGCACCGGCGCCACCTGCACGACCTGCTCCTGCTCTCGGTTGGGCACATCCCCGGAGAACACCACGAACACCAGCAGAACAGCCAGAACCGTTGCCAGGATGGCCCCGAACAGGTAAATCACCTTGATCGGAATATCCCCGAGCCGGCGCCGCTTGGGCGGCGGGGGCACCAACGCCCGCACCCCAGGCTGCCCGAACTGCTGCTCCTGCCCACCAACGGCCGCGCCCCCCGGCCCGGCAGGCGGCACAGGATGGGGCCCTGACCCCGGCATCGGCCCCGCATAAGGACCCGGCGACGGCACAGGATGGGGCCCTGAATGCGGCCCAGAGCCGATGTGAAGAGCCGCCCCCTGCGGCGGGACGGGATGGCCCCCCGAGTGCGGCTGAGACCCGGGATACGGCCCCACCCCAGGCGGCGGCACAGGGTTCGGCCCCGACGCAGGCGGCGGCACGAGATTCGGCCCTGACTGCGGCCCAGGCCCGGCATAGGGCCCCACCCCCGGCGGCGGTACCGGATGAGGCCCTGACTGCGGCCCTGCCCCAGGCGGCGGACCCGGATAGGGCCCCGACTGCGGCCCAGGCCCCGGCGGCGGACCCGGATAGGGCCCTGACTGCGGCCCAGGCCCGACATTCGGCCCAGGCCCCGGCGGCACGGGGTAAGGCCCGGCGCCCGGCGGCACCGCGCTCGGTCCGGCACCCGGCGGCACGGGGTTCGGCCCCGAGCCCGGCCTGGGCGACGCATAAGGCGGCACACCCTGCACCGGCTTGGCGTCAGGCTTGGTGATGGGCGCAACCTTTCGCCCAAGATCCTGCGAGGGCACCGAACGCGGCGCCCCACGCCGCCCCGGCTCCTCCTGCGCCGCAGCCCCTTGCCCAGCCTCAGCCCCCGCCGCAACACCCTGCGACGCGGCCGAACCGCCAGCCCCCTGCCCGGAACCAGCACCCTTGCCCGGAACAGAACCTTGAGCCGACCCCGCGCCACCGCTCGAGACCGCGCTCTTGCCCGGTGTCGCACCCTTAGCGGGGGCGGCGGGCTTGCCTGAGGGGGCACCTGGTTCGGAGGCCGCTGGTTGTCCACCGCTCGGGCCCGCAGCCTTACCGGCCGGAGCGCTCTGGGCCGGGCCCGCACCACCGCTCTTGCGCGGCGCCGCACCCTCAGCCGAGGCGGGCGCCTTGTCCGAGGCCGTGTCCTTAGCGGCACCGCCACCCTTGCCCGGCCCGCCTGCCTTCCCTGGCGTGGCACCCTTGCCCGGTTCGCCAGCCTTCCCTGGCGTGGCGCCCTTGCCCGGGGCGGCAGCCTCACCCGGCGCCGCACTCTTACCCGACGCCGCGCCCTTCCCCGCTCCAGCGCCCTGCCCAGAACCGGCGCCCTTGGGCCGGGCTGCAGTTTCGCCCGACGCCGTGCCCTTACCCGGTGCCGTGCCCTTCGCCGAAGCGGCGCCCTTGCCCGGAGCCGCATCCCCCGCCGGCCCGGAGTCCTTGGCGGGGGACTTGGGGTCCTTGGTCGGGGTGGAGGGCTTGGAGCCGGGGGTCGGGAGGGAGATTTTTACCGTTTCCTCGGCGGGCAGGACGATCTTGCGGAACGGGGTGGTGGGTGGGTCATACGTAGGTGTCTGCTCGCCGTCGTCCGCCATGGCCATGAGGTTACGTCACCGGCGAGCACGATATTTCCCCTATTCCCCCAGCAGAATCTAATTCTGTAATGTCAGCGAACATGAGGGGTTTCTACGAGATCGCCGCCCACGACCCAGAACGCCCCGCCCTCCTCGGCGACCAGGGCACGACCTACGGCGCGCTGCTCGACCGCGTCAACCGCGCCTCCAACGGCCTGACCTCGCGCGGCGCGGGACCGGGCGACTGCGTGGTGACCGTGCTGAAAAACGGGCTCGACGCCCTGACGATGATGCTGGCGACGTACCAGATCGGCGTCTACCTCGTCCCCGTCAACTGGCACTTCACCACCGAGGAGATCGACTACATCGTGGCCGACTGCCAGGCCAAGGCGGTGATCTCCCCGGACGCGCTCACGGTGCCCGAGCTGATCGAAGGCCGGCCCGCCACGCCACCGCCGCTCCGCAAGGCGGGCTCGATGATGCTCTACACCTCCGGTACGACAGGCCGCCCCAAAGGCGTCCGCCGCCGCCTGCTGGACCTGACGCCGGAGGAGCTGTACCCGATCCTCATGCGCAAGAGCTGGCGCCACTTCGAGCTCCCGATGGACGGCGTGCACCTGGTGTGCTCGCAGCTCTACCACTCGGCCCCGTACGGCCAGGCGATGATGGCGCTGCAGTTCGGGCACGCGATCGTGGCGCCGGAGCGGTTCGAGGCCGCCGCCACGCTGGAGCTGATCGAGCGGCACCGGGTGACGAACGCGTTCATGGTGCCCACCATGTTCCACCGCATGCTGGACGTACCGGACAGGGAGAAGTACGACCTGTCGTCCCTCACCCACCTCTACCACGGCGCCGCCCCCTGCCCGCCCGCCACCAAGAAGGCGATGATCGACTGGCTGGGCCCGGTGCTGTGGGAGTACTACGGCTCCACGGAGGCCGCGGTGGCGACCATGGTGTCGTCGGAGGAGTGGCTGGCCAGGCCGGGCACGGTGGGCAGGGCGCTGGACGGGATGACGTTCACGATCATCGGCGAGGACGGCGAGGAGCAGCCCCCGGGCTCTCCCGGCCTGGTCTACATCGGCGGCATCAACCGGTTCGAGTACCACGGCGACCCCGGCAAGACGGCCTCGACGATGCGCGGACGCGCGTACACGCCGGGCGACATCGGCTACCTCGACGAGGACGGCTACCTGTTCCTGCTGGACCGGCGTACCGACCTGATCATCTCCGGCGGGGTCAACATCTACCCGGCGGAGGTCGAGGCGGCGCTCCTCGAACACCCCTCGGTGGCCGACGTCGCCGTGATCGGGGTGCCCGACCCGGAGTGGGGGCACAAGGTGGTGGCCCTGGTGCAGCCGGCCGCCGGGGTGAGCGCGGGGGACGAGCTCACGGCCGAGCTGCTGCGCCACTGCGCGCCCCGTCTCGCCAGGCTCAAGCACCCCCGGGTGATCGAGTATCGCGAGTCGCTGCCCCGCACCCCGACCGGCAAGCTCAGCAGGAGAAATGTCAGGGAGGCGTATCTTTTGGGGTGAGCTGGGCAGTTCACCTTCCCATGAGGGAGATCGCCGCAGGACTGGCCGCCGCCGCAGTGCTGCTGACAGGCTGCGGCCCTCCCCCGACCACGACGGGCGCCACCACGCCCACCGCGACCAGGCCCACCTCGCCGTCCCCTGCGACGTCCCATCCCGTCGCGCCGCAGGGCCTGGAGGCGGCGTACGAGAAGGTGATCGCGGACGTCCTGCCGTCCATCGTGCAGATCAACACGAAGGTCGGGCTCGGCTCGGGCATCGTGTTCGACCGCAGCGGACACATCGTCACGAACGCCCACGTCGTCGGCCAGGCCACGCAGATGACCGTCACCATCGCCACGGGTGGGGCGCCGCGGTCGGCCCGGCTGGTCAAGTCGTTCCCCGCGGGCGACCTCGCGGTGATCAAGGTGGACAAGGCGGACGGGCTGCGGCCGGCCAGGTTCGGCGACTCGTCCAAAGTGCGGGTCGGACAGATCGTGCTGGCCATGGGCAACCCGCTCGGGCTGTCCGGCAGCGTGACGAACGGCATCGTCTCCGCACTCGGCCGTACGGTCAGCGAACCCCAGGACCCCGGCTCGCCCGGGGCCACGATCGCCGGCGCCATCCAGACCTCCGCCGCCATCAACCCGGGCAACAGCGGCGGCGCGCTCGTCGACCTGTCGGGCAGCGTGATCGGCATCCCGACCCTTGCCGCCACCGACCCGCAACTGGGCGGCGGCGCCGCGCCCGGCATCGGCTTCGCCATCCCGAGCAACACGGCCACCGACATCGCCCGCCAGATCGTCAAGAACGGCAAGGTCACCAACAGCCACCGCGCCGCCCTGGGCATCCGCGGCAGCACGGTCATCGGCTCGGACGGCCAGCCCGCCGGGGTCGGGGTGGCGAGCGTCGAACGCGGCGGCGGCGCCGAGAAGGCCGGCATCCGGCCCGGCGACGTGATCACCTCGATCAACGGCAAGCCCACGAACACCATGGCCGCCCTGGCGGAGATCATCACCACCCTCCGGCCCGGCGCCCGCGCGAAGGTGACCCTGATCCGCGCCGACGGCACCGACGAGACCGTCACCGTCACCCTCGGCCAACTCCAAGCCGACTGAGCCCGGCTCACCACTCCACGGCGCCCGAGACGGCGCCCGAGACGACAGCCGAGACGGCGCCCGAGACGGCGGCCCGGCCCGCCGGCCCTTGGGGCTCCGGGTTGCCGGCCCTCGGCGCGGCCCCTCGGGGCCGTCGCCCTCGATCAGCCATGCGCGAGCCCGCTGACGGGGCCGGGGGTCACTGTCCGGCGGTGAAGATGATCTCGACGCGGCGGTTCTTGGCGCGGTTGGCCTCCACCGGCTTGCCGTCCACCACGTTCGGCAGTTTGGGGCGGCTCTCGCCATACCCCCGCGCCTGGAGGGTCACGCCGGCGTCGGTGAGCAGCCCGCGCATGGCCCGCTCGACCGACTGGGCGCGGCGCAGCGACAGCGAACGGTTGTAGGCGTCGGTGCCCTGGTCGTCCGTGTGCCCCTCGATCTTGACGACCCCGCCGGCCCCCTCCGTCCGCACCTTGCGCGCCACCTTGGCGAGCCGGTCGCGCGCCTTGGCGGCGAGCTGCCACTTGTCGAGCGCGAACAGCACGTCGCTGGTCACCGCCACGGTCACCTGGCGCCCTTGGGTGGTCTCGCTCTCGGTGCCGTCCATGGACTCGACCTCGCCGATGATGTCCTCGACCGGCAGCACGAGGTCCTCGACGACCCCGGTGGCGTCGGCGGGCACGCTGGGCGGGGGCGTCGGCGACAGCGCGGGCAGCAGGGTGACGGCGAGCGCGACGCTAAGAGATCGGAACATCGCTGAGCACGCCGATCATCGGCATCTCGACGTTGACCTTGGTGACGTCGGGCGGCGGGGCGGCGAAGACGGCGTACAGCGTGGACGCCTCGCCCGACTCCAGGAACTGCCCCTGCGTGCCCGAGCACACGCACTCGGCGTCCTCGCTCGTGCCGTTGCGCGCCACCCGGTAGCGCTTGGCGTTGACGGGGTCGATCAGGGAGACGTTGGAGACGGTGAAGTCGAGCGCCGACCTGCCCATGCCGTTGTGCAGGTTGACCTTGCCGTCGGTCGCGGTGACCGTCCAGGTGAGGCTGACCGTCTTGCCCTGGCGGCGCAGGGAGGTGATGTCGACCCGGGCGGCGCCGTACATGTCGCCCGCGCCCGTCTTGGCCTCGCGGGTGGCGATCACGGTGGTGTCCTGGGCGGGCGCCTGCTGGGCTGACCCGGTCGACGTCTGGGACGGCGCCTGGGTGGGCGTCTGGGTCGGCTGGGCTTGCTGGGCGGGCTCCTGGGCGGCGGTCTGCGTCTGCCGCTCCTCGCCGCCACCGGCGCCGGGCGGGCCGGGGATCATGCCGCAGCCCGCCAGCGCGAGCGCCGCGACAGCCGGCGCGAACAACTTTCGCATCGTGTGGTCACCTTCGTCGTCGGGGGTTGTGGGCCTCACCTTAGGGAGGCGGCGTTCAGTATCCGCATAGTCGCGTCACATGCGCAGTTCACGCCGCTTCTGAAGCTCGTGTGCGAGCCGTTCTGCCTCGGCCCTGCCCTGGCCATCGCCAAGAGCGTCAAACTCTGCCATAGCTCTCATAACGGTCTCAACCGCCGCGTCGAAGTCGCCCACGGCCGTCAGCACCTCAGCCAGCACCAGCAGCGCCACCGCCTCGGGCAGCCGGTCGCCCAGCCGCCGGTTGACGCGCAACCGCCGCTCCACGCACTCGCGCGCCCGCGCGATCCGCCCCTCCCGCAGGTGCAGCCTGCCCAGGTCGAGCAGCGCCTCCGCCGCACCGCGCGGATCACCCAGCTCCTCGTACGCCGCCAGCCCCGCCCCCAGCATCCCCTCGTCCCCGCGCAGGGCGCCGAGCGCGCGCAACGCGTCCGCCCGTCCCCGCCGGTCGCCCTGCTCCTCGAAGACCTGCAACGCCCGGACGAACGCCCGCTCCGCCTCGCCGCCCCCACCGGGACGCGCCGCGTGCACCAGGCCGAGCCTGAGCGTGACCCGGGCCAGCTCCAGCCCTTCGACCAGCGGCTGGGCCGCCCGCAACGCCGCCGCGGCCGGCTCCGTACGCCCCTCGGTCCTGTGCAGGTCGGCCAGGCCGCGCAGCAGCAGCGCCTCGCCCTCCCGGTGCCCTGCGGCCCTCGCCGCGTCGAGGCCGGTGGCGGTGGTGGCGTGCCAGTCGTCGTGGTGGGCGCCCAGCGCGAACAGCGGCGTCAGGTAGAAGGCCAGGCGCCAGGCGGCCTCGTACAGACCTGACTGGAAGAAGTCGTGCACGGTCGCCACCAGGAAGCGGCGCTCGGCGCTCAGCCACCGCGCCTCCTGCCGCAGCCGGCCCGTCTCCAGGCCGGCGGCGGGCGGGCGCACCTCGGTACGGCCGGTGCCCGGCTCCGCCGGGAGCAGCGCGGCCCTGGCCTGCCTGGTGCGCTCCAGGATCTCGCCCGCCAGCGAGGCCAGCACCGGGCCTGGACCGCCGTCCTCCTCGGCCAGGCGTTCCGCGGCGTACAGGCGGGTGAGGTCGTGCCAGCCGTACCGCTCCTGGCCTGCCTCGTCGAGCCCGCGCGACTGCAGCAGCCCCGCCTCCACCAGCGGTTCCAGGTCGGCGCCCGCCACCCAGGGCGCGAAGTCCCGCGCCGACAGGGCGCCCAGGCGGCGCAGCAGCAGCCGTTCGGGGTCGGGCAGGCCGCGGTAGCCCAGGGCGAGGCTGCCGCGTACGGCGAGGTCGCCCGCGCTCAGCTCGTCGAGCCTGCGCCGCTCGTCGCCGAGCCGGCCCGCCAGGTGGTCGAGCGTCCAGCCCGGCCTCCTCGCCAGCCGGGAGCCGGCGATGCGCAGCGCCAGCGGCAGGTGGCCGCAGAGCCGGACGATGCGCAGCGCGGCCTCAGGCTCGGCCTCCACGCGCTCGGCACCTGCCACGCCCGCGAGCATCGCGACGGCCTCGTCCTCGTCGAGCAGGCCCAGCTCGTACGCCCGCGCCGCCTCCAGCCCGGCCAGCGGCGACCGGCTGGTGACCAGGGTGATGCTGCCCGGCCCTGTGGGCAGCAGGGGGCGCACCTGGGCCTCGTCGGCGGCGTCGTCCAGCACGACGAGCAGTCGGCGCCGGGCGGTCGTGCTGCGGTAGAGGCGCACCCGGTCGTCCAGCCCCGGCGGCACCGCGCCGTCGGGGCAACCGAGCGAACGCAGCAGATCCTCCAGCACCGCACCGGGAGGGCGGGAGCCGAGCGCGGCGTACAGGCGGCCGTCGGGGCGGTCGAGCACGGAGGCCGCATGCACGGCCACCGCCGACTTCCCGCACCCCGGCGGGCCGTGCAGCACGAGGTGGACGGGTGTGGTGGCGTTCTCAGCCGCCGTCCGCGCCATCCAGTCGAGCACCTGCCGCCGCCCAGCAAAGTCGGAAATGTCCGGCGGCAACTCATCCACCCACCCGCCACCCGGCCCCACAGGAAAGCCCCTATGTCCGACGGGAAACCCGCCCTGACCGCTGGGGAAACCGCCCTGACCGCCGGGAAACCCGCCTTGACCAGCGGGGAGACCGCCGTAGCCAGGCGGGTGATCGCCATTGAGGACCCGCTGGTGGGCGGCCACCAGCTCGTCGCCCGGCTCCAGCCCCAGCTCGTCCACCAGCGTCCGCCGCGCCTCCTGGTACGCCCCCAGCGCCTCCGACCGGCGCCCCGCCTGGTGCAGCGCGTCGATGAGCCGCACCCAGGCCCGCTCCCGCAGCGGATGGGCACCCGTCAGCGCCCGCAACTCCCCCACCACCTCGGCGCCCCTGCCAAGCTGCAGATCCAGCTCGACCCGCTCCTCCACGGCGGTCAGCCGCAGCTCCTCCAGCGGCACCCCGTACGCCCGGCGCAGCACCGACGACTCCACCCCGGCCAGCGCCTCCCCACGCCAAAGCCCGAGCGCCGTACGGAACTCCTCGGCCGCCCCCGCCACCTGCCCCGCCGCCCGCGCCCGCCGCGCCTCGGCGACCAGCCGCTCGAACCGGTGACAGTCCACGTCGTCCGGCTCGACGTCGAGCAGGTAACCACCGGCCACGGTACGGATCCCGGCCACCAGCTTGCGCAGCGCGCTGACGTACACCCTGAGCACCGACTCCGCCGAAGCCGGCGGCCGGTCGTCCCACACCGCCGACAGCAGCCGCTCGACCGGCACCTGCTCGCCCGCCGACAGCAGCAGGGCGGCCAGCAGCGTACGGTGCTTGGCCGGGCCGGGCGACTGCCCGCCGTCGATCCGCAGCGGCCCCAGCAGGCCGAAGCGCACGCTCACGTGCCGGCCACCGGCCTGGCGGCGAACGACTCGAAGCTCACGTGTACGGTCTGGCCGGGAGCGGACGCCGCATGCACACCCGCCTCGCCAGGCCCGTACGGGGAGTCGCCGTCGGACACCTGCGCGACCAGCTGCTCGTTCACCCACAGCCGCAGCCCGACCGCGTCCCCACCGCTCCCGCACTCGGCGACGACCCGGTAGGCGGCCGTCTTCGGCACGGCAGTGGGCCCATAAAGGGTGACGCCGTCGGTGCCCGTACGCCGCTTGACGATCGACACCTTGCCCATGCCGTCAACCCCGAACTCGTACCGATCACCCGACCGAGCCGACCCGTGACACCACACGCCATACGCACCGGCCCCGCTTCGCAGCCTGGCGGTGGCGCTGACGACCACACCCTCCTGCGGCTCCGCCACGGGCGCCGACTTCCACAACCGCCACCCAGGCTTGACGCTCAACTCATAACCAGACCCCGCCGGCCGGGCACTCCCGCCCTCGGACACCCCGGTGTCCCAAGCCTCGAACCCGGCCTCATACGGCCACCGAGGCGCAGCAAGCACCCCAGGCAACGTCACGCCTGCAACGACCCCGGCAACCACCACCCCACCGGCCACCACCCAAGGCCATCGCCGCCACCGCGCTCGCCCAGAGGGAGCAGCCTTGGAGGCCGCAGCACCTCCTGGGGCCGCACCCCCAGAGCCCACACCAGCCGCCCCGCCGGCCGCCGGCGCTACTGAGCCGGTCCATGTCCGTTCCACGACCTCGGTGGCCGCCGCCAGCCGCGTCCCCCCGACCAGGTCACCCAGCAGTTCCTGAGCGGATGGCCGCACCCGGGGATCCTTGGCGAGGGCCCGCCGCACCACCCCCTGGATCCCCTCGTCCAGCCCGTCCAGCCGGGCCTCGTCCTGCGTGATCCGGTACAGCACCTCGGCCGGCGCCCCGCCGCCGAACGGCAGCCGCCCCGTACCGGCGAACAAGATCACCCCGCCCCACGCGAACACGTCCGCGGCGGGCGTGAGAGGCTCGCCGCGCACCTGCTCGGGCGACATGAACGCGGGCGTCCCGAGCATCGCCTGGCTGGCCAGGCTGTCGTGCCCGGCGAGCTGCGCGATGCCGAAGTCGATCACCTTGGGCCCGAGCGGCGACAGCAGCACGTTGGCCGGCTTGAGGTCACGGTGGATGACCCCGGCCCCGTGGATGGCGCTCAGCGCGGTGGCGATGCCGACGGCCAGCGCCTCCAGGTTGCCGCCGGACAGCGGCCCCTGCTCGCGCACGGCCCGCGCCAGATCGGGCCCTTTGACGTATTCGGTGACGAGGTAGACCACGTCGCCGTCGAGGCCGGCGTCCAGCACGGGCGCGGTGCAGAACCGCGCCACCCGCCGCGCCGCCGCCACCTCGCGCTCGAAGCGCCGCCGGAAGGCCGGATCCCTGGCCAGCGCCGGGTCGATGAGCTTGACCGCGGCCAGGCCGCCGGTCGGCGTGGTGGCGAGGTGGACCTCGCCCATGCCGCCCCGGCCGAGCAGGCGCCGCAGCGCGTACCCGCCTATGACCCGGTCGTCGTTCATCGCAGACACATTAGCCAGATCCGGGCACTCACCCGGCGGCTTGCGACAACCGGTAGCGGGACGGCGAGATGCCGTACCGGTCGATGAAGGCCTGCCGCAGCGTCTCCGCGGAGTTGAACCCGCAGCGCGTGGCGACGGCGGCCATCGGCAGGGACGTGGTGGCGAGCAGGTGGGCGGCGGCCTCGGTGCGGGCCTGGCGGACGTACCGGCCGGGGGTCTGGCCGAGGTGCTTGAGGAAGAGCCGGGTGAGGTGCCGCTCGCTGACCCCGGCCTCGGCCGCGAGGGTGGCGGTGGCGAGGTCGTCGCGCAGGTGGGTGGAGATGTGCTGGACGATCCGCCTGACCAGGCTGTTGGCGGGCGAGGGCGGCTCGACGAACATGCTCATCTGGGCCTGGTTGCCGGGCCGCTGGAGGTAGGTGACCATGTTCCTGGCGACGGTCCTGGCCAGCTCGGGGCCGTTGTCCTCCTCGACGAAGGCGAGCGTGAGGTCGAGCGCGGCGGTGATGCCGGCGGAGGTCGAGACGTTGCCGTCGCGGATGAAGATCGGGTCGGGGTCGACGGTCACCCCGGGGAAGCGGCCGGCCAGCACGTGCGCCTCCTTCCAGTGGGTGGTGGCGCGCCGGCCGTCGAGCAGCCCGGCGGCGGCCAGCACGTACGCCCCGGTGCAGACCGAGGCCACCCGCCTGCTCTCCCTGGCCAGCCGCCTGACGTGGGCGACGACGAGGGGGTTGGCGGCGGCGTCCTCGTGGCCGATGCCGCCGGAGATCAGCAGCGTGTCGAGCGGCCCCGTGACGCGTTCGAGGGCGAGCTGCGCGTCGAGCCGGAGGGCGGTGCCGGTGGTGATGGGGTGGCCGCCGGGGGTGGCGACGCGGTATTCGTAGTACGGTAACGCGCCGTGCCAGTTGGCGCTCTCCAGCGTCGTGGTGACGCAGGCGATGTCGAGCAGCTCGGCCGCCTCGTACGCCACCACGACGAACCGTCGTCGATCCATGGCACGACTGTAGGTCCGAAGGACAAGGAACCCAAGTATCCGGACCTGCCGGACGGCTTCCCTTGGGCCCCGCCACCGCTGAGGGCGACAGTCGAGGCATGACGACGACGACCACCACCACCACCACCTCCACGCCCACGGGGCGCCGCTGGGGCAGGTTCGCCCTCCACTACGTCGAGATGATCATCGCCATGTTCGCCGGCATGCTCCTCATCGGCATGCTCCGCTCCGCCGTCGGCCTCGGCGTCTCCCTCGCCGAGCAGCCCGAGCTCTGGTACCTGGCGATGGCGTTCGACATGTCCATCGGCATGGGCGCCTGGATGCGGGTGCGCGGGCACCGCTGGGCGCCCACGCTGGAGATGTGCGCGATCATGTTCGCGCCGGCCGTGCCGCTCTTCCCCCTGCTGTGGACGGGCGTCATCGACGGAGACGTGCTCATGCTCGTCTCGCACGTCGGCATGTTCCCGCTCATGCTGGCGGCGATGCTGCTCCGCCTCGACGAGTACGCCGGGTGCCGTCATTGAGCGCCTTGCGGTAGCCGTCCAGCACGTCCTGCCGCAGCAGGTGCCCGAACCCGGCCCGCCGCAGCCGCATCCCCAGCATGGGCTCGCTGATGCGCAGCGCGGCGGCGGTCTCGCCCATGTGCCAGCCGTGCGCGGCCAGCTCGCTCAGCAGGTGGCCGCGCCTGACCTGCGCCTCCGACAGCCGGAACGTCTTCAGATACGCCGTACGCCCCTCGCCGTCGCTGATCATCTCCCCGATGTGGTTCTCGGCCTTGCGCTCGAACGCGGGCAGGAACCGGCTCAGCGTGAACCGGCCCATCCGGTAGACCTCCTGCACCCGCTCGGGGGCGCGGAGCAGCCCGGCCGCCATCACGGAGTCGTGGAAACCGGCCCACTCCCGCTCGACGCGGACGGCCGCGGCCCGCAGGTCGGCCAGTGAGGAGATCGCGGCGGCGTCGAGCGTGCCGGTGAAGTCGCGCGCCGGGAAGAACAGGGCGTACTCGTGGATGAGGTCGCCGTACATGTCGCGGACGAGCGTCGGGTGCAGCGCCCGGTAGTCCTCGGGATGCGGCGCCACGAACGCCGAGGCCAGCGTGTCACCGGCGTAGAGCAGCAGCCCGCACTGACCGGGATGGATCTCGAAGACCTTGAGCGCGTCCTCCAGGCCGCGCACCTCGGCCCCGCTGTAGGCCTCCTCGACCCGCGGCGACAGGCCGTGCCGCAGCGACTCGCGCGACCACTCCTCCCACGCCAGCTCGGGGCCACCGAAGCAGAGCGCGAGGAAACCCTCCATGGCCAGGTGCAGCGGCAAGAAGCGCAGGCGGTTCTTGTCGGCCCTGCGGGCCATCCTGCGCCTGATCCTGATCGGCACGTGCCGCAGCGGCTGCCCGAGCTGGGTGCCGTACGCCGCCGCGGGGGTGCCGTCGCCGGTCCACGACGCGACGAACGCGTGCGGCACGTACGCGGTGTAGAGCGACCTGTCGGGCAGCGCGACCACGGTGGGCTCGTCGCCGTACACCTTGGCGTGCAACCGCAGGTCCTCGATGGGCGTGCGGCGGACGAGCGGCACCAGCCGCAGGGCGCCCCAGGTCTGGGCGGGCCGCGTCTCCAGCCCGGTGAGGTCGATCATCGTGCCTCCAGCGCGGGTGCCGCCCGCTCCGCCAGGTACGCCCGCAGCTCGGCCGCCCCGCTCCGCCCCTCCGCGAACCTGGCCAGCTCCACCAGCGCGGGCAGGTCCTCGGCGTCCCTGATGCCGGCGGTCGGCACGACCGGGGACAGCCGCCGTACCTCGAAGTGCTCGGCGTCGTAGACGGGGTTGAGGTGCACGATGCCCACCTCGCCGGCCGGGTCGAGCGTGCGCCGCCACACTCGCAGCACCTCGGAGGCGAGGCCGGGCGGCGCGTTGTCCCAGCCGTCGGAGACGATGACGAGCAGGTCGGGCCGCTGCTCAAGGGCGTCGATGACGCGCCGCCCGAGCGGGGTCGGCCCGGTCGGGCGGACCTTGAGCGGGTCGGCACGGCCGGACAGCCACAGGGCGCGGTAGTCGCCGGCCAGCGCCTCCAGCAGGTAGTGGCAGGCCAGCGCGACCGCGAGCGGCCGGCGGCGCTTCTCGGGCGAGCCGAAGGAGGAGAAGCTGTCGTCCAGCACCGCGGCCACCTTCCCCCAGGTGCCGGCGCGCGACCCCGCCGCCCTGGCCGCCGACGCCCGCAGCGCCGCGACCAGCTCGTCGCGCCGCCGCTCGCGGACGTCCGCCGCCAGCGACAGCACGTAGGAGGCCACCCTGACCAGCGGCAGCGCGGCCAGGTCAGCGGCGGTGCCGGTGCGGGTGCCGGCGCGCTCGGCGGCCCCGCTCAGCCGCAGCCGCTCCAGGCGGGTCAGCCGGGGCGCGATCGTCTCCAGGAACGCGGCCCTGTCGACGCCGTGGCGGGCGGCGAAGCCCTCGGCCACCGTGTACGGCAGCTCGTACAGGGCGTTCTTGTCGTAGTGGGCCCGCCGCCACGCCTCCAGCACGGGCGTGTCGTAGTGAGCCCGGCGGAACGGCGTGAACAGGAAGTCGCCCAGCTCCCCCGGCAGCTCAAGGTGTGCGTGCCGGACCGCGGACCTGACCCCCGCCCGGTACTTCACCGCGTCGAAGGCCAGGTCGGGCCGGGCGGCCAGCCAGTCGCGGACGAGCGCGCGGGTGCGCCGGTTGTTGACGCCCGCCCGCCGCAGCTCCCTGAAGAGCCGGTAGACGCGGGGCGGGCTCATCCGGCCGAGCCGCCAGGCGATCAGCCGCGCCTCGTGGCCCACGCCGCCCTTGCGCCGCAGCAGCCCCGCGATGATGAGGGCGGCGTTGTGGTCGTTGATGTCGAGGGCGAGGGTGGCGGCGTACAGATCGGGATAGTTGGTGTGGATGTAGTCGTGCAGGAAGCTCAGGGAGAGGCGCTGCCGGCCCGCCTCGCTGTGGAACTCGCGCTGGCCGGTCGCGGTCATCGCGGCGTTGGCGAAGAGCAGCACGTCCTCGCACTCGATCAGGTCGGCGTAGGTCTCCATGGCTCCCCGGGACGGTCGCGGAGCTGGCCGGGGAATGGGGGCGCGAGCTGCGAAGAGTCGCGGTACAGGCGGTTTCCGGAAGTCGCACCGGAGTCCCGCGGCCAGCCCGTCCGGAACCCTACTACCGATCCGGCGCGTATCTCGCCTTGATTTCTCCGAGCTTGACCTGCCTGTCGCGGATGTCGGTGATCAGCACGTACGCGACCAGCAGCAGCCCCAGGCAGAGCACGTCGGCCGCCCACCACGGGATCTCGGCGAGCAGCAGGTAGCCCTGCCCGTCACTGAGCTCTCTGATCACCACCGTGACCACCGCCACCACGACGGTGACCAGCGCCCACGTCCACCAGCGCGGCAGGCTGCCCTTGTTCCACAGCCGCACCCGCCAGTTCATGAACACCGTGAGCACTCCCAGCAGCGCGCAGAACCCGATCAGCCACCACGGCAGCGCGAACGCGGTCTGCTCGGAGATCTGCTCCTTGGTGGCGCGCAGCTCCGCCTCGGCGGCCCGCCGCGCCTGCTCCGACTCCTCAAGCTTGCGTTCGAGCTGCGCGATGGTCTGCTGGCGGCGCGGCGGCTGCGCGGACTCCTCAGTGGGCAGCATCCGCGCGACGACCGTCAGCATGATCGCCACGAAGGACAATGCCAGCACGATCGCCATGAACAGGTCGATGAACCGCAGGTCGAGCGGCGGCGCGAACGACCGGCTGGCCTGCTTCCTCACTGCTCCCTCACCAGCGTGTACTTCTGCGGCTTGCTCTCGGCGGCGCTCTGCCGCTCGACCGCCGTGCGCAGCGCGTCCAGCCCCTTGATCAGCTCCTCGGTCCTGTCACGCGACTGCGCCAGCTCCTGCGTCAGGCCGCGCAGCTCGGACCCGGCGGGCGCGGCCGGCGCCGCGCCCTTGCCACCGGGCAGCCGGGCCAGGTAGATGAGGAACACCTCGTCGGCCGCCGCCACGCCGGCCCGCTCCGACCGCTCGATCAGCGTCATCGCGCCGAACGCGAGCACGCTCAGGAACAATGCGATCATGGTGACGCCGAACGCGGAGGCCAGCTCGGGCAGCACGTGCTGCTTGAGCGCGGTGATCAGCACGCCGGGGTCGCCACGGCTGTCGAGGGCGCTGGAGAACGAGCCGACCATCGCGGCCATGGTGAGGGCCGTGCCGATGAAGCCGAAGACCGGCAGCGCCCAGATGAGCGCGTGGTCGATGTGGTGCTTGTTGGCCATCTCACCGTCGTCGAGCGCGGAGCGGGCGGTCAGCACCGCCTCGGCGTCGCCACCGGCCTCCGCGGCCTCCCTGAACAGCCGCAGACGCTTGCCGACCAGCGTGTCATCGCTCGGCCGCACCGACTGCACGCTGGCCGCGGCGCGCGCCGTCGCGGCCGCTTCGCGGCGGATGTCCGGCACGGCCCGCACGATCCGCAGCACGGTGGTGAGGAACACCGCGAAGATCAGCGTCACCACCAGCTCTGCCGCCCCCGGCGCCGTGGTCGCCCCCACGAACTGCAACAGCTGCCGGACCATCCCCGTCATCAGCAAAACCGCTGACACCAGCAGCCCCACCAGCGGCGCGAACACCGAATGGCGCCAGTCGAACCTTGACACGCTTCAACCCCACTCCAGCACAGAAAAATGTCAGAGCAACACCTTGGCACACGTAGTGCAATGAGTAGTGACGGAGTGGCAGATCTGTGACCAGACCGGTCCTTAAACGCACGAAAGCCCGGCTCCCTACGGGAACCGGGCCTGTCGCGAGACTGGTGGAGGTGGCGGGAATCGAACCCGCGTCCTTCAACCTCAAGTCAGGGCTTCTCCGGGCGCAGCCTGCTGTGCTTTTCTCAGCCCCGGCGATCACGCAGGCGAGTCGCCGACGGGCTCAGCCACTGTTTGCTTTCCCGCTCTCCCCCGTGGCCGGGTCGAGCGGTGGAGCCTTCTAGCGATGCCAGATCCCGGGCCGAAGGCGCTCCCGGGCTGACAGTGGTTTCGCTGCTTAGGCAGCGAGCGCCAGGGAGTCCCTGGCAGCCACAGTGCTCTTGGAATTGGCACTTGTTGTTTGCGGTCACAGGATTAACGAGGTTATGTCCGCAGTCCTCGGCCCGCTTCACCTGGCTTGCAAGGCCAAAGTCGAAGCCAGTCACCCCCTGTGCAGTTGTCAACCGTCACCGCCGACCCCGCGAGGGGCGGCGCAACAGGAATGTACATCGGACAACACCCTCGGCGCCAACTTAATTCCCACGGCGCCATCGCCCCCACACATGCCGAAACCCCCGGGAGCCCGGCACTGAGGCACGTGCTCCCGGGGGCCGACCGGCAGGGTCGAGCCGGTCCGGACGGCAGGACTTCCCCCGAGATGAAGTCCTGTCTCATCACGGCGACTGGGACCGCAACCCCCCGAGCGGGCCCAGTCACTCAGTAAGACGCGACCGGCCACCCGGATGGTTGCTCACCGTCCGGACATTTTCACACTCAGTCCGCAACACCGCCGACAGCGCCACTCACAGCGCCACTCACAGCGCCACTCACAGCGTCATTCGGCGGCGCCGTTCCCGGCGTCATCCCGGCGTCATCCCGGCGGCGTCAGTTCGCGAGGCCCGCGAAGAAGTCGCCCGCCACGGCCCTGGCGTCGTGGTTCTTCGCCAGCACCGCGATCGCCACGTTGCCCTGCCAGCCGACCCACCAGGTCATGCCCTCGGGGGCGGTGGCCGCGATGCCGTAGACCTTGCCCTTGCCCGCCTGCGCGGGCGTACCGGCCGCACCGGCCCGCATCATCGTCTGCAGGGTCGCGCGCACCTTCGGGTCGAGCTGCTGCGGCGCGGGCTGGGTGACCGGCGGCGCCGTGGCGGTCGCGTCGGGCGTCCTGGGCTCGGTCACCAGCACGGGAGGCCGCCAGGTGCCCGAGGCCACCGCCGCGGCCACCAGAGCCATGCTGAGCGGGCTCACCTGGACGTTCTGGCCCGCGATGGCCTTGGCCTTGTCGGCGTCGCTGGACAGCTTCGGCAGCTTGCCGCTGAACGACTTCAGCGGCAGCCGCCACGGCTGCTCCAAGCCCAGCGTCTGCGCGCTCTTGAGCAGCCCCTCGGCCGAGACGCGGCGGGCCAGCGAGGCCAGCGCGGTCACGCAGCCCTTCGCGAAGTTCTCCTGGAACGTGGCCGACGCCGGCAGCGGCGTGCTGTTGGCGGCGTTGGCGAACTTGGCGCCGCCCACCGTGCGCTCCTGCGGGCAGGCCAGCCGCTGCTTGGGGCTCACCTGCTCCTTCAGCAGCGCGTCGGCCGCCACGATGGAGAACGCCGTGCCGGCCGGGAACTTGCCCGCCAGCGCATGGCGCTCCTGGTGCAGCCCCTTGGTGCCGACCGCGAGGATCTCGCCGGTGTCGCGCTGCACCGCCACCAGCGCGCTGGTCTGGGTCTCGGCCACGGCCTGCTCGGCCGACGCCTGCGCGGTGCGGTCGATCGTGGTCTTGACCGAGACGTTCTGCCGCCCGCGCCACTCCTCGAGCTGCGCGACCTGCCGGCCGGTCTTGAGGTCGAGGGTGATCACCTTCGTCTCGGTGGACCCCGTCAGATAGTCCTGGTACGCCTGCTGCAGCCCGCTCCTGCCCACCGAGTCGCCGGCCCGCTGCGGCCCGCCTAGCTTCTGCTCGGTCTCGGGCGTGAGCGCGCTGACCGTGCCGACGATCTGGCGAGGTGCGTCGGGGTTGACCGGCTGCTCCTGCGCGTCGATCTCGATGCCGTCGATCGCGCTCAGCTTGGCCTGCATCGACTGGTAGCGGGAGCGTCCGAACGTCACCAGCGGCACGAACTTGTCGGGCGGCGACGACCTGACCCGGCTCAGCAGCCGGTCTTGGGCGTAGCCGGTGACGTCGGACAGCTTGGCGACGACCTCTTCGGCCCGCTCGCCCAGCTTGTCGGGGACGACCCCGGCGACGTAGAGGACGGTGTCGCTCTGCAGCGGGTCGTTGGCCCGGTCGAGGACGGGCTGGCGCGGCTTGGGCTCGGTGTCGACCGCGAAGCGCTGGCCCTCCTTGAGCTGGGGGTGCAGCACCGAGGGCGACCAGCGGACCTTCCAGGCGCCGTCGACCAGGTGGAGCGGGAGCTTGCTCTCGTACTCCCAGAGGGGGTTGTTCTCCCCCAGGTCGACCTCGGCGTGGAAGTCGGCCGTGGACTCGTCGCCGGCGACGCTGATGCCCGTGATCTTGAAGCGGAAGGAGGCGGCGTCGAGCTCGAGCTTGGCGTCCTCGAGCGCCTTGCGCACCTTGGCGGGATCGCCGTCGGTGCGGCCGGCGGCCAGCTCGTAGTCCTCCGACTGCCAACCGACGAGGAAGTCGCGCACCGCGTCGTGCGGCGACGACTCCTCGAAGCAGCCGGTCAGGGTGGTGCTCGCGACCGCCAGCGTGGCGGTCGCGGCCAGGATGCGGCGGGCGCGCCGCATCGGTCGGCCTCTCATCGATCGCATCGGTCGCAGTGCCGCCGTCTCATCGGTTGCGGTAGCGCAGCGCGCGGGCCATCTCCCGCTTGGCCTGCTGCTCCGCCAGCGACTGCCGCTTGTCCCAGTCTTTCTTGCCGCGCGCGAGGCCGATCTCGACCTTCGCCCTGCCGTCCTTGAAGTAGAGGGTCAGCGGCACGATCGTCAGCCCGCCCTCCTTGGTCTTGGCGGCGAGCTTGTCGATCTCTTTCCTGTGCAGCAGCAGCTTGCGCTTGCGCCGGGCCGTGTGGTTGGTCCACGTGCCCTGCGAGTATTCGGGAATGTGCACATTGAGCAGCCACGCTTCGTTGCCGTCGATCATGGCGTAGCCGTCGACGAGCGAGGCGCGGCCCTCGCGTAGCGACTTCACCTCGGTGCCCTGCAGCACGAGACCCGCCTCGAAAGTGTCCTCGACGTGGTAGTCGTGCCGAGCACGTTTGTTCTGGGCGATGACCTTCCGCCCGGTCTCACGTGGCATGCTTCGACTTTACCGGCGCCCGGGGTGCCCGGCGCCCATGCGCACCGCTACACCCTCAGATAGCGACGTAGCGTCACGAACGAGGCCAGGATACAGATCACGACACCGATGATCATGGTGATGGTGATCGTCTGGGCCAGGTCGTTCCAGCCGAGCTGAGCCGTCGCGCCACCGAAGAAGCCGACGATCTCCTCGAACAGGAACACCTTCGCGCAGATCAGGATGACCGCCGCGAACACCCCGCCGACGAGGCCGGCGATGACGCCCTCCATGACGAAGGGCAGCTGGATGTAGAGGTTGGAGGCGCCGACCAGCCGCATGATGCCCGTCTCACGGCGCCGGTTGAACGCCGACAGCCGCACCGTGTTGCCGATCAGCAGCGCCGCCGCGAGCACCAGGATGATGGCGACCGTCAGCGCCGCGAAGGCGAGCTTGTCGAGCATGGCGAAGAACGGGGCGATGAGCTGTTTCTGGTCCATCACCTGGGCCACGCCCGGCTGGCCCGTCACGGCCTGGATCACCGGCTGGTAGTTGTCGGGGTCCTGGAGCTTGATCCGGAAGGACTGCGGCAGGTCTTCGACCTTGGTCGCGTCGACCAGCGCCTTGTTCGTGGACGAGAACGACTGCTTGAAGTTCTGGTAGGCGTCGGCCTCGTCCTCGAAGAACACCTCCTTGACGCCCTTGGTGCCCTTGATGTGCGTCTCGAGCGCCTTGATCTGCGCGGGCGTGACCGCCTTGCCCTTGCAGTCCGGTATGGCCGTCCCCTTCTTGCACAGGAAGACGGAGATCTCGACCTTGTCGTCCCAGTAGCCCTTCATCAGGCCGACCTGGGTGTTGATCATCAGACCGACGCCCAGCATCGCCATGCCGACCGCCACCGTGATGATCACGGCGATCGTCATGGTCAGGTTGCGACGGAGGCCGATCCAGACCTCGGAGAAGATGAAATTCGCCCGCATGTCTTGTCTGCAGCTCCCTGTCAGTACGCCTGGCCGTACACGCCACGCGACTGGTCACGGACGATCTTGCCGTCCTCCAGCTCCACGACACGCTTACGCATGGAGTCGACGATGGCCGCGTCGTGCGTGGCCATGACGACCGTGGTGCCAGTCCTGTTGATGCGGTCGAGCACCTTCATGATGCCGATGCTCGTCGCGGGGTCGATGTTGCCCGTGGGCTCGTCGGCCAGCAGGATCATCGGCCGGTTGACGAAGGCGCGGGCCATGGCGACGCGCTGCTGCTCGCCGCCGGACAGCTCGTCGGGCATGCGGTGCGCCTTGCCTTCGAGGCCGACCAGCTCGATGACCTCGGGCACCACCTTGCGGATGAACCGCCGCGGCTTACCGATGACCTCGAGCGCGAACGCCACATTCTCGTAGACGTTCTTGTTCGGGAGCAGCCTGAAGTCCTGGAAGACGCAGCCGATGCGGCGGCGCAGGTGCGGCACCTTGAAGTTGGAGAGGCGGGCCAGATCCTTGCCGGCGACGTGGATCGCGCCGGAGTTGGGCCGCTCCTCCTTCAGGATCAGACGCAGGAACGTGGACTTGCCTGATCCCGAGGGACCGACGAGGAACACGAACTCACCCTTGTCCACGTCAACGGATACGTGGTCGAGGGCGGGCCGGTTCTGGTTCGCGTAGACCTTGGTGACATTATCGAAATGGATCACGAGAGCATCACGGCATGCCAGTCTAGGGGTCAGGACGGAAGCGAGGGTGGCATATGCCCACTTCCCGCCGGGCGACCATCGGTTACGTCTTCTTTACTGATGATCGACGTTCCGATTGGCCAGACGACAGTCTAGGGGGAAGACTGGCATGGAACGTCCATAACGGAAACAAAACGATTGTGCGGCTAGACTTGGGGCTGTCATGAGTTGCGAACACCTCGTATGCGCGCAGTGCGCCCACCCCGTGATCGAGGGACGCTGCCCCCTGTGCCGCGCCAACCGGGAGCGGATGCACAACCACGGCTTCGCCGGGCTGTCACCCGCCCTCATCGGCCTGCTGCTCGTCGCCCTGCTCCTGCTGACGCTGGCGGCCGAGCACCTATTGCTCGGCGCCTGACTCCTGGCGCCGCATCCACCGGATCTCCGACTCGATGAACTCGTCGAGGTCGCCGTCGAGCACCGCTGACGGGTTGCCGGCCTCGGTGGCGGTGCGCAGGTCTTTCACGATCTGGTAAGGGTGCAGCACGTAGTTGCGGATCTGCGTGCCCCACGAGGTGGTGGAGGCGCCGCGCAGCTCCGACATCTTCTCGGCCTCCTCCTGCCGCTTGCGCTCCAGCAGCTTGGCCTGCAGCACGTTCATCGCCGTGGCGCGGTTTTGCAGCTGGGAGCGCTCGTTCTGGCAGGAGACCACGATGCCGGTCGGCAGGTGGGTGATGCGCACCGCGGAGTCGGTGGTGTTGACGCCCTGGCCGCCCGGGCCGCTCGACCGGTAGACGTCGACGCGGATCTCGTCCTCGTTGATGTCGATGTGGTCGGTCTGCTCGACGACGGGCACGATGTCGACCCCGGCGAACGAGGTCTGCCGCCGCCCCTGGTTGTCGAAGGGGCTGATGCGGACCAGCCGGTGGGTGCCGTGCTCGCCGCGCAGCGTGCCGTAGGCGTAGGGGGCCTTGATCGTGAACGTGGCCGACTTGATGCCGGCCTCCTCCGCGTAGGAGGTGTCGTAGACCTCGGTCGCGTAGCCCTTGCGCTCGGCCCAGCGGAGGTACATGCGCAGCAGCATCTCCGCCCAGTCGGCCGCGTCGACGCCGCCGGCCTGGGAGTTGATCGTGATGAGCGCCTCGCGGGCGTCGTATTCGCCCGACAGCAGCGTGCGGACCTCAAGGGCGCCGATGTCGGAGCGCAGCGACTCGAGCTCCTTGTCGGCCTCGGCGCGCGTGTCGTCGTCGGCCTCCTCGGCCGCCAGCTCGTAGAGGACCGCCAGGTCGTCGAGGCGCCTGGCGACGCCGTCGACCCTGTTGAGCTCGCCCTGGAGGTGGGAGAGCCGGCTCGTCACCTTCTGGGCCTGGTCGGGGTCGTCCCACAGGTCGGGGGCGGCAACCTGCTGCTCCAGCTCCTCGATCTGCTTGCGCATCGCGTCGAGGTCGAGCACGTCCTGGATGCTGCGGAGCGTGCCCCGAAGCTCGTTGATCTCTTCTGCCGGATCGATGCCTGCCACGTCTCCCAAGGGTACGCGACCCACGCGGGCCCGAATAACATGGCGAGGTGCGTGCATACGGTCGGCGGAAGGTGCTGGCGCTCGCCGCCGGCCTCCTCGCCGCGGTGACCGCCTGCTCCGGCGATGCCCGCCCGGCCCCCTCCACCCCTGCCGCGGCCACCTCCACGCCGTCGAAGTCGCCCGAGCCGCCGGCCGTCACCCAGGCCGAGGCGGCCGAGGAGTTCGCCGCCTACACCCGCACCGACGACCTGCTGCGCAACGTGCCCGGCGACTTCCAGGGGCGGCTGCTGCAGGTGCAGGACATCACGACGGGCGGTCAGTGGCAGCTCATCCAGGCCGCCTACCTCTCCTCCGGCTACACTCCGCCACGCCACCAGTGGGGCTCGCCCACGTTCTACGTCCCCCGCTTCGACGAGGGCGCGGGCTCGCCGTGGTTCAGCGTGCTGGTGACGCGCGACGACGCGCCGACGCTGCTGACGTTCGTCAAGTTCGACCGCTGGCGGCTCAGCTCGGCCGCCGAGCTGCTGCCCGGCCAGGAGCTGCCACCGATCGAGCTCGACGACGAGGGCTACGCCACGGCCGTGGCCGCCGACGACAAGAGCGTCACCATCAGCCCGCAGTTCATCGGCCCCGTCCACGCCAGCGTGGCCGAGACGGGCAAGGCGGGCGTCACCGACGGCCTGCTCGCGGCCGGCCCCTACACCACCGAGGTGGCCGAGCAGATCGCCGAGCGCCGCGAGAGCGCCAAGAGCGACGGGTTCAGCTACGACTCGATCTTCAGCGCCGACAACTTCCCTGTTTACGCCCTGCGCACCGAGGACGGCGGCGCGCTGATCCAATACTCGCTGTCGCGCACCACGTCCACCCAGACGAAGACGGCCGAGGACGACTACATCCCGGTGCCCGACTCGGCGCGCTGGGCGATCAGCACGCCGGTGCTGCGCCGCTCGCTCAAGCTGACCGAGACCCACCAGTACGCCACGGCCGTGCCGCCGCTGACGAAGCCGGCGCCCGCGCCCGTGATCGCCCACGACGGGGCGCTCACCCGCGCGTCAGGACAGTAGGAGGGGGCGGGCCGGTGAGCCCGCCCCCGCGCTTCTCAGGCCTCCGTGTGGGGCAGGTTGCTGGCGGCCACCAGCGTACGGATGGCGCGCAGCGCGACCGACAGCGTGGCGAGGTCGAAGTTGTCGCTCTCCCAGATCTCCGACAGCGTCTGCCTGGCCCTGGCGACCGCCGCCGAGTTGGCCTCGGTCCAGCGGGCCAGCCGCTCCTCGGGAGACAGCCCGGGCCGGCTGTGGGCCAGCACGTCGCGGGTGAGCGAGGCGTGCGCGGCGTACAGGTCGTCGCGCAGCGCCGAGCGGGCCATCGAGTTCCACCGGTTGTCGCGGGGCAGCGCGATGATGCGCTCGCGCAGCCGGGAGAGCTGGAGCCGGTCGGCCAGGTCGAAGTAGACCTCGCCCACCTCGTTGACCGGGCGTCCCGTCAGCGACGAGATCTCCACCAGGTCGAGCGTCGAGTACGCCGGCACCATCGCGGCCACCCGCTCGGCCAGGTCGTCGGGCACCCCGCGGGCCACGAACGCGTCGCGGCGCTCCTCGAAGGCGGCCAGGTCGGGCCCGGTGAGCAGCTTGGGTATGTGCCCGATGATCCCGTTGACGCCCTTGTCGAAGAAGCTCACCGACCCGGCGAGGTCGAGCGGCGGCCGCCGGTTGACCAGCAGCCACCGGGCGCCCCGCTCGGCCAGCTTGCGGGCCTCCAGCAGCATGGCGATCTGGGTGGCGGTGTCGACCTGGTTGTCCAGCGACTCCACCGCCCGGTGGAAGCCGGGCAGGTCGAACACCTCGCGCGCGACCAGGTAGGCCCGCACGATGTCGGGCGTGGACGCGCCGGTCTCCTCGCCGAAGCGGTACATGAACGTGGTGCCCGCCGAGTTGACCAGCTCGTTCACCACGCGGGTGGTGATGATCTCGCGGCGCAGCGGGTGCTCGTCCATGTACGGCCTGAACCGCTCGCGCAGCGCGGAGGGGAAGTAGTCGACCAGCCACGACGCCAGGTAGGGGTCGTCGGGCAGGTCGGAGCCGAGCAGCTGGGCGTCGGCCACCAGCTTGGTGTAGGCGAGCAGCACCGAGAACTCGGGCGAGGTCAGCCCCAGCCTGGCCTGGCGCCGCTCGGCGAGCGTCTTGTCCGAGGGCAGGAACTCCAGCTCCCGGTTGACCAGCCCGTCGCGTTCGAGCTTGCGCAGGTAGCGGGCGTGGATGTGGAGCATCTCGACGGCCTGCGTACGGGCCGCGTCGAGCACCACGTTCTGGGCCTTGTTGTCGCGCAGCACCAGCTGGGCGACCTCGTCGGTCATCGAGGTGAAGACCTGGTTGCGCTGCTTGTCGGTCAGCTCTCCGTCGCGGACGACCTGGTCGAGCAGGATCTTGATGTTGACCTCGTGGTCGGAGGTGTCGACGCCGGCCGAGTTGTCGATGAAGTCGGTGTTGACCAGCCCGCCGTTGAGCGCGAACTCGATGCGGGCGAGCTGGGTGAAGCCGAGGTTGCCGCCCTCGCCGACGACCTTGCAGCGCAGCTCGGACGCGTTGACCCTGAGCCCGTCGTTGCCCTTGTCGCCGACGTCGGTGTGGGACTCGGAGCTGGCCTTGACGTAGGTGCCGATGCCGCCGTTCCAGAGCAGGTCGACGGGGGCCCGCAGGATGGCGCTGATGAGGTCGTTGGGCGCCATGGACGCGATGCCGGCGGGGATGCCGAGCGCCTCGCGCATCTGCGGGGTGATCTGGATGGACTTGGCGGTGCGCGGGAAGACGCCGCCGCCCGGGGAGATCAGCTTGGCGTCGTAGTCCTCCCACGAGCTGCGCGGCAGCTCGAACAGGCGGCGGCGCTCGGCGTAGGAGCGGGCGGCGTCGGGCGAGGGGTCGACGAAGATGTGCCGGTGGTCGAAGGCGGCCACGAGCCGGATGTGCTGTGACAGCAGCATGCCGTTGCCGAAGACGTCGCCCGACATGTCGCCGACGCCGGCCACGGTGAAGTCGGCCGTCTGGACGTCCACGCCCATCGTACGGAAGTGGTATTTGACCGACTCCCACGCGCCGCGGGCGGTGATGCCCATGGCCTTGTGGTCGTAGCCGATGGAGCCGCCGGAGGCGAAGGCGTCGCCCAGCCAGAAGCCGTACTCCTTGGCCACGCCGTTGGCGATGTCGGAGAACGTCGCGGTGCCCTTGTCGGCGGCGACGACGAGGTAGGTGTCGTCGCCGTCGTGCCTGACGACGTCGGGCGGCGGCACGACCTTGCCGTCCACGAGGTTGTCGGTGACGTCGAGCAGGCCGGAGATGAACATCCGGTAGCAGGCCACGCCCTCGGCGAGCAGGTCCTCCCGCTTGCCTGACGTGGGCGGCCGCTTGACGACGAATCCGCCCTTGGAGCCGGTGGGCACGATGACGGTGTTCTTCACCATCTGCGCCTTCACCAGGCCGAGGATCTCCGTGCGGAAGTCCTCCATCCGGTCCGACCAGCGCAGGCCGCCGCGCGCGACCTTGCCGAAGCGCAGGTGCACGCCCTCGACGCGGGGCGAGTAGACGAAGATCTCGTACTTCGGCCTGGGCAGTGGCAGCACGCTGATGGCCTGCGGGTCGAACTTCAGCGAGATGTACGGCTTGCGCACGCCGTCGACGGTCTGGAAGTAGTTGGTGCGCAGCGTGGCCTGGATCATCTCCAGGTACGCCCGCAGGATGCGGTCCTCGTCCAGCGAGGCCACCTCGTCGAGGGCCCCGAGTATCTCCTCGTTGAGCGCCTCCACGAGATCGACCCGGACGTCCTCGCCGCGCCGCGGGTCGTGCTTGGCCTCGAACAGCCGCACCAGCAGCCTGGCCACCCTGACGTTGCCCTTGAGCACGCCCTCCATGTACGGCTGCGAGAACGTGCTGCCGGCCTGCCGCAGGTATTTGGCGTAGGCCCGCAGGATCTCGACCTGCTCCCAGGTCAGCCCGGCGCTGAGGATGAGCGCGTTGAAGTCGTCGGCCTGCACCCGGCCGGTCCACAGGGCGTTGAGCCCGTCCTGGAAGAGCCGCTTGAACTCGTCCCTGCCGACGCCGTCGGCCGGCGTGTAGCGCAGCCCGAAGTCGTAGATCCAGGCGTTCTTGGTGCGCGGGTCGTTGTCGCGGTCGACCTCGTACGGCCGCTCGTCCACGACCTCGACCCCGAGCCGCTGGATCAGCGGCAGGGCACGGGACAGCGAGATGGGCGAGCCGATCTTGTAGATCTTCAGCCGCCGCTCGCCCTCGGCCGCGTCGTACGGCTCGTAGAGGTTGATGCCGACCTTGTCGCCGTCGCCCGCCTCGACGAGCTCTTCGAGCCGCCGCAGGTCGACCACGGCCACCTTGGGCGGGAAGTCCGCCTTGTAGCCCTCGGGGAAGGCGGAGGCGTAGCGCTTGATGAGCTTGGGCGCCTCCTCCTCGGAGGTCATCTCGGTCAGCGCGGAGGCGAGGTCGTCCTCCCAGGAGCGGGTGATGGCCGCCAGGCGGGCCTCCAGCTCCTCGACGTCCACGCTGGGCGCGGGCAGCTGCCTGCCGCGCTCGCCGCGCACCACGACGTGCAGCCGGGCCAGCACGGACTCGCCGATCATCGCGCTGTAGTCGAGCGACGTGCCGCCGAGCGCCTTGAGCAGCACCTCCTGCATCTTCAGCCGGACCTTGGTGGTGTAGCGGTCGCGCGGCAGGTAGACCAGGCAGGAGATGTAGCGCCCGTAGTCGTCGCGCCGCAGGAACAGCTTGACCTGCTTGCGCTCGCGCAGCCGCAGCACGCCGAGCGCGATCGGCAGCAGCTGGTCGACGGAGGTCTGGAACAGCTCGTCGCGCGGGAAGGTCTCCAGAATCTCGATGAGGTCCTTGCCGTCGTGGCTGTCGGGCGCGAGCCCGGCCTGGTCGAGCACGTCGGCCAGCTTGCGGCGCAGCACCGGGATGCGGGAGATCGACTCGTTGTAGGCCATGTGGGTGAACAGGCCGAGGAAGCGCCGCTCACCGATCACCTCGCCGTCCGCCGAGAACAGCTTCACCCCGATGTAGTCGAGGTAGTTGGCCCGGTGCACGGTGGCCTTGGAGTTGGCCTTCGTGATGATCATGAGCTGCTTCTCGCGCGCCTTGGCCCGCACCTCGGGAGGCAGCGCGGCGAAGCTCTCCGACCCGGCCTTGTCGTCGCGCAGGATGCCGAGCGCCGCGCCGGGCAGCGCGCGCAGCATCTCGCCCTCGTCGGTGTGCTCCAGCCGGTATTCGCGGTAGCCGAGGAAGGTGAAGTGCCCGTCGGCGAGCCAGCGCAGCAGGTCGATGCTGTCCTCGACCTCGGCGGGCTCCAGCGGCGGCGGGTTCATGCTCAGGTCTTCGGCGGTCTGTACGGCCAGGGCCCGCATCTTCGCGAAGTCCTCGACCGTGTGGCGCACGTCGGCGAGCACCCGCAGCAGGTCGGCCTCGAGCCGCTTGAGCACCTCGGGGTCGGACTGCCGGTCGACCTCGATGTGGATCCACGACTCGACCAGCATCTGGCCGGTGACGTCCTCCTGGTCGCGGCCGAGCATCCGGCCGGTCATGTCGCGGCGCACCCGCATCTGCGGGTGGACGACCAGGTGGGTGCCGAGGTCGTGGCGGTCGATCTCCATCGTGACGGAGTCGACCAGGAACGGCATGTCGTCGGTCACCACTTCGACCACGGAGTGGCCGGGGTCCCAGCCGTTCTCCTCGATCGTGGGGGTGTAGGCACGGACCACCGCCCTGCCCTGGGGGCGGACCTCCGCGAGCTGCCTCTGGGACATCGCGGGGCCGTAGACGTCAACGGGGTTGCGGTCGAGCAGGTCCTCCGGCGCGACGTGTCGATAGTAGAGCCGCAGGAAGGACAGCGCCTCCTCGGCGCTCATGTGCCCACTGCTCGCCGCGCATCTTTCCGCGGCTCGCTGGAGCAGCTCATCCTTGGCCTCGTCGAGCGGCATTTCGCTCTCACTCCTTTGTGAGGGTTCGCCATGGCTGTTCATAGCCAGGCCCTGAGTTCCCACAGCAGCGGGAAGTAGTGCAGGCGGGTTCTGCCGCGCAGGTAGGGAGCACCGGTCGAGCCGCCTGTGCCCGATTTGGTGCCGATCTGGCGTTCGACCATCTGGACGTGACGCATCCGCCACAGCGCGGCGGTCTCGTCGTGCGTCAGCAGGTCTTCGGCCAGTTGCCACAGGTCGTCGTGAGACCCGCGGTCCCTCGCCACGGCCAGCAGCGAGTCCATGATCTCGCTGTCGGAGACCGGCAGGCCACGCTGGGAGAGGGCGGTCAGATAAGCATCCCACAGCGTGGGCTCCGTGAGCCTGCGGCGCAGCCGGGCGAGCTCGTCCTCGCTCGCGTGCCTGAAGGAGCCGAGATAGCGCTCGTCCTTCAGCCCCGACAGGAACTCCAGCTCCCTGAACTGGACCGACTGGAACCCGCTCGCGGGCGCCAGGCCGGCCCTGAAGGCCAGGAAGTCCTGCGGGGTCATCGTCTCCAGGACCTCGACCTGCTCGACCATCACCCGCTCGACCGCGTGCACCCGCTTGAACAGGTGCCTGGCCAGCCACAGCTCGCCCGCGAACATGGCGGAGCGCACCGACTCCAGCTCGTGGAGCAGCAGCTTGAACCACAGCTCGTAGACCTGGTGGGTGGTGATGAAGAGCAGCTCGTCAGGGGCCGCGGACTGCGGCCGCTGCTGGTCGAGGAGCTCGGGCAGGCGAAGGTAGTCGCCGTAGGAGAGCAGACCGCCTTCCTCGCCGAACCGCCGGCGTGGAGGGCCGGGCGCATCACCGTCGATGCCCACCGAACACCTCCCCTGACCGCCCGGCCACGTGCGGCCGGGCGTGACGCCTTGCCCTACCGATATCACCCGAAAAGGGGATAAACGTCAACGTGACATGGAGGACATCGGCGGGTCGTCGCCGGAGGTCGAAGAGGGGTCGTTCTTGAGCTCGTCGAGTTGCCCTGGCACCTCGGCGAGCTCGACCAGCTCCGCCTGACAGCGCTCGCACGTTTCGAGGTGGCGTTCGAACGCCTCGTGCTCCTCCTCATCGAGGACGCCGAGGACGTAGGCGGCCACCTCTTCGTGCATCAGCCGGCTACCCCCTTGTCCCGCAGCAGCTCACGGAGAGCCCGGATCCCGTAGTAGAGCCGGGACTTCACCGTGCCCGGCGGGATCCCCAGAATCTCCGCCGCCTCACTTATCGTACGGTCTCGGAGGTAGGTCTGCTCAATGACTTCGCGGTGTTCCGGAGACAGGGACCGCAGCGCGTCAGCGACGACCATCGCCGATAACGCTCGCTCCGATCCATCCGGAACCGACATCATGTCGACTTCAGGCGGCTCGACCTCCTGCGGCCGGACGCTCTTCCGCCGACGACCATCAATGACTATGCGACGGGCCACGGTCAGCAGCCACGCCCATATGAGGCTCGGTTCCCATTGCAGTCTTGCCGAGTTTCGCCAGGCCCTGACGATCGTCTCCTGCACGACGTCTTCAGCCCACTGAAGGTCGTTACCTGTTGATTTGCGTACGTGGCGCAGCAGAGGGCCGCCGAACTCCTGGTAAAGCACCGCGATGCGGTGCTCCGCCTCGGCATCCGCACTCTCGAACCTGCCGTCGAGGTGACCTAGCACGGGGCACATCTTTACACCTTCGTTATCCAAGCGGTAGCCACTCCGATAACTCCAGTCATTTCTAACTATCTCCGACCATACGTGAACCTTTGCGGGTACGCCCGCGTACCTCCGACCATGCACAGGCTTTTGCGCGGCGAGTTGTTCATGCTCGGCGGCTTCGTGGTTGCCGCCGCCGCGACGATCGCGCTGGTCATGCCCCCGGCGATCGACCCCGCGTCCGCTCAGTGGACGCAGCGGTCGTCGGGCCCGCTCACGGCCGCCGACGTCGACCTGCTCATCAAGGTACGCCAGGCGGGCCTCTGGGAGATGCCCGTCGGCGAGTACGCCCAGACCCGCGCCGAGTCCCAACGCGTGAAGGAAGTCGGGAAGCTGATCAGGGACGAGCACAAGGAGCTCGACCTGATGGTCCGCCAGGCCGCCAAGAAGCTCGGCGTGGCCCTGCCCGACGAGCCCAACCCCGACCAGCAGCGCTGGATGGCCCAGCTGGCGGCGGAGAGCGGCCCTGCCTTCGACAAGGACTTCGCCAACCTGTTGCGTGACGCGCACGGAAAGGTGTTCTCCGTCGTGGCGGGCGTGCGGTCCGGGACCCGCAACTCCGAGGTACGAAAGCTGGCCCAGGAAGGCATCAACTACGTGATGCGCCACATGGCGTACCTGGAGTCCACGGGTCTGGTGGATCACCAGCGGCTTCCGGAAGCCCCCACGCCCTCACCCGCTCCACCCGTCGTCAATGGCGGTTGAAAAGAGGAAACGCACATGAGGAGATCCAGACGCATGGCCGCGGCCGTGTCCGCGCTGGCCGTGACGGCGACCGGCCTGGTGTCCGCGGCCGTCATCGGCGTGGGGCCGGCGGTCGCCGCGCCCTGCGACCCTGCACAGAGTGGCCAGTCACCTCAGGGGCGGCAGTCCCAGCAGCCGGGCAGGAACCAGCAGGGCGGCAACCAGCAGGGCGGCAACCAGCAGGGACAGAACCAGCGCGACGACGACCGGTTCGGCCGCTTCGGCCGGCAGCAGGATCAGAACCAGCAGAACCGGGAGGAGGACCAGCAGGCGCCGCAGGGCGGCAGCGTCGCGGTGGACCCGCAGTCCCCCGACGACCAGGACGACCCCACCACCTTCTCGCGCCGCCGCCAGCCGACCAGATCGCCCAGCCCGACCCCCAGCCCGACCGGAAACCAGGGCAACCCGGACAATGGCGGCAACAACGGAGACAACGGCGGAAACGGCAGCGGAAATAACGACGAAGCCGACAATGGGAACGACAACGGCGACAACGGAAACGACGGCGACAACGGGAATGGCGATAACAACGGGGACAACGGCGGAAACAACGGCAACGACCCGAGCAACGGGAACGGCAACGACAACGGAAACGAGAACGGGAACGACAACGGGAATGGCAACGGCGGTGACAACGGCGGTGTCGACCCGTCACAGAGCCCCTCTCCTTCCCCGACCGCCACTGACCCCTGCGCCGGCCTCGGCCCGTTCGTGCAGGACTTCGTGGACATCCGCCAGGTCCAGCCGCGCCGCCTCGACGCGCGCATCGGCAGGGGCGGCTCGCGCGGCACGTTCGTCGCGCAGTGCGGCACCAACCGCGATGGCCACAACAACCCCGACAACTTCATCGTCGCCCCAGGCGTGAGCAACGGGGCACACCACCTGCACGACTACGTGGGCAACCTCTCGACCGACGCGTTCTCGACCGACGAGAGCCTGGCCGCGGCGGGCACCACCTGCCGGCTGAACGACCAGTCCACGTACTTCTGGCCGGTCATCAGGGACCGCAGGTCTGAGGCGAACGCCGATGACCCGGACGGCAACGTCGGCCAGGTGCTGCGGGCCCGCTCGGTGCAGCTGCAGTTCCGCGGCAACGCGAACTCCAGGGTCGTGGCCATGCCGAGGTTCCTGCGGATCATCACCGGCGACGCCAAGGCGGCCACCAACGGCACCGCCAACGCCCGCTCGGCCTGGACCTGCACGGGATTCCAAAATCGCATAACTACCGACAAATATCCGCTTTGCCCGCGCGGCAGCCAGGTCGTTCGTATCCTGGACTTCCCCAGTTGCTGGGACGGTCAGAACACCGACAGCGCCAACCACCGCACGCACATCGTCTTCCCTGACCAGAACGGCGCCTGCCCGCAGGGCACCAGGGCGGTACCCGCACTCCGCATGACCCTCACGTACGCGGTGCCGCAGGGACCCTCGTTCGCCCTGGACGCCTTCCCGGAGCAGAAGCACAACCCGGTCACCGACCACGCTGACTTCGTCAACGTGATGCCCGACAGACTGATGCAGAACGTCGTCACCTGCATCAACCGGGGCCGCCGGTGCTGATCTGACCGTCCGCCCGGACCATCGGGCTCCCAGCCTTCCGGAGTCGCACCCTCACCCGACCTTGGAGGGAAATAGATGCTCCACAGACGACACCCCAGGCACGCCCCCACGCTGCTGGACACCAGGAAGGTCCGGCTGGGGGCGAGCGCCTCGATCGCGGCCGTCCTGTTATCGGCGTTCGCGCTGACCAGGACGGAACGCGGCATCGCGCTGCTCGGCCAAGGGGTGGGCTTCCTCGAGTTCTACGCGGGCGTGTTCGCCCTGGTGCTGCTGACCGCGACCGTCGCGCTCGGCCTGCTCACCACCGAACGCGTCTTCCTGTCCCCGGCGAACCGGGTCAGGGCCCAGCTCGCGCACCGAGCCACCGCGCTCATCGGGCTGGCCTACCTGATCACGCACATCACGCTGATGATCAGCCTGGGTCACGTGCCGCCGGGGGCGGCGGTCGTGCCCATCGCCGGGATCTACGTGGGATTCGGCACCCTGGCCTTCGACCTCATGGTCGTGGCCGTGGCGACGGGGATGCTGAGAGGTCGCTTCGCCGTACGGAGCAGGCCGTGGATGTGGCGGATCCTCCATTCCGCCGCGTACCTGGCCTGGCCCATCGGCATCATGCACGGATTGACGGCCGGCCGCCCGCCGGCCGGTTGGGTGGCCTGGTCGTACGTGGCCAGCATGGCGGCGGTCGGCGGCGCGCTGGTCGTGCGCGTGCTGGCCACGGTCCGCAGGCCGCCGGTCGTACCGGAAAGAATCGAGGGGCCCGCCGTGACCTCCGCCGCGCCCATGGGCGTGCCCGCGGAACGGCCCGCCGCCAAGGCCCCCGGCAAGAGCAGGCAGCCCGCCGCGGCGGCGGCCCGCGCCGACGCGCCGGTCAGCCTCGCCGAGGCCAGGCGCAGGTACCGGGAGGCGGGATGACCCTGTTCGCACTCGTCCAGGAGGCTTCGTGATTCCCGCCCGCGTCCCACGGGTGCTGCGCATGGGTCCGGCCCGGCTGACCGCCGGGCTGGACCATTGCCGCCGTCTCGACCTGCCCGCCCACCGCACGCTCCACGGTCTCGTGGAGCCACGCGAACTGGGCGAGCTCATCTCGTACGCCAACGAGGTGGACATGCGGGGCCGGGGCGGCGCGGCCTTTCCCTTCGCCAGGAAACTGCGGGCGGTGGCCGACTCCGCCGGCACCGGCGAGAGCGTCGTCCTGGTCAACGGCGCGGAAGGGGAGCCCGCCAGTTCCAAGGACGCCATGCTGCTGACCCGCAACCCGCACCTCGTGCTGGACGGCGCGGTGCTGGCGGCCGAGGCGCTGGGCGCCCGCGAGGTGGTCGTCGCCACGGCCGGCGGCGAGGTCGCCGAGGCGTCCGTCGCCGCCGCCGTGGCCGAGCGCCGCGCCGCCAACGTCTCAGGAGGCGCCGAGAGCCGGGTCCCGATCAGGGTGGTCGGGATCAAGGAACGGTTCATCTCCGGGGAGGGCGGCGCGCTCGTCCGTGCGGTCAACGGGGAGGAGGGCATCCCGCCGGGCAGGAAGAAGCGGGCCGCGCAGAGCGGCGTGGACGGGCTGCCGACCCTGCTGTCCAACACGGAGACGTACGCGCAGTTCGCGCTGCTGGCCGAGTACGGCCCCCAGAAGTACGCGGAAGTGGGCACCACCAAGGAGCCCGGCACGATCCTGCTCACCGTGAGCGGCGGCGCCGCCAACGGCGCGGTGATCGAGGCGCCCACCGGCACCCTGCTGGCCGACGTGCTCGCCCTGTGCGAGGCGGAGGCCGGCGACGGGGTGCTGATCGGCGGCTATCACGGCGCGTGGCTGTCGGCCGAGGCGGTCGAGACGGCCGTCATCTCCCGCGAGGGCATGAAAGCGGCAGGGGCGACCCTGGGGGCAGGGATCATCGTGCCGCTCGGCGAGTCCACGTGCCCGCTGGGCGAGGCGGCCAGGGTCGCCTCGTACCTGGCGGCCGAGTCGGCCGGCCAGTGCGGCCCCTGCCGGCTCGGGCTGCCCGACGTCGCCAGGGCCATCTGCGCGCTGGCCGAGGGCACCGGCTCCGTGGACGCGGTCCGCCGCGCCGTACGCGTCGTGGAGCGCCGCGGCGCCTGCTTCCACCCCGACGGGACGGCCAAGTTCGTGCTGTCGGCGCTGGACGCGTTCGAGGACGAGATCGCCATCCACCTGGAGCACGGCTCCTGCGGCCGTCCGGTACGCGGCGTGCTGCCGATGCCGGAGCGTGAGCCGGAGCCCGAGTACCGGCTGGAGGTCGACTGGTCACGCTGCCAGGGCCACGGTCTGTGCGCGCACCTGCTGCCCGAGTTCGTGGACCTGGACGACTACGGCTTCCCGTCGTTCAGGAAGATCCCCGGCTTCATGGCCAAGGACGCCAGGCGGGCGGTCGACATGTGCCCGGCGCTGGCGTTGCGCCTGGCGCAGACCACCGGTGACGGCCCCAAGCCGGCCGGTTCGCCGCTGCGGCTGGTCAAGGACGGCGTGCTGAAGAAGGCAGGGGACAGCGTGCCGCGCCTGAGCCGCGTGGGCGGCATCCCGCGCATCTCGCGGGTGGGCGGCACGGCGTGAGCTGACGAGCCCGGCGGGGTTCACCGCGTCTCATCGGGAACGCACCCGAGAAAGGCGCGGCGCCCCGCCGGGCTTCGCCCGGCCCGGACGTCCGCGCCGGGAATGGCGCGATGACTCGGAGAGGAATAGCCCGATATTTCTCGAAATTTCACCGTAAGGCGGGTCACATAATCTTTCCCCGGACGTGCACCGGCTCGCCGATCTTCACCATCTGGTACAGCCGCTTGGACGTCTCCAGCGGCACCCGCACGCACCCGTGCGAGGCCGGCCGCAGCGGCACCTTCGTCGAGCCGTGCATGGCGATGGCCCCGGTGAAGTACAGGGAGTTGTACATCGACCCCAGCGGCCCCGTCGTCCAGCCGGGCGCGCGGCGCAGCACGCGGAAGTCCCCGGTCGGCGTGATGGCGTTGCCGCACCGCCCGTTCTCGCAGTAGCGCACCTCGGCGCCGGTGGAGACGTGCGAGATCAGCGCGGGCCTGCGGTCGCGATAGACGGTCAGCAACTGGTTGCGCAGGTCGATCTCCACCCGGTCGGGCGCGCCGCCCGGCACCAGCACCTTGTGCCTGACGGGCTTGTCCAGCGCCGCCAGCATCTTCGGCCCGACCTCCTTCCTCGGCATCATGCGCTTGTGTTTCTGGAACGCCCAGACGGCGAACTTGGTCTGCTCGTCGTACACGCCGTTGATGCGGCCGAAGTAGTAGCGACCCCTGTGCAGCTTGCGCTGGAGCGTGCGGACGGCCTCGCCCCTGTGCCCCGGGCGCAGCAGCACCGGCTTGCTCTTGACCTCCTCGACCTTCTCGACCTTCGCCGTCTCCTCGCCCGCCGGCCGCTCGGCGCTCTCCGCGGGTGGCGGGGCGGCGGGACGGACGGTGACGGCGGCGGCGGGCAGCGGGGTCGCGATGAAGGGAAGGACGCCGGCGGACAGAGCGAGAACGGTGAATGTCTGAAGCTTTATCGTCATAAATCGACGCCTACCCAGACAGCAGAGAATTCATGGTTTTGTTGAGGAAAAGACGCGGCTAATATCTAGATTCAGGAAAATACCCTTTTGTCGGAAAAATGAGTCGCGCGGCCGCCGGGACGTCTGGCACCATCCCGTGCCATGCGCAACTGGCCGCTCTTCGAGCTCTCGATCACCACGCCCCGCCTCACCCTCCGCGTCCCGTCCCTCGAGGACCTCGACGAGCTGGGCGACCGCGCCGCAGAGGGCATCCACGACGAGGGGCAGATGCCGTTCCTCTTCCCGTGGACCGAGGGCGAGCCGGCCGAGCGGGCCAGGCGGACGATCCAGTTCCGTTTCGGCACCTGGAGCAGCTTCAGCGAGGACGACTGGGCGATCGAGTTCGTCGTCGTCCGCGAGGGCCAGGTCATCGGCACCCAGGGCGTCATGGCCTCCGACTTCCCCGTGCTCGGCGAGGTCAAGACCGGCTCCTGGCTGGGCAGGCGCTTCCAGGGGCAGGGCGTGGGCACCGAGATGCGCAAGGCCGTGCTGCACTTCGCCTTCGCCGGCCTGGGCGCGAGGTCGGCGGTGACGGAGGCGTTCGAGGACAACCCATCCTCGCTGGCCGTCACGCGCAAGCTCGGCTACCGGGAGGACGGCACGACCCTGCACAACCGCAAGGGCAAGCCGGTCGTCACCCGCCGCTTCCGTATGGACAGGGAGGAATGGCGGGAGGAGCCCGGTTTCGAGCTCCACAACCTGGAGGCGTGCCTGCCCCTGTTCGGCCTCAAGAGCCGGTGAAGTGGCGCAGCACCTCGGGGTTGGCCATGGCGTCGGGGTTGGCGGCCTGCTCGACGGGCGTGCCGAGGAGGATCTTGCGTACCGGCACCTCTAGCTTCTTGCCCGACAGCGTCCGCGGGATGCCGGGCACCACCCTGATCTCGTCGGGCACGTGGCGCGGCGACAGCTCCTTGCGCAGGGTGGCGCGCAGCTCGCGTTCGAGCGGCTCGGTCAGCTCGGCGCCTTCGGCCAGCGTGACGTAGAGCAGCAGCCGGCCCTCCTGCCCGAGCTGGCCGGTGTCGATGACGAGGCTGTCGGCGATCTCCTCGAAGCGCTCGACCACCCGGTAGAACTCGCTGGTGCCCATGCGGACGCCGCCCCGGTTGAGCGTGGAGTCGGAGCGCCCGTAGATGACGCAGCCGCCGTCCCCGTTGATCTTGATCCAGTCGCCGTGCCGCCAGACGCCGGGGTAGACGTCGAAGTAGCTCTCGGCGTAGCGCCGCCCCTCGGGGTCGTTCCAGAAGCGGACCGGCATCGACGGCATCGGCTGGGTCAGCACCAGCTCCCCCACCTCGCCGATCACCGGCTTGCCCGCCGGATCGTACGCCTCCACCTTCGCCCCCAGCGACCGGCAGGGGATGATGCCGGCCCTGATGGGGTGCAGCAGCGTGGCGCCGACGAACCCCGTGCACACGTCGGTGCCGCCGGAGAAGGACCCCAGCGGCGTGCCGGGAAGCTGCCCGGCCAGCCAGGCGAAGCCCTCGGGCGGCAGCGGCGAGCCGGTCGAGCCGACCCCGCGCAGCCGCTCGAGCCCCTCCAGCTGCAGCCCCGCCTTCAGCGAGGCCATGATGTACGGCGCCCCCACCCCGAAGTACGTCACCTCCTCCGAGGCGGCGATGCGCCACAGGGCGGCCGGCGACGGATGCGTGGCCGAGCCGTCGTAGAGCACGGGCGTGGCCCCCACCAGCAGCGCGCCGATGAGGTAGTTCCACATCATCCAGCCCGTGGTGGTGTACCAGAAGAACACGTCACCGGGGCCGAGGTCCTGGTGGAAGGTGAGCGCCTTGAGGTGCTCGAGCACCACGCCGCCGTGCCCGTGCACGATCGGCTTGGGCAGCCCGGTCGTGCCGCTGGAGTAGAGGATCCACAGCGGGTGGCCGAACGGCACCCGCTCGAACTCCAGCGGCCCCTTTTCGGCCCGCAGCCCCTCCCAGCCGATCACCTGGCCGTGCGGCACCTCGGCGGCATGACCGCCGATCGGTTCGGCCTGCTGCGGGGCCCTGCCCTCCTCGGCGGCGGCCAGGTAGGGGATCCACACGGTCGCCCGCAGCGAGGGCAGCGCGGCGGCGATCTCGTTGACCGCGGCCGAGCGGTCGAAGCTCTTGCCGTTGTAGTGGTAGCCGTCGACCGCGATGAGCACCTTCGGCTCGATCTGCTTGAACCGGTCGACGATGGACGGCACGCCGAAGTCGGGCGAGCCCGCCGACCAGATGGCGCCCAGCGAGGCGGTGGCGAGGAACGCGATCAGCGCCTGCGGGATGTTGGGCAGGTAGCCGGCCACCCGGTCGCCGCGGCCGACACCGAGCCTGACCAGCCCGGCCCGCACCCGCGCGACCTCCTCGCGCAGCTCGGCCCTGCTCAGCTCCTGCCGGCCGCCGTCCTCGCTGACGAAGATCAGGCCGGGGCCCTCGTCGTGGCGCAGGGCGTTCTCGGCGTAGTTGAGCGAGGCGCCCTCGAACCAGGTCGCCCCGGGCATCGTGCCCGACAGCACGGGGCCGTCGCCGCGCTCGCCGATCACCTCGAAGTAGTCCCAGATCGACGTCCAGAACGCGCCGGGGTGCTCGACCGACCACCGCCACGCGTCCTCGTAGCCGCCTGACCTGCCCAGCCACCTCAGATAGCGGGTCAGCCTGGCCGACGCGACCACCTCGTCGCCCGGCTCCCAGAGAAGCTCGCCCTCAGCAACCATGTCATCATCCTGTCGCCCGTACGGAGGAATGTCATACCCGGCGTCCCCCATAACTTGCTACCTCCGTAGGTGGTCCACCGCCATACGCGCGGCCGTGCCGATCACCGCGTCGGCGCGCGGCTGGATCAACGCCGTGCTGAACGACCGGGTGAAGACCGACACCGCGTACCGGTGGCCGTCGGGGTACTCGACGACGCCCGACTCGCAGCGCAGCGTCGGGTAGGTGCCGGTCTTGCCGCTGACGGCGACGTCGTCGTACGGGAAGCCGGAGGCCAGCCGGTGCGGCCACACCTGCATGTTGAGCACGCTGCGCATCCACGCGCACGACTCGGCGGAGGCGGCCTCGTCGCGCCAGATCAGCTCGAACAGCCGGACCATCTCGCGCGGCGTGCTGCGGTTGGTGTGCGCCGGGTCGAGCACGCTGAGCCGGGCGATGTCCTCGGGATCGAGGTACGGCCACCCGTGCCCGGTGTCGTCCCGCATGCGCGCGTTGCCCTCCCCCGCCCCCTGCACGACCCTGGTCCGCGCCAGCCCGAGCCCGTCCAGCATGGCGTTGACCGCGTCGCACCCGATCAGGTCGAGCAGCGTGTCGGCCGAGGTGTTGTCGCTGACCGCGATCATGAGGTACGCCAGGTCGCGCAGCGAGATCGTCACGTCGTCGAGCATCGCGGCGATCCCGGTGGGCCCGGGGATGCGCCCTTCAGCGGGCACCGTGACCTGAGTGGCAGGGTCGAGCAGCCCGGCGTCGGCCTGCCGGCAGAACTCCACCAGCAGCGGCACCTTGAACATGGACGCCGTCGGCAGCAGCTCATCGGGCCCGTGGCCGAGCTCGTGGCCGGTGTCGACGTCGGCGGCGCACAGCCAGCCGGTCACCCCGGCGCGGGTGAACAGGGCGTCGAAGTCGGGCGGGGTCATGCCAGCATCCCCGGTCTGCGGCTGACCCGCCGCTGGGGCGCGGCGCCCTGCTCGGTCATCCCGGCGCTCTCCTTCAACGTCCGTACGGCCACGGCCGCGAAGTCGGTGGTCGCGGCCGTCGCCGTGCGCCAGGCCGTGGAGACCCGGCTCGCGATCGGCGAGCCTAGCAGCGGCCGCCAGGCCAGCCCCGGGAGCTCCACCTTCGGCCCGAACGCCACCGCCGCCCCGGCCAGCACCAGCCCGAGCCCGGCGCCGTCATGGACCTGGGCGGGCACGTACCCGTGGCGGCGGCACTCGGCCAGCACCTCGCCCCGCCAGCCGGGCTCGCCCTCCTGGGGCGGCAGCAGCAGCTCGCGGCCCGCCAGGTCGGCCAGGTGCACCTCGCCGACGGCCGCCAGCGGGTCGCTGTCGGCCAGCAGCACGCCCTGGGGCTGCACGAGCAGCTGCCCGAAGCGCAGACCTGGCGCGGTGATCGGGTGGCGGACGAGCCCGACGTCGATCGTGCCGTCGGCCAGGGCCGCCACCTGGTCGGCGGTCCAGATCTCGGCGGGCGCGATGCGTACGTCGGGGCTGGCCGCGCGGAAGGCGGCGATCAGGGCGGCCAGCACGGACGCGGCCAGGTCGGGCGGCACGCCGACCTTCAGCACGGTGCCGCCGCCCTGCCTGGCCAGCTCGTGCAGCCGGTCGACGCGGGTGACGATCGCGCGGGCCTCGCCCAGCAGCAGCCTGCCCTGCTCGGTGAGGCGTACCTGGCGGGCCGAGCGGTCGAACAGCCGTACGCCGAGCTCCTCCTCCAGCCGCTTGATGCGCTGGCTGAGCGGCGGCTGAGCCATGCCGAGCCGGATCGCCGCGTTGCCGAAGTGCAGTTCCTCCGCCACCACGATGAAGTAGCGCAGGTGCCGGACAAGGTCCATGACCAGCCAATATATCCACTTTTATAACTACGCGTCCCTCATATCAATATTGGACACCGTTACTCCCCATCTGGTGTTCTCTGCGGCATGGCACCGCAAACGGGGAGAATTTACGGCAGGCGTCGCCGCAGGCGATGGCCCTGGATCGTGGCCGGGCTGCTGGTCCCGGTCGTCGTGGCGGGCGGCGTCGTCTGGGTGACGCGAACCCAGGGCTCGCCCGAGGAGACCGCCGACCACTACCTGGCAGCCTGGAGCGCCCAGGACTACGCCACCATGCGCAACCTGGTCGCCGACCCGCCCGCCGACTTCGAGCGCGCCCACCGCGACTTCCGCACCGGGCTGAAGCTGACCGCCGCGCACTTCGAGCGCCGCGACCTGAGCGAGGGCAAGGAGGTCATCGCCTTCCGCGCCGCGCTGTCCGGGCCGCGCGACCTCGCCTACACCGGGCGGCTGCGCCTGGTCGAGCGCGACCGTACGTGGAAGGTGGCCTGGACGCCCGCCACCATGCACCCGCAGCTTCGCAAGGGCCTGTCGCTGCGGGCCGTCAAGCGCGACGCCGAGCCGGTACGCGTGCTCGCCGCCGACGGCACCCAGGTCAACGACCCGTCGGCGCCCGGCTCCGTGCAGCAGCTCGTCGAGGGCATGAAGCAGACCTTCCCCGACCGGTTCACGGCGCGCGGGAACACCGTCATCGGGCTCTACCGGGGCGATGAGCTGCTACGGAACGTGGCCGGGGAGACGGACGGCGAGCCGCCGATCCAGACCACGCTCGACCTCAAGGTGCACCGCGCCGGCGCGCAGGCGCTCAAGGGCGTGGACAAGCCCGTCTCGCTGGTGGCGCTGCGGGCCTCGACCGGGGAGATCCTGGCCGTGGTCAACGCGCCCGGCGGGTTCAACAGGGCGCTCATGGGCAAGTACCCGCCCGGCTCGACGTTCAAGGTGGTCACCGCCTCCGCGCTGGTCGCGGGCGGCATCGAGCCGGGGCAGCGGGTCACCTGCCCGGCCGAGCAGAACATCGGCGGCTTCCCGTTCCACAACGCCGGCTACGAGGACTTCGGGACGCTGACGTTCCAGAACGCGTTCGCGCACTCCTGCAACACCACGTTCGGGCAGCTCAGCGTGGACCGGCTGAACGGCGGCCGGCTCGCCGAGGTGGCCAGGAGCTTCGGCTTCGGCACGCCGATCGCGCCGGGCGTGCCCGCCGTACGCGCCGAGTTCCCCGACCCCAAGGACGACACCGACCTCGCCTCCGCCGCCATCGGGCAGGGCAGGGTGCTGGCCAGCCCGCTCAACATGGCCTCGGTGGCCGCCGCGATCGCCTCGGGCGCGTGGATCCCGCCCCGGCTGGTCACCGGCGAGCGCATCCCCGGACGGCAGCCCGACACGCCGCGCCCGCTGGAGAAGGGCGTCGTGGACGCGCTGCGCGCCCTCATGCCCGCCGTGGTCACCGACGGCACCGCGCACGGCGTCAGCTTCCCGTCGGGGACGGCGGGCAAGACCGGCACCGCGGAGTACGGCTCGGGCAAGGAGCCGCCCGCGCACTCGTGGTTCATCGGCTACAAGGGAGACGTGGCGTTCTCGGTGATCGTGGAGGGCGGCGGCGCCGGCTCAGCGGTCGCCGCCCCGATCGCCGCCCGCTTCCTCAAAGCCCTCGGTTGACCCGGCACGCACGGACCTCTTGGGGCGCAGGAACCTCTTGGACGCACGGACCTTTGGGACGCACGGACCTTTGGGGCGCACGGACCTCGCCGGCCCGGGGATCAGCCGGTCTTCCCATGCCGTGGGAGGGTCAGACCGCGCGGCTGTCCAGGGGCGCGGTCAGGGCCGCGACCGCCGCCACCACCTCGGAGGCGTCGGACAGGTCGGGCAGCACCACGTCGGCCCCGGCCTCGCGCAGCTCGGACGCCATCGACCGCCCCGACGTGACGCCGATCATCGCCGCCCCGCCGATCTTGGCGGCCTGCACGTCACGGGTGGAGTCGCCGATCACGACGGTGTTGGCCGCGGTGAACGGCGTGCCCAGCCGCTGCTTGGCCCGCGACTGGGCGACCTGGAGCAGCGTCGCCTTGGGGTAGACCTCCTCGCCGTAGCCGCCGAGCTCGAAGTCGATGTGCTTGTCGAGCCCGAACGCCTTGAGCTTGAGCACGGCGTTGCTCTTGATCGTGCCGGTGAGCACGGTCTGGACGACGCCGTCGAGCCTGGAGACGGCCTTGAGCGCGGCCTTGGCCCCGGCCATCATGCGCCCTTCCTTGGCCAGCCGCCCGCGCCGGTCGGCGAAGGCGGTGGCCAGCGCCGCGAGGAACCTGGGCAGATGGTCGTCCTCGGCCACGATCCCGTTGACGGCGAGCGTCTCGAAGACGATCTCGGAGTCGGGGCGGCCGAGCGGAGGGACGAGCTTGACGAGCGGACGCCCGGTCACGACGCGGAACGCCTCGGCGTAGGCGTCTCTGCTCACGATGGCGACGTCGACCAGCGTCAGGTCGACGTTCCACAGCACAAGGCGATTGATGGCGGCCTCCTGAAGGATCTCTCAGCAGGGTAGGCCATCACGGCCTCCGGCATCCTCACCCACGTGGATTCCGGCATGACCGGCCACTGAAGGGGCCGCCGAAGAGGCCGGCCAGACGGCCGGCCTTCAGGGACGGGCCGTCAGATGTGGTCCAGCGCGTCGGCGAGCCGATCGACCACCGGGAACCCGGTGCTCTCCAGCTCCTGCCTGGTCGTCATGCCGCCGGTGTAGAGCACGGCCCTGGCGCCGACGTGGCGGGCGGCCAGCCCGTCGTCCACGCTGTCGCCGATCACGAGGACCTGGGCGGGATCGACGTCCAGCGCCCTGATGTGCTCCTCCATGTGCGCGGCCTTCTCGCCGCCGGTGCTTCCGTGCAGGCCGTCGATCCTGGTGAAGTGCCGGGTGATGCCGAACGAGTCCACCTTGGGCACCAGGTGGGCGTGCGGGGCCATCGAGCAGAGCGACTGGGTGCCGGTCCAGGCCGCCAGCATCGTCTCGGCGCCGGTGGCCAGCCGGCACACCTCGGCCAGCCGGAAGTAGTGCTCGTGGAAACCCTGGTCGAGCCGCTCCCACTCGCCTTCGGTGAGCGGGCGGCCGAGCATGCGCTCGTAAGCGACCCAGATGGGGCGGGTGTAGACCGCGCGGAAGCCGTCGGCGGTGAGTGCGGGCAGCGCGTACGGCTTGAAGACCTCGTTGGTGGCCCCTACGACGGCGTCGATGTCGTGGAAAAGGGTGCCGTTCCAGTCCCAGATGATGTGCTGTGTCATGTCGGACCCAAGACTAAATGCCCGCTATGACATTCCGAGGGCGGCCCCTCCCTGAAACGGCGGCGCCCGCACGGCGGCGGGCCGCGCCTCCGAAGGGAAGCACCGGCCCGGCCCGTGCGGGCGAAGCAAGCGGGTCAGCGACCGACCCAGCCGGTCAGCCCGGCGTTTCGCCGGGCGACCGCGTGTCCCGCAGGTCAGCCGCAGGCTTTGCTGGTCGTGCCCTGGGCGTTCTGGCCGCCCCTGCCGCCGTTCCACTGGACGCTCACGCTGCCCCAGGCGCAGATGCGCCTGGCCTTGAGCATGTTGCCCCAGTGGCGGCCGCCGTTGCCGGCCTTGAAGCGGAAGGAGTCGGTGCGGCCGTCGGCGGTGTAGACCTTGACGGTGCCGGTCATGGACGTGCCCGTCTTGATCTCCGTCCAGTTCGTCTGGCACCTGCTCGACCACATGAGCTTGATCGTGCCCACCTCGCCGTGGACGCGGCTGGAGATCGTGGCCGTGCGGACCGCGCGGGCCGTGGTGCCGCACCCCGACTTGTACGGGTCCTTGTGGTCGTAGGACGCCGCCTGGACTGCTGCGGGTGAGCCGGCCAGGACGGCCATCGCTCCGATGGCGACCGCCAAGACTCGACGCTTCACGTGGAACCGACTCCTTCAGTGCGACATACTGTGCTGCGTCGTGACCTTAGCGTGACGTGACGACACCTAGGCGCGAGCCGCACGAGCCGTGATCTCTCCGTTATCAACCGAGAAGGTCGGGAATTTCCTGGGTCGCGTACCACATGAGCTCGTGTGCCTCGGCGCCGTCCACGGTGAAACGGGCGTCGTCGTCGCCCGCGTCGGAGGCGGGCAGCGCGGCGATGGCCGCCTCGATGTCGGGCACCGCGTCGTGGTCGTCGATGTGCACGGCGGCCACCTTGGCCATCGGCACCGGCTGCGCGAGGCGGACGCGCCCGCGCTCCTCCAGGGCGGCGCCCGCGGATACGGCGCCCTCGGGCACCTCGGCGGCGATCACCACCCGCCGGGCGGGGGCGTCGACGCCGTCGGCGCGGTCGGCGGCCAGCATCCGCAGCGAGGCACGGGCGGCCTCGGTGAGCGCGACGTACTCGAGCTCCTCGGTGTCGCCCGATGCGTACCACTCGATCAGCGCGGGGGTCACCGCGTAGCCGGTCAGCGGGGCCGGGCCCACCTCTCCTGCCTTCAGCACCGAAGCCAGCGCCGGGAGAGTACACGGCAGATAGACGCGCATGACGAACCTTTCCAAACGTGCGGGGCTCGCTCAGGCGGGAGCCCGATCGCCACCTTACTCATGGTCCCTGGTCACGACGGTGGTGATGGGCTACTTCCGCAAGGTGAGACGCAGCAGGCCCTCCAGCTGCCCGATGGTGGTGGCGGCGTCGCGGTGGTGGATGCCGTTGATGCCGAGCGCGCCGGCGGCGGTGATGTTGGCCTCGATGTCGTCGATGAACACGCAGTCGGCGCCGGTCAGGCCGATGAGGTCGAGCGCGTGGCGGAAGATGCGCTCCTCCGGCTTGCGCATGCCGACCTCGCCGGAGATGACGACGGCGTCGAAGAGGTCGTCCCAGTCGTCGCGGGGGTAGGTGTTGGCCCACGAGTTGGACAGCAGGCAGGTCTTCACGCCGTTGCCGCGGACGTCGCGGAGCATGTCGTACATGGCCTCGACCCGATCGAAGCCCGCGAACATGCGCTCCAGCAGCCCTTCCGCGACCGGCGGCACGCCGTCGACGGTGAGCAGCCGGGCGGCCAGGTCGCGCTCGAAGGCGGCGCCGTCGATCTCGCCCCTTTCGAGGGCGTGGACGACGTTGTCGCCGTCTCCGCCCCGGTAGGCGTGGTCGATGAGCTCGCGCATCACCGTGTAGTAGCGGTCGGCGTCGATGCGGTCGGCGGCGATCCAGCGCGCGATGGAGTCGGACAGGCTGGTGGTCAGCACCCCACCCCAGTCGATGAGCACACCCGTAACCATCGTTCTAGGGTAGAGCGTCCGGAAAAGCCCGATAACTCCGGTCAGTCGCCTGCCTTGGCGGCCAGCTTGCGGTGCGCCGACGAGCGCAGCACGTCGGACGCCTTCGCCGCCGAGGCCACCGGCGCCTCGGCCAGGAAGCCGCGCTTGTGCCTGAGCGTCAGCAGCCGGGTGACCGACTGGTCGAGGCGCTGCTCGGAGATGCGGCCCGACTTCACCGCCGCCAGCACCGCCTTGTAGGCCTTGGGCAGGTCGTTGGGCATGAGCAGCAGGTCGGCCCCGGCCAGCACGGCACGCACGGCGACCTCGCCGTCGTCGTACTTCTTGCGCGCGCCCGCCATGTTGAGCGCGTCGGTGGAGATCACGCCCTTGAAGCCGAGCTTCTCGCGCAGCAGGCCGGTCAGGATCGGCTTGGACAGCGTGGCCGGGTCACCCGACGGGTCGAGCTTGGGGAAGACGATGTGGGCGCTCATCACCGCGTCGACGCCCGCGTCGATCGCGGCCTTGAACGGCGGCGCGTCGAGGCGCTCCCACTGCGCCTTGGTGTGCTTGATGATCGGCAGCCCGGTGTGGCTGTCGACGCTGGTGTCGCCGTGGCCGGGGAAGTGCTTGGCGGTGGCCGCGATCTTCGCCTCACCGAAGCCCTTGACCGCCGCCGCGACCATCTTGGCCGCCCTCCTGGGGTCGTCGTCGTAGGCGCGGCGGCCGATGACGGGGTTGCGCGGGTTGACGTTGACGTCGGCGACGGGCGCGAAGTCGAGGTTGACCCCGAGCGCCCGCAGCTCCTCGCCGGTCGCCTTGGCCACCTGGCGAGCCAGGTCGGTGTCCTTGGTGTCGCCGATGTCGCCCGCGCCGGGGAACTTCGTCATCAGCGCCGACATGCGCGACACCAGACCGTTTTCCTGGTCGGTGCCGATGATCAGCGGCACCTTCGCCGAGGCGCGCTGCAGGCCGTTGGTCAGGCCGACGACCTGGCTCGTGCTCTTGACGTTGTGGGGGAAGAGGATCACGCCGCCCAGGTGGTATTTCGCGATCACCTTGGCCGGGGTGCGCGCGGAGTAGCGCGCCTGGTTCTCGCCCGAGGCGGAGCCGGCCGTGGTGCCGTAGAGGACGGGCATGAAGAGCTGGCCGACCTTTTCCTCGGTGGTCAGCCGCGCCAGGACCCGCTGGACCTCGCTCTGAGCGGGCGTCGGGGCCGCCGACGGGACCGCGGACGTGGTGCGCGCGGGCGGGGCGGCCTTGCCTCCGGTCGGCTCGGCCCCCGCCGTTCCGCCGCCACCGCCGCACGCGGTGAGCGCGATCACCAGGAGCCCTGTCGTACCGATCCGTCGAAGCATGACTCCAAAGGTATCCATCCGACGACGCGCCCGGACCCCGCGCTCGCTCTCAGCGCAGCTACAACCCGAGCCTGGCGAGCCCCGGCAGGTGCACGCGGGCCGCCGCGCGAGCGTCGGCCGCCGACGGCTGCGCCCTGGCCGCCTGCGCCGCTGTACGGCACTGCTCCACGGTGTGCGCGGCCAGCCCGGCGCGTACGCCGGACAGCGCCGACGGCGCCATGGACAGCGTCGAGGCCCCCAGCCCGGCCAGTACGCAGGCCAGCGCCGCGTCGGCGGCCGCCTCCCCGCACACGCCGCACGGCTTGCCCGCCCGCGAGGCCGCCTCGGCGACCAGGGCGACGAGGTCGAGCAGCCCCGGCTGCCAGGGGTCGTGCAGCCCGCTGACGGCGCCCAGACCGCGGTCGGCGGCGAAGGCGTACTGGCTGAGGTCGTTGGTGCCGACGGAGACGAAGTCGACCTGGGAGATCACGTCGGCGGCGCGCAGCGCGGCCGCCGGGATCTCGATCATCACGCCGACGTCGAGCAGGCCCTTGTCGGCGCACTCCCTGGCGAACCAGGTGGCTTCCTCGGCCGTGGCCACCATCGGCGCCATCACCTGCAGCTCGGGGACGGCGACCGAGGCCAGGGCGCGGAGCTGGACGTCCATCACCTCGGGCGCGCGCCTGAACAGGCGCAGGCCCCGCTCCCCGAGCGCCGGGTTCTGCTCGGCCGGCGTGGGCAGGAAGCGCAGCGGCTTGTCCGCGCCGCCGTCGAGGGTGCGCACCACGACCCTGCCGCCGGGGAAGGCGTCGAGCGCGGCCCGGTAGGCCCGCTCCTGCTCCTCGATCGACGGCGGCTCGGCGCGGTCGAGGAAGAGGAACTCGGTGCGGTAGAGGCCGATGCCCTCGGCCCCCGCGGCCAGCGCGGCGTCGATCTCGGCCGGGCCGCCGATGTTCGCCAGCAGCGGCACGGGATGGCCGTCGGCGGTGGCGCCTGGACCGGTCCACGTCGCGAGCGCGGCCTGGCGGGCGGAGGCGGCGCCGACCGCGTCGGCCACGTCCGCCTCTTCCGGCGCCACGCGGACCTCGCCCGAGGTGCCGTTCACCATCACCTCGACGCCCGGCGGGATGCGGGTCGCGCCGGGGCAGGCCACGACCGCGGGCACCCCGATCGACCTGGCCATGATGGCGGTGTGGCTGGTCGGGCCGCCCTCCTCGGTGACGAACGCGACCACGTCGTCCCTGGACAGCAGCGCCGTGTCGGCGGGCGCGAGGTCCCTCGCGACCAGCACGTACGGCTCCTCCGGCGCCACCGGCAGCCCGGGCAGCGCCTGCCCGTAGAGCAGCGCGATCACGCGGTCCCTGATGTCGCTCAGGTCGGCGGCCCGCTCGCCCAGGTATCCGCCGGATCCGGCCAGCACGTCCCGGTATTTCGAGAAGGCCTCGAAGACCGCTCTGGGGGCGGCCAGGCCGCGGTCGATCAGTGTGCGCACCTTCACGACCAGCCCGGGGTCCTCGGCCATCAGCGCCTGGGCCTTGAGTATCTCCTCGGCCTCGCCGCCCGCCTGGTTGCCGCGGGCCTCCAGCTCGCCCGCGACCTGCTGGAGCGCGACCATGGCACGCTCCTTCTCCTGTTCCGCCTCACCGGTGTAGGTGGCGCCCTCGGGGGGTTCGGGCACGGAGACGGTCAGAACGAAAGAGGGTCCGTGCCCGATGCCCGGGCTGACCCCCACCCCCCGCAGGTTCATGGCGTACTGGCGATCGCGGCCAGCTCGTCGAGCACCTCTTCCGACCCCTCGCCCTCAGCGGAGATCACCACGGTCTCGCCCTGCCTGACGTCGAGGGCCATGATCGCGAGAATGCTCTTGCCGTTGACCGGCCCGCCACCGTGCGGCTTCTCGACCGTGATCTCCATCGGCGCCTGCTTGGCCCGCTGGACGAACGTCGCCGCGGGCCGGGCGTGCAGCCCTACCTCCGCCGCCACGGTGACCTTGCGTTCACCCATTGTCGTCGTTCCTCCTTCTGTGCCGGTCCAGACCAGCCGGACCTTCGTACGATCGCCACCAAAACGGACGACCGACAATATTGTGACGGGTCCGGCGACCCCGCCGACGACCGTTCATCTCCCCCGGACCGCTCTTATTCCCCTAATGGGCGCGAAACTGCGCTTAAAGCCTGAAACCGCGCGCTCAGGCCCATTCGAAGAGCTGGTCACCGGCGTGCACCGCCCCCAGCGTGACCCCGGTGACCGCGCCGGACAGCGCGTCGAGCGCGACGACGGGGCAGACCGGCGACCGGCCGCCCGCCTCGATGACCGCGGGATCCCAGGCCACCACGGGCTGACCGGCCGCGACCCGGTCGCCCTCCGACGCCAGCAGCTCGAAACCCTCGCCCTTGAGCTGCACGGTGTCGATGCCCAGGTGCACGAGCACGCCCTTGCCGTCGTCGCCGACGATGACGTACGCGTGCGGATGCAGTTTCATAATTTTTCCGGCTATGGGGGCCAGGGCCTCGCCCGGCCCCCTGAGCGGGTCGATCGCCGTTCCCGGGCCGACCATGCCCGCCGAGAACACCGGATCGGGCACGGCTGCCAGCCCCACGGCCTCCCCCTCGACCGGGGCGAGAACAGTCATCATGATCTCGCCCTTAGCCGATGATGTCCTCGATGTCGCTGGCCATGGTGTCCGCCTCCGGCCCCACGACGACCTGGACCACGTTGCCCGTGGCCATCACGCCGTGCGCGCCGGCGGCCTTGAGCGCCGCCTGGTCCACCTTCGAGGCGTCGTGCACCTCCGTACGCAGGCGGGTGATGCAGGGCTCGATGTCGATGATGTTGCCGGCGCCGCCCAGCGCGGCGATGATCGCGTTCACGTCCGCCGCCATCAGGTCCTCCCTCGGGTCACCTCTCCGACCAGGCTAGATCAGTCGGTCTGGGTGACCTTGTTCAAGCCGCGCGGCGCGTCGGGGTCGACGCCGAGCCGGCGGGCCAGCGCCTCGGTGAGCAGTTGCCCCGGCACGATGAGGCCCATCGGAGCCACCCACTCGGGCAGGTCGGGGCCGTTGAGCGCGGCCGTGCCCGCCTGCGCCAGCGCGCTGCCGCCGCCGATCGTGTACGCCGCCGCCCCCGCGGCCACCACCCGCTCGGCCAGCGCCACGGTGCCCTGGAGGGTCGGGCTGTTCTCGGCGGCGACCAGCAGCGCCGGGGTGTCCTCGTCCACGACCGCGATGGGGCCGTGCAGCAGGTCGGCGTACGACAGGCCCATGGCGTGCAGGTAGCAGGCCTCCTTGAGCTTGAGCGCGGTCTCCAGCGCCGTGGAGAAGGCCAGGCCGCGCCCGGAGACGACCACGCCCGGCTTGTCCAGCAACCCCTCGACCACGGCGTCCAGGTCGCCGGGCTCCGCGATGAGCTTCTCGACGGCCTCGGGCACCCGCCGCAGGTCGTCCACGTCCACGTCGGCGCCCAGCCCGATGGCGAGCACCGCGAGGGCGGCGAGCTGCGTGGTGTACGTCTTGGTCGCCGGCACCGCCTTCTCCTCGCCGGCGACGGTGCACAGGGCCACGTCGGCGGCCTGCGCGAGCGGGCTCTGGTCACCGCCGTTCGTCACGGCGACGGTCTTGGCCCCGCAGTCCTTGGCCCAGCTCAGCGTCTCGACGATCTCCTCGGTGCGTCCCGACTGCGAGATCGCGACGGCCAGCACCCCGTCGAGGTCGAGCCGGCGCTTGTACGTCGTCGCGATCGACGGCGCGGCCAGCGCCGCCAGCCGCCCGGCGTGCGCCTCCACCAGGTAGCGCCCGTAGACTGCGGCGTTGTCGGAAGTGCCGCGCGCGATGAACAGCAACTGCCGGGTCTGCTCGCCCAGAGGCTTGATCTCGCCGGCCTTGGGGAGCAGGGAGTCCAATGTGTTCCGCAACGCGGTCGGCTGCTCGGCGATCTCGCTGCGCATCTTGGTGGTCATCTCGCGCTCTTCCCTCAACTCATGCGGTTTCAGACTTGACCGTCTTTTGCGTCTTATGGTGGTCTAGTCCGGACTAGACCAGTACGAACCATAGCTCATAGCCCAGACGGAGACGAGGGGAGGATCCGTGGCGCACATCGATCCGGACAGCCCGGTGCCCAAATACTTCCAGCTTCGCGAGATCCTGCTGGACCTCATCGACAGCGACGAGTTCGGCATCGGCGCGGCCATCCCGTCCGAGCGCGAGCTCTGCCAGCGCTTCGGCCTGTCCAGGATGACCGTACGCCAGGCCGTCGACCACCTCGTCTCCGAGGGCCGGCTGCACCGGGTGCCGGGCAAGGGCACGTTCGTCGCCCGGCCGAAGATCGAGCTGGCCCTGCAGCTCACCTCGTTCACCGACGACATGCGGGCCCGCGGCATGATCCCCGGCTCGCGCGACCTCGACCGCCGCGTGGTGCGCGCCAGCGCCCACCTGGCCAAGGAGCTGGGCATCCAGCCGGGCGAGGAGGTGCACTTCATCGAGCGGCTGCGGACGGCCGACGGCGAGCCGCTGTCCATCGAGCGGGCGCACATCCCGGTCAAGCTCGCACCCGACCTGGCAGACTACGATCTGTCGGATAAATCACTGTACGAGCTGCTGGAGCGCCGCTACGGGCTCGTCATGGACGCCGGCGAGCTCACCATCGACGGCGGCCTGGCCGACCCCAGCGACGCCGACCTGCTGAAGCTCCCCCGGGGCGGCGCCGTCCTGCTGCTGCAGCGCCGGTCGTTCTCCGGCGGGGTGTGCGCTGAGCTGGGCGTGTCCACCTACCGGGCCGACCGCTACCAGTTGCGCACCCTCCTGGAGGGGCCGGCCCGCCGGGGCTGACGCCGGCCCGGGTTCGCCGCGCCGTACACCCCCCAGTCCCCGGCAGAGATGCCCCCGGAGGAACGCCCGGTGAACGAGACCACCGCCGCCCGGCCATCGCCGTTCGCCCGCACGATGAGCGTGCTCCAGCGGCTGGGCCGCTCGCTGATGCTGCCCATCGCCGCCCTGCCCGCCTCCGCCCTGCTCCAGCGCTTCGGCCAGCCCGACATGCTCGGCGCCAACGGCGCCGAGCCGGGCGGCCTGGCCGACGTGGCGGGGCTGGCCTGGATGAGCCAGGTCGCCGAGGTGCTGGAGGCCGCCGGGGCAGCCCTGTTCGAGAACCTGCCGCTGCTGTTCGCCGTCGGCGTCGCCATCGGGTTCGCCCGCAAGTCCGACGGCTCCACCGCGCTCGCCGCCGTCGTCGGCTACCTCGTCTTCGACCGGGTGACGAAGGTGATGTTCGCCGGCTCGGACATCAGAGAGACCGTCCTGATCAAGGAGGTCCAGCCCGACGGCATCAAAGAGATGATCAACTACGGCCTCCAGAACCCCACCAGGGTGCTCGGCGGCATCGTCATCGGGCTGCTCGCGGCGCTGCTCTGGCAGCGTTTCCACCGCATCAAGCTGCCGGCGTGGCTGGCGTTCTTCGGCGGGCGGCGCTTCGTCCCGATCGTCACCTCCATCGCGGCGCTGCTCATCGGCGTGCTCTTCGGCTGGCTGTGGCCGGTGATCGGCGAGTGGATCAGCCACGCCGGCGAGGCGCTCGCCTCCATCGGTCCCATCGGCACCGGCGTCTACGGCCTAATCAACCGGCTGCTCATCCCCCTCGGCCTGCACCACTTCGCCAACTCCGTCGTCTGGTACGTCGTGCCGCAGTGCGAGGTGAACGGCCGCGTCCTCGGCGGCGACTGGAACTGCTACTTCGGCGGCGACCCGCACTCCGGCGAGTTCATGGCCGGGTTCTTCCCCATCATGATGTTCGCCCTCCCGGCCGCCGCGCTCGCCATGTGGCGGGCGGCGCCCAAGCACCGGCGCGCCACCGTGGGCGGCATCATGCTGTCGGCGGCGCTCGCCTCGTTCGTCACCGGCATCACCGAGCCGATCGAGTTCGCGTTCATCTTCGTGGCGCCCCTGCTGCTGGTGGTCCACGCCGTACTGACCGGGCTGGCGATGGCGGTGACCACCCTGATCGGCGGCCAGCTCGGCTTCGGCTTCTCCGCCGGCCTGCTCGACCTGCTCCTGAACGCCAGCAAGTCGAACACCGAGAACTTGGCGGGCATCCTGGCGATCGGCACGGTCTACGGCGTCCTCTACTACGCCGTCTTCACCTTCCTCATCCGCCGCCTCAACATCCAGACCCCCGGCCGCGAACCCGAGCCCGACGTGGATTCCGGCGAAACCTGACACCGCCACGGGACGGCCCGTCCCTGACCCCAGCCCGGGACGGCATGTCCCCGGCACCCAGATCCCGGCGCGCTCCCCCCGGCCCAACGCGGGACGGCACGTCCCCGCACCCCGAGCCCGACCTCGACGCCGCGAGGGGCGGCGGCGTTTTCCTCGCCTTCGCCGAGGGGAGGTAACCGGCGATCCCCCGCGACACGTCGCCGGGCGCGTACGGCCCGGTGCGGGAAATGGGGTGATCGACGGCCGTGCCGCCCGCCTGGTCGTCCGCGGCGTTCGCGGTGCTGCAGCGCATCGGCCGCTCGCTCATGATGCCCATCGCGGTCCTGCCGGCCGCGGGGCTGCTGTTCCGCTTCGGCCAGCCCGACCTGCTCGGCGCGGACGGCCTCGGCGGCACCCTGCCCTGGCTCCTCCCCGTGGCCGGCGTGCTGGCGGCGGCCGGCGGCGCCCTGTTCGAGAACCTGCCGCTGCTGTTCGCCGTCGGCGTCGCCATCGGTTTCGCCCGCAGGTCGGACGGCTCCACGGCCCTCGCGGCCCTGGTCGGCTACCTGGTGTTCGACCGGGTGACCAAGACCCTGTTCTTCGAGGCCGGCCACGGCGCCGTCTACACCAAGGTCGCCGTCACCCTGCACGACGGCACCCCCGCGCTCGACCTGGGCGCCCAGAACCCGACCGGCGTCCTCGGCGGCATCGTCATCGGCCTCACCGCCGCCCTGCTCTGGCAGCGCTTCCACCGCGTCAAGCCGCCATCCTGGCTGGCCTTCTTCGGCGGGCGCAGGGCCGTACCGATCATCACCGCCGTCGCCGCGCTGCTCATCGGCGTCGCGTTCGGCCTGGCGTGGCGCCCGATCGGCGACGGGCTCTCGCACGTCGGCGACTGGCTGTCGGCGAACGGCACCGCCGGCACCGGCATCTACGGCGTCGCCAACCGCCTGCTCATCCCCATCGGCCTGCACCACTTCCTCAACACCATCGTCTGGTTCACCCTCCCCGAGTGCCGGGCCGGCGTGCACGGCGCCACCAGGGACGCGGCCGGCGACCTCAACTGCTATTTCGCCGGTGAGCAGGGCGCCGGGATCTTCATGACCGGTTTCTTCCCCGTCATGATGTTCGGCCTGCTGGGCGCGGCCATCGCGATGTGGCGGGCCGCGCCTCCCCATCGCCGCAGGGCGGTCGGCGGCATCATGCTGTCGGCCGGGCTGACGGCGTTCGTCACCGGCATCACCGAGCCGCTGGAGTTCGCGTTCATCTTCGTCGCGCCCGTGCTGTTCGTCCTGCACGCGCTGCTGACCGGCCTGTCGATGGCGCTGATGGCCGAGCTGGGCGCGAGGCTCGGCTTCACGTTCTCCGGCGGCGCCATCGACCTGGCCCTGAACGCCACCAAGTCCAACACCCACGGCGTGCCGCTGATCCTGGCGTTCGGCGTGCTCTACTTCGTCCTTTACTACGCCCTCTTCGCGGTCCTCATCCGCCGTCTCGACCTGCCGACTCCCGGCCGCGAACCGGACACCCCGGATAAGGACACCGCGCAAACTCCCTGATTTGCTTGCCCCAAACCTTTGGGGACGCTCTAAAACACCGGGGCCGCCGCCCGCAAATGATCAAGCCCACCCAAGACCACTCCAACTTCCTGCCGACTTCCGCCGCATCGGCGGACATACCTCGCCCCCACCCGCCGAAGTTGGTGCCGTTTGTATTCTTCGGCCGGACCGAAAACTCCTTATAACGATTCTTTCTTCGCCGTTGAGTTGGAGGTTTCGCATGGCCCTCAGCCCCATCGCCGCAGCGCCGTACGACGAGGGCCCCAGCACCCACGGCTCCCTGGCCCTCGACCGCCCTCCGATGGTGTGGGGCCCGGCGGGCACGCCGCCCGACGAGCGCCGGTTGCGCCACCTCAGCCAGGCCGTGGCCGAGGTGCTGGCCGGCCGCCGCCCGCCCGGGAGCGTCGCCGACCGGCTCACCGACAGCGCCTACCGCGGCCTGGTGAAGGCGGGCCGCATGTACAACAGCGACCGCCCGCCGTTCGCCGGCCGCGTCCACCTGACCGAACCCCGCGACGGCGCCCTCGAACTGTGCACGGTCATCCACTGCACCACCCGCGACCACGTCCTCGCCCTCCGCCTGGAACGCCGCGGCATGCAGTGGATCTGCACCGACGTCGAAACCGCCTGAAAACGCCACGAGGTGCAGCGGGCCCGCACCGACGTCGAACCCGCCTGAAACGCCGCCCAGCGGGCCTGCACCACATCCGAATGCCGGAGAACACCGCAGCGCGCAGCGGGCCCGCACCGACATCCAAACGCCGGAGAACGCGAGAACCCCCGCTCTCGCGAGAGCGGGGGTTCTGCAGTCGCCTTACCGGCTCAGGCGGCGTTCTTCGGGTCGCCGTGGCAGCGCTTGTACTTCTTGCCCGACCCGCAGGGGCAGGGCGCGTTGCGCTCGACGTTGCCGTACGCCGCCCGCTCCTCGGAGGTCGTGCGCACCTTCACGTGCTCGACGTCGCCCTGCTCACCCGGCGCCGTGTACTCGAGCTCGGCCGGCCGCTGCGGGCCGCGCAGCCCGCGCGCGATGATCGAGCGCGTCTCCGCGATGGCGGCGTCCTCCTCCTCGACGATCGGGTTCTCCTGGACCTCGACCTCGAGGTTGAACAGGAAGCCGACGGAGTCCTCCTTGATGCCCTCCAGCATGGCGGAGAACATCTCGAAGCCCTCACGGGCGTACTCGATCTTGGGGTCCTTCTGCGCGTAGGCCCGCATGCCGATGCCCTCGCGCAGGTAGTCCATCTCGTAGAGGTGCTCGCGCCACTTGCGGTCGAGGACGGAAAGGATCACCCGGCGCTCGAGGTCACGCATGGTGTCGGGGCCGAACTCCTCCTCGCGCCGGTCGTAGGCGGCCAGCGCGTCGGCCTTGATCCGCTCGCTGATCAGCTCGGCGGTCAGCTCCTCGCGGTTTCCGGCCTCCTCGATGAGGTCGTCGATGCGGACGGTGACCGGGTAGAGCTCGCCGAACGCCTTCCACAGCTTCTCGAGGTCCCACTCCTCGGCGAAGCCCTCGGCGGTGGCGCCCTGGACGTAGCCCTCGATCACCTCGCCGATGAAGCTCCGCACCTGCTCGTGCAGGTCGGCGCCCTCGAGGACGCGGCGGCGCTCGGCGTAGATGACCTTGCGCTGACGGTCCATGACCTCGTCGTACTTCAGAACGTCCTTGCGGATCTCGAAGTTCTGCTGCTCGACCTGGTGCTGGGCGGAGGCGATGGCCTTGGAGACGATGCCGGACTCGATCGGCTGGTCGTCGGGGATGTTGAGCCGCGTCATGATCATCTCGACCCTGGCCGAGTTGAACAGGCGCATGAGGTCGTCGCCGAGCGACAGGTAGAAGCGCGACTCGCCGGGGTCGCCCTGACGGCCGGAACGGCCGCGGAGCTGGTTGTCGATGCGGCGCGACTCGTGGCGCTCGGTGCCGAGGACGTAGAGGCCGCCGAGCTTGGTGACCTCGTCGTGCTCGGCCTTGACCGCCGCCCGCGCCTTCTCCAGCGCCTCGGCATAGGCCTTCTCGTACTCCTCCGGCGTCTCGACCGGGTCGAGCCCGCGCTGGCGCAGCTCCAGGTCGGCGCGGAACTCGGAGTTGCCGCCGAGCATGATGTCGGTGCCTCGACCGGCCATGTTGGTGGCGACCGTGACGGCGCCCTTGCGGCCCGCCTCGGCGATGATCGACGCCTCACGCGCGTGGTTCTTCGCGTTGAGCACCTCGTGCGGCACGCCGCGCCGCTTGAGCGCCTTGGACAGCCGCTCGGACTTCTCGACCGAGGTGGTGCCGACGAGCACCGGCTGGCCGGCCTCGTAGCGCTGCTTGATGTCCTCGACCACCGCGTTGAACTTGGCGTCCTCGGTCTTGTAGACCACGTCGGGCTGGTCCTTGCGGATCATCGGCCGGTTGGTCGGGATCGGGACGACGCCGAGCTTGTACGTCTGGTGGAACTCGTTGGCCTCGGTGGTCGCCGTACCGGTCATGCCGGCCAGCTTCTCGTAGAGGCGGAAGTAGTTCTGGAGGGTGACCGTGGCGAGCGTCTGGTTCTCGTCCTTGATCTTCACGCCCTCTTTGGCCTCGATGGCCTGGTGCATGCCCTCGTTGTAGCGGCGGCCGTGCAGGATGCGGCCGGTGAACTCGTCGACGATGAGCACCTCGCCGTCGGCGACGATGTAGTCCTTGTCCTTCTTGAACAGCTCTTTCGCCTTGAGCGCGTTGTTCAGGAAGCCGACCAGGTGGGTGTGCTCCGGCTTGTAGAGGTTGTCGATGCCGAGCCAGTCCTCGACCTTCTCGACGCCCGACTCCAGGATGCCGACCGTGCGCTTCTTCTCGTCGACGATGTAGTCGCCGGTGCTCTCCTCGCCCGGGTTCTTCGCCTCGACGCCCCTGCGCAGGCGGGGCACGATCTTGGCGAACTCCTGGTACCACTTGCCCGACTGCTCGCCGGGGCCGGAGATGATCAGCGGGGTGCGGGCCTCGTCGATGAGGATCGAGTCGACCTCGTCGACGATGGCGAAGAAGTGGCCGCGCTGCACGCACTCGTCGAGCGTCCAGGCCATGTTGTCGCGTAGGTAGTCGAAGCCGAACTCGTTGTTGGTGCCATAAGTGATGTCGGCTTCGTACTGCTTGCGCCGCTCGTCGGGCTGCTGGCCGGAGACGATGCAGCCGACCTCGAGGCCGAGGAAGCGGTGGACGCGGCCCATGGTCTCGGCGTCACGCTTGGCCAGGTAGTCGTTGACCGTGATGACGTGGACGCCCTTGCCCGCGATCGCGTTGAGGTAGGACGGCAGCGTACAGGTCAGCGTCTTGCCCTCACCGGTCTTCATCTCGGAGATGTTGCCCATGTGAAGGTTGGCGCCGCCCATGATCTGCACGTCGTAGGGCCGCTGGCCGAGCACGCGGCGGGCCGCCTCGCGCACGGTCGCGAACGCCTCGGGCAGGAGGTCGTCGAGACTCTCACCGTCCGCGTGGCGCTGGCGGAACTCGTCCGTCAGTGCGCGCAACTCCGCGTCGGACAGGCTCGTGAAGTCGTCCTCGATGGAGTTGACCTGGTCTGCGATCCGCTTGAGCTTGCGCAGGATCTTGCCTTCGCCGGCACGTAGGATCTTGTCGAGAATGGCTGCCACTTTATGTAAAGCTCCTCGCAGGTCTACCCCGGCGGCGCCGCCAGGAGGAGAGGCCGAGACAAACTTCCCCGCCTGCCATCGTAGGCGGTTCCGCAACCAGACACAGCCACCGTGCCGACGAGGGCACGGAACGGGTCTGGGAGAATGGGGGGAAGGCAGAGGGTATGCCGGTGGAGAGCCGGCTCGCACCAATTGCGGGATTTCCGGCAAAGGAAGGATTAGTCATGGTTGAGGGGAAGAAGTCGGAGCAAACCGAGCATCTCGGCAGCCACGGCGGGCGCGCGTCCTCGTGGCTCGCGGTGACCGTGATGCTGGTGGGAACGGTCGTCGCCGGCTTCGGCTTGACGGCCGACAACTGGACGGTCGTCTGGATCGGCGCCGGTGTGTTCGTCGTCGGCGGAATCCTCGCCCTCGTCTTCGACATCTTCACCGACGTCGTGATCGACGCGCCCCGGGTGGGGATGCGCGCCGAGGACCACCGCTGACGCAGGCATCGACCGGCGGGCGCCCGATCACCGGGTAGCCCGCCGTTTCCCTATCCTGACCTTTACGTCTACACCCGGGCGTGTCCCCTACCCCAAACCACCCCATTCCCCCCGAATACGCCTCCGGCGAGTCCTCAACCCGCGCTGTCCGGCCCCGCTCCACCTGGGCAACCAGCGGCACTCGCCCAGGCGGCGCCAGGAGGATCGCCCGATGAGCGGGCTCCGCCCTCTCAGGGAGTGAACCGGCGAGGGAGCAGGTCCTGCCTCCCACGAGCGCCTGAGCCGGGGCCGGGCCGTGGGGCAAGCCGTGCAGGGGCGGGCGGTTTTGTCGGTGGCCGCCGCTAGATTGCTCGCATGCATCGCCGTACGGACCCGCTGACATGAGCGACGTCACCGACCTCACCCCCGACGAGGCCCGGCGCGTCATCCTCCGCGCGCAGGGCCTGATCGGCGCCGACGCGCGCAAGGGCGGGGTGCACACCATGCTCCGCAGGCTGGGCGCCGTGCAGCTCGACACCATCTCGGTGCTCGCCCGCTCCCACGAGCTGGTCGCCTACGCCAGGCTCGGCGCGGTCGGCCGGCCTGCGGTCGAGCGCGCCTACTGGCACGACCCGGCGCTCAGCTTCGAATACTGGTGCCACGCCGCCTGCCTCCTGCCCATCGAGCACTGGCCCCTCTACTCGTTCCGCCGCCGGGCCTTCCGCGCGCGTAAACAGCGCTGGCACGAGGTCCCCGACGGGGTCGAGAAGCTGCTCGACCAGGCCCGCGAGTTCGGCCCGCTGACCACGTCCGACGTGGGCGGCGCCAAGAACGGCGGCCCGTGGTGGGACTGGTCCGACTCCAAAATCGGCCTGGAGTGGCTGCTCGACATCGGCGAGCTGGTCTGCACCCGGCGCGTCGGCTGGCGCCGCGTCTACGACCTGGCCGAACGCGCCGTCCCGCCGGAGCTGCTGGCCGAGGAGCCGTCCGACGAAGAGTGCATCACCCGCCTGACCGCCATCGCGGGCCGCAGCCTCGGCGTCGCCAACCGCACTGACCTCACCGACTTCATCCGCGTCAGAGGCCGCTTCGGCGAGATCCTCGACGAGGCCCTCCACAGCGGCGCGGCCGGCCTCGTGCCGGTCACCGTCGCCGGCTGGCCGGGCAAGCGCGGCCGGCCCAACGCCTGGGCCGACCCGGCCGCCCTGGCCGCCGAGCCCCGCGGCCGCCACCGCACCACGCTGGTGTCGCCGTTCGACTCCCTGATCTGGCATCGGGGCCGCACCGAGCGGGTCTTCGGCTTCAACTACACCCTTGAGCTGTACGTCCCCAAGCACAAGCGCGTCCACGGCTACTTCACCATGCCCGTGCTCGCCGGCGGCCGCCTGATCGGCCGAGTCGACCCGGCACGTGAAGGCTCGACCCTGGTGGCTCGCCGGCTCAGCCTCGAACCGGGCCTCTCGGCAGGAAAGTGGGCCGACGCCATGCGCGAGGCCCTGTGGTCAGCGGCCTCATGGGTCGGCTGCGACAACGTACGCGTCGAACGCGCCGACCCCCCAGAGCTCCTCCCGCTCCTCAACACCCCCTGACCCGGCCCGCCGGCACCGCACGCCGGGGCCGGGCCCAGTGGCGCGCCACGGATAGGACGGCATGGCCGTGTGCTGCACAGCCGCACCTCAAGGGCTGGGCTGCACCACGGGCCATGGCAAGCGTCGGTTCATCGACGTTGCGGGGCGAGGCCCACGGCGAGGGCGCACAGGCGGGTTACACCAGCAACGCACAACGAGATCTCAGCAGACGCGATGGGGACGCGTGCAAGAGCCGGACGAGCCGAGCCGCAAGGGCGGGAGCCGCGAACCGGTGCGACGCCGGCCGCGCACGACCCGAGGTGCGGTACGTTCCGCACACCGCCGGGGTGCGGCGGCTGCACACGCCGGCCGGGAGGCGGTGTTCGCTGCGCCTGGCTCCTGGGGCGGCCTTTGGCACGCACACGCCATGGTGCGGCGTTCGCTGCACACGAGCTCGGAGTGCAGGCGCCGTGCGCCAGCCGGAGGTTGATCGTTCGGCTGCTGGTCACAGGGGGTGGGGGTGGCGGGTGGGGTCAGGTGATTTCCAGCATGCGTTCGCGTACTGCGTAGACCACGGCTTCCATCCGCGAGTGCAGCTGCAGTTTGTCGAGGATGTTGCGGACGTGGTTCTTCACCGTGTTCTCGGAGATGAACAGCTGCTTGGCGATCTCCCGGTTGTTCATGCCCTTGGCGACGAGCCGCAGCACCTCCATCTCCCGGTCGGTCAGCCGGGGGACCGGCAGCTGGGGCGGGCGTTCGGCCTCCTTGCGGCTCATGTTGGCGAACTCGCTGATCAGCTTGGCCGCCATCGCCGGGTTGATTAACGACTGGCCCTCGTGCACGCCCCGCACCGCGGCGGGTACGTCGTTGATCTGGACGTCCTTCAGCAGGTAGCCGGTGGCTCCCGCCTTGATGGCCTCGAAGAGGTCCTCTTCCTCGTCGCTCACCGTGAGCATGATGATCCGAGTGCTCGGGACGGAGGCCTTGATGCCCTTCGTGGCCTCGATGCCGTCCTGCCGGGGCATGCGCACGTCCATGAGCGCGACGTCGGGCATGAGGCGATCGGCCAGTTCGACCGCCTCCTGCCCGTCGCTCGCCTCACCGACCACCTCGATGTCAGGCTCCGCGGCCAGCGCCAGTGCCAGGCTCCGCCTGATCAGCTCGTGATCGTCCACGATCAGCACGCGGATCGGCTCGCTCGCCTGTGTGCGGGACTCGTCAGACTCGGTCACGAGGCCTCCTTGATCCGCCTCGCGCCTGACATTCCCTCGTTTCGCTCGCTCACCTGCGCCTGACTGAGCTCGCTCACGTCTCCTCCTCGTCGGGGGGCCAGAGCCGTTGGACCGCCATGATGGCATGTACCCGGCGGTTCTCGGGTGGTCGAGAAGATCTTTCAGCGCACGATCAGGGCTCTACGAGCCGCAGCACGCCGTAGTTGTACCCGCGTCTGTTGTAGACGACGCACGGCTGCCCGCTCTCCTTGTCACGGAACAGGTAGAAATCGTGTCCGACCAGCTCCATTTCCAGCAGGGCCTGGTCGATGGTCATGGGTTCGGCTCGGTGGAACTTCTCGCGGACGATGAGCGGCCCGTCGCCGTCCATCTCGATCGGGACGATGTCGTCGTAGAGCTGATCGCTTTTCTCCTGCCGCTCGTCCTCTTCGGCCTCGGCCTGCTGGGGGACGGCGGTCTGGGCGCGCGGCGCCGGCTCGACGGCGCCTGGGAGTGTCCTGGTGATCTCCGCCACGGAGGGCGGGCAGTGGTTGCCGTGATGGACTTTGCGCCGGTCGGCGAGCCTCCTGAGGCGGCCTTCCAGCTTGTCGAGGGCTAGGTCGAGGGCGGCGAAGCGATCGTCGGCCGACGCCTCGGCGCGGATCGCGGGCCCTCGCGAGTGAATGGTGAGCTCCACGCGCTCGCGCTGTCCTGCGAGACGCGGGTTGCGTTCCTTCGACACCTCCACATCGACCCGGATGAGTTTGTTGTCCAGACGTTCGATCCTGGCCAGCTTGGTCGTCACGTGGTCGCGGAACCGTTCACTCACTCCTGTGTGCCGGCCCTTGACGATGATGTCCATGCAACAGCCCCCCTTCGGTCTAACGACTGAGCAAGAGCGCCCGACGACGGGTGCGCCGGACGGGGTGCACTGTTCGCCTTTCTCCCACCGTTCCCCTTTCCGACGTCGCGTCACCGGGTTCTCGGGCGGCACCCGCCCGGCCGACCTGGTCTTCGACCCCACATTCGCCTGCTGAGGGTCTCGCAGCGCTGTCGCCACTACTGCCCTTCTCTTCTGACGGGGGACATCTGGACCCCCGGGAAGGCAGGACTTACCCCTAAGCCGCACCGTGATCGGTCGACAAAGAGTCGCCTTACGTGGACCGTTTTGCCTGCGGCTGGCATCGGCTAGCAGAGCCGGGGACCCCGACCCTGCGCAACCACGGACCCGAACGGGTGCCATGTCAGAACGCTATCCGCATCCAGCACGAATGTCAGCCGGAGCCCTGCCCGAAGGATCACTTTCCGTGATTTCCCCTGGGTGGGTAAGCGACGTGCGATGCGGCGGCCAACCGGTCGGGATCCCTTGTGCGGAGGCAGGTCCGGTGTGTCCGAAGTGGAGCACAGGGGTGACAGGACAGAGACATGTGACCTCGTGGACAGTTGGTGAAAACGATCTTTTCTCACGGACGGTGACCGTAATAATCCTCAAGATCTTCGGCGTGTCGCGGCGGCGGTCACGGCCAGCGGCGGTCGCACGCCCGCCGCTCGTAATGCCCGCGCCGCCTCGGCGAGTGTGGCTCCCGTCGTGACGATGTCGTCCACGAGCAGCGCAAAGGCTCCTGGAGGCGTTTTCGCGGCGTGCATGACCTCAAGGGACCCCGCCAGGTTGGCGGCCCTCTCCGTGCCGCTCAGGGCCGCCTGGTCGGTCACGCCGCGCGCCTGCCCCAGGCCCGTCCACACCTCGGCCGCCAGCCCGGACGCCCGCAGGCGGGCCGCCACCAGCACCGCCAGCCGCCCCACGGGGTCGTGCCCCCTTCCCCTGCGCACCCGCCGCGAGCTGGGCACGGGCACCACCGCGAAGCCGCCCTGCACCCTCCCGAGCGCCATCACGGCCGTGAGCGCGATCGCGTCGGCCAGCGCACCTGCCACCGCGACCGCCCCCCGCTCCTTGTAGGCCAGGATCATCCTGCGGACCACCCCGTCGTACGGCGCCGCCGACCAGCAGTCGGGCAGACCGGCCGGCGCCGGCACGGGAATCCGCCGCGCGGGCGCGACGGTGAGCGCGGCCTGGCAGCGGGCACAGCACGACGCCCCCTTCGCCCCGCACCCCACGCAGGAGGCGGGCAACACCAGATCGAGTACGTCGCTCAGCACGCGGCCCAGCATGCCCCCCGCCACCGACAGTTCCGCTGCGGGCAGCGCGTCGTCAGCCCAGGGGGAACAGGGGTTCGGCGGCGTCGGACTCGATCTTGGCGGTCCACGTCTGGCGGTCCTGGTTGAGCTCGAGGATCTTGGCGTCGCCGCCGCTGCCGACCGCCGCCAGGATCCGATCGTTGAGGGCGGCGAGCGAGGTGACGCGGTCCTTGAGCGGCACGCCGCTGGTCTGCCCGTCGCCCACGTTGATCTCGTTGAGTATCTGCCCGGCCTTGCTCTCCACCAGCACCAGCAGCCGCAGGTCGTCGGCCCAGGCCACGTCGGTGATCTGGTCGCTGCCCTCGGTGGTGGTCAAGGACTGCAGGTTGCCCAGCTCCACCCCGCCGCCCTCGCCGATGAGCGCCCCGATCTGGACGGTCTCGTCGTCGATGGTGACCACCACGCGCACGCCGTCCCTGGCGATGCGCAGCCCGGTGATGTTCAGGCCGACGAGCTGCTTGGGCGTGGGGACGACGTCGGGGCCCCGGCCGCTCTTGGGGTCGTAGCGCAGCAGGTTGGCGTTCTTGCGGTCGTACGTCCATAGGGTGCCGTCTCTGCGCCAGGTCGGCGGCGTGAGGTCGCCGCCCTGGATGACCTGCTGCCAGCGCCCGTCGGGGCTGAGCCCGGCGACCGAGACGCCGGTGGAGGTGCGCGCGGCGACCGAGACGCCGCCGGCGTCCTTGGAGACGGCGAAGTCGGAGTAGCCGTCGCGCTGCTCGCCCGCCGCCCCCGCGACGGCGCCGGCGGCGCCGTCCTGGCCGAGGTAGTGCAGGGCGCCGCGGCTGACGTAGTAGGCTCGCTCGCCGCCGTCGCCGAGCCAGCTGTCCTCGGTGTTGGGGCGGTCGGTGATGTACGGCTCGCCGTCCACCTGGACCTCGATGATGCGGCCCTTGGCGATCTCGTTGTTGTTGAGGCTGTGCCTGATCTGGGCGCGCAGGGCGTCCTCGGCGCTCAGGTCGAGCACGTCGAAGTCACCGGAGAGGTTGATCACGACGCGTTCCTCGCCCGAGCGGATCGACTCGATCGCGCTGCCGGGCGGGAAACCGGTGGTGACCGCACCGCGCAGGGCCTCGGTCGGCGGCTTGAGCAGCCGCTTGAGCACGGTCTGCGCGTAGGTCTCCGTGGTCTTGAGCCGCAGGCGTACGCGGTCGACGACGAGCGGCGGCTGCCCGTCGCGTCCGAGGTAGTAGAGGTTGGTCGGCCGGTACGCGCGGGCGACGTCGGCGGCGGTCAGCAGCAGCCCCTGGGGCAGGCTGTTGACCCGGAAGCCGCCGCCCGGGTCTCTGACCAGCTCGAAGTCCTGCGACCACGGCCCGGCGGTCGGCTTGTACGAGTCGTCCTCGTTGATCTGCGCCACCCACCGGCCCTTGACGGTGATCTTCATGGCGGGCTCGGTGCCGTCCATCGAGGCGGGCGGCACGACCTCGTACAGGTCCTCGATGACCGTCACAGGGCCCGCGGCGCTCCACTTCTGCCGCGCCTGCGGCGTCAGGTACTGCTGCAGGACGGCCGGGTCCTCGGGGTAGGCGGCCATGGCGCTCTGCAGGCCCCTGAACGTCTCCATGGCCCCCCAGGCCCGCTGCGGCCCGATGGCGATCATGCGCTGGAACGGCTTGGTCAGCGGGTCGCCCGCGCCCTCGTCGTTCACCGTGTACGGCGCGCTCGGCGGGATGACCGAGCACCCGGAGCCCGCCAGCACGGCGACGACCGCGAGCAGGGCCACCGCGGCCAGCCGTCTAGTCCTCGTCATGACCGGCCCCGTCTGCGGAGGCGGGCAGGAGCACGGGCGTCATGGAGGTCCGCCACGTGCGCCGCATCTCGATCTCGGGCGGCACCAGCGACAGCGGCGAGCCCTTGAGGTCGGCCCCGGCCGTGCGCGGCAGCGTGAGCCGGAACTGGGAGCCCTCGCCGGGCTGGCCCCACGCCTGGAGCCAGCCGCCGTGCAGGGTGGCGTCCTCGCGGGAGATGGCCAGGCCGAGCCCGGTGCCGCCGATGGTGCGGGCCCGCGACGGGTCGGCCCGCCAGAACCGGTCGAACACCATCGTCTCCTCGCCGGTCTTGAGGCCGATGCCGTGGTCGCGTACGGCGACGGCGACGGCGTCGCGGTCGGCGCCGACGGTGACCACGATGTCGCGGCCCTCGCCGTGCTCGATGGCGTTGAACAGCAGGTTGCGCAGGATGCGCTCGACCCGCCTGTTGTCGATCTCGGCCATGCAGGGCTCGTTGGGCAGCCGCAGCTCGAAGCGGGTGGAGTGGCGCTCTGCGAGGGCCTCGGAGTCGCCGATGGCGCGCAGCACGACGTCGCGGATGTCGACGGGGTCGAGGTCGAGGGTGGCGGCGCCGGCGTCGTAGCGGCTGATCTCCAGCAGGTCGGCCAGCATCGACTCGAAGCGTTCGAGCTGGGCCTGCATCAGCTCGGCCGAGCGCGAGGCCATGGGGTCGAAGTCCTCGCGGGCGTCGTAGAGCAGGTCGGCGGCCATGCGGACGGTGGTGAGCGGGGTGCGCAGCTCGTGGGAGACGTCGGAGACGAACTGCCGCTGCACCTGGGAGAGCTCTTCGAGCTGGTGGATCTTGAGCGCGAGGTTGGCGGCCATTTCGTTGAACGAGTTCGCGAGCCTGGCCAGGTCGTCCTCGCCGCGTACTTTGAGTCGTTCGTCCAGCTTGCCGGCGGCGAGGCGCTCGGCGGCCTGGCGGGCCAGGCGTACGGGGGTGACGACCTGCCTGGCCACCAGGTACGCGATGGCGGCGAGCAGCATCACCAGCCCGAGCCCCACCACGACGATGGCCAGCCGGACGTTGGAGAGCATCTCTTCTTCCTCGGTCATCGGGAAGAAGTGGTAGACCTCGTAGTTGCGGCCGTCCGGCTGGTGCACGGCGCCGACCACCACGAACGTGAGCCTCGGTTGGCTCTCGCCGGAGAACTTGATCGTCTGGATCGACGCGACCGTCTTGTCGAAGCGGTGGTTCTTGATGTTGCGCCGCAGGCTCTGCTTCAGCCCCTCAGGCACGTTGGCGGGCACGACGTTGCCGGACGCCCGCGACTCCCCCGGGGTCGTCAGGTTGAGTATCAGCACGTCGTAGCGCTTGCCCGAGCCGTCCTCGCCGGTGCCCGCGACGGTGTTCATGACCTCGTCGAGCCGGTTGACCACGCCCTGCTTGCCGGAGTCGGTGGACTGGGCGGGGTCGTCGGTCTCGGGGGCCAGCGCGTCGGCGATCTGCAGCCGGTCGGTGAACGCCTCGTTGGTGGCCGACTGGGTGCTGCTGTCGACGACCGAGCGGTAGATCTGGCCGTACAGGAAGGTGCCGAGCACCACCACGACGACCACCGAGATCACCAGTGTGCTGGTGACCACCTGGAGCTGGAGCGAGCGCCGCCAGACGCTGCGCGTCCTGCCCGCCGCACGCCGAACCCGCCGGCGGACGCCGCCGAGGATCTGGCGAAGTGTCCGTCTGCGGGTTTTACGTCTCGTCGTCGGGGGCATGGCGGAGCGGAACGAGGGTCAGGCCGGGCCGGCTTTGTAGCCCACGCCGCGGACCGTCACGACGATCTCGGGGTGCTCGGGGTCCTTCTCGATCTTGGCCCTGAGCCGCTGCACGTGGACGTTGACCAGCCGGGTGTCGGCGGCGTGGCGGTAGCCCCACACCTGCTCGAGCAGCACTTCGCGGGTGAAGACCTGGCGCGGCTTGCGGGCCAGCGCCACCAGCAGGTCGAACTCCAGCGGCGTGAGGTTGATGGTCTCCTCGCCGCGCTTGACCGAGTGGCCCGCCACGTCGATGGTGATGTCGCCGATCTGCAGGATCTCGGGGGTCGGCTCATCGGTGCGGCGCAGCCGCGCCCGCACCCTGGCGACCAGCTCCTTCGGCTTGAACGGCTTGACGATGTAGTCATCGGCGCCCGACTCGAGGCCGAGCACCACATCGATCGTGTCGCTCTTCGCCGTGAGCATGACGATCGGAACCCCCGACTCCGCCCTGATCCTGCGCGCGACATCGATGCCGTCGGCTCCCGGCAGCATCAGGTCGAGCAGCACCAGGTCCGGGCGTGTATCCCGGAACGCGTCGAGGGCCTTGTCGCCATCGGAGACAAATGACGGCTCGAAGCCTTCCCCTCGCAGCACGATCCCCAGCATCTCGGCGAGAGCGGCGTCGTCGTCGACGACCAGCACGCGACCTTTCATGGCCCCTCATTCGTTCTACGCATTGTGGGACATACCCGCACGATCGCTGAAGGTTACCCTTGGTCGGCCCATGAGTGTGACCTGAGCCCTGCAAAAGGCGAATTTTAGGTCCGCCCCCGCGACCGCAATCTCAGTCTGCGGTAACAAGGCGACTTTCGGCCATCCCTGGACGCGAACCTTGCCCCGATTCCTCAACCAATGCGGTCAAGATGAGGCGGCGATTCCGCTCCGTGACGCAACCCTCGGCCCAGCATGCCAGGATTGGGATATGTCAGACGGTCACGGTCCCACGCCCGAGACGCCATCAGGCTGGTCGGCCGAACAGCCCCCGCCCTACAGCGCCCCGCCGGCCTCCCCTTGGACCGCGCCCGGCTCGCAGCAACAAGGGCCCTATGGCGGCCCGCCGCACCGGCAGGCGCCGCAAGGGCCGCACGCCCCCTACCCACCGCCCCCGCCGTACCAGCAGCACGGGCAGCAGCACGGGCAGCACTATGGGCAGCAGCCGCCCTACGGCCCTCCCATGCCGCACCCGCCGGCGCTGCGGCCCGGCATCATCCCGCTGCGCCCGCTCGGGCTCGGCGACATCCTCGACGGCACGATCAAGCTGATCAGGTCCAACCCCAAGGCGGTGCTCGGCCTGTCGGCCATCGCCGCCCTGATCGCCGCCGTCCCGCTGGCCGTGGGGCAGGCGTTCGTGATCGACGCCACCCGCGTCGCGCTCGACGACCCCACCGGCGCCGCCGAGGCCCAGCTCAACAGCGTCTACGGCGTCATCGGCCAATACGGCGGCACGCTCATCTCCTACGCCGTGCAGTTCGTCGTGGTCACGCTGCTGACCGGCGTGCTGACCCGCATACTCGGCCGGGCCGTCTTCGGCGGCAACCTCAGCGCCGGCGAGGCGTGGCGGCTCGTCAAGGGCCGGGTGCCCGCGCTGTTCGGCGTGGTGGGGCTGATGGCCGTCATCATGCTCGTGCCGCTGATCGTGTTCACCCTGATCATGGTGGCGCTCGCGCTCAACGCCAGCGCGTCCGACCTCGGGTGGCTGTTCGGGGCGACGATCCTGTTCCTCATCCTGTACGTCGGCTACTACCTGTTCTTCAGGACCCGCTTCGCGCTCGCCTCGCCCGCCGTGGTGCTGGAGGGCCGGGGGCCCATCGACGCCATGCGCCGCTCGTGGCAGCTCGTCACCGGCGACTTCTGGCGGGTGTTCGGCATCCTGCTGCTCACGACCCTGCTGGTCGGGCTCGTGGCGGGCATCCTGACCGTGCCGTTCACGATGGCCGGCACCCTGTTCGGCATGCTCGGCGCCGACTCGATCGCGACCACCGTCCTGGCCGCCGTGCTGCTGGCGCTCGGCACCATGCTGGGCTCGATGCTGACCTACCCGTTCGAAGCCGGCGTGTCCGGCCTGCTGTACGCCGACCGCCGCATGCGCAGTGAGGCGTTCGACCTCGTGCTGCAGACGGCGGCCATCGAGCAGCAGCGCCAGGGCTGGGTGCACGACTCGGCCGACGAGCTGTGGCACCCGAGCAACTCCGCGCGGTCGTGAGCCCGATCGATCGGGAGGAGGCAGCGCGGCGGGCCGCGGAAGAGCTCCTCCACCCCGACTACGCGAGGGAGCCGCTGCTCGACCTGATCTACCGGCGGGTCACGCAGTTCCTCGGCGACATCATCGACGTCGCCACCGGCGGCGGCACGACGGGCGGCGTCATCGCGGCCATCGTGATCACGGCGATCATCCTCGGCGCGATCACGCTGATCGGCTGGCGGCTGCGCAAGTCCTCCCGCCGCAACGCGGCGCCTGACGGCGCCCTGTTCGGCGCGCAGGCCATGACGGCGGCCCAGCACCGCCAGGCCGCCGAGCGCCTCGCTGCGGAGGGCCGCTGGACGGAGGCTCTGCAGGAGCGGCTCCGCGCCATCGCCCGCGACCTGGAGGAACGCGCGCTGGTCGACGGTCTGCCCGGGCGCACGGCCGACGAGCTCGCGGCTGAAGCGGCCCAGGCGCTTCCTGGCTTCGCCGGGGAACTCGCCGCCGCGGCCCGCTCGTTCGACGACGTGACCTACGGCGGGGCGGCGGGCACCAGGGAGGCGTACGAGACGATGGCGAGCCTGGACGACCGCCTCCGCCAAGCCCGCCCGGTCCCCCTGGTGACGGCCGCCACCGGCCCTGACAGCCCCGCCGGCCCTGGCCCCATGGGCCCCACCGGCCCTGAGGGCCCCGCTGGGCCGACGGGGGCCCGCCCGTGAGCCTCACCACCACGGGCACGTCCTACTCCACCTCGCCGACCGCGCGCTCCGCCTGGCGCGCCGGGCGGCTGTTCGTGCTGCTCGGCGTCATCGCGGTGCTCTTCGGGGTGCTATCCGTGCTGCTGTCCGGCGACTCGGGCCCGTCACGGCCGCTGGACCCCGATGACACCTCGCTCTCCGGCTCCAAGGCGCTGGCCGAGCTGCTGCGCAAGCAGGGGGTGACCGTCGAGCGGGTCGACACCGCGCAGGCCGCGGCCGCCAAGGGGGCGGCGGGCGACCGGCTGCTGCTGGTCACCGACACCACCTACATCGACCAGTACGCCCTGGCCAGGGTCCCAGGCGACCGGGTGATCGTCGGCGCCGTGCCGGGCCTGAGCGCGCTCGCCCCGGGGATCCAGGTCGAGCCAGGCCAAGCGGCCCGCACCAGGTCGCGCGAGCCCGAGTGCGGGCTGCCGGCGGCGACCGCGGCGGGCAGCGCCTACCTGGGCGGTCTCCGGCTGCGCGGCCCCTCGGGCGCGACCGCCTGCTACCCGGCCGACGACGGGCACGCGCTGGTGCGCTACCCGTACGGCGGCGGCACGATCACGGTCGTCGGCGACGGCTCGTTCATGACCAACCAGCGCCTGGCCGAGGACGGCAACGCCGCGCTGGCGCTCAACCTGGTCGGCACCGGCAAGCCGGTCATCTGGGTCGTCCGCCCGGAGACCCCGCCGCCGTCCGCCCTGCCGGGCGAGCGCGGCGCCTCGATGTACGACCTGATGCCGGGCAGCATCCGCTGGGCCATCTACATGACGGCCATCGCGGTGCTGGTCACCGCGTTCTGGCGGGGCCGCCGCCTCGGCCCGGTGGTGGCGGAGAAGCTGCCCGTCGTGGTCAGGGCCGCCGAGACCGTGGAGGGCAGGGGCCGGCTCTACCGCGCCAGGCGCGCCCGCGAACGCGCGGCGGACGCCCTGCGCGCGGGCACGATCGACCGGCTGACGCCCCGGCTGGGGCTCGCATCGGGCGCGGGCAGGCACGAGGTGGTGGCCGCGCTCGCGGCCCGTACGGGCGAGGACGCCCACCTGGTCGGCGACGCGCTCTACGGCCCGCCGCCAAAGGACGACGCGGGGCTGGTGGCGCTGGCCCGCTATCTGGACTCCATCGAAAGGACCGTCAGTGAGCTTTGACAGCACATACCGCGCGCCACAGCAGGGCGGCGACTCGGCCAGGGAGGCGCTGAGCGCGCTGCGCGCCGAGGTGTCCAAGGCCGTGGTCGGCCAGGACGCGGTGGTGACGGGGATGGTCATCGCGCTGCTGTGCCGGGGGCACGTGCTGCTGGAAGGCGTGCCTGGCGTGGCGAAGACGCTGATGGTCCGTACGCTGGCCGCCGCCCTGGCGCTCGACTTCAAGCGCGTGCAGTTCACCCCCGACCTGATGCCGGGCGACGTGACCGGGTCGCTGATCTACGACACGAAGACCGCGCGGTTCGAGTTCCGCGAGGGTCCTGTGTTCACGAACCTGCTACTCGCCGACGAGATCAACCGCACGCCGCCGAAGACGCAGGCGGCGCTGCTGGAGTCGATGGAGGAGCGGCAGGTCAGCGTGGAGGGCGCGGCGCGCGAGCTGCCCGACCCGTTCGTGGTGTGCGCGACGCAGAACCCCGTCGAGTACGAGGGCACGTACCAGCTCCCCGAGGCCCAGCTCGACCGGTTCCTGCTGAAGCTGACCGTGCCGCTGCCGCCGCGCGAGCAGGAGATCGCGGTGCTCGAACGCCACGCGCTCGGGTTCGACCCGCGTGACCTGTCGCAGGTCAAGGCCGTCGCGTCGGCCGCCGACCTGGCGGCGGGGCGCGAGGCGGTGGCCGCCGTCCACGTGGCGCCCGAGGTGCTCGGCTACATCGTGGACGTCGCCCGCGCCACCAGGAGCTCCCCTTCGCTGCAGCTCGGCGTCTCACCCCGAGGCGCGACGGCGCTGCTGGCGGCCTCGCGGGCGTGGGCGTGGCTGTCAGGCCGCGCCTACGTCACGCCCGACGACGTCAAGGCGCTGGCCAGGCCCGCGCTGCGGCACCGCGTGCAGCTGCGCCCCGAGGCGGAGCTGGAGGGCGCGACCGCCGACGGCCTGCTCGACGGCATCCTCGCCTCCGTCCCGGTCCCGCGCTGATGCCGGCCACCGGACTCGCAGGGCGGGTGTGCCGATGGCGTTGACCGGACGTGCCGGGCTGCTGGCGGCGATCGGGATCGTGGTGGTGCTGTTCGCGCCGCAGCCGGGGGCCGCGCTGGCCGGGGTGTGCCTGCTGCTGGCCGCCGGCATCGTGGTGGACCTGGCCTTCGCCGGCGCCGTACGCCCGCTGCGCTTCCACCGCTCGGGCGACACGCTGCTGCGGCTCGGCCAGCGGGCCACCGTGGAGCTGGTGGTGGAGAACCCGGGCGGCCGGCGGGTGCGCGGCGCGCTCAGGGACGCCTGGCCGCCCTCCGCGGGCGCGGCTCCCCGGGTGGTGCCCCTCGACGTGCCGGCCGGCGAACGCCGCAAGATCACCATCACGCTCTCCCCCTCCAGGCGCGGCGACCGGTCGTCGGTGGCGGTGACCGTGCGCTCGGTCGGCCCGCTGGGGCTGGCCGCCCGCCAGGGCAGCCATCAGTCCCCCTGGACCGTACGCGTGCTGCCGCCGTTCCTGTCGCGCAAGCACCTGCCCTCCCGCCTGGCCCGGCTGCGCGAGCTCGACGGGCAGCACCCGGCGCTCGTCCGCGGCCAGGGCACCGAGTTCGACTCCCTGCGCGAATACGTGGTGGGCGACGACGTGCGCTCGATCGACTGGCGGGCCACCGCGCGCCGGCACGACGTCGTCGTACGGACGTGGCGGCCCGAACGTGACCGGCGCGTGCTCATCGTGCTCGACACGGGACGCACCTCGGCGGGCCGGGTGGGCGCCGCCCCCGTGCCGCTGGCCGGGGAGCAGCCGGGCGGCGGCGGCCTGCTGGTACGCCCCGACGCGCCGCCCGCGCCGGGCTGGCCCCGCCTCGACTGGTCGATGGACGCCGCGCTGCTGCTGGCCGCGCTCGCCGCCCGCGCCGGTGACCAGGTGGACTTCCTGGCCTACGACCGGGCCGTACGCGCCTGGGTGAGCGGCGCGTCCCGCACCGAGCTGCTGTCGTCGCTGGTCAACGTGATGGCGCCGATCGAGGCCGAGCTGGTCGAGGCCGACGCCCAAGGCATGGTCGCGGCGGTGCTCGCGCGGGCCAAGCGGCGCTGCCTGGTCGTGCTGCTGACCGACCTCAACCCGGCGGCGATGGACGAGGGGCTCATGCCGGTGCTGCCGCAGCTCTCCTCGCGGCACCTCGTGCTGGTGGCCGGGGTGTCCGACCCGAGCGTGGCGGCCATGGCCGAGCGCCGCGACACGGCCGAGCAGGTCTACGACGCGGCGGCGGCCGAGCAGGCGAGGCTCGGGCGCAGGCGCATCACGGCCCGGCTGCGCAGGCACGGGGTCGAGGTCGTGGACGCGCCCCCGGACGACATCGCCCCCGCGCTCGCGGACGCCTACCTGGCGCTGAAGGCCGCCGGCCGCCTCTAGGAGGGTCAGGCGGTCAGGAAGGGTCAGGCGGTGGGGGCGACGTCGGGTGCGCGTTCGATGTCGCCCGTCTCGTCGCGGCGGGCGGCGCGCCGGCCGAAGCCGATCACGTACGCGAGAAAAGCGACCTCGGCCAGCACGCCGATGCCGACGCGCGCCCACGTGGGCAGCCCTGACGGCGTCACGAACGCCTCGATCAGCCCCGACACGAACAGCACCACGACCAGCCCCAGTGCCACGCTCATCACGGCCCTGCCCTGCTCGGCCAGCGCGTCGAGCCGCCGGCGCGGGCCCGGGTCGATGACGGTCCAGCCGAGCCGCATGCCGACGGCGGCGGCCAGGAAGACGGCGGTCAGCTCCAGCAGGCCGTGCGGCAGGATCAGGCCGAAGAAGATGTCGAGCTTGTCGCGGGAGGCCATGAGCCCGGCGGAGACGGCGACGTTCTCGGCGTTGGCGTAGAGCGCGTACGGGATCGGCAGGCCCAGCACCAACGCGTACATGATCATCTGGGCCGACACCCAGGCGTTGTTCGTCCACACCCGGCCCGCGAACGAGGCGGCGGGGTGCTCGGAGTAGTAGTCGGCGAAGTCCTCGTTGACCAGCTGGGCGATCTCGTCGGGGCTGCCGATCGTGGCCTGCACGCCGGGGTTGGCCGCCACCCACGCCGCGATCACCCACGAGACCACCAGGAACGCCAGCGAGCTCGCCAGCCACCACCACCGCGCCCGATAGGCCACGACGGGGAACGAGACGGTGAAGAAGCGGGTCAGCTCGCGCCAGGCGGGGGTGTGCGCGCCGGTCACCGCGGACCTGGCCCGCGCCACCAGCGCCGACAGCCGCCCCACGAGCATGGCGTCGGTGGACGACGAGCGCACGATGGACAGATGCGTGGCCACCCGCTGGTAGAGCTCGACCAGCTCGTCGATCTCGGTGCCGGTCAGCGACGAGCGGTGCTTGACCAGATGGTCGAGCCGGTCCCAGACCGGGCGGTGTGCCGTGACGAACGCATCGATGTCCACCCGACCATTCTGGCCGCTCGATCACCGCGGATGAGCCGTTAGGCTCCACATATGTCCGAGGTCGTAACCGGGGATGCCGTCGTCGTCGAAGTACGCGTGGCCCAGATGCCCACGCGCGCCCTGGCGATCATCATCGACCTGGTGGTGCAGGTCCTCCTGCTGGTCGCCGCCTACTCGCTGCTGGGCATGTTCGCCGCGGTGACCGACTTCGCCATGTTCGGCGCCGCCATGATCACGCTGGTGGTGCTGGTGCTCGTCGGCTTTCCGGTGACCGTCGAGTCGCTCACCAGGGGGCGCAGCATCGGCAAGCTGATACTCGGGCTGCGGGTGGTCGGCGACGACGGCAGCCCCGTGCGGTTCCGCCAGGCGCTGTTCAGGGGGCTGGCGGGCGTGCTGGAGTTCTGGCTGCTGTCGGGGGCGCCCGCGCTGATCTCGTCGCTGATCTCACAGCGGGGCAAGCGGCTCGGCGACATCTTCGCGGGCACGATCGTGATCTCCGACCGGCCCCCGCGCGACCGGGCGCAGCAGGTCATGATGCCGCCGCAGCTCGCGGCCTGGGCCGCCACGCTTGAGCTGTCGCAGCTGCCGGACGAGGTGGCCCATGCCGCCCGGCAATACCTGGCGCGATGGCACGATCTGTCGCCGCAGGTCCAGCACGAGATGGGGGTGCGCATCGCCACCCAGACGGCGGCCTACGTCTCGCCGGCCGCCCCTGCCGGGGTGCCGCCGCACGCTTACTTGAGCGCCGTCCTGGCCGAGCGCCGGCGGCGGGAGCAGGAACGCTTCACGCAGCGCATGGGCCTCGCCCAGCAGCCGTACGCTGCGCCGCAGCCGCCCTACGCGGCCCAGCCCGGTCCCATGCAGCCGCAGCCATACGCGCAGCCGGCGCCGCCGTTCCCGCAACCGGGGCCGATGGCGCCGGCCGAGCGGCAGGCTCCGCCGCCGCCGCCACCCGCCCCGGAGCCGCCGCAGGCGACTCCGGGCGGGTTCGCGCCCCCTCAGTGAGCGCGATCAGCTGACGTCAGGGACGGGGCGTCACCAGTGGCCGTGCCCGTGCCCGTCCTTGTACGACTCCTGCGTCTGCGTGTTCAACCGGTCGAAACGAACGTGCTTGGCGCTGTCGGTGAGCCGGTCGTCGATCTTGATGACGTCCAGCCCCTCGTTGAAGTCGGCGCCGTAGATGTAACCGTTGTAGTAGTAGGCGGACCAGATGCCGCCACCGCCGCCGTCCGAGCGCGGCCCGCGCTCGAAGTAGCCGATCTCCCTGGGCCGCCTGGAGTCGGTGAAGTCCCAGATCGACAGGCCGCCCATGTACCACGCCTGGACCATGATGTCGCGGCCCTTGACGGGGATGAGCGAGCCGTTGTGGGCGACGCAGTTCTCGCTGTCGTCCTGGTAGCGGGAGATCTTGAAGTAGCTCTTGAAGACGAGCTTGCCCCGGACGATCTCGTAGATGGCGTCCGCGCCCCGGTTCGGCCCGGTGGCCTCGTTGCAGGTGGGCGCGCCGCCGCCGCCGAGTTCGTCGGTGAAGACGACCTTCCTGGCGTCGTTGCTGAAGGTGGCCGAGTGCCAGAACGCGAAGTTCGGGTCGGTGGTCCTGGCGGTGACCTTCGGGTTCAGCCGGTCCTTGATGTCGAACAGCACGCCGTCACCCATGCAGGCGCCGGCCGCGATGTCCTTCTCGGCGTAGACCGTGATGTCATGGCAGCCGCTGGTGGGCAGCAGCAGGCCGGGCTGCGTCTCGTTGCCGCCGTCGGGGAAGACGACGGGCGTGGCCGCGACCTCGGCGGCGGCCGGGTCGCGCAGCGGCACCTTGATGATCGAGATCTTGTCGTGCGGCGGCGCGCAGTCGGGGAAGTTCGCGGCCGGCTGGTACGACGAGACGTAGATGTAGACGTTCTTGTTCTTGTCGCGGCCCTTGCCCGGCACGAGGGTCAGCGTGTGCGAGCCGCAGTTCGTCTCAACCGACTTGATGTACTTCGGGTTGGTCTTGTCGGAGACGTCGAAGATGCGGACGCCCTCCCACGACTCCTTGACCGTCGCGCTCTGCCCGGTGCTGTTGCAGGAGTCGTCGTTGCGCGAGGAGTCGACGGCGGTGAACAGCAGGTCGCCGTAGACGCTGACGTCCATCTGGGCGCCGGGGCAGACGACGGAGCTGACCGCCCTGGCCTTCTTCGGGTTCCTGATGTCGTAGATGGAGAAGCCACCGTAGTTGCCGACATAGGCGTAGTCGCCCTGGAAGGCGATGTCGGTGTTGATGGTGCCGGCGATGGGGTCGGGCTTCGGGATGTTCAGCACGTGGGTCACGTTCGGGCTGTGGACCACGGCGTCGGCGGGCGGAATGTCCGCGGCGGCGGCGGGCAGTCCCGCCAGCGTTAAGACGGTGGCCGCTGCCGCCACCACGATGGAACGGCGCGAAAGGGACACTCGGGAGCCTCCTTGAACGGGGATTTCTGGGTCACCGGAGAGAACGGGGAAGCGGCGGGGCCCCTCGCCGAGGCTCCCCGCCGCCTGGAGGGGGTCAGTAGCCGTGGCCGTGCCCGCGCTCGGGGTACGACGTCTGCGTCTGGGCGTTCAGCCGGTCCGTCTTGACGCCGTTGGCCTTGTTGGTCCGCGGGTCGTTGATCTTGAGGACGTCGAGGCCCAGGTTGAAGTCCGAGCCGTAGATGTAACCGTTGTAGTAGTACGCCGACCAGAACCCGCCGGACAGCGCGGGAGCGGTGTTGTCGGGCCCGCGCTCGAAGAAGGCGATCTCCTTCGGCCGGCTGGAGTCGGTGAAGTCGATCACCGAGATGCCGCCCTGGTACCACGCCTGGACCATGATGTCGCGGCCCTTGACCGGGATGAGCGAGCCGTTGTGGGCGACGCAGTTCTCGGTGTCGTCCTGGTGACGCGCGATCTTGAAGTAGCCCCTGAAGACGAGCTCGCCGCGGACGATGTCGTAGTACGCGTCGGCGCCCCTGTTCGGGCCGATGGCCTCGTTGCAGGTGGGCGCGCCGCCGCCGCCCAGCTCGTCGGTGAAGATGACCTTCGTGCCCTCGTTGTTGAAGGTGGCGGAGTGCCAGAACGCGAAGTTCGTCTCGTCCCTGGCGGTCGCGGTCACGCGGGGCCGCTCGGGGTCGCGGATGTCGAGCAGGACGCCCTCACCCATGCACGCGCCCGCCGCGATGTCCTTCTCTGGGTAGGCGGTGATGTCGTGGCACCCGGTCGTGGCCGACTTGCCGTCGGGGTAGGACCCGGGCACGCCGGGGAAGCCGCCGTCGGGGAACAGGTTGGGCGTGGCGATCACCGAGGCGGCCGTCGGGTCGCGCAGGGGCACCTTGATGATCGAGATCAGGTCGTGCGGCGGCTTGCAGTCGGGGAACGTCTCGCTCGGGCTGTAGGAGGAGATGTAGAGGTAGACGTTCTGCCGCTTGCGGTCGGGGACCAGCGTGTGCGTGTGGGAGCCGCAGTTCGTCTCGACCGACTTGATGTACTGCGGGTTGGTCTTGTCGGAGATGTCGAAGATGCGGATGCCCTCCCACGACTCCTTGATCGTGGCGCTCTGGGAGGTGCTGGTGCAGGAGTCGTCGCTGCGCGAGGAGTCGACCGATCCGAACAGGAGGTTTCCGTAGACCGAGACGTCCATCTGGCCGCCGGGGCAGACCACGGAGCTGACCAGCGACGTCTTCTTGGGGTTCCTGATGTCGTAGATGGAGAAGCCGGAGTAGTTGCCGACATAGGCATAGTCGCCCTGGAAGGCCATGTCCGTGTGGATGTCGGCCAGGGCTTCCGGCTTGGGCACGTTCGTGACGTGCTTAATGTTCGGGCTCATGACGATCTCGCCGGGAGCCGGGATGTCCGCAGCCTGGGCCGGCGCTACGACGCCTGCCAGCGCGATCAGCGCCGCACCCAGGATGAGGGGTCTGCGGAGGGAGAACACGGAGGAACCTCCGAATAAAGGGGGCATAAATCTACGTCATCCTCACCCTTTCGGGCCTGACCTGACCAGCGTCCAAGATGTCAAATTTTATTGCGCTTCGACCCCTTCTCATCTCGGGACTTTTCGCCTAGAGTGCGCAATCTGGACCAGATCAGTCAGGAGGTCGGGTGCGCGCTGCGCTCGTCGTCATCGTGGGCCTGATCGCGGCCCTCACCGGGTGCACCGCCGGCTCCACCACCCCACCGGCCCCCAGGGCTGACTCGACGGCTCCGGTCCTCGCTCCCGGACGGCCCGGCGAGCAGGCCAGGACGCTCTCACCGGGCGAGGCCGCCACCGCCGTACCGTCCGCCACCCCCAACGCGGCGGACGTCAAGTACGTCCAGGACATGGTCGTCCACCACCGCCAGGCCGTGGACATGGCCCTGCTCGCCCCCAACCGCGCCGAGTCGGCCAAGCTCAAGGCGCTCGCCGACCGCATCAAGGCGGCGCAGGGGCCGGAGATCGCCTTCATGACCACGTGGCTGCACGAGCAGGAGCAGAAGGTCCCCGACCATCACGCGTCCCACGAGAACATGCCGGGGATGGCTTCTCCCGAACAGATGGACGCCCTGAAGGCGGCCAAGGGCAAGGACTTCGACCGCCAGTTCCTGCAACTCATGATCAACCACCACCTCGGCGCGATCAAAATGTCCGAGGAAGTCCTGACAAACGGCACCCACATCAGAATTGAGGAGCTGGCCGGCGACGTCAGCGTCACCCAGGCAGCGGAGATCCGCCGCATGCAGGACATGCAAGCCGCCCTGTAAGCGCGCTCAGGAGCCGACGCGCCAGCTGTGGAGGTAGTCCTCCTGTTCGGCCGTCAGCAGGTCGATGCCGATGCCGGCCGCTGCCAGCTTGAGCCTGGCCACCTCGTGGTCGATCTCCTCGGGCACGTCGTAGACACCGGGCGCGAGGCCCGCCCGTTCGGCCGCCAGCCACGCCACGGCGAGCGCCTGGGCGGAGAACGACATGTCCATGACGGCCGCGGGATGCCCCTCGGCCGCCGTCAGGTTGACCAGGCGGCCCTCGGCCAGCAGCAGGAGGCGGCGCCCGTCGGGCATGACGTACTCGTCAGTGTTGGGCCGCACCCCCCGGTGCACCTCGGTGGCCAGCTCGTCCAGCGCCCGCACGTCGATCTCGACGTCGAAGTGCCCCGCGTTGGCCAGGATCGCCCCGTCCTTCATGACCGACAGGTGCTCGGCCCTGATCACGTCGCGGTTGCCGGTGACGGTGACGAACACGTCGCCGATCAGCGCCGCCTGCGCCATGGGCCGCACCTCGTACCCCTGCAAGGTGGCGTCGAGCGCCTTCACGGCGTCGATCTCGGTGACGATCACCCGGGCCCCGAGCCCCTTGGCCCGCTCGGCGACCCCGCGCCCGCAGAACCCGAATCCGGCGACCACGACCGTGCGCCCGGCCAGCATCGTGTTGGTGGCCCGCATGATGCCGTCGAAGGTGGACTGCCCGGTGCCGTACCGGTTGTCGAACATGCGCTTGGTCCGGGTGTCGTTCACCGCGACCACGGGGAAGCGCAACGCGTCCTCGGCCGCCATCTGGCGCAGCCGGATGATGCCGGTCGTGGTCTCCTCGCAGCCGCCGCTCACGCCGTCGAGCAGGTCGCGCCGCTCGGTGTGCAGGATGTTGACCAGGTCGCAGCCGTCGTCGAGCACCAGGTCGGGACCCACGTCGAGGGCCTCGTGGATGTGCCGGTAGTAGGTCGCCCGGTCGACGCCGGCCCTGGCGTGCACGCCGATCCCGTACGACCGCAGCGCCGCGGCCACGTCGTCCTGCGTGGACAGCGGGTTGGACGCGGCCAGCGCGATCTCCGCCCCACCGGCCTGCAGCGCTCCCATGAGCACCGCCGTCTCGGCGGTGACGTGCAGGCAGGCCGCGATCTTCAGCCCGTCGAGCGGCCGTTCGAGCGCGAACCGCTCGCCGATCGCGGTCAGCACCGGCATCGAACGAGCGGCCCAGGAGATCTGCCGCTCGCCGCTTTCACTGAGATCCATGGCCAGCCTCGGAAGCGAAGAAACAGGGAGCTCCGGGAGGCGCGGGGACCTCCCGGAGCTCAGGAAAGGGGTCGCTCAGTAGCGGTAGTGGTCGGACTTGTACGGCCCCTCGACGTGGACGCCGATGTAGGCCGCCTGCTCCTTGGTCAGCTCGGTGAGCTTGACGCCGAGCGCGTCGAGGTGCAGCCGCGCCACCTTCTCGTCGAGGTGCTTGGGCAGCGTGTAGACGCCGAGCGGGTAGTCCTCGGTCTTGGTGAACAGCTCGATCTGCGCGATCACCTGGTTGGTGAACGAGTTGGACATGACGAAGCTGGGGTGGCCGGTGGCGCAGCCCAGGTTCATCAGCCGGCCCTCGGCGAGCACGATGATCGAGTGGCCGTCGGCGAACACCCACTCGTCGACCTGCGGCTTGATGTTGCGCTTCTCGATGCCGGGCAGCTTGGCCAGGCCGGCCATGTCGATCTCGTTGTCGAAGTGGCCGATGTTGGACACGATCGCCTGGTGCTTCATCCGCGCCATGTGGTCGGCGGTGATGATGTTGAAGTTGCCCGTGCAGGTGACGAAGATGTCGGCGATGCCGACGACCTCGTCGAGCGTGGTGACCTGGAAGCCGTCCATGGCCGCCTGCAGCGCGCAGATCGGGTCGATCTCCGTCACGATCACGCGGGCGCCCTGGCCGCGCAGCGCGTCGGCGCAGCCCTTGCCGACGTCACCGTAGCCGCAGACCACGGCCACCTTGCCGCCGATGAGCACGTCGGTGGCGCGGTTGAGGCCGTCGATGACGGAGTGGCGGCAGCCGTACTTGTTGTCGAACTTCGACTTGGTGACCGAGTCGTTGACGTTGATGGCCGGGAAGAGGAGCTGGCCGTTCTTGTGCATCTCGTAGAGACGGTGCACGCCGGTCGTGGTCTCCTCGGTGACGCCCTTGATGCTCTCGGCGATCTTCGTCCACTTCTTGTCGGCGCCGACCGTGCGGGTGAGCAGGTCGATGATGACGTGCCACTCCTCCGGGTCGTCGGCGGTCGCCGGGGGCACGGCGCCGGCCTTCTCGTACTCGGCGCCCTTGTGGACCAGCAGCGTGGCGTCGCCGCCGTCGTCGAGGATCATGTTGGGGGCGGTGCCGTCAGGCCAGGTGAGCGCCTGATCGGTGCACCACCAGTACTCCTCCAGCGTCTCGCCCTTCCACGCGAACACCGGAACGCCCTTGGGGTCCTCGGCGGTGCCGTCGGGGCCGACCACCACGGCGGCGGCCGCGTGGTCCTGCGTGGAGAAGATGTTGCAGCTCACCCAGCGCACCTCGGCGCCGAGCGCGACCAGGGTCTCGATGAGGACGGCCGTCTGGATCGTCATGTGCAGCGAGCCCATGATCTTCGCGCCGCGAAGGGGCTGGGAGGCCGCGTATTCCTTGCGTACTGCCATGAGACCGGGCATCTCGTGCTCGGCGAGCCGGATTTCCTTACGGCCGAAGTCGGCAAGTGAAAGGTCGGCGACCTTGAAGTCCATCGGGTGTCCCCTCGCGTCACGGGATGGTTGACGCCGACGAGTCTAGGCGGCGCTCGTACGCCGATGCACGCCGGGGAGGCCGAATCTGACGTAAGAATGTAAGAATGCGCATCACCGAAGCGGCCAAGCGGCTCGGCATGTCCCCGCGAATGCTCCGATACCGGGAGGCGCTCGGCCTGCTCCCGCCCGTCAGGGAGCAGGGGGCGCACAGACGGTTCGGCCCCGACGAGCTGGCCGCCGTGGCGCAGGGGGTGGAGCTGGAGAAACGGTTCGACGTCTCGCCGGCCGAGCTGGCGTTCGCGCTCCGGGTGCTGAGCGAGCCCGCGGTGGCGGCGGCCGTACGGGACCTGGGGGTGCGGATCGGGCGCATCCAGGCGCCGCGCCGGGCCCTCGACTTCGAGAAGGAGAAGGCCCTGCGCCTGCTCGGCCCCAGGCCCCGCCGCTGACCCGCGGGTCAGCTGGAGGAGTTGCTCGTGCTGCGAGCCCGGTCGAGGTCGGGCTCCAGGTAGATCACCCGGGCGATCGGCACCGCATCGCGGATGCGCCGCTCGGCCTCGTCGATGCCGCGCGCCACGTCGGCCGCCGTGTCGTTGTGCTCCACCGCGATCTTGGCGGCCACCAGCAGCTCCTCGGGGCCGAGGTGCAGCGTACGCATGTGGATGACCCGCTCCACCTCGGGCGCGCTCTCCAGCGCGGCCCTGATCCGGGTCTCCATCTCGGGGGACGCGCCCTCGCCGACGAGCAGCGACTTGGTCTCGATGGCCAGCACGACCGCGATGATGGCGAGCAGCACGCCGATCATGAGCGTGCCGATGCCGTCCCAGACGCCGTCACCGGTGACCACCGCCATCGTGACGCCGAACAGCGCGAAGATCAGACCGAGCAGCGCGCCCAGGTCTTCGAGCAGGATGACGGGCAGCTCGGGCGACTTGGAGCGCCGGATGAAGCTGATCCAGGACTGGTTTCCGCGCAGCGGGTTGGACTCCTTGACCGCCGTACGGAAGGAGAGCGTCTCGGCGATGATCGCGAAGATCAGCACCGCGAACGCCCAGATCGGCGACTCGACCTGGTGCGGGTCGGAGATCTTGTGGATGCCTTCGTACAGGGAGAACGCCGCGCCGATCGTGAACAGCACCACGGCCACCACGAACGCGTAGAAGTAGCGCTCGCGGCCGTAGCCGAAGGGATGTTCGCGGGTGCTGGCCCTGGCCGCCCGCTTGCCGCCGACCAGCAGCAGCACCTGGTTGCCCGAGTCGGCGACCGAGTGGATGCCCTCGGCCAGCATCGACGAGGAACCGGTGAAGACCGCGGCCACGAACTTGGCCACGGCGATCGCCAAGTTCGCGGACAATGCCGCGATGATTGCTTTAGTTCCGCCGCTCGCGCTCACCGATCTTCTCCACTCATAAGATCACGTCAAACTCTTGGAAGAGGATCCTATGGGGTAATTCTCGCTTTGACCTCAGTGATTGCGGATACGGCCGCGGGATCGACGTCATATCCCAGCGCCAGGTAGGTGCTGGCGTAGTCGCCGAACGCGATGAGAGAGGCGAGACGTTCGAGCGGATGCACGCCCTCGGCGGCCAGTTCGGTGACCGGCACGTCGCGCTCGCCCGCCAGCCGCAGCGCCGCCTCGCGCCGCCGCGTCACCTGCGGATGCTCCTCGACGTCGCGCAGCACGACGAGCCTCAGCGTGCGGCCCGAGGTGTCGGCGAAGATGTCGCGCTCGGCCAGCGGCCCGTCGAACGCCGCCACCTGATGGTGGCCGGCCTCGGGCAGCTCGCCGTGCACTGCGGGATATTTCGCGCTCGCCGCGAGCTGACAGACCATCCGGTACGCCGCCACCCCCGCCACCTGCGACGCCCCCCACACCATCGGCACGGTCTCGGCCAGGTCGAGGGCCAGCGACTTGCCGGGGTTGATGAACGACTCGCTGGAGGGCCGGCACCGGTGCGCGATGTCCTCGAGCGACCTCGCCACCCGCTCGAACAGGTCGGCGTCGGCCTGCACCAGCCGCAGCGCCGCGGCCGCCACGATGGGCGGGACGCTCAGCAGCCACAGGTTGGACCGCGACTGCCCGGTGACCGGCACCGGCACGTAGACGGCCGACGCCTGCAGCGCCACGGCCTCCAGCGGGGAGCCCGCCGGGCCCACGCCGAGCAGCGAGGAGCCCCGGCGCACCGCCTGGGTGGCCAGGGCCAGCGTCTCTTCCGTGTCTCCTGAGCCGGAGACGGCGATGACCAGGTCGGTGGCTCCTACCCAGCCGGGGAGCTGGTAGGAGCGCACGGTCACGATCGGCAGCGGCGCGCCGTTGCCGACGACGGCCGCCAGGATGTCGCCGGCGAGGCCGGCGGCGCCCATGCCCGCGACCACGATGGCCCGCGGGCGCCCGTGGCCTGCCAGCCTTTCGACGCCCGCCTCGATCGCGACGCGGTGGCCGGTGCGGATGTGGGCCGCGGATGCGGCCACCGCCGGAAGCATGCCGCCGGGGTCGGCCTCGGTGAGGTGTCCCTGGTCGTCGAGCCGCTCCGGCTCCCAGGTCACGGCTTCCTGGCCTCGTCGACGAGCAGGACCGGGATGTCGTCCCTCACCGGGTAGATCAGGCCGCAGCCCGTGCAGGCCAGCTCCTCCGCCTCGTGCTCGGCACGCAGCGGAGCCTTGCACGCCGGGCAGGCCAGGATCTCCAGCAGCCAGTCGTCGATCTTCACTCTGACACCTTTCCCACGATGGCGAGGACCTCGTCCCTGATCGCCGTCATCTTGCTCTCGTCGGCCGCCTCGGCGTTCAGCCTGAGCAGCGGCTCGGTGTTGGAGGGACGCAGATTGAACCACCAGCCCGACCCCGTCACGGTCAGCCCGTCGACCTCGTCGAACTCGCCCCGGTCCGCGAACGCCGCACGCACCCGCCGCAGCGCCTCGGCCTGGTCGGACACCGCGCTGTTGACCTCGCCCGAGGCGTGGTAGCGGGAGTAGGCGGCGGCCACCTCCGACAGCGGCCTGTCCTGCTCGCCGAGCGCGGCCAGCACGTGCATGGCCGCCAGCATGCCGGAGTCGGCGAACCAGAAGTCCCTGAAGTAGTAGTGGGCGGAGTGCTCACCGCCGAACACCGCGCCGGTGCGGGCCATCTCGGCCTTGATGAAGGAGTGGCCGACCCGGGTGCGCACCGGCACGCCGCCGTGCTCGCGGACGATCTCCGGCACGCCCAGCGACGTGATCAGGTTGTGGATGATCGTCGCGCCGGGGTCCTTGGCCAGCTCGCGTACGGCCACCAGCGCCGTGATCGCCGACGGCGAGACCGAGGCGCCGCGCTCGTCGATCACCCAGCAGCGGTCGGCGTCGCCGTCGAAGGCGAGCCCGATGTCGGCGCCGCTCTCGACGACCGCCCGCTGCAGGTCGAGCAGGTTCTGGGGCTCCAGAGGGTTGGCCTCGTGGTTGGGGAAGCCGCCGTCGAGCTCGAAGTAGAGGGGCACCAGCTCGATCGGCAGGCCGTCGAACACCGCGGGCACCGTGTGGCCGCCCATGCCGTTGCCCGCGTCGACGACCACCTTCAGCGGGCGGATGCCGCTCAGGTCGACGAGCGTGCGCAGGTGGTGGGCGTAGCCGGACAGCAGGTCCTTCTCGATCACCGAGCCGGCCTTCGTGTCCTGCGCGGCCGTCGCGAGCAGCTCGGACGCCCTGTCGCGGATCTCCGTCAGACCGGTGTCGCCGCCGATCGGCACCGCGCCCGCGCGGCACATCTTCATGCCGTTGTAGCGGGCCGGGTTGTGGCTGGCGGTGAACATCACGCCGGGCAGCCCCAGGCTGCCGCTGGCGTAGTAGAGCAGGTCGGTGGAGCCCAGGCCCGCGTGCACGACGTCGGCCCTGCGCGAACGCGCGCCGCGGATGAACGCCTCGGCCAGCACCGGCGACGACTCGCGCATGTCGTGCGCGACCACGATCGAGCCGGCCCCGGTCACCTCGACGAACGCCGCCCCCACCGCCTCGGCGGTCTGCTCGTCAAGCTCGTCGGGCACCACCCCGCGAACGTCATACGCTTTGAAGATCTTGGCGAGGTCGCCCACTCTCCAGCTCCGCCCCTAGGTCGTTTCCGCCTTACAGAAGGAGCCTACCGGTCACGGTGCTGCTGGGCCGATCTCAGAACGCGCAGGTGCCCACGCCGGCCGACCTCGACGCCCTGCCCGACCGGCTCGCCACCGCCCGACGGCGTCGGTCTCGCGGCCTCCCTGACCGCGTTGGCCAGCGCTTCGAGATCGTCGGAGCTGGGCGAGGCGCCGTCGGTGGGCAGCCGCACCACCTCCCAGCCGCGGGGCGCGGTCAGTCGCTCGGCGTGTTCGGCGCACAGGTCATAACAGTGTGGCTCCGCGTACGTCGCCAGGGGGCCGAGGACAGCGGTCGAGTCGGCGTACACGTACGTGAGCGTGAAGACGGCAGGCTGGCTGCAGGCGGTGCGGGAACAGCGGCGGACGGGGCTCACGGAGGGACCGTATCTGGTAAGAGTGCGAGGCGCCACTACCTGAGCGCTCTTAACGAGCGTGTCGCCACAATTCGGACACCTGTCGCAGCGTTTCCACCCACATGCCCCGAGACCTCCGCCCCTTTGCCCGCGCTTCCATTCCCGCCTTTCCCCACCCCGTCACCAGCCCAATCCTGCCTTTCCGATCTTCACTGAAGATCACGTTCGTCCCGGTTGGCACCCCCACCTTTCGGACACCACGCGACCGCTCCCGGGCATCGGCTGAACGGGCCCGTACACTGGCACACGTGACTCAGAAGCGCGGTCCCAGACGGCGCGATCGCCACGGTCGCGGCCTCCGCGGCCCGCTCGCCCCCTCCCACGTCCCCATGGCCAAGTCGCGCAGCGAACGCTTCGACGACCTCGTGCTCGACGCCGTCGACCGGCTGCGTCCCCGGTGGGAGCGGCAGTTGTCGGCGGTGGAGTTCGCGGTGGAGGAGGTGCCGCCGCTGAGCGAGCTGGGCGACGGGCCCGGGCTCGACTCCGACCCCATCCCCTTCGGCCGCGCCGACGCCGCCACCGGCAACTCCCCTGCCTCGGTCGTGGTCTACCGCCGCCCGCTGGAGGCGAGGGCCCGAGACCGCGACACCCTGGGCGCCATGGTTCACGACACGGTCGTCGAACAGGTCGCCACCTTGCTCGGCCTGGCCCCGGAAACCGTGGACCCCGGCTACGACGACCGCCGCTGACCCCGGATTCCGTCGCGGCGACCACCACCGCTGATCCCGGTCGATTCCGCTAGGACCGCCGCAGCCAATCCCTGCCGCCCGCCGGACCGAAACACCGCCTCACCACCTACAGCACCCGCGACATCCCCCGCGCCGACTACACGGCCGCCGGCCACTGGGCCTGCGGCGTCGTCCCGTACCACCCGAAACTGCACGTCAGCGTCGGCGAGGCCGGGAAGCGCGGAGGCACGGTGAGCGTCAGCACACTTGTGCGATACGCGTGTCGCCGTTACGGCAGGACCACGCGAGGGGTGTCCGTGAGGGCGGGGAGCATGGTCCAGGTGCGGGCCGGGGAGAGGGGTTGGGTGGTGAGGAGAGTGCCGGATTTGTGGCGTTCCTCCTGGAGGCGGGCACCGTAGACCTCGCCTGCGATCGGGGTGAGCACCACGGCGAAGTCGCCCTTCGCCTTCACGCGGACGTCTCGGGTTCTGTCTGCCGGGATCTCCAGCTCGTACGCCGGCTCCGCCTTGCCCTTGGCCCCCACCACCTGCACCTGCACCTTGCCGGCTGTGCCCAAGGCGGTCAGGAGGAGGCGGGCGCCCGTGGTGTTGCGGGCCACGGCGCTGCCCAGCGCGAGTGAGGGGGTGCCGGCCGTGTACGCGACGTCCGGCTTCTCGCCCGTCCCGATGATCGTCACGCCGGCGACGATGGGGGTCGGTGAGGTGAGGACGAGGGCGGCGGCGGAGCCGGCGATGCCGGTCGTGACGTCGAGGGCCGCGACCGTGCCGGCCGGGACGTCGAGGGTCTCGCGGCCCTTCATCGCGTACTCGGCGTCCTCGCTGACCGCCCTGATCTGCACGGCGGCGTCCGTCTCGCCGGGGGCGGCGACGAGCAGCCGGCGCAGGCCGCCGCCCTTCGGGATGCCGGGGACGACGACGCGGGTGGCAGGCGTACCGGCCGCGGGGAGCCAGTCCACGCCCCCGCTCTCCAGCATCGTCCTGGCGGCCACGGCCACCCGCCCGAACGTGGTGGTGACGCTGACCGCCATCACGTCGGCCGACGGCGCGAGAGTCCTGAGGTCGATCTCGCGGTGCTCGCCCGGCTTGATCTCCAGGCCGATCCCGGCGTCGCCGGAGACGAGCCCTTCCGCGGCGTAGACCTGCACGTCGGCCATGGCGGGCGCCTTGTCGGCGTTGGTGAGGTACAGGCGTACGTCGGCGTCGGCCGGGCCGGGGCCGAGCAGCCAGGTGGCGGGGGCGGGCTCGGTGCAGCGGACCCCGGCCAGGCCGCGGGCGGCGCCGGAGGTGGCGCGGGTGAGGTGGCCGGCCTCCAGGCCGCCTGGGCCCTTGGTGACGTACGGGCCGCCGCTCTCCATGGTCTCGGTGGTGAGGGAGCCGGGCAGGTAGACGTCCACGCGGCGGCCCTTGGCGCCGGGGCAGACGGTGGTGACGGACTCGACGGCCACCTTGGTGGGGCCGGTCGGCGGGGGCGGGAGGGGCTCGGGCCTGGTGACGTACGCGATGCCGTACATGGCGGCCAGAGCGACCACGACGAGGGCCGGCAGGCCGAACCTGTTCTCCACGAACGCCTTCATCACGCCCCCGCCAGTGCCACGGCGCCCGCCTCCGCGCCTTCCTCCTGGCGCCGGCCGGGAGCCGCGAGGAGGGCCACGACCAGCACCATCGCGCCCTGGACGTACAGATACATGGTGTGCAGGACGCCGACCGGCTGGGCCGGCACGCGGGTCACCGGCTCGGCCAGCCGCCACAACCCGCCGCCCGTCTGCGACAGGCTCATGCGTTCGAGCGACGGCTGCGAGTCGAGCGTCGCGGCCAGCGCGGCCGGTACGGGCGGCGCGACGGCGACCATCCCGATGCCCTGCTGGGCGAGCGTGGCCGCGTCGCCGCCCCGGCCGCCGACCAGGCCGCGCACGGCGTTGCCCACGCGGGCGCGCTCCTGGGAGCCGACGGGTAACTCGGACTCGCCGAGCAGCGGGCCGCGCCCGTGCAGCAGGGTGAACGACGAGCCCTTGAGCACGAGGGTGCGCTCGCCGTTCACGGTACGGGCGGCGGCCAGGGCCGGCATGACGTCGGGGGCGTCGCCGACGAGCGGCCCGCGTACGCCGGTGGCGATCCAGAACCCGGCGGCCAGCAGCGGCGTGCTGAACGCCACGGCCGCCACCGCACCCGCGCCCAGCCGGCGCAGCCCGCCCGAGGCGCGCAGCTCGGGCAGCCGGTGCGCGGTCAGGCCCACGAGCACCACGAGCCCGGTCCCCGCGAACGCCAGCGGCACCCCCGGCCAGGCCCGCGCCCCTTCCACGGTGATGCGGCCGACCAGGATGGCGGCCAGCACGCCGTACAGGGCGACGGCCCAGCCGATGGCGACGATCATCCGCTGGCGGCGCATGAGCAGCGCGGCCAGCGCGGTCAGGACGAGCCCGGCCGTCACCCAGTACGGCGGCAGCCCCGGGCCTCCGGGGCTGAGCGCCAGGAGCGACTCGGGGGCGAGCGCCTGGTCCACCAGCGCGGGGTCGTGCAGCCCCGCCTCCAGCAGCAGCCTGCCCGGGTCGGTCGCCAGGCTCGCCAGCCAGGGCAGCAGCAACGCGGGCGGCACGGCGAGCGCGATGCCCATCGACACCGCGATCCCACCCCGCGCGCCCGAGCCCCGCCGAAAACGCCCACGCCCAGAGCCATTCCGTCCAGAACCGCCGCGCCCGGAGCCACGCCCAGAACCGCCGCGCCCACTCTCGCGCCCACTCCCGCGCCCACCGCCATCGGGCCCGGCGCCGCCGCGAAGCCGCCCGCCCGCCTGGCGGCCGGCCGCCGATCGGCCGGTGCCGCCGAAGGCCACCGCGCCGAGCACGCCCAGCACCGCGAACAGCGGATACACCAGCGGCACGAACGCCGTCCCGACCGCCAGCCACAACCCGAGCGCCCATGCGGCCCGCCGCGCCCTGCGCCGGTCGGCGGCGAGCAGGGTGATGCCGAGCAGCCACGCGTACACGGGGACGAGCACGAACACCACCGCCGTCCCCAGCCGTCCGGCCGCGATGGCGCCGGTGGCGACGGGCAGCAGCGCGTACGTGCCCGCCGCCCACGCCCGCGCCGGCACCCCGGGGATGACGTGCCGGGTGGCCAGGTACGCCGCCGCCCCGGCCAGCGGCACCGACCCCAGCAACAGCACGGACACGGCGACCCACGTCTTGCCGAACGCCAGCGTGGACAGGGCGGCGAGCACGGCCACGTAGGGAGGCGCCGGCGCGGTCGAGCCGAGCCCGATGTCGTGGAACCCCTCGGTGTAGAACTCCCAGAGGTCGCGGGCCCCGCCGATCACCGGGACCAGCGCGCCGCCGCCGAGCCGTTCGCCGCCGAGCAGCGAGCGCTCGGCCACCAGCGTCACGAGCGTGAGCGCGACCATGAGGATGACGCCTGGCCGGCCGATGAACCGCTGGAAGGCCCCGGTGTCGGGCGGCGGCACGACCTCCTGATCGGGGTCGGCGGCGGCGACGTGGTGCCGCCCGGCCGAGTCCACGGGCGCCTGGCCGGCGAGGAAGCTCTGCACCATGTCGGTGAGCCGGCGCCAGGCGGCGCCGCGGGGCGTCATCAGCCGTTTGATGCGCCCATACCCCTTCTTGCGCCCGTTTCGGCGGGTTCGCCGCGCCCGCATCAGCCGCAACGGATGCGCCAGCACCGAGCCGAGCGCGACCACCTCGTCCAGGGCGTTCGCGGGTTGTTTGCTGACGATGAACAGCAGCGTGCGGAAGGCCGAGCCGAGCAGGTTGCGCAGCAGGGCCCAGAGCATGGCGCGGAACGGCAGGTTGGCCATCACCACGAAGATCGCGTTGCGCCGGTCGAGCCGGCGCGGATGGTCGCCGCTGACCGTGATGCGCCGCCGCCTGCGGGCCGCCGCCTCGGCGTGCCAGGCGACGGCGGAGGTGACGTTGAGCACCTTGTGCCCGGCGTTGCGGACCCGCCAGCACAGGTCGAGGTCGTCGCGGAAGATCGGCAGGAACGGGTCGAGCCCGCCGGTGCGCTCCCAGACGTCCCGCCGGATCAACATGCCGGCCGTGGAGACCGACAGCACCTCCCGCGTCCCGTCGTGCTGCCCCTGGTCGAACTCCAGCGGTTCGAGTCCGGTGTCCCTGCGGCCGGTGCGGCCCACGGTCACGCCGATCTCCAGCAGCCGCCGCCGGTCGAGCCAGTCGCGCAGCTTGGGGCCGAGCACGGCGGCCTTGGGGTCCTGGGCGGCGGCGGTGAGCAGCTGTTCCAGCGCGCGCCTGTCGGGGGCGCTGTCGTCGTGGAGCAGCCAGATCCACTCCTCGCGCCCGGCGGGCGGCAGCTTCGCCACCACCTCGGCGACCGCCTCGCCGAAACCGGTCGAACGGGGCAGGGAGAGCACGTTGCCGGGGCCGAGCGCCTGGGCCAGCAGGTCGGCGGAGCCGTCCCTGCTGCCGTTGTCGACGCCCGCCACGCGGTCCGGTCTGCGGCTCTGGTTGATCAGCGCACGCAGGGTCTCCCCCAGCCAGCGCGCGCCGTCATGAGCGACGACGATCGCGGTGACGTAGGGACGTGACATCGCTGGGGCTCCCGGGGGATGATCAGGCGCGCCCACCATACAGCGACAAGCCGATCAAGAGATGCGAAAAGGGTCACACGGCGTTCCGCGTGACCCCTTCCCCCCCTTGTCGTCCTATACGGCTTGGCGCTTGATCCGTCTGCGCTCCCGCTCGGACAGCCCACCCCAGATGCCGAAGCGCTCATCGTGCTCGAGTGCGTATTCCAGGCACTCGGCACGGACCTCGCACGATCGGCAGACCTTCTTGGCCTCTCGGGTGGAGCCGCCCTTCTCCGGGAAGAACGCCTCCGGATCCGTCTGCGCGCACAAGGCGCGTTCCTGCCAGCCGAGTTCTTCAGCGTCAAGCTGTTCCTGTGCGATGACCGGATCGGTCACTGCACACCTCCCTGCCGCCCGCCCGCAATGGAGCCCCCCATGGACGCCTTCCTTATTACCCACCCACGGGAAGGCGTAACAACATGGTTGTAATTACACGCGTGTGCTGTACGCGGCGTCAAGCGGCATGCAGGTATCCGGGGAAAGACCAGATCTCGCCCCGGTGTGCTCGGCATGTCATGTTCGAAGCCGGACTGACACCGTGCGCATGGGTCGTCCTGGCTCGTGCAACACTCTCAGCGGTCGGAACCGTACCAGGGCGGGAAAGACGCCCGCCCGTGGCCCACCTTCTCTCTAGTCGTTCATTGCCGGTCCGTTACCTGCGTGGCTCGTTGGGGGTGTATATGGCGGTCGGGTCGATGGGGTCGTCCCCCGGCCCGCGCTGATCGCCGAACGCGCCCTGCTGGAACTGGTCCAGCCGCATCGTGGAGTCGGCAGGTGCGCCCTCCCACTGCCCCTGCTGGGCTGCCGGGGCCTGGTGGGTGGGCTGGTACTGGCCCTGCTGCGGCTCGTACCCGGCGCCCTGGGGGTGGCCGAACGGGTCGTCGTACGGGCGGGGCTGCGGGGCGCCGGCGTTCGACTGGTACGTGTCCGCCTGCTGGTAGGCGTCCATGAGCTGCTGGGAGCGCGGGTCCACGGGCGGGTCGGGCTCCTGGTAGGCGGGCTGGGCGAACTCGTGGCCCGAGTAGCCGGTGAACGGCTGCCCGCCCTGCTGCTGGTCGAAGGCGCTCTGTCCCTGGTACGAGACGTTGGGGGCGGTGTCGCCCGTGGGGTAGGGCTGGTCGTTCGCCGGAGGCGCGTACGGGCTCTGCTCGGGCTGCGGAGCGTACGGGCTCTGGTCCCCCTGGGGGGCGTACGGGTTCTGGCCGGCCTGGCCGTAGACGTTCGGCTGGCTGTCGGCCGGGACGTAAGGGGCGGGGGTGTACTCCCCGGCCGGCGGGGACGCGGGCGCCGTGTCCGCGGGGGCGTAGGAGCTCTGAGCGGCGAAGGGCTGCGGTTCGGGCTGCTGCTCGAAGCTCTGAGCGGCGAAGGGCTGCGGTTCCGGCTGCTGCTCGAAGCTCTGGGGGGCGAACGGCTCGGGCTGCTGCTGGTCCGAGGGCGCGGCCGGCAGGGCGCCCCTGATCTGCGGGGCCGCCGGCGGCTCCGGCTGGCCGCCGAAGCTCGGCGGCTGCGGGCTGTAGCCCGGCGTGGAGGGCGGCTGCCGGCCGTAGGCGGGAGCGGGGGGCTGCTCCTGGCTCTGGACGGGCTGCTGGCCGCTCATCGGCTGCTGGGCGTAGCCGGGCACGGAGGGGGGCTGCTGGCCGTAGCCGGGGGTGGAGGGCGGCTGCTGGCCGTACGCGGGGTCCTGCTGGCCGTAGCCGGGACTCGACGGCGGCTCCTGGCCGTAGCCGGAGTGCGGGCCGGGAACGGGCTGCTGGGCGGGCTGGGCGGGCTGCTGGCTCTGGGCCGGCTGAGCGGGCTGGCCGGGGGCCGGTTGCTGGCCGCTCATCGGCTGCCGGCCGTAGCCGGGGGTGGAGGACGGCTGCCGGCCGTACGCGGGGTCCGGCTGGCCGTAAGCGGGGTCCTGCTGGCCGTAGCCGGGCCCGCCGGGGACCTGCTGGTGGTAGCCGGGCTGCTGGAAGCCGGGCTGGCCGGGCCCCGCCTGAGGCTGGCCGGGCTGCCCGTACGGCGGCTGCTGGTCGAAGAAGCCGGGCTGCGGCCCGAACTGGCCGTGATACACCTGCGCCGCCGGCCGCTCGGGCAGCACCTGCGGAAGGAGGTAGACCAGGGCGATGGCGGTCAGGGCGAGGGAGGTCAGCCCGGTCAGCACGAACTCGATCACGCCGCGCCCGCCGAGCCCCGCGGCCAGCCCGGCGAAGAACGCCACGAGTCCGAACAGCGCGGCGAGGCCCAGACCGGCCGCCGCGCCGTACGCGATGGGTTTGGCCTTGGGCGACGGCTCGCCCACCTTGGTCACCAGGAGCACGGACCCGAGCAGCAGCGCCGTCACCACCGGGTTGGTCAGGCTCGACAGGTTGGTGGCCGCGCGTTCCGTGAACGACGACAAGGCCGACGACCCGACCAGAAGGTGGCCGATCGCCAGCAACACCCTGATCAACCCGGTGACGAGCATGATCCAAGCGGCCGGCTCCTTCAGCCGGGCTACGTCAAGTTTGCTCACAAGTACCCCCATCAGACCCATTGGTCCGAAGGGAGTTTGCCACATCACCGACTCAGCCGCCGGGAGTCACAGAAAGCACTTGCCTATCAAATCGGCTAATACCTCGACATATAAGGCAGAGCGCTTCCGTAAAACAGATCCCGCGACGGGCTCGCCGCGGGCCGGTGGAAGACTGGTCCGCATGCACATCGTGTCCCTCGCCGGCGGCATCGGCGGCGCCCGGTTCCTGCGCGGCCTGCGCGCCGCCGCCCCCGACGCCTCCATCACCGTCATCGGCAACACGGGCGACGACATCACCCTGTTCGGCCTGCGCGTCTGCCCCGACCTCGACACCGTCATGTACACCCTCGGCGGCGGCATCGACGAGGAGCAGGGCTGGGGCAGGGCGAAGGAGTCCCACGTCGTCAAGGAGGAGCTGGCCGCGTACGGCGTCGAGCCGCAGTGGTTCGGGCTCGGCGACCGCGACTTCGCCACCCACATCGTGCGCTCGCAGATGCTGGAGGCCGGCTACCCGCTCTCCCAGATCACCGAGGCGCTCTGCGCGCGCTGGCAGCCGGGCGTGCGGCTGCTGCCGATGACCGACGACCGCTGCGAGACCCACGTCGTGATCGAGGACGAGCACGGCAGGCGCGCGATCCACTTCCAGGAGTGGTGGGTACGCCTGCGCGCCTCGGTGCCCGCGCAGTCGTTCGCGCTGGTCGGCGCCGACACCGCCAAGCCCGCGCCGGGCGTGCTCGAGGCGATCGAGCAGGCCGACGTGGTGGTGCTGCCGCCGTCCAACCCGGTGGTGAGCATCGGCACGATCCTCCAGGTGCCGGGCATCCGCGAGGCACTGCTGCCCAAGACCGTCGTCGGCGTCTCGCCGATCATCGGCGGCGCGCCGGTGCGCGGCATGGCCGACGCCTGCCTGACCGCCATCGGCGTCGAGACGACCGCGCAGGCCGTCCTCGAGCTGTACGGCGCCGACCTGATCGACGGCTGGCTGGTGGCCGAGGAGGACGCCGGGGCCGCGCTCGACGGCGTCAGGGTGGTCGCCGGGCCGATCCTCATGCACGACGCCGACGCCGCGGCCGGCATCGCCCGTACCGCACTCGACCTCGCCCAGGAGCTCAGCCGATGACCACCACTCCCCAGCACGTCGAAGTGATCGCGGTGACCGGCATCGGCGAGGTGCGGCCGGGCGACGACGTGGCGGCGCTGCTCGCCGGCGCGGACGTGCGCGACGGCGACATCGTGGTGGTCACGTCCAAGATCGTGAGCAAGGCGGAGGGCCGCGTACGCCACGCGCCCGACCGCACGGCGGCGATCGCGGAGGAGACCGCGCGGGTGGTCGCGCGGCGCGGCGACACCGTCATCACCCAGACCCGCCACGGCTTCGTGATGGCCGCCGCCGGGGTCGACGCCTCCAACACCGAGCCCGGCACGGTGCTGCTGCTGCCCGCCGACCCCGACGCCTCGGCCAGGCGCATCAGGGCGGGCCTCGGCCGGCGCGCGGGCGTGATCGTCTCCGACACGTTCGGGCGGCCGTGGCGCAACGGGCTGACCGACGTGGCGATCGGGGTGGCCGGGCTGCGGCCGCTCGACGACTACCGCGGCCGCGCCGACTCCTACGGCAACCAGCTGAGCGCCACGGTCACCGCGCTGGCCGACGAGATCGCGAGCGCGGCCGAGCTGGTCAAGGGCAAGCTCGACGGCGTCCCCGTGGCGATCGTGCGCGGGCTCGCCCATCTGGTGACCGACGACGACGGGCCCGGCGTCCGGCCGCTGGTGCGCCCGGCCGACGAGGACCTGTTCCGTCACGGCTCGCGTGACGTGGTGTTCGCCCGCCGGACGATCAGGGAGTTCTCCGGCGAGCCCGTCGATCCGGCGGCGGTGCGCAGGGCGGTCGCCGCGGGCATCGCGGCGCCCGCGCCACACCACACGACGCCGTGGCGGTTCGTGCTGCTGGAGTCGCCCGAGACCAGGACGAAGCTGCTCGACGCCATGCGCGAGGCGTGGATCGCCGACCTGCGCGGCGACGGCTTCTCCGAGGAGTCGATCGCCAAGCGGGTCAGGCGCGGCGACGTGCTGCGCAACGCCCCTTACCTGGTCGTGCCCTGCCTGGTCATGGAGGGCTCCCACACCTACCGCGACGACCGGCGCAACGCCTCGGAGCGGGAGATGTTCGTGGTGGCGACGGGCGCGGGGGTGGAGAACTTCCTCATCCAGCTCGCCGTCGAGGGGCTGGGCTCGGCGTGGGTGTCGTCCACGATGTTCTGCCGGCCGGTGGTGCGCGAGGTGCTCGACCTGCCCGAGTCGTGGGACCCGATGGGCTGCGTGGCCGTCGGTCATGCCGCCGCGCCGCCCCGCGACCGCGCACCCCGCGACCCGGCCGACTTCATCGTCGTCCGCTGACGGTCAGGTCGTCGGCTTGCAGGTGGGGTGGCACAGGCGGCGGGCCAGCGCGGCGAGGAACACGTCGATGATCTCGCCGGGCTCCTGCGCCTCGTGCAGCGAGCCGTTGGTGGCGGCGGCGATCTGCGCCAGCCCGTCGCGGTCCACGCCCTTGCCGAAGGCGATGACGATGATCTGCACGGGCCGGTCGGGATCCCACTCCTCGCGCAACCGCCGTACGAGGTCGGGCAGTTCGACGCCCTTGCCGTCGTCCTTGCCCCCGGTGATGACCAGAAGCGAGTTGTTCATCTCCTCCCGGTAGTCGCTCGTCACCCTGCGGAAGCCGCTGAGCACCGCGTCGTACAGGGAGCTGTCGCGGCGCGGATGCGCGGTGATCGTGCTGGTCAGCTCGTCGAGCCGGCCCTTGCGGACGACCTGGCCGCGCTCCGGTTCGCTGATCGGGCCGAGGCCGACGAGCTGCCGGTAACCCTTGATGCCGCCGATGCCGTCGGCGAACTCCCACAGGCCCATGTGCGTGGAGTCGGGGAAGAGCCGCAGGCCGATCTTGGCGGCTTCGAGGGCGACGTCCAGCCGGGGGCGGCCGTTCAGCCGCTCGGCCATGTGCTTGGAGGTGTCGGCCAGCACGAGGATGTTCGTCGCGGGGGCCAGGCGGCTCCAGGCGCGCAGGGCCGCGTCGATGTCGTCCGGTGAGACCGACGTCCTGGTCAGGGGCGCGGTGGTGGGGAGCTGCGGGCCCGGCGAGATCGGGCCCTGTCGGCCGTCGCCCGACCTGAACCCGGCCCGCCTGACGATCTCCTGCGCCTGCTGGCCGCGCAGCCACGCGGCGAACGCGCTGGACGCCTCGGCCACGGCCGGGTCGCCGGCGGTCACCACGTACGGGTAGTCGAGGTTGATCGTGCCCTCGCGCGGGTGCAGTGCCACCACCGGGTCGGCCGACGGCCGCAGGCCGTGCTGGAAGACCGACTGCTCCGGCACGATCACGACGGGCCGCTGCCAGAACGTGCGGTCGTCCACGGCGGCCAGCATGCTGCGGTAGTCGGGCGCGGAGCCGGCCTGCGCCCACCGGACGAACGCGGTCAGCGCCTTGTCGGCGTCGGGCCCCGAGCCGACGACGTCCCTCGCGGCGGCCACGGTCGCGATGCCGGCGCCGGCCAGCGAGGGGTCGGGCACGCGGACGACGTCGGGCTCGTCGGCGGTGGGCGCCAGCCGCCCGCGCACGGTCGAGGGGAAGACCATCCGCCAGTTCATCTGCGTGCCGCCCACGGAGAAGCGCCTGGCCAGCGACGACCGCGTGGCGAACACCAGCGGAGAGGTGGCCACCACGCTCTCCTCGGCCGGCAGCGCGCTCGCGCCCTGCCGGCGGGCCAGCCTGATCCAGGCCGAGGAGTCGGCGATCCAGCCGTCGGGCCGCTCGCGCAGCACGCCGGCCCGGTCGCCGATGAGCGTGCGCAGGACCGTGGCCGGCGGCTGCTCGGTCACCTGGACGAGCACGCACCGGCCACCCGCGGCCGTCTTGGTCGCGTTGAACGCGTCGGCCGCCTCCATGACGGCCGGCGCGATGTCCACCGCGGCCGCGACGTCGACCAGAACAGGCTCTCGCGTACGGCACAGCAGGCCACCGCCGCCGAAGACGACGACGAGACCGGCCGCGACGATCGCCACGGCCGTCAGCCCCGCCAGCATGCCGCGCCTGAGCGCTTTCCTGCGGCGCTGCTCGGGGGACAGCGCGGCGTGGTGCCGACCCGACCGCAACGGTGAACCTCTCTCCCGGGGGAGTGACGATTCTCCCAGCGCCTCACCTGGCGCACGCAAGACGTTGTTAGAACATGTTACAACTAGGCCAGCGGCAGGACCTTTCTGACGCTCTGGCAGACGCCGTCGCTGGCCGCCGAGGCCGCCAGCCGCTCCGCGCTGGGGACGCCGTACTCGGTGGTGCGCTGCCTGACCGGGCGGCCGCTCACCTCGACCATCGCGCGCAGCTCGCTGATCGTCTTGTACGACCCGTTCTCCGACCCGGCCATCCGGCTGATCGTCTCCTCCATGAGCGTGCCGCCGAGGTCGTTGACCCCGCCCTGGAGCACCTGGCGGCACAGGTCGTCCTGGAGCTTCACCCAGGAGCACTGGATGTTGGCTATGGCGCCGTGCAGCAGGATCCTGGCCAGCGCGTGCACGGCCCTGTTCTCCTGTGCGGTGGGCCCCGGCCTGGCCACGCCCGCGAGGTAGATGGGCGCGCTGGTGTGCACGAACGGCAGCAGCACGAACTCCGAGAAGCCGCCGGTCTCCTCCTGCAGCCTGCGGATGAGCTTGATGTGCCTGACCCAGTGCAGGTGGTTGTCCACGTGGCCGTACATCATGGTGGAGGTGGTGGGGATGCCCACCCGGTGGGCGGTGGTGATGACCTCGATCCACTCCTTGGCCGGCAGCTTGCCCTTGGTGAGCACCCAGCGCACGTCGTCGTCGAGGATCTCGGCCGCGGTGCCGGGCAGCGAGTCCACGCCGGCCTCCTTGGCGGCCTCCAGCCAGTCGCGGATGGACAGGTTCGTCCGGCTGGCGCCGTTGATGACCTCCATCGGGGAGAACGCGTGCACGTGCATGTCCGGCGTGCGCTCCTTGACCGCCCGCGCGATGTCGAAGTACGCCGTGCCGGGCAGGTCGGGGTGGATGCCGCCCTGCATGCACACCTCGGTCGCCCCGGCCGCCCACGCCTCCTCGGCCCGGTCGGCGACCTGGTCGAGGCTCAGGGTGTAGGCGTCGGCGTCGGTCCTGCGCTGGGCGAAGGCGCAGAAGCGGCAGCCGGTGTAGCAGACGTTGGTGAAGTTGATGTTGCGGTTGACGACGTAGGTGACGTCGTCGCCCACCGCCTCGCGGCGCAGCCCGTCGGCGATGGCGGCCAGCTCGTCCAGCGCCTCGCCGTCGGCGCCGAGCAGGGCCACGGCCTCGGCGTCCGTCAGCCCGGCCGGGTCGGACTCGGCGCGCCGCAGGGCCTGCCACACGTCGCTGGGCGTGCCGGCGGCGACCGTGCCGAGCCGCTCGCGCAGGGCGTCCCAGTCGCCGTAGACGTGGTCGAAGTCGTCGCGGCGGTCGTGGGTGCGGCCGGTCGTGTCCACCTCGACGTGCAGGTCCACCCGGCCGGACGCGGCGAACCCGCCGTCGGGCTCCTGCCAGGGGCGGCCTTCGAGCACGGCGTCCTCGCGGGCCAGCCCGGTCTCGGGGTCGGCGAGCGCGGCGACGTGGGCGAACAGGCGGGGGTCGAGCCAGGGCTCGCCGGCGCGGACGTACTCGGGGTAGATGGTCAGGCGTTCCCTGAGCGCGAACCCGGCATCGCGCGTGCGTGCCGCCAGCTCGTCGATCTGCGGCCACGGCCGCTCCGGGTTGACGTGGTCGGGGGTGAGCGGGGACACGCCGCCCCAGTCGTCGATGCCGGCCCTGATCATCAGCTCGTACTCGGCGTCCACCAGGTTGGGCGGCGCCTGGAGGCGTACGCGGGGGCCGAGCACGAGCCTGGCGACCGCGATCGTGGCGGCCAGCTCCTGCAGGTCGGCGTCCGGCAGGCCGCGCATCGCGGTGTCGGGCTTGGCGCGGAAGTTCTGCACGATGACCTCCTGGACACCGCCGTACTCCCTGGCCACCTTCCTGATCGCGAAGATCGACTCAGCGCGGTCCTCGACGGTCTCGCCGATGCCGATAAGGATGCCCGTGGTGAACGGCACGTTGGAGCGCCCGGCGTCCTCCAGCACCCGCAGCCGCACGGCCGGATCCTTGTCGGGCGAGCCGTAGTGCGGCTGCCCCTTCTCCTCATAGAGCCGGCGCGACGTGGTCTCCAGCATCATGCCCATCGACGGCGCCACCGGCTTCAGCCGCTGCAGGTCACGCCAGCTCAGCACCCCGGGGTTGAGGTGCGGCAGCAGACCGGTCTCCTCCAGCACCCTGATCGCCATGGCCCGCACGTAGGACAACGTGTCGTCATAGCCATGGGCGTCGAGCCACTCCCTCGCCTGATGCCAGCGGTCCTCCGGCCGGTCGCCCAGCGTGAACAGCGCCTCCTTGCACCCCATCGCCGCCCCCTGCCGGGCGATCTCCAGCACCTCGTCAGGGCTGAGGAACGGCGCGGGCAGCTTGTGCGGCGCGGTCGCGAAGGTGCAGTAACCACAGCGGTCCCGGCACAGCCGGGTCAACGGGATGAAAACCTTCTTGCTGTAGGTGATGATCCCCTCGCGGCCGACGGCCCGCAGCCCGGCGTCGCGCACCCGGGAGGCGTGGTCGAGGAGCGTGTCGAGGTGGCCGTCACGGGCGTGCAGCAGGACGGTCGCCTCGGTGACGTCGAGCGTCTTGCCGTCCCTGGCGCGGGCGAGGGCGCGGCGGAGCGCGGAGTCAGAACTCATAAGGTGCACAGTACGTCGGCCTGAGTTCGCCGTACGCACCCAGGGTCGGCTCAGAACGACCGGTAGTCGCGCACCGGCATGCGCGGCCCCCTGGCCGGCGGTCGCAGCCCGGTGAGCCAGACCAGCACGGTCGCCCGGTGCCGATGCCCCGCGTACGGCTCCAGCAGCCGCAGCATCCCCCGGTCGTCGGTCTTCTCCCCCGTCAGGGCGTAGCCGACCAGCTTGGCCAGGTGGAAGTCGCCCACGCTGACGGCGTCGGGGTCGCCGAGCGCCCGCTGCCGCACCTCCGCCGAGGTCCACACCCCGACGCCGGGCAGCGCCCGCAGCAGCTGGTCGAGCTCCTGCGTGGTGGCCGCCGACTCCAGCTTGTCGGCGTGCCAGGCCGCGGTGGCGATGGTCCGCGCGCGGACGGCCTCCGCGCCCGCCCGGTGCCAGTGCCAGCTCGGGATCTGCCGCCACACCACGGGCTCGGGCACCACCCGCATGCCCTCGGGCGCGGGACCAGGCGCGGGCTCGCCGTAATGCGCCAGCAGCCAGCGCCAGGCCCGCCACGCCTCCCTGCCGACGACCTTCTGCTCCAGCACGGCGGGCACCAGCGCCTCCATGACGCGGCCGGTCCGCCCGATGCGCACTCCCGGATGCTTGCGTACGGCCTCGGCCAGCACCTCGTGCCGGACGCTGAACCCGGACAGGTCGTCGTCCGCGCCGAGCAGCGCGGGCAGCGTCTCCAGCGCCCAGTCGGCGCCCGGCCCCCACGCCCGCCCGAGCACGGTGCCGGCCGCGACGCTCACCCGGAGCGTGCAGGGCCCGTCAGGAGTCCTCGACGTGCGCCAGACCGAGCCGTCATTGCCCTTGCGCCAGGTGGGGTCGCCGCCGCCCCTGCGGTGCGGGTGCAGGGCCAGCTCGACGTCGAGCGGCCCGCCGGGCACCCACCTGCGCTCTTTCACGCGTCCAGTCTGCCGCGTGCTCAGACGTCGCTGGAATAGCGCAGCGCCCGCTCGGGCAGCTCGACGCCCGGCCAGATGCGTACGCCGTGCTGCAGCTCGTTGCCGGGCCCCACGATCGCGCCGTCACCGATGACCGCGTCGCGCACCACCGTGCCGGCGCAGACGCGCGCGCCCTGGCCGAGCACCGAGTCGGTGACGGAGGCGCCCGCCTCGACCACGCAGCCGTCGCTCAGCACCGAGCCGGCCACCGTGGCGCCCGCCTCGATCACCGCGCCCGCGCCGACGGCCGTGCCGCCCAGCACCTTCGCCTCGGACGAGACCCGCGCGCCGTCGAGCGCCAGGTATTCGCCGGTCGGGCCGGGCAGCGCGGGCGAGGACAGCCGGCCCAGCACCAGGTCGCGCGAGCCCTGCACGAACGCGGCCGGCGTGCCGACGTCGAGCCAGTAGGTGCGGGTGGCGTAGCCCAGCACGAGCCGCCCCGCCTCGATGAGCCCGGGGAACGTCTCGCGCTCGACCGACACGACCTCGTCGCGCGGGATCGAGTCGATCACCGAGCGGGTGAAGACGTAGCAGCCGGCGTTGATGCGGTTGGTGACGGGGTTGGGCGTCTTCTCCAGGAAGGCCGTCACGCGGCCCTCGTCGTCGGTCGGCACGCAGCCGAACCGGCTCGGGTCGTCCACTTCCGTCAGATGGAGCGTTACAGCGGCCTCGCGCGCGCGATGGAGACGCACCTGCTCGCCGATGTCATGGCCGGACAGGATGTCGCCGTTGAGGATGAGCACCGGGTCGTCGGGCCCCGACGTGAGCGCCTCCGCGGCGTTGCGGATCGCGCCGCCGGTGCCGAGCGGGGTCTCCTCTGTCATGTACTCGAGCGTGAGCCCGAACCCCGAGCCGTCGCCGAAGGCCGGCTCGAACATGGACGCCTTGTAGGAGGTCGCGAACACGATCCGGCGCACGCCGAACGATCGCGCCCGCGCCAGCTGGTGGGCCAGGAACGGCACCCCGGCGGTCGGCAGCAGCGGCTTCGGCGTGCCCAGTGTCAGCGGACGCAGGCGCGTGCCCTGCCCCCCGACCAGGAGGATCGCCTCGAGGTCTGGCAAAGAGCTCTCCATCACTCCGTGAGGTTACCGAACTATTCGATCGCGCGTTGATAGGAGCTGAGATGCGCCTCGGCCGAGGCGTTCCAGGTGAATTCGCGGGCCCTGGCGAGCCCCGCCTCCCGCAGTTGCCGCCTGCGCTCGGGGGCGGCCAGCAGCTGGCCCAGCGCGGTGGCGATGCTGTCGGCGTCGGGCTCGGTGTAGGCGACGGCGTCGCCGCCGACCTCGGGCAGCGACGAACGGTGCGTCGTCAGCACCGGCGCGCCGCAGGCCATGGCCTCCAGCACCGGCAGCCCGAACCCCTCGCCGCGCGAGGGGAAGGCCACGACGAGCGCGCCGCCGAGAAAGCCGGGCAGGTCGGGCGCGCTGAGGTAGCCGGGCCTGATCACCCTGACCGTGGCCTCGACCTCCCGGCACGCGGCGTCCACGTCGTCCTCGTGCACGCCGCCGCCGATGACCAGCGCGGGCGGCCGGTCGAGCCGCTTGACGGCGGCGGCGAAGCCGCGGATGAGGTTGGGAACGTTCTTGCGGGGGTCGAGCGCGCCCAGGAACGCGACGTACGGCTGGCCGTGCAGCCCGCACCTCGTGGCCGCCCGCTGGATCTCCTCCTCGGTCGGCGGGTGGAACTGCGCCAGGTCGACGCCGTGGTAGGCGACGTCGATGCGGGTGGGGTCGGCGGCGAGCACGCGGACCAGCTCGTCCCTGGTCGCCTTGGACGGCACGATGATGCGCCGGGCGTGGCGGACGGCGGTGCGGGTGGCCGAGCGGAAGAAGGAGGCGCGCGGGCTGTGCTGGTCGGGCTCGGTGAACCAGGTCGCGTCGTGCACGGTCACCACGGTCGGCACGCCGGAGCCGAGCGGGATGGAGTAGTAGGGGGCGTGGATGACGTCGGCGCCCGCCTTGCGGGCCAGCAGCGGCAGGCCGCTCTGCTCCCACGCGAGCCTGGCGGCCCTGTTGGTGATGGCGACGGGGCCGGGGATGATCTGGGCGGACGGCGCGAGGCGCCGGTAGCGTTCGGCTTCGGAACGCTGGCAGACGACGGACAGCTCGGCGCCGGCGCGGTCGAGCGCGGCCACGAGCCCGTCCACGTATCTGATCAGCGCGCCGCGGTCCGCGGGGACCGCCGCCGCATCGACGAGCACACGAGGCATACGAAGATCTTCTCCCCTCAAGATCAACGTGGGACGGGCGTCCCCCTCTTGAAATTCAGCTTATGACCAGCCTCCCCTAAATCGTGGGCCAAATCACACTGAGTCGCGACGAGCTGCGATTCCGGCGGTTCCGGCGCAGATCAGGTCACCGGCGATGATCACAATCCGGGAGGCGAGGGCGACCGCGATGGCGGAGCCCCGGTCGAGCTGCGGGGCCAGCACCGCGACCATGGCCAGCTCCCTGACGCCCGCGCCCGCGGGGATCACGAAGGTCATGATGCCGAGGCACCACGACAGCGCGAACGCGCCGACGGCGAAGACCAGGCCGCCCTGCGGGACGACGAAGTAGAGGTGCACGCCGTAGGCCACCCAGCCGGCCAGCGCCCAGGCGAGCGCGGTCAGCATGCCGCGCCTGGTCAGCGGGCGTTCGAGCGGCTCGCGCTTCAGCTTGCGCAGGACGAGGCCGATCACCGCGTTGACGACCTTGGGCTCCAGCAGCACGAGCAGCAGCGGGATGAACAGCAGCAGCCATCCGTAGCGGTCCCAGCCGAGCGTGACGAGCGTGACCAGCAGGCCGGTGGCGAGCTGGACGGGCATCATCAGGAAGAACGCCGCCGCGCTGCGCGAGCGCGGCACGCCGAGGTCGCGGCCCATCTCCATCTGGGCGAGCATCGGCCAGACCGTGCCGGGGATGTATTTGCCGAGCTGGCCGACGAAGAACACCTTCGCGGCCGGGCGCAGGCGCAGCGGCGAGCCGAGGTCGGCCAGCAGGGTGCGCCAGGTCAGCATGGCTCCGAGCAGCGCGGCGACCACCGCGACCAGCGAGCCGGCGAGCGCGGGGACCGAAAGCCTGGCGAACCCGGCCACCACGGCGTCCCACTCCCTGATCACCGCCCACGCGCCGAAGCCGAGCGCGACGGCCAGGAAGCCGTATCTCACCAACCGGCGAGCCGGTGAGCGCCGGGGCACGGCCTCGGAAGCGGCCTCGTCGGTGGTCACAGCGGCCGCACCCGCTCGGGCGGCTGCGGCAGGTGCGCGCCCGCCGGGCGGCGGGCCCGCTTGGTCGCCACCCACAGGTACGTCGGCACGACCGGCAGCAGCAGCTTGAGCACCCCGCGCGGCGTACGCGACAGGACGGCCTTGACCACCTTGCCGAGCACGCCGGGGAACAGCTCGCCGCCCGCGAACGTGGTCGGTGTGGCGAGCACGGGGAACGTGTAGTCCCATATGTGGAAGGCCCGCAGCATCTTGCGCAGCCCGCGCCGCGTCCTGAACCGCTCGTAGTAGTGGTCGGCCCGGCCGGACGCGCGGACGTAGCGGTCGGCGAGCGCCGGCGGCAGGTAGGACAGGAACGGCAGCTTGTAGTGCGGCTCCATGATGCCGAGCCGGTTGCCGAGCCCCAGGTAGAGCACGCCGTCGTCGGACAGCACCCGGTGCATCTCGGCCACCACCGCGTCGGGGTCGACGACGTGCTCGTAGATGTGGTTGAAGACCAGCACGTCGATCGAGCCGTCGGGGAAGGGCAGCGCCGTGCCGTCGCCGCAGACGAACGCCACCCGCTCGCCGAACCGGTCGGCCGCCTTGCGCAGCCCCGGCACGTCGATGTCGATGCCCAGCGTGTGGCGGGCACCGGCCTGCGCCAGCTCGTCGGCGATGAAGCCGGCCGAGCAGCCCACGTCGCCCACCGTGAGGCCGTCGAGCGGCCCATGGAAGTGCTCGAGGACTGCGATGATCTTCGCCGCCTTCCGCCGCCGCTTCTCCTCGTCGAGCATGGCGGACTGGAACTCCGAGTATTCGAGCTGCGCGACCCGTTCTTTCACCACGACTCCCAACCGTACCGACCTCTGCGCCCATCCGACGTCAAACCGGTTGGGGTACGGTGGCCGACCTGGCGGGAGGCCGACGGACGGGGGCATAGCGGCGCTTTTCGACAAGATCCGCGGCGAGTTCATCGACATCGTCGAAGGGCTGGACGACAGCCGCGACACCCTCGTCTGGCGTCTCCCCCGCCACGACAACGAGATCACGATGGGCGCCCGGCTCGTCGCGCGCGAGTCGCAGCGCGCCTGAGGCGGCGGCGCCTGCGCCGGTGGCCGTCGTCGTCTGGCTTTACCAGGCGTACCGCGCGTAACCTGAGCCAATGCTCCGCCGCCTGCTGCGCCTCCTCCTCGCCCTGGTCGCGCTCGGTTTCCTGGGCTACGGGCTGGCCGCCAACTGGGAAGAGACCACCGGCGCGCTCGCGCGCATGTCGCCCTGGGCGGTGCTCGGGGCGTTCGGCTCGGTGCTGCTCGGCCAGTTCTTCATGCTGGTGGCCTGGCGGGAGATCCTCGCGGGGCTGGGCACGCGGGTGCCGGTGCGGGTGGCCGGGCGGATCATGTTCGTGGGGCAGCTCGGGAAGTACATCCCGGGTGCGGTGTGGGCGTACGCGGCGATGATGGACCTCGGCCGCGACCACGGCAGCCCGCCGCGGCGCACGTTCGCGACGATCTCGCTGGGGCTGGTGATCAACCTCGGGGTGGCGATCTCGATCGCCGCGGCCACGCTGGGCACGCTGGAGGCGGTGCGGCAGGCGTGGTACCTCGTGCTGCTGGTGCCGGTGATCATCGTCTGCCTGCATCCCAAGGTGCTGGCCTGGGGGCTCAACCTGGCCCTGCGCATCGCGCGCAGGGAGCCGCTGGAGAGCGTGCTGCCCGGCCGTACGGTGCTGGTGGCGGTGGGCTGGACGGCGCTCGGCTGGCTCGTCTACGGCCTGCACATCTGGCTGGTGGCCGGCAGCGCCATCCATGGGGCCGACCTCTACGTGATCGCGACCGGCGCCTACGCGTTCGCCTGGGCCACCGGCATCCTGATCGTCGTGGTGCCGGCCGGCGTCGGCGTCAGGGAGGGCGCGCTCGTGCTCGTGCTCGGGCCGGTCATCGGCACGCCGGCGGCGCTCGCGGTGGCGATCGTGTCGCGGGTGGCGTTCACGCTGGCCGACGCGGCACTCGCGGGGTTGTTCGTGCTGCTCGGGCGTCAGGCGGCCAGCAGCGTGCCCGCGTACGCCGACCAGAACGGCTCGGGATCGACCGCCTTGACCCCCGACCGCAACCTCTCGGGCTCGCCCGAGGCGTAGAACCGCTCGATCGCCTCGCGCAGCGCCCCCACGTCGTTCGGCTCGACCAGCAGGCCGTCCACGCCGTCGGTGACGTGCTCGGCCAGCGCGCCCACCCTGGTCGCGATCACCGGCACGCCGTGCTCGTGGCCGAGCCAGACGTTCTGGCTGGCCGTGGCGCTGCGGTAGGGCAGCACGAGCGCGTCGGCGGCGGCGAACAGCCTGGGCACCTCTCCCGCGGCGACGTAGCCCGGCCGTAGCTCGACCCGGTCGCCGATGCCCAGCTCGGCGATCAGCGCCTTGGTCTCGTCGAGCCCGCCCCAGAACTCACCGGCCACGGTCAGCGAGATGCCTTCGGGCAGCGCCCGCAGCAGCAGGTCGAGCCCCTTGTACGGCCGCACGATGCCGAAGAACAGCAGCCTGCGGTGCACCTCGGCCGAGCGCTCCGCCGTCGTCGAGGGCAGGTGGGGCGGCAGCCCGGCCACGCTGACCGGCTTGGAGGTGAGCCCCCGGGCCAGCTCCGCCTGCTGCTCGGAGTGGGCCAGCACGCCGTCGACCCGCTTGAGCAGCGCCTTCATCAGCGGCTCGTCGTAGGGCTTGCGCTCGTGCGGCAGCACGTTGTGGCACAGGGCGATCGCCTTGGTGCGGCGCTTGAGCCCGTACAGGATGCCGAGGTAGGCGGGCACCTGCACCGGGCTGAGCACGGCGAGCACGACCAGGTCGGCCGAGCGCAGCCGCCGCCCGGCGGCCACCCAGCCGTCGGGCCGCCGCCAGTCGAGCCGCCGCACGGTCCTGTCGTAGGGAGTGCCCTCAGGCGCGGAGATCGTCTGCTGCCCCGGATAGAGGAACGACGGATATTGGGCGCGCCACGACTCGATCACCACGTCGTGGCCGAGCGCCGCCAGCCGGTGCGCCAGCTCCGTGGTGTGCTGGGCCCCGCCCCCCTTGTACGGATACGTCGGCCCGACGATCGCGATGCGCACCGGTCACTCTCCCCGCGAGCGCACGATCAGGTCGGCGAGCAGCGCGACCGACCCGATGAGCATGCCCGACAGGAAGATCATGACGGTGTTGGCGGGGAAGTAGAACGGGTGCTCGATCATGTCCCAGACGCCCTTGACGAACCCGATGCCCACCAGCCACAGCGCCGGCGGCATGAGCACCTTGAGCGGGTTGAAGTACATGATCATCCGCAGCACCTGCAGGATGTAGCGGTAGGCGTCGGAGACGAAGCTGAACTTCGACTTGCCGGCCCGCTTCGCGTAGTCGGTCGGCAGGTAGTAGATGTCGTGCTGGTTCATCAGGAACGACAGCGTGATCGTCGTGACGCACGAGAACCCGGGAGGCAGCAGCCGCAGGTAGGGCCGCGCCACCGACTTGCGGAAGGCCCGCAGCCCTGAGTTGAGGTCGGGGATCTTCTGGCCGGCCAGCATCTCGGCCACCTTGCGGATCACCCACTTGGCCGGCACGCGCAGCAGTTTGTGTGAGCCCTCCTCGCTGGTGCGGGCGCCGACCACCTGGTCGACCGAGGGATCCTTCTCCAGGATCTGCACCAGCTCGGGGATGCGCTCGTTGGCGTAGGACATGTCGGCGTCGGTCCACACCACGATCTCGCCCCTGGCCTCCTGCGTGCCGATGCGCCGCACGGTGCCGGAGCCGCCGTTGCGGTGAAAGGCGCGGATGCGCAGGTGGGGATAGTCGGGCGCGGCCTCCTTGAGCCTGGCCAGCGTGTCGTCGGTGGAGCAGTCGTCGATGGCGACGAGCTCGTAGGTGTAGCCGCTCGAGTCCATCGCCTTGGTGATGCGCTCCACCTCGTCGATGACGTGGTCCTGCTCGTTGTAACAGGGCAGGACGATCGTGACGTACGGCGCTTCTTCCACGGCGGTTCCACTCTTGGGGGTCTCAGGCGTGCTCACGGGGGTCGAGGTTACTCTGCCCCGCCGGAAGGCGAGTGCACATCACTCCACCGGGTGCCCCCGATTCCAGGGCTGTTCCTTCCAGTGTGACCCATCCCGGTCAAGCGACGGCCATCCACACGTTGATCCGCAGTGACCACGTCGCATTGGGGGCCTCGATGAGCGAGCGCTCGTCCTGCCGGGTGACCAGCCGCATCACCTGCGTGGGCCGCCCGTACGGCGCGACCTGCCGCTCCTCGGCGCCCAGCAGCACCGGCACCCGGCCGGCCGCGCGCACCCGCTCGATCTGGCGGCGCACCTCGCGTTCCGGCGCGACGTCGGTGCCCGCACGCTTGACCTTGGCAGCCGGTTTTCCGCACATTCCCCGTACGACCTGGACGAACCGGTCGCCGGTCACCCGCTCCACGAACAGCACCGACGCCCGGTCGGGCAGCCGCGCGCACATCTCCTCGACCGCCGCCGCCTCGCCCCGCTCTACGGGCGTGAACGCGGTGCCGATCGAGGTCACCACCGGCGGCGCAAGCACCAGCAGCACCGCCATCACCGTGCCCCACTTCAGCACCAGCGGGCCGTGCCGGTCCATGAGCCGGCGCAGCCGGGCCAGCCCGTACGCGGCCAGCAGGATCACCCCGGGGATCACCACCGGCACCAGGCGGCGGGCGGCCCACGGATGGTCGGGGGTGATCTCAGGGCGCAGCAGCGTCGTGACCGTCGTCCAGCCCACCACCGCGAGCGGCAGCAGCCAGGCGAACGACGAGCCGTCGCGCAGCAGCCTGCGCACCAGGAGGGCGGCGGCGATCGTGGCCAATGCGAGCGTGGCGGGGCCGACGTACCAGGTGAGCCAGTGCAGGGAGTTCTCGAAGTAGAGGCGGGTGCCGTCCTCCGGCAGGCCGTTGGCGCGCTGGATCTGCCGGATCATCTCGTACGTGCGCCAGTCCTCCGGGTTCGCCGGGTCCCTGGTCACGGTCTGATACCACGGGCGGGCGTACAGGGCGACCATCAGCAGCACGGTCAGCACCGCGCCGGTCCTCGGCAGCCGGCTCGGCGGGCTGATCCGAGCCAGGGCGGGAGCGGCGGCCGTGCCTGCGAGGGTGAGCACGAGGACGGCGGCGCAGATGAGCAGCAGCGGCCGCACGGAGCCGCTCAGATAGTCGAGATACGGCCTGGCCAGCAGATACGCCGCCGCCAGCCCGACGCCGGCCCCGACGAGCAGTCCCGCGAGCAGCGGCGGACCGAGCCGCCCCACCGGCCTGCCCAGCCGACGCAGCGCGATCAGCAGCCCGGCGAACGCCAGCACCGGCAGCACGTCGCGCAGCCCATCGATCCTGACCAGCACCGCCAGCCCGAACACCAGCCCGGCCAGCCCCGCCGTGCCCCGGCTCGGCCGGCCGTCACCGGCTCGCGCCAGCGCGTCGTACGCCAGGGCCAGCCCGCCGAACAGCAGGATCATCGACGGGATCTCGCTGAACGTGGTCCGCGAGGTGTAGAGGACCGGCATGCAGACCGCGAACGCCGTCGCCGCCACCACCGCCCACCGCGCCCCCGCCAGCCGCGCCACCACGCCGCCCAGCGTCAGCACCGCCAGCGCGCCCAGCACGGCCGGCACCACGAACGGCGCCCCCAGCCAGTGCCCGATCGCGAACAGCATCGGCGGCCCCGGCATGAACTGCGGCAACACCCCGCCGTCCACCGCGTAGAACCCGACGCTGTCGAACTCCAGCCCCGTGTCGGGGCCGCCGAACGCCTCGGCCTGCGCCGGGATCGGCAGCGAGCCGTGGGCGGCGATCCAGGCGGCGTACTGGGCGTAGGTGGCCGGGTCACGCCTGACGGCGAGCTGCTCGCTGTGCAGGAGCAGGTTGAAGACCCCGGACGCCACCGCCACCCCGACGACCCCGCCGAGCTGCCACCAAGCCGCCCGCAGCGCTCCGGCCCACAGGCCGCGGGTCCCCGCCCAGCACAGCAGCACCGCCATGGGGGCCCCGAGCACGGTGACGAGCACCGGTGTGAACCGGCCGAGCAGCAACAGCGGCAGCCCGGCCAGCAACCAGCCCGCCACGGCCAGCGCGGGGAGCACCGACAGCGCGGCGAGCCACCGGCCGGGACGATGATCGTGTTCCATCGGAGACCGAGCGTATCCAACCCCGCGCACCCCTCGCGGCCACGGGAACCGCCGGACGGCCCGGAGGCACGGGAAGGGCGGAAACGCCGGTGGCGTACGCGACGTGCCGGAGGTGACTCCTCCGCTCCCTGAAGGGAACGGCTTCTCGCCAAGCCGCTTTTGCGGCCTGGCGAAGGGCAGGCCCTGCCCTCAGAATGTCGACCGCCGCGTTCACGTCGGCGTGCGCGGCCACGACCTCCCGGCCGTGCTCGCCGACCTCGGCACGGATCAACTCCTCCACCCGGTCCTTCACCCGGCCGCCAAGGACCGGGCAGCGGTACTTCGGACACCACACCACGTGGTATCCAAGGTCGTACGCCGCGCCCGGGGAAGCGCGCACCTGCCGAATCACACGATCGTTACAACAGCGCTGTCCAGGTCACGCGCGACGAAACGGAGATCTCTCATGTGCAGACCAGGCGGGTCACTGCACGCCCGGGCCTCGACGGCCCTCCCGCTCCCGACTCCCCCGTCGCCCCAAGGCGACGGTCCCCTCGGGAGACTCTGATGGCGGGCCCGCACGCCGAAAGGCCCGCGAACCCCACACCTTCAGAACAGCCCACGAGCCCACAGCCGCACGCGGACGACCAGGCGACGCCCACAGACCAGGCGAAGCGCACGGAGGCCGCAGAGACGGAGGAGGGCGCGGGGGCGGTGAAGCGGGGCGGGCGGCGGCGGAGGGGGGCCGGGGTGCGGGAGCGGGTGCGGCGGCATCGGTGGTTTCTCGCCGTGCTGGGGCTCGGGGCCGTGTTGCGGCTGCTCGCCATGCTGGGGTACCGCCCCGCGCTGTGGTTCCCCGACTCCTACACCTACATCGTCACCGTCTTCAGGCCCCGCCCCGACCTGGTGCGCCCGGCCGGCTACTCGATGTTCCTCAAGCTGCTGGAGCCGCTGCACGCGTTCGGCGCGGTGACGGTGGCGCAGCACCTGCTGGGCCTGGCGACCGGGGTGCTGATCTACCGGGCGGCGCGCAGAGCACCCAGGTGGGCGGCGACGCTGGCGGCGGTGCCGGTGCTGCTGGACGCGTACCAGATCGAGCTGGAGCACCTGCTCGTCTCGGACACGCTCTTCATGTTCCTCGTGGCGACGGCGGTCGTGCTGGCCACGACGGCCCGCCCTGCGACGGTGGCGGGCATCGGCCTGCTGCTGGCGGCGGCCACGCTGACCAGGACCGTCGGGCAGCCGCTGATCGTCCTGCTGGCGGCCTGGTTCGTGCTGCGCGGGCGGATCAGACTGGCGGGTGTGCTGGTGGCGGTCGCGCTGGTGCCGCTCCTCGCGTACGGGGCCTGGTTCTACGCCACGTACCAGCGGGTGGGCCTGATCGGCGCGAACGGCGTCTTCCTGTACGCCCGCACGATGTCCTTCGCCGACTGCGCCGAGATGGACCCGCCGTCCGACCTGCGGGAGCTGTGCGACGCGCGCCCGCCCGACCAGCGGCCGCCCTCGCAGGAGTACATCTGGGCCCAGGACTCCCCGCTGGTGCGGCGGCCCGGCATCACGTTCACGAAGGAGACCGACGACCTGGCGGGCAGGTTCGCGATGCTGGCGATCACCAAGCAGCCGCTCGACTACGCCGGGTCGGTGCTGTCGGAGCTGGCCCGCACGTTCCGCTGGGACCGCCCGGTCTATCCGGACGCCGAGATCTACGGCTACTACCAGTTCCCGGACGAGCGCCCCGGGCCACCTGGCCGCTATCCCGCGCAGGTCGGCGCCGAGTATGCCAAGCTCTACGAGCAGGGTGCGATCGGCACGGAGATCGTCGAGCCATATGCCGGCTGGCTGCGGGCCTACCAGAGCGTGGCGCGCCTGCCCGGCACGCTGCTGCTGGCAGTCCTGCTCGTGCCACCGGTGGCGGCGATCGCCCGCAGACGCGCGGGCGACCGCCCGGGCAACCGCCTGACGACGCCTCCGCCCTGGCTGGCGCCCTGGTCGGTGGCCGTCGTGCTGCTGATCACGCCGGCCGCGGCCGCCGAGTTCGACTACCGGTACGTCCTGCCGGCCGTGCCGGTGGCCTGTCTGGCGGCGGCCCTCGCCATCGGGCCCGCGGAGCGGAGACGACGCGAACAAGGACGCGAACAAGGACGCGAACGAGAACGACGCGGCCGGGGACGTGACGAGCGAGGACGCCCTGGTCGGGGAGAAAGAGTTTGGCGATGATATTCCACCCAATGTCCGGCTCTGAGTATGCTGTGCGGCGGAAACATCACACCCGGGTCACGGCCGTTCCCCACGTTCATGACCCGTGGCACGCCGTACGTGACCTAGTCTCGTGGCGCGGAGCGACCATGCCGGCGGCGCAAGGAGTGAGGTCGGGGGGCGTATGACTGACTACAGGAGCGTGCCGGTAGTCGATTCCGTGCACGACCGCCGATCGGCCGCCACCCAGCCGGGCAGCAGGATGGCCCGCAGAGCGGCCGCCGCAGCCCCGCCGCCTCCGCCGCCCGACGACCGTCCCCCGCGCAGCCACCGCTCGGGCGGCTCCGGCGGCGGCCAGACCAAGATGCGCGTGCTGGCGTACGTGAGCATCGGCGTCACCACGGTCATGGTGGCGGGTGCGCTGACGGCGTACACCGCCTATCGCGACGCCTTCGGCAACATCAACGAGAAGAGCGTCAAGGAAGACATCATCAACCCGCGCCCGCCCGACACGGGCGCGCTCAACGTGCTGCTCGTCGGCTCCGACACGCGCGCGGGCGCCGGCAACGCGAGATACGGCCAGCAGCTGGCCCGCGAGGCCGACGCGGGCGGCAAGCGCACCGACACGATCATCCTGCTGCACCTGTCGCCCGACCGCGACAAGGCGCGGCTGATCAGCTTCCCGCGCGACTCCATGGTGCAGATCCCCAGGTGCAAGAACGAGGCCACCAAGCAGGAGATGCCGCCGCGCCGCGACATGATCAACTCGGCGTACAACTCGGGCGGCATCGCCTGCACGATCTCCACCATCGAGACCCTCACCGGCATCCGCGTCAACCACTTCGTCGAGGTGGACTTCAGCGGGTTCAAGAACATCGTCGACGCGCTCGGCGGCATCGAGATCTGCCTCAAGTCGGGCGTCAACGACAAGGCGTCCAAACTGGTGCTGCCGCCCGGCAAGAGCCTGCTCAACGGCGAGAAGGCGCTCGGCTACGTACGCCTGCGCAAATACGGCGACGGCAGCGACATCCAGCGCATCAAGCGCCAGCAGATCTTCCTCAGCAAGGTCGTCGCCAAGGCCACCAGCAGCGAGCTGCTGACCGACGTTGGCCGGCTGCGCGACTTCATCGCCGCGGCGGCCGGCTCGGTCACCATGGACCCCGAGCTGGCCAACGACACCGAGCAGCTCATCCAGATCGCGCTGAGCGCGAAGGAGATGACCGCCAACGGCGTCAAGTTCACCACCGTGCCCTGGGTCCCCGACCCCGAGGACACCAACCGGGTGGTCTGGAAGCAGCCCGACGCCAACGAGCTGTTCACCTCGATCAAGACCGACACCGAGGTGACCAAGACCGCCGAGGCGGGCGCCGACACGCCGGCCAAGCCGAAGGCCAAGATCAAGCCTGAGCAGGTGCGCGTCCAGGTGCTCAACGGCACCAAGACCGTCGGCAAGGCCCGCGAGGTGGCCGACGAGCTGGCCAAGCAGGGCTTCACGGTCGTGGGCCTGGGCAACTACGAGGCCCCGGGCGGTGTGAGCCTGGCCAAGAGCGAGATCCACTACGCCAAGACCGCGGAGACCGCCCCCGACTACGCCGGCACGCTGTCGGGGTCTGTCCTGCCGAAACCGCAGGCCGCGGCGGGGAAGGTGAAGGCGGTCGGGGCGCAGCCGTACACCGGGGCCGTGGCCACCACGACCGGTGCGGGGGCGCCTGCGAAGGGCACGCCGGTGATCCAGCTCGTGGTCGGCGAGGACTTCGACTCGGTCAAGGTGACCAAGCTGCCCGACAGCGTCAACAACAGCACCATCACCGCGTCCGAGCAGAAGAACGTGTGCACCTGAGGCTCCAAGTTCCCTGTGTAACGAGCCGTTCTGGCTCGCTACGAGAGACAGGAGTCTGAAGGCGGGATAGTCTGTGGCGGTCGGCGACGCAGCGCTGAACGGGCCCGCAACAGTCCATCACCGCGCTGCCGTCGTGTTCCCCGGCCCCGAGCGAAGCTGAGCGACTTCCTTCTGTGTCTGACACCAGTTCCTCCCGACCGGCCACGACCCCGCGGCGTCCCGAAGAGGAGGGACCTGCCAACACGGGATCCCGTTGGCCGCTGCCGGAAGAGACCTTCTGGAGCGAGTCCACCGACCCGCACGGGGTGACGCCAGGCGAGCTGACGCAGCCCCAGCCGGCCATCACCCCGGACGCTCCCGCCCCCCGGTCTCGCGGCACGAGCCCCGAGGCCGGACGCTCGCGCGGCCGCAGGGGCGCCGACGCCGGCCACCCCTACTCCAACGGCCACGGCTCCGAGCCGGCCCGGCCGCTCGCCGACGACCGGCGCGCCGACCCGGGCTCACCGCTCGCCAACGGCCGTGGCGCGGAGGCAGGACAGCACCGCGGCCACCCCGAGGGCGAACAGCACCGCGGCCGGGCCCCCGAGGCGGGACAGCCCCGTGGTCGTGCTCCTGAGGCCGGACAGCCCCGTGGTCGTGGCTCCGAGGCCGGGCAGGCTCGCGGTCGTGTTTCAGAGGCCGGGCAGGCCCGTGGCCGTGGCTCCGAGGCCGGACAGGCCCGCGCCGCCGCCCCCGAGATCGGCGAGCCGCGTGCGCAAGGCCGCGACGCCGCCGCCCCTGGGGGCAGGCGGGCTCGGGTCGTGGCGGGCGACGAACCCGTGGCGCCGCGAGGGCCGCGCGGGCGGCGGGCCAAGGAGCCGGTCGCGGGGCCTGACGGGGTCCTGGTGGCTGGGGGTCCTGGGCCGGGACAGGCCGTGCCCTCCGGACAGCCCGGGGGGCAGCCGGCCGGACAGCCTGCGGGGCGAACCGCCGGGCGGCGTGCCGAGCAGCCCGCCGTTCCGGTGGCAGCGGGCGCCGGGCAGCGGCCGGCGACGACGCCGGGCGCGGGCGGCCAGGAGCGGCCGGAGCCGCAGCAGCAGCCCGACAAGCCGAAGCGCAAGCGCGACCCGTTCCTCGACAACGTCAAGTTCGTCCTGATCGCGCTGGTGCCGATCGGCCACTCGCTGGTGCCGACGCTGGCCGCCGACTCGGCGCGGGCGGCGTACATCTTCATCTACACGTTCCACATGCCGCTGTTCGTGCTGATCAGCGGCTACCTGTCCAGAAACTTCTGGAACTCCAACGCCAAGACCAACAAACTGGTCGACACGTTCCTCATCCCCTACGTCATCGTCGAGGTCGGCTACGCCGCGCTCCGCTTCGCGCTGGGCCAGAAGTGGAGCCTGACGATCATCGACCCGGCGTGGCTCAACTGGTATCTGCTGGCGCTGCTGTTCTGGCGGCTGTCCACACCGGTGTGGAAGCGGATGAGATACCCCGTGCCGGTGGCGATAGCGATCTACCTGTTCGCCGGGTTCTCCCAGATCTCGGGCGACTTCAGCATGGACCGCTTCTTCGGCCTGCTGCCGTTCTTCGTGATCGGCCTCGTGATGCAGCCCGAGCACTTCGAGATGCTCAACCGCCGCTGGATCAAGATCCTCGCGGTGTTCACCGTGCTGGGCGCGGCGGCGGTGGCCGTCTACATCGCGCCCAAGTCGCCGCTCGGCCCGTTCTACTACAAGAACAGCTACCAGGACCTCCACCTGTCCTGGTGGATGGGCCTGGGCGTGCGTACGGGCCTGCTGATCTGCGCGCTCGCGATGTGCTTCGCGGTGCTGGCGCTGGTGCCCAGGAAGGAGACCTGGTACACCGACCTCGGCACCCGCACGCTCTACTGCTACCTGCTGCACGGCATCCCGGTGCTGATCGCCAAGGAGATGGGCTGGCTGTCGGTGCCGTGGCTCTACGGCCCGCTGGGCGTGCTCGCGATCGCGTCGAGCTGTTTCGCGCTGGCCATCATCCTGTGCCTGGCCGAGACCCGCACGCTCTTCAAGTGGGTGCTCGAACCCCGCCTGACCTGGCTCTATCGCCGCCCCTCACGAAGTTAAGCGATCGTTCCCCCCGCATTAACGCCGTTGACCGGGTGGGCGCGGAGCATCGACACATGCGCGCATGTGTCGCCACGACCGTCCATCATCCCGAGGACGCCCGGATCATGCACCGGCAGATCCGGGCGCTGCTCGACGCGGGCCACGAGGTGACCTACGTGGCGCCGTTCACCCATTTCAACGTGACGCCCGCCATGGAGCTGACCGCGGTGGACGTGGCGCACCTCGCCTCGCCGGGCCGCGCGCGGGCCGCGCTCAGACGCGGCCTGCGGGGCGCGGACCTGCTGATCGTGCACGACTACCGGCTGCTGCGCACGCTGCCCCACCGGCGTCCTCACGTCGTCTGGGACGTACGCGAGCAGGTCTCCCCCAGGCGGCTGGCCCGCGCGCACCGGCGCCACGAGGTGATCACCCCCGCCGAGGTGCCCGAGGCGACCCTGGTCTCCCCCGCCCCGCCGGCGCCGGGCGACACGAGGGTCGTGCACCTCGGCCGCCTGTCGGTGGAGCGCGGCGTGATGGAGCTGATCGGCCTGGCCGAACGGCTGGTGCCGCACGGCATCAGGCTCGACCTGATCGGTGCCGCCGCCCCCGGCGTCCGCCCGCTGCTGCGCGACGCGCAACGGGTGGGCCTGCTCGACTGGTACGGCCACGTCCCGCTCCGCCACGCCCTGCGCATGGCAGAGGGAGCGCTGGCGGGCCTGTCGCTGGCCGACGCCAGGGTGGCCACGCCGCCCACCAAGATCCTCGACTACATGGGCCGCGGCCTGCCGGTGATCACCACCCCGCAGGGCGCGGCGACGGTCGAGGCGGCCGGCTGCGGGCTGGTGGTGCCGCTGGACGTGGACGCCGTGCTGAACGCCGTCCTGGACCTCAAGGAGGACCCGGCGCTGCGGCTGAAGCTGGGCGCGCTCGGGCACGTGGAGGCCCGCCTGCACCACCACTGGCCCGACCACGCGGCCGCGTTCGTCCAGCGGGCCGAGACCTGGGCCGCGCGCCCGACCAGGGCGGGACACGATGGCGCCGCGGGCTGGATTCCGTTGCCCCGACACAGCCGGACGCCACCCGGCGCGGGAATGGCCACAGGACGTGGCGGTTGATGTACTGGTGTCATGGCATCGCATCTGATCCAGGGCCGGACGCTGGACATGCCCGTGCGGGTGAGGGACGCCGAGGTGTGCAGTGCCTTCTACCCGGTGCGTGCCGACGCCGCGCGGGCGGTGATCGCCTACTCCGGGCTCGACGTGGCCGAGGTGCTGCCCGGCAAGGCCGTGTGCGTGCTGGTGTTCGTCGACTACCGCGACGGTGACCTCGACGCCTACCACGAGTTCGGCATGGCCTTCATGGTGCGCAGGCCGGGCGTCCCCGCGAGCGTGGGCCCTGGCGAGCTGCGGCACGCGGGGGTGTTCGTGCACTGGCTGCCGGTCGACCAGACGTTCACGCTGGAGGCCGGGCGGTCGTTGTGGGGGTTCCCGAAGGAGCTGGCCGACATCGAGCTGCGGCTGCGGTCGCCGTACAAGCGGTGCATCCTGCGCAAGGACGGGCGGCTGGTGCTCGACCTGCTGGTCAAACCTGGCGCGCCGGTGCCGGGGGCGAGCGTGATGGCGCCGCTCGACGCCTACACGCACCGCGACGGCGTCACCAGGGTCGTGCCGTGGACCGTTCGGGCCCGCGGCGCCCAGGTGCGTCCCAGCGGCGCGCTGATCCGCCTGGGCAACCACCCCATCGCCAAGGAGCTGAGCGAGCTGGGGCTGCCCAAGCGGGCGATGTTCAGCAGCACGGTCGCGCACGCCGCGATGTGCTTCGGCGAGGCCAGGCGGCTGTGAACGTCAGGCTCTGATCGTCAGGCCCGAACGTCGGCTCTGAACGTCAGACGATGGGCGGGCGGCCCAGCTTGACCATGCGCCACGCGGTGCGCCACGCCATCGGCCGCCGCTCGCCGGCCGGGGTGCGCAGGCCCTCGAAGAAGCCGGAGAACCACGCCTTGAGCGCGGCCGAGGAGCCGCGCTCGCGCACCAGCGTGAGCACCACCCAGTTGGTGAGGTAGAGGAAGGCCAGCGGCCACGGCAGGTTGCGGCGGGCCAGCCAGACCCGGTTGCGGGCGTTGAGGCGGTAGAACTCCGCGTGCCTGGTCGGCGGCACCTGCGGGTGGTACATCACCGTCTCGGCGTCGTATTCGATGCGGTAGCCCTCGCCGAGCAGCCGCCAGGCCAGGTCGGTCTCCTCGTGGGCGTAGAAGAACCGCTCGGGCAGCCCGCCGACCTGGAGGAAGGCCGAGCGCCTGATCGCCGACGCGCCGCCGAGGAACGTGGTGACGGGCGACGAGCGCTGCGGGTCGCCTGCCCGCAGGCGCGGCACGTGGCGGCGCTGGCCGATGCCGCCGTCGGGGTCCATCACCCGGAAGGAGATGACCGCGAGGTCGGGCTCGGTGGCGAAGCGGTCGCGCACGTGGGAGACGACCTTCTGATCGGCGTACCAGCCGTCGTCGTCGAGGAACAGCACGACGTCGCCTGAGCACTCTTCGACGCCCCGGTTACGGCCGGCCGGGATGCCGGTGTTGTGGTCGAGCCGGATCGATTTCACGACCGCGGCCGAACCCTCGGGTGGCGTCGCCGACAACTGGGGCACGTCGGCTCCGTTGCCTACGATCACCACCTCGACGTCGCCGTCGACCTGGTTGAGCGCGGACTCGACCGCCCGGTTCAGCTCCGCAACCCGGTTGCCCATGGTGAGGATGACGCACGAGATCTTCAACGAATCATCGTCCTGACGCGCTGAGAACACGAGCGGAGCATTCTTTCATGATCACCGAGTCTGCTGGTCTGCATGGTCCTGGATGGTGAAGCTAAGCGTATCGGAACCGACAGTGAACCCCCACCGAACCGCGGACGTCCGATCAATACGACGGACAAGACGCCTCGGCGGTTCCGGTGGAGATCAAGCAAGTCGTCTCGATGCCATGATGCTGATCAGATGCAGCACCACTTGCACGGCGGCGGCGATGGCGCAGGCCACCACGAGCACCCTCGTGGCCGTCGGCACGCCGATGACCGCGTCGATGATCGCGGTCACCACGGCCAGCAGCGACAGCTCGATGGGCTGCATGATGCGGTGGAACCGCGTCGCCGCCAGGATCCGCCGGCCCAGCCCGAGCAGCCCCGAGCGGAACTGCACGGCCGCCGCCTCGGTGGCCGCGCCCAGGCCGCCCTTGGCCCTGGCCACCTCCACCAGGTCGCTCTCGGCCTTGATGAGGATGGCGCCGAGCGCCCCCGCGAAGCCGAGCACGGTGTACCAGTCGGGCAGCACCTCGGAGGCCCGCCAGCCGAGCCCGGCCAGCACGGCCGCCTCGGCGAAGTAGGCGCCCACCCGGTCGAGGTAGACCCCGGCGAGCGAGGTCTTGCCCGTCCAGCGGGCCAGCTCGCCGTCGGAGCAGTCGAGCAGCAGGTAGACCTGGATGAGCAGGGCGGCGAGCACGGCCGCCCACAGCCCCGGCAGGGCCAGCACGAACCCGGCCGCCACGCCGGCCACCGTCATCACCCAGGTGAGCTGGTTGGGCGTGACGGAGGTCTTGGTCATCGCCCAGGTGACGTAGATGGACAGCCGGCGCATGTAGAGCACGCCCGCCCAGTGCTCGCCGTTGCGGCGCTCCAGGTGGCCCGCGGGCTGGGCCACCTGCCTCAGCTCAGCTACCGAAGGCCCGGACATAGTCCCCCACCCGATCGCGAATCTCCGAGTCCTGCATCCGCAGGTGCTCCAGGATCGTGTAACGGCCGGGGCGGGTGGCCGGGGCCAGCGCGACGACCTCGGCGAACTGCTCGGCGCTCAGCCCGATGTCGCCGGGCACGACGGGCAGCTCGTGGCGGCGCAGGCAGCCGACGACCTGCTCGACGCGGGCGGCGTCCTCGCGCAGGAAGAAGCAGAAGGCGGCACCGATGCCGGCGAGCTCGCCGTGGTTGGAGGTGCCGGGGAAGAGCTGATCCACGGCATGAAGGATCTCATGGTCTCCACCGCTCGCGGGCCGGGATGAGCCCGCTACCACCATGGAGATGCCCGACAGGATCAGCGACTCGGCGAGCACGGTCAGGAACGCGTCGGACTCGATGGAGTCCTTGCGCCCGATGAGCGCCTCCGCGGCGGTGCGCGACATCGAGCAGGCCAGCCCGTCGATGGGCTCGCCGCGCTCGACGTTGCCGAGCTGCCAGTCCTCGATCGCCGACAGGTTGCTGATGACGTCGCCGACGCCCGCCCGCACCAGCGACTTCGGCGCACTGTGCACGAAGTCGAGGTCGACGAGGATGGCGAGCGGCATCGGCACCCCGAACGTGCCCTTGCCACCCTCGTAGACCAGCGAGGCCGTGGGCGAGCAGATGCCGTCGTGGGACAGGTTGGTGGCCACGGCCACCATGGGGATGCCGGCCAGCGACGCGGCGTATTTGGTCGCGTCGATGGTCTTGCCGCCGCCGACGCCCACCACCACCTCGTAGGCGCCCTTGCGCAGGTCGGCGCCCAGCGAGACGGCCGCGTCGACCGTGCCGTCGGCCACCCTGAACACCTCGGCCTCGCCCAGCGTGGGCGCGATGAGACTCTCGATGTGGTCGCCCTGGCCGGGGCCGACCGCCACGGCCACCCGGCCGGAGGTGGCCACGCGGCTGTCGGCCAGCAGGGCGCCGAGCTCGGCCACCGCGCCCCGCCTGACGTCCATCGTCAAGGGCGCCGGCAACATCCTCGCGAGAAGCGGCATGCGCGCCCCCTCAGTAGTGGACGGCTATGGTGCGGGCCTTGGCCAGGTCGTCGTGGTTGTCCACCTCGACCCAGTCGACCTCGCCGATGGGCGCGGCGTGGATCAGCTCGCCGCGATCGACCATCTCCTGGTAGCCGTCCTCGTAGTAGAGCTGGGGGTCGCGCTCGTACGTGGTCTTCAGTGCGTCGGCCAGCCGGTCGGCCGCGCCCGGGCGGATGAGGGTGGCGCCGATGTACTCGCCGTAGGCGTCGGCCGGGTCCATCAGCTTGGTGATGCGCCGCAGCGCGCCCTCGGGCGTCAGCGTGACCTTCATCTCCTCGTCGGCCAGCTTCTTTACGTTGTCGACGGCCAGCAGCACGTCGCTCGTCTCGGGAGCCGACAGCAGGGTCTTCTCCACCGAGACGGGGTGCACGGTGTCGCCGTTGACCAGCAGCACGCCCTGGGCGAAGTAGTCGCGCGCGCACCACAGGGAGTAGGCGTTGTTCCACTCCTCGGCCTTGTCGTTGTGCACGAGGGTGAGCCGGACGCCGTGGCGCTCCTCCAGCTCGTCCTTACGCTCCTGCACGGCCTGCGCCGCGTAACCGACGACGACCACGACCTCGCGCAGGCCCACCTCGGCGAGATTGCGCAGCGAGATGTCCATGATCGTGGTTTCGCCGTCGACCGGCACGAGCGCCTTGGGCAGCGTGTCGGTGTACGGCCGCAGGCGTCGTCCGGCCCCAGCGGCCAGAACCATTCCCAGCAACGTGCACTCCTCAGTCGGCATGACTTCCGTGGCCCAAAGAGTATTCGTCTTTGGGCCCCGTGCGGGTAATCCGGCGTCAGTCTTGCGTTCCCGCCTCGGCGGCCTCGACCCCGGATCGGGGTGCGGCGAGCCAGCACGTGAGGCTCTCCCAGCCGAACAGGCCCCAGAGATAGACCGCGAGCAGGACGTAACCGGTGCTCAGCCACCCTGACAGGGCGATCAGCGAGATCGCCATCATCCTGCCGTCCCAGCCGAGCCCGAGGGTGGCCAGCCACGGCGGCGGATAGACGCGCTGGCGCAGCCTGTAGACCAGATCGTAATGATGGAAGGCGAGCGCGCCGAGCAGCGCGAAGATCAGCACGGGGTGCACGCCGTTGGCGAAGCCGCAGGCGGCGATGAAGGTGTACTCGATGAGCCGCAGGATCGGCGGCACGAGCCAGTCGAACCTGCCGTCGTGCGGGTGCGTGCTGCCCGGGCCCGCCAGCAGCAGCGTCACGGCGGGCGCGAACACGGCCAGCCCGTCGGCCCCCGCCACGCCGATGACCAGCAGCACGCCCGTCACGAACGTGCCGGCGAGCACCGGCGGCAGCGGCGGCAGCTGCCCGGCCACGAGCAGGCCCATGGCGCGCGAGAGCGGCCCGTCGTCGCGGTAGGCGACGACGGTGCTGTGGGGTACGGGGGTCATCTGCACCGATATCACCTGGCCGACCTCGCGATCCGTCCGGCGAGCTGGTAGAGGGCGGCCACGCCGCCCCAGCTGAGCAGCGCCAGGAACGTCACGCGGGCGTTCCAGAACGCGGCGGTGGCGGCGATCAGCGCCATGCGCTCGCCGATGGGCAGCACGATCATCTTCTTCAGCCAGCGGGCGATCGTGTCGCGTTCGAGCCGGTGGGCGAGCTTGAGCACCCCGCCTGGCGCGCGGCGCACGTCCTGGGTCTCCAGCAGGCTGCGGGTGGGCCGGCCCCAGGAGGCGCCGACGCGGGCGCCGTCCTCGACCGCCCCCGCGTAGGAGGCGTCGATGCCGTGCCTGACCACCTGGAGGACCATGGCGGCGACGGCGAGATACCAGATGCCGGGGTCGGCGGAGCCGGCCGCCAGGCCGACGTAGACGGCGTACTCCTTGAGCCGGTCGGACATGCCGTCGGCCCACGCGCCGAGCGGCGAGAAGCTGCGGGTGTAGCGGGCGAGCTGGCCGTCGAGGCAGTCGAGCGCGAACGACAGGTAGAGCAGCGCCGCGCCCAGCACGAGCGCGCCGCGGGTGCCGCCCGAGAACCACACGGCGGCCAGCACCGCGAGGCCGGCCGAGATGCCGGTGACGGTGTTGGGCGTGAGCTTGAGCCGTACGGCGGGCTTGATGAGGTGGCGGGTCCAGGTGGAGACGAAGAAGGTGGCGAAGAAGCCGTCGTCGGCCTTGACCGAGGTGTCGAGCCTGACCTTGGCCTCGTCGACCTCCGCCAGCCGGCGTACGGCGGCGTCGGCGGCGTTCTGGCCGGTGACCCGGTCGGCGTGCAGCGAGCCGATCGCCGCCGCCCGCACGCTCACCCCCGACCTGACGAGCCCGACGAGCAGCAGGTCGACCGCCTCCACCGGGGTGACGGGGCCGAGCCTGCCCTCCTCGGCCAGCTCCGCCAGCTCCTCAGCGACGTCGGCGAGCGTGCCGAGGTCGGCCTCGCCGGCCTGCAGCACGCCGCGGAAGGTCGCGTTGGACTCGGGCACGAGGTGGAACGAGCTGCCCGCGGCCACGACCTTGCCGCCCTCGACGCGGACGGGCGGGCGCATCGGGGCGGCGGTCGCGTCGTGGGCAATGAGCGCGGCGGTGCAGCGCGCGGGATGTTCGAGGAGCAGCGCGAGCGCCTCGGTGTGGGCCACCAGGTCGGCGGGCAGCACGGCCACCGCGCCCGTGGTGGTGCGAACGATCTTGGCGATGCCGCGCAGGTCGGCGGCGAGGCCGCCGCCCGCGCTCATCACCTGCACCTCGCGGACGGGCAGGGTGGCGAGCTGGTCGTTGAGCCGGTCGAGCAGGGTGCCGTCGCCGCTGAGAAGCCTGCCGGCGGGCGTCGTGGCGAGCAGCACGACCGATGTGGCCGTGCTTTCGCGGGTCAATGAGTCGGGCAAAGCGCAGGTCTCCTCCCGGTCGGGGTGGAGTGCGTGGACTGGGGGGTGCGTAGACACAGCGTAGCGACAGGTCAACGCGATATCACGGACCGGCACCGTTACGCTGCCCGTATGAATTCACGGCTGCGATCGGTCGGAGTGCTCCTCGCGGGCGGTGTCGGACAGCGGGTCGGGGCGGCCACGCCCAAGCAGCTCATCGAGGTGGCGGGGCGGACGATCATCGAGCACTCGCTGGCCGCGTTCGAGCGCGCGCCGGAGATCGACGAGGTCGTGGTGCTGATGACGCCCGGGTACGCCGACCGGGTGCGGGAGATCGTGGCGGCCGGCGGCTACCGCAAGGTGAGCAAGGTCGTGGACGGCGGGTCGAGCCGTACGGAGAGCACGTGGCGGGCCCTGCAGGCGATCGGCGAGCAGGAGTGCAACGTGTTGCTGCACGACGCCGTACGCCCGCTTCTGGAGCCCCGGATCATCACGGAGTGTGTCCGCGCGCTGGAGACCCACGAGGCCGTCAACGTGGCGATCCCGTCCTCCGACACGATCTTCACGGCCGTGCCGGAGGACGGCGGCGAGGTGATCGGAGAGGTGCTCGACCGGTCGCGGCTGCGGCGCAGCCAGACCCCGCAGTGCTTCCGCCTGTCGGTCATCAGGCGGGCCTACGAGCTGGCGATGGCCGATCCCGGCTTCGCCGGCGGCACCGACGACTGCGGGGTGGTGCTGCGCTACCTTCCCGAGGTGCCGATCCACCTGGTGCCGGGCAGCGAGCGCAACATCAAAATCACCCATCCCGACGACCTGCACATCGCCGAGCTGCTCTTCGAGCTGCCCGCGCCGGTGCCGCGCGGCGGCGACGACGCCCTGGCGGGGCAGGTCGTGGTCGTGGTGGGCGAGGCGCTGCCCGGGCCGTCGAAGGGGGCCGACGTCCACGTGCTGAGCAGGGCCGATGGGGTGCGGGTCGAGGACTACGACTCCGTGGCCAAGGCGTTCGGCGACGTGGGCCCCGCCGATCACGTGGTGGTCGCGGCGGGCCCCGGCCATCGGGGCGAGCTGGCGCGGGTGGGCGGCGAGACCGTCGCCGACGCGGTCGCCGCCCTTCACCTGGGCGCGCTCAACGTGGCCCGCGCCGCCCGGCCCCACCTGCGGCGCAGCCTGCTGTTCCAGGTGCCGCCCGGCTCGGGCGCGCTGCACGCCTCCGGCGCGGCGGCGGTGGCCGCACTGACCCGGGCGCTGGCCCTCGAATGGGCCTCTGACGGCATCCGGGTCAACTGCGTCAATACCGGTGCCTCTCCGCTCCTGGTCGCTCAGACCTCGCTGGACATTCTCATCTCCGACCTATCAGGGCAAGTCATAGACGTGCGCGTTGACGGCGCTTGACCCGCACCTTGTTACCGTGCGTTCGCATGAGGAGACTCATCGTGAGCGCGGCGCTGCTCGGCTGCTACCCCGTCCTGCTGGTCGCGGCCCTGTGGCCGGCGCCGGTGCTGTTCGGGCCGGCAGCTCTGGCGTCCTACGCCGTCGAGTACGCCGCACCGCGCGCCGCCCGCCCCCTCACCGAGGCGCTGGCCAAGGTGCACCTCGGCATCACGCTGCGCTTCGCGGTCCGCGAGACCCTGGCGCTGCTGCTGGTCGCGCGGACGACGGGGGCCGACTCGCCGTGGTTCGTGGCGCTGGCGGCCGGGATGCTCGCCGTGCACGGCGTCCGCGCCCTGCACACCGGCCTCGCCCTGCGGCTGCGGCAGATGCTCAGCAGGATGCCGGTCACCACCCGCAACCTCGACGTCTCCGCGCTGCGCATCCCCAAGCTGCCGCCGGGGCCGCTGCGTGACGGCCGCAGCGTGGTCTTCCTCTACCTCGACGCGTTGCCCGTGCTCGGGGCCGTCCAGGGGGCTGCGCCCGCCACGCTCGGGGCCGCCCTGGCGCTCGCGGCCGGGCTCGCCGGTGCGCTCGCGCTCATCCCGTACGTCCGCCGCGCCGCGCCCCTCACCGACCGCGCCCGCGTCCTGGAGGTCGTCGGCGAGCAGGTCGAGCGGTACGCCCCCGAGGTCATCCTGTACTTCTCCGGCGCCACCGCCGCCGCCTACCAGGCCAGGATGTGGCTGCCCACCCTCGAACGCATCCGCCGCCGCGCCATCGTCGTCCTGCGCGAGCGCGGCATGGCCGCCCACCTGGAGGGCACCAGCCTGCCGATGCTGTGCATCCCGTCGTCGGCCGACCTCATGAGCTTCCGCGCCCTGGCCGGCGCCAAGCTCTGCCTGTACGTCTCGAACGTCGGCAGGAACGTCCACATGCTGCGCATCCCCACCCTGCGCAGCGCCTTCCTCAACCACGGCGACAGCGACAAGGAGGCGTCGTTCAACCCGTTCTCGCGGGTCTACGACGAGGTGTGGGTGGCCGGGCCCGCCGGGCGCGACCGCTACCGGCGGGCCAAGGTGGGCGTCAGGGACGAGAACATCCACGAGGTCGGCAGACCGCAACTGGAGGGCATCTCGACGAAGGGGCCCGGACTGCCGTACCGGACCGTCCTCTACGCGCCCACCTGGGAGGGCTGGAACGACGACCTGTTCCACACCTCGCTCGTCACCATGGGGCCGCGCATCGTGCGGGCGCTGCTCGACCACCAGCCGCCGCTACGCGTCATCTACAAGCCGCACCCGCTCACCGGGCACCGCGACAAGGCCGCGACCCGGGCGCACCGCAAGATCGTCACCATGATCGAGGCCGCCGAGCTGGCCGCGTCGAAGGCCCGCCACCCCTCCCGCGCCGCCGCCGAGGAGCCCCGCATCCGCCACCTCATCGTCACCGGTCCCGAGCCGCACCTGTACGACTGCTTCAACGAGTGCGACCTGCTGATCAGCGACATCTCCAGCGTGGTGGCCGACTTCCTGGCCAGCGAGAAGCCCTACGCCGTCACCAACGTCGCCGGCCTCCCGGAGTCCGCCTTCCACGAGCGCTACCCGAGCACGGAGGCGGGCATGCTGATCGACGCCGACCTGTCGGGCCTGACGGAGTTCCTGGACGGCGAGGACACCCTGGCCAGGGCCCGCGTCAAGCTCCGCAGCCACTTGTTCGGCCCGGAGTACCCGGACGCCCTGACCCGCTTCGACGCCGCCATAGAACGCCACTTCACCGACTCCTGACTCACCCACCGCACCACGCGGGTCCTTTGAGGGGTGAAGGCTCTTGCGGACGGGTCGCCGTCCGGTAGCGGGGGGCGCGCCGTACCCCGCTCTTCTCTCTGAAAGGACCCCGCCGGAGTGCGGCGGGGTCCTGATCTGCGGGGGGTCAGTTGAGGGGGCGGGAGAGTTTCTTGGGGCTGGTCAGGAAGCCCCAGCCCCAGGAGCAGTGCATGGTGGCGTACACCAGCGGCAACCGGAGCCGGGCGCTCATCGGGAGGCCGCCGCCGGTGAGGACGGAGCCCGCCACGATGGCGAGCAGGTAGCCGCCGGGGATGATCAGCCCGAGGGGGAAGAACGGCGAGACGACCAGCCCGAGCAGCATCGCCAGCACGGCGGCCGGCGGCGCGAGGTAGCGCAGGTTGATCGTGCCCTCGTGGGTGCGGGCCACCACCCGGCGCCACCGCCCGTAGTGGAAGTACTGCTTGGCGAGCGCCTTGACGTTGGGCCGCGGCCGGTAGGTGACCCGCATGCGGGGCTGGAACCACACGAGCCCGCCGGTCTGGCGGATGCGGTGGTTCATCTCCCAGTCCTGGGCCCGCTGGAAGTGCTCGTCGTAGCCGCCCACCCGGTCGAGCGCCGAGCGGCGGAAGACGCCGAGGTAGACGGTGTCGGCAGGGCCGGAGGTGCCGCCCACGTGGAAGGCCGCCGCGCCGACCCCGATCTTCGAGGTCATGGCGCAGGCGACGGCCTGCTCGAAGGGCGTGATGCCCTCGGCGGCCATGATGCCGCCCACGTTGTCGGCGCCGGTTTCGGCCAGCGTCTCGACGGCGACGCGCAGGTAGTCGGAGGGCAGCATGGCGTGCCCGTCGACTCTGGCGACGATGCCGTTGCGTGAGGCGCCGATGGCCGCGTTGAGCGCGTTGGGCGTACGGCCTGTCGGATTGGGTACGACCGTCACCCGCCGGTCGGCCGCCGCGATGGCGTCGGCGACCTCTTGGGTGCGGTCTTGTGACGGCCCCACGGCGAGGACGACCTCGATCTCGCCGGGGTAGTCCTGGGCGAGCACCATATCGACGGCCTCGCGGAGGTGCCGCTCCTCGTTGAGGACCGGCATGATGACGGAGATGGGGGGCCAGCCGCGCGTCTCCGCGGGCGCGTGCGGCGAGTCGGGGAACTGCTTCATGGCGGGGCTCACGCTACTGTACGACCGAGGCAGGAGGGCAATCCAACGCCCGATACTCCGGCGTGAGCAAGAGGGGGACGGGATGGGCGACCCGGGCGAGGAGGACGGCGGTGTGCTCGTGGGCGGCGACGCCTACGGCGGCGTCAAGCTCTCACCCGCACGCACCCGGAAGCCGCGCAGGAGCGCCAAGGCCCGCCGCCGCAACGTCATACTCGCCGGTTTCCTGTCCTCCTGCGTGCTGGTGACGACGGGCGTGGTCTGGGCGACGCCGCGCCAGATCGGCACGGTCGACGCCGGGGTGACCGCGCGCTCGTCGAGCGGCGCCGAGAACATCCTGCTGGTCGGCGTCGACAAGCGCGACGACCTCACCCGCCAGCAGCAGAACCGGCTCAAGCTGGGCCGGGAGGCCGGCCAGCGCACCGACACCATGATGGTCATCCACCTGTCGGAGGACCACAAGAAGGTGACGGTGGTGAGCCTGCCGCGCGACACGTGGCTGACGATCCCCGGCAAGGGCGACCACAAGATCAACTCGGCGTACCAGTTCGGCGGGCCGAAGCTGGCCAAGCAGACCGTCGAGGCGGCGACCGGGCTCGAGATCAACCGCTACATCGAGGTCAACATCCTGGGCTTCATCGACGTCGTCGACTCGCTGGGCGGGGTCACGGTGTGCACGCCGGTGCCGATCGACGACACCAAGATCGCCCTCACCCTGCCGGCCGGCACCCACCAGCTCAACGGCGTGCAGGCGCTCGGCTACGCCCGCACCCGCGCCACCGCCCGCTCCGACCTCGACCGCATCGACCGCCAGCAGCAGGTCATCTCGGCGCTGCTCAACCGGGCGCTCAGCGCCGACACGCTGGCCAACCCGGGCAAGCTGGCCTCGTTCGTCAACTCGACGCTCAGCACGGTGAAGGTCGATCCCGACGACGGGCTGCTGGGCCTGGCCACGCAGTTGCGCGACGTGTCGCTGGACGACGTGAAGTTCGCCGAGGTGCCGCTGGCCGACGTCGACTTCAAGACGCCCACCGGCGAGTCGGCGGTGCTGTGGGACAAGGCGGCGGCCCGCGAGATGTTCAGGAAGATCGGCGCGGACGAGGACCCGGCCAAGCCGACCGCGTCCACGTCCCCGAAGCCGTCGGCCAAGCCGACGGCGCTCGCGCCCGGCGACGTCTCGATCAAGGTCAAGAACGGCACGCTCATCACGGGCCTGGCGGCGCGGATGAAGGAGGCGCTCGTCGCGTACGGGTTCAAGGTGCCCGGCAAGCCCGGCAACACCAACAAGAAGGACTACAAGCAGACCTTCATCCGTTACGGCGCGGGCATGGAGCAATCGGCGAAACTGGTCGCCGCCGCCATTCCGGGCGCCGAGCTGCGCGCGGCCGACATCGACGGCATCGAGCTGATTCTGGGCAGCGACCAGCCGAAAGTCCAGCAACGGAAGTCAACGGCCACCCCAAGTGCCAAGCCGAGCGTTACACCAACCACTAAAACGGCAATGGAGAACATATGTAAGAAATAGGTATAACAATCCGGGTGACGGGCAGGTGAGGCCCATGGTGGTCGATTGCTGGCGAGAGGAACCCTGCACGGTTCTGCACGTCGTGGGCGATCTCGACGTGGCCGGAGCGCCCAGGCTCCGCGCGGAGCTGGAGCAGGCGTTGTCCGCCGCCGGCCCGCCCAATCTGGTGGTCGATCTGACCGAGGTGCCCTTCTGCGATTCCGTCGGGCTCGGGGTGCTCGTGGCGGCGTACAACATGATCCAGAACATGAACGGCCGGATGATCCTCGTCGTCGCGCCGGGAATGATCCGCCATCTGCTCACGATCACCCATCTCGACCGCCATTTCGAGACGAGCGATTCGCTCAACGGGGCACGCGCTGCGCTCGGCAGCGCCGCCTGACTCCCTTTTTCGTGAAATCTGCTGAACGCCTGTGCCCGGTGCCGTCCGCGGCGTGCAGGCGTGCGAGATCATGGTCGGGTCATCGCGACGCCTGGGAGGCCGTCACGTTGTTCGAGCAGTTCCCCGAGCACCGCGGGCGCGGCTACGTCGACGACCTCCTCGCGTACGGCACCCGTACCCTCGCCGCCGAGGGCCTGCGCCGCATCGTGGCCGCCACCGACGTCGCGAACGCCCCCGCTGCCGCCGCGTTGCGCCGTGCTGGATACTCGGAGGTCGGCCGGTTGTTCCGCTATTACTGGAGGACATCGTGAGACTCGGCGTCATGTACGACCGGGACCTTCCGCCCGAGCAGCTCGTCCCGTTCGCGCGGGCGCTCGACGAGACGTCCGTCGACGACCTCTGGGTCGTCGAGGACCTCGGCTGGACCGGCGGCGTCTCGGCGGCGGCCACCGCGCTCGCCGTCACCTCCCGGCTGCGCGTCGGCATCGGCATCACGCCCGCGCCGCTGCGCAACCCGGCGCTGCTGGCCATGGAGCTGGGCAACCTCGCGCGGCTGCACCCGGGGCGGCTGGCCGCCGGCATCGGCCACGGGGTGGGCGACTGGATGCGCCAGGTGGGCGCCGCCGTCCCGTCGCCGCTCTCCCTCCTGGAGGAGACGATCACGTCCGTACGCGCCCTGCTGCGGGGCGAGACCGTCACCCTCGCCGGCAAGGAGGTGCGGCTTGACGGGGTGTCGCTGGTGCACCCGCCCGTCGTCGTGCCGCCCGTGCTCGCCGGGGTGAAGGGGCCGCGCTCGCTGGCGCTGTCGGGACGGGTGGCCGACGGCACGATCCTGCCCGAGGGCATCGCGCCCGCCGACCTGCCCCCTTACGTCTCGCGCATCGACGGCGGCGCCGACCACGAGCTGGTCGTGTTCGCCTACCTGCGTCTCGGCGCCACCACCGCGGACTCCCAGGCCCTTGTCGAGGGGCAGGCCGGATTCCTCGGGGTCGAGCCGTCGGAGGTGGCGGTCGCCGAGGGCACGCCCGAACAGGCTGCGGCGCACGTCAAGGAGCTGTGGGCGGCGGGCGCCACCACGGTCGCCATCCGGCCGCTCGGCCCCGACCCCCTGGGGCAGGTGAGGACCCTGCTGTCCGCCCTCTGACCCTCTTTGGCCGAATGGTCGATGCCGGCGGCGGTTCGTTCGGCCGGACGGCTGATGGCCCCGGCGTCCCGTTCGGCCAGCATCGAGGGCATGAGGCAGATCGCGGCACTTGCGGCAAGTACGACGCTCCTGGCGGCGGCCACCGTCGGTTGCGGGATCGACCTGGACGCCAAGGAGGTCCACACGACCAGGGCGTTCCCGCACACGGGCACCGCCCTGACCATCGACGTCTCCGTGGGCGGTGTCCGCGTGCTCCAGGGCACCGGCGACGCCGTGAAGGTGGACCGGTGGCTGCGCGGCAAGGCGGCCACCGGCGAATCCTCGTGGTCCCTGCGCGACGGCACCCTGCGGCTCAGCGCCGACTGCACCATGGTGTTCGGCGACTGCGGCGCCCGCTACCACGTCAGGGTGCCGCCCGGCGTCCGGCTCTCGGTCGACGCCCCCGACGGCGTCGTCCTCAACGACCTGGCCCAGGACGTGGACGCCGTCAGCCGCGAGCGCATCCAGGTGACCGGCTCGTCCGGCCGCCTTCGCTTACGGGCCGAGGGCTCGGTGCGGGGCGTCAACCTGAAGTCGCCCGATGTCCGCGTCCGCACCTCCGACGGTGCCATCGACCTCGCCTTCGCCACCCGTCCCAAGGACCTCGACCTGCGGTCACGCGACGGGAGGGTGACGGCTCGGGTGCCGTCGGGCGCGTACGCGGTCACCACCGTCAGCCAGGACGGCAGCCGGCGAACGGAGGTCGAGCAGGACCGCAAGAGCGACGCCACCATCGTCGCGCGTAGCGACACGGGCGACGTCCGCATCCTGAAGAATTGACGCGCTCCCCGGCCTGAAGGCCGGGGATTCAGCCCGTGCCGCGTCGTACGGCACCTCTGTGGCTTCCTGTTTCGCTGGGTCCTGCCCCTCCGCTAGGCGGCGGGTCTCACGGTCCCTCCGCAGGCGTTTAGCCTCTCCGCTCGTCCAGCGGCGAGGATGTTGATCGCCGCGTTGACGTCCCGGTCGTGGGCCGCGCCGCACGGGCAGGTCCACGAGCGGATGTTCAGCGGCATCGACTCGTCGACGGTCCCGCAGGCCGAGCACAGCTTCGACGACGGGAAGAACCGGTCGATCCTGACGAGCGTGCGGCCGTACCGGGCGGCCTTGTAGGCGAGCATCGCCGTGAACTGGCCCCATCCGGCGTCGTGCACGCTCTTCGCCAATTTCGTGCGGGCCAGGCCCTTCACAGCAAGGTCCTCCACCATCACCGCTTGGTTGTCACGGATGATCTGGGTGGAGAGCTTGTGCGCGAAGTCCCGGCGCGCGTCGGCCACCCGGGCGTGCGCCCTGGCGACCTTGACGACGGCCTTCTTCCGGTTCGCCGACCCCTTCGCTTTCCTGCTGAGCGCCTGCTGGGCTTTCTTCAACCGGCGTTCGGCGCGACGCAGGAAACGCGGGTTGCCGATCTTCCGGCCGTCCGACAAGACCGCGAAGTGTGTCAGACCCAGGTCGATGCCGACCTCGGCGACCGTCTCCGGCAGCGGCTCGTCGCCCGTCTCGACCACGAACGAGGCAAAGTACCGGCCCGCCGAGTCCTTGATCACCGTCACGCTGGACGGCTCGGCGGGCAGCGAACGCGACCAGCGGACCGGCACGTCGCCGATCTTCGGCAGGCGCAGCCTCCCGCCCGTTGTGATCGTGAAGCGGGCGTTCCTGGTGAAGCGGATGGCCTGCCGCCTGTCCCTCTTGCACCGGAACCGGGGCGGGGCGACCTTCGGCCCCTTCCGCTTGCCTGTGATCGAGGCGAAGAAGTTGCGGTAGGCGGTGTTCAGGTCCGCCAGCGCCTGCTGGAGCACCACGGCGGATACTTCGCCCAGCCATGCCCGTTCCGGCGTCTTCTTCGCCTGCGTGATCACCTGCTTGGACAGGCTCCCGTCCGAGATGTACGGCAGCCCGTTCTCGCGAGCCTCCTGCCGCAGGCGCAGCCCGTCGTTGAACACCACCCGGGCGCACCCGAACGCCCTGGCCAGCGCTTGACGCTGACTCGGCGTCGGGTAGAGGCGGAACCTGTACCGGAGCTGCACAGATCAATTGTACAGCTAGGTACATGAAGATGCGTCCATGTACGCTGCCCCGTATGGAGTCGGAAGAGATGAGCGTCGCCGACGCGCGCCGGCTGTTCGCGGACGTCCTCAACGACGCCGCTGTCCGAGGCCGCATCACCTACATCACCAACCGGGGGCGCAGAGTCGCCGCCATCGTGCCGGTGCCAGTCGCGGAAGCCGCCGAAGCGCAGCGCGAGCCCGGCTGACACCGCGGGTTAGAGCACGCTCGGGCCTTGACGGCCCTCCCGCGCGGGCCTTCACCCCCGGCCTGAAGGCCGGAGCACTGGCCCGCATCTCGGTAGCCGCCGAACGGGCCGCACGGCGCGGGGCGCGGGGGCGCCGCACGGCGCGCGAGGTGCGGAGCGGTGCCCGGGGTGCGGAGCGGTGCCGCGACGCACGGCGCGGGGGCGCGGGCGTCGCGACATGGCGGGTGCGGGGGACGGGTTCTCGCCGCCACCCCGCACCCGATTTATCCGGATTTACTGCCAGATAGCGGCGTATACGCCGTTCTCGGCATTGACCTGCACCGGGCGCAGGCCCTTCGCCTTGAGTGCGGTGGTGCGGGCCTGGTAGTCGGCGGCGGTCATGTCCACGTAATGGGCCCAGGACTTGACGCCGTCCTTGCGCCACACCGCCGCGTACGTCCCGTCAGGCGCCACTGCGACCCTGACCGGCCGGAACCCCTTGGCCTTCCTGGCCTTGAACTCGGCCGCGTGCTGCTGCTTGTTCTTGCCGTAGGAGTAGTACCACTCGCCCCCTGTGTCGGCGCTCCAGACGGCGGCGTAGCGCACGTCACCCGGGGTGCCGTACGCGTCCACACTGGTCAGCGCCAGCCCGTCGGCCTCCGCGTACTTGTTGTAGGCGGCGAAGACGCTGCCCTTGAGGTTCGACTTGGCGAGGAACGCGCCGCGCTTCTTCTCGAAGACGGCGGCGAACACCGCCGACCCGGCCGGCCCGGTGGCCGAGACGGACACCGGCTGCCCGCCCTGCTTCAGCGCGGCGTCGAACCGCTTCTGGTACCCGGAGGCCGACATGCCCTGCCAGATGCCGTACTTGTCCGGCGAGCCGCCCTTTTCCCAGACCGCGGCGTACCGTTCCCCGTCTGAGACGTTCACCGTGATCGGCCGGTACCCCTGCTTCATCAGTCTGGTCGCCCGCTCGACGCTCTGCTTCGCGGTCAGGCCGTGATAGGCCTCCCAGCCGCCGGCGGCGCTCGCCTGCGCGCCGGCCGTCGCCGTCATCGGTACGGCGGCCCCCGCCACCACGGCCGCGACGATCGCGAGCTTTCCGGTGGTCCGCATAGATCCCCCATGAACACTTCTTGACCGTTTTCTGTCGGACGGATGACCATAACAGTCATTCCAGACAGACCGCAGCGGGTTCAGCGGACTTGCTCGAACGGGGTCGGCGACTGGCCGGTCCAGCGCCAGAGGCGGGCGGTGCCGGTGTTCTTGGAGACGCCGTCCTCGGTGACCTTGCCGGCCTCGGCCGCGTAGAACAGGCCGCGGCCGAGTGAGATCAGGCCGTACTCGCCGTTGAACTGCCAGCCCCTGACCCCGGAGGCCGGGTCCTGCAGGCCGCCCTTGGCCAGCGTGAGCAGCTCGCCGCGCTCCGGTTGCGGCTGACCGGCGACGTCGCCGGTCCTCGGGCGGGCGCGGCCGTCCACGACGAAGAAGGGGTAGTTGGGGAACTGCGGCTTGGAGCCCTGGTAGACGGCCAGCATCCAGTCGCCGGTGTGCTCGTCGTACTCGAGGTTCTGCACGCCGTACCTGGTGTTGCCGGTGTAGGCGAAGTACTTGCCGGTCACGCGGCCGGGGCCGCTCTTGTGCGGGGCGCTCTCGGTGAGCGGGCGCTCGTACCTCTTCCACTGGCGGATGTCGTACTGAAGCAGGACCTGGTGGTCGTTGTCCTGGCGGCCGGTGTTGGCGTAGACGCCGTACGCGACGGTCAGCCTGCGCGGCCCGCCCTTCTTGCCGAACTCGGGGCCGAACGCGACGCCGTCGATGCCGCTGCAGCCGTAGCGGTGGTCGGGCGTGTCGGCCACGTTGCCGTCGAAGACGCCGTCGCCGTTCATGTCGGCGGTGTAGTCGGCCACGACCTCCTTGAGGTAGACCGTGCTGACCACGTCGCTGGTCTGGGCGTCCATGTCGGGACGCGTGACGCGGTCCACGTCGAAGATCGCGATGTAGAACGACTCCTGCTCCTTGTACTCGAGCGAGCCGTACACGCGGCCGTCCTCCTCGTTGAAGTCGAGGTCGCCCAGGTGCCCGGTGAAGCCCTTGACGGAGCCGACCAGGTTGCCCTGGAGGTCGGTCTTGACCAGGACGTTCGTGAAGGAGAAGTACATGTACCCCTTCCGCTCGTCGATCGCCATGCCCTGGACGTGCCCCTCCGTCCAGGCCCCGCCGGAGATCTCCATCGGGAAGCGCTGTGGGGGGTGGGCGGCCGCGTAGGCGGGGGTGGACACTGCGGTGACGGCGGCGGCGAGGGTGAGGGTCAGGACCTTGCGCATGGTGCGGTACTCGCTTCGGGGCTCGATGATCAATCCGATTTCCGACGGTATACCGCGTTTGTGAAGTTGCCTGACTGCCACCTGAACGGACGGCGAAGCCCTCGCGAATTGGGTCCTGGCACGGCTCGGACCGAGCGCTGCCGTCCAGGCGGGAGGCGGCCCGCCATGCTCTGGACCGGTCACCGCCCTGATCGGCCTGCGGGACGCCCCGGGCGTTTCGTGTCGGCCACCCACGCCCACCTCACCGGTGCCTACGGCGTGAGGACGAGCTGCGGGCTCTGCGTTCCCGTCGCGCCGCGGCGCCACTGCGGGGGTTCGCTCTGGCGCGGGCCTGGTTCCACCGCGACAGCCGTGGTGTAGCGCCCGGGCGGCACCTCGTGCGCGAACGGTCCGCACGTTCGCGCCTGGTCTCCCCTCAGCGCACCGAGCTCGCACGTACGGAGGGTCTTCGCCAGCGGCGCGCGGGATGCGGCGTTGTGCAACCAGACGTAGGCGACCGCGCCGTCCACCGCGCCGACCGCGCGCATGTCGAGCGACGCGATCACATCGCCGCCGGTCAGCGCGACACACGGCTGCATCGAGATCGGCACGCGCGGGGATGCGTGCGGCGAGCGGCACCGCGTCGGTACGTCCGGCACGGCCTCGCCCGAGCCCCAGAAGAACGCCGCGCCGGCCACGAGGAACGCCAGTGCCGTGCCGGCGACCTTGTACACGACGCGCGGCCGGGGGGATGCCTCCGCCGTCTCCGGCTCGGTGCGCGCGGGCTCGCCGGCGGGCTGGGCATGCTGCTCGACCTCGTCGTTGATCTCGTGCCAGCGCCGCTCCCAGTCGGCGGTGTCCGTCACGCCGCAGGCTCGTACGTAATCGAGGGTCGCCGGCAGGCTGGGCAGCCTGAGCCCCTTCGCGGCCTCCGAAAGCCTGCTCGGTGAGCAGCCGACCCGGGAGCCCATGATCCGGTACGTCGGTTGTCCCGCCGCGACGCGCAACTGGCGTAAGTCGTGCGCGAAGCGTTCGATCAACCCGCCCTCGGGATCGAGTTTCCGTTCTGGCCTGCCCATTCGCCCTGCCTCGTTGATCAAATGACTGATCGGTGGTGATCAATCAAAGCGTGACAAGGATGAGCCGTGCCGAACAAGTCGGCCATCTGAGGAGGAATGAGTGAAGACGATGTTCGCGGCGGCGGTCGCGGTCGCCCTGGGTTGTTGCGGCGGCGCGGCGCCGGCGCACGCCACCACGGAGATGGCCTTCCGCGCGTACTCCGGCGCGAGCCCGAGCGCGCACCAGGCCCACTTCGAGAGCCTGCGCAGCCGGGGCTACCGGCCGATCACGGTGAGCGTCTCGGCAGGGCCGAAGTACGCGGCCGTCTGGGTCAAGAGCGGCGGCTCAGCCTGGATCTCCCGGAGCGGGCTGTCGGAAGGGAGCTTCAAGGCTCGGTTCGACGAGTACCTCGCACAGGGCTATCAGCCGATCTCGGTGTCCGCGACGGGTCCTGCGGGCCGCGCGACGTTCGCCGCGCTGTGGGAGAAACGCTCAGAACGGTTCTTCTCCCGCATGGGGCTCACCGGCGCCCAGTTCGCCGCCCAGAACCGGAAGGCCCACGCGGACGGGTACGTACCGGTCTCGATTGATATGTACGGCACGCCGTCGGATCCCCGGTACGTCGCGGTCTGGCGGAAGAGCGGGGGAGGCGGCTGGTACTACTCGTACGGAAAGTCGTTCGCCGGACACAAGAGCTTCTTCAACGAGCGCACCGCCGAGGGCTACCGCCCGACGGCGGTCGCGGTGGGCCCGGGCGGCACCCGGTTCGCCGCGGTCTACCGCAAGGACGGCGTCCGCCCCTGGCACCACTACATCGACACCTCCGCCTCCGCCTACCAGCGCAGATTCGACAGCCTGGCGGCCCGCGGCCTGCGCCCGGTGCAGGTGAACATCGAGGACGGCGTGTACGCCTCGGTCTGGACCCGCTGACGCCCTGAGCGACCCGGTCGCCGGGGCCCGCACCCTGGCGACCGGCCGCGGCCTCTAGCCCACCAGCTCCACCTCGAACCCGTCCTCGTTCTCCAGGTAGGCCGCATAGTGCTGCTCACCCCCCGCGTACGGATGCCGCTCGGGAAACATCACCACCCACCCATGCGCCACGGCCTCGGCGGTCAGCTCATCCACCCGCTCCCGACTCCCCGCGTGAAAGGCCAGGTGATTGAGCCCCGGCCGCAGCCGCTCATGCCGATCGGGCGTCATGGCCGGCGACTGCTCAAGAACCAGGTACGTCTCCCCCAACCGCCAGCTCCGCCCACCAGGCCAGTCCTGGAAGACCGCGTACCTGAGTGCCTCCAGCAACCACCCCCAGCTCCTGACGGCCCGCTTCAGGTCGGGCACCCAGACCTCGATGTGATGCACCATCCCCGCAACCATGCGGGAGACCCTACGCCGCCACACCGACAAGATCGCCGCCCCTGCTCGGGGGCGATCGGCGCGGCTGCGAGGTGCCGAGGTCCGGAGTCACGCCTTCCCGTTCAGCGCCGCCAGTGCCCGCCCAGACACGTATAGGTGCGCCCGTTGGACGCCACCCCCACCGCTCCAGAACTGCCGCAGAACCCGCCGGGATGCGCTCGGGTAAGCGGCGCCGGCTCACGTACGGGCTGCGGTTTCGGGGTGCGCTCGGGCGGGCGGCGTCCCCTGTCGGAATCGCGGTCATCGAGGTCACGGCCTTTGGTGACGCCGTCGCCGTCCTTGTCGTCGTCGTACCGGTCGGCGATGCCATCGCGGTCGAGGTCCGGGCGTGGTTTGGGGGTCGGCGTCGACTCGGCCGCCCACGTGGGCTCTGACGGCGCCGGCGAGCTCGTGTACGCGGTGACCGGTGTGGGGCCGAGCACAGCAGCGCGCCTCGGCTCGTCGTCACCACCGAAGAGAGCGCTGCACCCTGCCATGACGAGCCCCGCGACGATGAGACAACCCCACGTGCCTTGCTTACCTGTCTCGGACTTACCGGTCATGACATCCCCTTCCGTTCCGCAACCACGAACGGTAATTGGGATGCTCCTCTACGCTGTTTGGTTGTCGGTTGGAACGTTCCGTTAACCCCAGCCCACTCGTCGCATCCTCGGTCACCCGGCCGACCCAACCCACCGCCTGCGGCATGAGTGGGAGACGGGGGGCCACGGCGACTTCCGGTGGGACCTGCCCGCCTGACGCGCCCATTCGTCAAGATCGCCCTGCGTACGATGTGCGCATGGCGGCCCTCTTACTGATCCTCGCCCTGCCAGTGCTCCTCGCGTTATCCGCGATCAGGTTCGCCGCCCGCTCGGCCCCGGCGCACCGCCCGTACCACATGTACAAGGAACCCCTGCTCAACGGCGCGACAACCGCGGCGGCCGGCCTGGTGATCCTGTTGGGCGCCGCCTGGATGACCCACCACGACGGACACCACGACGACTTCGGCTCAGCGATGACCGAGCTGGTCGGTATGTTCGCCGGCGGCCTGCTGCTGCGAGGCGCGGCCCCATTCCTCACGTGGATCCTCGCGACCCTCGACCGTCGCACCCCCCGCTTTCCACCCATCCTCCGCCCGGCGACTCGCCAGCTGGGCGGTGGCCTCGCCCGTACGTCGGCGGGCGTGGCGGCGGCCATGACTCTCACCGGCATCGCCACAGCCGTGCTGATCGTCGCCCCCGCCGTGGAGTCCCAGGACAGGGCCGGCTACCGCCCGCAAGGCCGCCTGGACGCCACGACCATCAACGTCTCAGCCGGTCAGCAGGCGTCATCCGTACGAGCGGTCATCGAACAGGAGTTACCCGGCGTACCACTCCTGCCCGCCGACACCGACGACCTCTTCTCCTCCGTCATCGAGCTCGACTTCGCGCCCGACACGTACGTCGGCGACGAAACCCTGCTCCACCACCTCACAGGAAACCCGGCCACCCCGTACGACCCCGCCACAGCCGTCCTGGTGTCGTCGGAGGTCAAGGGCGAGACCTCAGCCCTGATCCAGTACGACCTCCCCAGCCCCGGCACCACCATGGACCTCCGCGTCATCGCCGTACCACCGCCCCAGCCGCGCTGGGAGGTCATGTTCGTACCGGAGGAAGCGGCCCGCGAACGAGGCATCACCCTGACCCCCGACCGCTTCATCATCGACCCTTCCCACCACCGGCTCTCGCCGGCGGAACAGGAACGCCTCCAAAGCCGCCTGGCCGGCCTCGCGACCGTGCACGTCGAGCGCGGCTTCCACCCGACGACCACCTGGACGTACGCCGTCGCCGCCCTGTTCCTGATCGCCGCAGCCGCCACGGTATGGGCATCTCGCTCATCCGCCGCCTCCCGCATCCTGCGCAGAGGCAGCGCAGACTCCCCGCGTCTCCTCATGGCCACCCGCACCCTGACCACATCCCTATGCGCCACCGCAATGGGCGCCGTAACGGGCGCAGTGATCGGCCTGCTCCTGCTCTGGCCCGCAACCACCTCCTCCGCCTGGGACCCACCACCAAGAGCCCCCTTCAACACCCCCTGGCCGACCATAACCGCCCTCCTACTGGCCCTCCCCGTACTCACCGCAGCAACAGCAGCCCTGATCCCACTCACCCCCTGGTTCACCCGAACGGCCCGGACATCGCTACGCCTTTAGAGTCGGCGAAGACGAAGAGGGAGGCCAAGCGATGAGCCCAGGACGTAACTGGCGTGAGGTCAAGGCGGAAGCGCACCGGTTGCATCCCGAACTTGCCGACCCGCAGCGACAGGCCGCCGCCGACGCGCACCTGAATGCCTACGTGGCCGGCCGCCATCTCAAAGAGCTGCGCAAGTCCGTCGGCAAGACGCAATCCGAGGTGGCAGCTGTGCTTGGCATCTCTCAAGCACGCGTCTCTCAGATTGAGAACGGTGATTCGGACTCGATGGAGCTGGAGACCATTCGCGCTTATGCCGCCGCGCTCGGTGGACATGTCGACGTGACCCTAAGCGTCGGCCCCCACTCGGTACGGGTGGCGTGACCGCAGATCCCTCAGCTGTGGCTCACGGCCACCGCACAAAGGATCATGCAGTGGCCGTCTCGCTTCACCCCGACGCCTCAGGCGTCACGGACACTTCGCGCGTCGCTTGGGGCTGTAGCCGTTGTGGACGACGTACTTGCTTCCCGAGTAATAGGCGACCTGGCCCTGGAGGCGGTACGTGAAGGTGGTCCCCCGCTTGCAGCCCTTGTACAGCGTCTTCTTTCCGGCCCCGTACCAGGTGGCGCTGGAGATGGTCTGCCAGCCGTACCAGCGCTTGCGCTGAAGCATGATCTTGATGCGCTGGTTGCGGGAGCAGCCGATGGCCCAGCCGGTCGCGGCCACGTGCCCCTTGCGCATCTCGGGACGGTACACCCGCACCTGACGGCAGGCTAACGCCGCCGAGCCGGTCGCCGCGGCCGTGGCGACGGTGGTGGACGAGGTCTGGGCACTGGTCTGTACGGAGGCCTGCGCGGGGGCGCCCGCGGTCAGAGCCGCAGCGGTCACCGCCGCACCGAGGACCATCGTGTTGAGCGTTCGCATCGCGTTCTCCTTGGTGCTCGTCGTACCGGACACCGCGAAGGTAGCCAGGCCGATGTTGAGGACCTGTTGAGCGCTAGTTGAGCGAACCGACCGACGCTCCCCACCGTCGAAAACCTCTTATTGCTGACCCCGATAACGGGCTATCCGGGGAAGCCTGCGGGCCAACTCCCGTTCGTCGTCGAAGTCCCACTGCTCTCCATGGGGAACGCTGCCCAGCGCCGGGATCAGGGGAAAGTCGCCTGAGAAGCCCCGAGCAGCCACGGCCTCGGCGAGGCCGTCCGCGTCCTTCCCGGTCACCCGTTCATAAGCGTCGAACCCCACGTAGGCGAGCAACTCGAACTCAGGATGCTCCTCCCACTCCTCATCCAGATTCCGCTGCCGACGCTTCATGGCGGCGACGAACATGGCCACCCGGTCCAGCAGGCGAAGCACTTCAGGCTGCTCGATCAGCCGATCCGGGCACTCGGCGACGGTCTCGAACGTCTCGCGCCCCAGACTGATGAGCCAGCTCACGAAGTACTCGAAGCCGTCCAGGGATCCCCTGCCGAACACGAACCAGAACGCCGCGTAGAGATCGACGGTGCAGCCGCGGTTCTGCGTCGTCCTCCACCAGACGTCATAGTCGATGATCTCTTCGACCGGGCGGCGCGAGAGCTCGTCCACCAACCACGCGACACGCGCTTCCCTCGTGTCGGTCTCACGTCCGGAACGCTCGATCAGGTCCCAGAACTCATCGACATCCATGCCTCGCGATGCTGGCAGCCCTGGACCACCGCGTAAAGATCACGGACCCGGCCCACCCCGCAGGAAGCGCCGGGTTCCCGCATCACTTCAGGAGCTGGCGGGCCATGACCATGCGCTGGATCTGGTTGGTGCCCTCGTAGATCTGGCTGATCTCCCATGCCCTGCGCAGCCACCAGCGAAAACCTGTCGACCAGAAGCCTGACCAGGGGTCACTGTTGCGACCGGCTCTCATCGTTCTTCACGGTTCCCGACCCTCCCACGGAACAGCGACGGAACAGGGCTGGAGATCGCTCATGGCGGTCCCGAAGGAGGGTTCGCGGCTCATCAGCGTCGCTGCCACCGTGTTCCCCTGACGCGTCCGTCGTAAGCCCCGTATTGCCGGGGGAACTGAATCGCCCCTGCTTTGCCGGAGACCTTGGGGTGCCCCACTCACCGCAGCAACCGAATCGCCGGGATTGGTCTGAAGTGTCAGAGATGCGAAGCACTTCCTTAGGAGCGCGGGGGCCATTCAGGCTGCGTAGGTGGCTTGACCTGGGCAAACAACACACGCGACGCATGAGCGCTATGAGATCATCCCGCACATGTCCCCGCCATGGCGTCAGCACCATGACTTCCGTGCGATGCAGGGACGTAACATCCTCCGCCGCGCTGTGAATGATTGGGGCGCTCAGAATGCGCCTTACGACCGGTTGATCGCTACGGGGTCGTGGCCAGTATTGTTCAAGACTGTCCGTCCTGCGAGCGGCCGGCGAAGCTGGAGCGATACTCGGCGCACATAGGCGATGCTGAGCGTGTCGCCCTCCCAGGGCCAAGGACTCGAACAGGTGTTATGCACCTGCACTCCGATGATTACCTGGGAGGGAGACTCGCGCACCTCGGTATCCGTCACCCGCTCGCATTCCCTGGGCCTGGTCTCAGGCGTCCCAAAGCTCACTTCCACGGTCAATGTGCGCTCGTCCGGTGATAATGTCGCCACCTGAATCTGTTGCCATTGAGCCTGGCTGCAAGCGGTCATGGTGAGGAGCGCCGTTGCCACGAGCAGCGCCTTGCTGCTTATTGCGAGAAGGGCTGAGGACATTGAGATGATCTATTCCTATCGGCGCTTCATGACGTCGCCGCCGTACGCGCGCCGGACATCATCGATGTCGGTGAAAATTGATTCACACAGGGGACCGACCGACTTCCCGCCGGAGTAGGATCCGTCCGGATTGTTCATCGGAAAGCTTTCCTCGGTGATCCCGACTTCGTAATTGCATATCTGTCCCGATGTCGCGCCTCCGACACAGTACAGATCTCCGGGCATTGCGCGCCGCGTCCAGCTTCGCCTGACCGGGCGCTTGCTAGCGGACGTTGCGCTGCCAACGAAGATGGACGCTGTTGGCTTCTTCGGGTTGAGCATCGAAACTAGCGCGCTATCTCCATGGGTGGTGGACTTTCCAGGCAGCCTCACTGATCCCGTGCCATCCTTCCAGGTGCTGTACAAGCGGAGCCCGTACGGGATGGTACCGAAAGTTACATCGTCAGGCAGGCAGTGTCCCGCCGTCACTATGCGCCTTTCGCCCCCTTGATTCCATGCAAAGCCCATGGTGCATTGGGATCCTGCGTTGCTGACGAACCGTCCCCCACCGTTGACGTAGTCGTCGTTATCGTTATTGCGTGTGTCGTGAGTCTCGAGCCTGGTGGCGTCCGGGTTCAGCCAGATGACGATGCTGTTCGTGCCGTACCGCTGGGCCAGGGCCTGCCGCATCTCGGATGACACAGCGTTAGCAGTGATCAGGACCTGGTTCCGTTCGGGCCATGCACCTGCGGAGATAATGGCGTTGGCGCCCGGCAATTGCGTGGTGTCCAGGGTCACGACTTCTTGTGTAATGGTGGATAGCGTGGCGTAGCTGTTGGTCACGTCGGAGACGTGCGGGGTGAACGCGTATTCCTCTGATGGGCCAGCAGGCCCTTCGGCGTCTTCGTCGGTATCGTCGCCGGTGTATTCTCCGGGAAGGGTCCAGTCCACGCCGCCGAGGCTGAGGTAAGCCGTGCCGGCTAGTGGGGCAGAGCCGATAGCGTGGCCGTCGGCTGTGGCAGCCGGAACGATGATTTGGCCGCTGACCATGTCCACGTACGGATTCGCGAGCACACTGCCGTTGGCCTCAACCCGGTCGTAGGCGTTACTGAGTGCGTGTGCCTGGGCTTCGGCCATTTGCAGGTGGCCTGTGCGCCAGTTCGCTGGGGCGGAGATCACCTCGACGCCGTCCGGCCCTGCGGGGTACAGCGTCGTGGCATTTTGCGCATCGGGCTATGTGCCCCGGTCGATGCGGACGGTGCTCAAGCCTGCCGCGCGTCCTCCGGCGATGTCGGCGACGAGGTGGTCACCGACCATCCATCCGCCATCGGCGCACGCCGCGCCGCACCGGCCGGCGGCCATCTCGAACAGCCTGACATCGGGCTTGCGGATGCCCTCGACGCCCAAAAGCGCGTAGGCGTCAACAGCGTCGGCCAAGCCGGTGGCTTGCAGCTTGCCTAGCTGGTTGTCTGCCATGCCGTTGGTGACGATGGCGACCTTCCAACCGGCCTCGCGCAGTCGGGCCAGACCGCCCATCACCTCCGGGCGGCACCGCACCAGATGCGGCATACGCCTTCGGTATCCCGCCCAAAGCTCCTCCACCGACGCCGCGAGGGCGAAGTGCTCCTGCGCCAACGTGAAGAACTCCGCACGGTGCGGATGGCCGGCCTTGTTCAAGGCGATCAGCCACTCCACTGCCCCGCTGCCGAAACCATGATCGGCGGTGAACTCCCCCGCCCACACCTGGAACGCCTCGTCCAAGTTCACGAGTGTGTTGTCGAGGTCGAAGAGGGCTAGGCGCTGCATGATCCGATCGTACGGACGGAGGCTTCCCGTTCCGTTCTGCTCCGTGTCTCACGGAACAGCCACGGAACAGCGCTCGTTGAGCCCCGGACCTGAACGCCGGCGAACCCCGGCTCTCCGCTATCGAGGACCGGGGTTTCCGCTGCTCAGCGCCCTACTTCAAGAGCTGGCGGGCCATGACCATGCGCTGGATCTGGTTGGTGCCCTCGTAGATCTGGGTGATCTTGGCGTCGCGCATCATGCGTTCGACCGGGAAGTCCTTCGTGTACCCGTACCCGCCCAGCAACTGCACCGCGTCTGTGGTGATCTCCATGGCGGCGTCCGAGGCGGCGCACTTCGCGGCACTGGACAGGTAGGTGAGGTCCTTCTGGGGCTCGCCGTTCATCGCGCGCTCGGACTTGGCAGCCGCGTGGTACGTGAGCTGCCGGGCCGCCTCAAGTTTCATGCCCATGTCGGCGATCATGAACTGGAGGCCCTGGAAGTCGGCGATCGGCCGGCCGAACTGCTTGCGTTCCTTGACGTAGCCGATCGCGAAGTCAAGTGCGCCCTGGGCGATGCCGAGGGCCTGGGCGGCGATGGTGACGCGGGTGTGGTCGAGGGTGGCGAGGGCGGTTTTGAAGCCGGTGCCGGGTGCGCCGATCATGCGGTCGGCGGGGATGCGGACGTCGTCCAGGATGACCTGGCGGGTGGGCGAGCCCTTGATGCCGAGCTTCTTCTCCTTGGGCCCGAACGAGACGCCTTCGTCCGACTTTTCCACGACGAAGGCGGAGATGCCGCGCGCGCCGGCCGACGGGTCGGTGACGGCCATGACGGTGTAGTACTCGGACACGCCGGCGTTGGTGATCCACATCTTGGTGCCGTTGAGCACGTACGCGTCCCCGTCGGCGACGGCCCGCGTCTTCATGGACGCCGCGTCGGAGCCCGCCTCAGGCTCCGACAGCGCGTACGAGAACATCGCCTCCCCGCGCGCCACCGGCGCCAGGTAGCGGGCCTTGAGCTCCTCCGAGGCCGACAGCAGCAGCGGGACGGTGCCGAGCTTGTTGACGGCGGGGATCAGGGACGACGACGCGCAGGCCCTGGCCACCTCCTCGATGACGATCACGGTCGCCAGCGCGTCGGCCCCGGCGCCGCCGTACTGCTCGGGCACGTGCACGGCGTGCAGGTCGGCGGCCACGAGCGCCTTGTAGACGTCCCAGGAGAACTCCTCGGTCTCGTCGATCTCGGCGGCGTGCGGCGCGATCTTCTCGTCGGCCAGGGCCCGCACGGTCTCCCTGAGCATGTCGTGCTCTTCGGCGGGCGCGTAGAGAGGGAAGCTCATGCATCAGATACTAGGACGTCCGACCATCTTGTTACCAGCTAGTACGGTTTGCGGCGAAGTGCAGGTGGCACGTACGAGATAGCGAGGGCCCGGTAGCATGCCTGCGCGGATCGAAAGGAGCCCACTCGTGCCATACCGCCTCACGGTGATCGGGACCGGATACCTCGGAATCACCCATGCGGCGTGCATGGCTGATCTCGGGTTCGACGTCCTGGGCCTCGACGTCGACGCCGACAAGATCCGACGTCTGAACGCCGGCGAGCTCCCCATCCACGAGCCCGGCCTCGAGCCCGTCCTTCGCCGTGGCCTCGAATCCGGGCGGCTGCGCTTCACCACCTCGTACGACGAGGTCGCCGCCTTCGGCGACGTGCACTTCATCTGCGTGGGCACCCCGCAGAAACGCGGCGAGTATGCCGCAGACGTCACGTACATGGACAACGCCATCGAATCCCTCGCCCCGCTCCTCGACCGCGAATGCCTGGTCGTGGGCAAGTCGACGGTCCCCGTCGGCACCGCCGAGCGGCTGTCGGACAAGCTCGCCCGGCTCGCGCCCGCCGGCGGCGAGGCCGAGCTGGCCTGGAACCCCGAGTTCCTGCGCGAGGGCTTCGCCGTCGAGGACACCCTGCACCCCAACCGCATCGTGCTCGGCGTACGCTCCGAACGCGCCGAGAAGATCCTGCGTGAGGTGTACGAGCCGATCGGCGACGTTCCGATCGTGGTGACCGACTTCGCGACGGCCGAGCTGGTCAAGACGGCCGCGAACGCGTTCCTGGCCACCAAGATCTCCTTCATCAACGCCATGGCCGAGGTCTGTGAGGCCGCGCACGCCGACGTCGAGCTGCTGTCCGAGGCGCTGTCGTACGACGACCGCATCGGCGGCCGCTACCTCAACGCCGGGCTCGGCTTCGGCGGCGGCTGCCTGCCCAAGGACATCAGGGCCTTCATGGCACGGGCCGGCGAGCTGGGGGCCGACCAGGCGCTGACGTTCCTGCGCGAGGTGGACGCGATCAACATGCGCCGCAGGGCCCGCATGGTCGACCTGGCCAGAGAGCTGGCCGGCGGCTCCTTCCACGGCTGCACGGTCGGCGTGCTCGGGGCCGCGTTCAAGCCCGACTCCGACGACATCCGCGACTCCCCCGCGCTCGACGTGGCCGTCACGATCGGCCACCAGGGCGGCGCGGTCACCGTGTACGACCCCATCGCGCTCGACAACGCCCGCAAGGCGCATCCCGAGCTGAACTACGGCGAGTCGGCCATCGGGGCGGTGCGCGGGGCACATGTGGTGCTGCTGCTCACGGAGTGGCAGGAGTTCATCCGGCTCGACCCGGAGGAGCTGGGGGCCGTGGTGGCCGCCCGGCGCATCGTGGACGGGCGCAACGCGCTCAACGCCGAGGCGTGGCGCTCGGCCGGCTGGCACTACCGCGCCCTCGGCCGCCCCTGACCCCGCACCCCCTCTTCAGCGGAGCTCATCGGCTCGGGCTGGGTCCGTCTGTCCAGGGACCGTCGTCAGGTCAGGTGGCGGACCCACTGGGTGAGCAGCGGGCGGTAGCCGCGCCGGGCCCAGAACGGGGTCGACAGCGGGTTGGGCAGCGCGTGGTGCAGCAGCAGCGACGACACGCCCTCCGCCGCCGCGTGCGCGTGCGCGACCTCGGTCAGCGCCGCACCGATGCCGCGCCCCCGTAGCTCCGGCTCGACGTACATCACTCCCAGGTACGCCACCGGCGCGTCGTGCACCCAGCCCGAGATCCAGCGGGCCCTGGCGGGCGGCTCGACGATGAGGCAGCCCGCAGGGCGGCCGTCCACCTCCGCCAGCCAGCACCACTCCAGCGGCAGCACCTCGCCCGCCACCGACTCCCTGATCCTTGCGGGGGTGGCGGCCCGTGGCATCACCCAGCCGAACTGGGCGTCGTAGGCGGCGAGCCGCTCGTACATGTCCGCGACCACGTCCACGTCGTCCGGAGCCGCCGTGCGGATCTTCACCGGTGCGGCGGGCGCGTCGTGCGGGCGCAGGCGGTGGACGGAGACCGCCACGATGGGGGCGAACCCGCGCCTGGCCAGCGCCCTGACCGGTACGGTGTCGCGGCTCGGCCACACCACGCTCAGCGCCTGCTCGGGCTCGTCGTCGCGGGGCAGGGCCAGCCAGCGGTCGATGAGCGCCCCCAGCGCGGCCTCCGGGTCGGGTCCTGACACCCGGGCGCGCAGCCGGTGCACGACCAGCGGCGACCACGCGGCCTGGAGGCTGCCGGGGTCGAGCCGGTCCACGTTGGTCAGGCCGACGCCCCCGGGCACCTCCAGCGGCACGTCCCGCTCCCTGACGACCAGCGTGCCCTGGTCGGCCACGAGCGGGTCAACAGCGCGTACGCGGGCCTCATGGCCCTTGATCGGGTCGTCGTCCATGGCAACGCACCCTATCCACGGAAAACGCCTGGATAAAAGGCGCAAGAGACCGCGATCAGCGGCACGTACAGGGGCGTGCGCGGACGCGACTGGCCGACGTGGCCGAGGTCACGCGTGGGACGGCGCGCGCGGTGATGGCGGTCGTGCTCGGCGCTTTCGGCGTGTTCACGATCCCGCAGGTGAAGCGGGCCGGGGGCGAGCCGGAGGGGTCAGAGGTCGGCGGCCTCGGCGCGCAGGCGTTCGCCCTTCGCGTACGCCTGCTCCTTCAACCGCACCTGGAACTCCTCCATCCGCGCCCGCAACCCCTCATCCGCGGCGGCCAGGATGCGGACGGCGAGGAGGCCGGCGTTGCGGGCGCCGCCGACGGCGACGGTGGCGACGGGCACGCCCGCCGGCATCTGGACGATGGACAGCAGGGAGTCCATGCCGTCGAGGTATTTGAGCGGCACCGGCACCCCGATGACGGGCAGCGGCGTGACGGAGGCCAGCATGCCGGGCAGGTGGGCGGCCCCGCCGGCGCCGGCGATGATCACCTTGATGCCCCGGGACGCGGCCTGGCGGCCGTAGTCGATCATCTCGACCGGCATGCGGTGCGCCGAGACCACGTCGGCCTCGAACGGCACGCCGAACTCGGCGACCGCCTCGGCGGCGGCCTTCATGACCGGCCAGTCCGAGTCGCTGCCCATGACGATGCCGACAGTGCCCGTGGCGGGGCCCGTGGCGGGACCCGTGGTGGAGCCCGTGCTCATGTGTACTCCCCGGTCATGAGGTAGACGGCGGCGTGGCGGGCGCGGGCGCGTACTTCGTCGAGGTTGGAGCCCAGCGCGGTGACGTGGCCGATCTTGCGGCCCGGCCGCACCTCCTTGCCGTAGAAGTGCAGCTTGATGCCGGGATCGTGGGCGAGGACGTGCTCGTAGCGCTTGAACAGGTCGGGGTCGTCTCCGCCGAGCAGGTTGGCCATGACGACGACCTGCGCGGTCATGCGGGGCGAACCGAGCGGAAGGTCGAGCACGGCCCGCAGGTGCTGCTCGAACTGCGAGGTGGTGGCGCCCTCGATCGTCCAGTGGCCGCTGTTGTGGGGGCGCATGGCCAGCTCGTTGACGACGAAGCCGCGCGCGGTCTGGAACATCTCGACGGCCAGCAGCCCGGTGACGCCCAGCTCATGGGCGATCTCCAGGCCGATGTGCTGGGCTCTCGCGGCCGCCTCGGGGTCGAGGTCGGGGGCGGGCGCGATGACCTCGACGCAGATGCCGTCCTGCTGCACGGTCTCGACGACGGGGTAGCTGACGCCCTGTCCGTGGGGCGAGCGGGCGACCAGCACGGACACCTCACGCTCGAACGGTACGAACGCCTCGGCCATCAGCTCGACGCCGGTCGCGAACGCCTCGGCGACCTCTTCGGGCGTGCGGCACACCCACACGCCGCGCCCGTCGTAGCCGCCGCGCACGGCCTTGAGCACGATCGGCCAGCCGTGGGAGTCGGCGAAGGCGGTGGCGTCGCCGGCGGACGGGACCCGCCGCCAGGCCGGGCAGGGCACGCCGATCGCGCTCAGCCGCTCGCGCATGACCGCCTTGTCCTGGGCGTGGACGAGGGCGTCGGCGCCGGGCCGCACGGTGTGGCCGTCGGCGATCAGGGCCTTGATGTGCTCGGTGGGGACGTGCTCGTGGTCGAACGTGACGACGTCGCAGCCCTGCGCGAACGCCCGGAGCGCCTCAAGATCGCGATAGTCTCCGATGCGCGTGTCGACGACGACCCGGGCCGCGCTCTCCTCAGGAGTGTTGGCCAGCACCCGCAGCTCGACACCGAGCGCGATGGCGGGCGGCTGCGACATCCTGGCGAGCTGGCCCGCGCCGACGATGCCGACGACCGGGCCGATGGGGCTGATGGCACTCACGTCAGGCGAGCTTACCGGGACGCAACCACTTACCCCGCCCGGCCCTGGACCTTCCGGGTCAACGTCCGCACTCGTCAGGGGGCTGGACGGCCGTTCCGGGTTGCCTCGCAGGCACGACCGCCCAGCGATTCGCGTGCCCTCGAACTGCATGGCAGCGTAATGCCTCTCTAACGGGTATGCCGCACATAGGGCGATATTTCTGCAGACCTTCTTTGCGGGGTATGTTCGTACGCCTGACGTCCGGCCCTCATCGTGGCCGGTACGCTGAGTGGGTCAGCTCGACAAGGAAGGACCGAGCAGAGACGTGACATTCGCCAAGCGGCTCTACGAGCGGTTCGCGTCCCTCGTGCACGAGCTGGCCAAGTTCGGCAGCATCGGGGCGGTCGCGTTCGTCCTCGACACGAGTCTGCTCAACCTCTGCAACGTCGTGGTCGGCCTGGGCCCGCTGACCTCCAAGGTCGTGGCGACGACGATCTCCACGACCTTCGCTTACCTGGGCAACCGCTTCTGGACCTTCCGCCACCGCGAGCAGAGCGGGCTGGGCCGCGAATACTTCCTGTTCTTCCTGCTCAACGGCATCGCCCTGCTGTTCGGCATGCTGACGATCGGCTTCACCACCTACACGCTCGGCCTGCACGACACGCTCAGCTTCAACATCGCCAACATCGTGGGCGTCGGGCTCGGCACGTTGTTCCGCTACTGGTCGTACAAGAAGTGGGTGTTCCTGGAGGCCACCGAGCCGATCCCGGTGGAGCTGCCGGAGGGCGGCGTCAGGCAGGACCGCTGACCACCCTGTTGCGCCCGTCGTCGTCGGCCGGCCGCAGGAAGATGGCGAACGTCGCGGGCCTGCGCCGCACCAGCTCCAGCCGGCCGCCGTCGGCGGCGGCCAGCGCGCGGGCCAGCGTCAGGCCGAGGCCGGTGCCTCCGCCGCCGCTGACGTTCCTGTCGAAGATCTTGGGGGCGATGTCGTCGGCGATGCCGGGGCCCTCGTCCGCCACCTCGATCACCACGTAGTTGTCGCCGCAGGTGGTGGTGACGGTGACGGCGCCGCCGCCGTGCCGCAGGGAGTTCTCCAGCAGCGAGGCGATGACCTGGCCGAAGCCGCCGGTGGTGGCCATCGCCTTGAGCCCGCGCGTGCCTTCGAGCTGCAGCACGCGGCCCGCGTCCTTGAACACCGGCTCCCACTCGGTCATCTGCTGCACCAGCACCTCGTCCACGGCCACCGGCTCGGCCTGGGCGTGCCGCTGGCGGCGGGCCGCGGCCAGCAGCTCGTCGATGACCGCGGTGAGCCGCTCGGCCTGCACGATCGCAGCCTCGCCCTCCTCGCGGACGACCTCGGGCTCGTCGGATGAGGCCACGATCTCCTCAAGACGCATCGTCAGCCCCGTCAAGGGGGTGCGGAGCTGGTGGGAGGCGTCGGTGGCGAACTCGCGCTCGCGGGTGAGCAGGTCGGAGATGCGGGTGGCGCTGCGGTCGAGCACCTGCGCCACGCGGTCGAGCTCGGGGATGCCGTAGCGGTGCTTGCTCGGCCGCGCGTCTCCTGAGCCCAGCCGGTCGGCGATCTTCGCCAGGTCCTGCAAGGGCAGCGTGAGCCGCCGCGACTGCACGACGGCCAGGCTCACGGCCACCGCCAGCGCGGCGCCGGCGAGGGCCACGATGAGCAGCAGGCGAGCCCGTACGTCCTGCTCGACCTGGTCGCGGTCGCGGCTGATGCGTACGTAGACACCGGTGTTGGTCTGGGCGTCCTCGGTCATGAGGTGACCCGACGGCGGGGGGTCGCCGACGACGGTCACCCTCAGGGGGGTTCCGCGTTCCCAGATCTGAATGAATCTGCCCGGGTATTTCTGTTCCAGTTGCTGGGGGTCGAGCGGCGCCTCCTGGACGCGGGCGTACTCCACCTCTCCCACGAGACGCTTGGCCTCAGCCCCGAGCTCCTGAGCCGCCTCATCGACGATCAGACGGCTGACGACGACGCCCAGGGGGACCCCCAGCAGCAGGACCGCGATGACCGCGACGAGCAGAGTGGAGGAGAGCAGTCGGCGGCGCATCCCTACTCGCGCTCGAACCTGAAGCCGACCCCCCGGACCGTGGTGATGTAACGCGGCTTGGCGGCGTCGTCGCCCAGCTTGCGACGCAACCAGGAGATGTGCATGTCGAGCGTCTTGGTGGAGCCCCACCAGTTGGTGTCCCACACCTCGCGCATGATCTGCTCGCGGGTGACGACCTTGCCGGCGTCGCGGACGAGCACCCGCAGCAGGTCGAACTCCTTCGTGGTCAGATGCAGCTCCTTGTCGCCCATCCAGGCGCGGCGCGAGTCGGCGTCGATGCGCACCCCCTGGACGACCGGGGTCTCGGACGTGCCCCGCCGCAGCAGCGCCCGCACTCTGGCGAGCAGTTCGGCGAGGCGGAACGGTTTCGTCACGTAGTCGTCGGCGCCGGCGTCGAGGCCGACGACGGTGTCGACCTCGTCGACACGTGCCGTGAGGATCAGGACCGGAGTGCCGTGGCCTTCGGCGCGGATCCGGCGGGCGACCTCGAGGCCGTCCATCTCCGGCAGGCCAAGGTCGAGAACAATGAGGTCGATGCCGCCCGAAAGGGCCCTCTCAAGCGCTTGAGGGCCATCGGGACTCACCTCGACCTGATAGCCCTCGCGGCGCAGCGCGCGCGCGAGCGGCTCGGAAATCGAGGTGTCATCCTCGGCGAGAAGAACGCAGGTCATAAAGCGATCGTAGGACCTTAGGCGATCGTTTCCCGGGCACAGCGCGCGGTTTGACTCGTCGTTGACCTATCCATTGACCTGGGCAAACACAGCTAAAATACGGTAGGTGGTGATTAAAACACCGGGGCCCGTGGGGCCGGAGTCATCGGGTGGTCATGCCCGCTCGTGAACGCCGCAACCCCGTGGGGTTCGGCGTTTCTCCCATAACACTCGGATTTTCGATCAAGCGGAAATGCCGCTGATTTCCGGATATCGCGCCCAGATAGCGCGCCGGACGCCGGGGCGCGCGGCTGAGGGGATGCGGCGCGCCCCGAGGGACCGGGCGGATCAGTCGTCGTACGAGCGCGGCTCGGTGTACCTGGCCAGGTAGAGCTGCTCGCCCAGGCTCTGGATGAGCTCCAGTTCGGTCTCCAGGTAGTCGATGTGCTCTTCCTCGTCCTTGAGGATGTCCTCGAAGATGTTGGCCGAGGTGATGTCGCCCTTCTCGCGCATCAGCTGGATCGCCGGCCGCAGGCGCTGCACCACCGCCAGCTCCACCTCCAGGTCGGCCTGGAGCTGCTCGGGGACGGTCTGGCCGATGTGCAGCGTGCCGAGGCGCTGGTAGTTGGGCAGGCCCTCGAGGAAGAGGATGCGGTCGGTGAGGCGCTCGGCGTGGCGCATCTCCTCGAAGGACTCGTCGCGGGTGTGTTTGGCGAGCTTGGTGTAACCCCAGTTCTCCTGCATCTTGGCGTGCAGGAAGTATTGGTTGATCGCGGTCAGCTCCGCGGTCAGCTGTTCGTTGAGCAACTCGATGATCTGCTTGTCGCCCTGCATAACGGGCCCCTCATCGCTATCCGGTCATGCGGTCGTCAGTTCTTGAGACCTTTTCAGGATCGCACAGATCTTCCGTACACAACGGGCACAGTCACCACCGGCACCAGTGGTGTCGCGAATCTGCTTGGCGCTGGTCGCCCCTTCTGCGATGCAGTCGTGCACCTCGTTCTCGGTCACGGCACGACAGATGCACACGTACATGCGGGGGCAGGCCTTTCACGCAGGGACAACCGGGGGACAGCCTTAGGTAAGGCACACCTAAGATAGCCCACTGAGGTTAGGCATGCCTACGTTGGGTCGGTCACAGTCGTCTATCCCCGCAGGTGGAGGGCCTGCCGCCGATCAGTGACCGCGGGCGATCCACTCCTCCAGATGCGGGGCCTCCGCGCCGATCGAGGTGGAGTCACCGTGGCCGGTGTGCACCACGGTCTCTGGCGGCAGCGTCAGCAGCCGCTCCTTGATCGAGTCGACGATGGTCTCGAACGAGCTGTAGGACCGGCCGGTCGCCCCCAGGCCGCCCTTGAACAGCGTGTCGCCGCTGAACAAGGCTCCCAGGTCGGGCGCGTACAGGCAGACCGCGCCTGGCGCGTGCCCCGGCGTGTGCAACACCTGCAGCGCGATGCCGCCCACGGTCAGCTTGTCGCCGTCGCCCAGCGGCTCGTACGCCACCTCGGGCCCGTAGACCTGCTCCCACAGCACCTGGTCGGCCGGGTGCAGCCGGATCGGCGCGCCCGTGCGCTCGGCCAGGTCGCGGGCGGCGTTGATGTGGTCGTTGTGCGCGTGGGTGCAGACGATGGCCCGCACCGCGCGTCCGCCCACCCGCTCGGCGATCGCCGCCGCATCGTGGGCGGCGTCGATGACCACGACCTCGCGGGCGTCACCGACCAGCCAGACGTTGTTGTCGACGTCCCACGTGCCGCCGTCCAGCGAGAACGTGCCCGACGTGATGACCCGGTCGATCATCAGAAGACCACCACCGAACGCAGCACCTCGCCCCTGTGCATCTTCGCGAACGCCTCCTCCACCTGGTCGATCGCGATCGTCTCGGAGACGAACTTGTCGAGCGGCAGGCGGTTCTGCAAGAACAGGTCGATGAGCATCGGGAAGTCGCGCGAGGGCAGGCAGTCGCCGTACCAGGAGGACTTCAGCGCGCCGCCGCGGCCGAACACGTCGAGCAGCGGCAGGTCGATGCGCATCTCGGGGGTCGGCACGCCGACCAGCACGACCGTGCCGGCCAGGTCGCGGGCGTAGAACGCCTGCTCGTACGTCTCGGGCCTGCCCACCGCCTCGACCACCACGTCGGCGCCGTTGCCCCCGGTCAGCTCGCGGATGGCCGCGACCGGGTCGTTCGCGCGGGAGTTGACCGTGTGGGTGGCGCCGAACTGGCGGGCCCACTCCAGCTTGCGGTCGTCCACGTCGACGGCGATGATCCGGCTCGCGCCGGCCAGCGAGGCGCCGAGGATGGCCGCGTCGCCGACGCCGCCGCAGCCGATGACGGCCACGCTGTCGCCGCGGGTGACGCCGCCGGTGTTGATCGCCGCGCCGAGCCCGGCCATCACGCCGCACCCCAGCAGGCCCGCGACCTGCGCGGGCGCCTCGGCGGAGACCTTCGTGCACTGGCCGGCCGCGACGAGCGTCTTCTCCAGGAACGCCCCGATGCCGAGCGCCGGAGAAAGCTCCGTGCCGTCCTTGAGCGTCATCTTCTGGGTGGCGTTGTGGGTGTTGAAGCAGTACCACGGACGGCCGCGCAGGCAGGCCCGGCACTGGCCGCACACCGCCCGCCAGTTGAGGATGACGAAGTCGCCCGGCTCGACCTCGGTGACGCCGGGGCCGACCGCCTCGACGACGCCCGCCGCCTCATGGCCGAGCAGGAACGGGTAGTCGTCGCTGATCCCGCCTTCCCGATAGTGCAGGTCGGTGTGGCACACGCCGCAGGCCTGCACATTCACCACCGCCTCGCCCGGACCTGGGTCCGGCACGAGCACCGTCTCGAGCGAAACTTCCTGGCCCTTGCCCCGGGCGACGACGCCCTGCACTTCGTACGGCATGCCAGCCATCTTGTGTCAGGAGGATGATCTCCGCAAGACATAGGGCTGGACCACGCCGGGACCACTTCTCACACGGACCGGCGGCTCGCGGTCAGCGGCCGTCGATCTCGCCGTCGGAGGCATCCTCCACGAGGCGGAACAGGTCGGTGCGGACGTCCTGGATCTTCGGGATGTCGCGCAGCACGATCTCGCCCCGCTCGCCCGCCGACTCGACCGTCAGCGTGCCGCAGCCGAGCAGCCGCTCGGGGAAGGTCTGGTCGGAGCTCACCGTGTTGACCTTGGCGATCGGGATCTCGTCGGTCGACTTGTTGAGCACGCCCGTGCTGATCGTGAAGCGGTGGGTGGTGAGCACGTAGCCGGTGTTCTTCCACTGCAGGTACGGGACGAACGACCAGATCGTCAGCAGGATGAGCCCGATGACGGCCACCGCGATCCTGGCGTAGAAGGCGTACTCGAAGTCGCCCGGGATGAAGTAGATCGCGGCGCCGGACGCGGCGGCGATGAGGACCAGCGCGATGAAGGGGACGACGAGCCGCTTCCAGTGGGGGTGGAAGGACCGGACGCGCCGCTCACCCTGCGTCAGATGGTGGTCGGGAATGGTCATGGCCCGTATCGTGCCACCAACGCCACCGGCCTGCCATGCCACCGGACGAACCGGGCTGATCACCCCGCCGGTCTGACGTGCACGACGTCGCCGGCGCTCAGCGTGTGGCGCTCGCCGCCCGCCTCCACCAGCAGGTGACCGGCCAGGTCGACGCCGGTCGCGAGGCCGGTGAGCGTGCGGTCGCCGGGCAGCTCGACCCTGACCCTGCGGCCGACGGTGGCGTTGGAGGCCAGGTAGGCCGAGCGCAGCCCGGCCGCCTCGGCGTCGCCGCCGGCCTGCGTCCATTCGCGGTAGTGGCTCTCGACCTCGCGCAGCACGGCCCGCAGCAGCGGGTCGCGGTCGGCGCAGGCCGCCTTCTCGACGGCCAAGGACGTGGCGGTCTCGACGGGCAGCTCGTCCTCGCGGAGCGAGACGTTCAGGCCCATGCCGATGATCACGGCGTCGTCGGCCCGCTCGGCCAGCACCCCGGCCAGCTTGCGCTCGCCGATCAGCAGGTCGTTGGGCCACTTCAGCCGGACGTCGACCTCGGCCAGGCGGCGGACGGCGGAGGCGGCGGCGACGCCGTACAGGAGGGACAGCCAGCCCTGTGCCGCCACCGGCACCGTGGGCCTGAGCAGGATCGAGAACGTCAGCCCCGAGCGCGGCGGCGCCGACCAGGCGCGGCCCAGCCTGCCGCGGCCCGCCTGCTGCGACTCGGCGACCAGCACCGTGCCCTCCGGCGCGCCGTCGCGGGCCGCCGCGGCCAGGTCGGCGTTGGTGGAGCCGGTGCTGTCGACGACGGTGAGCGCGGTCCACAGCGAGCCGGGGCGGACCAGGGCGCGGTTGAGCGCCGCCTCGGACAGGGGCGGGCGCTCCAGGTCGGAGTAGCGTGAGTCGGGCATCCCCCTATCTTCGCAGGGGGGAGGACGGAGGGATGAGCATGCCTACCGGTGAGGTCGCGCGGGCGCGGCCGGGGCCGATCACCCGCGTCCGCGTCAGGGAGCTGTCCGGCGCGTCGGGGCGCGACCGGCGTGACGACCTGGCGACGGAGGAGCCGCTGGAGATCCGGCTCACCGCGCCCGACGGCGCCCGCAGGACGGTCGCCATCACCATGCGCACGCCGGGCCACGACTTCGAGCTGGCGGCCGGGTTCCTGCACGGCGAGGGGCTGGCGGGGCCCGGTGACATCGCGGCGATCGCGTACTGCACTGACGAGGACCTGCCGCCCGAGGCGCGCTACAACACCGTGACGGTGCGCCTGAACGGCCCCATCCCCGAGCTGCCCGCGCTCGACCGGCACTTCCTCACCTCGAGCGCGTGCGGCGTGTGCGGCTCGGCCAGCCTCGACGCGCTGCGCGACCGCTGCCGCCCGGTGCCGCGCGGCCGGCTGGAGCTCTCCCCCGACCTGCTGTACGCGCTGCCCGACGCGCTGCGGCGGGCCCAGGGCGTGTTCGGCAAGACGGGCGGCCTGCACGCGGCGGGCCTGTTCGCGGCCGACGGGACGCCGGTGGCGGTGCGCGAGGACGTCGGCCGGCACAACGCCGTGGACAAGCTGACCGGCTGGGCGGCGCTGACCGGGCGGCTGCCGCTGGCCGAGCACGTGCTCATGGTGAGCGGCCGGGCCAGCTACGAGATCATGCAGAAGGCGCTGGCGGCAGGCGTGCCCGTGGTGTGCGCGGTGTCGGCGCCGTCGTCGCTGGCGGTGGAGCTGGCCAGGGAGTTCGGCCTGACGCTGGTGGGCTTCCTGCGCGGCGAGCGCTGCAACGTGTACGCGGGCGCCGAACGCGTCCAGGCGTGAGCGCGCGGAGGCCCCAGCGCGTTGTGGCGTGAGCCCGTGCCGTTCCCGGCACGGGCTCACCTGACGATCAGCCGGTGTTCTGCAGGCCGGCCGCGACCCCGTTGACCGACAGCAGCAGCAGCGTGGACAGCCGGTCGCGCTCCTGCTCCGACGGGTTGCCGGTGCGCAGCGCGCGCAGGGCGCGGAGCTGGAGGTGCGACAGCGCGTCCACGTACGGGTCGCGCAGCTGCACGGCCCTGCTGAGGACCTTGCGGTTCTCCAGCAGCCGGGTGTGCCCGGTGACGCGCAGCACCAGCTCGCGGGTGCGGTCGTACTCCTCCAGGACCTGCCTGCTGAAGTCCTCCCGCCCGCCCAGCGCGAGGTAGCGCTTGGCGATCGAGCGGTCGGTCTTGGCCAGCGACATCTCGGCGTTGTCCAGCAGCGCGTTGAACAGCGGCCATTCCTGGTACGCCGCCCGCAGCTCGTCGACGGAGCCGACGGAGGCGAGGCCGGTGCCGAGGCCGTACCAGCCGGGCAGGTTGACCCTGGTCTGCGCCCAGGCGAACACCCACGGAATGGCCCGCAGGTCGTCCAGCGAGCGGGGCGCGCCGAGCCCGCGCCGCGCCGGGCGGGAGCCGAGCCGCAGCGTGCCGATCTCCTCCAGCGGGCTGACCAGCCCGAACCACTCGGGGAAGCCGGGCGCCTCGGTCAGCGCCCGATACGCCTGCTCGGAGGCGGTCGCCACCTGCTCGGCCAGCCCGCGAAAGCGCTCGGCGGCGGCGGCCGTGCGCTCGCTCACGGTGGGCGAGGAGGCCATGAGCACCGCGTTGGCCACCTGCTCCAGGTGCCGGCGGGCGATGGCGATGTGGCCGTAGCGGGCGAAGATGACCTCGCCCTGCTCGGTGACCTTGAACCGGCCCGCGACCGAGCCGGGCGCCTGGGCCAGCACCGCGCGGTTGGCCGGGCCGCCGCCGCGCCCGAGCGCGCCGCCCCTGCCGTGGAACATGCGCAGCTTGACGTCGTGCTCGGCGGCCCAGGCGGTCAGCGCCTCCTGCGCCTCGTACAGCCGCAGCGTGGCGGCGGCGGGGCCGAGCTCCTTGGCCGAGTCGGAGTAGCCGAGCATGATCTCCATGCGCCGGCCGGTGTCGGCGAGCCGCCGGCGCACCTGCGGGATGTCCAGCATGCCGGTCAGCACGCGGGCCGAGTTGGCGAGGTCCTCGCCCGACTCGAACAGCGGCACCACGTCGAGCACCGGCGCGCGGTCGCCGAGCGCGTGCCGGGCCAGCTCGTGGACGGCGGCGATGTCGTCGGCCGTGCGGGTGAAGGAGACCACGTAGCGGGAGCACGCCTTGACGCCGAAGCGCTCCTGGATCCAGCCGATCACCCGGATCGTGGCGAGCACCTCCTCGGTGCGCTCCGACGGCTCCGCGCCAGCGCGCAGCTCCTCCAGGGCCGCCGCGTGCACCTGGGAGTGCTGGCGCACCTCCAGCTCGGCCAGGTGGAAGCCGAACGTCTCCACCTGCCAGATGAGGTGCTGCAGCTCCCCGTACGCCTGGCGCGGCGCGGAGGCGGCCAGCGACTCCTGGGCCAGCCGCAGGTCGGCGAGCAGCTCGTCGGGCGAGCGGTAGGCGAGATCGAGGTCGCGGCGGTGGGTGGCGGCGATGCGGGCGGCCACGAACAGCAGCCACTGCCGGTGCGGCTCGCGCGGCGAGCGGGTCGCCAGCTCCGACACCACGTCGGGGTGGGCGTCCACGGTCGCCGCGAGGCGCGTCCGCAGCTCGGGCGAGGGCGGCGCGAACTGGGCGGAGGCGGTCAGCGTGCGGGCGATGCGGCTGCAGGCGGTCTCCAGCGCCGTCAGCACATGCTCGGAGTGGATCTGCACGGTCTCGCGGGTGACCTTGGCGGTGACGTTGGGATTGCCGTCGCGGTCGCCGCCGATCCAGCTGCCGTACCTGATGAAGGGCCTGGCCTGCGGCGGGCGGGTGCCGGTGCGCTCGTCGAGCGCCGCGTCGAGCGAGCGGTAGACCTGCGGCACCGTACGGAACAGCGTCTCGTCGAAGGCGGCCATGGCGGTGCGCACCTCGTCGAGCGGGTCGAGCTTGGTGGAGCGGAGCTGGGCCGTACGCCACAGCAGGTCGATCTCCTCCAGCATGCGCCGCTTGTTCTCGGCGCGCTCGGAGGCGCCGCGCCCTGGCGCGTTGTACTCGGTGAGCTGGCCGCTGATGCGCTGGATCGCGGTGACGACGGCCCGCCTGCGGGCCTCCGTGGGGTGGGCGGTGAGCACGGGATGCAGCTCAAGGCCCTCCAGCAGCTCGCCGACCCGTTCGTGCCCCAGCTCCTGTACGGCCTGCGCGAGCGATTCGCGCTGAACCCGGCCCTCGGCGTCGCGCTCCCGCAGCGTACGGATGCGGTAGTGCTCCTCGGCCAGGTTGGCCAGGTGGAAGTAGCAGGTGAACGCGCGGGCCACGGCCACGGCCCGCTCGATCTCCCACCCGGCGACCATCTCGGTGATCACGTCGGCCGAGATCTCACCCTTGCGCGCCGAGATGACGGCTTTGCGCAAGCGTTCGACATCGGCCAGCAGGTCTTCGCCGCCCTGCTCGGCGAGCACCTGGCCGAGCAGTTTGCCAAGCATGCGCACATCATGGCGTAGCTCGTCCGGCATCTCGGTTACGGCGGCACTGCGACGCTCGAGCCCCTGGTCAATCATGTTTCGAAGGGTAGCGAGTCGGATTTCGCGGCCGCAGACCGGTCTCCGGTATTGGACTAGACCACTGGTCAGGTGGGTTTCGAGACCGCCGCGAGCAGTTCCGGCGTACGGCGGAAGCCGACCCTGGCGGCCAGCCGCCGCCCGAGCGTCTCCAGCAGCAGCCCGTAGAAGGGCGCGAGCACGGTGATCCAGGTGAGCCCGAACGCGAGTGGCACCACGAACGGCAGCACGAGCACCGCGATGGCGACCATGGCGCCCGCCGCCGACGCGAACGCCTGCCCGCCCTGGCCCGGGGCGGCGCCGGTGAAGGCGTTCATCCGGTCGGGCACCGTGTACGGCAGCACGACGCTGCTCACCGAGCCCACGCCGAGCCCGACGCCGAGCACGCCCCACCCGGCGAGCGCAGCGGGCAGGATGGCCTCGGGGTGGCCGACGTACAGGGAGGAGCCTGCGGCGATCACGGTCAGCAGCGGCACGGCGATGAGCGCGTTGGCGAGGTGGCGGCCCGCGAGGTCGGCGGCCAGGCCGCGCTCGGTGCCGAACGCGACGGCGTTCATCCAGATGGAGCGGCCGTCGATGCCGAACGCGTTGACGGACTGCAGGGCGATCATCCCGGCGCCGAGCGCGGTCAGCCCGATCGGTGTGCCGAAGCCGCCACCGCCCTGGCTGGTCAGCGAGAACGCCAGGATGACGGTGACCACGATGGCGCTGAACCAGCCGATGCGGTAGCGCGGCTCGCGCCTGATGTACTTCAGCTCCTTGGTCACCACGGCGGCCAGCGGGCCGTCGGGCAGGAACCGGTCGGCCAGGCCGCTCTCCCTGCGGACGGAGGCCGCCTGCGTGGAGACGTCGGACGTGACCAGGGCCCGGCTGAGCGCCTTGATCCACAGCACCGCCAGCGCCACGGCGACCAGCGCGACCAGCGCCACCTCGCCGAGCGCGAGCAGCCCGCCGTCGGTGATCGCGTGGGCCAGCATGCCGGGCGGCGTCCAGCGCAGCACGCCGGCCAGGCCGTGCAGCAGCGCGGCGGGGTCGCCGAAGCCGCGGTTGACGAGCAGGTTGGGCAGCTGCGCGAGCAGGACGACGAGCAGCGCGGCCACGGCCAGCACGTCACGTCCGCGCCGGGTGCGCAGCGCGCTGGACAGCGCCGTGGTGATCAGCCGGGACGCCACCACGCAGAGCGCGAACTGCACCAGCACCGCGAGCAGCCCGATCAGCCAGCCGCCCGGCCCGGAAGCCAGACCGACGAGCGCGCCGAGCGTGATGACGAGCAGCGCGACCGGCCAGACGCCGGTGACGGACGCGGTGAACATGCCGATCGCCAGCCTGCGCGTGCCGAGCGGCAGCAGCGCCAGCTTGGCCGGGTCGAGCGTGTCGTCCAGGCCGAACGCCAGCAGCGGCACGATCATCCAGCCCAGCAGCAGGGCGGCGAAGGCGAGGGTGACGAGCGAGGCGGCGACGTCGGGCGGTGCCAGCCGCAGCAGGCTCATGAGGAAGAAGCCGAGCACGGCCAGGCCGGCCGCTACGACGAGGGTGAACAGGAAGCCGATCTTGCGTTGCAGGTCGCCGCGCAGGTTGCCGGCCAGCAGGCGCAGCTTGAGCTGCGCGAAGAGCGCGACCGTGCTCATGACGCGGGCCCCTGCTTGGGGGCTTGGCCGGATGCTCGGCCTGGGGCTTGGCCGGACTGGGAGCCGAGCCAGGTGAGGCCCGCTTCGCCGCCGCCCGGCGCGCCGCCGACCAGGTCGAGGAACGCCTCGTTGAGGCTGCGCGCACCGCGTACGTCCGTTAACGGGCCCTGCGCCACGATCTGGCCCGCGCTCATCACCGACACCCAGTCGCACAGCCGCTCGACCAGGTCCATCACGTGGCTGGAGAAGATGACGGTGGAGCCTGAGGCGGTGTAGCGGCGCAGCACCTCGGTGAGCGTGTTGGCGCTGACCGGGTCGACGCCCTCGAACGGCTCGTCGAGGAAGAGCACCGACGGGTTGTGCAGCAGCGCGGCGGCCAGGCCGATCTTCTTGCGCATGCCGGTGGAGTAGTCGACGACCAGCTTGTCGGCGCTGGCGGTGAGGTCCATCACGGCGAGCAGCTCGTTCGCGCGCTCCTCGACGTCGGCCCTGGGGATGCCGCGCAGGCGGCCGTTGTAGATCAGCAGCTCGCGACCCGACAGCCGCTCGAACAGCCGCAACCCCTCCGGCAGCACGCCGATGCGGGCCTTGACCGCGACCGGGTCGTGCCAGACGGAGTGGCCGGCGATCTCGGCGACGCCGCCGTCGGGGCGCAGCAGGCCGGTGATCATGCTGAGCGTGGTCGTCTTGCCGGCTCCATTGGGCCCGACGAGCCCCGCGAAGCTGCCCGCGGGGACCACCAGATCGACGCCGGCGACGGCGATCTGCTGCCCGTAGCGCTTGAACAGGGCGTGCGTGCGTACGGCGTCCGTCATGGAACCACTCTAGGAGGAGGGGCTAGCCTTGCGCGCATGACCACTGCCGAGCCGATGCCGGAAGAGCCGGACATCCACACCACCGCCGGGAAGATCGCCGACCTGGAGCTTCGGCTTGATGAGGCCGTGCACGCGGGGTCCGCGGCGGCGGTGGAGAAACAGCACGCCAAAGGCAAGATGACGGCCAGAGAGCGGGTGCTGGCGCTGCTCGACGAGGGTTCGTTCGTGGAGTTCGACACGTTCGCCAGGCACCGCTCGACCATGTTCGGGCTGGAGAAGCGGCGGCCGTACGGCGACGGCGTGATCACCGGGCACGGCACGATCGACGGCCGGCAGGTGTGCGTGTTCTCGCAGGACGTGACGGTTTTCGGCGGCTCGCTCGGCGAGGTGTACGGCGAGAAGATCGTCAAGGTGCTCGACCTGGCGCTCAAGACCGGCTGCCCGATCATCGGCATCAACGAGGGCGGCGGCGCCCGCATCCAGGAGGGCGTGGTCGCGCTCGGCCTGTACGCCGAGATCTTCAAGCGCAACGTGCACGCCTCCGGCGTGATCCCGCAGATCTCGCTCATCATGGGCGCCGCGGCCGGCGGCCACGTCTACTCCCCCGCGGTCACCGACTTCGTGGTGATGGTGGACCAGACCTCGCACATGTTCATCACGGGTCCCGACGTGATCAAGACGGTGACCGGTGAGGAGGTGACGTTCGAGGAGCTGGGCGGGGCGCACGCGCACAACACGAAGTCGGGCGTGGCCCACTACCAGGCCACCGACGAGCAGGACGCGCTCGACTACGTCAAGGCGCTGCTGTCGTACCTGCCGTCCAACAACCTCGACGAGGCGCCCGCGTACGAGGCGGCCGACGATCTCGACCCCGATCCGGAGCTGGACGCGCTGATCCCCGACTCGGCGAACCAGCCGTACGACATGCACCGGGTGATCGAGCACGTGCTGGACGACGGCGAGTTCCTGGAGGTCCACGCGCAGTTCGCGCCGAACATCGTGGTCGGGTACGGCCGGGTGGACGGGCAGCCGGTGGGCGTGGTGGCCAACCAGCCCATGCATTTCGCCGGATGCCTGGATATCAAGGCATCGGAGAAGGCCGCCCGATTTATTCGAACATGTGATGCCTTCAATATTCCTATCTTGACTTTTGTTGACGTACCGGGTTTCCTGCCCGGCACTGATCAGGAATGGAACGGAATCATCCGCCACGGCGCCAAGCTCCTCTACGCCTACGCCGAGGCCACCGTCCCGCTCATCACCGTGATCACCCGCAAGGCGTACGGCGGCGCGTACGACGTCATGGGGTCCAAGCACCTCGGCGCGGACGTCAACCTGGCCTGGCCCACCGCGCAGATCGCGGTCATGGGGGCACAGGGCGCGGTCAACATCCTCTACCGGCGCGAGCTGGCCGCCTCCGACGACCCCGACGCGCGCCGGGCCGAGCTCGTCACCGAGTACGAGGACACGCTGGCCAATCCGTACATCGCGGCCGAACGGGGCTATGTGGACGCGGTGATCCGGCCGGCCGACACCCGGCCGCAAGTCGTCAGGGCGCTGCGCGCGCTGCGGAACAAGCGGGCCACGCTCCCGCCCAAGAAGCATGGGAACATCCCGCTGTGACGCCACATCTGCGTATTGTCCGGGGCGACGCCACGCCCGAGGAGATCGCCGCGTTGGTCACCGCACTGGCGGTGCGGCGCCGTCCGGCGGCCGAAACGGAGGGCACTCCAGTTCCGCGTCGCCAAACCTGGCGAAACCCCGCCAGAGCTATGCGTAAGCCTGTCGTCCCAGGGAAGTCGGCATGGCGGATGAGCGCACTACCCTAGATAGATCCTGCGAATCGGGTGTCAAGTTCCCCGGGAGTTGGGACTATCTAGAGAAAGTAGGCGTATATAGTCAGCCGATCAACTAACACCGCGGCCTGGAGGACGACATGGCCATCCCAGACCTCATGCCGCATCCTGTGGCAGCCAAGTACGCCGTCCTAGTGGATGTCGGTTATCTGTACGCGGCGGCAGGTGAAGTGCTGCTCGCCGCGAAGGAGCGCAAGGAATATCGGGTGGCCGCCGATGAGCTCATCCAGAGTCTACAGAAACATGCAGAAGCACGTATTTCTGGCGAACTTCTGCGGATCTATTGGTATGACGCCGCCCGTGATCGCGTGCCGACCGTCGACCAGCGTGTGATCGCCCAGCTTCCGTGGGTCAAGGTGCGCCTCGGCAACCTGAACGCCCGTGGCCAGCAGAAAGGCGTCGACGCGCAGATCCGGAGCGATCTGGAGGCACTGGCCAGGCATCACGCGGTCACCGACACGATCCTGCTCGCGGGCGATGAGGACATGGTCCCGGCGGTCGAGGCGGCGCAGGCGTACGGCGTGCGCATCCACCTGTGGGGCGTCGAACCGCCTTACGGCACCAACCAGGCGGAACGCCTGGTGTGGGAGTCCGACACCGTCGAAGTGATCAGTGCAGATTTCCTGAGGCCCTTTTTCAGCCGTGCTCCCCAGCCCGTCCCCGTCACCCCACCCGCCGCCGCGCCCTCGCCCGCGCAGGTCTTCGCCGGGCGCGCCCCCGTCAAACCGCACGCCAAACCCGGCCAGGTCGCCAAGCTGGGGCCCAGCCGGCCGCGCGTGGAGGACGTGGGCGAGCACGTCGCCCAGAAATGGATCCTGACCCGGGGCCGCGACAACATCCGCGACCTGCTCCCCGGACCGATCCTGCCGACCGTGATCGACACCGAGCTGCTGATCGAGGCGGAGAAGGAGCTCGGCCACTCGCTGCGGCCCTACCCGGAGGCGCGGGTGTGGCTGCGTGACGGGTTCTGGGCGCGGGTGTACCGCGAGTTCGACCTGGGGGTGGGCGTCTCGTCCAAGTAGCAGGGGGCCTTCTGTCGGAAAGGCCCGCACCTCGGGCGGCCCGTGCGGGCCCTCCCGCCCGAAGGCCCTGACTCCGGCCGTCGCGCGTGAGGAGCCCTGAGGCCGTCACCTGGGGTGTCACGGCATGGTCCGATTTCCGCCAGTCGCCACCCCTGGGGAGCGCATACCGTCGGAGACATGGCCCTACAAGAGCTCGACTTCGACTCCTGCTACCGGGCCGTCTCCGCCAGGGACCCCCGGTTCGACGGCCGTTTCTACACGGCGGTGACGACCACGCGCATCTACTGCCGTCCGATCTGTCCCGCCCGTACGCCGGCGTCGCGGAACGTCCGCTTCTACCGGCACGCGGCCTCGGCCGAGGCGGCCGGGTTCCGGCCGTGCAAGCGCTGCCGGCCCGAGCTGTCGCCCGGCGATCCCGGCTGGGACCTGCGCGGCGATCTCGTCGGCCGGGCCCTGCGGCTCATCGACGACGGCGCCGCCGACGAGCAGGGCGTGGCGGGGCTGGCCAGGCGGCTGCACATCACGGAACGCCACCTGCACCGGCTCTTCGTCGCCGAGCTGGGCGTCGGGCCGCTGGCGGTCGCACGGACCAAGCGGCTCCTGCTCGCCAAGCAGCTCCTGACGGAGACGGCGCTGCCGGTGACGGAGGTGGCGTTCGCGGCCGGGTTCGGCAGCGTGCGGCAGTTCAACGCGACGATGCGCGAGACGTACGGGTTCACGCCCAGCGAGCTGCGCGCCACCGCCGGCCCCCGCCCCGCCCTCCTCGCCCACGCGTCCGTTCCGGCCGTGGACGAGGAGGCGGCGAGACCCGTGGACAGCACGGCTGCGGGGGCGGTGACGCTTCGGCTGCGGTTGCACCGGCGGGAGCCGTACGAAGTGGACGGCGTCTTCTCGTTCCTCGCCTCTCGCGCCATACCTGGCCTGGAGGTGGCGGACCGGACGTCGTACCGCAGATCAGTCCAGGGCGGGACGATCACCCTCACTCCGCGCCCCGACCACATCGCGCTGGACGTGGCCGTCGAGGACACCAGGCAGCTCGCGAGGATCGTCGCCCGCTGCCGCCGCCTGCTCGACCTCGACGCCGACCCCGAGGCCATCTCGGACGTCCTCGGCCGCACCTCACTCGGCCCGCTCGTCGCGGCCCGGCCCGGGTTGCGGGTGCCGGGCACGTTCGACGGGTTCGAGCTGGCCGTACGGGCGGTCGTGGGCCAGCAGATCTCGGTGGCGGGGGCGCGTACGCTGCTCGGCCGGATCGTGGCCAGGGCCGCCGCGCCCGGCGGCCTCTTCCCCACGCCCGCCCAGCTCCTCGACACCGACCTGAGCGGCCTCGGCATGACCAACCGCCGCATCGACACACTCAAAGACCTGGCCGCCCGCCTCGCCGACGGGCAGCTCGACCTGGACGGCGGGCAGGACCCCGCCGAGGCGGTGGCGGCGCTGCTGGAGGTCCGCGGCATCGGGCCGTGGACGGCCGGCTACATCGCCCTGCGCGCCCTGCGCGACCCCGACGCCTGGCCCACGGGCGACCTGGTGCTGGTCAAGCGCATGGCCGCCCTGGGCATTCCGAACGACCACATCGAGCGGTGGCGCCCGTGGCGGGCGTACGCCGCCCTGCACCTCTGGAGTTCATCATGATCGCTGCTCAGCTCGTACCGTCGCCGGTCGGCCCGCTGGCGCTGCTCGCCCGCGAGGGCGTGCTGGTCGCGGCCGGTTTCACCGCCGAGCCGAAGGAGATGTTCGCCCGGCTCACGCCCGCCCTGCAGGCGGAGGGCCTGGAGATCGTGGACGACCTGGGCGCCGCCGCCGAGGCGGCTCAGGCATACCTCGCGGGTGACCTGGACGCGCTGGACGCCGTACCGGTCTCGCAACCCGGCTCCCCCACCCGCCGCCGCCTGCACGCGGCGCTCCGCGAGGTCAAGGCGGGAACGACGGTCTCGTACGCGGAGCTGGCCGAGCGGGCCGGCCTCCCGAAGACAGCCGCGAGAGCCGCCGGCTCAGCCTGCGCCCAAAACCTCATCGCCCCCTTCGTCCCCTGCCACCGGGTTTTGCCCAGTGGTGGTGGATATGGCGGCTATTACTACGGCGTACCGGTAAAAGAATGGCTGCTCGCCCACGAACGTGGAGGTATCATCAACCCTGCGTAAAGGGCGAGTAGCTTTCGGTAATGTTCTCTGCATGGTGACAATCGAACATGAGTACCTCCTCGAATTAGTGACCAACAACCCCGCCATGGTCGGGGACCTGCTGATCGGGTCAGGACTTCCCGTACCTGCATTCGATGCGGCCGAGCTGGGCTCAGGCGACTTCAACGACCGTCGGCCCACGGAATACCGGGCCGACGCGGTCGTCGTCTTCAAGAAGAGGAACGAACCGGTACAAGCGGTCGTCGTGGAGGTGCAACGACAGCCCGACAAGGGCAAAACATGGTCCTGGCCCGTATATATATCGACACTACGGGCATCTCGGAAATGTCCGGTCAAGCTCATCGTCTACTGCGAGAACGAGGCAACCGCCAAGTACTGCGCCACTCCCATAGACATGGGCCACCCGGGCTGGATCCTCAAACCCATCGTCGTCGATCCCTCGAAAGTCCCTAAGATCACCGATCTCCATGAGGCGATCGACAACCCGGAACTCACTGCGCTCTCGGTCATCGTGCATGGGAAATCCGGCACTCCAGAGGGTAAGCAGGTCGTAGAGACTTTCATGCAGGCCGCAGTCGAGCGACCGAAAGGCCGGCCCGATTATGCTGACCTGGTAGCCGTCGTGCTGCGCGACTTCAACTTCACTCAACCATTGGAGGAGGCCAGAATGCCGGTAACCGTCGAACAGCTTGAGGAAGTCCCATACGTCCGCCGATGGATGGAATTGGGCGAAGTTAAGGGCGAAGCAAGGGGCGAGGCAAGGGGCGAGGCAAGGGGCGAGGCAAGGGGCGGGGCCAAGGCCGTCATCAAGATACTCCACGAGCGGGGCATTTCCATCTCTCCCGAAGATGAGGAACGCATCCGCTCCTGCACCGACCACGAAATGGTCGAGAACTGGATCAGCAAAGCACTCAAGATCCACAACGTGGACGAGCTCTTCGACTGACCTCAACCCTCCGGGCCGCGCCGCACCATCACGGTGGGCTCCGGCCCGGAGGTCCAGCCACGGCATGTTGGTAAGCCACATCTGCGGCATCAGCCGGGCACAGCCGACAGACGATGCCAGAAACCGGGCTGCCAACATGCGACACCCCCTACTGAAAGAATTTCGCGTGCCGGTAACCTTCGAACAACTTATGGAAGTCCCATACGTCCGCCGATACATTGAATTGGGCGCGGCTCTGGCCGAAGCAAGGGGCATGGCTAACGCCCTTATCAGGGTGCTCAACGAGCGAGGCCTCTCCGTCTCACCCGAGGCCGAGGAACGCATCCGCTCCTGCACCGACCACGAAACGCTCGAGAACTGGATCGGCAAAGCACTCAAGGCCGACAGTGTCGACGAGCTCTTCGAGGAGGTTGAGGAGGGCGCGGCGTAGGTCTCAGTCCTGCGGCGTCGGTCGTCAGATCCCGGCGTTACTCGGTGCCACGCGTCGTGCGGGGCCCGGCCGCTGAGCCCCTTCGGGGAGCGGCCGGGTCGCGCCTATAGAGGGTCAGTTCGCCGGTGGGGTGACGTTGCTTTGGATCTCGCCCACCGGGACGTCTCGGGTGGCGCTGACCTCTACCGGGGCGAACTGCACCGGCACCGCGTTGTCGGCCACCTCGACCGGCCACACCGTGGAGACCGTCAGCGTGTACTTCTCGCCCGGCTGGTCGATCGACGAGTGCAGGTAGCGGACGCCGCAGGAGAACGTGCCGCTCTTGGTGAACGGCCTGCCCGCGGCCCCGCAGCCCGATTCCGTCACCTCGGCGCGATCCTGCGAGGTGCCGGGGTCGATCTTGATTTCCTTGAGGGTGGCGACCAGGGTGACGCTCATGACGCCGGGGATGGACGCGGTGACCGTGCGGGTCGGCTCGCCGACACCGTCGAGCCACACCCAGGTGGGCAGGTTGACGTAGCTCTTGGCGTCGGGGTTGAGCTTGATCGTGGGCTTGGGGACGGTCAGCGCGGCCCGCGCGACCTCGGCCAGCTGCTCAAGGGTGATGCCCGACGGCGGGGTGGTGTTCGGCGGGGCGAACACGAACAGCTCAAGGCCGGCCCAGCAGGCCGCGCCGTTGGGGTCGGCCTTGTTGTAGGCGGGCACCCACCACAGCCCCTCCTGGCCCAGCTTGTCCTTGAACGGCTGGATGAACTCGCGGAAGCGATCGGTGTCCGCCTGCGTCCTGTTGCCCCGGGGGTCGGAGATCTTCTTGAACATCTCCTCGGCGTTCCCGGCCGGCTCGTACCAGCAGGGCCGCTTGATGCGGTAGCCGTCACCCTCGCCGCCCTTGGAGCCGCTGATCTTGATGGTGTCCGTGGAGAGGTCGAGGTGGCGGGTGCGCCCCTCACCACCGCCCCGGACGTTCACATCGGGCGGTTCCCCCTCGCCGGGGGGCGCCTGGTAGGCGGCCATGAGGCTGCTCGCCAGCAGTACGGAGATCAGGGTTCTCATCGGGTGCACCGTTCCTCGACTCTCGCGCGGCTCCTGATGCGCCACACCCCGTCGTCACCCCGGTGCGCGAGCACGCTCTGCGGGTACGGGCTGCGCATCCAGCGGGGCTGGTTCGGGATGGGTTTCCCGGTGTCGGCCGAGACCACCTTGACGTCTCTCTCGTCGATGCAGGCGTTGATCTGGGCGCCCTTGCCGTACACGGCGGCGACGCGCAGGTTGTAGAGGCGTGCCGTGCCGCGGATCGTCTCGCCCTCGTCGGTGAAGGCGCGGATCCAGTCGGAGATGGACACCTCGGCCTCGTACTCCAGGTTGTGCCCGTAGCCCGACGCGCCTTCCGCGATGGCTCTGCGGACGCCGAGGTAGTAGTCGACCATGGTCTTGACCAGCGGGTCGGGGCGCGCCGGCCACTCGACGCGCACCCACATGGCCTCCCCGACCTCGACCGTCTGCGTACCGGTCGGGACGGCCGCCGGTGACGGCGCGGGTGCGGACTCCGGCGGATCGGTCTCCGGTTCGGCGCTCGCGGCGCTCCGCGCCGGAGCGGGCTGCGCGGCCTCCTGGGGGCGGTACGGGGGATCCGCCGTACCGCACCCGGCCGCAAGCAATAAGGCGATCACCATCGCCGTACGTCTCATGCCGATGACTCCCTCACCACATGTATGCGCCACGTGGGCAGCAGTTCTTCGATCAGCGCCTCGGTTTCGGGGGCCATGCCGCCCCCGTACGGGTGCGAGGCGGCCCGCCTGGTCAGCCCCTCGACGACGGCCCGCAGGCGTACGGTGTCCTCGGTCGCGTGCGTGGCCCTGAGCAGGTCACGCCAGAGGCCCTCGTCGTCGGGCGCGAGCAGCAGCGCGGCGCGTACGGCGGCCACCGCGGCGTCCGGCTGCCCGTGGGCGAGCCGGATCTCGCAGAGCTGGTGGGCGGCGTCGGCGACGGCGGCCGTCACGTCGTACTCCAGGTCGTCGGCGGCCAGCCAGGCGTAGCCGCCGGGCCGGCGACCGGCCAGCAGCGGGCCTCTGACCAGGCCGAGCGCCTTCTCCAGCAGGACGGCCCCGGCCGTGGGGTCGCCCTTCGCGCGGCGTACCAGCTCGCGGAAGACCGCCCAGTCGGTACGCACGCCGGGCCCCAGGCTGAGCCGCCCCGCCGCGTCGGTGTGCAGGTGCCGGGGGCCGAGCCACTCGGCGACCCTGGCGATGGTGGCGTCTCTGACGATGTCCTGGACGCCGCGCGGCCACAGCACGCCTCCGAGCACGACCGGATGCACGCCGCCGACGTGCGTGGCGAGGTAGACCAGCAGTTCGGCGGCCAGCCCCATGCGGCCCTCCTCCAGCGGGGGCAGGCCGGTGATCTCGACGGGGCCGAGGATCCTGACCTCGACGGCGGGCTGCTGGAGGCCGTCGAGCGGCTCGGGTTCGCGCATGGGCTCGCCGTCGAGCCGGTCGGCGGTGCGGAACAGGTCGACCAGGGCGCGGTAGTGGCGGCGGGGAAGGAGCTGGGCGTCCACCTCGAAGCCGAGCTCGGCGATCCTGGCCCGGCCGTCGTCGCCGATCTCCAGCGTCCAGGTGGCGTGCGGCACCTCGCCCGCCACCACGTAGCCGGCGGTGTCGCGGCGGGCCAGCAGCGCCAGCCTGCGCGCCTCCTCGTGGGTGGGGGCGACGGCGGACAGCAGGTAGTGGGCGCGGCGCGGGCTGCCGGTGATGCGGCCGGTCAGCACCTCCGTACGCGGCGCGGCGCCGGCTTCGAGCTCGGGCAGCACCTCGGCCAGGCCGCCGACCGCCCTGATGCGGCCGGGCGCGATCGCGGTCAGCTCGGCGCCGAAGCCGACGAGCGTGATGCGCATGCGGTCGGACCAGCGGTTGGTGGCCAGCTCGACGGCGAGCGCGGCGAGCGCGGCGGTGGTCTGCGCGCCGCGCACGTTGATCAGGCCCTGCGCGGCCTCAAGGTCGATGAGCACGCGCCCGCCGTCGTCGGTGCCGATGGACACGAGCCCCGGGTAAGGGGCGCCCGCGTGCCCCCTGTCGGGCGGGTCGGGCAGCAGGCGGCCCTCGTGCGCGGGCAGGCGCCAGACCTGGCCGCCGTCCACGGCGATCCAGGGCGCGGGCGGGTCGGGGTCCGGCGGGTGGATCCACAGGTCGAGCGTGCGTGGCGACAGGTGGGCTCCGTACACGGTGGGCGGGGTGCGGCGGCGCGCGGCCAGCTCGGCGCCCAGCATGCGCAGGCCGACGTCGAGCACGCGGGCGCCCGGCGCGTCGCTGCCGAGCCTGAGCGCGACCTCGGCCTGCGCGGCGTCGTCGTGCGGCCGGGCGATCCTGCGGCCGAACACCCGCCGCCAGAGCTGCTCGCGGCGCTTGCCGGCCAGCACGAACAGCAGGCCCGCGGCGGCCAGGGAGGCGGCGGCGAGGTAGTCGACGAGGTCGCCGTCCCGGCTCTCCTGGATGACCGGCTGCTGCTCCTGGCGCTCCTGCCGCTCCTGGCGCTGCTCGGGGCGCTGGTCGGGGCGCTGATCGCGGCGCTGCTCCTGGGCGGCATCCGGCTTGCTGTGCTTGCCGGGAGCCTTCTTCGGCAGCTCCCGCTCCACCTGCGCGCGGCCGGGATGCTCGCGCAGCGTCTTCTCGCGCGGCTGGTCGGCGGGGACGATGTGGACGTTACGCGCGTCGTCCGGCATGTCGAGCACCCAGCCGGGCCTGATCAGGTCGGCCATCTTCAGCCGGGTGCCGTCGGGTTGCTCCTTGGCCTGGTTGAGCCGGTAGATCTCGTGGTAGCGGCGGCCGTCGCCCAGGCACTTCTCCGCGATCTCCCACAGGCTCTCGTGGTGGCGGCCGTGCGGGGGCTGCACCACGTACACCTTCTTGGTCTTGGGGGTCTCCAGCGTCTGCTCGACGAGCGGCGCGGAGTACGCGACGGCCGTCACCGGCGGCGCGGCGGGCGTGGGCGCCAGCTTGACCAGCGGCGCGACCATCGCCCCCGCCGTGAACAGCAGCAACGCGGCCGAGACGAGCTTGTTGGCGAGGAACTGGGTGCCGCCGGACAGCGGGACCCTGGCGGGCATGCCGACCCTGCGGACGCCGGCGTAGACCTCGACGAGCACGCACACGAAGAGCTGGAACCAGGCCAGCCACACCAGCAGCACGAGCACCGCGATGATCGTGCTCGGGCCGACGTTGCCGGTCAGCACCTCCAGGTCGAGCAGCTCGGGCCTGATGGGCGGCCCGACGAAGGTGAGCAGCGCGTACGGCACGCCGCCCACGAGCCCGGCCAGCACGACCAGCGCGGCGAGGCCGGCCAGCACGTCACCGGCGCTGCGCCTGCCCGAGGCACGCGCGGGGACATGCCGTCCGTGAGGACGCGCGGGCTGTCGCGTCGGCATCGCCTCTCCTTTCCTGGTCCAGGGTCGTGCCGTGAAAAGTCCCGCTGCCATCGACCGGCGGGATTCGGTCTATCTCGCTTCGGGTGCGGCGGTGGCCTCGCCGGTCATCTCGGCGCCGGAGAAGCCGATCGCGCCGAGGAAGAACGCCTCCCACCGCACCGACACGGTGACCGTCACCTGGGCCCCGCCCTGCCCGACCGTGCACTCCCTCGGGCTGACGTCGTCGCCGCCCTGGGCCGCGACGATCTCGTCGGCCCTGGCGCACACCTCGTCCTCGCCGAGCAGCCGGGTCTCGCCGGTCTCGCGGAGGTGGTCGACGTCGAGCTGGTCGGCGGCGGCCCTGGCGGCCTGCTCGGCCACGTCGGCGGCGCGCAGCCGGGCGTTGATCGCCGAGCCGCCGTCCACCAGCAGCCCGGCCAGCAGGAACACGACCACGGAGAACAGCACGGTGAACACCGACATCGAGCCGCGCTCGCCCCGTCTCACTCGATCCTCCTGAACTGCTCCAACGGCACCACGGCCGTCCCCGTGAGCTGCTTGGTGCCGCCGAAGCCGAGGAAGGCGAGGTCGAGCTCGCAGGTCACCTCGGCCTGGACGTGCCCGCCCTGCTCGTACTCGGAGCCGTCGAGCGAGACGGCCGACGACCGGCAGCGGTCGTCGAGCACGCTGGTGAGGATGGCCTCGGCGGCGGCCTCGGCGTCGTCTCGCGTGCGCTGCACGGACGCGGCCCTGGCGGCGTCGCGCGCCGCCCCGTTGACCCGGCCCTGCGCCTCGACCAGCACCCCCGCACCGGCCAGGAACATGAGGAACAGCAGGAAGACCGGGGCCAGCATGACGGTCTCCACCGCCATGGACCCGCGCTCACCGTCCGGGTGGGTGGTCATTGGCAGTCCTCGCCGCCGTTGTCGGGACGGAAGCACTCCACGGGCCCACCGGAGGTGGCGGTGATCGTGAAGGCCAGCTCGGGCAGCAGCGGGATCACCTGGACGGCGCTGCCGGTCACGGTGACGAACCGCTCGTCCGGCTCCTTCTCGGACGTCGTGGCGGTGGCCTCGCGCAGCAGGCTGGGCCCGATCGTACGGACGATCTCGGTGGCCTTGCCGGTGGCGGCGCCCTCCCAGGCCCCCGAGTCGAACGGCGCGGACCTGGCCACGCGGGCGCCCTCCCTGGCCGCCGCCTCCGCCACCTGGCGGGCGTGGAACCAGAGGGCGACCTGCACGATGAGCAGCGCGGTGGCGAGGATGACCGGCATGAGCATGGCCAGCTCGATCACCGTCACACCGCGCTCATCGCGCCGTGGCCGGGCTCTCACGGGGCCTCGTCACCTCCGCCGTCGCCACTGCCGCCACCGCCGCCGAAGCTCTGCTCGATCTGGTTCTGCTGGTTCTCGACCAGCGTCTTGATCAGCGTGGCCAGGCCGAGCGCGACACCGGCGATGATCGCCGTGATGATCACCCATTCGACGGCCGACGCGCCCCGGGTGGGCGCGGTGCGGGCGCGGTGGACGCGCACGCCGAGATAAGCGGTGAGATAAACGATCCAGGGATGGTGCATCAGACCCCCAACATCTTCATAGCGGCGGGAAAACTGAGAAAAATCACGAAGCCGGCGCAGAGCAGGAGCTGGGCGACGAGCATCGACTGCGAGCGTTCGCCCGCCCTGCCCTCGATCTCGGCCAGCTCGCGGCGGCGCAGCGTGGCGGCCCTGGCGGTGAGCGAGGCGCGCACCTTGGCGCCGTCGTCGGCGACCAGGCCGAGCGCCGCGGACAGGTCGCGCAGCTCGTCGACGTTGATCTCCTCGCCGAGCTGGCCGAGCGCCTGCCACGGCGTGATGCCGACGATCCGGGCGCCGCTGAGGGCGTCGCGGATGCGGCCCATGGCCCAGTTGGGCTGGTCGCCGCTCACCGAGACGGCCATCATCAGTGCCTCGGGAACGCCGCGGCCGCCGGCCAGGTTCATGGAGACGAGGTCGAGGAAGGCGCCGACGACGTGGCGGAAGTCGCGCCGCTTGGCCGCCGCGTCCTTCTTGACCTGCAGGTCGGGCAGGAAGAAGAAGATCGCGGCCACCAGCAGCGCGGCCCAGAACGGGATGGCCAGGGAGGTGCCCCACTCCATGAGCACGAGCCAGGCCAGCAGCAGCGGGAACGCGAGCAGGCCGCTGGCCGCCAGCAGCGCCTTCGTGGCGAGGAACGCCTCGAACGAGCGGCCGAGCAGGGCCAGGTCCGCTTTGACCGACCTGACCTCCCAGCCTCGGGCGCCGTAGATGGCGGCCAGCCGGACGCCGAGTCCGCGCCGGAACGCGCTGACCTCCTCGTCCGGCAGTATGAGCTGGATGCGGGGGGCGCCGGCGTCCTCGCGCACGGCGTCGAGCGCTAGCAGCCGCGCCACCAGTCCTGGACGGGCCGGGAAGAGCGCACGGAACAGGACGAACATGCCGAGCCCGAGCACCGCTCCGGCGATCGCGCCTTCAACCACGGCCACCACCTCCCTTGGGGACGACCGGCCGTTCCGCGGCAGGCGCGGAGACGACCGCCGCACCGCCCATCAGCAGGCGGGTGGGCTTGTCGAACCTGGCCAGCCGCCGCATCCACGCGAACCCGGCGCCGAACAGCCCGGCCACGACCACGAGCACGGCCTGGCCGAGGAAGCCCTCGTACTCGGCCACGTACGACGGGTTGAACACGACGAGCAGCCCGGCGAAGGCGAGCGCGGTGATCACCACGATCTGCACGCTGCGCCGGGTGGCGCGGCGCTCGGCCTCCACGCGGCGGCGCATGTCGAGCTCTTCGCGGGCGGAGACCGCGAGCGCGCCCAGCACGTCGCGCAGGCCGGGGCCGCGCAGCTTGGAGTTGAGGATGAGCGCGGCCACGACCAGGTCGGCCGAGGGGTCGTCGAGGTCGTCGGCGAAGCGGGCGAGCGCCTCGGGCAGGGCCATCCTGGTGTGCAGCCGGTCGATCAGGGCCCGCAGGTGCGGTCTGAGCGTGGGCGCGGCGGCCCTGATGGAGGACGGGATGGCCTGTTCGAGCCCGGCGGCGCCGGCGATGGTGTCGCGCAGCGACTCCGTCCAGGCGGCCAGCCCTTCGAGGCGGCGCATGGCGGCGCGCTCCTCCGCGGCGCCGCCCGCCAGGCCGCGCCAGGCGAAGACGAGCAGCACCGTGCCGACGGCGGCGACCGGCCAGCGGGTGACGACGAGGACGAGCACGGCGGCGACGGCGGCCACGGCGGCGCGGGTGGTCAGCATCTTGACCAGGTGGCGCTTGGGGCGGCCCGGGCGGGGGCGCAGGCCGTACAGGGCGACGACGAAGAGGAACAGGCCGCCGCCTGCCACGGCGCCGGCCAGCAGCGCGAGCGGATCGAACGTGAACGGCATGCTCACCAGCCCCCCGGGTGGTAGCCGTGCGCGGCCAGCTCCTCCAGGCAGGAGAGCGGCGCGTGCGGGACGGCGGCGCCGTCGGGACCTGGCACGAAGACCTCGCTGGACAGCACGCGGCCGTCGCAGCCGTTGACCTCGCGGATGCTGGAGACGTAGCGGCGCAGCTTGCCGCCGAGGTGGTAGTCGTTGCGCTTCTCGATGAAGACGACGAAGTCGATGGCGCCGGCGATGAGCATGTGGGTGGCGTCGATGGGCAGGCGCTCGGAGGCCTGCAGCGCGTACGTGGCGATGCGGTTGAAGACCTCCATGCTGGAGTTGGCGTGGATGGTCGACAGGGAGCCGTCGTTGCCCTGGGTCATCGCGTTGAGCATGGTGACGATCTCGTCGCCGAGCACCTCGCCGACGATGACGCGGCTGGGGTTCATCCGCAGGGAGCGGCGGACCAGCTCGGCCATGGAGATCTCGCCCTGGCCCTCGGAGTTGGGCAGGCGCTGCTCGAAGGCGACGACGTTGGGATGGAGCTCGGGGAACTGGTCGAGGCCGAGCTCAAGGGCGCGTTCGACGGTGATGAGGCGCTCGGTGGCCGGGATCTCGTTGGCCAGGGCGCGCAGCAGGGTGGTCTTGCCCGCGTTGGTGGAGCCGGCGATCATGATGTTCTTGCGGGCGGCGACGGCCGCCGCCAGAAACCGCCCCACGTCCGGACTTATCGTGCCGTTGCCGACGAGGTCGGTCATGAAGACCTTGCCGAGCCGGGCGCGGCGGATCGAGATGGCCGGCCTGACCGTGACGTCCATGACCGCGCTGAGCCGGGAGCCGTCCGGCAACCGCAGGTCGAGCTGGGGGTTGGCGGTGTCGAACGGCCGGCTCGACAGCCCTGAGTAGGCCGCCAGGATCTGGATGAGCTCGATGAGCTCCTCGTCGGACTCGGCGACCGGGTCGTGCATCAGCTCCTGGCCGTCGGCGTAGCTGACGAAGACCTTGTCGCAGCCGTTGATGTCGATGTTCTCGACCTGGGGGTCGTCGAGCAGCGGCTGGAGCCTGCCCACCCCGAACAGCGCCGCGTGGATGCCGGCCGCGAGCGCCTCTTCCTCCTCCACGGTGGGCGGGGTACGGCCGGAGCCGATCTCGTTGCGGGCGTGCTCCTCCAGCACCTGGGAGATCAGCGCCCTGGCGAACTGGCGCTCGTCCTCGCCGGTCATCGGGGGCAGGCCGTTGGCCTGGTCGAGCCGGCGCTGGTGGGCCAGGCGGTCGCCGACCTCCTGGCGGAAGCGCTTGACGAGGGAGTGGTCGATCATCGGTGGCTCACCAGCCTCTGCGCGAGGTCGCGGGCCGTACGGATGAGCAGGGAGCGGTCGAGCCTGCCGCCCCACTGGCCGCGCAGCAGCTCGGCGCCCTTGGGGTCGTGGGCCAGGCCGTGCACGTACTGCACGGTGTTGCCGACGATCCTGCGGACGTCCTCGATCGAGCCGCGGTAGTTGCGCGGGTCGGCGATCACGACGACGCCGTGCGCCTTGGTGATCTGCAGCCGCTCGCGCAGGTGGGCGACGTGGTCGAGGGTGGCCCTGGTGAGCAGGACGACCTGTTCGGCCTCGGCGATGAGGTCGCCGAGCTGCGGGTGGGCGCCCAGCCTGCCGCAGTCGGCGATGACGTCGGCGCCCGGTATGGCAGCCAGCGCCCTGCCGAGCGGGCCCCAGAGCCAGGTGAGGCCGGCCGCCTGCTCGCCGTGGCCGAGCCCGACGAGCACGTCGAGCCCGCCGACGATCTTCTGGGTGTGCTGCTGGATCTGCGCCGCCTCCAGGCCGCGCCGGGCGGTGGCGCCGAGCGTGAGCAGCCCCTTGGCCGGGTTGAGCACGCCGCCGTCGGCGGCGGGCAGGCGGTAGGCGAGGTCGCCGCCGGCGGGGTCGCATTCGGCCAGCAGCACCGGACGCGGCCAGACCGCCGCCAGCGCCGTGGCGGCGGTGGTCACCCCCGGCGCGCCCTTGTCGGCCGCCAGTACGATGAGCCCCACGTCAGCGCGCTCCCGGAAGTTCGGCCACCGCGATCTCACCGGCGGAGGCGGCGGCCACGATCTCGGGCGCGGCCGGGGCGTCGACGACCACGGTGATCTGGCCGGAGGCCGCGCTTCTCGACCGCTCGCCCACGGAGAAGACGAGCGCGCTCGCGGCGAGCACGCGGCTTTCTCCCTGGCTCTGCCGGCTGGGTACGAGAATCACCTGTACGCGATCGCCTTTGTCTACTCCCGCTGGCATTTGTCCTGGCTTGAGGGACAATCCGACGGTCGCTTTTCCTTCGCCCAGCTCACTGCTCGTCCGTACGCCCATCTCATTGGTGAGCAGCGTGCCCGGCAGGATGGTGACGGAGGCGAAGCTGTCGAGCACCTGCTGGCGCTGCGACCACGCGACGAAGTCGATGCCGGTGTCGGCGATCTTCACTTCTTCGATCGCCTCCTTGGTGAACTTCTGGCCCGCGCCGACCTGTTGCGTGACGCGAATGGCGGACACCCTGTCGCCGCTGTTGAGCACGAGCATGGTCGTGGCCAGCGCCCCGCCCAGGATGAGCAGGACGGCCAGCGCGGCGAGCGCGGGCTTGCGTTCCCTGGGAGGCACGGGGAGCTTGCGCGAGGCCGGCCCGGACAACCCCGCCGCGTTGGCGGCAGGCTTTTCACTGGTCCTCATGGGTGGGGGCTCCCGGAGTGAATTGCGGAATTCACGCCATTATGTGGGGATCACTCCGGCGGAGGTGGCGGAATTCGGTGACCCATGCTTCTTTCGCAGGTGACATGGTGTCAAGCCGAATTCATCGATGCTTATCGTTTCTACCGAGTTGACGAATCTCGAAATTTCCGGCACGTCGCCTCTGGGGTAACTCCCGTCACAGCTTTCACAGCGATTCCGGCCCCCTGATCTCGCTCGCCATGCCATTCCCGTCAACAGGCGCACCCGGCCACGTTCCGGACGCTACTTTGGGCGCCCGAAGTCGACCCAGGAGACGGCACATGCGGATCATGCTCACCGTGATCGGCGGGCCCGGTGATGGGCAGGGAAGCGGGCCCCGTTATGGGCAGGCCGGCGAAGCCGGCGGCGAGCGCAACGCCGGGCAGGGTGACCGTGACGTCGTGATCGACGCCGACGACGGGCTCACGGTGGCCAGGCTGAGCGCGGCGCTCCGCGACGAGCGCCCGCTGGCCGACGTCCTCCGCCTGCCCCAGGCACGGGCCCAATCACGGGCCCCATCACGGGCCCCATCACGGGCGCCGTACGCCCCCGCCGCCGCGGGCGCCCACGTGCCCAGGCCACGCCGCCCCGGGCGCTCCGACATGGGGCCGCCCGTGCTGTGGCGCGACGGCCGCCCGCTGGACCCCGCGGCCAAGGTCACCGCCGTGCTGCGCGACGGCGACAAGGTCACGCTGGACGCCGCGCTCGCCCGCGCCACCCTCGTCGAGGAGCCGGGCGGCGTCGCCGAGGTCCGCGTGGTCGGCGGCCCCGCCGCAGGAGCCGTGCACCGGCTGGGGCTCGGCGTGCACGTCATCGGGGCCGACCCGATGTGCGCGATCGCGGTACGCGACCCGGCGCTCGCGCCCGAGGCGGTCACCGTACGCGTGCGACCGGAGTCGATCACCGTGGAGCCGGCCTGGCGGCCGCCGGGCGAGGCGCCGAAGCTGAAGCTCAAGGGACGCTGGGCCGAGGAGGTCGCCGAGCTCACCGCGCGGACCGCGGAGCGGCAGGCGGCGGAGCTGTCGGCCGGCTACGGCGAGGTGCCCGAGCTGGACGGCACGCCGGTCACCGAACCCGTCGAGTGGCCCGACCAGGCCGTGCTGACCTGCGGCTCCTCGGTGTTCGTGCTCACCTCGATCGAGCCGAAGGACGCGCACCTGGCGCCGCTCACCGAGGGCGGCGTGGCCTACAACCGGCCGCCCCGGCTGCGCAGGCCGGAGCCGCAGCGCACGTTCGTCAAGCCGAAGGCGCCCACCAGGAGCGAGGGCATGCGGCTGCAGCTGCTGGCCGCGTGCCTGCCCGCCGTGCTCGGGCTGACGCTGGCGATCGCGCTCAAGCAGTGGTACTACCTGCTCGTCGCCTTCATGACGCCGATCATCATGATCGGCCAGTGGTGGAGCGACCGCCGGCACGGCAAGAAGCAGTACAAGAAGGCGGTCAGGGAGCATCAGGAGGAGGTGCGGGCGTACGACGAGGCCGTCGAGCGGGCCCGCGCCGCCGACGAGGCGGCTCGCCGGGCCGACGCGCCCGACCCGGCCCAGGTGCTGCTGACCGCGACGGGGCCGCGCCGGCGGCTGTGGGAGCGCAGGATCCACGACTCCGACGCGCTGCGGCTGCGGGTGGGGCTCGCCGACCTGCCCGCCGACCTGGAGCTGTCGGAGGAGCAGGGCGGGCCCATCGATCCGCCCGTCTGCCGCTCCGTGCCGGTCGCGCTGCCGATGCGCCGGCTGGGCGTGGCGGGCGTGACGGGCCCGCGTACGGCGGCGACCGGGCTGGCCGGCTGGCTGATCGCGCAGGCGGCGACCCTGCACAGCCCGCGTGACCTGGCCATCGTGGTGGTGTCGGCGCACGCGGACGCCGAGCGGCGCTGGGGCTGGCTGCGCTGGCTGCCGCACTGCACGCCGCAGGCAGGCCAGGAGTGCGTGGTGCTGGTGGGCACCGACCCCGAGTCGGCCGCGCGCCGGGTCTCGGAGCTGGCCGCGCTCATCGACGAGCGCCAGAACACCACGATCCCCGAGCTGGGCAAGGTGCCGACCGGCTGGGACGACCTCGGCGGGCCCGAGAAGCCCACGTTCTCCTCCTACGACGTGCGCCCGTACGACGTGCTGGTGATCCTCGACGGCGCCCAGGTGCTGCGCGGCCTGCCGAACATGCCGCAGGTGCTGCGGCAGGGGCCGCGCGCCGGGGTGTTCACGCTGGCCATCGACGAGGACCAGCGGCTGCTGCCCGAGGAGTGCCAGACGGTGGCCGCGTGCGGCGACGACGGGCTCGTCCACCTGCGCGGCGGCGGCCTCGACGTGATCGGTCCCGTGCTGTCCGACCGGGTCTCGCCCGCCTGGTGCGACCGGCTGGCCAGGGCCCTCGCCCCCATCCGCGACGTGAGCAGGGACGACCCCGGCGGCAACCTGCCCGACGCGGCCCGCCTGCTCGACCTGATGGCCATGCCGGCGCCCTCGGCCGCGGAACTGGCCGCGAGGTGGGGGAAGCGGGGCAGCACGAAGGCGCTGATCGGGGTGGGCCCCGACGGCCCCTTCTCGGTCGACCTCAAGCTCGACGGCCCGCACGGGCTGATCGCCGGCACCACCGGCGCGGGCAAGTCGGAGCTGCTGCAGACGCTGATCTGCTCGCTGGCCGTGGCCAACAGGCCCGACCAGCTGACGTTCGTGCTCATCGACTACAAGGGCGGGGCGGCCTTCAAGGAGTGCGTACGGCTCCCGCACACGGTCGGCATGGTCAGCGACCTGGATGGCCACCTGACCCAGCGGGCGCTCGACTCGCTGGCCGCCGAGATCAGGCGCAGGGAACGCCTGCTGCTGTCGGCGGGGGCCAAGGACATCGATGACTACGAGGGGCCGGGGCTGCCCCGGCTGGTGCTGATCATCGACGAGTTCGCCGCGCTGGTGGCCGAGCTGCCCGACTTCGTGACGGGCCTGGTGGACATCGCCCGCAGGGGCCGGTCGCTCGGCATCCACCTCATCCTGGCGACCCAGCGGCCGGCCGGCGTGGTGACGGCCGACATCCAGGCCAACACCTCGCTGCGGATCGCGCTGCGGGTGACCGAGCCGGCCGAGTCGGCCGACGTCATCGACCAGCCGGACGCGGCGCACATCTCCAAGAACACGCCGGGCCGGTGCTACGTGCGCTCGGGCGCGGGGGCGGCGGTGGCCGTCCAGACCGCCAGGGTGGGCGGGCGCGGCCCGGCGGCGGGCGGCGAGCGCGACGCGGCCCGCGTACGGGTGCTTGACGTGGGCTGGCGCGCCCTCGGCAAGCCGCTGCCGCCGCCCCCTCAGAGTGACGAGGAGGACGCCGCCACCACGGACCTCACGCTGGTCGCCGACGCGCTCATCGAGGCCGCCGAGCTGGCGGGCGTGCCCGCGCAGCCGAGCCCGTGGCTTGAGCCGCTCCCCGACCGCCTCGTCCTGGACCTTCCCGCAGGCCCGCCGGCCCAGGACGACGAGGTGCGGCCGCTGCCGTTCGGCATCACCGACCGGCCGTGGTCGCAGGACCGCAGCCCGCTGGCGCTCGACGTGGCGCACGGTGGCCACCTGCTCGTCGCGGGCGCGGCGCGCAGCGGGCGTTCGACGGTGCTGCGCACGATCGCGGGTTCGATCGCCGCCCGCACCTCCCCGGACGACGTGCACGTGCACGCGGTGGACTGCGGCTCAGGCGCGCTGCTGCCGCTGGTGGCGATGCCGCACTGCGGCGCGGTCATCACCCGCGATCAGCTCGACCGCATGGAACGGCTGCTGAACCGGCTGAAGACCGAGGTGGGGCGGCGCCAGCAGCTGCTGGCCGAGGCCGGGCACGCCTCGCTGGCGGAGTACCGGCAGGCGGGGCACCGGCTGCCGTGGCTGGTGTTCATGCTGGACCGCTGGGAGGGCTTCGTGGCCGCGTTCGAGGGCTACGACTACGGCAGGCTCATCGAGTCGCTGCTGCAGCTGCTGCGCGAGGGCCCCGCCGTTGGGCTGCGCGCGGTGGTCACCAGCGACCGGTCGGGGCTGCTCGGCCAGGTGTCCACGGTCTTCGACGACCGGCTGCTGCTGCGGCTGTCCGACGCCGCCGACTACGGGCTCGCGGGTTTCCCGCTCAAGGGCCTGCCGTCGGTGCTGCCGCCGGGCCGGGCGCTGTCGATGGGCGAGCACGGCATCGTCGAGCACCAGATCGCGCTGCTCGCCGCCGACCCGGCGGGTCCCGCGCAGGTGGCGGCGCTGCAGGCGCTGGCCCGGGAGGCGGGCCCGGCCGCGGGACGGCGTTGGGGTGCGGGCGGCCCGCCGCTGCGGGTGGACGCGCTGCCGCTGCGGATCACCGCCACGCAGGCGATGGAGCTGGAGCCCGGCTTCAGCCCGCCGTCGCCGCTGTGGGCGCTGATCGGCGCGGGCGGCGACGCGCTCGCGCCGCTGGGCCTCGACCTGCTGGCGCAGGGTCCCGGCGCGGTGGTCGCCGGGCCGTCCCGCTCGGGGCGCTCGTCGGTGCTGGTGACGGCCGCCCGGTCGCTGATCGCGCAGGGCACGCCGGTGGTCGCGGTCGCGCCCAGGCGCAGCCCGCTGCGGGACCTGGAGGGCGCCGTGGCGGTGCTGGACGGCGAGGCCACCGACCTGGCGGAGCTGGTGGCCGACCTGCACGACTACGTGGTGCTGGTGGACGACGCCGAGCTGATCAACCCGGACGGGCCGCTCGGCACGGCGCTGGAGGAGGTGCTGCGCTCCGGGCGGGACGGCGACCACGGGCTGCTGATCGCGGGGACGACAGGGGACCTCGCGGTGGCGTACCGGGGGTTCGTGGCGGAGACGCGCAAGGCGCGTACGGGGGTGCTGCTCGCGGTGCAGGGGCAGACCGACGGGGACCTGTTCACGATCCGGCTGCCGCGCGGCGCGACGGGTGGGCCCCAGGGCCGCGGCTTCCTGGTGACGGCCGGGACGATCACCCCGATCCAGGCGGCCCTGCCGGACGAGTGACCCCGCCGGCGCGACCCTTATATCAACAAAAATCGACTCATTACGGTGAACATCCGGCGAAACCGCTAGCCGGGTCGATCATCGAACTGGCAGGCTTCGGTGCCGTGCGTAAGAAGATCCTCATCGCGAGCGCGTGTGTCACCGCGGCGCTCCCCCTCCTCTGGACGACCCCCGCCTCGGCCGTCTCCACTGCGAGCGCGGCCGCCGCCGGCGTCACCTACCAGCTCCCCTTCCCCTGTGGGGAGAAGTGGGTGGGCAGCAGCAAGAGCTCCGCCCACACCGCCGGTTACGAGATCGACTTCAACGGCAGCGCGACGGACGGGGACGCCGACCTCGGCCGTACCGTGGTCGCGGCGGCCGCCGGCAAGGTCGTGATGTCGGAGTACCGGACCACCGACGGCTTCGGCAACGTCATCAAGATCCAGCACACCGACGGCACGGTCACGCTGTACGCCCACCTCAACAGCCGCTCGGTCGCCAAGGGCGCGAGCGTCAAGCAGGGGCAGAAGATCGGCACGCTGGGCAAGTCGTCGGCCAAGTACAAGATGGCCGCGCACCTCCACTTCGAGGTGCGCACCTCCGCCGGCAAGATCGTTCCGGCCACCTTCAACGGCAGCAGGTTCGGCTACCCGAACGCGACCGTGACCTCGAGGAACTGCGGCGGGGGCAGCTCCCCGACCAGCGACACGTCGAAGCCGGGCGGCGGCGGCAACCCGTACTCGGCGCCCCAGGTCTGCGGCTCGGGCTTCAGGCAGATCGACTCGGCCGCGCTGGGCAGCCAGGGCCGGGTGGCGCTGCTCTACAACGCCTCCAACGGCCAGAACTGCGTGGTCGCGCTGCGCAACAGCTCATCAGGAAAGGCGTCCATGACCGCCTACCTGGAGGTCAAGGGCAAGAAGCGGGCGATCGACAAGGGCAGCTTCCAGTACTACGCGGGCCCGGTCCGCGCCAAGGCGCTGCGCACCTGCGTCAAGTGGGGCGGCTCGATCGGCTCCGCCAAGTACGACAGCCCGTTCGAGCACTGCTCCTGACGTCCACAGGGACGTTCACAGCGGTGTTCACGGCAGGGCCCTGCCGTCTCAGCGGTACCTGAGGGGCTGCTGAGACGGCAGGGCCTTTATGCTGATGCGCGGGTTTTGTCGCAGGGAGGTGCCGTGCAGACCAAGAAGGACCTCTACCAGGCCCACCGGCTGCAGCAGCAGCGGCTCGGCATGGCCCTGTTGCAGGCCGAGCCCGACGTGGCCGAGCCGCCCACCCGGCGGCAGAACGTCGCCACCTTCGGCGGCATCCTGGTCGCCGTACTCATCATGGCGGTGTTCGGGATCTGGGGGATGATCAAGCCGGGCAACGCCACCAAGCTCACCGACCCCGGGCAGCTGCTGGTCGAGGAGGAGAGCGGCGCCAAGTACATCTACAGCGAGCAGCAGCGGCGGATGCTGCCGGTCGCCAACTACGTCTCGGCGCGGCTGGTGCTCGACTCCGCCGAGATCACGACCAAGACCGTGACCGCGGCCTCCCTGGCCGACTACGCCCGCGGGCCGCTCATCGGCATCTCCGGGGCCCCCGACTCGCTGCCGGTCAAGGAGAAGCTGGTCAAGGCGCCCTGGTCGGTGTGCGTGGTGGAGGGGCCCGACAAGCTCCTCGGTCGCAAGTCGTACACGAGCCTGGTGGGCGGGCAGGACGTCGGCGGCCGGCCGATCGGCGGGGACGCGATGGTGGTCTCCGACGGCCGCCAGAACTGGCTCATCTGGGGCGAGCGCCGCATGCGGGTGCCCGCGCACGGCGTGCGCGCCCTCAACGCGCAGCCCCGGCAGGTACCGGCGGCCTGGCTCAACGCGCTGCCCGTCGGCCACGACTTCGACGGGCCGCGGGTGCAGCAGCGCGGCAAGAAGATCCGCGGCGGCGGCAAGGTGGCCGCGACGGTCGGCCAGGTGTTCACGGTGCCGGCCGCGCAGGGCACGCCGGCCCGCTACTACGTGCTGCTCGCCGACGGCCTCGCCCCCATCTCCCCCGTGCAGGCCACGCTCCTGCTGGAGAACCCCGAGAGCAAGAAGGCGTACGGCAGGGCCGCCGTCAGGGCCATCCCGATCGACGCCGCCTCCGCCAACGCCTCGCCCTCGAAGACGAACGTCATGGACACCTCGCTGCCGCAGGCCATGCCGAAGGTGATGGGCGTCAACGGCTCGGTGCCGCTGTGCATCGTGTACGGCGCCACACAGGCCGGCTCGCTGGCCACGAAGGTGACGGCGGGCAGCAAGATCCCGATCCCCACCCCGGCGAGCTCGGCCGTGCAGGGCCAGTACGACCAGATCCTGCTGCCGCCGGGCAGCGCCGTCGTGGCCGGGCTGCTGCCGGGCGAGGGCCAGATCAACGCGGTGAACAACGCGCTGTCCCTGATCACCGATCAGGGCGTGCGCCACCCGCTGCCGTCGGGCGACGTGCTGGCCAAGCTGGGCTACGACGCGGGCGACGTCGCGCCGGTGCCGGCGAGCATCATGCACGCGATCCCGCAGGGCCCCGCCCTGGACCCGGCCGCCGCCTGGACACCGCTGACGGCCGGGAGCAAGTGACGCGGGCCCGGCTCAGACGCCCATGTTCCCGAGAATGCCCAGATCGGGCTTGTTGGCGCCCGCCTCGGCGAGCGGGGACTTGGTGAAGTCCACCTCTTCCACGTCGTACTGGATGGCTCCGTCGATCAGGTCCGGCGTCTTGGTGGGGACGGCGTTCATGGCCAGCAGATCCTTGCTGGCCTGGTTATAGACCACACCCGCCGCGCCCACCGCCATCGCGACCCTCAAGATGACCTTGCGGTGATTCGTGAAGATCCGCAAAGCCGTCGCGTGGATCTTCACCACGACCTTCATGACGCTTTGCATGACGGCGATGCGGGCGACCGGATTGAAGGTGGAGGCGACCACGAGCGCCGCGAACCCGGCAAGAGCGCGGGCGATCCACTTGAAGAACTGCAGCACCCAGTGGGAGATGTGGGCCGATGCCTTGAGCGTCTGGCCGCAACCCTCCCTGTTCCTGTCGAGCGTCTCCAGCTTCCGATCGAGCTCTTCCGCCCTCTTTTGGAACGTCGTGTAGGCCTGGCCCTTCCAGTCCTGCTTGCCGATCTCCGCGACCATCCGCTTCAGCTCCGAGCGCAGGACCGCGAGGTCGCCGGCGCCGACGGCCGCGCCCGGCGACCCCTTCGAGTCGGCGACGGGTTTCACGCCGACCGGGGTCGCGTCGAGCCACTGGTCCGCGGCCCGGTCCTGCTCGGCCGGGTCCATCGTGACCATGGCCATGAGGGCGACCAGCGGCCGCGCGTACGGCATGACCGTTGACGCCAGTCCAGCCAAGCCCAGGGCGACCAGGTACTCGTTGCGATCCGACTCATAGGCCATGCGCGGCTACACCTCCTCGTTGCGGATGACGGCCGGGCCGTGTTCCTCGTCGAAGCCCCAGGCACTCTCGTCCTCGCTGAGGTACGGGCCGCTCTCGCCGTTCTTCTCGTCCCGGTTCATGGCGCCGGCGCCGCCGCCCATGGGCGGCGGGTAGAACGGCATGCCGGAGTTGAGCGCCTTGGAGATGCTGCCGGGCGGCGCGCCGCCCAAGGCGGCGCCGACGCCACCGCCGCCTATGCCGCTCTCGGGAACCAGGCTCGTCCGCGGCATGGTGCTCGTGGTGCGCGGGTCGAAGGCGTTGGGGTCGGGGATGCGGGTCTGCGGGATCTGGTTGGCGAGGTTGCGGTCGATCCCGGCCAGGTCCGAGGTCCCGGGCTGGTCGAGGCCCTTGAAGTCGGGGTTCGGCAGGTCGGGGTTCTGCAAGTCGGGGTTCGGCAGGTTCGGGTTCTGCGCGTTGGGGTCCGGCAGGTTCGGGTCCGGCACGTTCGGGTTGGGTATGTCCGGGTTCTGCGCGTTGGGGTCCGGCAGGTTCGGGTCCGGGACGTTCGGGTTGGGTATGTCCGGGTTCTGCGCGTCCGGGCGGCCGGGGCCGGGGATGTCCACGCCGGGGGTGCCGGGGCCGTCGATGTCTTCCATGCCCGGCACGTCCGGGCCGCCGGGGGGCTTCAGGTTCGGGTCCAACGGGCCGATGTTCTTCATGTCGCCGGGCCCCTGGGGCATCTTGATGTCCCCCGGGCCACCGGGGTTCTTGTTCTTGGCCTTGCTGGCCTGCTCCGCGGCGTCGACGTTCTCCGCGATCTGGTTGATCGCGGCCTCCCAGGACTCCAGCACCTGCCGGCCGCTCGCCAGCGCGTCGGCGGCGCCGTCGCGGACGTTGCGGTGCACGACGTTGAGGCCGCCCCCGATCACGCCGAACGTCAACGGGCTCATGTCGATGGCGCGGGTCTTCTCGCTCAGGTCGCCCATGGTGGGGGCGTAGCTCCCGACGTTCTTGCCGAGGCTGCGCACCTTGTCCGGCTTCATGTCGAGCTCGGGATCCTTCTTGAAAGGATCGACGGCACTCCCGAAGCTGCTCAGCGCCGAGGAGAACGGGTCACTAGCGGCCGATGGATTCGACATACGCCCCCCTTGTCACATCCATCACATACGTTATCTGGCAAACCGGCACCATCCACCCCATTGATATGGAAAATTGACGTGATCACGTGCGACCCTAGTGATCGATGTTCACTACTGTGACGACCATGCCGACAGTGCGCGGTCGGCGGTAGTAAGCCGACCAGCAAGGAAGGAGAGCCTGTGGGCGCCGAACCGCAGACTCAAGTAAGCCAAGCCGATCTCGTCGCGGCGGTGCAGCGTATCGAGGACGCGGCCATCCGGCTGCGTACCATCCAGCGCAACCTCGACACCGCGGGCGTGGAACTCAAGCACAACTGGGTCGGCCAGTCGGAGGCGGCGTTCGACGCCGTGCACAAGATCTGGCACCAGCGCATGGACAGGGTGCTGCAGAGCCTGAAGACCCTGGCCGAGAACATCACGACGAGCAACAGGAACTACGTCCAGTTCAACCAGGAGCGCGAGGAGGCGACCAACAGGATCGCCGCCGCGATCAACGCTGGATTCAACGGCCGGACCTGACGCACTCCAGGAGGACAGCATGCCTGCAGACGACATCTTCGACGTCACAAAGGTCAATTTCCAGGGCCTGGGCAAGGGCGAGGAAGCCTTCGCCAAGGCGTTCAACGACATGGTCACCTGCCTCGACGAGCTCGAGCGCGACCTGCTGGCCAAGAGCGCGATCTGGCAGGGCCAGACCAAGACCGTCTTCGACGAGGTCCGCAAGCTCTGGGAGCTCGAGGCCAGGGACATGTCGCAGTTCGTGGAAGCGCTGAAGTCGAACATCAACGTCACGAACATGAACATGCAGCAGGTCGAGATGATCAACAGCCGGATCTTCGACCACAAGTAAGACCCAGGCGATCTCGCCGGGGCCCTGACCAAGGGGGAGCATGGGCACCGATCGTGGAGTGGACCTCAGCAAGGAAGCGATCAAGGCGGCGCGGAGAGACCTGCTCGAGGCCCTCAAGCAGCTGGCCCCGGAGAAGGCCGGCGGTGACGCGTCGCCGGCCTTCGCGTCGCAAGGGGGCGTCAACCAACTGACCACCGACCCTCAGGCCATGTACGGGTTCTGGCCGGCCGCGATGGGCTTCCAGGCGAGCGCCAACAACGGCATCGCCGCGGTCACCGCCTCGTACGAGAACATCGTCAGCCAGTTGAAGAACGCGATCGACCTCCTGGAGGAGGCCGTGGGCGGCTACGACGAGGTGGAGAAGGACAGCTCCGAGCGCTCGAACACGATGCGGGTCTGATGGCCGAGCAACAGCAACCGATCAGGACGCAGATCGACCAGACCGAGTTCGACGGCGCGACCACGCAGATGGTGCGTGAGACGCTCACCGCCAACAAGCCGGAGCTGCTCCGCACGGCGGCGGGTGAGCTGATGACCGCCAAGAAGCGCCTCGACAACCTGGTCGAGGTGCTCGACAGGCACCTGCGGGCGCTGGACGCGCGCTGGACCCAGGGCGATGACGCCAAGATCGTCAAGAAGGCGCTGCGCAAGCTGCGCGACTCGGCCGCCGACGTCTCCACGACGATCAGCGCCCAGCCCGCGGACGCCAAGCAGTGCCCCACGAACCCCTCGGGCGTCGCCCCCGCCCTCCTGCTGCAGGCCCACACACTGGCCGCCTACAGCGGGAGCAAGCTGCCCGAGACGCCCGACAGAGACGTCTCCTTCCTGGAGGCCGCCTTCCAGGGAGGGACGACGGGAGCAGGCGTCGGTGCGATCGGCGGCGCGTTCTTCGGCGGCGTGGGGGCGGGACCCGGCGCGGTGATCGGCGCCGTCTTCGGCACGGTCGCGGGCGGCATCACGTCCCTCTTCACCGACGGGCCCTTCGCCAACCTCGTCGGCGAGTCCAAGGAGGAGAAGGACAGGCGGCTCGCCAAGGAGCACCTCCGGCTGCTCAGTCAGGCCACCGCGGCGAACAACCAGGTCTTCCCGCCCCAGTTGCGGACCGACATCCCGCTGTTCGACCTGGGCCCGGGTGACCTGCCGAGGACGCCTTACGGCGGCGACCCCAACGTGCGCAACGTCAGTTCCAATCCGAAGGACACCGACCTGGGCGAGTTCGCTCCGCCCAACCAGGACGGCCTCTACGACCCGAGCCAGCACCAGATCCCCGGCCTCGGCGGCGTGGGCGGCCCCGGCGACGGCCAGAACGGCACGGGTCAGAACGGGACCGGGCTCGACGGCATCGGCTCCGACGGCACCGGCTCCGACGGCGCGGGACCAGGCGGCACCGGCCTCGACGGCGCGGGCCAGGACGGCACCGGGCTCGACGCCACCAACGGCGCGAACCTCCCGAACGGCACCGGAGTCGACGGGGCCGACCTCAAGCGCCCCGGCACCCCGAGCAGCACCACGCTGGCCGGCCTGCCGGACCCGTCCCAGCTCGGCGGCCTCCCGAACCCCAACACCGGCCTCAACCCGCCCACGTCCACCGGGATCGGCACCGGCTACGCCGGCGGCCCGGGCGGAGGGGGCGCCGGTGGTTACGGCGCTGTGGGCGGCGCCCTCGGCGGACCGGCCGGTGCGGCCGCCATGCGCGGGCTGGGCGGAGCCGGCCTCCCGATGATGCCGATGGCCCCGCCGAGCGGCCAGAAGCAGGAGGAGAAAAGGAGCGAGATGGGGCGCAGCACGTACGTGTGGGACGAAGAGGACTACTTCACCAGCGACGTGCCGACCATCGACGCCAACATCGACGGCGGTACGAAAGGCAGAGCATGAGACCGGCTGAGAACAGCTCTCCGGTGCCCGAACTGGAGCTGGCCAAGGACTTCCCCGGCCTGGAGGACGACGGGCGCGGCCCGTACATCGACCACTCAGAGGTCAGGGCCGTCGTCTCGCGGCTGCGCGAGCAGCTCGGCTCGGTGTACGGGAACCAGCCGGCCAGCATGAGCGCCACCTGGAGCGGCCCTGGCACGCTCGGCGAGGTGGCCGGGCTGGGCAACGTCGGGCCTGGCGAGACCGGGCCCTGGGAGGTGGCCAGCAGCTTCGGCTACAACACCGCCCGCGCGTACGAAGTGTTCGGCGACAGCTACACCAAGCTCATCGACTACGTCGAGAAGTGGGCGGAGGCGGTCGAGCGGGCCGTCGCGAACTATGAGAAGGGTCACGCCGACAGCAGTGCGTGAGAAGCGGCAGGGATGAGAGATGGCCGATCAGTGGGAGCCCATCAGGATCTACAGCTACCTCGGTGAGAGCAGGCCGGACCTGAGCGTCACCAGGGAGCGGGTGGTCAGCTATCTGAACGGCGCCGACCCGGACAGCGTCGAGAGGGCGGGCAAGAGCTACGTCGAGGCGGCCAAGCTGATCAAGGGCGAGGGCGGTGTCCAGGGCGCGCTGATGAAGGCGGCCAAGGACCTGTCCGAGGTCTGGAGCGGCGACGACGCCAAGCAGGCGCTGAAGGCGCTGCGGCTGCTGCACGCCAGCGCGGGCGCGCTGGGCGAGGCCATGCAGAAGACCGGCGAGCCGATGCAGAAGTACGCCGAGCGGGTCCGGCACTACCGCTCGACCGTGCCCGCCCCGGCGGGCAACCCGGAGCAGAACTCCGGCGGCGGCATGACGAACGGCGGCCCCAGCGGCGAGCCCAGTGGTGAGACGGCGCCACCGGTGATCCAGGGCAGCGGCGGCAGCGGTGGTGGCGGTGGCTCGGGCAGCATGGGCTACGCGCCCCTCGACGCCGACGCCGACGAGCGGGCCAGGAAGCATCTGGAGAGCCTGAACAACGAGATCGCCGACATCAACGCGCGCATCGCCGACGGGCTCGCGTTCGAGCTGCCGACGATCAACCCGCTGACCGTGGACACCCAGCCGGCGAACAAGCTGAACGCGCCCACGGTCACCGACCTGTCGAACGGCAACGGCGACGGCCGCTGGAACGGCGGCACGTCCGACCCCGGCGTCACGGCGGGCTCCGGCGGCCAGACCGGCTCAGGCTCGACCGGCAACGGCACCGGATCCGGCTCCGACGGCGCCGGCAACGGCTCAGACGGCACGGGCAAGGGCGACGGCACCGGCAAGGGCGACCAGGGTGACGGCACGACCCAGCCGCAGGACCCGGGCGGGCAGGGCCAGGACGGCCCGTCCACGGGCGACGACCCGGCGACCCAGCAGCCGGGCACGGAGACCCCGCAGCAGGACCAGCCGGGCGACCAGGACCAGGACCAGGACCAGCAGCAGGACGTGCCCCCCGTCATCACCGCCGAGGACTCGGGGACGGATCTGGCCCAGACCACGACCCAGCCGCCGGCCACGACCACCACCCCGAACCCGTACGCCACGACGTCGAACCCCTACACCTCGACGCCGCCCGGGGTCCTGCCGACCACCCAGCCGCCCGGCGGCGCCCCGTTCACCGGCGGCGGCCCCACGGCCGGCGGCCCCTGGTACGGCACCGGCGGCCCGGCCGCCACCAGCCCCGCCGTGCTGCGCGGCGGCGGCGCCCCCGGCAACGGCGTCATGGCCTTCCCGCCCGGCGCCATGGGGGCGGGCGCCCAGGACCACTGCGACGAGCACACCAGGGAGTACTACGACTCCGAGCCCGACATCTGGTCGCCTCCGGTGCCGACCAGCCCGGACAAGCTCTGCTGAGGAGCCGGCCGGGTCCCGCGACGGGACCCGGTCAGCCCTCCATCCGGTTGCGGATGCGGACCAGCTCGCCCATGACGTCCTCGAAGGTGCGGTTGTAGGCGGACTCGGCCCGGTGGATCATCTCCATCGCGCCGTCGGGGTCTCGGGCCCAGCGCATCGGGTTGTCCTCGCCGAACATGTCCTCCATCACCTCCGAGGTCTGCCGCTCCAGATCGGCGGCGGCCTCCGTGAACGCCTGCTTGATGCGCGCGGCCAGCTCGCCCGAGGACAGGCGCATGGCCTTGGGATGCAGGATCACGTCCTTCAGCCCCGCGGCGACGAACTCCACCGTCACCAGGCCGTCCTCGTCCTGGCCTGTGCCGACGATCTCCTCCATCGCGGGCCCCAGCTCGGCGATGCGGGCCATCTGGGCCTCGTTCTTCTTCAGCAGCTCGTCGACGTCGACGCCGCTGAAGTCGAAGTCACGATCCATCATGCTCTCTCCAACTCTCTCAGTACGGTGCTCAGCCGGACAGGCCGCGGATCCAGACGTAGACGTCGAGCACGCCCAGCGCGAGCGGGAACAGCGCGACGAGCAGGATGACGTCCACGATCTCGCCCGCCCGGCCCCAGAACGGCGACAGCCGCCCGGAGGGCAGCCACAGCCCCAGCCCGACGACCAGCATCGACAGCCACAGCAGCGCCATCACCACGGCGGCCGCCGCCACGGTGCCCGAGCCCGTGCTGAGCATGACGGCCATCGTGCCGAGCCCGCCGAGCCCCGAGCACAGCAGCCAGAGCCGCTGCCCGAGCCCGCCGAAGACGCGGGCGCGCAGCAGCAGCACCAGGCAGAGGACGGCGGCCATCGAGCCGGACATCCAGCCGGGCTCGGCGACCAGGAAGGCCAGCGCGCCGATCGCGGTCATGGCGATGCCGGCCACCATGCCGGTGGCGTACCTGCTGGCCTGGGCGGTGCGGGCGAGGATGCCGTCGCTGTCGATGCGCTGGTTGTCGGCGCGCAGCTCCTCGGCGTTGGTGGGCAGCGCGGGCAGCGGCACCCTGGCGATCTTGAACGACAGCGTCGGGATGAGCGGGCTGAGCGCGATGAGCACGGTCACGGTCATCGCGGCGGTGCCCGCGGCGGGCACGCCGAACACCATCACCATGCCGGCCGCGATCGCGCCCGCCACGGTCGCGATGGCGGTGCCGAGGAAGCCCGCCACGCCGTCGGCGACGACCGTGCCGCCGATCGTGGCCACCAGCGCCGTACAGGTCAGGGCGGCCAGCAGGTGGGGTGCGCCGACCCCGGCCAGCGTGGAGCCGCTCATGAGGCCGTAGAGGCCCGCGAGGAAGGCGTACGGGAGCGCCGCGTAACCGATCAGGGCGCCGGCCGAGGAGTCGCCCACGGCCCTGGACAGGGCCGCGCTGACGCCGATCAGCAGCAGCGCGAGCATGCCCGCCACCACGGTCACGCCGAGCGGCTCGCTGCCCGACAGGGCCAGCGCCGGCACGCCGAGCACGAGCAGCACGGAGGCGGCCCCCGCGCCGAGCGTCCTGGTGTGGCGGCCCTCCCACTTGCCGGTGCTCTCCGAGACGCCGGTGGCGACCACGTCGGCCACGTCGTCGTAGAGCGCGGGCGGCAGCTGGGCCTCGCGCGGGCGCAGGTAGAGGATCTCGCCGTCCAGCACGCCCAGGGCGGTCAGCGTCTGCCCGAGGTCGAACGGCGCCCCGCCGAGCCGCTGCAGCACCCATCCCGGCGCGCCCGCCGCGTCGCCGCCCGCCTCGCCGACCGCGCGCAGCAGGCCGGGCAGGACGTGCGGCAGCGGTACGTCGGCCGGCAGCGCCAGGTCCACCCTGCGGCGCGGCGCGACGATCGTGACGTGGCACAACGGCGCCAGCGGCATGTGCGGCCGCGGCTGCCCGCCCTGCCCGGCAGGGGGCGCGGGCGGTATGGGCTGCATCGGCTGCATCGGCTGGTGGGCGAGGGAGGTCACGACCACTCCAATGACTGGCTGGCTAAATCCGACATGGCGAACATATAGGGACGGTGTGTCTGGTAAGAAAGTGTCTCAGGTGACAGGAGGGTTGTCCGCCCAGTGAGCATCGTTGTCGTACGGCGGCCGGAACGCCGCCCGAGTCCTCAGCCACCGCGCGGAGAGATCCTGCTGGAGTCGCCGCCAGAGATCCCAGAGGTGCAGCCGGCCGGATTCACCGGAATCCTGATGTACGTGCCCATGCTGGCCGGCGGCGCCGCCATGGGCCTGATGTTCACCGCGGGCGGCAACTCCAACCCCATCATGTACGTGGCCAGCGGCCTGTTCGCGATCTCCATGCTGGGCATGACGGTCGGCCAGCTCGGCCGCAACGCGGGCGAGCGCAAGAACCGGCTCAACGGCCTGCGCCGCGACTACTTCCGCTACCTGGGCCAGATCCGCAAGCGCGTCCGCAAGGCCGCCATCCAGCAGCGCGAGGCCCTGGAGTGGAGCGGCCCGGCCCCCGACACGCTGTGGTGGGTGGCGATGGGCCCGCGCCTGTGGGAGCGCAGGCCGCGCGACGACGACTTCGGCACCGTACGGCTCGGCACCGGCGTGCAGAAGCTGGCCGTGCAGCTCGTCCCGCCCGACACCAAGCCCGTCGAGGACCTCGACGCGCTGACCGCGGGCGCGCTGCGCCGCTTCGTCAGGGCGCACTCCACGGTGGCCGGGCTGCCGGTCGCGGTGGCGCTCAACTCGTTCGCCAGGATCCGGCTCACCGGCGACCAGCGGGCGATGCGCTCGCTGGTCAGGGCCATGATCGCGCAGCTCGTCACCTTCCACTCCCCCGACGACATGCGGGTGCTGGTGTGCGCGAGCGGCGAGTGGATGCCGCACTGGGACTGGGTGAAGTGGCTGCCGCACGCGCTGCACCCCGACGAGGTGGACGCGGCGGGCAAGGTGCGGCTCATGGCCGAGAACATGATCCACCTCGACCAGCTCGTGGGCGACGAGCTGAAGGAGCGGGCCAGGTTCCGGCCGAACACGGCGGCCGACGCGCTGCCGTACCACGTGGTGATCGTGGACGGCGGGCACGTGCCGCACGACTCGCAGCTCGGCACGGACGCCATCCAGGGCGTCACCGTCATCGACCTGTCGGAGGCGACGGGACCCGTCGAGGAGGCCGCCACGCTGCGGCTGGACATCCAGCCCGACGGCTTCCACATGGTGAAGATCGACCACGCGGGCAAGCGCTCGTCCACCCGGCTGGGCGACCCCGACCGGCTCGACTACGCCAGGGCCGAGGGGCTGGCCAGGCAGCTCGCGCCGCTGCGGGCCTCGGCCGGCTCCGACGGCGACGCCCAGGACGTGCTGGGCAGCAGCATGACGCTCACCGACCTGCTCGGCGTGGGCGACCCCGCGCTGCTGCAGCCCACCGTCACCTGGCAGCCGAGGGCGGGGCGCAACCGGCTGCGGGTGCCGATCGGGCTCGGCGCCGACGGCCGCGTGGTCGAGCTGGACATCAAGGAGTCGGCGCAGGGCGGCATGGGCCCGCACGGGCTGGTCATCGGCGCCACCGGCTCCGGCAAGTCGGAGCTGCTGCGCACGCTCGTGCTCGGCCTGGCGATCACGCACTCCTCCGAGATACTCAACTTCGTGCTCGTCGACTTCAAGGGCGGCGCGACGTTCCTCGGCCTGGAGACGCTCTCCCACGTCTCGGCCGTCATCACCAACCTCGAGGACGAGCTGCCGCTGGTCGACCGCATGCACGACGCGCTGCACGGCGAGATGGTGCGGCGCCAGGAGCTGCTGCGCGCGGCCGGCAACTACGCCTCGCTGCGCGACTACGAGCGGGCCCGCGAGCAGGGCGCCGACCTGCGGCCGATGCCGACGCTGTTCATCGTGCTGGACGAGTTCAGCGAGCTGCTGGCGGCCAAGCCCGAGTTCATCGACCTGTTCGTGATGATCGGCCGGCTGGGCCGCTCGCTCGGCGTGCACCTGCTGCTGGCCTCGCAGCGGCTTGAGGAGGGGCGGCTGCGCGGCCTGGACACGCACTTGTCGTACCGGATCGGCCTGCGCACGTTCTCGGCCATGGAGAGCCGGGTCGTGCTGGGCGTGGCGGACGCGTACGAGCTGCCGTCCGCGCCGGGCAACGGCTACCTGAAGTTCGACACGACCGGCATGACCAGGTTCAAGGCCGCGTACGTGTCGGGCGCCCACCAGTCCGACCCCGCCGCGTCGGGCGCCACCGACGGCCAGGCCCCGATCCGCGAGGTCGTCGAGTACGGCCCCGCCTATCTGCCGCTGCCCGAGATCCCCGAGCCGGAGGAGCCCGAGGAAGAGGAGGAGTCGGAGCCGGCCGCCGCCGGTCAGCGCAGCCTGCTCGACGTCGTCGTCTCCCGCCTGGCCGGGCACGGCCCCGCCGCGCACCGCATCTGGCTGCCGCCGCTGTCCGAGCCGCCCACGCTGGCCCACCTGCTGCCGCCGCTGTCCGTCACCCCCGAGCACGGCCTGTCCACGACCGGCTGGCAGGGGCGCGGCAAGCTGCACGCCGTCGCCGGCATCGTGGACAAGCCGTTCGAGCAGCGGCGCGACCCGTACTGGCTGGACATCTCCGGCGCGGCCGGACACGTCGGCGTGGCCGGCGGCACGCAGAGCGGCAAGAGCACCGTGATCCGCACGCTGGTGACCGGCATGGCGCTCATGCACACCCCGCGCGAGGTGCAGTTCTACTGCCTCGACTTCGGTGGTGGCGCGCTCGCCTCGCTGGAGGGCCTGCCGCACGTCGGCAGCGTGGCCACCCGGCTCGACGGCGAGCGGGTCCGGCGTACGGTCGCCGAGATCGCCGGCATCCTGGAGCGGCGCGAGCGCGAGTTCGGTGAGCAGGGCATCGAGTCGATGGCCGCCTACCGCCGCATGCTCCAGGAGGGCACGATCGAGGGCGACGGCTGGGGCGACGTGTTCCTGGTCGTGGACGGCTGGCTGACGCTGAGGCAGGAGTTCGACTCGCTGGAGCCGACCATCACCGACATCGCGGGCCGCGGCCTCGGCTACGGCATCCACCTGGTGGCCGCGACCAACAAGTGGTCGGAGTTCCGGCCCAGCATCCGCGACCTGTTCGGCACCAAGATCGAGCTGAAGCTGGGCGACTCCTACGAGTCGGAGGTCAGCAGGAAGCAGGCGATGGCGGTGCCCGAGAGCACGCCGGGCCGCGGCCTGACCAAGGACGGCTTCCACTTCCTGTCGGCGCTGCCCAGGATCGACGGGGTCCAGAACTCCTCCGACCTGGCCGCCGGGGTCAGGGCGCTGGTGCAGGCCGTACGCGAGTCGTGGCAGGGCCCCGTCGCGCCGCCCGTACGGCTGCTGCCCGCCGTCCTGCCGGTCTCCGCGCTGCCCGAGGACCCCGACCGCATCCCGATCGGCATCGACGAGGCGTCGCTGTCGCCCATGGCGCTCGACTTCGACTCCGACCCGCACTTCGTGGTGTTCGGCGAGAACGAGAGCGGCAAGTCCAACCTGCTGCGGCTCATCTCCGAGGGCCTGGTCAGCAGGAAGGAGCCCAGCGAGGCGATGCTGATCGTGATCGACTACCGGCGCTCGCTGCTCGACTCGGCCGTCACCCCGCACCGCATCGGCTACGCCGCCTCCAGCGCCGCCGCCGCCAGCCTCATCAACGACGCCAAGGAGGCGCTGCTCAGCCGCCTGCCCCCGGCCGACCTGACGCCCGAGCAGCTGCGCGACAGGAGCTGGTGGCAGGGCTCCGACCTGTACGTCATCGTGGACGACTACGACCTCGTCGCCACCTCGGCCAACCCGCTGCACCCGCTGGTCGACCTGCTGCCGCAGGCCCGCGACATCGGCCTGCACCTGGTGCTGTCGCGCCAGATGGGCGGCGCCAGCCGGGCCATGTTCGACCCGGTCATCCAGCGGCTGAAGGACATGGCGACGCCCGCCCTGCTCATGTCGGGCAGCAAGGACGAGGGTTACCTGTTCGGCAACGTACGCCCGCAGCCGCTCCCGCCCGGCCGCGGGCACCTGGTGGACCGCCGCTACGGCTCGCGCCTGATGCAGACGGCGTTCCTGGACGCAGAAAGGGGGGCCGACCGTGGCCGACCTTGACATCCATCTCTCCGCGCTCGACCGGTGCCGCACCGCCATCAAGAAGGCGGCGGGCCAGTACCAGGAGACGCTGACCGAGCGCAATCCCGGCGAGCTGACGTACGACGCGGACGGGGAGGTGCACAACAACCGCACCCCGGTCAGCGCCGACACCTTCGGCCACCTGCCCGGCTCGGCGGGACTCGCGTCGGCCGCGAACAGCGTCTGGTCGGCGCTCATCGGCGAGATGGACGAGGCGCGCAAGAAGCTCGCGGGCACCGAGCGCGGCCTGAGCGACGTCGAGGAGAACATCCGCGCGGCCCACCGGGCCACGTCGTGAGCGTCGCGCACCTGCCGGGCGGCGCCGCGCTCGACGAGATGCTGCGCAAGGTGACCGGCAAGCCCGGGGGCATCGACAAGATCGCCGAGCAGTGGACGGCGTCGTCGGGCGACATCGAGGAGTTCGCCGGGGCGCTGTCGTCGGCGGTCAGGAACGTGGACGCCGCCTGGAACGGCCGCTCGGCCAAGAGCTTCGACGACTACATGCGCAAGTACGGCACCGCCGCCGAGAGCCTCAAGACGGCGCTGAACGACTGCGCCGCCGCGCTCAAGTCCGCGGCGTCCGCGCTGCGCGAGTCGCACACCGAGATCTCCTCGATCTGCCGCGACCTCGCCACGAGCGCCGCGAACTACCGCACCCGGTACATGGACGAGCACCCCGACGCCACCGAGGCGGACGTGCGGCCCGGCCTCGTCGCGCTGGTCGAGCAGGCCAAGAAGGACGCCAAGCCGTGGGTGGACGCCGCCGAGACGGCCGTCTCCAAGGCCAAGAAGAACATCGACGAGCACCTGAAGAACCGCCGGCTGACCTTCCACGCCATCCCGGACGTGACCACCCAGACCTTCACCCCCGAGAAGGGGCGCAAGCTCGACTGGGTGCCCGACCCCGACTACCAGACGGAGGGCACCTCCGTGCAGGGCGGGCGCGGCTCGCAGCTCGGCGCCGGCGCGTCTTCCGGCGGCTTCGGCGGTTACGGCCCCAGCGGCCCGCCGCCGACCGGCGGCGGTGCGGCGCCGTCCGAGCGGGTCATGGCGTGGATCAAGGAGGCCGTGGACATCCTCGCCGCCGCCGGCGTGCCCGCCTCCAAGATGAACGTCCACGACATCTGGCAGATCATCCGGCACGAGTCCGGCGAGAATCCCCACGCCATCAACACCTGGGACTCCAACGCGGCCAAGGGCACCCCGTCCAAGGGCCTCATGCAGACGATCGACCCCACGTTCAACGCCTACGCCATGGACGGGCACCGCGACATCTACAACCCGGTGGACAACATCATCGCCGGCGTCCGGTACGCGATCGCCCGCTACGGCTCCGTCTCGAACGTGCCCGGCCTCGTCGGCAACAGGCAGGACACCGGCTACGTCGGCTACTGACGCGGACGCCCCCGGGGCCGCAGGGGCTCCGGGGGCGTCGCTGTCAGGTGGGTGGCTCAGCCGCAGTTGGCATAGCCGGTGCTCGTGCTGCCCGAGCCGACGTAGCCGGAGATGCGCACGCACTTGCCCTTGGCGCTCACCTTCACCGGGCCGGCGTAGTACTCGAAGCTGCCGTTGTCGGACTGGCTGCCGCCGCCCTGCGCCTCAAGGGTGACGCCGGTCGGGGTGCTCTTGCCGACGTCCGCCGTCTTGATGGTGACGGCGCAGTTCTGGCCGGTGCTGTTGTTCCACAGCTGGTACGTCACCCCGCCCGAGAATGAGGCGGACCGCTGCACCGAGAACCCGGAGCCGCACACCTGCGTGGCCGTGTACGGGTTCTTGACCGGCGCGGCCGGCTTGGCCGTGGTCTTCGTCGGCTGGGGCTTGGCCGTCGTCTTCGTCGGCCGCGGCTCCGGCTCCTGGGTAGGCGTCGGGTCGGGCCGCTTCGTCGGCGTCTTGACCGGCGCCTTGGGGGTGGTCTTGGTCGGCTTCGGCGTCGGCTGCACCGTCTTGGTGACGGTCGCCTTCGGCTTCGGCGCCTGCGTCTTCTGCTGCTTCTTGGTGGGCTGCGCCTGCTTCGTCACGGTCGCCGGCGGCTGCGTCGGCACCACGACCGGCGTCGTCGGCAGCGCCGACGGGGTGGTGGGCGCCGAGGTCAGCTCGGGCACGTCGGGCGTCGCCGACGACCACTCGGTGGGCAGCACCAGCGGCCCCACGTCGTTGGGGTCGTTGCTGGCCGCCCACGGGACGGTGGCCTCGGCGGTCGCCTGCGGGTTCGCCGGGTCGGTGCCCTGCGGCGCCGGACCCGTGGCGGTGCCGCTGGGCGTGGGGATGCCGTCGGTGTTCTCCTGCGCCACCGAAGCGGGCTCGACCTGCTGGAGGCGTACGTAGCGGTTGGCACCCCACAGGCCCACGGCGGCGACGAGCGCGACCGTGGCGACGGCGGCGATCAACGCCAGCGGCAGCCCCCTGCGGGGCGCGGGCGACGACGACCGTTCGATCCTGATCTGCGCGGGCGGCTGCGGCGGGTCCGCCTCAGGCGGCCCCCACATGGTGCTCTCCGGCGTGACGGGCCGCCCCTGCGACTCAGGCCCACCCTGCTGATGCGGTACGGGCACATTCGCCCCAGGCCCCTGCATGCCACGCCCCTGCATCCCATGGCCGTGCATGCCAGGCCCCGGCACGGGCATCCCCTGAAGCGGCGGCCCAGGAACGTGCGGCGGCGGCACGTGCGGCCCCGAAGGCGGACCCTGCGGGGGCAGATTCGGCCCGGAAAGCGGCCCGTGCGGCGGCCCTTGGGGCGGCCCCTGCATCGGCACGCCCCCCTGAGGCATCCCCTGAAGGGGACCCCCCTGAGCGGGCACCGACGGAGGAGGCCCCTGCGGCGGCACATGAGAACCGATCGGCGGCCCCTGCATCGGCGGCCCCTGCATCGGCGGTCCTTGCGGCGGGCCCTGAGGCGGCCCCTGCATCGGCGGCCCTTGCGGCGGCCCAGCCGGCATCGGCAGCCGCGCGATCGTCACACCTTCCAGCGGCGGCCGTTCAGGCGCGGGCCGCGCCGCAGGCGCCTCAGGCCCCTCAGCCGCAGGCGCCTCAGGCCCCTCAGCCGCAGGCCCACCGGACTGGGGTCCACCCGCAACAGGCGCACCGGGCTCGGCTTCGTCCGCGACAGGCTCAACGGGCTTCGGCTCGTCCTCAGCCGCCGGCTTCGGCGCCTCCGCCTCGGGAGCGTCCGGCGTCGAGTCCTTCGCGGCCGGCTGCGGCTCGTCCGCGTCCGGGGCGCTCGGGGCCGGGGCGGCGGCCGCCACGGCCGCTTCGGGCTTCGCCGCAGGGGTGTCCGGGGTTTTCGGGGCGTCGCCGAGGACCTGCATCAAGGCGCTGTAGGTCGTCGGGCGGGAGCCGACTTCCCTGGTCAGGGCCGACAGCAGGACGCGGCGGAGTGGCTCGGCCGTGATGCCGACGTCGGGGTCGCCGCTCAGGGCGGCTTCACGGTCGGCGAACGGCGGGCGGCCGGTGCCGGCGTACACGATGGTGGCGGCCCAGGCGAAGACATCGGCGTAGGGGCCGTACGGGCGGCCCTCCAGCTGCTCGGGCGCCTGGTAGGCGGCGTCGCCGACCGGGTCGCCGATGGCGGCGTCGGTGACGCGCGGGCCGTCGGGCCCGAGGATCACGTTGTGCGGGGTGAGCGAGCGGTGGGCCAGCCCGGCGAGGTGCACGGCGGACAGCGCGGTCAGCACGCCGACGGCCACGCGTTCGAGCGCGTCCCCGGTCAGCGGCTCGCCGCCGGCGACGGTTTCGGCCAGGCTCTTGCCTTCGACGTACTCGCGCACGACGTACGGCCGGTCGTCGTGGTGGCCGGCGTCGAGGACGCGGGCGACGTACGAGCTGGAGACCCGCTTGGCCCCCAGGTACCGATCGGGCTCACGCTCGGACTCCGGCTCGGCGGGGAGCAGCTTGATGGCCACCTTGGGCGCGTCCTCGGACTCGCGCCCGAGGAAGACTGCCCCTCTCGGCCCCTCTCCCAGCAGCCCGACAATGCTGAAAGCGCCGATCCGCTCTGGATCCCCAGGGCGCAAAGGGTGCATGCCCAAACCTTTCACCAGCAAAGCATGAATTGATCACATTCAACCAGATCTGTCACATCAGCATCAGGCGTTTCGGACGGCCGTCAACAAATCGTTGTGCCGTTTCCTTGCGCCCGTAGTTACGACGCCGTACAGATCAGGTCGGCCGCCCGGGACGCCAGCCCCTCCGCCGGCCCATCGGGATCACCACACGCATCGCCACCACCAGCAGCGCCAGCCCGATCGCGCAGGCCGCGACGAGCACGGCCAGATCGATGGCCTTCTCGTCCACGGGCGGGGCCTTGGTCACGGCGCTGCGCGGCAGCGGGGTCGGCGGTGGCGGCGCGACCACGGGCGCGTTGGCCGGCTCGAACGGCAGGATCGCGCTCACCGCCAGCATCGGGTTCACCATGCCCGCCCCCTTGCCCGCGCCGGTGGCGCCGTCGGCGGTGGCGATGATGCGCCGGCGTACCTGCGCCTGGTCGAGACTGGGATAACGGGCCCTGACGAGCGCGGCGACGCCCGCCACGTACGGCGCCGCGTAGCTGGTGCCGTCGAGCCCCTTGGCGTAGGCGCCGCCCGGCCAGGTCGAGGTGATGTCCTGGCCCGGCCCGATCACCGACACGGGCGTCTTGGTGTTGGAGAACTCGGCCAGCGTGCCTTCCGGCCCTGCCGCGCCCACCGCGAGCACGCCGTCGTAGCTGGCCGGGTAGGCGGGCGATGGGGTGCCGTCCTGGCGGGAGATGTTGCCGGCGGCGGCGACGATGACCGCGTCCTTGGCGAGCGCGTACCGTACGGCCGTTTCGAGCGCGGGGTGGTCGAGCGTCTTGCTCGACACGTTGATGACCTTGGCGCCCTGGTCGGCGGCGGCCTTGATGGCCTTGATGAGCAGCGTCGTGTCACCGTTCTGCTCGGTGTCGGTGAACTTGTACGACAGCACCCGCGCCCCCGGCGCAACGCCGTGGAAGAGCACGCCCTTGACGTATTGGGCACCGATGATGCCCGCGACGGCGGTGCCGTGGCCGACGCAGTCGCGGTAGCCGGAGCCGACGAGGTCGGCCTTGCCGCCCAGGCGGAGCTGCGGATGAGTGAGGTCGACACCGGTGTCGATGACCGCGACGGGAACGCCCGCACCGGTCGACAGCGACCAGACGCTCTTGGGGTCGAGCCGCTTCTGCGCCCACGGCTCACCGACCTCCAGCTGGCCCCTGGGCGGATTGCAATCGGGGGCGGCCCCTGCGGCGGCCCCTTGGACGGCTGGGGCGAGGGGAGCCTGCAAGGCGAGCACGCTGGCCAGGAGGACGCGACCAATCATGGAGAAAAAGGGTAGCCCGCCCGATTCGCCGCAAAGTTACGTTCGGCCGACGCCACACGCACCTGGATCCCCGCGATGCATCTGAGGATTCTCGCGGCGGGTCAACGGTAAGCGGGGGGTCAACGGTAAGCGGCGGGTCAACGGCAAGAAGCCCCGGCCGCTTCGCCAGGGCCCCTTCCGTTGATCATTTCGTGGCGGACTCGATGTTCTGCCGGTAGGTCCCGATGACCCGCGAAGCCTCCTGAAGCTCCTCGGTCATCCGCTGGAATGCCGTGCGGTAGTTCTGCCACGCCTGCTGGAAGCGCTGCGCCCCAGGACCCGTCCACGCCGTGCCGACCTTCGCGGCCTCGCGGTCGAGCGCGGTCATCGTCGTACGGACCGCCTCCGACTGCTGCGTGAACTGGCTGGACATCTGCTGCATTTCCGCGGGGTCGCCGCCGAGCATGCTCTGGCTCATGCATACCTCCTGGAACCTGTGAAAGCGCCCTCACCCTAAGGAAGGGCCACCGCCCGTCGCCGGAGATATGCCGAGCGGCTATGGTCTACCCGAGGATTGTTCGGATCGAAAGGGAGGCCGCCCGCGCCTCCGACATGCCGGGACGACCAGCGGCGATAGGGTTCTCTTTCCCGGCCGACCGGGAGCCGGGCGCGTCCCGGGGCAGCTGCTCGACGCGGACGACGGCAGGCACGTGGAGCCGCCGAACCTAGCAGGAAGGACGAAGGCCGGTGCGGAAGGTTCTGATCGCCAACCGCGGCGAGATCGCCGTGCGAGTGGCCCGCGCGTGCGAGGACGCCGGCATCACCAGCGTGGCCGTCTACGCCGACCAGGACCTCGACGCCCTCCACGCCAAGGTCGCCGACGAGGCGTACGCGCTGCACGGGCAGACCCCGGCAGAGACCTACCTCGACGTGGACAAGCTCCTCGGCATCGCCCGCCGCAGCGGCGCCGACGCCGTCCACCCCGGCTACGGCTTCCTCTCCGAGAACGCCGCCTTCGCCCAGGCCGTCATCGACGCGGGGCTCGTCTGGATCGGCCCGCCGCCCGCCGCGATCGCCGCGCTCGGCGACAAGGTGCAGGCCAGGCACATCGCGCAGAAGGTCGGCGCGCCTCTGGTCGCGGGCACCAAAGACCCGGTGAGCGGGGCCGCCGAGGTGGTGGCGTTCGCCGAGGAGCACGGGCTGCCGATCGCCATCAAGGCCGCGTACGGCGGCGGCGGGCGCGGCATCAAGGTCGCCCGCCGGCTCGAAGAGGTCGCCGAGCTGTACGAGTCGGCCGTCCGCGAGGCCGTGGCCGCGTTCGGGCGGGGCGAGTGCTTCGTCGAGCGCTACCTCGACCGGCCCCGCCACGTCGAGACGCAGTGCCTGGCCGACGCCCACGGCGACGTCGTCGTGGTCAGCACCCGCGACTGCTCGCTGCAGCGCCGCCACCAGAAGCTGGTGGAGGAGGCGCCCGCGCCGTTCCTCACCGCCGAGCAGGTCGAGGTCCTCTACGCCAGTTCCAAGGCCATCCTGAAGGAGGCGGGCTACGTCGGGGCCGGCACCTGCGAGTTCCTCGTCGGCCAGGACGGCACGATCTCCTTCCTGGAGGTCAACACCAGGCTCCAGGTCGAGCACCCGGTCAGCGAGGAGGTCGCGGGCATCGACCTCGTACGCGAGATGTTCCGCATCGCCGAGGGAGAGCCGCTCGGCTACGGCGACCCCGCGCTGCGCGGCCACTCGATCGAGTTCCGCATCAACGCCGAGGACGCCGGCCGCAACTTCCTGCCCGCCCCCGGCACGCTGACCACGCTGCGCGCGCCGTCGGGGCCGGGGGTGCGGCTCGACTCCGGCTACGAGGCGGGCATGACGGTGCCGGGGACGTTCGACTCGCTGGTGGCCAAGCTGATCGTCACCGGCCGCACCCGTCAGGAGGCGCTCGAACGGTCCCGCAGGGCGCTGGCGGAGTTCGAGATCACCGGCATGCCGACCGTGCTGCCGTTCCACCGGGCCGTGGTGACGGATCCCGCGTTCGTGTCGGAGCCGTTCTCGGTGCACACGCGGTGGATCGAGACGGAGTGGGACAACCCGGTGGCGCCGTACGACGGGGACGTCGCGGCCGGCGAGGAGGCCGCCAGGGAGACGGTCACGGTCGAGGTCGGCGGCAAGCGGCTGGAGGTCGTGCTGCCCGCCGGGCTGGGCGCCGGGCTGGGCGCCGGGCTGGGCGACGCGGCCCCCGCGCAGGCCGCTCGCGGCAAGGCGCCGAGGCGCGCGGGCGGCGGCTCGAAGAAGGCGGCGGCCGGCGGCGACGCGCTGGTCAGCCCCATGCAGGGCACGATCGTCAAGGTCGTGGCCGGCGACGGCGACACCGTGAACGAGGGCGACACCGTGGTGGTGCTCGAAGCCATGAAGATGGAGCAGCCGCTGACGGCTCACAAGGCGGGCACCGTCACCGGGCTGACGGCGGCGGTCGGGCAGACCGTCACCTCCGGCGCGACGATCTGCGAGATCAAGGACTCCTGACGGTCCCTGATGGGGGCTTGGCCGGAGATCGACCCGACCGGGACCCAACCGGTGCCAGGCTGTTGCGCCACGGAGTGCTCCTGCGCGGCCCCGGACGGGTAGCGTGCCTCTTGAGGAACTTTGCCGACCGCCCATTCGTCCTCAAGGGCGAAGGAGGCTTGCTGCCCATGACCCACTCGCTGCGCCGAGCAGGGGCCGCGTTCGCGGCTCTGATCGCCGGTCTTATCGTCGTTCTTGCGCTGTCCCCTGCCGCCAACGCGGCGGCGCCACCGGATGCCGACACGGTCGTGTCCAACTGGAAGAAGGCGCCGCTCTATGTGGTGGCCGGCTCTGCCTTGTCGTCCGGTCAGGAGAGCGAGATCAACGACGCGCTCAAGGGCGCGGACACCAAGATCTACGCTGTGGCGCTGCCCGACGGCACGATTGACCAGTCCACCATTGCGCCCTACATGAGCCAGCTCAGCTCCGCGCTGAGCGAGGCGGGCCGTCCTAGTGCGACCATCGCCGTCATCGACGGCCAGACCCTTTTCGCCGGATCCAACGCTCTGAGCAAGGGCCTGGCAGGCAACCTGGCCACCCGCGCGGTCAACGCCAACTCGGGCGACATCGTGGCCGGCATGAAGGACTTCACCAACCGCGTCGACATGGCCGCCAAGGGCGACCGTTCCGCGCTCGACTCCGGCAGCCAGGCCAACCCGGGCGCCGGCGGCACCGGAGCGCTGATCGCCCTCGGCGCGCTGGTCCTGGTCGGCGGTGGCGGCTACTTCCTCTACTCCAGCAACAAGAAGAAGAAGCGGGCCATCCAGGAGGCCAAGGACCTCGCCGCGGTCAAGCAGACCGTCGAGGAGGACGTCACCAAGCTCGGCGAGGAGATCACCGCCGTCGACACCGACGTCACCCTGGCCGGCGAGGGCGGCAAGCACATCGAGGAGTGGCAGACCGCCCTCGACTCCTACGAGAAGGCCAAGACGCAGCTCGCCGCCGTGCAGCGCGCCGACCAGATCCGCGAGGTCACCCAGACCCTCGAAGACGGCCGCTACGCGCTCGCCGTGGTCAAGGCCAAAGTCGGCAACGAGCCGATCCCCGAGCGGCGCGCTCCCTGCTTCTTCAACCCGCAGCACGGCCCGTCCGTCCGCGACGTCCGCTGGGCTCCGCCCGGTGGCGCCGTCCGCGACGTGCCCGCCTGCAAGATGGACGCCGAGGCGATCGAGCGCGGCTTCGACCCCCAGATGCGGGAGGTCATGGTCGACGGCCAGCGGCGGCCCTACTACGACGCGGGTCCCGCCTACCAGCCCTACGCCTCCGGCTACTACGGCGGCTTCGGCGACATCATGACCGGCATGTTCATCGGCACCATGATGGGCAGCATGCTCAGCGGCGGCTGGGGCATGGGCGGCTACGGCGCCGGCTACGCCGAGGGCTACTCCGACGCGGGCGGCGGCGGAGACTTCGGCGGCGGTGGCGACGCCGGTGGCGGCGGCTGGGGTGACTTCGGCGGCGGAGGCGACTTCGGCGGCGGCGACTTCGGCGGCGGCGACTGGTGACCATCGGTCCCTGACCACAACCGAAGCCCCGGACCAGGTTTCCCTGGCCGGGGCTTCGTGCTTCCCGCGAACCGGCGACCCGGCCGCCGGTTCGCGTTCTCGGTGGCCCTCCTCGGCGGGGGCGCGGGTCACCCCTTCAGGGGCTGGTGGAGGCGGACGGTGTTGCCCGCGGGGTCGCGGAAGGCGGCGTCGCGGACGCCGTAGGGACGGTCGATGGGTTCCTGGAGGACCTCGGCGCCGGTGGCACGGACGCGTTCGAAGTCGGCGTCGATGTCGTCACTGCTGAAGACGATCATCGGCAGCAGGCCCTTGACGAGCAGTTCGCGCAGCGCGTCACCTTCGGCCTCCGAGCGCCCCGCGTACGCGCTGGAGAGCACGATCTCGGGCCCGCCGTGCACCGGGTCGCCCAGGGTCACCCACTGCTGCTGCCCGCCCCCGACGTCGCTGCGTACCTCGAAGCCGAGCCCGTCGCGATAGAAGGCGACCGCCTCGTTCATGTCGTCGACCGTGATGTGGCAGTACTGAAGTGCGAGAGTCATGACCGTCACGCTAGGCCGCATCACCCCGGCCGGGCTTCTCGAAACCTGACCGGTTGACGATCACCGAGGAAGGCATCTCCATGAACTCTCCTGACGTGGCGCTCGTCGTCATGGGCGGCCTGCCCGCCACCGGCAAGACCACGCTGTCGCGGCTGCTCGCCGGGCGGCTGCGTGCGGTGCATCTGCGGGTCGACACCATCGAGCAGGCGATCGTCCGCTCGGGCCTCGCCGAGCACCCGATCGGCCCCGCCGGGTACGCCGTCGCGTACGCGCTCGCCGAGGACCACCTGCGGCAGGGCCTCACGGTGGTGGCCGAGTCGGTGAACCCGCTGGCCGTCACCAGGGACGCGTGGCGCGAGGTGGGCGTACGGGCCGGGGTGCCGGTCACGGAGGTGGAGGTGGTCTGCTCCGACCAGGACGAGCACCGGCGGCGGGCGGAGTCGCGTCGGCTCGACATCCCGGGCCTGCGCCCGCCGAGCTGGCGGGAGATCGTGGAGCGCGCGTACGAACCGTGGGCCCGCGCCCACGTGACGATCGACACCGCGGGCCACGGCCCCGAGGAGTCGGCGGGCGAACTGCTGCGCGTGCTCGGGCACGGCTGAGACATCTCGGAATCGCTGTCAACCGTACGGGCCTCCCTGCCGGTATTCATCAGCGAAGGCGACGAGATGGAGACGCTGCATGGATGACGGGTTCGCGGAGTACGTGGCACATCGGCACGCACGCCTGTGCCGGATGGCCTACCTCCTGTGCCGGGACTGGGGCGCGGCGGAGGACCTCGTACAGACCGCGCTGGCTCGGGCCTGGCTGGCGTGGCGGCGGGTCGAGGGCGACCCCGACCCGTACGTCTACCGCATCATCGTCAACACGCACGCCTCCTGGTGGCGGCGGCGCTGGCGTGGTGAGGTGCCTGCGGAGAGCCTGCCGGAGACGGCGGACCCGCGCGATCGCGCCGCGGAGGCGGACGACCAGGCGGCTTTGTGGAGCGCGATCGGCGCGCTGTCGCCGCGCCAGCGGGCGGTGGTCGTCCTGCACTACTTCGAGGGGCACACGCTGACCCAGATCGCCGGCATCGTCGGCTGCTCGCCGGGGGCGGTGAAGAGCCAGCTCAACCGGGCGCTCAACAAGCTCCGGATCGATCCTGACGTACGAAGCGTGCACGTGGAAGGGGCGCGGCGATGAAGCACACGGAGAGCGAGCTGGAGCGGCTGCTGGACGAGCGGAGCCGCAGCGCGGCGCCGTCCCCGGATCTGGCGGCGATCGTGCGGCGCGGCAGGCGGGTCCGGCGCGGCAGGCGGGCGGCGTCGGCGGGCGCGGCGCTCGCGGTCGCGGCGGTCGCCCTCATGTACGGCCTCCCGCCGGCCCCTTCACCGGCTCCTGTCGCGCGCCAGCCCACGGACACGGTCAGTCTCCAGCCGGAGCTCCCGCTGCCGGAGACGTTCCGCGTGAAGCTGGGCGACAAGGACTTCACCCTGCCCCTCCTCCACTCCGAGCGGTACGAGACCATGGGCGTCCCCCGGACGGTGACCTTCTCCCCGACCAGCAAGGACACCGCGCACATGGTGGTCTGCGACGACCCGCGGGCGTGGGTCGTCACCAGGAGCTCACTCAAGGGCGGGGAGATGGGCGGCGGCGCCGGCAGGTGCGGCAAGGGATCGGGCGGGCATCACGACAAGCTGTCGGCCCCCGAAGGCTGGCTCGAACGCCCGCAGAAGATGCAGATCTGGGTCTTCCCCGCGGACGCCCCCATCGAGCGCGTGGCCGGCGAGGTCAAGGCGTGCCGGCCGGACATGAGCGAGGACGTCTGCGCGCGGCTGCGCGCAGACTCCCCGCTGATGCTCCCCGAGGTGCTCGAGCGGCTGTCGGCCGAGGTCGGCGAGCGCCCCGGCCGCTGGGCCGTCGCCATCTACGACCGCGCGAAGGAGGGCGAGTGAGCGTCCGCCTGTGGTGCCTGCGGCACGCCGAGTCGGAGAACGTCGTCACCCGCGCGTCCGGCGCCCTGCCGCACGCCGAGCTGACCCCGCGCGGCCGCGACCAGGCGGCCGCGGCGGGCCGCCGGCTGCGCGGTGCGGGGATCACCCACGTGTACGCGAGCAGCGCTGTCCGCGCCGCCACCACCGCCGAGATCGTCGCAGGGACGCTCGGTCTCACCACGACCCTGCTTCCCGAGCTGGCGGAGGTGGGTCTCGGCCGTGCGGAGGGCTCGCAGGACGCCGGGGTGCGGGCGCGTACGGCCGAGGTGCTGCGGGCCTGGGTCGTGGACGGCGACCTGGACGAGGCGGTGGCCGACGGCGAGGACGGCCACGCCGTCACCGGCCGCGTCGCGACCGCGCTGACCGGCATCGCGGCCCGGCACGACGGCGGCACCGTCGCGGTGGTCGGCCACGTCGCCAGCCTGACCGCCGGGCTCGCCGTGCTGTGCGGGCTGGGCGGGCGCGTGTGGGGGGCGCCGCTGCCGCACGCGGAGCCGTTCGCCGTCGAATGGGACGGAACCGCCTGGCGCTGCGGGAGCTGGCCTGCAGAATGTCTGATGTGATCTATCTTGCGGAGGGTGACCGGGTGGCCCTGCGTTACCTGTGCCTCCAGGACTTCGAGGAGCTCACGGCCCTGCACCGGGAGAGCGCCGACCTGCTCGCCCGGTGGATGCCGGGGCCGCCCATCCTCACGTACGCCGCCTTCGAGGCGTACCTGGCCAGGTTCGACGAGCCCATGCACGAGGGGTTCTTGATCTGCCGGCGCGACACCGGCGCGATCGTCGGCCGGGTCAACGTCAACAACATCGTCCGCGGCACCCACCAGTGCGGCACCATCGGCTACTCCGCGTTCGCCTCGACCACCGGGCGCGGCTACCTGACCGAGGGGCTGCGGCTGCTGGTGGGGCACGCGTTCGGGGACATGGGGCTGCACCGGCTGGAGGCCAACATCCAGCCGCACAACCAGCCGTCCATCAACCTGATCAAGAGGGTGGGGTTCCAGCGCGAGGGGTTCTCGCCGAACTTCCAGTACATCGACGGCGCCTGGCGCGACCACGAGCGGTGGGCCATCACCGTGGAGATGACGTGAGGGAGACGGCCCGCGTCCTGCTGCTCGACGGGGCGGACAGGATCCTGCTGTACCGCGGGCTGCTGCTGCAGGTGGACGAGCCCTCGTACGCGTGGTTCACGCCCGGCGGCGGCATCGACCCCGGCGAGAGCCCGAGCGAGGCCGCCGCCCGCGAGCTGCGCGAGGAGCTCGGCCACGTGGTGCCGCCGGAGGCGCTCGGGCCGGTGGTGGCGACCAGCGAGGGCGGCTGGACGGTGGGCGGCCGCCGGCACCGCGCCCGCGACCACTACTTCCTGCTGCGCGTGGACGGGCTCCAGGTGGACGACTCCGGCATGGACGACGACGAGCGCGCCTCGACCGACCGGTTCCAGTGGTGGACGGCGGCCGAGCTGGCCCGCGCCGACGAGCCCGTCGTCCCGTCGGGGCTCGCGCCCCTGGTCGAACGCCTCGCCGCCGGCGACCGCCCGGCCACGCCGATCGTCCTGCCCTGGCACCTGCTCTCAGGGTGATGGGGGTTGATCACGTGAAGGGGCGGCGTGGCAGGATCGGTGCGTGACCTTCGCGCCGCTGCCCGAGACCGCCGCCTGGCGGCACGTGACCGCCCGTACCGGCTTCGAGGTCGCGTACTTCCGCCCGCATGAGGGCGGGCATCGCATCGAGGGCTGTACGACCGCCGTCGAGGACGGCCGTACGTGGGCGGTTGACTACACGATCGAGGTCGACACCTCGTGGGCCACCCGCCTGGCCAGGGTCACCAGCCGCACGGTGACCGGCACCCGCCGCACGTTCCTGGAGTCCGACGGCAGGGGCCGCTGGCAGGTGGACGGCTCCCCCGCCCCCGACCTGGACGGCTGTCTCGACGTCGACCTGGAGTCCTCGGCGATGACCAACACGTTCCCTGTGCACCGCCTCCGCCTGGCGACGGGCTCAGGCGCCCCGGCCCCGGCCGCGTACGTCCGCGCCCTGGACCTGTCCGCGGAACGCCTCGACCAGCACTACACCCGCGCGGGCGACGACACCTACGACTACGCGGCACCGGCATTCGAGGTCGCCTGCCGCCTCCACTACGACCCTTCGGCCCTCGTCCTCGACTACCCCGGCCTCGCCACCCGCGCGCTCTGACCGCCGGCCCCACAAGGGCGGCAGGTGCCCCCATCGCCCGCCGCCGTTGCGGGAGTCCTGATCAGACTCGGTCAGAACCTGTCAGCCGCTCCGCGGCGGCCCCGCCGCCAAGACGGGGTCGCCGCCAGAGCAGGCTGACGCACATGAGCATGCAGATCAGCGGTGCCACCGCCAGCGCAGGCGGTGTACTCGCCCAGGTATGAGCCGGGCGCGCCTCGTCGCCGCTGCTGTCCTGATCGTGATCGAACAGACCGCGAGCTTGCGCCTCCGCGCGCAGGCGCTCGAGTCCGGCTTCCACGTCAGGGGCCGGGCACTCGGTCTCCGCCTCGAAGCGTCGCAGGCGGCGGATCAGGCTCGTCCATCGTCGCCGGCTGGGACGGCCGGCGCCGAGAATGCCGACGAATGATGTCAGCGCGTCCCGCGATTTTTCCCTTAAGGCCGGAATCATGAGCCTCCTTTCTCTAAGACCTCCCGGACGTGTGCGATCTCCGGCGTTCCCGTGAGCTTCCTGAGCGCGTTGCGCCGGTGCACCCGGACCGTCTCCGGAGTGATCCGCAGTTCGCGGGCCGTCTCACGGGTGGACAGACCGATGAGATCGTACGCGATCACTTTTTGCTCGTTGCCCGCTAAAAGCACGGCCACGGCATTCCATACCTCCCTGTAGAGATCTTTCATCTCGATGGCGTTGTCCGCCGGTTCTGGCGCCGACAGGACGGCCGTAAGTTGTTCCCAGGTTCGCTCCGGGAACGTCTTGCAGCGGTCGTTGCTCCGCTTCCTTATCTCCTCCAGCACGACCAGGGCGGTCGTCGTGGAAAGCCACTTGAGCCGCTTCTTCTCCGGCTGGAGGGTGCGGATGGTCGACCACCGATCGATGATCTTGAGGTAGACCGTCGTGGTCACGTCGTCGATGTCCTGGGCATCGCCTCCCAGACGTTTGTAAACCATGCTCCTGGTCCTCGCGACGGTGTCGCGATAGAACTGTTCGACCTCACGCCTATGAGCAGACGGGAGGGGAGCGGGATTTCCACTCGCCATGCGCAGATCCTTAAACGGCCCGGGCGAACAACCGGTCGCCACGGGGAACTCGACAGGAGAAACTCCATGACGCCCGTTCACGCCCCGGACGCGTACCTGCGCATCCAATGGTTGTGAATCGCGGGCGGAAGCGTTTAGACACTCGGCGCCGTCGCGAGAGCTTCCGCGTCGCCATCGCGCCCCCTACCGGCCGATGACGCGGTTGAAGAAGAGGACGGCGCCGCCGAAGGCGCCGCCGCCCACCAGAACCGCCTGCGGAGGCGGCGCGGCGGCCAGGAAGGCCAGCACACCGGCGGCCAGGCCGATGAGGGCGGCGAACAGCATGACCACGGCCGAGCGCAGGTCGACCAGTGGCTTGGCCACGCCGTCGCCCTTGACGGCCGGCGGCGGCTCCGAAGACACGTTCTCCTGATGCGGCATCAGGTCCCTTTCAATACCTTCATAACACTGTGTAGCTTTTCGATGTCACTGCGTACGCCCATCGGGATACGCGCGACCCGATCTCGCAGGGCTGTCCTCTGGGAGACGGCGCGCTCCTCGCGGGGACACGAGCCGGACACCGCAGCGGATCGCGCGGCACCGGTACCCTTTGTGGCCGAAGCGCCATCAGCTTGTAGCCTTCAGGCTCCTCGACCGTTCGTACCAGTAAGTTGCGAAATGCGCTGCCAGCGTTTACTCGCCGAGGCCAGAGGGTTATGCCGCCCCCCGCCGCTGCAAACGAGTGGCAGGAAGAGGCCGCTGATGCCTCCTGTGCCGTAATGGTGCCCCGCCGCGCACGGGAGGCCAAATCGGAGCAGGCACGCGTACGGCACACGAGGGCACAGGACAGCGCGTTCACGATCAATACCCGTCCGTGATCTGCCGTTTTCGTGAAAGTGGTTGCACGATAAGGCCGCGAAATCACAGCGTTGATGCTGTGATTCATCCCCCAGCTCCGCATTCGCCCACGGCACTGCTCCACGACGCGCTCGGACATTACGCAAAAACCACCGGCTGGCGCTGGAATATCCGCATAACCGATATTTCCACCAAGTCATCCCAGAACGCCCCTGGCGGCGCCTCACCTCCGGTGGCGCGCCTCGACCTCGACCACGCCGGCGCGCTCCGTCTGGCGACGCTGCTCTACAACGCCTGCCTCCCCGTACGCCGGGAGCCTTCCGACGCCCGCCCCGAAGCGCTCCCTGTGCTGCCCGACCTCAGGCCCGGCCAGGGTTTCCTGGACACCCAGGGCACCGCCCGCTACCTCGGGACGGCCGCCAGCACCATCAGGTCATGGACCGCGCGCGGCGGCCCCAAGCACCATCCGTTCCCGCACCCGACGCTGCGCCATCAGCGACGCAACTACTGGTGCCTCCCGGTCATCGAGCAGTGGCGCACCGAGGAGAAGGAGCTGGACAGGATCGCCCGCGAGACCCGGCGCCGGGGTCGGCCCACCTCGTGATCGTCGTCAGCTCGACGGGAGGAGGGTACCCAGGGGGCCGAGGTCGAGGTTGAGGTCCTCCGGGGTGAGGTCGAAGCGGTCGCAGAGGTCGCCCATGGCCTCTTCCAGGCGCATCAGGGTGACACCCAAGGTCTCGATCTGCTCGTCCGTCAGGTTGCCCTCCTCCATGCGGCGAACGCACTGGCGTTCCACGAGCTGGCGGATCAGCTCGATGAGGGTCAGGACGAGGCGGGACAGGTCGCGCTCGACCGTCTCCGAGTCGGCGGCGATGCGCCAGCGGGGCTTGTCCGCGGTCACGTCAGGTCCTCCCTTCGAGCTCGTCGACCGAGGCGATCAGGGCGTTCAGGGAGATGCGGACGATGTCGATGTCGGCGATCGACAGGACCAGGTCGCCGGTCAGCACGACGCCGCCCGCCAGCAGCCGGTCCAGCAGGTCCACCAGGGCGATCCGTTCGGGCGGCAGGTCGTCGGTGGCCACCACGTCCCGCAGGGGCGTGGTCATGTCGTCTCCATGACCGTGAACGAGTACGGCGCCCACGGGCCGGTCAGGCGGATCTCGACGCCGTCGCCGCCGAGGGTGCCCGCCAGCTCGGCGAACTCCGTGGCGCGGGCCTCGTCCACCAGGTACGCGCCGTTCAGCAGCATCCAGTCGTGGCGGCCTGACAGGCGCGGGTCCTGGGGGCGGTGGCGGCAGCCGTCGGCGGCCAGGGCCGACAGCGTGCGGTGGATGTGGTCGGCGCGGCGCAGCGCCTGCTTGCGGAGCTGCTCCCGGCCGCGCAGGCTCGCCCTTCGTCGCTCCAGGTACGCCCGCCCCGGCCGCCCGTACGTCCCGTCGTCGCGGCCATGCCTTCCGCTCGCCGCCACCGGCGGGGATGGGTGGGCGGGTGACCCCGTGTCGGGGCCGGCCCCTTCGGCGGCACGCCGGGATGAGCGGGTTCCGGCGGCTTCAGGTGCCGTCTCCTGCCCGGGGTCGGAGAGGGTGGTGTAAACCTTGACGCCCCATTCGTTGCGGCCTGTGACGTGCGACAGGACGCGGTGGAAGGCTGTTCCGCGGCGGGTCAGGAGGTCCTGGACCTGGTCGTCGCCGGCGTAGACCGTGACGAGACGGACCGGGGCGGTGGTGGTGGCGGCGGCGACCGCGTCCACGACGCGGTGGTGGGCGCGGGCGGTCTCGGCCAGCCAGTCGAGGTCCTCAAGGCTGCGGCGCAGCGGCTCCTCGCCGAAGGTGTCGAGCGGGACCGAGCTCACGTACGCCACCAGACCGCCGTGTTCGATCGTCCGGACGGGCGCGCCCGCCACGCCGGCCGGGGTCGAGAGGGGTTCGCGGGCGACCGCGTACAGGTACGTCCCCTCAGCCACCGACTTCCTCCCGCCCCTCGGCGACGGCCAGGCGGCGGCGCAGGCGGCGGTTCTCCTCGACCAGCTCGCGGTCGCGTCCGGACAGCCAGGGGTCGTGCGCCCACCAGTCGATGCCCAGCTCCCTGGCGGTGTCGACGGAGGCGATCAGCAGCCTCAGCTTGATCGTGAGGAGTTCGATGTCCAGCAGGTTGACCCGGATGTCGCCGGCGATGACGATGCCCCGGTCGAGGACGCGTTCGAGGATGTCGCCGAGGTTGGCGGGTTCGCGGTTGGCGGGGCCCGACCCGTACGTGGGGCGGACGACGGGACCGGAGGTCATCACGCCTCCCCGAAGTCGGCGTTCGACCGCCGGTAGCGCCGGATCCTCCGATATGACAGCAAGGTGCCCTCCATATCCATCTCCACCCGATAGAGGGCGAGCATGTCGCCCGAGGACGGGATGCGGCGGTCCTCGACGAGCTCGACGTCCACCAGCCAGCCGTCGTCTGCCGGGACGACCGAGGTGACGCCCTCCGGTTCCTTCTTGGTCAGCTCGGCGATGTGCCGCATGCCCGCCTCGCCCGCCGATGCGGCGTCCAGCACCTCGACAAGCTCCTCCTCGCCGTCCAGCTCCTCGGTGTCCGACCCCTTGGCGCTCACCTCCGGCTCACCTCCCCATCGCCAGCCGCAGGACCTCTTCGATGGCCCGGCGTTCCTCTTCCTCCGAGATCTCGCCGGCCTGTCTGGCCGCCTCAATCGCCTCAAGCCGCCGGCGTACGGCGGCGGGGTTGCGCAGCTCGCGCTCCGCCTGGTCCTGGATCATCTCCGCGAGCCTGACCAGCCCGCGCACCGGCGCGAGCGGCCAGGTGAAGATCAGCGAGATCAGACCCACGGGCCGTACCCCCTTCAGCCCTGCGCGATGACGAAGTCGTACGGCGCCATCGGCCCGATGAGCCGCAGCTCCACGCGGCCCTCCCAGCGCTCGCCGAACTCCTTCAGCGCCCGATCCAGCTCCTTCTGCTGGTCGGACTTGACGAGCAGGGCGATGTGGGCGGCGTCCCATTCGTGGGACGGCTCCCTGAGCGAGGCCTGCAGGTAGTAGCCGGACAGGCCGTCGAGCAGCAGGCGGGTGTCCATGTCCCGCTTGGCCTCGACGGAGGCGGTGATGATCTCGCCGAGCCTGATGCGCTCGTTGCGGGTGGCGTCCTCGGAGGTGCCGCGGATGGCGTCGCGCAGGCCGGCGGCCTCCGGGCTCTCGGCGAGGATCTCCGTCAGGACGGGCCCTTCGGCGTAGCGGCCCTTGACGACGTACTGGGCGCTGCCGGCCAGCTCGTCGAGGGCGGCCACGAAGTCGTCGTGGTGGGGTGCGAGCAGCTCGTCCACGACGGCGCCCGTGTCGGACAGCACCGCCCCGAACCGGAACGGCAGCACGGGCCCCTTGGCGGCCACGCTGTCCAGCAGTTCCTCGTGGGCCAGCAGGTCGTCGGGACGGCCGAGCGGCTTGTCCACGTTCACGCCGCTGACGACGGCCGCGATCTCGCCGTGCTTGACGAGCCGCACCTCGCCAGGAGGCTCTCCCAGCCCCTTCTGGTCGCGGCTCACCTCGGTCTCCGCCGGGACGATGCCGTAGACGTACGTGGCGAGGTTCTGGATCTCCTGGGTGGCCTGGCCGGACCCGGAGACGTTGGTCGAGCGTCCCATGGCGCTTGCTCTTCCTCTCACTTGAGCCGCATCTTCCTGGTGGGGGCGCTCCGGGGTTCCTTCTTCTCGTCGGCCTGCCCGGCCTCCTCGTCCGACCCGCTCAGCTCGCGCTGCTCGTCGCCTTCGACCATGCCCTGGATGACCTCCTTGGAGGCGTCCTGGCCGGAGCCGCCGCCCTTGGCCAGGCCGATGGCCTCGGGCAGGCTCTGCTCGCTCTGGGACATGTCCAGCCGGTTAGCGGCCTCGGCGAAGCGCAGGTAGGTGTCGACGCTGGCCACGACGACGCGCGCGTCGATGGTCAGGATCTCGATGCCGACGAGGGACACCCGGACGTAGGCGTCGATCACGAGCCCCCGGTCGAGGATCGTGTCGATGACGTCGGCGAGGCCGGTGGGGCCCCGCCCGCCGCCCTGCCCGGCCGACGCCGGCTGCACTGACGTAGTCATAGTGTGGTTCTCCCTCCGCCTCACCCGGCCTGCCCGGTGAAACCGACACGGAACCACATACGATCGAAAACCGGACAGATTTGGGATACGCCTCGCTTACGAGTGATGACTCACCGCGAATATTGAGGCGCGAGGGTGTTTACCTCAGCTGCTCGCGCGTACGGCCAGCTGGGGCGGCAGCAGCGTCGAGTCGGGCACCACGCGGCCCTCCAGCTTGTCCATCACCAGCCTGACCGCCTCCCTGCCCACCTCCTCGGCCGGGATCAGCACGGAGGTCAGCGGCGGGCTGGCCCGCTCGGCGACGTCGTCGGGGCAGATCGCCACCACCGCCACGTCGTCGGGCACCCGGCGGCCGAGCTGGCGCAGCGCGGCCAGCACGTGGCCCACCGCCGACTCGTTGTGCACGACGAGCCCGGACAGGCCGGGGTGGTCGAGCAGCAGGTCGCGGACGGTCTCGTACACCTCGTCGAACGTCTCCTCGCAGGGCAGCGCGACGCCCTCGATGCCGTGCGTGCCCAATGCCTCGACGAAGCCCTCGCGGGTGCGGGTGGCGAAGCCGGTGCCGCGGTCGTAGACGACCGAGGGCGCGCCGAGCAGCGCGATCTCCTCGTGCCCGCGCTCGGCCAGGTGCTCCACGCAGCGCGCGCCGGCGGCGCGGAAGTCGAGGTCGACGCAGGTCAGCCCGGCGGGCTCGGCCGGGAAGCCGATGAGGACGCTCGGCTCGGGCAGCTCGCGCAGCAGCGGCACCCGCAGGTCGTCCAGCTCGACGTCCATCAGGACGAGCGCGTCCACGAGCGCGCTGGCGGCCACCCTGCGGATGCCCGCGGTGCCCTCGTCGGCCGTCAGCAGCAGCACGTCGTGGTCGAAGCGGCGGGCCGCCGTCACGACCGCGCTGGCGAAGCGCATCAGGACGGGCACGTGCATGCCGGCGCGCAGCGGCAGCACGAGCGCGATCACGTTGGAGCGCTTGCTGGCCAGCGCGCGGGCGCCGGCGTTGGGGTGGTAGCCCAGGGCGCGGACGCTGTCGAGCACCCGCCGCCGGGTGTCGGCCGAGATCGTACGCTTGCCGCTCAGCACGTACGACACCGTGCTCACGGCCACGCCGGCGTGCTTGGCCACCTCCGCGATGGTGACCGTGCGCCCGCTCAAGCCCCGGCTCCGAACTCGATCACCGTCAGCGTCACGCCCTCGTTCTCGAACACCACGTACAGATCGTGCACCCCGTCCACGCCTTCGAGGGAGACCGGAATGGCCTGATGGTCGTACCGGCCGGTCCTGGGCACGGGGAAGCCGGCCGGCGCCGGGCCGTGCAGCGGGTCGCCGAGCCGGACGGTGATCACGCCGCCCTCGGTGCTGCCCGCCCTGGCCACGCACGTGGTGACGCCGGTCAGGTCGACCTCGCGGAACAGGATCCAGGCGCCCTCGGCGTCGGAGCGCACGGCGTCGCCGTCCGATCGGCCCGCGTCCACGAACGTGATCGCGTCGTACTCGTCGTGGCAGGCGGCGCGCAGCGGCCCGCGCTGTGGCGGCACGACCTCGCCCTCGACCTCGAAGCCCGCGCTCAGCCGCAGGTCGGTGGCGCTGCGGCCGGCCATGAGCCGGTGCGGCGCACGCTCGACGACGAACCTGCCCCTGGTGACGTCCCAGAACGCGAGATCGGAGACCGGCAGCCGCAGCTCGACCGTACGGCTCTCGCCCGGCCCCAGCCGCACCTTCTCGAACCCGCGCAACCGGCGCAGCGGCTGCTTGACCCGGGAGCGCTGCTGGTGGGTGTAGAACTGCACGACCTCGACACCGGGCCGCGGCCCGGTGTTGGTGACCGTCACCTCGGCGTGCACCACGTCGCCGTCGAGGCGGACGCGCAGCCCCGTGTAGCCGAACGTGGTGTAGCTCAGCCCGTGGCCGAAGGGGTGCAGGGGGACGCCGCGGAAGTACTGGTAGGTGGCGTCGGAGGCGATGATGTCGTAGTCGAGCAGGTCGGGCAGCTCGTGCTCGGAGCGGTACCACGTCTGGGTCAGGCGGCCCTCGGGGTCGGCGTCGCCGAACAGCACCTCGGCCAGCGCGTGGCCGTACTCCTGGCCGCCGTGGGCCGACCAGAGCACGGCGGGCAGGTCACCGGTGGTCCAGGTCAGCGGGTAGCCGCTGGTGAGCACGAGGACGGTGCGCGGGTTGGCCTCGCGCGCGGCGCGTACGACGGCGTCCTGCGCGGGGGCCAGCGCCAGCGTCAGCCTGTCCTCGGTCTCCCTGCCGTTGACCAGCGGATGGTCGCCGGCCACCACGATCGCCACATCGGCCTCCGCGGCCAGCCTGGCGGCCTCGGCGGTGCCGCTCCTGACGACGTCCATGGCCAGCCAGACGGCCTGGTCGGCGTCGTCCACGAGGCGCAGCACGCCGTCGTCGGCGGCGCCGACGTAGCAGCCGGTCGAGATGTGGCGCAGGGCGAGCGTGCCGCGCGGTCGCTCCTCCATGCGGAACGTCTGGCGCACCTCCCACCCGTTCGGCCCCGGCTGGTCGTTGACCAGGGTGGTGCCGTCCACCGAGACGAACCGGCCGGTGGTCACGGAGCGCAGCGCGTACGCGCCGCCGCCCCAGTCGAAGACGTCGAACAGCCCCGCCTCCGGCGCTCCCACGCTGAGCGGCCCGCCGGCCGGGTCGGCGGCGACCGGGCCGGACTCGGCGGTCAGCGTCACCCGGTCCACCGCCTCGCAGAACACGGTCTCGCACCGCTCGGCCAGCCCGGCGCGGGCGGTGACGGCGTACGGCAGCGTGCCGCTGTACCAGTCCTCCATCAGCGTGTCGCCGAGCTGCCCGAGCACCGCGACCTTGCGGACGTCGCGCAGCGGCAGCAGCCCGTCGTTCTCCAGCAGCACGAACGAGCGCCGCGCCGCCTCCCTGGCCAGCGCCCGGTGCTCGGGGCAGTTGACGACGGAGTCGGTGACGTCGTCGTACGGCGTCGCCGGGTCGAACTCCCCCAGCCGGAACCTGATGGCGAGGGCGTGGCCGGCGGCCTGGTCGATGTCCTGCTCGGTGAGCAGCCCCTGGTCGAGCGCGGCACGCAGGTGGCCGAGCGTGGCCTGCGCGCGGTCGTCGTCCTGGGTGAAGCTGTCGAGACCGGCCTTGACCGCGTGGGCGTACGCCTCGGGCAGCGTGTCGTGGTAGCCCTGCAGTCCGGTGAGGTTGCCCGGCGCGTACGCGTCGCTGACCACCAGCAGGTCGCCGGGGGCCCAGGCGCGCAGCACCTGCCCGATGAGCGGGCTGAGGTGCGCGGGCCGCCCGTTGACCAGGTTGTACGACGGCATGACGGCCACCGCGGCGCCCGACTCGATGGGCTGCTTGAAGGCGGGCAGCTCGTACTCGTGCAGCACCCTGGGCGGCAGGTTGCTGGAGGTGGCGCAGCGGTCGGTCTCGTTGTTGTAGGCGAGGAAGTGCTTGAGCGTGGGCGCGGTCTTGAGCACGGCGGGCGGCCCATCGTCGTCGGGAGCGCTCCCACCGAGCCCGCGCGCGTACGCCGTGGCGAGGACCGAGGTCAGCCACGGATCCTCGGAGTAGCCCTCCTCGTTCCGCCCCCACCGCGGGTCGCGCAGCGGGTTGACCACCGGCGCCCACACGTTGAGCCCCGCCCCCGCCGGGTCCTTGTGGTGGCAGGCCACCACCTCGTCGCCGGCCGCCGCGCCCACCCGGTGCAGCAGGTCAGGGTCCCAGGTCGAGGCGAGCCCGATGGCCTGCGGGAAGACGGTGGCGGGGCCGAGCCAGGCCAGGCCGTGCAGCGCCTCGGTGCCCGTACGGAAGGGGCCGATCCCCAGCCGCTCCACCGGCGCCTGGTACTGGTGCAGCAGGCCCAGCTTCTCCTCGATGGTGAGCCTGCGCAGCACGTCGCCGATCCGGTCGTGAAGGGGGGCCGCTGGGTCGCGGAAGGGGGGTTCTTGCATGATCATCCCTCTGAGAGTGTCGAAGCGCTTCGACGACCGGCCTGGGGAAGTTACGCGGAAATTTCAGTGGATTGACTGAAGGGTGCACGCCCATGTGACCAAGGTCAAGGGATTCGCGCCAATCCTCCCGGCAATCTTCCCGAATCGATCGAGTCGAGCACCCGCGCCGCGCCCCCGAGCGCCGCCGCGTCGTGCCCCAGCGTCGAGGCCACGACCTCGGGCGCCCCCGGAGCGACCACCCGCCTGCCCAGCTCGTCGTGGACGGCGGGCAGCACCCACGGCGCCAGCGGGACGTAGTAGCCGCCGAGGATCACCACCGCGGGGTCGAGCAGGTTGGTCAGGATCGCCACGCCCTGGCCGAGGCCCGTGCCGACCGAGGTGAGCCGGGCCAGCGTGCCGGGATCGCCGGAGCGCGCCTGGCGGACGACCTCCTCGATCTCGGCCTGTGTCTCGGCCGGCGACAGGTCTTTGCGCAGCACCGCGCCGATGCCGGCCACCGCCTCCAGGCAGCCGCGCCGGCCGCAGTGGCAGGCGGGTCCTTCCGGGTCGAGCTGCACGTGGCCGATCTCGCCGCTGTAGCCGAGCCCGCCCCTGCGCAGCCGGCCGTCGAGGATGATGCCGGCGCCCACGCCGACGCCGCCGCTGAGGTAGACCAGGTCGGCCGCGCCCGCGTAGGGGCCGAAGCGCTGCTCGGCGAGGGCCGCGAGGTTGGCGTCGTTGTCGACCTGGATGGGGAAGCCGGGGTCGCGCAGCGCCTTGGCCAGGTCGCCGCCGAGGTCGGCGTCGTGCCAGCCGAGGTTGGGCGCGAGGCGTACGGTGCCCTGCACGTCGACCAGGCCGGGCACGGCCACGGCGAGGCCGAGCACCTGGCGCTCCTCCTTGGCCATGCGGTTGACCACCCGCCGGACGATCGCGCCGACACCCGCCACGCTCTGACTGACCGAGTCGCCGCCCGAGAACGCCCGCCGCCAGGTCAGCAGCCGTCCGCCCGCGAGGTCGGTGGCCACGGCCGACACGGTGTCGACGCCGATCTCGACCCCGATGGCCGCGTACGGCGAGCCGTCGAGGACGAGCATCGTGGCCGGCCGGCCGACGCGGTTCTCGGTCAGCCCGGTCTCGCGCACGAGCCGGCGGTCGATGAGGTCGGCGACCAGGCTGGAGACGGTCGCCTTGTTCAGCCCCGTGGAGGCCGCGATGTCGGCGCGCGAGCACGGCGCGTGCTCGCGGACGAAGCGCAGCACGACCGCGAGGTTGGTGGCTCGTACGTCGGCGAAGTCGGCCGGCTGAGGGCCGGTCGTAGAAGTGATCAATATCAGCCCCGTTCCCGCCAAGAAGTGATTCCAGCATGCCGCATCGCCGGCTTTCTCCACCAACCGGAGACCCGCCGCTGCGGCGGTCCGTCATGCGGGTTGCTCATCGGCACCAACCTGTGACCGTCGCGATCCCTTGTGGCTGCAGTCACACTCTACTAATTTGTTTGGTCGAAATACCAACTAATTGTAGGTGGGGCGCGGTCCGCGGTCCACCGCGGGCAGCGGCGTTCCGCGCCCCACGCGGCCCATCCCATCCCGAGGAGGGACCCCCTCATGCCGACACCCGACCCGACCCGCCGCGCGTTCCTCGGCCTGGTCGGCGCAAGCGTCCTGGTGGCGGGCTGCGCCGAGAAGAGACAGGCGCCCCAGGGCACGGCCGTGGCCGCCGACAAGCTCAAGAGCCTGGTGCCGACGCGGGTGCCGTTCGAGATCCCCGGGCTGAAGCCCGACCTGCCCGCCTCCGAGTTCGTGCAGGCGGGCTTCCTGGCCCGGCCGGCCCAGATGGTGCAGGCCGTCACCACCCCGCCGCTGACCAGCGGAAAGGAGGTGACCGCGATGACGCCGCTGTGGGGCACGGTGCCGCCGGGGCTCGGCAGCAACTCCTACTACGAGGAGGTCAACAAGCGGCTCGGCGGCGTCGTCCGCTTCAACATCTCCGACGGCAACACCTACGGGCAGAAGCTCAGCACCGTCCTGGCCAGCGGCGACGTGCCGGAGATGGTGATGGTCCCGGAGTGGGAGCTGATCAAGATCGGCCGCTTCACCGAGGCGGCCAACAGACTCTTCGCCGACCTGGGCCCCTACCTGGCCGGTGACAAGGCCAAGGAGTTCCCGCTGCTGGCCAACTACGACACCGCGGCCTGGCAGTACGGTGTCTTCGGCGGCGTGCTCCAGGGCATCCCGTGGCAGAACGACCCGTACCCGTTCGCCACCTTCGTCCGCCAGGACATCATGAAGAAGCTCGGCCTCGAACACCCCAAGAGCGCCGACGACCTGCTCACGCTCGGCGCGGCGATCACCGACGCCAAGGGCAAGCGCTGGGCGTTCGGCGGCGGCATGGAGCAGGAGATCCAGCGGGCCTTCGGCGTGCCGCGCGAGTGGCGCAAGAAGAGCGACGGCACGCTGGAGTACAAGTACGAGACCGAGGAGTGGGCCGCCCACATCGAGTTCGTCGCCAAGCTCTTCGAGGCCGGCCACGTGCACCCCGACATCGTGGCCAACAAGGACGCCGACAACAAGGCCATCTTCGGCAGCGGCGAGATCGTCGTCTACCGCGACGGGCTCGGCGCCTGGCACGAGGCGCTCGGCCGCTTCCAGGGCGACAACCCCGACTTCGACATGCAGATCGTCGACCCTTACCCGGCCAAGCCCGGCGGCCGGCTCGTCATGTGGCGCAACGAGCCCGCCAGCATGTTCATCTTCATCAAGAAGGGGCTCGGCGACGCCCGCACCCGCGAGCTGCTCGCGCTGTCGAACTGGGCCTCAGGGCCGTTCGGCACCCAGGAGTACGAGCTGTGCTACAACGGCGTCGAGGGCAAGCACTACACGGTCGAGGACGGCAAGGTCAAGCAGACCGCGCTCGGCCGCAAGGAGGTCGCGCCGACCTACCTGTTCCTGTCCGGCCGGCCCAACGCCAACGCGATGAGCCAGTACGACGGGCTCGTGCAGTCCCTGTGGGACTGGCAGACCAAGGCGGCCGCGATCCTGGAGAACGACCCGTTCGTGGGCATCCGCGTGGAGCGGCCGTCGAAGATGGCCGGGCTGGTCACGCCCACCGAGGACAAGATGCAGGAGATCTTCCGCGGCAAGCGGCCGATCTCCGAGTGGCCGAAGATCCTCAAGGACTGGCAGGAGCAGGGCGGCAACGAGGCACGCGAGTTCTACATGAAGGTCGCGCGCGAGAACGGGCGGCTGTGACGACGCCACGGACGGGCACAGCGACGGTCGAGCGGCCGCCGCGCCGCCGGGCGCCCGGTCGCCGCGCGCCCGCCGCCCACGCCGCGAGCGGGCTGTCGTGGCGGGCCAAGCTGCGCAGGGACTGGCCGTTGCTGGTGATGAACCTGCCGATGCTGCTCGTCGTGGTCGCCTTCTGGTGGATCCCGGCGCTCGGCAACGTCATCGCCTTCCAGGACTACAACCCGTACACCGACGGCATCCTCGGCAGCCCCGTCATCGGCTTCACCAACTTCGCGCTGCTCTTCGAGGACCCGCAGTTCCTGCGCGCGATCACCAACACCCTGTCGATCACGGCGTTCCAGCTCGTCTTCTACTTCCCGGTGCCGATCATGCTGGCGCTGCTGCTCAACAGCATCGTCTCCGCCCGGCTGCGGGCGTTCGTGCAGGGCGTGGTCTACATGCCGTTCTTCTTCTCCTGGGTGCTGGTCGTCGCCATCTTCCAGCAGATGTTCGGCGGCGCGGGCCTGCTCGCGCAGATCCTGCGGGAGAACGGCCGCGAGGCGGTGGACTGGATGACGAACTCCGACACGTTCATCCTGCTCATCACCTCGCAGACGATCTGGAAGGACGCCGGCTGGGGCGCGATCATCTTCCTGGCCGCGCTCAGCACCATCGACCCCAACCTGTACGAGGCGGCCGCCGTGGACGGCGCCCGCCGCTGGCGCCGTATGTGGCACATCACGCTGCCCGGCCTGCGCCCGGTGATCGTGCTGCTGCTGATCCTGCGCCTGGGCGACGCGCTGAACGTCGGATTCGAGCAGTTCATGCTGCAGCGCAGCGCGGTCGGCAGCGAGGCGTCCGAGGTGTTCGACACGTTCGTGTACTGGTCGGGCCTGCGTACCGGGGACCTCGGGTACGGGGCGGCGGCCGGGCTGTTCAAGGGCCTGGTGGGGCTGCTGCTGATCCTGGCGGCCAACCGGGTCGCGCACGCCATGGGGGAACGAGGGGTGTACTCGCGATCATGACGGCTTCGACGTTCACACGCGGCAGGGGCCGGCCGGCCCGGCTGGCCCCCTGGGAGGAACGCCCGTCACCGGTCGGGCAGCTCGGCAAGGGCACGCTGGTGACGCTGATCCTGGTGGCCGTGCTCGGCCCGCTCTACACGATCGTGCTCACCAGCCTCAGCTCGTCGGCCACGGTGACCGCGGCCGGAGGGCTGGTGCTGGTGCCGGACGGCATCACGTTCGAGGCGTACCGGCAGATCTTCTCCGACACGGTGGTCAGCCGGGCGATCCTCGTCAGCACCGGCGTCACCGTCGCCGGGACGCTGATCAGCGCAGGGGTGAGCGTGCTGGGGGCGTACTCGCTGTCGCGGCCCGGCTCGTTCCTGCACCGGCCGCTGCTGTTCAGCGTGCTGCTGATGTTCGTCTTCTTCCCGGGCATCATCCCGGTCTATCTGATGGTCAGCGGGCTGGGGCTGAAGGACAGCTACTGGTCGCTGATCCTGCCGACGGCCGTGTCGGCGTTCAACGTGGTGGTGCTGCGCTCGTTCTTCATGAACATCCCGAAGGAGATCCTGGACAGCGCCCGCATCGACGGGGCCGGCGAGTTCCGCATCCTGTTCAGGATCGTGCTGCCCATGTCGAAGGCGGTCACGGCGGTGGTGGCGATGTTCTACGCGGTCGGCTACTGGAACGCGTGGTTCAACGCGATGCTCTACATCGACGACACCCGCAAGTGGCCGCTCGCGCTCATCCTGCGGCAGTACGTGGTCGACTCGAACCCGCTGCCGGCCGCCACCGCAGGGGTGACGGGGGACGCGCCGCCCACCCTGGCCATCAAGATGGCCATCGTGGTCATCGCGGTCATCCCCGCGCTCGTCCTCTATCCCCTGGTGCAGCGCCACTTCACCAAGGGGGTGATCGTGGGCGCGGTCAAGGGCTGAGCCCGCGGGTCAGGAGTAGAAGTGCATGACCAGGGCCAGGCCGCCGAAGTGCACGAGCACCACGATCGTGATCAATGACACGAACACGAACTTCGCCGGGCCGTGCTCGAAGTGTTTGCCCTCCTCCAAGGGGCGCAGCTTGGCCTGGCGCTCGGCGATGCGCTCCTCGATCGGCTTGCGGTGGAACACGGGGCGACGTCCCTTCAGGGGCGGAGGGGTATTCTTAGTGGGCTATTAGTTGGTACACAAAGTAATTTATCAGACGCCCCCGGAGGTCCCACCGCATGGAGCCTGTGACAGAGCCGACAGATCTCCTCGCACTGGACCGTCAGGTGTGCTTCGCCCTCAGCATCGCCTCCCGCAGCGTCATCGCCCTCTACCGGCCGCTGCTGCAGCCCATGGGCCTGACCCACCCGCAATATCTCGCCATGCTGGCGCTGTGGCAGCACGAGCCGCTGTCGGTCAAGGAGCTGGGCGAGCTGCTCCAGCTCGACGCCGGGACGCTGTCGCCGCTGCTCAAGCGGCTCCAGTCGCTCGGTTACGTCAACCGCGAGCGCAACGCCAGGGACGAGCGCTCCCTCGTCGTCACCCTGACTCCCGAGGGGCGGCGGCTGCGGGCCGAGGCCGAGAAGATCCCGCCCGCGATCGTCGACCGTCTGGGGATGAGCCTGTCCGAGCTCCAGGACCTGCACGCGGTGCTGAGCCGCGTGATCGAAGCCGCCCGCCCCTGACTCACTTCATCAGCTCGTACGCGGTGTACGCCGTCACGCCGTACGCGAGGTGCGGCACGACGTCGGACGCCCAGGAGGACGCGGACCACTCACGCGGATCCGTGATCCCGAGCGCCGTCATGGGCCCGTCCGACCCCACCATGGCCAGCGCCGTCAACGCCAGCACCCCGACCGGCCACGGAACCCGCCGCCTGGACGCGAGCACCCCGTAGCAGACCGCCGCCCCGGCCCCGGTGGCATACCCCACCAACGCCCCGAGCGCCTCCTTCCTGTTCTCCGCCTGCTCCTTCTCCCCGAGCCCCACCCCGCCCATCTCGGCCAGCTTCCCCACGGTCTCGGCCGGTGTACTACTGGCCGCCCGCGCCCTGACCGCCATATCGAGGTAGGTGACGAGATTGAGCGCACTGGTCCCAGCCGCCCCGGCGATGAGCCCTTTGACGAGTGTCTGCATGCACCTTCGACTACCCACCTGCCACGAAGAAGGCCCTCCTGCCCGAAAACACCCCAGCCAGGCAGGAGGACCAGCCCCTCCAGGAGGGGCGCTTAAGGAGGGCAGCTCCGCTCCGAGCAGCCCCAAAACCCTCAACCGAGCAGGAGATCAGGACCCGGCGACCGGACCCCACCCCCTCTCCCCAAGGGACCTCGACCGGGCAGGAGGGCAGGGTCCGGCGAGCGGGCCCCGCCCTCCTCTTTCCCGAAGGACCTCAGCCTGGCAGGGGGGCACTCCCTATGCCGAGGTGCAGGTCAACGTGGGTTGGGTGGTGGTGCCTGTGGCGTTGAAGCCGAAGGACGTGGTTGCGCCCGGGCCGACGTTGCCGTTGTAGCCCGCGTTCGTCACCGTGACGGACGTGCCTGACTGGGTGGGGGTGCCGCCCCACAGATTGGTGATCTGCTGGCTGCCCGGCCAGGTCCAGGTGACCTTCCAGCCTGAGATGGCGCTGGTGCCGGTGTTCTTGATCGTGACGTTCGCCTGGAAGCCGCCGGGCCAGGAGTTGCCGGGCCCGTAGGTGGCGGTGCAGCCCGTTTCCGGGCTGACCGTGGGGGTGACCGAGACCGTAGGAGTGACCGAGACCGTAGGAGTGACGGTGATCGGAGGGCCGGTGCGGTCGCCGTAGATGATGCCGCGGCCGTTCGTGCCCAGGTAGACCCGGCCGTACACGCGCGGGTCGCCGGTCAGCGCCTCACCCATGTTGCCCCACTGGTGCTCGTCGTCGTTGATGCGCAGCCAGCTCGACCCGCCGTCGTCCGAGCGGTACAGGCCGGTGACGCCGTCAATGGTGGCGACGGCGAAGACCGCCTGATAGGTGGCCCCGGGCGCGGCCTTGCCGAAGCCGACGTTGACCGCGTTCGTGATGCCGGACAGCTTGGTGAAGGAGGCCCCGCCGTTGGTGGAGTGCCAGATGCCGCCCTCGCCGGCCACCCACAGGTCGCCCTCGACGCCGGGCACGGCCTTGAACTTGCCGGTCGTGGGCAGCCCGGTGGCGGCGGTGGCGGTGAACGTGGCGCCGCCGTTGGTGCTGCGGTAGAGACGGCCGCCGCTGAGGCCGTAGAACGTCATCGGGTTGACCCGGTCGGACTCCACGACCGCGTCGGTGGGCAGGCCGGACGCGGTCTGCCAGGAGTTGCCGTACCCGACGGAATAGACGGGCGTAACGCCCTTGGGCGCCCAGACGAAGCGGGAGCCGTCGGCCGCCGCGGCGACCGTGCCGCCCTCGTTGACGCCGCCCGGCTCGGTGCCCTGGAACCAGTTGGCGCCGCCGTCGGTGGAGAAGGCGACGTGGCTGTCGTTCGGGCGGTCGGCGTCGGTGAAGTTCCCCGCCCTGACCATGATCGACGGTGCCTTCTCGGCGTAGTCGAGGCTGGTGGTGGAGGTGAAGGTCGGCTGGGTGAACATCATCGACGGGACGGCGTCCAGGTCGGTGTGCCGGAAGCCGGCGATGTCGCCGAGGCCGCTGATCAGGGGCGCGCCGCTGGGCGGGCTGATCAGGTCGAGGACGGCGGTCTCCTCCAGGCCCCTGGCCATGGGCCTGATCGTGAACTTGCCGCCGGAGTCCCACTGGGTGAGGTTCTCGGTGCCGTAGATGGTGGCGCCGGTGCCGTACATCATCCGGTTGGAGTCGAACGGGTCGATCTCCAGCGACTCGGTCATCCAGCCGAGCTTGGGCGCGACCTCGGGCAGCTGCGGGTTGGTGCCGAAGGTCAGCCAGGGGTTCTCGGAGATGTTCATGGTGTAGCGGAACGAGCGGTCGGGGTAGGAGGTCCAGTCCCAGACGCGCGTCCAGGTGGCGCCGGAGTCGGTGGAGCGGAAGAAGATGACGTCGGGCCACCAGGAGATCTGCGTCGCGACCATGATCGTCTCTGGGTTCTGCCGGTCGATGGTCAGGCCGCTGTAGCCGAAGTAGTCGTCGGAGCTGGACGACGGCACGGGGCTGATCTGGGTCCAGGCGCCGGTGGCGGTGGCGTAGCGCCACACGTCGCCCTTGCCCCCGTCGTACGGCCCGCCGGTGTCGCTGGTGGCGATGTAGAGGTAGCCGTTGACCGTGTCGAGCACGCCCTTGTGGGCGATGTAGCCGGTCGGCTGCCCGGCCAGGCGCGACCAGGTGGCGCCGCCGTCGGTGGTGCGGTAGACGGTGTTCTCCTTGTCGGCGACGCCGACGTAGATGGTCCTGGTGGCGCTGCCCGAGGCGGACGAGCGCTTGTCGAAGGTCACCCAGACGACGCCGGGCCGGTGGCTGAGGTAGCCGTTGGGGTCGTTCGGGTCCTGGGCGTAGTCGCCGGCGTTGGGGAAGCTCGTCACTTTCGACCAGGTGGCGCCGTGGTCGGTGCTGCGCCACAGGCCGTTGCCGTTGGGCGCGCCGAAGTACAGGACGCGGTTGTCGTTGGGGTCGACCGACAGCGCCTCACCCATGCCGCGGCCCGGCATGTTGCCGCCCAGCTTGAACGGCAGCGGCGTGACCTGCCAGGTGTCGCCCTTGTCGGTGGAGCGCAGGATGGCGCCGTTGTTGGGATCCCAGCTGTTGGTGTACATGCCGACGGCGGCGTACACGCGGTTGGTCTGGACCGGGTCGGTGGCCAGGCTGATCACGCCGTTGTAGCCCCACTTGTCCCAGCCGACCCAGTCGAGCAGCGGGGTCCAGGACTTGGTGGACTGGTTCCATCGGTACGCGCCGCCGATGTCGGTGCGGGCGTAGATGAGGTTGCGCTCCGTCGGGTTGAAGACGATGCCGGGGACGAAGCCGCCGCCGTCGATGCGCACGTTCTTGAACGCGTACGGATCGGAGGCGACGGCCGAGACCGGTGACATCCGCACCACGGCCGCCACGAGCAGGACGGCGGCGGCCGTGAGCATGACCAAGAGCCTTTTTGGCATGCGCGGCTCTTCCTTTCCTGGCGCCCGCGGAGGGCGCCCCAAAGGCGTCGATGACCGCCATGCACGAGCAGAATGCGAGACCCTGACCGTCGCCGCGCCTTCGCGCATGAGCTTTTCAAGAAGGCTCACACACCCGCGCACCGACGGTCAATAGTTTGGATGGACGACGAATTAACCAGCGACAGGAACACTGCTCACAGGCCGTTCCGAGCGCGCGCCGAGCGCCGCCCACAACGCGATCGCGATGTAGACGAGCTGTTCGGGGATCCGCTCGACCAGCGGCGAGGCGATCGAGGTGCCGGCGATGGCGGCGTAGATGTTGGCCGGCAGCAGCCCGACGAACAGCAGCGCCAGGCAGATGCCCGCGGGCCGCCTGAAGCGGGCGAGCACCAGCCCGGCCGCCCCGGCCAGCTCCAGCACCCCGGTCAGATACACCACGAACCCGGGGAACGGCACGAACGGCGGCACCATGGCCACCATGTCCCCGTAGTTGGGCATGAAGGTCACCCCGGCCGGGACGAAGTGCGCGCTCGCCGTCATGACCAGCATCACGGCCAGCCCGTGCGCCGCGCTCACCCGCCACGTGCCGAACCGGCCCACGCCGAGCGCGCCGAGCCCCCTGAACGCCAGCGTGGCGACCAGCAGAACGATCAATGTCACGAGAGCCCCCATTGGATAGCAGTACTACCTGCAAATTAGATAACACCACTATCCAGCGGTGTGCAAGTCGTTAACGGATCCGGCTCTTCGCCGGCGGCGCGACGCTCACCCTCGACCCCCACCCGGTGTAGGTGGTCACCATCTGGAACCGGCCGTCCGTGGGCACGTTGTCGACGGCCTGGCGCGAGGTGACGAGCTTGCGCGGCAGGCTGTCGGGGCCAAGCGTGAGCGCGTACGTCAGCACGGCGTCCCCCGCCCCGCCGCCGAAGGGCATGCTCGCCCGAAACCACGGCGACACCTTCCGCAGCGTGGCGTAACCGATCTTGCCGGAGTACGTGCGGCCCTTCTTCTTGCCCTTGAGCAGGACCTTCAGCGTGGCCGGCTCCGCCGGGTTCACGAGCTGCCCGTAGCTGCCCGTGTAGGAGCCGGTCGAGCCCAGCGGCTCCTTGGCGAACGTGCCGTCCCCGGGGCTGAACACGTCGACCTTGTGCGTGGTCCAGCTCTTCCCGCCGACCCAGATCGTACGGCCGCCGTCCACGGCGTACAGGCGGTTGAAGACGCCGCCCGAGTACTTCTTGACCTGGGCGGTGATGTCGGAGGCCGCGATGCCCCTCTTGCCGAACTGCCACTTACCGGTGCGCCGTAAAAACGTCGTGGTCCCGGAGTCGTTCACCAGGGACGTGGCGTCGCGGAACGTGACGCCCTTGCCCGGCTTGAGCGTCTTCTGGAGTGCCTTGACCGGGTCTGCCGGGGCGGCCAGGGCGGGGGTCGTCAAGGCAGGGGTGGCGGCCATGGACACGGTCATGGCCGCCACGGCGGCTACTGCGATCTTCCGCATGGAGTTACCTTCCTTTGGGAGATCGCAGAGTCTGCCGAACCTTGATCACGACCTGGTGAACGCGAAGTCCTTGATCCGCAGGTCGCCCTTGAACACCACGTACAGGTCGCCTGAGCCCGCCTTCGCCGTCGCGGTCACGTCCGCGTACCGGTAGGTCCCACCGGTGGCGGGCACCTGCACGGTCGCGAGCAGCGCGCCGGTCGGCGAGCCGCGCCGCACCTCGAACGAGCCGCCGCCCGTCGAGGCCACCGACGCCGTGAGCCGAGAGCCCCACGCCGCGCGGGTGAAGGCCAGCCAGTCGCCGGCCGAGCCCTCGACGACCTCGCCGCTCACCTTGCTCTCGTCGGCGAAGGCGACGCCCGCGTAGTCGTCGAAGTCCATGGCCCTGGTCGGCTTGGTGAGGTCGCGCACGGGCACCGTCTCGCCGGAGACGCGCAGGGTCGTGGACTGCCGGATGCGGTCGGAGGCGGAGCCGACGAGCACGTCGTGGGTGGCCTTCTCGACCGTCCACCTGCCCCGAGTGTGGTCCCAGACGGCCAGGTCCGCCTTCTTCAACGGGAAGCTCACCGTACGGCTCTCCCCCGGCCTCAGCGTCACCCGCTGGAAGCCGCGCAGCTGCTTGACCGGCTGCGCGAAGCGCGAGCCGCGCTGGTGGGTGTAGAGCTGCACGACCTCGTCGCCGGTCACCTTGCCGGTGTTGGTCACCTTCACGCTCACCGTGTCGCCCCGCACGCGCAGGCCCTGGTAGCCGAACGTGGTGTAGCTGAGGCCGTGGCCGAAGGCGTAGAGCGGCTTGTCCTTGTTGTAGAGGTACGTCATGCCGGTCTTGACCAGGTCGTAGTCCAGCAGGTCCGGCAGGTCGTCGCCGGCCGGCCAGGTCTGGGGCAGCCGCCCGCCCGGGTTGACGTCGCCGAACAGCACGTCGGCGATGGCGTGCCCGGTCTCGGCGCCCGCGTGCGTGGTCCACAGCAGCGTCGGCGCGTCCACGATGACCGGGTAGCTGGTCTCCAGCACGACCACGGTGCGCGGGTTGGCCTTGCGCACGGCGTCGATCAGCCGCCGCTGGCCCTCGCCCAGCTTCAGCGTGTCGCGGTCGTGGAACTCGCGGCCCGCCACGAACGGGTGGCTGCCCACCACCACGACCGCGACCTGCGCCTTCTTCGCCTGCGCCGCGGCCTCGGCGATGCCGTCGGAGACGACCTCCTTGGCGAACGCGGCGGCCTGCGCCTTGGGCACCAGGCCGAGCGTGCCCTCAGGGGTGACGCCCACGTACGCGTCGGGCAGCGCGAACCAGCTCTCGACCGTCTCGTAGCCGGCGTACCTGATGAGGTAGGCGCCGCCGGGCTGCTTCTCCATGGCGAACTGCTGGGAGACGTACCAGCCGTCGGGCTCGGCGTCGTCGGTGTCGAGCGAGCGCCAGTCGCCGCCGAGCAGCCGGCCGTTGCCGGCGTTGCGCAGCGTGGAGACGCCGCCGGTCCAGTCGGTCAGGTCCCACTGGGAGGCCGCGGTGGGCGCGGTGTCGGTGAGTGCGGCGTTGTCGTCGGGCCCGGTGCCGGTGGCGGTGAGGTATTTGCCGCTCTCCACGTGCTTGAGCGCGATGCGCTCCAGCCCTTCGCCGGTCGTCACGCCGGGCACCCGCTCCTTGATCCCGTCGAGCGGCGTCACCTGGTACGGCAGTTGCCCCGAGTACCAGTCCCGGTACAGCTTCCCGGCCAGCGGCCCGACCACGGCCGCCGACTTCGGCCTGCCCAGCGGCAGCACGCCGGAGTTCTTCAGCAGCACCGCCGCCTTCGCCGCGGTCTCGCGGTTCAGCTTCTGGTTGGCGGCGCTGTTGATCACCTCGGCGCCGATCTTCTTGTACGGCCCGCCGTCCGGGTCGAAGTGCCCGAGCCTGGTCCTGATCGACAGCACCCGCCCGACGGCCTTGTCCACGTCCGCCTCGGTGATGCGACCCTGGTCGAGCGCCGCCTTGAGGTTGGTGACCAGCGGCCCGATGTCGCTGCCGTCGATGGTGAAGCTGTCGAGCCCTGCCTTGAGCACGGCCGCGAACGCCTCGGGCTTGCCCTCGTAGTAGTGCTCCAGGTCGGTGAGCGCGTGCGGACCCCAGGCGTCGCTGACGTTGTAGAGGGTCTTGCCGGTCCACGACCTGACGACGGTGTCCAGGTCGGGGTTGACGTGGTTGGGCCGCCCGTTGACCAGGTTGTACGACGCCATCACCCCGGTCGCCGCGTCGGCCGAGATCGCCGCCTTGAACGCCGGCTCGTAGTACTCGTGTTTGAGCTTGGGCGTCAGGTTGGAGGAGGTGAGGCTGCGGTCGGTCTCGTTGTTGTAGGCCAGGTAGTGCTTCAGCACGGGCGCGGTCTTGAGGTAGAAGGGGTCGTCGCCCTGGAGGCCCTTGCCGTACGCGGTGGACATGGCCCCGGTGAGCAGCGGGTCCTCGGAGTAGCCCTCCTCGTTGCGGCCGGCCCTGGGGTCGCGCAGCAGGTCGACCACGGGCGCCCACACCTGCAGCCCCCACAGGACGGGGTCGGTGGCGTTGTAGCCGCGCGCCTCGTCGCCCACGGCCGAGCCGACCCGCTTGACCAGCTCCGGGTCCCAGGTGCTGGCCAGGCCCACGGCCTGCGGGAACACCGTGCCGCTCGCGAACTTCTGGTTCCAGTTGTCGTCGAGGTGGTTGGACCAGGCGACGCCGTGCAGAGCCTCGGTGCCGTTCTTGTGGTAGCCGATGCCGAGCCGGGGGATCGCGGGCTGCGACTGGTGCAGCAGGCTGAGCTTCTCGTCCAGCGTGAGCCGGCCGAGCAGGTCGGAGACCCGCTGGCCGAGCGGGAGTGCCGGATCCTGGAAGGGGTGGTTCTGCGACGCCTGGGCGGGCGCGGCGAGCAGGGACGCGGCCAGGGTGAGGGTGGCTAATAACGGGACTCTTCGCATCTTGGTGTCTCCATCACTTGATGGCGCCGACCGTCACACCTCGGGTCAGCGTGCGCTGGAAGATCAGGAAGAAGGCGACCGCCGGCAGCACGCCGAGCAGCGCCGACGCGCTGGACATGGTGGCGTCCATGTACCGCTCCCCTTGCAGGATCCCGAGCGCCACCGGCACGGTCTGGGTGTCGTTGGAGATCAGGAAGATGAGCGGCAGGAAGAACTCGTTCCAGGTCCAGATGAAGAAGAAGATCAGCAGGACGTTGATCGTCGGCCGGCTGATCGGCACCACGATCCTCAGCAGCACCCGCAGCCGCCCCGCGCCGTCGATCGCCGCCGCCTCCAGGATCTCCTTCGGGAACTGGCCCAGCACCGCGCTCAGCAGGTACGTGCCGAACGCCGCCTGGATCACGGTCATCACGATGATCACCGCGAGCTGGGTGTCGTACAGGCCGGCGGCCTTGGCCAGGTAGTACAGCGGGTAGGCCAGCGACTCCTGCGGCAGCGTGTTGGCCACCAGGAAGAGCACGAGGATCCACAGCCGGCCCTTCACCCGGCCGATGCCCAGCGCGTACGCGTTGAGCACCGACAGCACGACCGCGAGCACCGCCACGGACGCGCTGATCAGGAAGCTGTTCCAGAGCTTGGTGCCGAACTCCGCCCGGTTCCAGAAGTCCACGATGCCCTGGAGGTAGAGCCCGTCGGGCAGGCTCAGCGGCCCCTGCGAGCTGTACTCGGCCGGCGACTTGATCGCGTTCATCGCCACGATGACGAACGGGAAGATCATCACCACGGCCAGCACGACGAGCGCGAACAGCACCGCCCACCGCCCGGGGCCCCTCATGACTCACGCTCCTGCACCCGCAGGAACAGGAACGTCACCACGATGATGATGAGCGCCAGCACGGTGGCGATCGCCGAGCCGTAGCCGACGTTGCTCTTCTGGAAGAAGTTCAGGTACGAGAAGTACGACGGCACCATCGTCGCGTTGCCGGGCCCGCCCCTGGTCAGCACGAAGATCGGCCCGAACACCTTCAGCGCCGCGATCGTGCACGTCAGCAGCACCACGAAGATCTCCGGCCGGATCTGCGGGATCGTGATGTGCCAGAACTTCCGCCACCACGAGGCCCCGTCGATCTCGGCCGCCTCGTAGTACGACGGGTCCACCCGCTGCAGCCCGGCCATGAAGATGACGACCGGATAGCCGAGCTGGAACCACACCATGACCCCCATGACCGTGGCCAGCGCCAGGTCGGGGTCGCCGAGCCAGTCGAGGTCGAGGCCGAGCATCTGGTTGACGGCGCCGTACGAGGGGTGCAGCATCCAGCCCCACACCACGCCCGCCACCGCCACCGGCAGCACCTGCGGCAGGTAGTACATCGCGCGCAGCGCCGAGGCCGTGCGGGTGCCGAACCTCCTGCCGATGTAGTCGAACAGGGCCGCCGCCAGCACCAGCCCGATCGCGGTCGGCACGATCGCCATCGCCACGATCAGCCCCACGTTGTGCTGGAACGACTCCCAGAACCGCTCGTCGGCCAGCAGCCGCGTGTAGTTGTCGAGCCCGATCCAGCGCGGCGTGCCCACCCCCGACCAGCGGGTGAAGCTCGCCCCGACGTTCATCACGAACGGCACGACGATGACGGCGAGGAACAGCAGCAGGCTGGGCACCAGATAGAGCCAGTAGCCCCGCCTGCCGGAGCTCGCGCCCGTGCGAACGCTCATCTAGTTGCCCAGGTCGGCGAGGTTGTCCTCGTACGGCCCGGCGATCTCGTCCAGCACCTGGGCAGGGGTCTTGCTGCCGTTGATGAGGTTCTGGACGCCGGCCACCAGCACGTCGTAGTAGCCGGGCGCGGGCCAGTCGGGGTAGAAGGCCAGGCCGTCGGCGGCGGTCAGCTTGTTGAAGGTCTCGATGAGCTCCTTGCTCTTCTCGTCGGTGATCGCACCGGGGTCGGCCGCCACGGGGACGCCGCCGGAGTTGCCGAGCAGGTTCTGGATGTCCTTGCTCATCGTGATGTCGATGAAGTCGTACGCGAGGTCCTTGTTCTCGGAGTTCTCCGGCACGACCCAGAGGTTGCCGCTCGACCCCGGCGACATGGCGGCGCCGGGGAACAGGAAGTGGCCCCACTCGAAGTCCTTGATCTCCGAGGCGAAGCGGCCGTACCACCAGCTGCCGCTGATCACCATGGGGAACTCGCCCTTCATGAAGGCCACACCCATGTCCTCGGCCTTGAGTCCGGCCGAGTTCTTCGCGATGTAGCCCTTCTTCACCCAGTCGGCGAAGGTCTGCGCGCCGTAGGTGAACTCGGGTCCGTGGAAGTCGACCTTGCCCTTGTAGAGCTGGAACGCCTCCATCCACGGCTTCTGCGCCTTGGTCAGCGCGAGCTGGTAGAGGATCTGCTGCGCCGGGTACTCGGCGCCGGCGTTCGCGAGCGGGGTCACCCCGGCCTTGACGAAGGTGTCCAGCGCGGCGGTGAACTCCTCGTACGTGGTCGGCACCTCGACCTTGTGCTTGGCGAAGAGGTCCTTGTTGTAATAGACCATCACGAACTCGCCGTAGTTGGGCACGCCGTACCACTTGCCGGAGCCCATCACGCCGCGGTCGTCGTACTTGGCGGTGGTCTGCAAGCCGCCGGGCAGCAGCTTGTCCCAGCCGCGCTTGGTGGCCTCCTCGCTGAGGTCGGTCAGCAGGCCCTGCTTCGACAGCAGCCCCGACGTGGCGTTGCCCTTGTTGTACTCCATGAGGTCGGGCGCCTCATCCGAGTTGAGCACCATGCTCGCCGTCTTCTGGATCTGCTCGAAGCCCTTCTCCTCGAACTCGACCTTCACGTTCGGATGCGACGCCTCGAACTTCTTGATCGCCTCGGCCCACGCCTTGCCCATCGCGCTCTCGGCGCTCTCGTAGTGCCAGAGCTTGAGCACGCGCGGCTCCGTGCCGCTCGGGGCGGGGCTCTCCGAGCCGCCCGAGCCGCAGGCCGACAGTGCCGACAGGGCGAGCACGGCGGCGGCCAGCACCGCCGCGCCTCGTGATCTGACCATGATCCCTCCAGGGGGTGTTACGAGATGACGGCCCGCGCGGGAGCTCCGGCCACCGGGACGATGTCCACCCCGGTGACGCGCTTCGGGCCGGTGACGGCGACGCGCAGCTCGTCGCCGTCCCTGGTGGCGACCGCGACCGTCAGGCCGTCGGCGTCGTGGATGTGGACCGTGCCGTCGCCGCCCCCGAAGGCGACGAGCGTGATCTCGGGCGGCACGTCCACCGTGTCCCCTTCCTCCTGGACCGGGATGAGCGCGCCGTAGCGGACGAAGAGCGGGATCTGGTCGAGCGGCCTGCCGATCCGGACGTAACGGGCGCCCTCCAGCACCTCGCCCGTCCAGTAGTCCACCCACCGGCCGTGCGGCAGGTAGACCTGCCTGACGCCGTCCGGCGCGGTCATGGGGGCCACGAGCAGGTCGCGGCCGAGCAGGTATTCCAGGTCGGCCTGCCAGGCCACCGGGTCATCAGGGTGGTCGACGCACAGCGCCCGCATCATCGGCGCCCCCGTACGCGCGGCCTCGACGGCCGCCGAGTAGAGGTAGGGCATGAGCCGGTAGCGCAGCCTGAGCGCGGCCACCGCCTCCGCCTCGACGGCGGGGAACTCCCACGGCTCGCGGGTGGTCGTGCCGTGCAGGCGCAGCAGCGGCGACAGCGCGCCGAACTGGGTCCAGCGGACGTACAGGTCGTCGGTCGGACGGCCGGTGAAGCCGCCGGCGTCGTGGCTCCAGAACGGCACCCCCGACAGGCCGTGCGCGAGGCCGCCCCTGATCGTGCTGCCCATGGCGGCGTAGCTGGTGTAGGTGTCGCCGCCCCACTGGGCGCTGTGGCGCTGCCCGCCCAGGTACGACGAGCGCGCCCACACCAGGTCGTGCCCGTTGACCTCGCGGGTGACCTCGGCCACGACGTCGTTGAACAGCAGCGTGTAGACGTTGTGCAGGTCGGTGCCCGACATGCCGTTGAAGGCGACCGCGTCGGCGGGCACGCCCTCGGCGAAGTCGGTCTTGAACGCGGCCACGCCCTGGCGCAGCAGCGGGCGCAGCAGGTCCGTGAACCAGGCGACGGCGGCCGGGTTGGTGAAGTCGACGATGCCGCAGGCGGGGAAGGAGCCGTGCCAGCAGTCGGCGACGTAGACGAGCCCCGCCTGATTCTTCAGGAAATATCCGGCTTCGGCGGCCTCGCGGAAGATCGGGCTGAGATGCGAGACGTACGGGTTCATCCACAGGCAGACCTTGAACCCCATCGCGTCCAGCTCGGCCAGCATGCGCTCGGGGTCGGGGAAGTTCTTCGCGTCCCACCGCAGGTCCGACCAGTGCCCGTCGGTCTGCCAGTACGTGTCCAGGTGCAGCACGTCGCACGGGATGCCGCGCTCCCTGATCGTGCGCGCCCTGGCCAGCACCCGCTCCTGGCTGTCCACGCAGAACCCCGACGAGATCCACGTGCCGAACGCCCACTTCGGCGGCAGCGACGGCCGGCAGGTCAGCCGGTCGTAACGCTCCAGCACCTCGGGCGGCGTCGGTCCGGCGATCACGTAGTAGTCGAGCACGTCGTCGGGCACCACGATCTGCACGACGCTGTGCGTGGACTGGCACACGTCGAACTCCACCGGCGCGCCGCTGTCCACCAGCACGCCGTAGCCGCGGCTCGACAGGTAGAGCGGCACGTTCTTGTACGCCCGCTGCGACTCGGCGCCGAAGGCGTCGAAGTTCCACATCACCGGCCGCTGGCCGCGCTTGTCCAGCCGGGTGAACGACTCGCCGAACCCGCTGAACGCCTCGTCCGGCGCGGCGGCGAAGCTCTCGTGGTAGGCCACCGGGGTGCCCGCGGCGCGGGAGCGGCCGAACGGCAGCGTGCGCAGCCGGCCGCTGATGTCGGTATGGCCGCGGTCCTGCTCGACCAGCGTGGCGCCGGAGGCATCGGTGAAGCGCAGGTGCCAGGGCGACAGGCCGATCTCGGCGCGCAGCGGTCCCGCGTCGATCACGATCGGCTCGGCCGGCTCGGTCACTGCTCGCGCTTCGGCGTACGTGCCGGGCGTCACCAGCGCGATCGCCCCCTCCGAGCGGGGGCGCGCGGTCGCGTCCTCCGACAGCCTGACCCTGATCACGCCCTCGCCCGCCACGCCGACCTGCACGACCAGCGTCTCCTGGGCCGTGGTCACCGCCTTGAGCAGCACCTCCGCACCGTCGGCCGCGAGCAGCTCCGCCGAGGCGAGCGCCGACAGGCCGCCCTCACCCCGCTCGCGGACCGGCAACTCGGGCGGGTCCGCGACGAAGTACTCGTGCGCGACCAAGGGAGGGCGATAGGGCATGGAAGCTCCTTCAACGCGGGCGCCAAACTCGTGAATTAGTTTGCTGTCCATACCAACAAACGTCAACGGTGCAAGCCCGTAGGAAGGCGCAAAGAAGAAGGCCGAGGCGGTTGCCTCGGCCTGTGCGAGCGCCCCGGTGGAGCGCGGGACGGCTAGATGGACACGCCCGGCTGCATCAAGCGGCGGGCGGCCTCGGTGATCGAGCCCGACAGCGACGGGTAGACCGCGAACGTGTGGGCGAGCTGGTCGACGGTCAGCCGCTGCTGCACCGCCACCGACACCGCCAGGATCAGCTCGGAGGCCCGCGGCGCCACCACGACGCCGCCCAGCACGATGCCGGTGTGGGGCCGGCAGAACACCTTCACGAACCCGTCGTTGAAGCCCTGCATCTTGGCGCGGGCGTTGGTGGCGAGCGGCAGCTTGACCACGTTCGCCTCGATCTCGCCCGCCTCGATGGCCCGCTGCGCCACGCCGACCGCGGCGATCTCGGGATCGGTGAAGATGTTGGAGGCCACCGTGGCCAGCCGCAGCGGCTGCACGGCCTCGCCCAGCGCGTGCCACACCGCGATGCGCCCCTGCATGGCGGCGACGGAGGCGAGCATCAGCACGCCGGTGCAGTCGCCGGCCGCGTAGACGCCGGGCGCGGACGTGCGCGAGACCTTGTCGACCTTGATGAAGCCGCCCCTGTCGAGCTGCACCCCGGCCTCCTCCAGGCCGATGCCGGAGGTGTTGGGCACCATGCCGACCGTCATCAGCGCGTGGGAGCCCTCGGCGGTGCGGCCGTCCTCCAGCGTCACCACCACGCCGTCGGCGGTGCGCTTGACGGAGGCGGCCCGCGAACGGCCCATGACGTTCATGCCGCGCCGCCGGTAGACCTCTTCGAGCACCTCGGCGCCGTCGGCGTCCTCGTTGGGCATCATGCGGTCGCGGCTGGAGACCAGCGTGACCTCCGACCCCAGCGACCGGTAGGCCCCGGCGAACTCGGCGCCGGTCACCCCGGACCCGATGACGATGAGGTGCTCGGGCAGCTCCTCCAGGTCGTAGAGCTGACGCCAGTTGAGGATGCGCTCGCCGTCGGGCTCGGCGCCGGGCAGCACCCGGGGCGTCGCCCCGGTGGCCACCAGCACCACGTCGGCCCTGATCGTCCGGTCGCCGGCCCGCACCACCTGCGGATCGACCAGCCGGCCCCGTGCCCTGATGATCTCGACGCCCTCGGCCTCCACCCGCGTCGCGATGTCGGCCGACTGCGCCTGCGCCAGCTCCTTGACCCGCTTGTTGACCAGCGGCAGATCGACGCCCACCGTGCCGGCGTCGCCGTCGGGCCCGCCGGAGAACGACACGCCCAAGGAGGGGGCGTCGAGCAGCGCCTGCTTACGCACGGAGGTCGCGATCAGGGTCTTGGACGGCACGCAGTCGGTCAGCACGCACGCGCCGCCGGGGCCGTCCTGCTCGACCATCGTGACTTGCGCGCCTAGCTGAGCGGCCACCAGCGCCGCCTCGTAGCCGCCTGGTCCGCCGCCGATGATCACGATCCTCGTCACGTCACCCATTGTCCCGCATGCCCCGGCCCGAGGTCGAAACGGGGCGCGGTCTCAAGCGCTACTCTTGTCAGCTGTGCCTGTCTACGCCGCCTACGGCAGCAACATGGACCCTGAGCAGATGGCCATGCGTGCCCCGCACTCCCCCATCAGGGGCGTCGGATGGCTGCCGGGCTGGCGCCTGACGTTCGGCGGCATGGACCTCGCCTGGGAGGGCGCGGTCGCCACCATCGTCGAAGATCCCGACGAGCACGTCTTCGTGGTGCTCTACGACGTGCCCGAGTGGGAGGAGACCTCGCTCGACCAGTGGGAGGGCGCCGTACGCGGGGCCTACCACAAGGTGCGGCTGCGCGTGCAGACGCTCGACGGCGAGGTCGTGGCCTGGTTCTACGTGCTCGACGGCTACGAGGGCGGCCTGCCGTCGGCCCGCTACCTCGGCAGCCTGGCCGAGGCCGCCGAGCGGGCGGGCGCCCCCGACGACTACGTCAAAGAGCTGCGAGAGCGCCCCTGCACCTCCTACGGCGGTTAGCTGAGCGGCTTGTCCTTGGTCTCCCTGAGCACGAAGAGGTAGACCAGGGTCGAGATCAGCGCCAGCGCCGACATATACCAGGGGAAGAGCCCCGGGTTGCCCGCGTCCTTCAGCGCCGTCCCGATCAGCGGCGCGGTGCCACCGAAGATCGCCACGGTCAGCGAATACGGGAAGCCGGCGCCCGCCGCCCGCACCCGGGTGGGGAAGAGCTCGGCGTTGACCGCCGCCGAGATCGAGGTGAAGCAGCCGAGGAAGACCATGCCGATGAGCTGGACGACCAGCAGGCTCGCATAGGCGTCGGTGAGCAGCCCGAGCATCGGCACCGGCAGCACGACGAACCCGATGCCGAACGTGATCAGCATGGGCTTGCGCCCGATCCTGTCGGACAGCATGCCGAGCAGCGGCTGCAGGATCATGAAGAAGACCAGCGAGATCGTGCCGATCTGCAGCGAGTCCGCCACGTCGAAGTCGACGGTGATCTGCGCGTACGTCGGCAGGAACGTGGTCCACGTGTAGTACGCGACGGTGCCGGCGATCGTGATGCCCACGATGGTGGCCGCGGACCTCGGGTAGTTCCTGAGGAACTCGAACATCTTGGGCCGCTCGGCCTTGCCGCTCTGGATCTCGCCGGCGACGGCGGAGGTCTCGTCGGCGCCCCTGCGGATCCACAGGCCCACGAGGCTGAGCAGGGCGCCCACGAAGAACGGGATCCGCCACCCGTAGGAGTCCATGTCGGCCTCGATCAGGAGGGTCGCGAGGAGGGCGGCCAGGCCGGAGGCCAGCAGCTGGCCGATGGTGGTGCTGACGTACTGGAAGCTCGAGTAGAGGCCGCGGCGGCCGTGCGGGGCCGACTCGACGAGGAACGTGGTGGCGGCGGCGAACTCGCCGCCGACCGACAGGCCCTGGATGAGCCTGGCCAGGGTCAGGATGACGGGCGCGAGCAGGCCGACCGACTCGTACGTGGGGGTCAGGCCGACGATCAGTGAGCCGACGCCCATCAGCATGATGGTGAACGTCATCGCGGCCTTACGTCCGTAGCGGTCGGCGAACGCGCCGACCACCAGGCCGCCGAGCGGGCGCATGAAGAAGCCCACGGCGAAGACGGCGAACGAGCTGAGCAGCGGCACCAGGCTGTTGCCCGAGCTCTCGGCGAAGATCTGGGCGGAGAAGATGGGAGCGAGGAAGCTGTAGGCGTACCAGTCGTACCACTCGACGACGTTGCCGATGCTGGCCGCCGTGAGCTGGCGGACACGGCTCTTGGGGATGCCGAGTGGTGATTGCGCCACCGGGGAGGTCGCCACGTGGGCTCCTTTGCTGACAACTGCAGAGATGGCTTACTGTGCATTCGGACGACCGAAACAGTCAAATATCTCGGCAAACATTTACAAACCAGACATAGAAACGGCCCTAGGTGGATGTTCTCGACCGGCGCCTCGTCGCCGCCCTGCAAGTCAGCCCCCGAGCGTCGTGGGGCGAGCTCGGCCGGGCCGTGGGCGAGCACGAGCGCACGGTCGCGCGGCGGCTGCAGCGGCTGATCGCCGACGGCGTCGTCCGCGTCACCGCCATCTACGACGACCTGCGCACCGGCCACGGCCGTCCCGTGCACCTGCACGTCCAGGTGCGTCCCGGCACCGTGCCCGAGGTGGCCAAGGCGCTGGCCGGCCGGGCCGACACCCGCTCGGTCTACGCGCTCACCGGAGCCGCCGACATCGGCTGCGAGCTGGTCGCCCCCACCAGGGAGGACCTGCACCACATCCTGTCCTCCCAGGTCACCGGCATCGACGGCGTGCTGCAGACGCAGACCCAGGTGGTGCTGCACACGTTCAGGACCGTCGCCGAGTGGCACGCCCCCTTCCTCACCGAGCGCGAGGTCGCCGAGCTGCGGCCGGGCCCGCTCCCCGAGTCGGAGCCGGAGCCGCCGCCCGACGAGGAGGGCCTGACACCGCTGGAGCAGGAGATCGCCGAGCTGCTCGCCGGCGACGGGCGCATCGCGTTCACCGCGGTCGCCGAGCGCCTCGACATCTCCGTGCCGACCGCCCGCAGGCGGGTCACCTCGCTCATCGAGCGGCGGCTGCTGCTGCCGCGCGCCGAGGTCGAGCCCGCGCTGCTCGGCCTGGAGGTCGAGGCCATGCTCTGGCTCAAGGCCCGCCCCCACGGCCTCGACCGGGTCGGCCGGCAACTGGCCGCGCACCCCGACGTCCGTTACTGCGCCGCGACCACGGGCACGCATTCCCTCATCGTGCAGGTCGTGGCGGCGCACGAGGCGGCGCTCTACCGTTTCATGACCGGCGTCGTCGGCCGGTACGACGAGATCACCGACGTCGACCTCACCCTGATCACCCGCGCCTACAAGCGCGGTCACCTCCACAAGTCCGGACTGCTCACGCTCGACCACCGTTGGGAGAACACACCATGACCCCTGCTGAGAGGGAAGTCGCCGACCTGTGCGTGGAGCTGATCCGCGCCGACAGCAGCAACTACGGCGACGGCAGCGGCCCCGGTGAACGCGCCGCCGCCGAGGTCGTCATGGCCAGGCTGGCCGAGGTCGGCATCGAGCCGACGTACATCGAGAGCGAGCCCGGCCGCGGCAACGTGATCACCCGCGTCGAGGGCACCGACTCCTCGCTGCCCGCCCTGCTCGTGCACGGCCACCTCGACGTCGTGCCGGCCAACGCCGCCGACTGGTCGGTCGACCCGTTCGCGGGCGAGGTGCGCGACGGCTACATCTGGGGCCGCGGCGCCGTGGACATGAAGGACATGGACGCGATGATGCTGGCCGTGCTGCGCCGCTTCAAGCGCGAGGGCGTCAGGCCGCGCCGCGACATCGTCTTCGCCTGGGTGGCCGACGAGGAGGCCGGCGGCGTGTACGGCGCCAAATATCTCACCGCGCACCACCCCGAGCTGTTCGAGGGCGTCACCGAGTCGATCAGCGAGGTCGGCGGCTACTCGCTCGAGGTGGACCCGTCGCTGCGGCTCTACCTCATCGAGACCGCCCAGAAGGGCCTGGCCTGGATGAAGCTGATCGCCGACGGCACCGCCGGCCACGGCTCCATGCTGAACGACGACAACGCCGTCACCGAGGTCGCCAAGGCGGTGGCCAGGATCGGCGCCCACGACTGGCCGCTGACCTACACCGAGACCGTGCGCCGCTTCCTGACCGAGGTGGCCGACGCCTTCGGCATCCCGTTCGACGAGGACGACCCGCAGCCCATCCTCGACAAGATCGGGCCGCTGGTGCGCTTCGTCGGCGCGACGCTGCGCAACACCACCAACCCGACCCAGCTCGGCGCCGGCTACAAGTCGAACGTCATCCCCGGCCAGGCCACGGCCGTGGTGGACGGGCGGTTCCTGCCGGGGCACGAGGAGGAGTTCTTCAAGACCGTCGACGGGCTGCTCGGGCCGAAGGTGCGCCGCGAGTTCGTGCACCACGACATCGCGCTGGAGACCTCGTTCGACGGGGCGCTGGTCGAGTCGATGATCGCGGCGCTGAAGGCCGAGGACCCGGCGGCGCGGGCGATCCCGTACTGCATGTCGGGCGGCACCGACAACAAGACCTTCTTCGCCGACCTCGGCGTGCGCGGGTTCGGGTTCGTGCCGCTGCGGCTGCCCGCCGACATGGACTTCGCCTCGATGTTCCACGGCGTGGACGAGCGGGTGCCGGTGGACGCCCTCCAGTTCGGCGTGCGGGTACTGGACAGGCTGCTCCTAAACTACTGAAGGTGACCAAAGACGCATACACCCTGGCCAGTGAGGCCGCCGCGGCGCTGCGCAGCGCCGCGGGCCTCGACAAGCTCGACGTGCCGCTCGACGTGGCGCTCGTCATGGGGTCGGGGTGGGTGCCCGCCGCCGACGCGCTCGGCGAGACGGTGAGCGAGATCCCCTTCACCGATCTGCCCGGCTTCCGCGCCCCCGCCGTCGCCGGGCACGGCGGCAAGATCCGCGTCGTGCGCACCCCGTCCGGCCGGCACGCGCTGATCTTCCTCGGTCGCACCCACCTGTACGAGGGGCTCGGGGTCGACGCGGTCGTCCACGGCGTACGCACGGCGGCGGCGGCCGGCGTACGCACGCTGGTGCTCACCAACGCGGCCGGCGGCCTGCGGCCAGAGACGCAGAACGTCGGCGACCCGGTCCTGATCAGCGACCACATCAACCTGACCGGTGCCAACCCGATCACCGGCACCACGTTCATCGACCTCACCGAGGTCTACTCGAGGCGGCTGCGCGCGCTGGTGCGCGAGGTGGACCCGACCCTGGCCGAGGGCGTCTACGTCGCCTTCAGGGGCCCGACGTACGAGACCCCGGCCGAGATCCGCATGCTGCGCACGCTCGGCGGCGACATGGTGGGCATGTCCACCGTCCTGGAGGCCATCGCCGCCCGCGAGGCGAACGTCGAGGTGCTCGGCATCTCCCTGGTCACCAACCCGGGGGCCGGGCTGTCCGGCGAGCCGCTCGACCACGAGGAGGTCCTCCAGGTGGGCCGGGCGACGGCCGCCCGCATGGGCGTGCTGCTCGCCAAGGTGGTGGACCGGCTGTGAGCCCGGCTGGGAGCCCGGCTGGGAGCCCGGCTGGGAGCCTCGTGGACGAGGCCCGCGCCTGGCTGGCGCAGGACCCCGACCCCGACACCAGGGCCGAGCTGGCCGGGCTGATCGAGCGGGACGACCTGGACGCGCTGCGCGAGCGGTTCGGGGCGCGGCTGGAGTTCGGCACCGCGGGCCTGCGCGGCGAGCTGGGCGCGGGTCCCAACAGGATGAACCGGGTCACCGTGATGCGCGCCGCCGCGGGCCTCGCAGCCGTGCTCGGTCCCGGCCGGCACGTCGTCATCGGCTACGACGCGCGGCACAAGTCCGACGTGTTCGCGCGCGACACCGCCGCCGTGCTGACCGGCGCCGGGCTGCACGCCACCCTGCTGCCGTGCCCGCTGCCGACGCCGGTGCTCGCCTTCGCCGTCCGCCACCTGGGCGCCGACGCCGGGGTGACGGTCACGGCCAGCCACAACCCGCCGCGCGACAACGGCTACAAGGTCTACTGGGGCGACGGGTCCCAGATCGTGCCGCCCGTCGACGCCGGCATCTCGGCCGCCATCGACGCCGTCGGCCGGGTGGACGAGCTGCCGCTCGGCAGTCCTGGCACGCTGACGGAGCTGGGCGAGGACATCGTCGACGACTACATCGAGGCCGTCACCGCGCTGCCCCTCGGTGACGCGCGCGAGCTGCGGGTGGCGTACACGCCGCTGCACGGCGTCGGCGCGGCCACGCTGACCGGCGCGTTCCTCGCCGCCGGGTTCGAGAGCCCGATGGCGGTCGAGGAGCAGCGCAACCCCGACCCCGACTTCCCCACCGTCGCCTTCCCCAACCCGGAGGAACCGGGCGCGATGGACCTCGCCGCCGCGCTGGCCGGCAAGATCGGCGCGGATCTGGTGCTGGCCAACGACCCCGACGCCGACCGGTGCGCGGTGGGGGTGCCGCTGCCGGGCGGCGGCGTACGGATGCTGACCGGCGACGAGGTCGGCGGCCTGCTGGCCGAGCACGTCATCACGCACACCACCGGCGACCGCATGGTCGCCACCACCATCGTCTCCTCCACCCTGCTCGCCAAGATCGCCCAGGCCCACGGCGTGCGGTACGGCGAGACGCTGACCGGCTTCAAATGGATCATCAAGGCCGGGCCGGGGCTGGTGTTCGGCTACGAGGAGGCCATCGGTTACAGCGTCGGGTCCGACGCGGGGCTGCCGGTCTGGGACAAGGACGGCATCGGCGCCGCGCTGACCGTGGCGGGCATCGCCGCCGCCGCCAAGCGCGACGGGCGTACGCTGCTCGACCTGCTCGACGACCAGGCCCGCCGCTACGGCCTGCACGCCACCACCCAGCTCTCCTTCCGGGTCGCCGACCTGTCGCTCATCGCCGACGCCATGTCCCGGCTGCGGGCCGAGCCGCCCGCCGGCCTCGGCGGCCTTGAGGTGACCGCCACCGACGACCTCGCGCGCGGCGACGGCGGCCTGCCGCCGACCGACGGGCTGCGCTACCGGCTGGCGGACGACGCCCGCGTGGTCGTCCGGCCGTCCGGCACCGAGCCCAAGCTCAAGTGCTACCTGGAGGTGGTCGTGCCGGTCACCACGACGCCCGGCGAGGCGCGCGCGGCTGCCGCGCGGCGGCTTGAGGCCGTCGAGTCCGACCTCGCCGCGCGGCTGGGGCTGGGGTGACGGAGTTCGAGCGCTTCCTGGACCGGGTTCTGCCGGACCAGGAGGTGCTCGGGCTGGTGCTGAGCGGCTCGCACGCCCGCGAGGACACCGCCACCTCGCACTCCGACCACGACCTCTACGCGGTCGTCGCCCCTGGGGCCTCCCTCGCGCCCCGGCGGGACGCGCTGCTGGACGTGGTGGTCATGACGCTCGACGAGTTCCGTGCGCACGCGCTGCCCGGGTCGGGCACCGAGTGGAACCGCTACGCCTTCGCGTACTCCCAGGTGCTCAAGGACACGCCAGACGGGCTCATCGCCTCGCTGGTCGCCGCCAAGGGCACGCTCGCCGCTGAGGAGGCGGGCGTCGTGGCGTACGAGGCGCTCGGGGCGTTCCTCAACAGCGCCTACCGGTGCCTGAAGAACGCCCGCGACGGCAACGTCATGGGCACGCTGCTGGACGGCGCCGAGACGGTCCCCGCCTACCTCTCGTACGTGTTCGCGCTGCACGGGCGGGTGCGGCCGTACAACAAGTACGTGGAGTGGGAGCTGCGGCGGCACCCGCTGGGCGCGCCGCTGTGGGCGGCCGACGCGCTGCTGCCCCTGCTCGCCGCCGCCCTGACCCTTGAGGCCGACGGCGCCGTACGAACGCTGCTCAACGCCCTCGAACCCCATGCCAGGGCGGCCGGACACGGCGAGATCTACGACTCGTGGGGCGCGGACCTCGCGTTCCTGCGGGGGCACTGACCGCCTCGGGGGTTAGGACAGGCGGATTTGAAGGTCGGTGAGGAAGTTGGCGGGGTCGTTCTCGACGCGGGGGTCGGTGTTGTAGACCTCCAGGCGGCAGCCCCAGTGCTCGGCGCCGTCGCCCTCGGTCATGTCCCACTTCAGGCCCTGCTCCTCGCCCCACGCCAGCAGGACACGGGTGGCCTCGATGAGGCCGTCGAAGTGGCCGCGGTGGGTGAGGGTGGCGTAGCGGCCGGCGGGCAGGACCCCGGCGAAGTAGTCGCCCTCGGCCTCCACCGGCCCCGCGACCGGCACCCCGGCCTGCATCACCAGCCCGTCGCCTTCCGTGTCGAAGCTCTCGTAACGCAGGAACGGCGCCCCGGCGATGGCGGCACCGCGTCCCAGCAGCCAGCCGGCGATCTCGCCGATCCGGTCCGCGATGACCGGGATGGTGTTCATGGTGATGGCGCCGCGCACCCCGACGTACGGACGGTCGGGGAGTTCCACGATCTCAGGCATGCTGAACCTCCTTCTCCACCGTCAGACCGATGAGGCCCGCGAAACTCATCGCACGCTACGCGACGACCGCGGCGACCACCAGAGCGAGCGCGACGACCAGCGCCGCGATCGAGTCGTACGACCACGTCACCCGCGCGGGCCCGGCCTCCTTGGAGCGGCGCTTGGCGGACTCGGCGCGGTCGCGGATCTGGTCGCCCACCCAGTCGGCGTGGGTCTTGCCCGCGAACGCCTCGGCCGCCGCCTGCTCGCCCTTCGACAGGGTCGGCTCGGTGGCGAAGCGCCCGCGCTGCTGGGCGGGGGTGCCGCGCCGCTGCGCCTTGGCCCGTTCGCGCGCGCTGCTCATCGGGGTCCACAGCCGCAGCACCTGGTCGTCGTCGTAGCGCACGTTGATCGAGTGGGAGACGCCGACGTCCTCGATGGAGGCCCACGGCAGGAACGTGGTGCGGAACGGGTTGCGCCCCACCAGCCCCTCCTCGGTGAGCACGGTGGCGGGCCGCAGCGCGACCGCGTAGACCAGCGCGGTCAGCACGGCGAGCACGGCCAGCGCCACCAGCGACCCCTTGCCGCTGAAGCGGACGACCAGGTCGACGACGTTGAGCGCGACGAACACCAGCCAGATCCACGCCAGGACGTAGGCGGTCTTGGAGCGGTAGGTCTGCTTCACGGCTGCCACTTGAGCTGTGCGAACCCGGGCTTGATCACGCCGTTGATGAGCGCCAGCCGCTCGTCGAACGGCAGGAACGCCGACTTCATCGCGTTGACCGTGAACCACTGCAGGTCGTCCCAGCCGTAGCCGAACGCCTCGACCAGCTTGCGGAACTCGTCCGACACGGTGGTGGAGCTCATCAGCCGGTTGTCGGTGTTGACCGTGACGCGGAAGTGCAGGCGCCGCAGCAGCCCGATGGGGTGGTCGGCGATCGACGCGGCGGCGCCGGTCTGCAGGTTGGAGGTGGGGCACATCTCCAGCGGGATGCGCTTGTCGCGGACGTACGCCGCCAGCCGCCCCAGCTTGGCCGTGCCGTCGTCGGAGACCGAGATGTCGTCGATGATGCGCACGCCGTGGCCGAGCCGGTCGGCGCCGCACCACTGGATGGCCTGCCAGATCGACGGCAGCCCGAACGCCTCGCCGGCGTGGATGGTGAAGTGGGCGTTCTCCCGCTGCAGGTATTCGAACGCGTCGAGGTGGCGGGTGGGCGGGTAGCCGGCCTCGGCGCCCGCGATGTCGAAGCCCACCACGCCGCCGTCGCGGTAGCGCACCGCGAGCTCGGCGATCTCGCGGGAGCGCGCCTGGTGGCGCATGGCGGTCAGCAGCGTGCCGACGCGGATGCCGCGCCCCTGGGAGCCGCGCTCGAACCCGTCGAGCACGGCCTCCACCACCTGGTCGAGACTCAGGCCCCGGGTGGTGTGCTGTTCGGGGGCGAAGCGCACCTCGGCGTAGACCACGCCGTCGGCGGCCAGGTCTTCCGCGCACTCCTGGGCGACCCTGGCGAGCGACTCGCGGGTCTGCATGACGGCGACCGTGTGGTCGAAGGTCTCGAGGTAGCGTTCGAGCGAGCCGGAGTCGGCCGCCTCCTCGAACCACTGGCGCAGGTCGTCGGGGTCGTGGGTGGGCAGCCGGCCGTAGTCGGTCTCCCGGGCCAGCTCGACGATCGTCTCGGCGCGGAGCCCGCCGTCGAGGTGATCGTGCAGCAACACCTTGGGAGCCCGCCGGATCTCGTCAAGCGTGGGGCTCATCCGCCCATGATATGAGGACGGCCCGGCTTTCACTCGCCCCCACCGGGCCCGATCCCGGCGCGCGGCCCGCCGTCACTCGCGTCCGGCGGCCTCGGGGGCGAAGGCGGGCAGGCACACCGCGATGTACTCGGCGCCCTCGGGGCCGACGCTGTAGCGGACCTTCTCGCCCGGCGAGGTCACCACCGACTGCCCGGCGTCGACCCGCGTGGTGCCCTCGGCGTGCTCGACCAGCACGGTGCCGCGCAGGACCACGGTGTACTCGGTGAAGGCCGGCGTCTGCGCGGGCTCCTCCCACCCGGGCGGCGCGGTCATGTGGGCGATGGACACCGCCTCGTCGCCGCTGTTGACGCGGCCCACGTGCTCGTCGATCACTTTGCCACCGGGTACGGGGATGCGCGAGGCCCCCTCGATCTTTCTCACCACGACGGTCAGTGTGCCACGTCGAGCACGAGCCGATCCGGCGACCCCTGCTCGGTGACCCGGAACCCGGCCCGCCGGTCGAGCGCCAGCCCGATCCCGACGCGGCCCTCGAAGTCGCCGGTCCTGACGACCTTGGTGAGGTTGCCGAGCCCGGCGGCGTACACGGGGCCGCCGCCCCAGGTGGGCTCGCCCTCGTCGTCGTGGGCGTGCGCGGGGAAGAGCGTGAGCTGCAGGTACGCGCCGCCGCGTACGTCGATGGGCTTGCCCGAGCCGTCCTGGACGAACCCGTCCACCCATTTCACGTCATATCCGGGTATGCCGCCGCGCAGATCGACCACGAGCCGGTCATAGGTGTCGTGAGCCGCATACCGCACGTTCGTCACGACCGCCGGCTCCATGCCGCCCCGATCGACCTCCACCTCGGCCGTACGCGTCGGGCCCGGCTGCGCGGCCGGCCCGGAGGAGGACGGGCTCTGCGGCAGCGTGGCCTGCTGCGCGGTGCCGCACGCGGTGAGCACGCTCAGCAGGACGAGTGGGAGCAGCAGGCGGACACTCGACGGGCGCATGCCCGGTATTTGCCCAGCGTACGAGCCTGCAAGCGCTCATCTCCCGACGACTCCCCGATGCGCCTCCTCCAGCGCGGCCAGCCCCTCCGGCGTGAGCCGCAGGTAGAGCCCACGGTCCACGTCGAGCACGAGCGGCGTCCCCTTGCCCCGGACCACGACTTGGATGTCGCACTCCAGGTAGGTGTTGACGTGCTCCTGCTCCAGGTAGTTGCGTTCGAGCACGTCGCCGTTGCGCGACCCGGCCTCCTCCCTGGTCTTGGAGGCGCCGCCGACGCCGCCGTACCCGACCGTCGGCGGTCCTTCGTGCCCGCCGCCGGACTCCGCGCCCCCGTCCGACGGGTTGCGCAGGTTGCCGGAGACGCCGGCGCGGGCGGCCAGGCCACGGCCCTCGCCCTGGCCGTGCCCTGACGTGTCCAGGGTCTGCGCGTAGACGCGCTGCTTGACCCGCGCCTCGGCGACCTCGCGGACGCCGGTGACCTCGATGCCGACCGTACCGACGCCGGGCAGCTCGTACGTGTGCCCCAGCAGGGACCCGAGGTGTGCCCGCATGGTCCGTTCCTTGGTGGCCTCGGTCAGCGCGATGCCGTCCTGGCGGGACAGCTCGAACCCGCCGGGCCGGTCGGCCACCGCCGGCGCCTCGCCGCGCAGCCTGGGCGGCACCGTGGCCAGCGGCGCCCACTCCTCGACCAGCCTGGCGGCGGGGAAGGCGACCTGGCTGACGTCCCCCTTGGGCATCGCGTCGCCGAGCATGGCGGTCAGCGGGCCAGGCCCGCCCTGCTCCGCCCAGCGCGGCCGGGCGGCGACGACCTCCGTGTGCGCCGCGACCGGCGTGCCGTGCGGGACCTCCGTGGTCAGGTGGCCCGCCACCAGCAGGCCGACCTCGCCGTGCGCCACCGCGCCGGACGTCGTGGTGAGGCCGACGTGCCGGTCGAAGAGCCGTACCGCGCCGTCGTGGCCGGTCAGCTCGCCCGCCTTGAGCAGCATGCCGCGGGCCGCGCCCTGCACCGGCTCCATGACGGGGCTGACCTTGGAGCGTTCGAGCGTGATGTCGTACGTGACCGGATGCCGGAACTCCTGCGGCGCCTCCCGCGTCTGGAAGCGGTTGATGTCCTTGACGTTGGTGCCGCGGGCGTCCACGGCGTGACCGTCGCGGGAGGTGGTGACCCCGGCCTCGCCGCCGGCGATGTCGCCGTCCGAGGTCCTGATGTAGCGGGCGAGCACCTCCTTGCCGCGGTCCGACCCCTTCTCCTGGAGGTTCAGGTCGCCGCCGAGCCGCTCGCTGCGCAGCATGAGCCCCGTGTCGGGCCGCTCGCCGACGTGCACACCGTCGCCCAGCCTGGCCGTGACCCTGATCCCCACGCGCTCGGTGACCCGGCCCGCCTCGTCAGTGACGAACAGCCAGGACGTCACGCCGTTCCCGCGCAGCTCGCCCAGCTTCGTCCCGAGCGCCTCCTGACCGAAGTGGCCGCGCAGCTGCTCGGCCACCGGGTGGGCGGTCAGCTCCTGGCCGGGGAAGAGCAGCCCCTCGCCGCGCAACGTCTCGACGATCGCGGGCAGGACGCCGCGCGCGTCGAGGTGGTGCACGGAAGCGGTGCTCATCGCCGCCTCGGGCGCCACATAGGTACGAGCGACGTCCGCGGGCTGCCCGGGGGCCTGCTCCGGGGCGGGAGGTTCTGGGACGTCCAGGTCGTGGCGGCGGGCCACCTCATCGGGCAGCACGACGTCCATGATGTCGGACACGCGCAGGTGAACGGGCTCCCCGTGCTCGACGACCGTCCCGGCAGTCCTGCTGGGCGTCACGGTCAGCACCAGGTCGCCCCGGTACCAGTGCGAGGCGCCGCCGTCCCCGTACGTGACCCGGCTGATGTCCCCACCGCCCCGGTACGAGCTCTCCAGCGACATCCGCTTGGCGGCGGCGTGCCCGCCCACCCGGGCCAGCACCTTGTGCTCGGTCCCCGTCACCGGGTGGCCGCCCTCGGGTGAGCCGCCGAGCGTGACCCGCACGCCGGCCCGCGCGTGCCCGCCGACGCTGCGCGCGCCCCGCTCCCCCTCGACGACGCGCGAGTTGCTGTTCGCGTACGCCTCGTGCTCGACCCCGGTCTCCGACTTCACGTACGTCATTCCCGCCACGTCGGCCTGCACGTGCAGCTCGTAGCGCCGGCCGCCGTGCTCGGCCACCACGTGCCGCAGCCCGCCGGGATGCGACGTGATCATGGTCTCCAGGGTGATGACGTCCACGACGTTCTCGATCGTCACCGGCACGTCCAGGCGGCCTGCGGGAGCCGGCCGGTCCGCCCAGGCGGCGTGCACCTCGGCCACCGCCCGCGCCAGATCCGGCATCGCGCCCAGGCGGACGATCGCGTGCAGCCGGTCGTCGTGCGCCCACACGTCGCGGGGCGGCCCGTCGAGCCGCTCCATGCGGCCCACGGCCGTGACGTCACCGGCCAGCAGCGGCGTCTCCTGCAGGTGCGGCTCGGGGACGACGATCTCCGCCCGGCTGCCGTCCACCCGCCACGACGTGTCGGCCACCACCGCGCCGTCCTTCGAGACCCTTAGCTGGACGTCGAACGACAGGTCCCTGGTGAAGGTGAACCCGCCGCCCGCCTCCGTGCGGTCGTATCGCGTGTGCCCCGCGCCGACCGCGACCGTCTCGGCCTTGGAGCCGCTCGCGATGCCCGCGATGTTGGGGGCGTCCACCTTCAGCACGCCCTCGGGCACGCCGGTCCTGAGCGCCCTGCCCACGTCCACCCGCGCCACGGCGGCCACCTCGCCGCGCACGCCGTGCGAGACCTCGCGCTGGCTGGTGCCGTTCCAGGAGGTGATCCTGCGCTCGTTGATCGTCACGGCCGTCGCGCCGACCTCGTGCCGGGGGCCGAGCACGCCTTGCGCCACGACCTCTACCGTGTGGCCGGCGATCGTGGTCTCGTACCTGATGCCGTGCAGCGCGTACGTCAGGTCCGCCTCCAGGGCGGCGCCCCCGTACCTGAGCTCCAGGTCGCGGACGATCTGCCGCCTGATGTTCTGCGGCAGGTCCGGCAGCGCCCCCTCGACGGCCTGGCGCAGCTCGGCGAACAGCCGCGTGTCCGCGTGCACCCTGATGCCGGTGCCGAGTCCTGGCCCGCGACCGGCGGCGAGCGTCCTGGGCTCCAGCGGGTGCGGGTCGTAGCCCGTCCTGTCTGATGCGAACTCCTGGCGTACGCGCTCCATCTCGCGGTGCAGGCCGGCCAGCTCCTGCTGGATCCTGTTGAACTCGCCGGGCGGCCGCAGGTCGTGGCCGAAGACGTCCCGTTCGAGGCCGGGCGCGTCGCGCGTCGGCAGGGCCAGCTCGGCCGGCACGTCCACGGTGAACGTGCCCATCGTCTCCGTCTCGACCTTCAGGCGCAGGTGGGCGTCGTACATGGTGAGGTCGGCCCGGCTGGTGACCACGGTGTGGTTGCCGTGGGCCCGGTTCGCCGTCGCGACGTGGTCGGAGCCGAAGCCGAAGCCGACGATGCCGCGCCCGATCGCCTCGGCCCAGTGGCCGGCGCGCACGCCCAGCCTGCCGCCCACGTGCAGGTTGAGGTCCCTGCCCTGCCGGTACGCCACGCCCTCCGCGTTGCGCCGCCCGAGGTCGTCACGGAGCATGCCCTCGACAGGAGGCCGCCCGTCGCCGTCCACCCGCTCGATCCTGGTCACCTCGCCGGTGATCCTGATCGACTCCTCCGCCGACCGCAGCGCCGACGTCTTGAACCTGACCGCCTCCGTGACCGCCCCGCTCGACAGCAGCGCCTGGCTGCGGTTCTTGATGCCCTGCTCGTGCAGGATGGTCGAGGTGAGGTGGTCGATGATCTTGACGACCTCGCGGGCGGGCACGCCCTCGGCGAGCGCGCGGCGCTGCACCTCCAGCACGAGCGGCGTCAGGTCGAGGCCGCTGACCGTGATGCCGTGGTCGCGGAACCGGCCCGCCGCCCCCTGCGGCACCTCGTGGCGCGGGCGGGCCGGCGGGTGGTCGGACGGGCGCGGCGGGCCCTCCCTGGTGAACTGCTCGGGGAAGGGCAGGGTCACCGCCAGGTCCTGGATCTTGCCGGCGGTCGCGAGCTTCGTGCCGTCGCGGTAGACGTCCACGGCGACGTCGGCGAGGAAGTAGTCGTGTTTCGGAGAGATGACCTTGTGGCCGCTCATCAGCTCGATGCTGCTGGTGTGCGTGGTCCTGGAGGTGTCGAGCAGTCCGGTACGCGGCAGCGCCGTCGACTCCTCGGCCGCGTCAGGCGACTCGGTCAGGTTGCGGACGAGGCCGCCGCTCACCTCCCTTGACGTGGCGCGTACCGACTTGCCCTCCACGCCGTCGCCGCCGAACGCGACCGGCTTCTCCGGCGCCAGGTCCGGGTGCTCCACGTGCGTGAACCCCTCGGGGCGCAGCTTGACGTAGATCGCCTTGTCCCCGACGTCCAGGGCCACGCCCTTCGCCAGGCGCTCGGTCCAGGCGTCGCGGTCACCGTCGGCGAGCACCTGCTCCAGCCAGTCGCGGACGGCCGCCCGCTCCCGCTTCGTCGCGCCCTCGATCCCGTCGGCCAGCGCCCGCGCCGCCGCCTTGGCGTCCTGCGGCACCTTGACGTCATGCACGGCCGTCTCCCCGAGCGCCCCGATCTCGGTGGTACGCGGCGGCCGCACCGGCCCCCGCCCCGCCTCATTCGCATCAGGCCGCGCCACCCCTTCCGGCCGCGCCGCCTGGACGGCCCCGTCAGGCCGCGCCCCCGAGGCACCGCCCTCTGAACGCGCCGCCGAGGCGGCCCCCTCCGGGGCGTGCGCCGGAGGGGTCGCGTTGGTCCCCTGCTGCTGCGAACCGGGCTGCTGGTGAGCGGGCTGCTGGTGGGCGGGCTGCGGGTCCGGGCTGGACGCGAGCGTGGTCGTGGGGACCTGCCCGGCCTGATGCGCTGCCCCACCGGAACGGGGCTCACCGCCGCCCGCTGCGGAGCCGGGGTCGGGGACGCCGGTGCCGGAGCGTGGGTCCGGGGTGCCGGAGGCCGGCTCCCCCGCACCGGAGCCCGGGTCGCCCGCGCCGGAGCCAGGGTCGCCCGGGCCGGAGCCTGGGCGCGGGCCGCCGGTGCCGGGGCCGGGGGTGGGGGGAGGGCCGCCTGAGGTCGCCGGTGGGGTGTCGGCGGGCAAGCCTCTGACCAGGTGCTGGCCGTCCGCGCCGAGTGCGCTGGACGTGATGCCCTTGGCCAGCAGGTCCCAGCTGAAGTGCCCCTGCGCCAGCAGGGTGCCGGCCGTGGTGAGGCCGCCGGTGACGGCGTACTGGGCGGCCTGACCGTACAGGGAGGAGTTGGCCGCGGCGAGCAGCTTCTCGAACGTGGACATCTCCGCCCGGGTCAGCCCGGCCCGCAGGGCGGGCGTGGCCAGCCGGGACAGCGCGCCCGACATCAGCCCCATCATGCCGCCCATCGCGCCGCCGCTCGCCGCCGAGATCGCGAGCTGCTTGACGTCGAACTCGTCCCTGCGGTTGGTCAGCTGCAGCGCCTGGATGCCCGCGTCCATCCCGCCCATGATCCCGGCGAAGACGGCGATGTTGCGCAGTGTCCGCCGGGCGATCTGCGCGACGGTCAGCCGCGCGATCTGCACGCGCGGCGGGATCAGGCCCAGGGCCGCGGGGTTGGTGACGGCGAGGTGCAGCAGCAGCACCAGGGTCGCGATCAGCAGCCACACGGTGGCCTCGATCATGTACTTGGCGTACTGGATCTGCACGCCCACGCCGTTGAGCGCGACGGCGGTGTCGACCAGCCGCTCGACGAGATTCGCCACCTTCTCGTCGGCCGTCTTCCTGACATGGCCGACGAAGGCGAGGTGCGCGTCGCCGTCCCAGTCGGCGCCGATGAGGCGGGCGCTGCCCGGCAGGTGGGCGTCGGTGCCCTCGACGATCCGGTACGCGGCCGTGATGCACGCGTCGGCCATCCGGAAGCAGCCGCTCTCGTCGCCTTCCGGCCAGTCCATGCCCACGGCCCAGCCCACGTACGGCTTGGCCCAGTCGGGCGTGAGGAACCCGTCGAAGCCCATGGTCGTTCAGTCGCGGCGCGCGGGCGGCCGGTCGGCGGCCTCGTAGTTGCGGCTGGAGACGTGCAGGCCGGTGGTGAGGCCGTCGAGGTCGTCCAGGTAGTCCTTGAAGGCGTCCTCGATGGCCTGCTCCATGCCGGGCAGCTTCTTGGCCAGCTCGGCGCCGTACATGTCGTCGCCGAGCGTCTTCCTGTCCAGGTCGAAGGCGGCGCGCAGGGCGGTCCTCGCCTCCTCGGCGTTGCTCTTCAGCTCCTGGTAGACGCCGCTGTGCCGGCGCAGCGCCGCCGCCCGTACGGTGAATCCGTCGCTCACCGGGAACCCTCCTGCGGGCCGGGGAGGAACGCGTCGAGCCCCTGTCCGAAGACCCCGTCAAGGAGCTCGGAGTCCGGCATGAGCGGCTCCATGAGCGTCCTGCTCCGCTCGGCGACCTCGCCCGCCGCCGCCTCGGCCTGCCGCATGATGGCCTCGGCCAGCTCGGACGGCGACAGGCTGCGGTAGACGCGCGGGTTCAGCTCGATGCCGCGCAGCCGCCCGTTGGGGCCGACGGTGACGCTGACCATCCCGTCCTTCGAGCGCGATGTACGCTCCACGGCGTTGTACTCCGCGTACGTCTCCCGCAGCCGGGCGACCTGCCGGTCGATCTCCCGCGCCATCTCCTCGATCGTCGCCTCGAACGCGTCGGCCACCGAAGCACTCTCCCCCTGTGAATGATCACAGGGATCGTAATATGAGCAGGAACAGACACGACGTCACGCTCGGGCGCTGTTAGCGGAGAATTAACCTGTTTGACGCAAAGCAAGCTCAGCTGGACGATCTGAGAAGATTACACCGTTTCGTAGGTCCGCACCGGCTCCGCCGCGGGGACCGCCTTGCGCGCCCGCAGCCCCGTCGCCGAGATCGCCAGACCAACCAGCGCCAGCACCAGCGACACCACGATCGCCGCGCGCAGCGAGCCGATCGAGAGCGTCTCGCCGCCGCCCGAGGTGAGCACGGCGGTCACCACGGCCAGCACGATCGCGCCGCCCACCTGACCCGAGGTGTTCAGCAGGCCGGAGGCGAGGCCCTGCTCGTCGTCGTCCACGCCGTTGGTGGCCTGGATGTTGAGCGCGGGGAACGACAGCGCGAACGCGATGCCCAGCAGGACCATGCCGGGGATCACCATGCCGCCCAGACTGGGGGTGCGGTCGATGCCGAGGAAGATCGCGTAGCCGCCGGCCAGCGCCGCCGCGCCGATCACGATGAGCTTGCCGGTGCCGAACCTGTCGGCGAAGTCGCCCATCTTGGTCGAGGTGAGCGCGACCAGCACGCCGGCGGGCAGGAACGCCATCGCGGTGCCGAGCGCCGACCAGCCCAGCAGGTTCTGGAAGTACTGCATGGCCACGAACTGGAAGGCCACGTACGAGCCCATGAGGATGACCAGCCCGAGGTTGGCCCGCACGATGTGCCCGGAGCGCAGGATGCCCAGCCGCACCAGCGGGTGGCGCACCTTCAGCTCGGTGAACACGAACAGCCCGAGCAGCGCGGCGACCCCGGCGAGCGAGCCGATCGTCCGCACGGACGCCCATCCGGCCTCGGGAGCCTGCACGACCGTGAAGACCAGCAGCAACATGGACCCGGTGATCGTCACGGCGCCGACAAGGTCGTGGCCGCCCTCGGCTCGCTCCTCGCGGCCGCGCGGCAGCACCTTCAGCGCGGCGATCAGCGCGATGACGGCGACGGGCACCGGCATCAGCAACGTCCACCGCCAGCCGATCTCGGTCAGCAACCCCGACAGCACCAGGCCGAGCGAGTAGCCGCTCGCGCCCGAGGCGGTGAAGAAGCTCAGCGCCTTGTTGCGCTGCGGGCCCTCGGGAAACGTGGTCGTGATGATCGACAAGGCGGCCGGGGCGGTGAACGCGGCAGCCACGCCCTTCACGAACCGCGCGGCGATCAGCAACCCGCCGTCGTCCACCACACCGCCCAGCAACGACGCCACGGCGAAGACGCCCAAAGCGACCAGGAACACCCTGCGCCGCCCGAGCAGGTCGGCGGTCCTGCCGCCGAGCAGCAGCAGCCCGCCGTAGCCGAGCACGTAGCCGCTGACCACCCACTGCAGCGAAGACGTGGTCAACCCCAGGTCGTGCTGGATGGCGGGCAGCGCGACACCCACCATCGAGACGTCAAGGGCGTCAAGAAAGATCACTGCGCAGAGCACGGCCAAGGCGGCCCAGCGCGAAGAAGGAGAAGTCATGAGCCAGAACAATACATGCACTCGCATCTAATGCAAGTGCATTTAATGCCGTTGCATGAGAGTTGGGCTGGTGGTAACCTCCGCGACATGGACGCGGACGACGTGGTCGAGACCTGGCACTACGTCCTGGCCAAGCACGCCAAGGCGATGTGCGCGCTGGAGCGCGAGCTGGGCGCGCGGCACGGGCTGGGACCCAGCGAGTTCGAGGTGCTCGACCGGATCGTCCATCACGACCGCAAGCTGCGCATCCAGGAGCTGTGCGACGAGGTCCACCTGAGCCAGAGCGCGCTGTCGCGGGTGGTGGGCCGCCTGGAGAAGGCCGCGCTCGTCTCGCGCGACGTCTGCCGCGACGACCGGCGCGGGGTCTACGTCTGCATCACCGACCAGGGCCGCGCCCGCCACGCCGAGGCCGTGCCCACCCATCGCGCCGTCCTCGCCGAGATCTTCCGCGAAGCCCCCGTCCTCACGAGCTGACCTCCGCGCCCCGCACTCCCCGCCTTCCGCGCGAAGGCGGGGATTCGTCATGCCTTCCCTCAGACCCGTGCATTCCGCTTGAGTGATACATACCGAGTATGCATACTTAGTACGCATGTCGGTCGATGGAGGAGCAATGACGTTCGTACGACTGGCCGATGTGGCCAGGGTGCACGGTGAAGGGGCGGCGGCCGTGCACGCGCTGAAAGGCGTGAGCCTCGAGGTGGGGCTGGGGGAACTGGTCGCGGTCATGGGCCCGTCGGGGTCGGGCAAGTCGACCCTGCTCAACCTCGCGGGCGGCCTCGACCGGCCCACGTCGGGGACGGTGCACCTCGACGGGCAGGACCTCGCCACCGTACGCGACCTGGCGGCGCTGCGGCGGCGCAGCGTCGGCTACGTCTTCCAGGACCTCAACCTGATCCCGTCGCTCACGGCGGCGGAGAACGTGATGCTGCCCCGCGAGCTCGACGGCGCGCGCTCGGGCCGGGCCCGCGAGGAGGCCATGGCCGCCCTGGCGGAGGTCGACGGGGCTGATCTGGCCGACCGCTTCCCCGAGGAGCTGTCCGGCGGCCAGCGCCAGCAGGTCGCGATCGCCCGCGCGCTGATCGGTGAGCGGCGACTACTGCTGGCCGACGAACCGACCGGCGCGCTCGACACGCGTACCGGAGACGAGATCCTGCGCACGTTACGGGCGCGCTGCGACGCGGGGGCCGCAGTGCTGCTCGTCACCCACGAGCCGCGATACGCCGGCTGGGCCGATCGGGTGGTGTTCCTGCGCGACGGAGCGCTCGCCGAGCCCACGGACGTGCCGCTGGAGAGCGCCCGATGAGCGCGATGCGCGCCGCGCTGCGCATCTCCCGCCGCAGCGCGTGGCGGGCCAAGGGCCGAAGCGCGCTCATCATGGTGATGATCGCCCTGCCCGTCCTGGTGATCACGGGGGTCGCCACGTTCTTCGCGACCGTGAACGTCTTGGGGCCCGAGATGGTGGAGACCGAGCTGGGCACGGCCGACGCCCGCCTCGTGCAGCAGCCGGAAGGCATGACGATCCGCCAGACCCCGCGCGGCGCGGCCCGTCAATGGAACGGCGACAAGCCGACCATCCCCGAGCGCAGCGCCGCCAAGGTGGCGGCGCTGCTCGCGCCGGGCACCCGCGTGATCCCCTGCAACGCCGGCGAGATCGAGCTGGGCACCGGGAGGATGGACGCGCTGGAGACCGACCTGCGTGACCCCCTCACCAAGGGCATGCTGACACCGGCCGAGGGCCGGCTGCCCGCCGGGCCGGGCGAGGTCGCGGTGACCCCCGCCACCGGCCTGCGGCCCGGCGACCTCCTCCGGCCTGCCGGCGCGACACCGCTGAAGGTGGTGGGCGTCGTCGAGCACGCGTACCGGCCGACGCTGCGGCAGGTCGTCGGCCCCGACCTCCCGCTGGTGCCGTCGGAGACGATCCACTACCGGAACGAGTACGGCGCCGCCTGGCTCGTCGACACCCCCGGCCCGGTCACCTGGACGGACGTGGCCGCGCTGAACACCGCCGGCATGTACGTCACCTCCCGCGACATGCTCGTGAACGTGCCCGGCAGGACGGCGGTGCGCGGCCTGCCGCAGACGGTCGCGCTCGGCGCCATGGTGATCATGCTGGTGCTGGAGACCGTGCTGCTGGCCGGCCCCGCCTTCGCGGTCGGGCTGCGGCGACGGCGGCGGGAGCTGGCCGAGATCGCGGCGCAGGGCGGCTCCGCCGGGCACCTGCGGCTGATCGTGCTGGCCGACGGCCTGGTGCTCGGCGGCACGGCCACGCTGGTGGCGACGGCGCTGGGCGTCGGCGCGGGAGGGCTGGCCGCCGAGATCGGGGCGCGTTGGGGCGGGCAGGCCGGCCCGCTGGACGTGCCGTGGCTCACGGTGCTCGGCGTCGCCGTGCTGGGCCTGGTCTCCGGGATCGTGGCGGCACTGGTGCCCGCCGTGCAGGCGGCCCGGCAGGACACCGTGAGCGTGCTGGCCGGCCGCCCGCCCGCCGTGGCCATCCGGCGCGGCTGGCCGCTGGCCGGGGGCGTGCTGGTGCTGGCCGGGCTGGTGGCGACCGTACTGGCCCGGCGCCAGCAGGACCCGGCGACGGTGTGGACCGCCGCGCTGCTGATCATGATCGGCCTGGTGGTGCTGACGCCCTGGCTGATCGGCCTGACCGGGCACGTGGCCGGCCGCTTGCCGCTGTCGCTGCGGGTGGCCGTCCGCGACGCGGTGCGCCACCGGTCCAGGACGGCGAGCGCGGTGGCGGCCGTCACGGCGGTCACGGCCACGGTCGTCGCCGTCGGCATCAGCGCGCAGAGCGAGTACGTCGACCAGCAACGCGCCTACACCTCGGCGCGCCCGACCGGCACGCTGGCCGTCTGGGGCGGCGTGATGAGCGACAAGACCTGGACCAAGCTGCGCGCCGAGGCGGTACGGGGGCTTCCAGGAGTGCCGCTCGCCTCGGGCTACCAGGTGCAGGACACCCAGGGCCGCCGCTACGCCCTGCGCTATGCGGTGCGCTGGAACGGCACGCGCATCCGCCGTACGGTGGCCGTCGGCGACCAGCCCCTGCTGACGCTCCTTCAAGGACGCCACGACCCGCGGGCGGCCGCGGCGCTGGCCAGTGGCAAGGCGGTGGTGTTCGACCCGGCCGCGGTGCGCGACGGCAAGCTGCGGCTGCGGGCCGGCTCGACGTCGGGCCCGCCGCGCACCTTCGAGGTGCCCGCGGTGGTGGCCGCCCCCGCCGACGGGCACCAGGGCGGGGCGCTGCTGCCGCGCGGCCTGGTCGAACAGGCCGGTTTCACGACCCTGGAACGCCAGCTCTACGCCATGCACCGGCCGCCGGACCCGCTGGCCGGCGACCTGCGCAAGGTGACCTCCCGCGTGACGGTGGCCATGGAGGACGGCTACCGGCATCTGCCGAGCACCGGTCTGGGCGGCTGGCTCGTGGGCGCCCTGGTGCTGGTCGTCGGCGGCACGCTGGCCGCCACCGGCCTGGCCGCCGCCGACATGCGGCCCGAGCGCTCGACGATGATGGCGATCGGCGCCCCGCCGAGGACGTTGCGGATGGTCGTGGCCTGGCAGGCGCTCTACATCGCCGGTCTCGGCGCGCTGATCGGGCTGGCGGCGGGAGGGGTGACGGGCGTGGCGCTCAGCCGGCCGATGACGTCGCGGGGTTCCGGCGACCCGGCCACGCTCGCCCTGCCGTGGCCGTTCCTGGCCGCCGTCGTGGTGGGGCTGCCCCTGCTCGCGACCCTGGTGGCGCTGCTCACCAGGACCAGGCTGTCCCTCGCGCCCCGGCATTCGTGACGCACGACCCACCGGGCGCCGGTGGGTCGTGGGGTGACCGTCGTGGGGTGACCAAGGGGCACCCGCGGGCGCCCCTTGGTCGTCGGTCTTCAGGGGGTGATGCGGTCGATGACGAGCGGCAACTGCTGCCCGGCCACCTCGCCCACCTCGTACGCGCCCTCCAGCGCGGCAAGAGCGCGCTCGAAGCGCCAGGTCTCGTCGGCGTGCAGGGTCATGAGGGGCTGACCCTGGCGTACCAGGTCGCCCGGCTTGGCGTGCAGGACGACGCCCGCGCCGAACGACACCGGGTCCTCCTTGCGCGCCCTTCCCGCGCCCAGCCGCCAGGCGGCCAGGCCCACCGCGTACGCGTCGAGCCTGGTCAGCACGCCGGAGCCGGGCGCCTCGACCGTCATGGTCTCGGCCGCCCGCGGCAGCAGCGCGTCGGGGTCGCCGCCCTGGGCGGAGATCATCCGCCGCCACACGTCCATGGCGGAGCCGTCCTCCAGCGCTTTGGCCGGATCCTTGGCCCCGGTGATCCCGGCGGCCTCCAGCATCTCGCGGGCCAGCCGTACGGTGAGCTCGACCACGTCGGCGGGCCCGCCGCCCGACAGCACCTCGACCGACTCGGCGACCTCCAGCGCGTTGCCCACGGCCCGGCCGAGCGGCCGGTCCATGGCGGTCAGCAGGGCGACCGTGCGCACGCCCGCGTCGGTGCCGAGCGCGACCATGGTCTCGGCCAGTTCCCTGGCGTCGGGGACGCTCTTCATGAACGCCCCCGAGCCGACCTTGACGTCGAGGACGAGCGACCCGGTGCCCTCGGCGATCTTCTTCGACATGATCGACGAGGCGATGAGCGGGATCGACTCGACGGTGCCGGTGACGTCGCGCAGGGCGTACAGCTTCTTGTCGGCGGGGGCGAGGCCGGAGCCGGCCGCGCAGACGACGGCGCCGGCGGCGCGCAGGACGTCCAGCATCTCGGCGTTGGACAGGGAGGCCCGCCAGCCGGGGATCGACTCCAGCTTGTCGAGCGTGCCGCCGGTGTGGCCGAGCCCGCGCCCCGACAGCTGCGGCACGTACGCCCCGCAGGCCGCCACCAGCGGCGCCAGCGGCAGCGTGATCTTGTCGCCGACCCCGCCGGTCGAGTGCTTGTCGGCGGTGGGCCGGTCGAGCGCCGACCAGTCCATGCGCTCGCCCGAGCGGATCATGGCCAGGGTCCAGTCGGCGATCTCGCGGCGGTCCATGCCGTTCAGCAGGATCGCCATGGCCAGGGCCGACATCTGCTCGTCGGCCACCTCGCCGCGCGTGTACGCGTCGATGACCCAGTCGATCTGCGCCGTGGTCAGCTCGTGCCGGTCCCGCTTGGCCCTGATGACCTCGATGGCGTCCATCAGGAGCTCCTGCTGAGGTCCTGCGGGCCGAACGCGTACGGCAGGATCTCGGCCATGCGCTTGGGCCCGTCCTCGGTCTCGACGAGCAGGTCCTCGCCGCCGAACTCGTAGAGCAGCTGGCGGCAGCGCCCGCACGGCATCAGCAGCTCACCGTGGCCGTCCACGCAGGTGAAGGCGACCAGCCGGCCGCCGCCCGAGCGCTGCAGCGCCGAGACCAGGCCGCACTCGGCGCACAGGCCCACGCCGTAGGAGGCGTTCTCGACGTTGCAGCCGGTGACGATCCGGCCGTCGTCGACCAGCGCCGCCGCCCCCACGGGGAATTTCGAGTACGGCGCGTACGCGTGCCGCATGGCTTCGGCGGCCTCGTCGCGCAGGCCGTCCCAGTCGATGCTCAATGTTGTTCCCCCCGGCGATAGCTCACGCCGTCCGCCTTGGGCATCCGCAGCCGCTGGGAGGCGATCAGGAGCACGAGCAGCGTGAGCACGTGTGGCGTGATGAAGACGAAGTCGTTCGGCAGCTCGTCGATGACCAGCCAGAGCCAGAACAGCGCGGCCGCGCCCACGACGGCCCCTGCCATCACCACATACTGCCTGACGCCCGGCGCGGCCAGCTCGGCGGGCCGGTCGGGCGCGGTCAGGCGGCGGATCTGCAGGGCGAGGTAGGCCAGCAGCAGCACCGCGCCGAACAGGAAGAACGTGGTGACGGTCTGGGCGCTGCGCAGTTGCAGGCCGTTGGCGTAGCCGAACAGGGCGGAGCCCGCGGCCAGGCCGCCGGGACGCCAGTTGCCGAAGATCATGGCGGCGAGGCCGATGAAGCCGCGGCCCTGGGTCTGGCCCTCGACGTACTTGTCGGAGACGAAGACCAGGAACACGCCGCCGAGCCCGGCGAAGGCGCCGGAGAGCACCACGGCGACGTACTTGATCCGATAGACGTTGACGCCCAGCGACTCGGCCGCCCACGGGTTCTCACCGGCCGAGCGCAGCCGCAGGCCGAAGGCGGTGTGCCAGAGCACGAAGAACGTCAGCGGCAGCAGCAGCACGGCCAGGACCACCAGCAGGTTCATCTGGTGGGTGAGCCCGCGCAGCACGCCCGCGAGGTCGGCCACCAGGAACCAGTGGGTGCTCTCCAGCTTGCCGAGCAGGTCGGGCCCCGAGGACAGCAGCGGCAGGCTGATCGTGAGCGTGTCCCCGCTGACCGCGGGCGAGCTGGTGATGCCCGCGCCCGCCTCGGCGGCGGGCGTGCCCTCCTTGTAGAGCACCTCCGACAGGAAGCGGGTGATGCCGGGACCGAGCAGGTTGATGGCGACGCCGCTGATGATGTGGTCGACGCCGAACGTCACGGTCGCGATGGCGTGCAGGAGCCCGCCGAGCGCGCCGCCGAGCAGCCCGGCGGCCAGCGCGGCCAGGGGGCCCCACTGGTATCCGGCCCAGCCGGCGAACCACGTCCCGAGCACCATCATGCCTTCGAGGCCGATGTTGACCACGCCGGCCCGCTCGGCCCACAGGCCGCCGAGACCGGCCAGCGCGATCGGCACGGCGAGGATGAGCGCGGCGGCGACGGTGCCGGACGAGGTGAGGTCGTCGAAGCCGGTCAGCACGCGGACCAGCGACACCACCACGATGAGCGCGGCGACGCCGATCAGCGCGAGGTGGTATTTGCGGACCCTGGTCATGCTGCCACCTCAACGGGAGTGTTCCTGCCGAGCTGCTGGGCCGCTCGCCGTTCTTCGATTCTCAGCGCGATGCGGTTGGTCACCTCGTTGGCCACGACGACGAGCAGCACGATCGCGCCCTGGATGATGGTGACGACGGAGGCGGGGATGTCGGCGAACTGCAGCGCGCCCTGCGCCCGGTCGAGGAAGGCGAACAGCAGCGCGGCGAACGCGATGCCGACGGGCTTGTTCCTGCCGAGCAGCGCCACCGCGATGCCGAGGAAGCCCAGGCCGGCGGTGAAGTTGTTGGTGTAGGCGCCCCGGTCGCCGAGGATCTCCGGCAGGCCGATGAGCCCGGCGATGCCGCCCGACAGCACCATGGCAGCGATGATCATCTTCTTGGGGTTGACGCCGGAGGCCTGGGCGGCCGGGCCGTTGAGCCCGCTGGCCTTGACGTTGAAGCCGAACCTCGTGCGCTCCAGCACGACCCAGATCACCACGCCCAGCACGACGGCCACGAGCAGGAAGCCCCACAGGCCGCCGTTGCGGGTGGGCGGCAGCATGCCGAACCACTCGAAGACGAAGTTCAGGTCGGGGAACATGCCGGACTCCGGCAGCGGCGGCGTGGTCGTGTTGAGCTGGCCCGCCGCCCGCTCGCCCGCGAACGGCTCGCGCAGCAGGTACGCCGACAGCGCGATCGCGATGTAGTTGAGCATGATCGTGGAGATGACCTCGTTCACGCCCCTGGTCACCTTCATGACGGCGGGGATGAGCGCGTACAGGCCGCCGACCGCGGCCGCCACGAGGATGATGACCGCGATCTGGATGGGGGCGGGCGCCGTGAAGGTGGAGCCCACGAACGCCGCGCAGATCGCGGCGATGCGGTACTGACCCTCGACGCCGATGTTGAAGAGGTTCATGCGGAAGCCGACGGCGACCGCGAGACCGGCGATGAACAGCGGCACGGCCCGGTTGAGGAAGGTCGCGACGGAGTTGGACTCCGCCCGCGCGCTGTTGCCGAAGTCGAAGAAGGCGACCAGCGCGTCCAGCGGGCTGCCGCCCGCGATCACGATGGCCACGCTGCAGACGGCGATCGCCAGCACGACGGCGATGGCGGCGCCGGCGACGGTGAGCAGTGCCCGGTTGAGCCCGGCGGGCATCACGTCTCCTCGTTTCCGGCGATGGCGCCGGTCATGTAACCGCCCAGCTGTTCGGGCGTGATCTCGCGGGGGTCGAGCCCGGCGACGAGCCGGCCCCGGTAGATGACCTGGAGCGTGTCGGACAGGCCGATCAGCTCGTCGAGGTCGGCGGAGATGAGCAGCACGGCGAGGCCGGCCGCGCGGGCGTCGCGCAGGTGGTCCCAGATCGCGGCCTGCGCGCCGACGTCCACGCCGCGTGTGGGGTGCGCGGCGATGAGGAAGACGGGGTCGCCGCTCATCTCGCGGCCCACGATCAGCTTCTGCTGGTTGCCGCCGGACAGGGCCAGAGCCATCGTGTCCACGCCGGGTGTACGCACGTCGTACGCGTCGATGATGCGCTGGGTGTCGGCCTTGGACGCCTTCCTGTCCACCCAGATGCCCTTGCGCGCGGGCTTCCTGGTCTGGTGGCCGAGCACCCGGTTCTCCCACAGGGACGCCTCCAGGAGCAGGCCCTGGCGGTGGCGGTCCTCGGGGATGTAGCCGATGCCGGCCTCGCGGCGGCGCAGCGTGGACCAGGAGCTGATGTCGCGGCCGTCGAGCTCGACCAGGCCGTGCGCGGCCCTGATGCCCATGATGGCCTCGATCAGCTCCGACTGGCCGTTGCCCTCGACGCCGGCGATGCCCAGGATCTCGCCCTTGCGCACCTGGAACGACACGTCGTCGAGCAGCAGCCGCTTGCCCTCGTCGCGCAGCCTGGCGGCGTACTCGGCGACGGCGACGCCCTTGGGGGCGGGGTGGTGCCCGTCGGCCTCCACGGTGAGGTGGGAGACCTGCAGCGCGACCGTGTCGGTCACGGTGGACTCGCGGGTCTCCGGCGTGGGCAGCTCGCTGCCCACCATCAGCTCGGCAAGCTGGCGCGCGGTCACCTCGCGGGGATCGACGCTGGCCACGGTGGTGCCGCGGCGGATGACGGTGATCGCGTCGGCGATGCCGAGCACCTCGTCGAGCTTGTGGGAGATGAAGATGACCGTCAGGCCCTCGGCCTTGAGCTCGCGCAGGTTCTGGAAGAGCTCGTCCACCTCCTGCGGCACGAGCACGGCGGTCGGCTCGTCGAGGATGAGGATGCGGGCTCCGCGGTAGAGCACTTTGAGGATCTCGACGCGCTGGCGGTCGCCGACGCCGAGGTCCTCCACCAGCTTGTCGGGGTCGACCCGCAGGCCGTGGGTGGCGGCCAGCTCGGTGATGCGCCTGCGCGCCGAGGCGGTGTCGAGCCGGCCGGCCCTCTTCGGCTCGGCGCCGAGGACGATGTTCTCCAGCACCGTGAAGTTGTCGGCGAGCATGAAGTGCTGGTGCACCATGCCGATCCCGACGTCGATGGCGTCGCTCGGCGTACGGAAGCTGACCTCCGTGCCGTTGACCTTGATCGTGCCCTCGTCCGGCTTCTGCATGCCGTAGAGGATCTTCATCAGGGTGGACTTGCCCGCGCCGTTCTCCCCCACGATGGCGTGCACCGTGCCGGGCTGGACGGTGATGCGGATGTCGTGGTTCGCGACGACACCGGGGAAACGCTTGGTGATGCCCTCCAGCTCTACGGCGGGTCGCGCCGTGGCCAGGGTGTCAGCACTCATTTCGCCTCTCCTAGAGCGGGTGGGCGACATAGACAGAAGGCCCGAAGTTTACGGACTCCGGGCCCTCACTTGTCACTCGCATCCCGATTACGGCTTGGCAGGAACCGTGATTTTGCCGTCGACGATGTCCTTCTTGGCAGCGTCGAGCTTGTCCTTGATGTCGTCGATCTCGCCGCCCGTGGTGGACAGGCCGACACCGTCGACCTTGAGGTCGTACGTCACGTTCGTGCCGCCCTTGGCGCCGCCCTGGAAGGCCTTGATGAACTCGAACACGCCGACGTCGACGCGCTTGAGCATCGAGGTCATGATCACCGACTGCAGGTCGGTCTCCTTGACCGTCTGCCGCTGGTCGGAGTCGACGCCGATGGCCTTCTTGCCGGCCGCGGCGGCCGCCTGGAACACGCCGAGGCCGGAGTCGCCGGAGGCGTGGTAGACGATGTCGGCGCCGTCCTGGTACATCTTCTCGGCCGCGACCTTGCCCTTGTCGGGGGCCTTGAAGCCGCTGAAGTCGCCGTCAGGGGTGAGGTAGGTGACGTCGATCTTGGCGTCCGACTTGACCGACTTCACGCCGGCCACGAAGCCCGCCTCGAACTTCTTGATCAGGTCGGACTCGACGCCGCCGACGAAGCCGACGTGGCCGCTCTCCGACTTGGTCGCCGCGGCGACGCCCGCCAGGTACGAGCCCTGCTCCTCGGCGAACAGCAGGCCGGTCACGTTGGGCGCGTTGGAGGCGGAGTCGACGACCGCGAACTGCAGGTCGGGGTATTCCTCGGCGGTCTTCTTGACGTCCTCGGCGTAGGCGAAGCCGACCCCGATGATCGGGTTGTAGCCGGCGTCCGCGAGCTGACGCAGCAGGTCACCGCGGTTGGATCCGTCGGCGGAGGGGCTCAGCTCCTTGATCTCCGCGCCCAGCTCCGTCTTCGCCCTCTCAAGGCCGGTGTAAGCCGCGTCGTTGAAGGACTTGTCACCACGCCCGCCGACGTCGAACGCGAGGCCGACCTTCAGCGAGCCGGTGCCCGCCGCGGAACTCGTGTCCCCTGTCGGCTCTTCGCTGGCCGTGGTTCCCCCACCGCCACCACAGGCGGCCGCTGCCATGAGCATGACGCCGGCGACCGAGCCGAGCATCAGCCTGTTGAATCGCTTGCCGAGCAAGGCGACTCCTTCCATTTCCCCGCCGCCGAATCTCATCGCAGGCGCGAAGAAACGAACGGCACCTGCACGGAAGATAGTTGCTTGACCAGGGACAACCAAACCGGCGCACAGGGTCGCAACCGCTCCGTTATCGACATCACTCGCGTCCGTGACCTGGGACCTGAATCCGGCACGAAGCAGGCACACCGTACGACATCCGGAAAGATTTCCCCAACTTCGCCCCATGGACACCCCTTGCCCCAGCGCTCATCGTGACGGAGATTCCCAGCGAAGGTCGAAAACTCTCATCGGAGCCCGCATGCATTCTCGGAAGATCCCTAGGAGGCTCGCCGTGCCGCTGGCCGCGTTACTCGTGGCCACCCTGACCGGCACGACACCCGCCTCGGCCGACACCCCCGCGATCACCATCGAGAACAACGCGACCCAGCCCGTCTTCTCCCGGGCGGACGCCATCCAGCAGACGGTGTTCGTCGAGGTCAAGGGCACCGACAGCGACAACGACGGCCAACCGGACAGGGTGGCCGTGGACATCCTGCGGCCCAAGGAGACCGACCAGGGGCTCAAGGTCCCGGTCATCATGGAGGCGAGCCCGTACTACGCCCCCGGCAACGACGTCGCCAACCACCCCGTGGACGTGGACGAGCACGGCAACCCGCTGCCCGCGCTCACCGCGCTCAGCGCCCGCCAGGACGCCGGGCCGTTCGACGGCTACTACGACAACTACTTCCTGCCCCGCGGCTACGCCATCGCCCTGGTCGAGAACGTCGGCAGCGCCCGCGCCACCGGCTGCCCCACCTCCGGCGACCGCAACGAGACGGCCGGGCCGAAGGCCGCCATCGACTGGCTCAACGGGCGCGCCAAGGGCTTCGACGCCGCCGGCAACCCCGTCCACGCCACCTGGTCCACCGGCAAGGTCGGCATGATCGGCGTCTCGTACAACGGCACGCTGCCCAACGCCGTCGCCGCCACCGGCGTCGAGGGCCTCAAGACGATCGTGCCGATCGCCGCCATCTCCAGCTGGTACGACTACTACCGCGCCAACGGCGGCGTCCTCGCCCCCGGCGGCTTCCAGGGCGAGGACCTCGACGTGCTCGCCAAATACGTCCTGACCAGGGAGAACGGCCAGGAAGCCTGCGGCGCCGTCATCGACGACATCGCCGCCGAGCAGGACCGGATCACCGGCGACTACAGCGCCTTCTGGGACGTCCGCAACTACATGAACGACGTGCGCAAGGTCAAGGCCAGCGTGTTCGTCGTGCACGGGCTCAACGACTGGAACGTCAAGACCAAGCAGTTCGCCCAGTGGTGGTACGCGCTGGCCAAGCAGAAGGTGCCGCGCAAGATCTGGCTGCACCAGGGCACCCACATGAACCCGTTCAGCCTGCGTACCGTCGAATGGCTGCGCCAGCTGCACGGCTGGTTCGACTACTGGCTGCACGGCATCGACTCCGGCATCATGCGCGAGCCGCAGGCCGACGTCGAGGCGGCCGCCGGCCAGTGGGAACAGCACCGCTCCTGGCCGCTGCCCGGCACCGTGACCGTCCCCCTGCACCCCGGCCCCGGCTCCTCTCTCGGCTTGCTCCCCCGCCCGCGCGCGGCCAAGGAGACCTTCGTCGACCAGAAGACGAGAACGGCCGAGCAACTGGTCGAGGCCACCGGCCCCGACCCGAACCGCCTCGCCTACACCACGCCCGCCCTCCCCACGGACGTCCGCATCTCCGGCACCCCGACGGTGAAGGTCCGCGCCTCCTTCAAGGACGGCGCCTCGCCATACCTGACCGCGTTACTGGTCGACTACGGCACCGACACCCGCCCGAACGGCAGCCTGCTCTCAACCGGCGAGAACTACTGCTACGGCCAGGGCGTCCCCGGCGACACCGGCTGCACGGTCCTCCGCACCCTTGGCACCTCCGTGACCCCGTACAAGATCGTCACAAGAGGCTGGCTGGACGCCCGCAACCGCCACCGCCCCGACCGCACCGACGCGCTCCGCCCAGGCAAGGACTACGACTTCACCTGGGACTTCCAGCCCACGGACTACACCTTCAAGAAGGGCCACCGCCTGGGCCTGGTCGTCATCTCGACCGACTACGACTACACCCTCCGCTACCCGGCGGGCACCAAGATCACCATCGCCCCCTCCCACTCCAAGCTCAACCTCCCCATAACCCTGGGCCGCCTCCCGTAGGAGGGGAAAACCCCCGCCGCTTCGGCGGGGGCCTAAAGGGGGGGTGGGGTGCCAAGCCCCAAAGAGACCCCTGCCGAAGAGGGACAGGACCTCCGCCGCACTTCGGCGGGGGCCTTAAGGGGGTGGGGTGCGAAGCCCCAAACAGACGCCTGCCGAAGACGGGCAGGACCTCCGCCGCACTTCGGCAGGGGTCCTCAAGGGGGTGGGACGGGGCGCGGAGCCCCGCGGAGGAACCCCAGTCGGAGCACCCGCAGGCCCCCGCCGCACTTCGGCGAGGGCCTCCAAGGGGGGTGGAGGGTGGTGTGTCTCCAAGGGACCCGGCGAAAGTGCGGCGGAATCCCACCCCTACACCAAAGGACCGCAGCCGAAGTACGGCGGAACCCCCACCCCCCAACCCAAAGGACCCCGGCCGAAGTACGGCGGAACCCCCACCCCCCCAACCCAAAGGACCCCGGCCGAAGTACGGCGGAACCCCCACCCCCCCAACCCAAAGGACCCCGGCCGAAGTGCGGCGGGGGTCCCTCTCCTTACACCCGAAAGGACCCCGGCCGAAGTGCGGCGGGGTCCTTTCCGGACAGGGGTGGTCAGGCCATGGCGTTGGTGATCGAGTCGAGGGGGCCGACCTCCCACAGGGAGGTCAGGGCTGTGGTGGCCATCACCCGCACCCCCATGGCGATCGCCTTCTCGTCCACGTCGAACGTCCCCTGGTGGATGTCGTACGTCACCCCGTCAGGCGACCGCGTGCCGAGCCGGGCGAAGGCGCCCGGGATCGACTCGAGGTACCAGCCGAAGTCCTCGCCCCCGAGCGACTGCTGGGTGGGGACGACGGCACCGGCCCCGAGGGCCTGCTCGGCGGCGGCGGAAAGCATCTCGACGCTGAGCTCGTCGTTGACGACGGGCGGCACCCCGCGGGTGTAGTCGAGGGTGGCCTCGACGCCGTAGGCTCCGGCGACGGATTCGAGCAGCGACTTGATGAGGTCGGGCGCGGCGTGCCAGGCGTCCTCGTCGAGGCAGCGCACGGTGCCCTCGGCGACCCCGTCGTCGGGGATGGCGTTGGCCGCGGTGCCGGCCATCACCTTGCCCCAGACGAGGCTGAGGGACGAGCGCGGGTCGACGCGGCGCGACAGCGCGGCGGGCAGCTCGGTGAGGATCTTGGCCAGGGCGAAGACGAGGTCGGCGGTCAGGTGGGGGCGGGCGGTGTGGCCGCCGGGCCCGGACACCCGCACGGCGATCTTGTCGCAGGCGGAGGTGATGGGGCCGGTCCTGAGGCCGAACTGGCCGACGTCGACGCGCGGGTCGCAGTGGAGGCCGAAGATGCGGTCGACGCCGCTGATGCCGCCGTGGGCCATGACCTCGAGCGCGCCGCCGGGCAGCTCCTCGGCGGGCTGGAAGATCAGGCGTACGCGGCCGGGCAGCGACCCGGCGGCGGCCTGCTGGGCCAGGAAGAGCGAGGTGCCGAGCAGGACCGTGGTGTGCACGTCGTGGCCGCAGGCGTGGCAGGCGCCCGCCACGGTCGAGCGGTAGGGCACGTCCTTCTCGTCCTGCAGCGGCAGCGCGTCGATGTCGGCGCGCAGGGCGATGGTCGGGCCGTCGCCGCTGCCGACGTCGCAGATCAGCCCGGTGCCCTTGGGCAGCACCGAGGGGCTGAGGCCGGCGGCGGTGAGCCGCTCGGCGATGCGCTGTGTCGTGCGATATTCGGCGAAGGCCAGCTCAGGGTGCATGTGGAGGTCGCGGCGGAATGCCACGAGATCCTGCTCGGTCTCCGCCAGGAACGCGTCGAGTTCGCCTCGAAGCTCACGTCCCCGCATATGTCACCGTCCCGTCCGATGCCATGCGCTCCCAGCGAACTGCCGGGCTGCACGGCTCATGCGCTCCAAAAAACCTCTCCATCGCCGCCGCGGCCACCTGGTTGAGCGGCCGGTGTGCGGCGGAAACCAAAGATCGGCCCGCCGGATTCGGTGCGCGGATCGTCAAGCACGGGCTTCGCATTCCATCGATCGCGAGTGCCGCCGCAGCCAAGGAGCACGGCGGTCGGCCGTGTGCCTGATGGCGATGCTTCGACTTTATCGCCCTCTCGCGCCTGCACGCCGACAGATACCCCAAATGTTGGCCCGCGGCACGTCCGAAATCGCAGGTGGTCACGTTCCGTACGGGCGCTGGTGATCCCTAAATAGTCACAAGGGATCAGTAGATCGTGACCCGATGCTGCCAGTTCAAACGTGGTCAGCGATTCCGATTCCTGTCACCTTCCGTCATGGTCATCACACTTCAGCGGTTGCTGTTTTCGGGGGGATTGCGTGTTTCACTCGCTATATGATCACTAATATCCCGTTCGGGGAGAAGTATGCTGGGTTGAGCATCTTCGAGCCGGGCGAGGGGACCCTGGTGGTCGTGCCCTCGCTCTCCCTTCCGCAGGACGAGCTCCGCCGGATCACGGGGGCCAGGTCCTACGAGGAGCGCCTGCTGTTCCTGCTCCTGACGCTCCGGGAGCCCGGGGTCAAAGTGGTCTACCTCTCCTCCGCGCCGGTCGACCCCGAGATCGTCGACTACTACTTCGGCTTCCTGCCCGATCCGGATGACGCCACCAAGCGTCTGACGCTGATCAGCCTCGACGACCCCTGGTCCCAGCCGTTGACCAGGGGTGTGCTCGACCGTCCCGACGTGATCGAGCAACTGCGCGCGGCGATCGACGGGGACGCTTGGCTGGTGCCCTTCGTGCTGAGCGAGCTTGAGGAGGAGCTGGCGTCGCTACTCAGCGTGCCCCTCTACGGACCCGCCACGTCCCTTTCCTATTACGGCTCCAAGAGCGGGGCCAGAGAGGTGGGACATGAGGCGGGCGTCCCGATGGCCCGGAGCTTCGGCGACGTGCGCACGGCGCTCCAGATCGAGGAGGCCATCGAGGCCCTGCCGGGCGACCGGGTGATCGTCAAGCTCAACGACGGCTACTCGGGGCTCGGCAACGCCATCGTCACCAGGTCCGACCGGTCGCTGATCAGCTTCTCCGCCGACGGCGAGGACTGGGGCAGCTTCACCGCGAAGATCAGGGAACGGGGTGCGGTGGTCGAGGAGTTCATCGAGCACCGGCCGCTGTACTACCCGAGCGCGCTGGCCGGCATCACGCCCGGCGGGCACGCCAGGGTGCTGGCCACCCACGACCAGGTGCTCGGCGGCCCGAACGGCCACGTCTACCAGGGCTGCACGTTCCCGGCCGCGCCGGAGTACCGCGCCGAGGTGGGCGCGTCGGCGGGCCGCATCGCGCAGGTGCTCGCGGAGCGCGGCGTGGTGGGCCTGTTCGGGATGGACTTCTTCGCGCTCAAGGCCGACGCCGGGTACGCGGCGCTGCTGTGCGAGATCAACCTGCGCATCGGCGGCACCACGCACCCGTACGGCGCCGCTGTCCTGACGACCGGCGCCACGTACGACCAGGCCACCGGCCACCTCATGTCAGGCGACCGGCCGAAGTACTACACCGCGACCGACAACTGCGCCTCGGCCTGCCTGCGCGGGCGCACGCCCGGCGAGGTGATGCGCACGGCGGACCGGCTGGGCGTCGGCTTCGACGCCGAGCGGCGTACCGGCAACGTGTTCCACCTGCTCGGGGCCATCCCCGAGCACGGCAAGCTGGGCTTCACCACGATCGGCGACTCCCGCGAGGAGGCCGACGAACTGCACGCGCTCACCCGCCGCCTCCTGTGCGGCCCTTGATCCCACCGCTGCCCCCACCGCTGCCCCCGCCGCGCAACGCGCGCCAGCCGATCACCCCCAGGACGACCCCGAGCACGATGTTCACCGCGATCAGCACGCCGTGCACCACGTAGAACGCGGTGGGGTGGCCGTCGGCCAAGTTAAACCCGAGGTTCACCCACTCGAAGATCATGAATGCGCCTAGGATGATGAGGAATCCGGCGATCTTTCGTGACACATGTGCCTCTCTAGCATCGAACGTGGATCTTCGGGGGATGTGTCGCCACATGTGCACTATCACGGAGCTACGCTGAGACCGCCATGTGGACGAAACTCGTGCCGGTCACGGCACTCATCGCCTCGGTCGCGCTCACCGGCGGGACCGCGCACGCCGAACCGACGACGCCGGTCGGCGGCGAGGCGCTGGGCAGCCGCGGCCTGGTCGCCCCCGCAGGCGTCAAGAAGCCGCCCAAGAGCAAGGCTACTTCGTACGTCATCGCGGACGCCGACACGGGCCAGGTGCTCGCGGCCAAGGACGCCCACGGGCGCTACCTGCCGGCCAGCACGCTGAAGACGCTCACCGCGCTCACGCTGATCCCCAAGCTGGACAAGAACCGCAAGATCAAGCCCAGCAGGAACGCGTGCAACCAGGAGGGCAGCGCGGTCGGCCTGTCGCCGAAGGTGTCGTACAAGATCGAGGACCTGTTCAGGGCGCTGATGATGTCGTCCGGCAACGACGCCGCGATGGCGCTGGCCGAGACGAACGGCGGCGTGGCCAGGACCATGGCCGACATGAACGCCGAGGCCAAGCGGCTGCAGGCGTTCGACACGGTGGCCAAGACGCCGAGCGGCCTCGACGAGAAGGGGCAGAGCAGCTCGGCGTACGACCTGGCGCTCATCGCCCGCGCCGGCCTGGCCAACCCCGACTTCCGCCGCTACATCAGCACCAAGACCGCGAAGTTCCCTGCGCCCAAGGGCCACTACGAGATCAGCAACCACAACAAGCTGCTCTGGCGCTACGACGGCATGATCGGCATCAAGAACGGCTGGACGTCGAAGGCGCGCGCCAGCTTCGTCGGCGCGGCCACCAGGGGCGGCCACACGATCGTGGTGAGCATCATGCGGCACGAGGGCTTCTTCTGGGACGAGGTGTCCGAGCTGCTCGACTGGGGCTTCTCCGTACGCGGCAAGGCGGCCCCCGTAGGACGCCTGGTGGACCCGCTGCCCGCCACCGCGCTCGCGGGCCCGCACACGGCCGCCACAGCCGCTCCCACGACGGCTCCGTCCGGCGGGGCGTCGGTCACTCCGGCCGCGCAGCCGCCGCTGCTCGACACCGCCGCGTCCAAGCAGACCGACTCCACCAAGATGGTCGGCTCGATCGTGATCGGCGGCGGGCTGCTGTTCGGGCTGATCTGGCTGGGGTTCGGCATCCGCCGCAGGCGCGGCCGCTCAGGTCTCTGACGCCGGCGCCCGCTCCGCCTCCTCCTGAGCCTGCTCGACGGCGGGGATCGGGGACGGAGCGGGCGGCGGGCCGAACCCCGCGGTGGCCGTCCACGCGGCCACGAACAGCACGAGCCTGGCCGAGAAGTTCATCCACACCAGCAGGCCCACGATGACGGCGAAGACACCGTACAGGGCGGAGTTGCCGAGCGTGGTGGCCAGCAGCAGCGTCGCGATCTGCTTGAGCACCCCGAACCCGATCGCGCCCAGCAGCGCGCCCTTGGCGATCACGCGGAACGGCTGGCCGGTCCGCGCCACCCAGCCCAGCAGGATCACGAACAGCAGCCAGTCGGCCCCCACCCCGGCGCCCACGCCCGCCGCGCGGAAGCCGAGGTTGGCGAGCACCGACTCCTGGCCGAACAGGAAGTGCATGACGTTGTTCGTCGCCGTGGTGGCGAACCCGGCGACCAGCACCGACGAGATCGCGGTCACCCCGATCAGCAGCAGCGAGACCAGGTCGCGCAGCTTGCCGACGAGGAAGCCGAGCGGCGGCACGGTGGTCATGTACATCTCGCGCAGGGCGCCGCGCAGCGCGTCGAGCGCGCCGAGACCGGCGTAGAGCAGGCCGAGCAGGCCGATGATGCCGGCGGTCTCCTTGGCCGTGGCGATGGCGGTCAGGTCGAGCTGGTCGGAGATGCCGGGCAGGCGTTCCTCGATGGCCTTGGTGAGCGCGTATTTGGTGGTCTCGCTGGTCGCCACCACGAAGCCGAGCACCGCGTACGAGAGCGCCACCAGCGGGAAGAACGACAGGAACGCGAAGTAGGTGACCGCGCCCGCCAGCCGGTCGCCCGACTGGAGCTGGTAGCGCTGCACCGCCCTGATGAGGTGGTCGAGCGCGGGCCGGCGCACCCGCCAGTCGTTCAGCCTGCCACGCCCCCGCGCCTTCACCGCCGCCACGCGCTCCGCCAGACTCGCCATCTCACCCTCTCACCACGGGCCCGGGGCGGTGATCAGGCTGCGACCACCGCGCGGGCGCTGTCGGCCAGGGTGGCGACGACCGTCGCCACCTCCTGATGGAGCAACTGCCCAGCACGCTTGACGGCACGCCCGGCGCCGAGGACGGTGTCCGCGTCAGCGTGACCATGTCGCCGGGCCCGAAGACCAGGGGTGCCCGACGAGTCCGTCAGGCAGGCGGCCGACGCCCTCCGCGAGGTCCTCGCGCCCCTCGGCGGGCGCCGCCTCCGCCGACCGAAAAACGCGAGCGTTTCACGCGTTCCACACCCCCGGATAGGGCCTCTGAGCAGGGCGGAAACCGGGACGGACGGACAGCGGGAGCCCTAGCCTTTGGGATGTTCCGACCGACCCAGGAGGCGTCCCGCCCATGGCCGAAATCAGCACCGGGCACATGGTCAGGCTCCAGCGCGAGCGAAGAGGCATGAGCACCACCGCGCTGGCCACGCAGTCCGGCTGCACCCCCAGGCACATCGAGCTGATCGAGCACGGCAAGCGCACCCCCTCGCTCCCCCTGCTCAGGGAGATCGCCAAAGTGCTCGGCGTCCGCACCGCGGTCCTGCTCGGCGAGACCCCGCGCGACTCGCACGAGCCCAGCAGGCCGCAGATCGGCGACATCGAGCGGGCTCTGTTCACCAGCCGCTCGCAGGCGCCCGACATCGAGCCGCCCGACGCCGACCAGCTGGCCGAGCGGGTGGCCGCCGCCCGCAACGCCTGGTTCGCCTCGACGCGCCGCTACTCCATCCTCATGGCCGCGCTGCCGTCGATCATCACCGACGCCGAGAGCCTCGCCCTGGAGCGCACGCCACGGGCCTGCGGCGTGGCGACCGACGCGTACCTGCTGGCCAGGGGTGTGCTCAAGCACCTGCGCAGGGTGGACCTCGCGCACCTGGCCGCCGACCGGGCGATGCGCTTCGCCGAGGAGTCGGAGGACCCGCTGATGACGGCGTGGGCCTACTGGAGCCTCGGGCAGTCGATGCTCTCCGACGACATGCACGAGATCGCGTACGACGTCGCCCGGCGCGGCCTCGATCTCCTCGAACCCCACGTCGCCGAGGGCGACGAGCGGCACATCAAGGCGCTCGGCGCGCTCCACCTGCTCGCCGCCATCGGCGAGGCCCGCGGGGGCGACGACGACACCGCCAAGGAGCGCCTGCGCGGCACCGCCGCCCGGCTGGCCGAGCGGGTCGACGACACCTCCAGCGGCTACGACCTGGCCTTCTTCGGCCCCACGAACGTCGCCATCCACATGGCCAGCATCGAGAACGACATCGGCCGCCCCGAGGCCGTGCTGCGCATCGCCGACGACATCGACCTGCGCCGCACCCCGTCCATCGAGCGCCGCACCACCCATCTCGCCCAGGTCGCCCGCGCCTGCGAGGACCTCGGCGACGACGCCGCGAGCCTGCTCCACCTGCTGCGCATCGAGCGGGAGAGCCCCGAGGAGCTCGACCACAAGCTGCTGCTGCGCGAGATGGTCAGGTCGCTGGCGCGGCGGGCCCGCCCGTCGTGGGCCCCCGAGGTACGCCACCTCGCCGAGCGCCACCACATCACGGTCTGAGCCCCGAACTCCGAGTTCGGTCAGTGCGAACGGGGAGATCCTTCGCCCGAGTTCGTCACCGTCAGGCGCTGGAGTGCCACGCTGCGTCCATGACCACAGCGCCGAGTGCCGATTTCGTCATGGAACACCTGCTCCAGGAGGCCACGCGGGAGTTCCCCGGATGGTCGTTCGAACGCGACCGCTCGGGCTGGACCGCCACCCGCGACGAGACTCGCCTGCGCCGGCCCAGCCTGGCCGCCCTGCGCGCGATCCTGCGCGTGCACCGGGCCGTCCGCCACGACCCGGAGTGCCCGTGCGTCTAGGCGCGCCCGCCGCGGTCAGAGCAGGAAGCCCACGCGGTCGCGCACCTGCTCCATCGTCTGCTTGGCCACCGCCGACGCGCGCTCGCCGCCGATCGCGAGCAGCCGGTCGAGCTCCTTCTCGTCGGCGAGCAGCTTCTCCGTGCGCTCCCTGATCGGCGTGAACGTCTCGACCACCGCCTCGGCGACGTCCTTCTTGAACGTGCCGTAGCCCTGGCCCTCGTAGCGGGCCACCAGCTCGGGGATGGGCGTGCCGGTCAGCGCGGACTGGATGCGCAGCAGGTTGGAGATGCCCGGCTTGTTCTCCTCGTCGAACAGCACCTCGGAGCCCGTGTCGGTGACGGCGCGCATGACCTTCTTGCGCAGCGGCCCCGGCTGCTCCAGCACGTCGAGGATGCCCGCGGGGCTGGAGGAGGACTTCGACATCTTCGACGTCGGGTCCTGGAGGTCGGTGATCTTCTCGACCTCCTTCGGGATGAACGGCTCGGGCAGCGTGAACGTGTCGCCGAAGCGGTGGTTGAAGCGCTGCGCGAGGTCGCGGGTCAGCTCGAGGTGCTGCTTCTGGTCGGCGCCCACGGGAACGCGGTCGGCCTGGTAGAGCAGGATGTCGGCGGCCTGCAGGATCGGGTAGGTGAACAGGCCCACGCTGGCCGCGCTCTCGCCGAACTTGGCCGACTTGTCCTTGAACTGCGTCATCCTGGCCGCCTCGCCCATGCCGGTGAGGCAGATGAGGATCCACGCCAGCTCGGTGTGCTCGCGCACGTGCGACTGCACGAAGACCGTCGACCGCTCGGGGTCGAGCCCGGCGGCGAAGAGCTGGGCCGCGGCCACGCGGCTGCGGCGGCGCAGCGCGGCGGGCTCGGTCGGCACCGTGATCGCGTGGAGATCGACCACGCAGTAGAACGCGTCGTGGGTCTCCTGCAACGTGACCCACTGACGGAGCGCACCCAGGTAGTTGCCCAGGTGGAAAGAGTCCGCTGTGGGCTGGATGCCGGAGAGAACACGAGGTCTGGCCATAGCAGGCAATTGTGTCAGGAATCCTGCTCGGGTGCCGACTCGACGGCCGGTCGGCGTTTCACCCTGACCCGGGCGATCCTGCGGCCGTCCAGCTCGGTCACGGTCAGCTCGAAGCCGCTGAACTCCACCCGCTCGCCCACCGCGGGCACGTGGCCCAGCATGGCCATGACGAAGCCGGCCAGCGTCTCGTACGGGCCGTCGGGCAGCCTGATGCCGGTCTCGGTGGCGAAGTCGTTGAGGTTCGTCAGGCCGTCGATCTCGATCTCGCCGGCGGGCAGGACGACGACGTCCTCCTCGATGTCGTACTCGTCCCTGATGTCACCGATCAGCTCCTCCACCAGGTCCTCCATGGTGACGATGCCGGCCGTGCCGCCGTACTCGTCCACCACGATCGCCAGGTGCTGGCCCTCGTCGCGCATCTCGTTGAGCGTGGTGAGCAGGCGCTTGGAGGCGGGCACGAACTTGGCCGTCCTGATCGGCACCACCGCGCTGATCGGCTCGGTCCGCCCGATCAGCTCCGGGTCCAGCAGGTCGCGCACGTGGACGAAACCCACCACCTCGTCGTACGACTCCCGGTAGACGGGGAAGCGCGAGTGCGGCAGCGTGGCGGCCAGCCTGGCGGCCTCGGTCAGCGGCGTGTCGGCGTCCATGAACTCGACCTCGGTACGCGGCAGCATCACCTCCCTGAGCTGCCGTTTCCCGGCGGCGAACACCTCGGCGATGAGCTTGCGCTCGTCGGCGGTCAGGTCGGTGTGTCCCACCACCATGTCGCGCAGCTCCTCGGTGGTGACCTCCTCCCTGTCGGCCGCCGGGTTGCCGCCGAGCAGCCGGACCACGAGATCGGTCGACTTCGACAGCATCCAGATGACCGGGCGCGACAGGGCGGCGATGCGGTCGAGGAACGGGGCCACGACGAGCGACAGGCCCTCGGCGCGCTGCAGCGCCAGCCGCTTGGGCGCCAGCTCGCCGAGCACCAGCGACACGTACGAGATCGCCAGCGTCACCAGCACCAGCGCGAGCACGGGCGCGACGGCCTCGGGCACCTGCCGGCTCACCAGCACGGGCTCGAACTGGGCGGCCAGCCGGTCGGCGCCGAACGCGGCCGACAGCATGGTGGCCACGGTCACCCCGATCTGCACGGCCGACAGGAACCTGTTGGGGTCCTGGGCCAGCTTGGCCACCCGCTCGCCGCGCTTGCCCTGCTGGGAGAGCTTGCGCACCTGGCTGTCGCGCAGGGAGACCATGGCTATCTCGGCGGCGGCGAAGAAGCCCCCGATCAGAATGAACAGCAGGACCAGGGCGATGTTGGCCGCGACGGTGTCAAACATGGTGGTTGGCAGCGTACTCGTCGGGTTTCCCGCGTATGCTGAACGGCAAGCCTTACAAAATCAAACATATCTCCACAGGAGTGCACATGAGACTGCTGGTCACCGGAGGGGCCGGATACGTCGGCAGTGTCGTCGCCGCCCAGCTCGTCGAGGCGGGACACGAGGTGACCGTGCTCGACGACCTGTCCACCGGTCACGAGGACGCGGTGCCCGAGGGCGCGCGGTTCGTGCGCGCCGACATCGCCGAGGCCGGGCAGGCGCTCGACGGCGTGGACGCGGTGCTGCACTTCGCCGCCAAGTCGCTGGTCGGCGAGTCGGTGCAGCAGCCTGCGCGCTATTGGGCCAACAACCTGGGCGGCACGCTGGCGCTGCTCGACGCCATGCGGGAGCACGGCGTGGGCCGGATCGTGTTCTCCTCGACGGCGGCGACGTACGGGGAGCCCGAGCGCTCGCCCATCGAAGAGAGCGATCCCACGCGCCCGACCAATCCCTACGGCGCGACCAAGCTGGCGGTGGACAGCGCGCTCACCGCGTACGCGGGACAGCGCCGCCTCGGCGCGGTGAGCCTGCGCTACTTCAACGTGGCCGGCGCCTACGGCCGCTACCGCGAGCGGCACGCGGTCGAGACCCACCTCATCCCCAACGTGCTCAAGGTCGCGACCGGCGAGCGCGAGTCGGTCAGCGTGTTCGGCACCGACTACCCCACGCCCGACGGCACCTGCGTGCGCGACTACATCCACGTCGCCGACCTGGCCAGGGCCCACCTGCTCGCGCTGGAGTCGATCACGCCGGGCAGGCACGAGATCTACAACCTGGGCAGCGGCGCCGGCTTCTCCGTGCAGGAGGTGATCTCGGTCTGCCGCGAGGTCACCGGGCACGAGATCCCCGCGGTGGTCGGTGAGCGGCGGCCCGGCGACCCCGCCGTGCTGGTGGCGTCGTCCGCGAAGATCCAGCGTGAGCTGGGATGGAAGGCCGAGCGGCCGGCGCTGCGCGACATCGTCGCCGACGCCTGGGGAGCGCTTTCCCGGAAATGACCCTACGCGTGTGCGATCTGTGCTGTGATACGCAAATGTGAGGAGCTTTTCACCAAGGGTCACGAAGCTGCTCTTCGTCGCCCTCGTCGTGACGGGCGGCCTCCTGACCGCCGCCGGTGTGGTCTTCGCCACGCCCGGCCCCGTACCGGCCGTGGAACCCGCGCCGAGCGACGAGGCGGCCACTCCGTGACCGGCTGACCCCCGAGACGCGAACGCGCGCCCTCCCCAAGCGGAAGGCGCGCGTGTGCGGTAGTGCGTCAAATGAGGCCGAGGTCCTTGACCGCCTGGCGCTCCTCCGCCAGCTCCCGCACGCTGGCGTCGATGCGCTCGCGGGAGAACGGGTCGATCTCGAGGCCCTGGATGATCTCGAACCTGCCACCGGCCGCACGCACCGGGAAGGACGAGATGAGGCCCTCGGGCACGCCGTAGGAGCCGTCGGAGACCACGGCGGCGGAGGTCCACTCGGTGCCGTTGACCCAGTCGTAGACGTGGTCGATCGCGGCGTTGGCGGCCGAGGCGGCCGAGGACGCGCCGCGTGCCTCGATGATGGCCGCGCCGCGCTTGGCCACGGTCGGGATGAACGTCTCGCGCAGCCAGTCGCCGTCGACCTGCTCGGCCGCGACCTTGCCGCCCACCTCCGCGTGGAACAGGTCGGGGTATTGCGTCGCGGAGTGGTTGCCCCAGATCGTCATGTGCTTGATCTCGGTGACCGGCACCTGGAGCTTGGCCGCGAGCTGCGACAGCGCGCGGTTGTGGTCGAGGCGGGTCATCGCGGTGAAGCGCTCGGCCGGGACGTCGGGAGCGTTCTGCTGGGCGATGAGCGCGTTGGTGTTGGCCGGGTTGCCCACGACCAGGACCTTGATGTCGTCGGCCGCGTGGTCGTTGATGGCCTTGCCCTGCGGGCCGAAGATGCCGCCGTTGGCGCCCAGCAGGTCGCCGCGCTCCATGCCGGCCTTCCGGGGCATGGCGCCGACCAGCAGCGCGACGTTGGCGCCGTCGAAGGCCACGTTGGGGTCGTCGGTGATCTCGATGCCGGACAGCAGCGGGAACGCGCAGTCGTCCAGCTCCATCGCGGTGCCCTCGGCCGCCTTCACCGCCGCCGGGATCTCCAGCAGGCTCAGCTTCACCGGCGTGTCGGCGCCGAGCAGCTGCCCCGACGCGATGCGGAACAGCAACGCGTAGCCGATCTGGCCGGCGGCTCCGGTGACGGTCACCTTGACGGGCACCTTGACGGGCTCAGTGGCTGACGACGCCATGGCCTTCCCCTAACTCGCAGCGTGAATCATTGACGTTCGGGATGTTACCCGCTCGTCATCAGCAGGTTTCCATCGCGGGCACCTTGAGCTCCTCCTTGAAGTCGACCTTGCCGAAATAGCTGGTCAGGAGCTGCTCCATGACGCCTTTGGCGTACATGTCGGCGATCACGCCGGACACGGCCTTGCATGTCTTGACGTCGCCGTCCTTGATGCCGACCGCGTAGCGCTCGTTGCTGAGCTTGGCGCCCAGGATCTTGAAGCGCAGGTTCTCGCGGGCCGCGAACCCGGCGAGGATCAGGTCCTCGCCGGGCACCGCGCTCACCTTGCCGGTGCGCAGCAGGTCCATGCAGGCGGCGTAGTCGCTGGCCGCGACCGGCTTGACCGGCACGCGGTCCTGGACGGCGCCGACCGACGGGCTGTTGAGCGCGCACACCCGCTTGCCCTTGAGCTCGTCGATGTCGCCGATGTCGCCGGCGCGCACCAGGACGTCCTGATGGGCCAGGTAGTAGGGCCCGGCGAACTGGGTGTCGCTCTTGTCGATCGAGTACGTCGCCACGACCAGGTCGACCCGGCCCTCGGCCAGCGCGGACGCCCGGTCGTCCCGCCCGACCCTGACGAACGTCGTCTCCCTGGCGCCCAGCTCGGCCGCGATGCGCTTGGCGACGTCGACGTCGAAGCCCTCGAAGGAGCCGCCGTTCTGCAGCCCGATGCCCGGCAGGTCGCCCTTGACCCCGATCACGATCTTCCCGGTCTGGGCCACCTTGTCCACGACCGACGTGGCCGCACCGCCGGAGTCCTCCCTCTGCGGATCGACCTGCTCGAAGAAGGCGAGCGGGCGCCAGCCGTTCGCTAACAGCGCCAGCGCGGCGGCGGCGAGCAGCACGAGCGCGGTGGCCACCGCGATCCACAGCCTGGCCCGCCCGCGCCGTGCGGGCGCGGCGGGCCCGGTCGGCGCGTGCGGCGCCGCACCCCCCTCCGGCGGCGCCACGCCGCCAGGGTGCTGTCCGGGGCCGGTCGGCGCGTTCTGGAGCGCGGAGGCCCCGGCGTGGGGAGCCGTGTGGGGAGCCGGCAGGTGCGGGCCCTGGGCACCGGTGTGCGGACCTGGGACGGCCTGCGAGCCCGTGTGGGAGCCGGTCTGGGGACCGGTCGGAGAGCCGCCGGCCTGGGGGCCGGTGTGGGGGCCGGTCTGGGGGCTCTGCGCGGGCTGGTGACTCTGCGCGGGCTGGGGGCCGGTCGGGGCGGGCTGGGCCGGGGAGGCGCCCGTCACGCCGGGACGGTCGGTGATCGAGCCCGCCGACACCCGCAGGAACGGCGTGGTGTCGTCGCTCGCCACCTGCACGCCCTTGGTCAGCACCGCCGTCGAAGCGCCCGCCGTGGACGACTGGCCGAGCAGCCGCAGCAGGATCTGGTCGGCGGACGGCCGGTCGGCCGGGTTCTTCGCCAGCGCCGAGCTCACCACGCCGCGCAGCGGCTCGGCCATCATGGTGACGTCGACCTCGTGGTTGAGGATGCGGTTGAGCACGACCGCGATCGACTTGCCCTCGAAGGCGACCTGCCCCGTGGCGGCGAACGCGATGGTCGCGCCCCAGGAGAACACGTCGGTGTAGGGCCCGATGTCGTCGCCGGCGATCTGCTCGGGCGCCATGTAGGCGGGCGTGCCGATGGCGCGGCTGGTGATCGTACCGGTGGAGTCGATGATGCGGGCGATGCCGAAGTCGACCACGCGCGGCCCGTCTGCGGCGATCAGCACGTTGTCGGGCTTGAAGTCGCGGTGGACGATCGAGGCGTGGTGGATCGCGGTGAGCGCGGTGGCGGTGCCGATGGCCAGCCGGTCGAGCACGGTGCCGGTGAGCGGCCCGTCTGTCTCGACGATCTCGCGTAGCGGCCGGCCGTCGATGTACTCGCTCGCGATGTACGGCGTGTCACCGTCGAGGTCGGCCTCGATGACCCGCGCCGTGCAGAACGACGCCACCCGCTGCGCCGCCTTCAGCTCCCGCGCGAAGCGCGAGCGCGCGATCGTGTCGCCGCTGAACTTGACGTGCAACAGCTTGATCGCGGCCCGCTCACCCTGGTTGTTGACCCCCAGATAGACGATGCCCTGCCCGCCCTCCCCGATCCGTCCTGACAGCCGGAAGGACCCCAGCTCGGTGGGATCGCCGGCGACCAGCGGCGAGATCTGCGGCATTCGTCATCCCCACGTGTACTGAACCCATCGACGCAAACTTTACGACGCTCAGCAACTTCTCAGGGATCGGTTGAGGCTTAGGTACGTCACGGGTTCGCCTCTTTCCCGCCCCGGCGCCGATCTCCGGCGCCGGGGTCGACGTGGGTCGCGGGTGGGGCCGATCAGTAGGGCAGGCTCCAGGTCGCGAACGCCTTGCGCAGCGAGGGCGCCTTGAACTTGGGATACGCCACCGTACGCGGGTCACCGTCGGAGGTGTAGCGCATGTCCGGGTTCTTCTTCAGCCAGTCGAGCCACGCCTCGGAGCAGAACTGGGCGCAGTCGCCCTTCTTCTCCATGACCTTGATCCTCGGGATGCCGGCCGGGTCGAACGCCTTGCTGAACGGCGCCGGTGCCGGGGTGTAGCCGGCCAGGAACGCGCCCGCGTGCTTGTACGCCTTGCCGCGCAGCGCCCAGTTCTTCTTGCTCGGCTGGTTGCCGTACGGCAGGGCGATGGTGACGGGCTTGACGTACGACAGGGCCTCGATCTCCTTGCCGATCGAGCCGATCTGCTCCTCGACCTCCTTCTGCGAGCGGCCCCGCAGGTTGAAGTGGTCGCGGGTGTGGTTGCCGAGCTCGAAGCCGTTGTCCTTGAGCCACAGCAGCGCCTGGGCCTGCTCCTCGCGCACGGTCTTGCCGAACATGTCGCGCGTCACGTAGAAGGTGGCCTTCGGCTTCCAGCCCGGGTGCGCGGCGGCCACCTCCTTCAGGATCGCCACCGCGGTGTCCTTCTGCGGCACGCCCATCGCGTTCAGCGTGAGCTGAGAGGGCGACGAGTCGTCGAACGTCAGCACCACGGGGTGCTTGCCCGCCGGGATGTCGATCTTGCCGGTCGCCAGTTCGCCGGCCGAGACGGGCACGTAGCCCTCTTTCACCAGCCGTTCCAGATCGGCCCTGAACTGCTGGGGCGACCGGTCGTCGGTGGTCTGCGGCTTGGGCACGATGCGGTGGAACATCAGCACCGGGATCTGCCCCAGCTCGTTGGCCTTCACCGCGGCGGCCCGCTTCACCTTGGCTGCCCTGTCCGCCTTGGCCTTGGCCGCCGCGTCGACCTTGTTGTTGGTCAGCTTGGCGGTCTCGGGCTGAGAGTCGCAGCCCGTGAGGAGAGCGGCGGCGATGAGCGCCCCCAGCCCACTCAGATTTCGCAGTCGCATCCTTACCCCCCGAAACGCGTACGACTGTTCTGAGCTGGCTCTTACCCACGTGATCAACTACGCCACGCCGCCCCCGGGGTCAAGAGCTGGGAAAACGCGCCTCCCCGACAAAACGAACGGCCCCTGCCAGGGAGGCAGAGGCCGTACGCAGCCGCCGTGGCCCTTCCTGCATGTCACCTCGCGGAGACGCGGCGGCGGAACTCGGCGGTGGCGGTCTGGACCACGCGGTTGAGCTGGTCGAGCTCGTCCTCAGTGGGCTGGCGACGCAGTTCGACGCTCACCGCGAAGTCGCCGTCCTTGAGGCTCACACCGAGGTCGGCGAGCAGATCCTGCGGCAGTCTGCTGTGGACGAACTCCCGGAACGCCTCGGCGACCACCCCAGGCAGGTCGCCACAGCCGCACGAGCGGCCCTCCATGATGGCGCCCAGGTGGCTGCGCCCCACGAGGGCATCGGGGTGCGCCACGTCGAGCGTGCCCAGCCCGGCCTCCACGACGTGACGGGCTTCGGCCAGCCGCTCCTGGTGCTGGAGGAACAGGCCGAGCGCGATACGTACGCGCCCGAGAAGCTCCTGGTTGCCGCTGTACTCGGCGGCGGACAGCGCCTCGCGCAGGCGCTGCTCCCCCTCGGCCGGCTGCTCCGCCTCCGCCAGCGCCAGTCCCCAGTTCCGTAAGACCTGGGCGACCAGGTCGGCCCTGTCGAGGCCCTGCGCCCTGTCAAGGGCCTCGGCATAGGTGCGGAGGGCGCCTTCGAGGTCACCGGTGTCGCTCTGCGCCATCGCCAGGCCGAGCTCGGCCATGAGTGCTTCCTCCGCCCTGCCCTGCCGGTGGTAGGAGGCGAGCACTTTCCTGATCGCCATGACGCGGCCCTCGCCATGGCCGCTCCGATCGGAGTTGGCCAGTTGGGAGAGCGTGTTGAGCGTCACCTGGTGGTCCGGGCCCAGGCGGGCCTCCATGGCCTCGGCCAGCAGGGACAACACGGCGCCGTCCGTCTCCGGGCGCTCGCCGACCGTGTTGAGCACGGCGAGCGCCACCGCTTCGACGATTTCGTCCGGCAACTGCTCCAGCCCGACGAAGGCAGGTTCACCGCCACCGGCGGCCGTCACGATCCTGGCCCGCAGCGCCAGCGCGGTGGCGATCCGCTCGTGACCGTTGCGCCAGAAGTTCTGGATCGTCTCCTCCACGGTCTCGCGGGCCGGGCGCAGGTCGCCGCGCCTGAGCAGCACCTCGGCCAGCGGCTCCAGACCGAACGCGTAACCGGCGTGCTCGCGACCGTAGAAGTCGAGCCGCTCTCGCACGTTGGCACGCAGTTCCGCCTCGGCCTCGTCCAGCCGCCCGGTCCTGGCGAGCACCATGCCGAGGTTCATCCGGTACGTCAGGCGGTCCCTGTGCGCGTCGGGATCGCGGGGCACCGGACCGGAACAGGCGGCGCGGTAACATTCAACCGCTCTGTCCGGCTGGTCCGCATTGAGCAGGACGTTACCTAAATCGCACTGTACCGACGCCCACTCGGGGCTGCCGGAGCCGTACTTCTGCGTGATGTCCTGAAGTTCTCGCACCATGACTTGCTCGGCGTCGACCAGCCGGCCCTCCCGCAGCAGGGCGAAGGCCATGTCGAGCGACGTAGGTGATGTTGACATGGCGCAGGAGCCTACAGATCACTACTGACACGCGACGGCGAAGACGGCCCAGGCATGCGAAACGGCCCCCACCATGCCGCGTAGTCGCAGGTAGAGGCCGTTTTCGGCTAGGCGGACATCTTCTTCTTGAGGTTCTCGTCGAGCGCCGCGAGGAAGTCCTGCGTGGTGAGCCACTCGGCGTCGCCGCCGACCAGGAGCGCGAGGTCCTTGGTCATCTGGCCGCTCTCGACGGTCTCGATGCAGACCTGCTCCAGCTTGTCGGCGAAGTCGGTGACGGCGGGGGTGCCGTCGAGCTTGCCGCGGTGAGCCAGGCCACGCGTCCACGCGAAGATCGAGGCGATCGGGTTGGTGGAGGTGGGCTTGCCCTGCTGGTGCTGGCGGTAGTGGCGGGTCACGGTGCCGTGGGCGGCCTCGGCCTCGACGGTCTTGCCGTCGGGGGTCATCAGGACCGAGGTCATCAGGCCGAGGGAGCCGAAGCCCTGCGCGACGGTGTCGGACTGGACGTCGCCGTCGTAGTTCTTCGCGGCCCAGACGTAGCCGCCCTCCCACTTGAGCGCCGCGGCGACCATGTCGTCGATGAGGCGGTGCTCGTAGGTGAGGCCGGCCTTCTCGAAGTCGGCCTTGAACTCGCTCTCGTAGACCTCGGCGAAGATGTCCTTGAAGCGGCCGTCGTAGGCCTTGAGGATGGTGTTCTTCGTGGAGAGGTAGACCGGGTAGTTGCGGGCCAGGCCGTAGCGCATGGAGGCGCGGGCGAAGTCGCGGATCGACTCGTCGAGGTTGTACATCGCCATGGCGACGCCGCTGCCGGGGAAGTCGTACACGTCGAGCTCGATCGGCTCGGAGCCGTCCTTCGGCGTGTACGTCAGGGTCAGCGTGCCCTCACCGGGGATCTTCAGGTCGGTCGCGCGGTACTGGTCGCCGAAGGCGTGACGGCCGACCACGATGGGCTTGGTCCAGCCGGGCACCAGGCGCGGCACGTTGGACATGATGATCGGCTCGCGGAAGATCACGCCGCCGAGGATGTTGCGGATGGTCCCGTTGGGGGACTTCCACATCTTCTTGAGGCCGAACTCCTCGACACGCGCCTCGTCCGGGGTGATGGTGGCGCACTTCACACCGACGCCGTACTTCTTGATGGCGTTCGCGGCGTCGATGGTGACCTGGTCGTCCGTGGCGTCGCGGTGCTCGATGCCGAGGTCGTAGTACTTCAGGTCGACGTCGAGGTAGGGAAGGATCAGCTGGTCCTTGATGAACTGCCAGATGATCCGGGTCATCTCGTCGCCGTCAAGCTCGACGACGGGGCCCTCCACCTTGATCTTGGGCATGCGAATGGTTCCCCTTCAATGAATGGATGCGTTGAGGCTATCGGACCGTCAGGTCACGGGGCGAAAAGGGACAGGATGATCGCTTTCAGCTCGTTGTTGCCGAGAAGGAGCGAGGTCAGCACCAGCACGAATCCGAACACGGACAGCGTGATGACGTCGATCTTCTTGCTCCTGAGTGCGAGCTGACCGCCGTAACCGGCGAAACGCAGCGCGGCCGCGATCATGATGACGGCCCCCAGCACGAACCCGCCCCAGCGCGGGTCGGCGATGAACATGGCGAGCACACCGGCGGCCGCACCCACCAGGATCAGCGGGTACGGCCCCCAGGTCTCGCGTTCGGTCCCGTTGCTCAACGCTCTTCTATCGGCTTCCACTTCTGGTCGGTCTCACCGATGTACTCACTGTCGGGGCGGATCAGCCGGTTGTCGGCGTGCTGCTCGATCACGTGAGCCGTCCAGCCTGACATGCGGCTGACGGAGAAGACCGGCGTGAACAGGTCTGTCGGAATGCCAAGGTAGTGGTAAACGGAAGCGGCGTAGAAATCGACGTTGGGATAGAGGCCCTTGGTCTCGAAGACGACCTCCTCCATCTCCTTCGACATCCGGTAATACGTGTCGTCGCCGCTCGCCTCGCCGAGTTCGGCGGACATGCGGCGCAGGTGCGTGGCGCGGGGGTCCTCGGTCTTGTAGACGCGGTGGCCGAAGCCCATGATCTTCTCGCCGGCGGCGAGCTTGTCGCGTACGGCCTGGGCGACGCCGCCCGGCGACAGCGACTCCAGCGTCTTCATGACCTGCTCGTTCGCCCCGCCGTGCAGCGGGCCCTTGAGGGTGCCGATGGCGGCGACGATGGCGGAGTGCATGTCCGACAGCGTCGCGGCGCACACGCGGGCGGCGAAGGTGGAGGCGTTCATGGTGTGGTCGGCGTGCAGCACCAGGCACTCGTCGAAGATCTCGACCTCGCGCTGGCCGGGAGTGCGGCCGGTGACCTGGAGCAGGAAGTTGGCGGCGATGCTCAGCGACGGGTCGGGCTCGGGCGCCTCCGAGCCGGTGCGCGCGGCGTGGTAGCGGGCGACGAGCAGCGGTTGCTGGGCCACCAGGCGGGCGGCCTTGCGCAGGTTGGCCTCGGGGTCGATGGAGTCCTTGTCGGCGTCGTCGGCGCCCGCCAGCGAGACCAGCGTGCGCAGCGCCTCCATGGGTTTCTGTTTCTCGGCGATTTCGGCGATGTTCGCGGACACCAGGGCGCCCAGCTCGCGGCCCCGTGCCAGCTCGTCGCCGTAGGCGTCGAGCTGGGAGCGGGTGGGCAGCTTGCCACGTTGGAGCAGGTGTGCGGTCTCCTCGAACGTCGCGCGGCCGGCCAGGTCGTGGATGTCGTATCCACGGTAGAAGAGGCGACCGGCCTTTCCGTCGATGTCGCTCAGCGCTGTGGACGCGGCGACGACATCGGCCAGACCTTTCGTGGGCTTGTCCGCCATGAGTGTTTCCTCCGCTTATCTCCGCCCGAAGTCTACCCGTGAGCAGGCAAAACCGACGGCACAGGTCCAGACCAATTTCACGACGGATTCTCCTTTCGGCAAAGGCGATTCCGCATCCCCTCGGTTGGGTAAGCCGGAGCTGTAGTAATAGTTACGGCGGGCTACCTGGGGAGGAACTGCCGTGGAGGGGCCGTTCATACGCATCGAGGACACTGGCGAGGTGGTCCCGTTGCGCCCCGAGATCACGACGGTCGGAAGGGGCCGGGGTGTAGACATCCGGCTCACCGACCCCAGCGTGTCTCGACTCCATGCCGAGTTCGTCAGACGAGGACCCTACCTGTATGTCGTCGACCTGGGACTGTCCAGGAACGGCACGCGGGTGAACGGCAGGCCGATCGCCCGGAGGGTCCTTGACGACGGCGACGTCGTCTCCTTCGGCGCGGCACGCGGCCGGATCGGTGGAGTCCCCCGTGAGGACTTCACCCCCGAGGTCGAGCTGCGCAGGGCGGCGGCACCCGAGCTGACCAGGCGCGAGGTCGATGTGCTGACCTCGCTCTGCCGGCCGGCGCTGTCCGATGAGGCGTTCGTCGCTCCGGCGACGGCACGCGAGATCGCCGACGACCTGGTCGTGACCGAGGCCGCGGTCAAGCAGCATCTGCTGCGGCTCTACCAGAAGTTCAGGATTCCCGAGGGCACCAACCGGCGCACACGGCTGGCCAACGAGGTCGTCGCGCTCGGGCTGGTCCGCCCGACCCCTGTGGTGCCACCGCAGAGGTCGTCGGGAGCCGCACCCGAGCAGGCTTCGGCGGCCGGGCGCAGGGCTTCGTAGTCTCAAGGTTCGCGACCGGGGCCACGGCGAGGGGTTCCGGCAGCGTCGGAACCTGGACATCACCCCCTCCGGGGGGCGCGGGCAACGGCGTACGCCCTGCTCAGGGCGGCGCCGCGGCTCGTCGCCGGTCTGACCGGCGACGCAGCCGGGCGCAGCACGCTCTCAGATCACCCTGAACCCGTTGCTGGGCTTGCTGGTCCTGTTCGCCCGGTCCACCGCGACGACGTAGTAGTGGTGGCCGCGCTTGCCTTCGGCGTCCACCCAGCGCAGCTGCCGGTCGCCCGGCACGACGGCGACCAGGTTGCGGGCGTCGTCGAAGGCGCGGGAGTTCGCGGGCCGGTCGAAGCGGAAGACGGCCCACTGGAAGGGCTCGTCCTTCCCGGTGGCCACCGCCCGCACCTCGACCCCGCCGTGGCGGCGCAGCGCGTACGCCACCACCGGCCGCGACGGCGCCCTGCCGCCCGCGAGCCGGGGCAGCACCGGCGCGAGCGCGGGCCGCTGGTAGTGGTCGTTGACCGCGGTCGTGATGGAGGCGAGCCTGTCCACCTTGACGTCGTTGGCGTTGTACCAGATGTCGCCGCCGATCTCGGGGTGGTCGCGGTTGAGCGTCAGGTGCCTGGACAGCTCGTCCGGCGCCTGCCACTCGGCCGCCTGCGCCGGGTCGCCCGCCTTGTACGCCGCCTGCCCGATCCACAGCAGCGTCTTGGTGCCCGCGGCCACGTCGGACCACCACGGCACGAGCTTGGAGTAATCGGCCGGCGGCTGCCCGATGTACCAGTAGAGCTGCGGCGCGATGTAGTCGAGCCAGCCCTTCTTGACCCAGCCGCGGGTGTCGGCGTGCAGGTTGTCGTACGACTGGCCGCCGTTGGTGTCGGAGCCGAGCGGGTCGGTGCCCTTGTTGCGCCAGATGCCGGACGGGCTGATGCCCCACGCGATCTCCGGCTTGGCCCTGAGCACGCGCTGCTGCATCTCCTGGACCATGAGGTCCACGTTGTTGCGGCGCCAGGCGGCGAGGTCGGGGAAGCCGGCGCCGTACTCGGCGAACTCTTCGGCGTCGTCGAAGCCGGTGGTGTTGGTCGGGTAGAAGTAGTCGTCGAAGTGCAGTCCGTCGATGTCGTAGCGGGTGACCGCGTCCATCATGGCGTCCTGGCAGAACTTCCTGACCTCGGGCATGCCGGGGTTGTAGTAGAGCTTGCCGCCGAACGGCACGATCCAGTCGGGGTGCTTGCGCCCGGGGTGGTCGGGGTGCAGCTGGGCCGGGTCGGCCTGCATCGAGACGCGGTAGGGGTTGAACCAGGCGTGGAAGGCCAGGCCGCGCTTGTGCGTCTCCTCGACGGCGAACTTGAGCGGGTCGTAGCCGGGGTCCTGGCCCTGGGTGCCGGTGAGGTACTGCGACCACGGCTCGTAGGGCGACGGCCAGAACGCGTCGGCCGTGGGCCTGATCTGCACGAACACCGAGTTGAGCTTGCGCTGCACGGCCACGTCGAGCCAGGCGAGGTATTCCGCCTTCTGCTGCTCGGCGGTCAGTCCCGGCTTCGACGGCCAGTTGATGTTGACCACCGACGCGATCCACATGCCGCGCATCTGGCGCAGCGGGGGCACGTACCCGGGCTGGGCGAAGGCCGGGAGGGGAACGGCCGATGCGGCGGCGGCGAGAGCGAGACCCTTGAGGAGAGTCCTTCTGCTGGGCATGGGGGGTGCCTCTCGGAAGTGGTTGTATCGAAGGCGACGATGACAGAAAATTACCTTCAGATCAACAACCGTGAAGGAAAATGCCGATGAGCGGTGACCTGTACAGACTGGCGATGACGGTGCTGCATCCGGGGTTCGAGGGGACCTCTGCTCCCGACTGGCTGCGCCGCGCGCTGGGCGAGGGTCTGGGCGGCGTGGTGCTGTTCGCCCGCAACGCCGTCGGCGCCGACCTCGTCCGCGAGTTGCGGGCCGAGAACCCGGACGTCGTCGTCGCCATCGACGAGGAGGGCGGCACGGTCACCCGGCTCGAAGTGGCGGACGGCAGCTCCTTCCCCGGCAACAGGGCGCTGGGCGTGGTGGACGACGTGCGGCTCACCGAGCGGGTGGGCCGCCAGATCGGCAGGATGCTCGCCGAGCTGGACATCACTCTCGACTACGCGCCCTCCGCCGACGTGAACGCCGACCCGGCCAACCCCGTGATCGGCGTGCGCTCGTTCGGGGCCGCCGCCGAGCTGGTCTCCCGTCACACCGCCGCGTACGTCGAAGGCGTGCAGGGCGCCGGGGTGGCCGCCTGCGCCAAGCACTTCCCCGGGCACGGCGACACGGTCACCGACTCCCACCTGGCGCTGCCCACCGTGCACGCCACCAGGGAGCTGCTCCTGGAGCGCGACCTGCCGCCGTTCCGCGCCGCGATCGAGTCGGGGGTGCGCTCGATCATGTCGGGCCACCTGCTCGTGCCCGCACTCGATCCCGCGGTGCCCGCGACGCTCAGCCGTACCGTGATGACCGAGCTCCTGAGGGGCGAGCTCGGTTTCGACGGGATGCTGGTCACCGACGCCATCGAGATGCGGGCGGTGGCCGCCATGGCCCCGCCCGGCGAGATCGCCGTACGCGCGCTCGACGCCGGCGTGGACGCCATCTGCGTCGGCCTGAGCGACGAGAACGGCCTGCGCGAGATCGCGGAGGCGATCGTCGCGGCGGTCCGCGAGGGCCGGCTGGCCGAGGAGCGGCTGGCCGAGGCCGCCGCCCGCGTGAAGGCCCTGTCCACCTGGTACGCCGCCCAGTCCGAGCTGCGCGCCAAGGCCCACGGCGACGTGGACGAGGGCGTCGGCCTGGACGCCGCCCGCCGCGCGCTCACCACGACCGGCGACGGCAGGCTGACGAGCGCCCCGCTGGTCGTCGAGGTCAACACCCGGCTCAACAAGGCCATCGACGCCGACACGCCGACCGGCGTCGCCACCGCGCTGACCGCCCTGCTGCCGGGCACCGCACGGGTGCGGCTGGAGCAGGGCGGCGAGCTGCCCGCGCTCGGCGATCGTCCCGTGGTGCTCGTGGTGCACGACGCGGCCAGACATCCGCAGGTGCGCGAGACGGTCGCGCGGGCCCTGGCCGCCCGCCCCGACGCGTTCGTGGTGGACACCGGCGTGCCCGCCGCGCCGGAAGGCGGCACGCACGTCCACACGCACGGCATCTCCCGCGTGTCGGCCCAGGCCGCGGCCGAGTGGATGACCCGATGAGCGTCGAGCAGGCGAACCCGGTGGCGGCCGTACGCGCCGTCCTGCCCTCGCTCACCCCCGCCGCGCAGTCGATCGCCCGCCTCATCGTGGACGACCCCGGCCTCGTGGTGCGCAGCACGATCACCGAGTTCAGCGCCGTGTCGGGAACGAGCGAGGCGACGATCGTGCGCACCGCGCGGGCCCTCGGCTTCGCCGGGTACTCGCAGATGCGCTTCGCGCTCGCCGCCGCCGTCGCCAAGGAGCCCGAGCGGCTCGTGCCCGGCGACCTCGCGCCCGACGACCCGCTGACGGACGTCATCGCCAAGGTCGCGCGGGCCGAGTCGGAGGCGCTCGCCGACACCGCCGCCCAGCTCGACCCCGACCGGCTCGGCGAGGTCGTCAAGGCCATCTCCGAGGCACGCAGGATCGACGTGTACGGCGTCGCCGCCTCGGGCCTGGTCGCGACCGACATGTCGCAGAAACTGCTGCGCATCGGCCTGTCCAGCCACCCGTTCAGCGACGCCCACCTCGCACTGACCAGCGCGGCCCTGCTCCGCGACGGCGACGTCGTGGTGGCCGTGAGCTGCAGCGGCGAGACACCCGACGTGCTGGTGCCGGCCCGCACCGCCGCAGAGGCGGGCGCCCTGCTGGTGGCCATCACCGACAACCCGCGCTCGTCGCTGGCGGAGCTGGCCGATCACACGCTGGTCTCCGCGGGCCGCGAGACGGCGTTCCGCCCGGGCGCGCTGGCCAGCAGGATCAGCCAGCTCCTCATCGTGGACTGCATCTTCGTCGGGCTGGCGCAGCGGCGCTACGAAAGCGCCGAAGCCGCCATCCGCGCCACCCGCGAGGCCACCGACCGCTACCGCAACCGCTAGAACGGGTAACCGGCGATGTCGCCCTGCACCGTGACCCACTGCGTCTCGGTGAAGGCGTCGACGTTGGCGCCCGTGCCGCCGAAGCGGCTGCCGGTGCCCGAGGCGCCCACGCCGCCGAACGGCGCCACCGCCTCGTCGTCCACGGTCTGGTCGTTGATGTGCACGATGCCGGTCGGCACCTGCTCGGCCAGCGCCAGGCCCTTCATGACGTCCCTGGTGAGGATGCCGAGCGACAGGCCGTACTCGGAGTCGGCCGCCAGCGCCGCCGCCTCCTCCAGGGTGGAGAACGTGGTGACCGGCGCCACCGGGCCGAACACCTCCTCCGCGTACGCGGGTGCCCGCACCGGGACCTCGGCCAGCACCGTCGGCCGGTAGAACAGCCCCTCGTACGAGCCGCCCGCCGCCAGCCTGGCCCCGGCCGTCACGCTCTCGGTGACCAGGCGGTGCACGCGGTCGCGCTGCCCGGCGTCGATGAGCGGGCCGAGCGCGACCTGACCGGTGGCCGGATCGCCGACCGGCAGCCCGTCGGCCTTGGCGGCCAGGCGCTCGACGTACTCGGCGGCCACCGACTCGTGCACGAGGTGGCGTCCCGAGGTCATGCAGATCTGGCCCTGGTGGAAGAACGACGCCCACGCGCCCGCCGAGGCCGCCGCGTCGAGGTCGGCGTCGTCGAAGATCACCAGCGCCGAGTTGCCGCCCAGCTCCAGGTGCACCCGCTTGAGCGCGCGGGCCGCCGCCTCGCCGACCTTGCGTCCCGCCGCGGTCGAGCCGGTGAAGGAGATGACAGGGATGTTCGGGTCGGCGACCAGCGCCTGCCCGGCCTCCGGCCCGCCGGGCAGCACGTGCAGCAGCCCAGGGGGCAGCCCCGCCTCCTCGAAGACGCGGGCGACGGCGTAGCCGCCGCAGACGGCGGTGCGCTGGTCCGGCTTGAACACCACCGCGTTGCCCAGCGCCAGGGCAGGGGCGACCGACCTGATGCCGAGGATGAGCGGGAAGTTGAACGGCGCGATCACGCCCACCACGCCGACCGGCACCCGGCGGGCGAAGCTGAGCCGCTTGCGCGCCGTGGGCAGCATCTCGCCGACCGGCTGGCTGGCCAGCGCCGCCGCCTCGTAGCACTCCTGGGCGGCCACGTGCGTCTCGAACCCGGCCTTGCCCGGCACTCCGCCGGACTCCCTGACGATCCAGTCCTGGATCTCCTGGGCGTGCTCCTCGAACAGCCTGCCCGCGCGGCGCAGCAGGGCGGCCCGCTCCTCGTACGAGGTCGCCGCCCAGGCCCGCTGCTCCCGCCTGGCGCGTACGGCGGCGGCAGCCACGTCCTCGGCGCCGGCCGTGCCCGCCCTGCCCAGCTCGTTGCCCGTCGCGGGCTCGATGACGGGCGCCTCACCGGCCCGCGCTGCCGTCCAGCTCCCGTCGAAGATCGACCCCGTCCACGTCTTCGGGTCTAAGAACGTCATGGTGTGCCTCCTCAGGGCTGGAACCGCGGATCGACCGCCACGGCGACGTCGAGCAGCAGGGGGCTGTCGCGGCCGGGCAGTACGGGCATGATGTCATCGAGTGCCGCGATCAGCTCGGCATGCGAGCCGATCGTGACGGCCGGGCAGCCGAGCGACCTGGCCAGCGCGCCCATGTCGATCTCGCCGAACGCCGGCCACGGCGCCTTGCCGCCGCCGTGCTGCTCGGCGAGCCGGTCCATGACCGCGTACCTGCCGTTGGCCAGCACCACGAACAGGGCGCCCACCCGGTAGTGGGCGGCGCTCCACAGGGCGTGCAGGCCGTAGAGCGCGGAGCCGTCGCCGACCACGGCCACCACCGGCCGGTCGGGCAGCGCCATCTTCAGCCCCACGGCGGCGGGCAGCGCGAACCCGAGCCCGCCCATCGCGGCCGACAGGAAGCCGAGCGAGGTCCTGGCGGGGACGAGGCGGTGCAGGTCGGGGCGGGCCGAGGGGGTCTCCTCGATGAGCGCGGCGTCGGCGGGCAGCCGCAGCGCCAGCTCGCGCAGCACGTCGGCGGGCCGGAGCGGGCCGTTCGTGGTGTGCTCCTGTGCTGCGGGCTTGTTGCTCGTGGCGCGTGGCCGCTGCGGGAGCAGGGCGGTCAGGCGGGCGCAGACGGCTTCCGGCGCGGCCAGGACGGCCAGGTCGGCCGGGCTGCGGTGGGCCTCGGCCGGGTCGTCGGTGACTAGCGCGACGGCGGTGCCCGGCGGGACCAGCGGCCCCGGCACGTACGGATACTGGCGGAACACCGGCGCCCCCACGGCCAGCACCACGTCGTACGCCGCCAGCCGCTCCCGCAGCCTGGCCCGGTCGGCGGGCAGCACGCCGGCGTACTGGGGATGGTCCTGGGGAAACCCGGCCCGGCCGCCGAACGACTCCTGGTGCACCGCGCACCCCAGCCGCTCGGCCAGCGCCACGAGCGCGTCCCACCCGTCGCGCACGCCCGCGCCCGCCACGATCGCCGGCCTCTCGGCCCCGGCCAGCAGCTCCACCAGCGGGGCCAGCTCGGCGTCCGCCACCGACGCGGGCCGCACGAGCCTGGCCGGCGCCGCCAGGATCTCCCCTTCGAAGGGCGCGTCCCAGTCGTCCATCGGCACCACGACCAGCGCGGGCCCCCGGTGGGTACGCGCCTCGTGCACGGCCCTGGCGACCGCTCCTGGCACGTCCTGGGCGCGTACGGGCTGGTCGACCCGTACCGGATAGTCGCCCGCCAGCCCCGCGAGCCGCCCGGTCAGGAACGGCTCAAGCGCCAGGTGCCGGCGGTCCTGCTGCCCGACGAGCACGACGAGCGGCGCCCGGTTCTCGCGCGCGGTCGCGATGGCGCCGACGGCGTTGCCCAGCCCGGCGGTGGTGTGCAGCACGGCGAGCGCGGGCGCGTCGCGCCCGATCGCCCAGCCGGTGGCCATGCCGACGACCGAACCCTCGTGCAGGGCCAGCACGAAGCGCAGGTCGTCGGGCAGCCCCGTGAGCAGCGCCACCTCGGTGGAGCCCGGATTGCAGAACAGCGTGGTCAGCCCGTGGTGGCGCAGCACGTCGAAGACGGCGTCCTTGACGGTGGTCATCGTTCTCCCCTCGCCCGCTGGATCTGCCGGTAGATGTGCCCGCGCAGCTCGCGGAAACGCGGCAGCGACCGGGTGGTGAGCTGGTCGCGTTCGGGCGGCAGGTCGACGTTCTGGCACACGGCCATCCAGGGGAAGAGGCAGCAGCCCGGCCACGCAGCGGGCGCGGCACTCGCCTACCCTGACCGTGCGAACGGGAGCCCGGCGTGCGGCCGTACCCTGGCCCGCATGCACATCCGTCTTCGTCTGCCCGCCGACCTGGACGCCTGCGTGGAGGCGCTCGCCCACGTCCAGGCCGCCGACCGCTACCCCGTCGACTGGCCGAGCGACCCCGGCGGCTGGCTCACCCCCTCCGACCTGACGTCGGCCTGGGTCGCGGTCGAGGACGGCGCCGTACTCGGGCACGTCGGCCTCACCCGGGACTCGGAGATCGTCCGCCTGTTCGTCACCCCGGCCGCGCGCGGCCGCGGCCTGGCCGCCCGCCTCCTCGACACCGTCCGCGCCGCCACCCCGGGCCCGCTCAAGCTGGAGGTCTCGTCAGAGGGCGCCGCCGCCATCGCCCTGTACGAACGGACGGGCTGGCGCCACACCGGCACCACCCGCGGCCGGTGGCTCAACGCCGCCGGCGAACCCGCCCTCCTCCACCACTACACGAGCCCCTGACGGCGTTCACCTCCGGAAGTGGTCGATGATGCGGGCGTAGCTGTCGAGGGCGTGCCCGCGGTCGATCGCCTCGGCGAGCAACTCGCCGGTGTACTCCGCCATGGTGGCGTCGATGCCGCGCTTCCGGCTCTCGTGGATGAGGTGCCGGACCGGCGGGACCTGGGTCTCCAGGGTGGCGTCGTCGGCGGCGAAGGAGTTCGCGTCGATCTGGTGGGCGTAGGCCGTCAGGAACGACGCCACCCCCTTCAGCCAGTCCGTGGCCATCGGCAGGAAGTCGGTGGCCGCGATCTTCTCGGTGCCCAGGAGCGCCGCGCCGTGCATGAAGCCGTTGAACGTCGACCACATGATCCCGAGCAGCGCGACGTCGTACAACGACGGGAGGCCGACGTCGGTGCTGATGAGCGTGGTACCGCCGCCCAGCACCCGCAGGGTCTGCTCGTACGCCTCGTACGCGCCGGACGGACCTCCGTACAGGATGACCGTCTCCGGCGCGCCGATGCCGGGCGGGGTCATCATGATCGCCCCGTCCAGGTACTCGGCCCCGCGTTCTGCCGCCCAGCCGGCCATCGCGCGGGCCTCGTCGGACGCGCCCGACGTGAGGTTCACCAGGGCGCGGCCGGACAGCCCCGTTTCCGCCGGGGCGAGCAGGTCGCGTACGGCGTCGTAGTCTCGTACGCAGACGACGACGAGCGGGGCGGCGGCGACGGCGGCGCCCACCGTCGGAGCCTCGCTCGCGCCCGCCTCGACCAGGGCCTGCGCCCTGCCCGGCGTGCGGTTCCAGACGGTCGTGGGGTGGCCCGCCTTCAGGAAGGCGGCGGCCAGCGCCCGGCCCATCATGCCCATGCCGATGACGGTGACCGGTGTTTCTGCCATGTCTGTCGCTTTCTGTCCGTTTCGATGGTGACGAGCCACCATGATGACAACGCGAGCTGGCGGCCGACATTGGCAGGAGTGCCGATATTCACCAAATTCCTGCCATAGGGTGGGCGTCGTGAATGCCGGCACCGTGGCGCTCGTCGTGATCGACGACGCCATCTCCATGTGGGACATGTACGAGCTGGGCATCGCCACGGCGGTCTTCGGCGTGGACCACAGCGACCTCGCGGACCCGTGGTACGACCTGCGGGTGATCGGGATGCGCCCCGGGACGGCCTCCTCGGTGCCGGGGTTCACCTGCAACGCGCCGTACGGGCTGGAGGAGCTGGAGCGGGCGGGCACCGTGATCGTCCCGGTCGTGCCGGAGGCGTACATGCGGGGCGACCGCGACCTGCCCCCGCAACTGCTCGACGCCCTCCGCCGCGCGGGCGCCGCGGGCGCGCGGATGGTCTCGCTCTGCAACGGCGTGTTCGCGCTCGCCGCCGCGGGCCTCCTCGACGGCCGTCCCGCCACCGCCCATTGGGAGCACACCCGCGAGCTGGCCGAGCGGTACCCGCAGGTGCGGGTGGACGACTCGGTCCTGTACGTCGACGACGGCGACGTGCTCACCAGCGCCGGGCTCAGCGGCGGGCTCGACCTGTGCCTGCACATCGTCCGCCGCGACCTCGGCGCGCGGGTGGCCAACCAGCTCGCCCGCCGCCTCGTGGTGCCCGCCCACCGGCCGGGCGGACAGGCTCAGTTCGTGGAGCGCGCCGTCGATGTGACCGACGACGGGATCGCCCCCGTCCTGCACTGGGCGCTGGAGCACCTCGACGCCCCGCTCACCGTCGAGGACCTGGCCGCCCGCGCGGGGATGAGCGTACGCAGCTTCCACCGCAACCTGCGGGCGGCGACCGGCACCAGCCCGATGAAGTGGCTGCTCCACCAGCGGCTCGCCCGCGCTCAGCAGCTCCTGGAGACCACCGATCTGTCCATCGAGCAGATCAGCGAACGCAGCGGGCTCGGCGGCGCGAACAACCTCCGCCATCATTTCGCGGCACACCTCGGGGTGACGCCCACCGAGTATCGCCGCGCGTTTCCCTGCCCTTCCACGGACCTGGGCCGCCCGCAACGGTCTCCGCGCCACCCAGTCCGGTCACCGTCTTAGAGCGCGGACGCCGCCGCAGGTTCCTTGAGAACTCAGGTGCCCCATGGGCTCCGGGTCCATGAGGGCTCGCGGACCTCATGGGCTCCGGTCCTTCAGGGTCCACGGGCCCATGGGCGCCGGCTCCTTGAGGGTCCATGGGGCCCGTGACCTCATGGGTTGCGGGCCCAGAGCGAGCCGGGCCCGGGGTGCCGGGGTCAGGCGAGCCGGCGTTCGGCGGCCTCGACGACGTTGGCGAGGAGCAGGGCGCGGGTCATCGGGCCGACGCCGCCCGGGTTGGGCGTGAGGTAGCCGGCGACCTCTTCGACGTCCGGAGCCACGTCCCCGGCGATCTTGCCCGCCACCCGTGAGACCCCGACGTCGAGCACGGCGGCCCCCGGCTTGACCATGTCGCGCGTGATCAGCTCGGGCACGCCGGCCGCCGCCACGACGATGTCGGCCCTCCGCACGTGGGCGGCCAGATCCTGGGTGCCGGTGTGGCAGAGGGTCACCGTGGCGTTCTCGCTGCGCCGGGTCAGCAGCAGCCCGAGCGAGCGCCCCACCGTGATGCCGCGACCGACCACGGCGACCTCGGCCCCCTTGATCGGCACGCCGTACTCGCGCAGCAGCAGCACGATGCCGTGGGGCGTGCAGGGCAGCGGCGCGTCCACCATGTGCACGAGCCGCCCGAGGTTGACCGGGTGCAGCCCGTCGGCGTCCTTGGCCGGGTCGATGCGCTCGAGCAGCGCCATCGTGTCGAGGTGCTTGGGCAGGGGGAGCTGCACGATGTAGCCGGTGCACGCCGGTGAGGCGTTGAGCTCGTCGATGGCCGCCTCGACGTCGGTCTGGGACGCGGTGGCCGGCAGATCGACGCGGATGGAGGCGATGCCCACCTCCGCGCAGTCGCGGTGCTTACCGGCGACGTAGATCTGGCTGCCGGGGTCGTCCCCCACGAGAACGGTGCCCAGGCCGGGCGTGATCCCGCGTTCTTTGAGCGCGGCCACCCGCTTGGTGAGATCTGCCTTGATCTTTGCGGCGGTGGCCTTGCCATCGAGTTTCACAGCGCTCATGCCGCAATCCTGTCATGTCCCCTGACCTCCCCCGCACCACCCCACACCCCTGGCCACGGACGCCAAGCCCCACAGCCCGACCACCCCACACCACCAGATGCCGGGCCCCGGTTCCGGCGCCAACCACCCCGCGCCACCGTGCAGCGCCACGAAGTGGTGGCAGCCGAGTCCCAGAGGACGGCCACTCACATCACAGACGCCGCAAGCCCGGTTCCGCCACCACCCGCGCCCACCGCCGTCCCGCGCCACGAAGCACGAAGTGGTGGCGGCCGGCTCCCAGGGGACGGCCGCCCACGCGGCCCGCGCCGGCGGGACGCGGTCCGTTCGTGGTGTACCGGTTGCCGTCGATTCCGGTGACTTATCCACAGGCCACGAGCGGCCGAGGCGGGTTATCCACAGCCGGAGGCTGACATCGTTGTCATCGATTCGGCGAAGGCTTAGTGTTTTCGGCGCCAGCACCACGCGTCCGGAGGTCCCCCTTGCCGTACCGCCTCTTGTCCGCCGAGTCCACCGACCTGTTCGTCGGCTCCCAGGAAGAGCCGCACCAAGTCCTGCGCGTCACCGTGGCGGCAGGCGAGCGCGAGTCGTCGCTGGAGCTGCGCGGCGCGGGCGTCCGGCTGGCCGGGAATGTCACGATCCCACCGGAAGCGGGAGTGCACGAGGTCCCGCTGGAGGTGTCGGCCCAACCGGGCACGACCGTCCCCTGCCTGCTCACCCTCGACGGCGAGGAGCTGGAGGTCGAGATCACGGCCGAGGAGCCGGGCTGGACGATGTTCATGGTGTCCCACTTCCACTACGACCCCGTGTGGTGGAACACGCAGGCCGCCTACACCAGCCCGTGGGAGCTGCTGTCGGCCGACGCCACCACCAGGCCGCTCTGGGAGGGCAACGCGTTCGCCCTGGTCGAGGCCCACATCGAGCTGGCGCTGCGCGACCCCGACTACCGGTTCGTGCTGGCCGAGGTCGACTACCTCAAGCCGTTCTTCGACACCCATCCCGAGCGCCGGGCCGATCTCAAAACCCTCATGGCCGAGGGCCGGGTGGAGCTGGTCGGCGGCACGTACAACGAACCCAACACCAACCTCACCGGCGCCGAGACCACGATCCGCAACCTCGTCTACGGCATCGGCTACCAGCGCGACATCCTCGGCGGCGACCCGCGCACGGCGTGGCAGCTCGACGTGTTCGGCCACGACCCGCAGTTCCCCGGCTACCTCGCGGCGGCCGGGTTGACGGCCAGCGCGTGGGCGCGCGGCCCGTTCCACCAGTGGGGCCCCATCAGCAAGAACTTCAAAGAGGCCAAGAACGACGCGGCGCTGATGCAGTTCCCGAGCGAGTTCGAGTGGATCGCGCCGTCGGGGCAGGGCGTGCTGACCCACTACATGCCGGCTCATTACTCCGCCGGCTGGTGGATGGACTCGTCGCCGTCCCTTGAGGACGCCTGCCAGGCGGTCTACGACCTCTACCGCTCGCTCAAGCCGGTGGCCGCGACGAAGAACATCCTGCTTCCGGTCGGCACCGACTACACCCCGCCCAACAAGTGGGTGACCGACATCCACCGCACGTGGGCGGCCCGCTACGTGTGGCCCAGGTTCGTGTGCGCCGTCCCGCGTGACTTCCTCGACGCCGTACGCGCCGGGCTGTCGTCCTACAGCCCCCAGACGCGCGACATGAACCCGATCTACACCGGGAAAGACGTCTCCTACATCGACACCAAGCAGGCCCAGCGCGCGGCCGAGGTGGCGGCGCTCGACGCGGAGCGGCTGGCGACGTTCGCCCATGCGCTGGGGCTGGGCGGCTACCCGCACACGGCGCTCGACAAGGTGTGGCGGCAGCTCGCCTACGGCGCCCACCACGACGCCATCACCGGCTCCGAGTCCGACCAGGTCTACATCGACCTGCTGACCGGCTGGCGCGAGGCGTACGACCTGGCCGCCGAAGCCCGCGACAACGCCCTGTCGGCCCTGTCCGCCCAGGTCACGACCGACGCGCCGGGGGTGCTCGTCGCCAACACGCTGCCGTTCGCGCGTGACGGCCTGGCCTCGGCCGCCCTGCCCGAGGGTCACGTGCTGGCCGACCCTTCCGGGGTCCCGGTGCCCGCCGTGGCGGAGGGCGGCACGCTCACGTTCCTGGCCCGCGACGTGCCGTCGGTGGGCTGGCGCACGTACCACGTGGTGCCCGGCACCCCCGAGACGTGGCAACCGGCGTCCGGCGTCACCATCGACAACGACCGCTGGCAGATCACCGCAGACCCTGACAAGGGCGGCACCCTCGTCTCCATCGTCGACCGCACCACCGGCCAAGAGGTCCTCACCGGCCCCGGCAACGAGCTGCGCCTCTACGACGAATATCCGCAGCATCCCGACATGGGCGAGGGGCCCTGGCACCTCATCCCGACCGGCCACGTCGTGGGCTCGTCGTCGGCCGCCGCGACCGGTGTGCGCGCCGAGGTCAGCCCGGTGGGGCGGCGGCTGATCGTGACCGGGCAGGTCGGTGAGATCACGTACGAGCAGGTCGTCACCCTCCCGGCCGGCTCCGACCGCATCGACTTCACCACCCGCGTCCTCGACCACACGGGCGCCGACCGGCTGCTGCGGGTGCGGTTCCCGGCCCGGGTGGAGGGGGCGCTGCCGGTGTCCGACGTCTCGGGGGCCGTGGTGGGGCGCGGTTTCGCGCTGCCCGACGTCGACACGGCCCACCACCCGTGGACGCTCGACAACCCGGCCAACACCTGGTTCGGCCTCTCCGCCACCGCGAAGGTCGATCTGGGCGCGGCGGGCGCACGCGCGCTCGGCGTGGCCGAGGTCGTGGTGCCCGCCCTCGACGACGCTCCGCAGGCCCGCGACCTGGTCGTGGCCCTGGCCAGGGCCGGCGTCACCGCCACCACCTCGTCCGCCGACGGCACCCGCTACGGCTGGCTCGACGTCGACTCCAACCTGCCCGACGTACGCCTCGTGCTGGGCGGCCCCGACACCAACCCGGTGGCCGCCGACCTGCTCGCCAGGGCCGACGAGTCCTACGCGAAGGCGCTGAGCGAGGGGGCCACCCGCGTCTGGATCCCCGCCGAGCGCCCGCTGCCCGAGACCTGGCAGCCGAGCGCCGACCTGCGCGACCTGCGGGCGCTCCCGGCCCTCATCGTCACCGGCTCCATCGCCGACCTGGTGGCCGACCTGGCCGACGCGACCATCGAGGCCGTGTGCCCGCTGGGCGGCGAGCGCCTTGAGGACCGTACGGTGGCGCTGCTGGCGTACGGGCTGCCCGGGTTCGCGGTCGACCCGTCCGGCGCGCTGCACCTGTCGCTCATGCGGTCCTGCACCGGCTGGCCCTCCGGCATCTGGCTCGACCCGCCCCGCCGCACCACCCCCGATGGCTCCGGCTTCCAGCTCCAGCACTGGACGCACGAGTTCTCCTACTCCCTGGTCTCGGGCCCCGGCGACTGGCGCGCCCTGCGCCTGCCCGCAGCCGCCCAGGAACACATCACCCCCCTCCACACCCGCCACCTCGACACCCCGCAGACGGGCTCCCTCCCATCTGTCCACTCCCTGCTTACGGTGTCCCCCGAGCGCGACGTCCTCCTGAGCACCCTCAAATCCACCGGCAACCCCCACGCCCACGGCCGCACGGAAGGGTCCTCGGAAACCTCCGCCGTAACGATCCGCCTGATCGAATCCACCGGCCTGGGCACCCGGGCCGAGCTGACCTCACCTGTCCTCGACCTGCACACCCTCACCCCCGCCAACCTCCTCGAACACCCCCCGACACCCACCTCCAACGCGCTGACCCGCACGACCGAGAACGCCACCCCCGCCGCCCCCAGCGAGCAGACCCCGCCAGCACCCGGCTCCCTCGCATCCTCCGACGCCGCAGCCAGCACGCCCGCGGCCATCGATGAGCCCGCAGGCCCCACCCCCACCCCCACCCCCTCGCCTGCGCCTGCGCCTGCGCCTGCGCCTGCGCCTGCGCCTGCGCCTGCGCCTGCGAGCATCGACCTCGGTGGCTTCGAGGTCGCCACCTACCTCACCTCGGCCCCGCTCCCGTCCTCGGCCCCGCTCCCATCCACGGCCCCGCTCCCATCCACGGCGGCGGAGCTCGCGCGCACGACCGAGCAGGCCCAGCCCGTCTACAGCCGCTACTGGCTGCACAACAAGGGCCCGGCGCCCCTGGGCTACCTCCCGGTCTCCATCGCGGTCACGCCCGGTCTCGTGGAGTCGCCGGAGGGACCGTTCGAGGTGGAGGTGGTCCTGGCCTCCCACCTCACGGACACCGCCCACGAGGGCGTCGCCGAGATCCGCGTTCCCGAGGGCTGGACGGCCACCCCGTCCGCCCGCCCGTTCCGCCTCACCCCCGGCGGACACCTCCGCTTCCCCGTGACGGTGACGCCCACCGCCGACCCCGAGCCCGGCCTGCACTTCATCTCCGCCCGCACCCACACCGGCGGGCAACTCGTCGAAGACATCACCACGGTCGCCATCGGCCCCGCCCCCGAGCTGCCCGTCCCCGGCACCCCACCCGAGCTCGCCAAGGCGACCCGCGGCACCACCGCCGACACGGCCCGCCCCACCGGCCTGTCGATCACCACCGTCGAGGACTCCCTGACCCTGAGCCCCGGCGACCGAGCCCAGCTCACCCTGCGCCTCACCAACACCACCGCCGACGAGATCCGCGGCGAAGCCCAGCTGGCCTCGCCTTGGGGCACCTGGTCCCTGCTCCCGGAGGTCATCAAGGGCTTCACGGTGGCCGCAGGGACAACCGCCGAGGTGTCGTTCCCGGTGCAGGTCCCCCACGACCACCCGACCGGCCACGCGTGGGCCCTGGCCAAGGTCATGTGGTTCGGCCGCTGCCAGTACACCCCCGCAGTACGCCTGGAGGTGACCCGATGAGACCGGCGAACCCCCCAACCAAGCCCAACAGCTCAGCCTTTCCGCCCGGAGGCAGCCCCACAACGGTGGCCGGCGACTCGGCCGGAGGCCACCCGGCGACGGAGGTCGGTGGAGTGGCCGGAGGCGGACCGGAGACGGCGGTGATCGGGTGGATCGACGGCCGTCCGGTCCCTCGTGCGCGCCTTGACGCTCGCCTCGCCGCACTCCGGGACGGCCCGCTCAGCTCGGCCCTTCCCGTGCCCGGCTCCTCGGAAGACCGTCAGCTCGCTCGCTGGCTCACCCAGGTCATCCTCACCGAAGCCCTCTGCGAGTCCACCGCCACCGAGATCGGCCTGTCCGTAGGACCACAGACGACCCCGACCCTCTCCACAGGACCGCAGGCGGCCCCGACTCTGTCCACAGGACCGCAGGCGACCCCGACCCTGTCCGTAGGACCGCAGGCGACCCCGACTCCCCCGTCGCCCAAAGAACACGCTGCCTCGGACGCCCCGGCGAAAGCGGCCGTGACGGCAGCCCTTACGCTCGATCGGGTGGCCGCGGTCGAACTCGGTTCGATCAACGCCGCCGCCTACAACGCCAGCCCTTGGGTGCGGGCCGTGTTCGAGCACGTCACGGCCACGGTGACCGTCCCGGAGGAATGGCGCCGCCCACCGACCCCCGATCAACCGCCCCGCCACCACGTACGCCACCGCCTGTTCGACACCCTCTCGGACGCACAGGCAGCGACACCCTCCGACCTCGAACCTCTCGGCTTCATCACGCTCGACTCCCTGCCCACCGCCATCGCCCAAGCCCTCCAATGCCATCCGTACAACACCCTGGTCGGCCCGATCAGGGACGCCCTCGGCTGGCACATGGCAACCGCCACCCCACCCGAAACGCCCACCCCCTCCCCACCACACCAGACGACCGTCACCACCCCACCTGGCCAGACGACCACCATCACGCCGCCACCTGGGACGACCGCCCCCACGTCACCGTCCCCCACAGCCGCCACCGCACCGCAGTCCGACGAACCACAGTCCGACGAACCGGAAGGAAATGTGCAGACACTGCCTCACCCCACCTCCGGGCCGACCGGTCACGACAACGACCTTCTGGCCGCCGCTCGGCGTAAGGCGTTCGCGCGCTGGGTGGACGACATGCGGGCCAGGAAGGTCACCCTCGTTCCCGGCCTGGAGCATCCTGGCGACCCCCGCCAGCCCGACAACCACCACAAACACTGATGAACTGCGTACTTGCCATTGACATCGGAGGGACCAAACTCGCCGCCGCGCTGGTGGACGAGGAGGGTTGCATCCTGCGTTCAGCGACCCGGCCGACCCCGCGTACGGAGGTCATGTCCGCACTCGCCGCCCTCATCGCGGAGGTGACGGCAGGCGGCCCGGCGCCCCAGGCGGTCGGCATCGGCTGCGCCGGCCCGCTCGACCTGGCCACCGGCACCGTGAGCCCCGTCAACATGCCGAGCTGGCGCGGGTTCCCGTTGCGGGACGAGGTTCATAAGCTGACCGGGCTGCCGACGCTGCTCGCGGGTGACGCGCAGTGCTTCGCGCTGGGGGAACACTGGCTGGGCGCCGGACGCGGCTGCTCGTCGCTACTCGGCATCGTGGTGTCGACCGGCATCGGCGGCGGCCTGGTCATCGACGGCGCCCCGCTCCTCGGCCCCACGGGCAACGCCGGACATGTCGGGCACATGAGCATCGACCCGTACGGCGAACGCTGCGAGTGCGGCGGCCGAGGCTGCGTGGAACGCTACGCGAGCGGCCCGAACATGACCCGCTGGGCTTTGGACAACGGCTGGTCCCCCTCCCCCGACGCCTCGGCGACCGCCGTCCCAGAAAAGTCCCTCGTCCACGTTCACGACGCGAACCCAGGGGCAGGGACCGCTCGGGACAAGCAAGGGAACGGGAGCACTGAGGGAAGCCAGGGGGTCGCACCCTTCGCGGACAACCGAGAGAACGGCCCTCTTGGGGGAGGTCGAGGCAACGGGCCTGTAGAGGACGGACCTCTCGGGGACGGTAGCGGACCCTTCGGGGACGGCCGGGTGAACGGGAGTCCTGGGGACGAGGAGCACACTCACAACGAGGAGGGCAGGGCTCAGGGCGAGGGACAACGGGCGGACGCACGGGCGTTGGCGCGGGATGCCGCCGCCGGGGACGAGATCGCGGTGCAGGCGTTCGAGCGAGGCGCCAGGGCACTGGCGGGCATGATCGCGTCCACAGCGGCCGCCGCCGAGGTCACGACCGTGGTGATCGGTGGAGGCGTGTCGGCGGCGGGCAGCGTCCTGTTCGACCCGCTGGAGCGAGCACTTGACGACGTGGCCGGGCTGGCGTTCGTCCGGGCGGTCCAAGTGAAGCAGAGCACGCTCGGAGTCCGAGCGGGCCTCGCCGGCGCCGCGAACCTGGCCTGGCAAGCCCTCAAGTCAACAACCTGACCAGCAGCCCGCACTCCTCACCGCTGCGGGTCGCCCAGAGGGGTGCGCCCTCCCGGGTGGTTCCGTGGGGGCGCGGTGCGTCGACTCGCAAAGCGGTGCGCGGCATGACCGACGTGCGCGGCATGACCGACGTGCGCGGCATGACCGACGTGCGCGGCATGACCGAGCAGTTGTTACGGCACGTGCCGTGGGGACGGGGACGCGCCAGGTCGGCGCGGGAAGCGGTTAACGACGTGCCCGGGCAGTAGCTGGGCATGTGCCGTGGGAACGACATGTGGGTGCGCGAAGCGGCGGGCCGCACGCTCAAGCCCTCACTCCGGAAAGCGCCGTGAAGGGTCACATCCCGTCGGGTGGTGTAGATCCGGCCCTGGAAGCTGAGTTGGTGTGCCGAGCGGTGTCCGAGATGCCCGAGCCGTCGCCCAGGAACGCGTCGTGGGGATGCGGCGCGTGAATGTGCGGAGCGGGCGTCCGGACTGCCCCGGTTGTTGTTCCAGAAGGCGCTGTGGGGGGTGGCTGCGGTGGGTGGACTGGTGGCGCGATCTGCGCTGTTGTGAGCCTGGGTCTCGCCAGAGGGTGGTTACTCGCGTTCGGCGAGTTGGGCTTCTCGGCGTTCGATGATGCGGCGGGTGAAGGGGATGACCTCCACGATGCGGCCGCCGAGGTAGGCGCCGATGAGGGCGAGCACCACGAGGACGATGGGGCTGGAGGAGAAGCCGTTCAAGGCGACGAAGGCCTGCAGGAATGCGTCGAGCGCCATGGAAGAACTCCGAGGGACGGGAGTGGGGAGGAGGAGTTCAGGCTAACGTTCCTTGGCGACTGCTCGCTACAGAAAGGGATAAAAGCGACAAGATCCATCAGATTGGTCTTGATGTCGCACCCGATGGCACCTCCCACGGCCCTCCGCGAGCCCCGTGAGCCCCGTGAGCCCCGCGAACCCCGTGAGCCCCTGAGCCCCGTGATGCCGGCGAGCCAGGCCATGACGTGGGGATGGCCCGCTTCCGGATGACGGAAGCGGGCCATCTGTTTGGGGCTGATCAGTGGAAGAAGTGGCGGGTGCCGGTGAAGTAGAGGGTGATGCCGGCTTTTTCGGCAGCCTCGATGACCTCCGCGTCGCGGACCGAGCCGCCGGGCTCCACGATCGCCCGTACGCCGGCCTCCGCCAGCACCTCCAGCCCGTCGGGGAACGGGAAGAAGGCGTCGGAGGCGGCGACCGAGCCGGCGACGCGTTCGCCGGCCCGCGTGACGGCGAGGCGGCAGGAGTCGACGCGGTTGACCTGGCCCATCCCGACGCCCACGGTGGCGCCGTCGCTGGCGAGGAGGATGGCGTTCGACTTCACCGAGCGGCAGGCCCGCCAGGCGAACTCGAGGTCGGCCAGCACCTCGGGCGAGGCGGGGGCGCCGGTCTTGAGCTCCCACTGGGCGGCGGAGTCGCCGGGCGCGTCGACGCGGTCGGTGGTCTGGACGAGCAGGCCGCCGTCGATCCGGCGGAACTCGGTCGGGTCGGCCGGCCCTGAAGGGCAGCGCAGCAGGCGCAGGCTCTTCTTGCCGCGCAGCACATCAAGCGCCTCGGCGTCGAAGTCGGGCGCGATGACGACCTCGGTGAACACGTCGAAGATCTGCCGGGCCAGCTCTTCGGTGACGGGCCGGTTGACCGCGATGACGCCTCCGTACGCGGAGACCGGGTCGCACGCGTGGGCCTTGCGGTGGGCCTCGGCCACGTCGGCGCCGACGGCGATGCCGCACGGGTTCTGGTGCTTGATGATCGCAACGCAGGGGTCGGAGAAGTCCCACGCGGCGCGCCAGGCGGCGTCGGCGTCGAGGTAGTTGTTGTAGGACATCTCCTTGCCGTGCAGCTGCTCGGCGTTGGCCAGCCCGCCCTCGCCTGCGGTGTAAAGGGCGGCGCGCTGGTGCGGGTTCTCGCCGTAGCGGAGGGTGGCCTTGCGCTCGTACGCGGTGCCGGTGAACTGCGGGAACTCGCCCTCGCCCACGTACGTGCCGCCGAACCAGCTGGCCACGGCCACGTCGTAGGAGGCGGTGTGGGCGTAGGCGATGCCGGCGAGCCGGCGGCGCTCGGTGAGGGTGAAGCCGCCCTCGGACAGGGCGTTGAGCACGTCGCCGTAGAAGCCGGGGTCGACGACGACGGCGCAGGTGTTGTGGTTCTTGGCGGCACCGCGGATCATGGCGGGCCCGCCGATGTCGATCTGCTCGACGCACTCGGCGTCGGACGCGCCGGAGGCCACCGTCTGCTGGAACGGATAGAGGTTGACGACCACGAGCTGGAAGGGGTCGATCTCGAGCTCGTCGAGCTGGGCGACGTGGTGCGGCTTGGTGACGTCGGCCAGCAGCCCGGCGTGTACGCGCGGGTGCAGCGTCTTGACCCGCCCGTCGAGGCACTCGGGGAACCCGGTGAGCTGCTCCACCTTCGTCACCGGGATCCCGAAGGAGGAGATCGCGGCGGCGGTGCCACCGGTCGAGACGATCTCCACCCCGGCACCGTCGAGGGCTCTGGCCAGCTCTTCGAGCCCGGACTTGTCGTATACAGCGATCAACGCGCGCCGGATGGCGATGCGAGTCACGTGGTTTCCCCTCCTGTGTGGTTGCCGATGCGGACCATACGTCCGCTGACCGTCCAGCCCTCGCGGGCCATCCGGCCGACGGTTTCGACGAGCAGGCGCCGCTCGGCCTGCTTGATGCGCTCGTGCAGGACCTCCTCGTCGTCGCCGGGGAGCACGGGCACCGCCGCCTGCGCCACGATGGGCCCCGTGTCGACGCCCTCGTCGGCGAGCATCACCGTGCAGCCGGTGATCTTGACGCCGTGGGCGAGCGCGTCGCGTACGCCGTGGGCGCCGGGGAACGACGGCAGCAGCGCCGGGTGGGTGTTGAGCACGGGGAAGGCGTCGAGGGTGGGGGTGCCCAGAATTTTCATGAATCCCGCGGACACGACGAGGTCGGGTTCGTACGCGGCGATGCGGGCCGCGATCGCGGCATCCCATTCCGCCCGAGTTGCGTAATCACCCAATTTTTCGACAAATGTCGGGACCTGTGCTCGTTCGGCCCTGACCAGCCCTTCTATGCCCTCCCTGTCCGCGCCCACCGCGACCACGCGAGCGCCGTACGACGGATCGGCGGAAGCGTCCAGCAGGGCCTGTAGGTTGGTTCCAGAGCCGGAGACGAGGACGACGAGCCGCCCAGCCTTAGACACGCACACTCCAATGAGGAAACAGGGTGGGGGTCACAGGGTATCTGTTCATCGTCCGGCGACGCAGAGGAGGTCAGGTGTCGACACCGGTGAAGGCACCGGCAGGTCAGCAGCCCGCGGATTCCGCGGGCCGCCGAGCGATCTGGTTGTCCATCGCAGCGCTGGCCATGACGTTCATGTTGCCCCTCGCGGGCCTGGTCATGGCGTTGTTCGCGCTGATGGCAGGGGTCCGGGCGCTGCCGCTGCTCAAGAGCGAGGGCAGGCCCACGGGCGTGGCGGTGGGCGGCATCACCGTCTCCTCGCTCGCGCTCGCGCTGTCGGCGGGGGCCACGGCCATGCAGCTCTATCTCGCGGACGAATACTCCGCCTACACGGAGTGCATGAAGGGCGCCGGCACGGTGGCCTCGCAGGGTGAGTGCTTCGCCGAGTTCAAGGAGGCGGCGCAGCGCAAGCTTCCCGCCGACGTCCTGCAGATGCTCGGCACCATGCAGCCCTGACCTAGTCGCGATCCCAGGCGTAAGGGTCGACGTAGATCACGTGGCCGCCCCGGTCGTCTGACTCGTCCACGATGTCCTTGCGAGGCGGGCGGGCCGCGGCCGGTTCGGGCTCGGCGAGCCGGGGCCGGGCCTGGGCCAGCGTCTCGGCCTCCGCCGACGCGTGCTCGTCCTGCCAGTCGTCCCTGATGACGGGGATCTCCTGGGTGTCGGCCTCGGTGGCGTCGAGCCAGTGGCCGGGCAGCGGGCGCGGGTCGCTCTCGGCGAGCCCGACCTTGCTCGCCGCCTTGGCCAGCGCCGCTCCGGCTTTACGCACGGGGGCGGCGGCCTTGTCGAGCGGCGCCCTGGCCTTCTTGTTGAGCAGCAGCAGGTTGGTGACGCCCGCGGAGATGCCGGCCGCCACGCCGACCTCGAGCGCCACCGACAGCGCCACCTCCCAGGGCGACGGCCCGACCGTGGCCAGCCGCCCGCCGCCGATCGGCCCGCCCGACAGCGCCGCGAGCACCCCGGCGACCAGCCCGCTGGTGATGCCGGACAGGAACCCCCACAGCGGAGCGGCTTCGTACGACGGCGAGGGCGAGATGCGGGCCACCATCACGCCCGCCACCGCGCCCGCCGCGAACGGCAGCGCGATCACCGCCATCATCCACGCCGGCACCGGCCCGCTCTCGGGCAGCGCGCCCAGGATCGGCAGGCTGGGCACGGTGCCGAGTTGCACGCCCGTGGGCGCGACCAGCGTGTCGGCGCCGATCGCGAAGCCGGGCCCGGCGATGTAGGAGAACGCCCAGACGACGGCGTTGAGCAGGTAGAGCAGCTGGAGCAGGATGAGCAGCACCCCGCCCACGAACCCCGGCGACAGCACCTCCGACAGCTGCCTGACCTGCCCGAAGTTGAGCACGACCGCGAGCAGCACCAGCGCGAGCCCGGCCACCACCAGCACCGCGGTGGCGACCGCCGTGCCGACGGTCAGGGCGCGCACGCGCTCGGGGAGCAGCCGCAGCATGACCCGCCAGGGCCCGATCATGCGCGCCGTGGCCAGCGAGCCGGCGAGGAAGGCCAGCAGGAAGTGGCTGAGCAGCGCCTCACCGATGAACGGCTGGGTGATCTGGTTGCCGGCGACCAGCGCGATCAGCCCGGCCAGCAGCGCGTAGGGGGCCGCCAGCGACACCCCGGCCTGCACGACGAGGACGAGCTGGGCCCGCCGCCTGGCGCCCGCCTGCTCCTTCGGGCTGTTCTTGGGCAGCCGGGCGGGCAGCCGCAGCCGCAGGTCGGCGTCGCGGGCCATCCAGCGGCCCGCGCGGTAGAGCAGCATGGCGGGCAGGATCATGAGGCCGAGCGGCAGCAGCCCGACCCGGCCGCCGGGGATGGCGAACCCGGCGTGGTGGGCGGCCAGCCAGAGCTGCGCCGCCGTACGGAAGACGCCCGGCAGCCCGGCGCCCAGCGTGCCGCGCGGCGCGGCGATCCAGCCGACGAGGGTGAGCGTGGTGAGCACGGCGAGGCCGACACCGAGCGTGCAGGCGGCGGCCAGCATTCCCGACACCGGCAGCGGCCGCCGCGTCTCGTCGTCGTCGCTCGGGGCTCCGGGGAGCTTGCCGAGCACCGACCGGGGGGCAGTACGCAACTGGTCGAGGATCGCCGTCACAGTAGGCGATTTTCTCAAGCTTTCCCGACCGAAGCTTGGTTGACGCGCCGGGTATCGCCGCGTTCTGTCGCTTCTTCGCCGAGGGCGTAGGGGCTTTCGGACGCGCGAAGGGCTCCGCATGGCGGCATACCACGCGGAGCCCTTCGGGAAACGATCAGCGCGCCTGCATGATCTCGCGCATGAGGCGGGCGGTCTCGGAGGGGGTCTTGCCGACGCGGACGCCGACCTTCTCCAGGGCCTCCTTCTTGGCCTGGGCGGTGCCGGCCGAGCCGGACACGATGGCGCCCGCGTGGCCCATCGTCTTGCCCTCGGGGGCGGTGAAGCCCGCGACGTAGGCGACGACGGGCTTGGTGACGTGCTGCTCGATGTAGGCGGCGGCCCGCTCTTCGGCGTCGCCGCCGATCTCGCCGATCATCACGATCGCGTCGGTGCCGGGGTCGTCCTGGAACGCCTGCAGCGCGTCGATGTGGGTGGTGCCGATGACCGGGTCACCGCCGATGCCGACGGCCGTGGAGAAGCCGAAGTCGCGCAGCTCGTACATGAGCTGGTAGGTGAGCGTGCCGGACTTCGAGACCAGGCCGATGCGGCCGGCGGTGGTGATGTCGGCGGGGATGATGCCGGCGTTGGAGGCGCCGGGCGAGGCGATGCCGGGGCAGTTGGGGCCGATGATGCGGGTCTTGTTGCCCTTGGCCACCGCGTACGCCCAGAACTCGGTCGAGTCGTGCACCGGCACGCCCTCGGTGATCACCACGCAGAGCGGGATCTCGGCGTCGATGGCCTCCTTGACCGCGTCCTTGGTGAACTTCGGCGGCACGAACACCACCGACACGTCGGCGCCGGTCTGCTCGATCGCCTCCTTCACCGTGCCGAACACGGGCAGGCCCTCGTGCGTGGTGCCGGCCTTGCGGGCGTTGACACCGCCCACGACGCGAGCACCGGAGGCGAGCATGCGGCGGGTGTGCTTGGTGCCCTCACCACCGGTCATGCCCTGAACGATGATCTTGCTGTTCTCCGTCAACCAGATGGCCATGGGTCACGCACCTACCGCAGCGAGCTCGGCGGCGCGCTTGGCCGCCTCGTCCATCGTGTCAACCAGCTCGACGCGCGGGAGCGCGGCGTCGGCCAGGATCTGCCGCCCGAGCTGGGCGTTGTTGCCGTCGAGGCGGACCACCAGCGGGTGGGTCACGGCCTCACCGCGGCTCTCCAGCAGCTTGAACGCCGAGACGATGCCGTTGGCGACGGCGTCGCAGGCGGTGATGCCGCCGAAGACGTTCACGAAGATCGACTTGACGCTGGGGTCGGACAGGATGATCTCCAGGCCGGCCGCCATGACCTCGGCGGACGCGCCACCGCCGATGTCGAGGAAGTTCGCGGGCGACGGCTTGCCGGGGAACGCCTCACCGGCGTAGGCCACCACGTCGAGCGTGGACATGACCAGGCCGGCGCCGTTGCCGATGATGCCGACGTCGCCGTCGAGCTTGACGTAGTTGAGGTCCTTCTCCTTGGCCTTGGCCTCGAGCGGGTCCTCGGCGGCCTTGTCGGCCAGCGCCTCGTGGTCGGGCTGGCGGAAGCCGGCGTTGTCGTCGAGCGTGACCTTGCCGTCGAGCGCCTTCACCTGGCCGTCGGCCGACAGGATCATCGGGTTGACCTCGACGAGCGAGGCGTCCTCGTCGACGAAGCAGCACCAGAGCTTCTCGATGAGCTCGGCGGCGCCGTCGAGCGCCTTCTCGGGCAGGCCGCCGGCCGCCGCGATCTCGCGGGCCTTGGCGCGGTCGACACCGGTCAGGGCCGAGACGGGAACCTTGGCGACCTTCTCGGGCGCGGTGTGGGCGACCTCTTCGATGTCCATGCCGCCCGAGGCCGAGCAGATGGCGAGGAAGGTACGGTTCGCCCGGTCGAGCAGGAAGGAGAAGTAGTATTCCTCGGCGATCGCGCTGGCCTCTTCGACCAGCACCTTGTGGACCGTGTGGCCCTTGATGTCCATGCCGAGGATGGCCTCGGCCTTGGCCACGGCGTCGGCGGCGTCGTCGGCCACCTTCACACCGCCGGCCTTGCCCCGGCCGCCGGTCTTGACCTGGGCCTTGACGACAACGCGGCCGGTCAGCTCCTGAGCCGCCGACCGCACCTCCTCCACGTTGTGGGCGACGATGCCGCGTGGCACCGGGATGCCGTAGTCAGCGAAGAGCTCCTTCGCCTGATGTTCGAACAGGTCCACGAGGGTCCGTCCTTGCTTATCCGACTGATGTTCGACGGCCCGGGCATCTGTGCTGATGGTCGCGTGCGCTTCGCCGTGCGCGGGCTTCGTTCCTCGCTCTGCTCTGTCACGGCGAGCTCCTACGCTCAGGGGTCGTGCCGGGCGTTTCCGCCAGTGAAGCCTAGCCCGAAGCTTGACCTGCCCAGGTCATCGGGTCGCGGTTCTTCCGCTATGTGACGGTGATCTCACTTCTTCAGGACGGACTCTGCACACAAATTGCACGGTTTAGCCGACATAAGACCCTTCGCTCGATATATGTTCGTGATCTTCAAATGTCAGGCTTGCTCCTCGTTCTTGCCTAATGCCGAAGGAAACCCTATGAAGCGAATTGTCGCGGGGCTGGCGCTGGCGTCGTCGGCCGCATTCGTGACCGCCGCGCCCGCGCAGGCCGCGCCCGCAGACCCGGTGAAAGCGCTGAAGAAGCAGTACGTCACCGGGCACGGCGTGCGGATCTCCGAGTCCGCCCGCACGGCCGCGGGTTCTACGGGGGCCGTGAGCATCACCACGAACGGCGCCATCGGATTCGGCAAGTCCGGAATCGTGGCCATGGACCTGCGTACCGGAGTGAAAGGCGCGGGGCCTTCCCTCGGCGCGCCGCCGCGGATGGTCACGGTCGGCAATTACACGTACGCGAAGGGCGGGCTGTTCAGCGATGAACTTCCCGACGGCAAGAAGTGGGTGCGCTACCCGAACCAGACCGGTGGGCGGGCCGGCAGCCAGCCGCTGGACATCTTCCGGCCCAAGGTGCTCAAGGCGCTCGTGACGGGGGCCAAGAGCTTCAAGGGCGGCTCGTACCGGGGGACCGTCACCTTCGGCCGGCTCGGCCGGCTTTACGGGGAGAAGGTCGACAATCGGCTGGGCAAGGTCGCGATCTCGTACGTGCTCGACGTCAACTCCAAGGGTCTGGTCACCCGGGTCCGCAGCGAGTACAAGCTGGACTTCGGCATCCTCGGGAAGACCACGTCCACCGTGAACACCCGTTACACCGGCTGGGGCAGCAAGGTCACGATCAAGGCCCCGCCGGCGGACGAGGTGGTCGACGTCAGCGAGCTGAGCACTGAGAGCGACGTGCCGCAGAGCATTCCCGACGGGTCGCTGAACTCGCTCAGCGCGGTCGAGTAGCCGCCACACCCGCGCCGGGGCCTCTCCCTTCAGGCCCCGGCGCACATCAGCAACTCCTCCTCAACACCTAAGGAATCCGCATGAAGCGAATCCTGACCGGCGTGGCGTTAGCCACGACCGCTGCTCTCGTGAGCGCCACCCCGGCGCTGGCCGCCGCCCCCAAGAACCCGGTGGCGGCCGTCAAGAAGCAGCTCGTCCCCGGCAAGGGGGTGAAGTTCACCGAACGGACCACGCTGAGCGAAGGTCGCCTCCGTCAGGTGTTCGTCCGGCGTACCGGCGCCCTGCAGTTCGGCAAGTCGGGCGTCGCCGCCTCGGACATCACCGGCAAGATCAACATCAAGGCCAGCGACCTGGAAGACGTGGGCGACGGCGAGATGGGCACGCTGCTGAAGGCGCTGACCGTGCCCGAGCGCACGATCCGCGTCGGCACCACCTCCTACCTGTCGGGCAACATCTGGTCGGCGCTGCTGCCCGAGGACAAGCCCTGGTACAAGATGCCGAAGGGCCTGACCGGCGGTTTCACCGGCACCTACGGCCAGCCCATCAACGTGGCCGAGCCCGTCACCCTCGCGACCCTGCTCAAGCGCTCCAAGGCGACCGGCAGCGGTTACGCGGGCAAGGCCAGGTTGGCCGACCTGTGGAAGGTCTCCCCCTGGCTGCGCTCCAGCTGGATGGACAAGCCCTCCGCCACGGCGATGAAGGCGTCGATCAGCTGGAAGCTCACGGTCGACAAGGCGGGCCGTCCGACGCGGCTCGTGACGACGTACCCGATGTCGGTGCCCGGCCTCGGCAAGACGGGCAGCATCAGCGTGGACACCCGCTACACCGGCTGGGGCGGCAAGGTCACGGTGAAGGCTCCGCCCGCCGACCAGGTGACCACGACGTTCGAGAACGGCGAGGACGACATCTCCAGCCTCGAACTCCCGATCGGCAGCCTCGCCGGCTGACCCGCGCGTTGCGGCACCGGCCCGGTCTGAGCCGGGCCGGTGCTTCGGCCCCGCCTCGCCCCACCCGCCGCCCCTTTCGGGGTCAGGGGAGGCGGGTGGGGCGGAGGCTGGCCCATTCGAGTGAGTGTCTGATGCCGTCCTCCAGTGAGAAGCGGGTCTGCCAGCCGAGCAGCTCGCGGGCGCGGTCGCTGCGGGTGTAGGCGCCGGCCACGTCGCCTGGACGGGCGGGGGCCTCGACGGTCTCGATCGGGCGGTCGGCCACCCGGTTGAACGCCTCCACCAGCTCGCGGACGGTGGTGCCTGAGCCGGTGCCGAGGTTGATCACGTCGGCCTCCAGCGAGTCGAACCGCCGCAGGGCCGCCACGTGGGCCTCGGCCAGGTCCCAGACGTGGATGTAGTCGCGGATGCCGGTGCCGTCGGCCGTGGGGTAGCCGGTGCCGGTGATCTGGAAGGGGACGCCCTCTTCGTACGCCTCGATCATCTTGCCCAGCGCGTGACTGGGGCGGCGGAGCTGCAGGCCCGTCCGCATGAGGGGGTCGGCACCGACGGGGTTGAAGTAGCGCAGCGACAGGATCTTGATGGGCCGGCCGGCCGCGATGTCGGCGAACATGCCCTCGCACACCGCCTTCGTCCGCGCGTACGGGCTCTGCGGGGCCAGCGGCGACTCCTCGGTCACCGTGTGGTCGTGGCCCGCCTGGTAGATCGACGCCGACGAGCTGAAGATCATGCGCGTGCACCCGTTGCGGAGCAGGTGCTCGACGAAGTCGAGGCTCTTGGCGACGTTGGCACGGTAGTAGCCGATCGGGTCGGCCACGGAGTCGGGGACGACGATGAGCGCGGCACAGTGGATGACGGCCGAGATGTCGGGACATTCGGTGAAGATCTTGTCGATGAGCGGCCCGTCACCGATGTCGCCTTCGTAGAACACCCGCCCCTCGGCGAACTCCCGCCGCCCCGTGACGAGGCTGTCGAGGATCACGGGATCGATCCCCGCGTCGAGGCACGCGGAGGCGATCGTGCTCCCGATGTAACCGGCTCCACCGGTGACCAGTACGCGCATGCCTGCACCCTAGCCAGCCCCGCGGGCCCCGCCGCGGACCTTGAGTCAACCTGTGGACAACTCGAACGAGCCTGTGGACAACGGGGGTTCCTTTGCCTTCCCGGTATGGCCTAGTCGGCCTCGGCGTGCGACATTTCGAGATATGGGCAGGGACGTGCCGGTCGTCGTGTTCAGCAGGGACGATCGCCGGCAATACCGGGAGAAGGTGCACCGCTGCCTCGACGTGTTCGCCCGGATGCTGCGCGAGTCCCGTTTCGCGTTCGAGCACCCGCTCGCCGGGCTGGAGATCGAGCTCAACATCGTGGACGCGCGGGGCGAGGCCCTCATGCGCAACGCCCAGGTGCTCGCCGCCATCGCCCAGCCGGACTGGGCGACCGAGCTGGGCCAGTTCAACGTCGAGATCAACGTCGAGCCCCAGGAGCTGAGCGGGGACGGCGCCCTGCGGCTGGAGAACGACGTACGCGCCAGGCTGAACCACGCCGAGTCACGCGCGCGTTCGGAGGGCGCCCACCTCGTCCTCATCGGCATCCTGCCCACGCTGCGCGAGCAGGACATCGGCGAGGGCACGCTGTCGGCGAACCCCCGCTACCGCCTGCTCAACGAGCAGATCTTCGCCGCCAGGGGCGAGGACCTGCACCTGTGCATCGAGGGCGTCGAACGGCTCGACACGCACGCCGACAGCCTCGCCCCCGAGGCGGCCTGCACCAGCGTGCAGCTGCACCTCCAGGTCAGCCCCGACATGTTCGCCGCGCACTGGAACGCCGCCCAGGCCATCGCCGGGCCGCAGGTGGCGGTGGCGGCCAATTCGCCGTACCTGTTCGGCAAGGAGCTGCACAGGGAGACCAGGATGGCGCTGTTCGAGCAGGCCACCGACACCCGGCCGGCGGAGCTGAAGACGCAGGGCGTACGGCCTCGGGTGTGGTTCGGCGAACGGTGGATCACCAGCGTCTTCGACCTGTTCGAGGAGAACGTCAGCTATTTCCCCGCCCTGCTGCCCCTCTGCGCGGACGAGAACCCGCGCGCCGAGCTCGACCGGGGCCGCATCCCCGAGCTGCACGAGCTGACCCTGCACAACGGCACCATCTACCGCTGGAACCGGCCCGTGTACGCGGTCGTCGACGGGGTGCCGCACCTCCGCGTGGAGAACCGGGTGCTGCCGGCGGGGCCGTCCGTCGTGGACATCGCGGCCAACGCGGCGTTCTACTACGGGTTGATGCAGGTGCTGCCGTACGACGAGCGTCCGATCTGGAGCCGGATGTCGTTCCAGGCGGCGGCGGACAACCTGGCCGCCGCCGCGCGGCACGGGCTCGACGCGCGGCTGTACTGGCCGGGAGTGGGCGAGGTGCCGGCCGCCGAGCTGATCCTGCGGCGGCTGCTGCCTCTGGCGCGTGAAGGGCTGGCGAAGTGGGGCGTGGACGGGGCTTCCGCCGATCGGCTGCTGTCCGTCATCGAGGGACGGTGCCTGACGGGGCGTACGGGGGCGAGCTGGCAGGTGGACCGGGTACGCGCGCACGGCGGCGACCGGCATGCGGCGCTGCGGGCCATGACCTTGGAGTACATCGAACGCATGCACACCAACGAACCCGTGCACACGTGGGACGCGTGACGCATGCTGGAGGTGTGTCTTCGTCCCGCTCGGCCCGGTTCGTGGCCGCCGTCCTGACGCTGGTCCTGGTCGTCGTCTCGACGGGCTGTGGGGTGGTGCGGCGGGAGTCGATGGACAGGGCGGGGGACGACACGTTCGAGGGGGACGTACGGACCGCGCGGACGCTGACGGAGGAGTTCTGGCGGCTGCAGTTCCAGGAGTCCGGCCGGACTTATCAGCCTATCAACGATTTCATCCCCTATTCGGGACGTTTCGGGCCGAGCTGCGGCGACCAGCCCGCCGTCCCGAACAACGCCTTCTACTGCCCGCTGGGGCATTTCATCGCGTTCGACCAGGACTGGATGGAGTCCTTGTGGAGTGAGATGGGCGACGGATCCGTCTATGTCATCATCCCGCATGAGTTCGGGCATGCCGTACAGGCGCAGCTCCGCACCGGCTACCAGCTGAACATCCAGATGGAGCTTCAGGCCGACTGCTACGCGGGCGCCGCCCTGAGCGGCATGGTCGCGTCCGGCGCCCTGGCCGCCGAGGAGGGCGACGAGGAGGAACTGCTCTACAGCCTGGCGGCGGCCGGCGACCCCACGGACGACTGGCTCGACCCCTCGGCCCACGGAACGGCCGAACAACGCCAGAGGTCCTTCGCCGCCGGCTACCAGAACGGCGTCACCGCCTGCTGACGACGTAATCGCCTGGTCGTACGCCAGGGTTCAACCCAGAGGATGATGCCACCGATCTTGTCCTCGGCCTACCTTTGGTCCATGCCACTGGAGGAGATCGGCTGGCTGCGCAGGGGGGCATGCCGCACCAGCGACCCTGACCTCTTCTTCCCCCTGGCCCCCACCCCGCCGCAGGAGGCCCGTGCGAAGGCGATCTGCGCCGGCTGCCAGGTCGTGGAGGAGTGCCGCGCGTACGCGCTGGACGCCGGCGAGTCCGAAGGCATCTGGGGTGGCCTCACCCCGGAAGAACGCCGCCGCACCCGCCTCACCCGCCCGACCGCCTCCTGACCACCCCACCCGCGGCGCCTCGACAGGTGCCGCGGAAACCACCGACCGGTCGTCCAAGACCCGACAAGCGATCGACACAGCGCGAGACAAACCCGGCCGATGCCCGAGTCGCCGCCCGTGATCAGGGCCTTCTTGCCGGCGAGCAGGTCGCGGCCGACGTAGCGGCGGTGTCGCCTTCGCCGCGCGAGGCCGGCTGATCTCACGAGCGGTGCGGGCGGTCACCCCCCTCCTGCCCGCACCGCGCTTTTGCGGTCAGGTCGGTTACAGGGGCTTGGGCGGGGCGGGCTCTCGGGGGGCGGCGAGGCGGGCGAAGAGGTAGCCGAGGGAGTTGGTGGCGAGGTGGAGCATGGCGGGGGCGAGCAGGCCCCGGCGCCGGCGCAGCTCGCAGAACAGCACTCCGGCCGCCGCCGTCGACACGACGCTGCCCACGACCACCCGGGCCACGTCGAGCCGCCCGGGCGACTCTCCGGCCGTCAACGCGCCCAGCGCCGGGTTGGCCCGCGCCATGTCGATCGACGGCAGGATGTGCCACAGCCCGAACAACCCGGAGGAGACGGCCGTGGCGGCGACCGTGCCGTGGCTCTTGCGCAGCATGCCGTACAGCGCCCCCCTGAACCCGACCTCCTCCAGCAGCACCGTCCCCAGGGGGACCTGAAGCAGCGCCTCCTCGAAGACCCGGGCGCGCGACAACGACAGCGCCCGCTCGTCGTGGAAGAGCGGCCTCGTACGCGGCGACGCCACCCCCACGGTGTAGACCGCGGCCACCGCCGCCGCCAGCACACCCCCCGCGACCGCTCCCCGGCGCCCGTACTCGAACCCGATCTCCTCCCACGTCAGCCCGGACCTACGGGCCATCGCGACGAGCGCGCCGGTGGCGAGGGTGGACGTCAGCGGTCCCAGGCGGGGGACGACCTTGTTGTTGAGCACGTTGGCGGCGGCCAGCACGGCGATCGAGCGGAGCAGCATCCTTGCAGGCTACGTCCCACCTCACGGAAAACGCCCGCACACTCTCTCCTGGGGGTCAGGCGGTGGGGACCACCTGGAAGCCTTCGGCGTAGTGGCCCTCGCCGAAGCCGGCCTGTTCGGCCCACGCGCCGAAGCGGCTCTTGACGAAGTCGGCGAAGCCTTCCACGTGGGCGACCTGGCTCACGTGCGACTGCAGCGCGGCGAGCTTGCGGTCCATCGAGGCGGTGATGTCCACCCAGTGGTTGGGGGTGGGGCCGCCGTTGAGCCACACCTCGCGGACGGTCCACGCCTCCAAGCCCTCGTCCTTGAGCAGCTCGGGGAACGCGTAGGGGTTGCGGGCGTCGGGGTAGACGGCGTCGAGGGCGGCGCCGCCCACCGCGCGGTGGTCGGGGTGGCTGGGGGCGATGAACTGGTAGTTGCGGTCGGGGTGGTGGGTGATGACGAGGTCGGGTCTGACCTGGCGGATCACCCGGGCGATGTCGCGCCGCAGCTCAAGCGTGGGGGTCACCTGGCCGTCGGAGTAGCCGAGGAAGCGTACGTCGCTGACGCCCACGGCCTTGGCGGCGGCGAGCTGCTCGGTGCGGCGGAGCTCGGCCATGCCGGAGTTGTCGAGCGTGCGCTCGTTGCCGCCCGCGTCGCCGTCGGTGACCAGCAGGTAGGTGACCTCCACCCCCCGGTCGGCGAACAGCGCGATGGTCCCGGCGGAGCCGAAGTCGGCGTCGTCGGGGTGGGCGCTCACCACGAGCACGCGGTTGATCTCGCTCTCAGGCAGCATGATCCCTCTTTCCTGACCTTCTGTGGGGGTCAACCGGCACCCTCTCGTCGGCATTCCGGGCGCCTTTTGTCGGTGGAGCGTCTTACCCTGGGTGGGTGCCGACCCAAGTCTCTGTTGACCACCCCTTGCTCGATGGCCTCAATCCGCAGCAGCGCGAGGCCGTGATCCATCATGGCAGTCCCCTGCTCATCGTGGCCGGGGCGGGCTCGGGGAAGACGCGGGTGCTCACGCACCGCATCGCCTACCTGCTGGCCGAGCGCGAGGTGCATCCCGGCGAGATCCTCGCCATCACCTTCACCAACAAGGCCGCCAAGGAGATGAAGGAGCGCATCGACAAGCTGGTCGGGCCGCGCTCGCGGGCGATGTGGGTGATGACGTTCCACAGCGCCTGCATGCGGATCCTGCGGCGTGAGGCCAAGCGGCTGGGGTTCCCGTCCAGTTTCTCCATCTACGACCAGGCCGACTCCCAGCGGCTGATGGCCATGGTGTGCAGGGAGATGGACCTCGACCCCAAGCGCTATCCGCCGCGCTCGTTCTCCGCGCAGGTGAGCAACTTCAAGAACGAGCTGGTCGACTACGAGAGCGCGATCGACCGGGCGGGCTCGCATCTGGAGAAGACCCTCGCGCAAGCGTACAAGGCCTATCAGCTCAAGCTGACCGAGGCCGGCGCGATGGACTTCGACGACATCATCATGAACACGGTGACGTTGTTCCAGCTCTTCCCCGACGTCGCCGAGCACTACCGGATGCGGTTCAGGCACGTGCTGGTCGACGAATACCAGGACACCAACCACGCCCAATACATCCTGATCAGGGAGCTGGTGGGGCATCCCGAGCTGCGCACCGACGACGGCGAGCTGGTGCGCTCGGGGTCCGACATGTCGGAGCTGTGCGTGGTGGGCGACGCCGACCAGTCGATCTACGCCTTCCGCGGCGCGACGATCCGCAACATCCTGGAGTTCGAGCGCGACTATCCCGACGCCCGCACGATCCTGCTGGAGCAGAACTACCGCTCGACTCAAAACATTCTGACCGCCGCCAACGCGGTCATCTCCCGCAACGAGTCGCGCAAGCCGAAAAACCTCTGGTCCGACCAGGGCGACGGCCCCAAGATCGTGGGCTACGTCGCCGACAACGAGCACGACGAGGCCATGTTCGTGGCCCAGGAGGTCGATCGGCTCAGCGACGAGGAGGGGGTCAAGCCGGGTGAGGTGGCGGTGTTCTACCGCACCAACGCGGCCTCCCGGGTGTTCGAGGAGATCTTCATCCGCACCGGGCTGCCCTACAAGGTGGTCGGGGGCGTGCGCTTCTACGAGCGCAAGGAGGTCAAGGACCTGCTGGCCTACCTGCGGGTGCTGGCCAACCCCAACGACGTGGTGTCGCTGCGGCGCATCCTCAACGTGCCCAAGCGCGGCATCGGCGAGCGGGCCGAGGCGATGATCGAGGCGCTGTCGTCGCGCGAGCGCATCTCGTTCTGGGACGCGCTGCGCCGCGCCGACGAGGCCCACGGCATGGCGACGCGCTCGCTCAACGCCGTACGCGAGTTCGTCGCGATGCTCGAGGAGCTGATCGGCAAGGCCGAGGGGGTGCCGCCGTCGGCGCTGGCCGAGGAGGTGCTGGTCGCCACCGGCTACCGCGCCGAGCTTGAGGCGTCGGAGGACCCGCAGGACGAGTCCCGCCTGGAAAACCTCAACGAGCTGGTCTCGGTGGCCTCGGAGTTCGAGGAGGCCAACCCGGAGGGCACGCTGGTCGAGTTCCTTGAGCAGGTGTCGCTGGTGGCCGACGCCGACCAGATCCCCGACTCCGACGGCGGGCAGGGTGTGGTGACGCTGATGACCCTGCACACCGCCAAGGGGCTGGAGTTCCCCGTCGTGTTCCTGACGGCGATGGAGGACGGCGTGTTCCCCCACGTGCGGTCGCTGGGCGAGCCGAAGGAGCTGGAGGAGGAGCGGCGGCTGGCCTACGTCGGCATCACCAGGGCCCAGCAGCGGCTCTACCTCACCAGGGCGGCCGTGCGCAGCTCGTGGGGCGCGCCGTCGTTCAACCCCGCGTCGCGGTTCGTGAACGAGGTGCCGGGCAAGCTCATCGACTGGCGTACCGACCCGGAGAAGTCGGCCTGGAGCGCGGCCACGCGGCGCGAGCCCGCCGCCCGCCCCGCCCCGGCGAAGAGCGGCGGTGGCGGGCGGACGGTGCCGTCGCTGGCGCCCGGTGACCGGGTCTCGCACGACAGCTTCGGGCTCGGCACCGTCGTGTCCGTCGACGGGGTCGCGGAGAAGACCAAGGTGAAGATCGACTTCGGCAGTGGCGGGGAGAAGACGCTGCTGCTGTCGTACGCGCCGCTGGAGAAGCTCTAGACGGCGCAGGGCCGCTCCCCCGGTGCGGGGGTGCGGCCCTGCCGTGTCGTCGAAGCGGGTCGAGTCCGTCAGCTCTTCAGGGCGCTGCCCTTCTTCCACTGGGTCCAGTTGAGCTGCCAGTAGCTCCAGCCGTTGTTCCACTGGAGCTTGCGCTTGGTGCCGGTGATCTTCACGACGTCGCCGCGCTGGGCGATCGTGTAGAACCACTTGGCGCCCGCCGGGGTGGCCCGCACGCAGCCGTGGCTCTGGTTGGAGCGGCCGAGGAAGTGGTAGTAGCCGGCGCTCTGGTGGACGTACTCACCGCTGTCGGAGATCCGCACCGCCCACGGGATCTCCTCCTTGTAGTAGCGCGGGTCCTTGGGGTCCGTGACGCCCATCCAGGACGACGTCATGGTCTCCACGGCCTTCTTGCCCATGGTGAGGTGGGTTCCGCTGGTGGTGAGGTAGACGTCCACGCCGTTGCGGACGAGGCCGCCCTTGCCCGCGCTGATCGGGATCTTCTTGGCCAGCTTGCCGTTGCGGTACACCTTCATGACGTGCTTGCGGGTGTTCACGACGGAGATGTTCTTCGCGCCGACCGCGAACCTGCGCGAGACGTTCTTGGCGCCGGTGTTGCCGGGCAGCTCCGACAGCCGCGCGGTGAAGAGCACCTTCTGGTACGGCTGCCAGTACGTCTTCGTCCGGTAGATCACCTTGCGCTTCGACACCCAGCGCCAGGCCCCGTCGACCGGCTTCTCGGGCTTCACCTCGAGCAGCGCCTCGACTTCGGCCTTGTTCTTCACGTCGCGGTCGAAGGTGACGATGATCGGGAATCCGACGCCGACCTTCTCGGTCTTCTCCCCCATCGGGGTGATGTCGGCGATGCCCAGCGTGACCTTCTTGCGAGCCGTACCGGTGGTGGTGGGGCTCGGCGTCGGGGTCGGGGCGGTCGTGACGGCCGCCTGGGCGACGACGACGGGGGTCTGGGCTCGGGGTACGGGGGCGCTCTGTGCCGCGCAGGCCGACGCGGCGGCGAGCGCGACCAGTGCCGGAAGCATCCGGGTGACGCGCATCAAAGGGGTTACTCCTGGACTAAGTGCTTTCGACTACCTCCTTGTGTGACAACCGGGACGGTCGATTCGTGTGCGAAATAGTGATTACTATCCTGTAACGATCCAAATTTGAACAAACCGCTGGTCAGGAGCGGCGTTCCCCAGGAAGGGCTCAGACGAGCCTGCGGGCGGTCGCCCAGCGCGACAGCTCGTGCCGGTTCGACAGCTGGAGCTTGCGCAGCACGGACGACACGTGCGTCTCCACGGTCTTGACCGAGATGAACAGCTCCTTCGCGATCTCCTTGTACGCGTAGCCGCGCGCGATCAGCCGCAGCACCTCGCGCTCGCGCTGGGTGAGCGAGTCGAGCTCGGGGTCGATGGACGGCGCCTCGGAGGAGGCGAACGCGTCCAGCACGAACCCCGCGAGCCGCGGCGAGAACACCGCGTCGCCCTCGGCCACCCGGTTGATGGCGTCGGTCAGCTCCTTGCCGCTGATGTTCTTGGTGACGTAGCCGCGGGCCCCGCCCCTGATCACCCCGATGACGTCCTCGGCCGCGTCGGACACCGACAGCGCCAGGAACCGCACCTGCGACCCCGTGCCCAGCACCCGCCGCAGCACCTCCTGGCCGCCGCCGCCCGGCATGTGGACGTCGAGCAGGACCACGTCGGGCTGATGCGCGGCGATCGCCTTGACCGCCGTCTCGACGTCCTCGGCCTCGCCGACCACCTCGATCGAGTCGCCCAGCTCGGCGCGCACGCCCGATCGGAACAACCGATGGTCATCGACGATCAGTACGCGCGTCATGCCTTCTCCACCTTCATCGTCAACATCACTTCCGTGCCCTCACCCGGCGCGGTGCGTACGCGGGCCGTGCCGCCGTGCCGCTCCATTCTGCCGATGATGGACTCCCTGATGCCCATCCGGTCGAGCGGGATCGCGTCGAGGTCGAACCCCTTGCCCCGATCCTTCACGAAAATCGTGACTTCTTCACCCTCGACCTCCGCGTACACCGAAATGGACGGACTCTCAGAGTATTTCGCCGCGTTGACCATCGCCTGGCGGGACGCCTTGAGCATGGCCGCGAGCTTGCCCGCCGCGTCGAGGTCGATGTCGCTCACGCAGACCACCTCGATGGGCACGCCGTGCGCGTCCTCCTCCTCGGCGGCGATCCTGCGCACGGCCGCCGCCACCGTCGCGTCGGCGTCCTGCGCCGGCTGGTAGAGCCAGTTGCGCAGCTCGCGCTCCTGCGAGCGGGCCAGCCGCGACACCTCGCGCGGGTCGTGCGCCACCCGCTGGATGAGCGTCAGCGTGTGCAGCACCGAGTCGTGCACCATGGCCGCCACCTCGGCGCGCTCCTCCTGCCTGATGCGCTCGCGGCGCTCCAGCTGGAGCTCCTTCCACAGGCCCGCCAGCCAGGGGGCGGCGATCACCGCCAGGCCGCCCACGACCACGATGGTGAACATCAGCCCCGGCCTGGCCTGGGCCAGCTCGCCCTGCGAGTACAGGAAGCCGACCGCGCCGATCACCACCAGCGCGATGCCGAGCAACGTACGGACGCGGTTCTTCCTGATGCTCAGCGCCGCGCCGCTCATCCAGCTCCGGCGCCGCTCCGGGTCGGCCTGCTGCCACAGGATCAGCGCGCCGATCCCGCCCACCGCGAACGGCAGCAGACCGATGCCGCCCTGCGAGGCCCCCGTCAGCAAGCCGAACGCCAGCACCGCCACCCCGATCGCGGTGAACGCGGCCAGCTGGCTCCAGTCGCGCGGCGGCACCTGCCCCTCGTACGGCTCGCGCGGCGTCACCATCCACAGCACCGCGTACGCCGGCGCGCCCGCCCAGCCCACGGCGGTGAGCAGCACGAACATCAGCCTGATCACGACCGGGTCGAGCTTCAGCTGGGTCGCCAGCCCCTGGGCGACACCACCGAGCAGGCGTCCCTCCATGGGGCGCAGCATCCGGCGAAAGGGCTTGTCGCCGCTCTGCTCGGCGAGTGTCTTCTGGTCAGCCATAACATGGCCATGGTCACACGTCCCGGGCCAAATGGGCATCAGGGAACAACCCCCGGGTCCTGTCAGGGGTCTCCCGGATGCGGGCGTCGCACGCGTGGGTCACGATGGTACGCATGACAGAGGCACCGCCAAGGCAACCGGCTGCTCCCCCCTCCCAGCTGCGACGCAGCGGCGAGGGACGCTTCCTCATGGGAGTGTGCGCGGGGCTCGGGCGGCACACCGGCATCGACCCGGTGGTGTTCCGCGTCGCCTTCGCGGTGCTGCTGCTCGGGTCCGGCATCGGGCTCTTCCTCTATCTCGCGGCGTTCCTGCTGATGAAGGAGCCGAACGGGCGGCCCGGCATCATCGAGCAGTGGACGCGGCGCGACTTCGACGCCGAGACCGTGCTGGCGCTGCTGACGGCGGTGCTGGCGTTCGGCCTGGCGATCAACGTGGCCACCGTGTGGCTGGACACCGGCTCGCTCGTGGTGGGCGTGTTCCTGGCGGTGTCCCTGCTGGCGGCCCACACGAACGGGGTCGATCTGGTGGGCCTGGCCCGCTCGATGCCCGAACGCCTGAGCCGCCGCCGCTCACCCGAATCGGCGGCCTTCGACTCGGCTCCGGCCGGTCCCGCCACCGACGCCGCACCCCCGACCTCTGCGGTCCGCCGCCCCTCCCCGCCCTCGGCCCGCACCGGCACCCCCGCCGGCCTCCCGCCGGAGAGCACGTCGCCCGAAAAGGGCGCACTCGTGAGCCGCGCGGAGCCGGATGAGACGCAGGCGGCCGCAGCGGCTCAAGGGGCAGGAGTGCCCGATGAGGCGGAAGCGCCGAGCGGGACGGGCGCGCCGCAGGAGCGCGAGGCGGCTCTGCGTCAGGAAGGGGTGCCCGTCGAGGAGGCGGTCGCGGAGGCGGTCGCGGAGGCCGACAACGAGGCGACCCGGCGGGTCGGCCACACGCCGGACAGGAACGTCGAAGGGTTGCGTCAGGCGGCGGAAGGCGTGCGCGATGCCGCCTACCAGGCCAGGCGCCACCGCCAGGGACAGCCGGGCGCACCTCTCCCGCCCCAGAGCGAGCCACCCCCCGCCCAGCACCCGGCCGCCACCCCGGACGCGGGAACGGCAGGAGCCAGGGATTGGGAGGAGCGGCTGCGGTGGCGGGAGCAGTTCGAAGGGCCCGTTTCGCCGGAGGCGGTGACGGCCGAGCATCCCGTGCCGAAGCGGCCCCGCGACTACCGTCCTGACCCGCCGACCGCGATCGACCACAGCCAAGGCGAGCCGTTCGCGCCGCACGGCCCGTACCGGCCGCTGGATCCGGCCAGACGGGCCGGGTACTCGCCGTACGACCCGGCGTTCTACGGCCGCCCCCCGATGCCGATGCATCCGCGGCGGCCGCAGCGCCGGCCGCAGCCGAAGTCGTACATCGGCGCGATCACTGTCCTGCTGGCCATCATCGTTGGAGGGATCGTCGTGGCCGTCCAAGCCAGTTCGGCCGCCGGAGTGAGCCCCACCATCATCGGCGGCGCCATGCTCATCACGTTCGGCGCGGGCCTGCTCGTGGCCGCCTGGTGGGGCCGTGGCGCCGGCCTGGTCGCGGGGGGCACGACGATCGCGCTGCTCATAGGGATGGGGTTGATGCTGGGCGGCTTGCCGAAGAGCATCGGCCCGTCGGATTGGGTGCCGACGAGCGTGGCGGAGGCGGGCAGACTGTACGACGTGGGCCTGGGCGACGGCCGGCTTGACCTGTCGGAGCTGGTGCTGCCACCGGGGACGAAGGTGACGTTCAGCGCGGCGGTGCAGGCGGGCGAGCTGGAGGTGATCGTGCCACCGACGGTCAGGGTCGAGGTGCACGCGACGAACAAGGTGGGCGACATCATGATCGGCCAGTCTCTGCGCGGCGGCGTGGACCTGCGGATCAACCGCGTGCTGGAGCCCGAGGTCAAGCCGGAGGGCAAACTGTCGACGATCGTGCTCAACCTCAAGGGCGGCCTGGGTGACATGACGGTGCGTCATGCGGCGTGATCTCGAGGAGCGGCCGCGCCGGCTGCACAGAACCGACTGGATGGCTCTGCTGAGCGGTGTCCTGTTCATCGTTTTGGGAATCTTGACGGTGACCCGCGCGATCACGGATCCGCTGGTCCTGGTGGGCGTGCTGGTGCTGGGGCTGGCCTTCGCGGGGCTGGTGGCGATCATCGCCAGGGTGTTTCGCGGTAAGTAACCCTTGACCGGGAAAAACACCGGCGTAGGTTCGGAGTGTCCGCTTTTCCCCCTGCTCCTGAGGGAGGACGTATGCCCCGAATCACCGTCACTGTCGACGGGGTCAAGTACGAGGAGGACGTCGAGCCGCGGCTTCTCCTCGTTCACCTGCTACGAGAGCGGCTGGGCAAGACCGGCACCCCCATAGGGTGCGACACGAGCAACTGCGGCGCGTGCACGGTCATGCTCGACGGCAAGAGCGTCAAGAGCTGTTCGGTGCTGGCCGTGCAGGCCGACGGCTGCGACGTCGTCACGATCGAGGGTCTCGGCACGAACGGCGCGATGCATCCGATGCAGCGGGCCTTCCACGAAGAGCACGCCCTGCAGTGCGGCTACTGCACGCCCGGCATGGTCATGGCCGCGATCGACCTGCTCAGGGACGACCCTGAGCCGTCGGAGGAGACGATCAGGCAGGGGCTGGAGGGCAACCTCTGCCGCTGCACCGGATACTGCAACATCGTGCGGGCCGTCCGCAGGGGCGCCCAGGAGATGGGGCAGGCGGTGAGCACGTCATGACCGTCCAGGAGGTCGGCCGGCCGCGCAGGCGGAAAGAGGACACCAGGCTGCTGACGGGGCGCACGCAGTGGACGGACAACCTCTCCAGGCCCGGGATGCTGCACGTGATGTTCCTGCGCAGCCCGATGGCGCACGCGCGCATCACGCGGGTCGACGTCTCAGGGGCACGCGACCTGCCGGGGGTGGTGGCGGCCTTCAGCGGCCAGGATCTGGCGGCGGAGCAGGGCAGCCTGCCGTGCGCGTGGCCGGTGACCGAGGACGTCGTCATCCCCGACCATCCGCCGATGGCGGTGACGGAGGTCAGGTACGTCGGCGAGGCGGTGGCCTGCGTGATCGCGACCGACCGGTACCGGGCGGCGGACGCGCTGGACGCGATCGAGGTCGATTACGAGCCGCTGCCCGCGGTGCTCGACATGAACGAGGCGCTGGCGCCGGACAGCCCGAAGGTGCACGAGGCGGGCAACAAGGCGTACAGCATGCAGATCACCTCGGGTGACATCGAGGCGGCGTTCAGGGACGCGCCGGTCGTGGTCGAGCGGACGTTCACCCAGCAGCGGCTCATCCCGAGCGCGATGGAGCCGCGGGCGGTGCTGGCCGACACCGACGGCGAGTCGTACACGCTGTGGACGTCCTCGCAGATCCCGCACGTGCTGCGGGTCATGCTGGCGGTGACGACCGGCATCCCCGAGCACAAGATCCGGGTGGTCGCGCCCGACGTGGGCGGCGGATTCGGCTCGAAGCTGCAGGTCACCGCCGAGGAGGTGCTCTGCCTGCTGCTGGCGCGGCGGATCGGCAGGCCGGTCAAGTGGACGGAGTCGCGTTCCGAGGGCAACCTGACCGTGCATCACGGCCGCGACCAGATCCAGCACCTCCGACTCGCGGCCGACGCCGACGGGCGCATCCGCGGCCTGCGGGTGGAGCTGATCGCCGACATGGGCGCGTACCTGCTGCTGCTGACGCCGGGCATCCCGCTGCTCGGCGCGTCGATGTTCAACGCGATCTACAAGATGGACGCGTACGAGTTCGGCTGTACGGGCGTGTTCACCACGAAGATGCCCACGGACGCCTATCGGGGCGCGGGCCGGCCCGAGGCCACGTTCGGCATCGAGCGGATGATGGACGAGCTGGCCGCCGAGCTGCACATGGACCCGCTGGAGGTGCGCAGGCGCAACTGGATCAGGCACGAGGAGTTCCCGTACACCACGATCTCGGGGCTGACGTACGACTCGGGCAACTACGAGGCGGCGACCGAGCGGGCGCTGTCGTTGTTCGGCTACGACAAGCTGCGCGCCGAACAGGCCGACCGGCGTGACAGGGGCGACCCGGTGCAGCTCGGGATCGGGGTGAGCACGTACACGGAGATGTGCGGGCTGGCGCCGTCGCGGCTGCTCGGCGAGGGCCGCTTCGGGGCGGGCGGCTGGGAGCACGGCGAGGTGCGCATGCTGCCCACCGGCAAGGTCGAGGTCGTCACCGGCAGCTCGCCGCACGGGCAGGGCCACGTGACGTCGTGGAGCCAGATCGTGGCCGACGCGCTGGGCGTGCCGTTCGAGGACATCACGGTGCTGCACGGCGACACGGCGATCGCGCACAAGGGCATGGACACCTACGGCTCGCGCTCGCTGGTCGTCGGCGGGATCGCGGTGCTGAAGGCGTGCGAGAAGGTCAAGGACAAGGCGCGCGTGCTGGCGGCGCACCTGCTGGAGTGCTCGCCCGACGACCTGGAGTTCGAGGCGGGGACGTTCAAGGTGCGCGGCACCGACTCGGGCAAGACGATCCAGGAGCTGGCCTTCGCCGCGTTCACCGCGCACAACCTGCCCGACGGGGTGGAGGCGCGGCTGGACTCCGTGGCCACGTTCGACCCGGAGACCTACTCCTTCCCGCACGGCACCCACCTGTGCGCGGTGGAGGTGGACACCGAGACGGGCCGGACGAAGATCCGCTCGTACGTGGCGGTGGACGACATCGGCAAGGTGATCAACCCGCTGATCGTGGAGGGCCAGCTGCACGGCGGCATCGCGCAGGGCATCGCGCAGGCGCTGTTCGAGGAGGCCGTGTACGACGCCGAGGGCAACCTGCTGACCACGACCATGGCCGACTACCTGCTGCCGTCGGCGGCCGACCTGCCGGACGTCACGCTCGACAGGACCGAGTCGCCGGCGACCAGCAACCCGCTGGGCGCGAAGGGCGTGGGCGAGGCGGGCACGATCGCCTCGACCCCGGCCGTGGTGAACGCGGTGGTGGACGCGCTGCGGCCGTACGGGATCGACGACGTGCGCATGCCGTGCACGCCTGAGCGGGTCTGGAGGGCCCTCCAGGAGCGGGCGCAGGAAGGAGAGCGGCCATGATCCCCGCGCAGTTCGAGTACGTGCGTCCCGGCTCGGTCGCCGAGGCGTGCGAGGTGCTGGCCGGCGACGAGGACGCCAAGGTCCTCGCGGGCGGGCAGTCGCTGCTGCCGCTGCTGCGGCTGCGGCTGGCGTACCCGTCCGCGCTGGTGGACGTCGGCCGGCTGGAGGAGCTCAAGGGCGTGCACGACCGGGGCGACCACGTCTTCATCGGCGCGCTGACCACGCACGACGAGGTCATGCGCTCCCCGGTGGTGACGGCGGGCTGCCCGCTGGTGGCGCTGGCGACGGCGCACGTGGCGGATCCGGCGATCAGGCACCGGGGCACCTTCGGTGGCTCGCTGGCGCACGCGGACCCGGCGGGTGACCTGCCGGCCGTGGTGCTGGCGCTGGACGGCGTGTTCGTGGCGGTCTCGGCGCAGGGCGAGCGGGAGATCCCGGCCTCGGAGTTCTTCGTGGACTACTGGGAGCCGGCGCTGGCGCAGGGCGAGATCCTGGCCGGCGTGAAGATCCCGAAGCTGGGCGAGGGCTGGGGCTTCCACTACGAGAAGTTCCACCGCACCGCGCAGGCGTGGGCGATCGTCGGCGTGGCGGCCGCGGTCAAGCGCTCGAACGGCTCGATCGCCGAGGCCAGGATCGGCCTGACGAACATGGGCGCGACCCCGCTGCGGGCCGGCGCGACGGAGGCCGCCCTGACCGGCGTGGAGCTGGGCGACCAAGTACGCCAGGCGTGCGACGAGGCGGCGGACGGCACCTCGCCCCCGTCGGACCTGCACGCCCAGCCTGACTACCGGCGGCATCTGGCCAGGGTGCTGACCTATCGCGCGGTCCGCGCCGCGGCCGGAGCGCCCTGACGACGTGACGGGGGCGTCCCTCTTCCGGGGCGTCCCCCTCGCGACGTAGTGTCACAGGCATCGGCGGAAGGAGCGGATCGATGGCGATGCGGTTCGAGCACGAGTTCACTGTTCCCGTCCCGATCGAGCAGGCCTGGGCCGTGCTGCTCGACGTCGAGCGGGTCGCGCCGTGCCTGCCAGGGGCGACCTTGGACGTCTTCGACGGTGACGAGTTCACCGGCAGGATGAAGGTCAAAGTCGGGCCCATCACGGTCACCTACCGCGGTTCCGCCACGTTCGAGGACGTGGACAAAGACTCCTACTCGCTCACCATCCGAGCGTCGGGCAAGGAGGCCAGGGGCTCGGGCACGGCCTCGGCCACGGTCAAGGCCCGCATGCAGCCGCGCGACGACTCCACGCTGGTCACCGTCGAGACCTCGTTCAACGTCACGGGCCGGCCCGCGCAGTTCGGGCGGGGCGTGATGGCGGAGGTCGGGGGCAAGCTCATCGAGAAGTTCGCCGACAACCTGGCGACGCTGCTGTCGGAGCCCACTGTCGGACCCACGGTCGGGCCCACTGTCGGGCCCACGGTGACGCCCGCCGAGCAGGAGCAGCAGGAGGAGCGGCATCTGAGCGCGGTGCCGGGGCCCGAGACCGTGCAGGAGCGGCAGGTGGGCTCGCTGCGCTCGTCGCGTACGCCTGACGAGGAGGCGCTCGACCTGCTGGAGATCGCCGGGCAGCCGCTGCTGAAGCGGGTGGCGCCGATCGTGGGCGGACTCGCCGCACTCCTTGTCATCATTTGGGTGATTCGTCGCCTGACGCGCTGATTTTGGGCAAATAGTCCATCAAGTCCGGTCACTTCCTCCTGGGCGGGGGAAGCCCATTCCCGCCGGGATGTCTCACGGGGGGATGCGCGATGCCGGACTGCACCGTGGTCGTGATCACCTACAACGACGCGGCCCGCCTGCCCAGAGCCGTACGTTCGGTGCTCGGCCAGTCACTGCGCGACCTCGAAGTGATCATCGCCGACGACGCGAGCACCGACGGCACGCCCGAGGTCGCCAGGCGCCTGGCCGCGAGCGACCCCCGGGTCCGCTACCTGCGCAGACAGGCCAACAGCGGCGGCTGCGGCGCCCCGCGCAACGACGGCATCGACGCCGCGCGCTCCCCGTACGTGATGTTCCTCGACAGCGACGACGAGCTGCCGCGGCACGCGTGCAAGAGCCTGCTCGCCGAGATCGAGCGGACGGGGGCCGAGTTCGTCGCGGGCCAGATCTCCCGGCTGCACGAGTCGAACGGCCGGCTGCGCCCCTACTACCCGTCGTTGTTCGCCCGGCGGCGCGTGGTCGAGGGCATCAGGCGGGAGCCCGAGCTGTTCCTCGACAGCTTCAGCACCAACAAGCTCTACGACGTGCGGCTGCTGCGCGAGAACATGCTGCGCTTCCCCGAGGACATCCACTACGAGGACCACGTCTTCGCCACCGAGCTCTACGCGGTGACCCGCAGGTTCGCCGTCGTGCCCTGGGTCGTCTACCACTGGCACCGCTCGACCGCGAACGACTCCATCTCGCTCAGCATCGGGGACCTGGAGAACGTGCGCCAGCGGGTCATCGCGGCCCGGCTGAGCGACGACATCCTGCGCGAGCACGGGGCCGCCGACCTGGTGCCGCACCGGCAGTACCGGTTCCTGCGCCAGGACCTGCGGGTCTACCTCAACCCGCTGCCGGCCAGGGACCTGGTGTGGGTCAAGGAGTTCGCCTCGGTGGTGCGGCCGTACCTGGAGGAGATCTCCGGCGAGGTGTTCGACCGGCTGGACCCGCTGGACCGGGTCTGCGCGCAGCTCATCATGGACGACCGCGTCGAGGACCTGCGAGTGGCGGCCGGCTCGCTCACCGGACCGCGCGCCGCGCCCAGGACGGCGGTTCAGCTCGGCGGCAGGACCTACTGGGGCGGCACGCCGTCGCCCGGCATGGACATCACCCGGCTGCGGCTGGCCGAGCTGCCCTTCACCGCCTCCCGGCTGCGGCACGAGGTGGTCGATCTGTCCTCCGACGGGCGGCGGGTGCGGATGACCGTGCGCAGCTACGACCCGTTCGGCGCGCTGCCGCCCGAGTGGATGGCGTTCCTGCAGCTCGGCCGGGTCCGCGTGCCGATCGACCCGCAGCCGTCGGCGCAGGGCGCGTACGTCACGCACGTCGAGTTCACGCCCACCGGCCGGTGCGAGCCGCGCATCGGGTTCACCCGGCTGTCCGACGGGCTCACCACGACCGACCGGCTCATCGCCGACCCGCGCACCGAGCCGATCGAGCTGCCGGGGTGCACGCTCGGCGTCGAAGGGTACGCGGCCTACCTGTGCGTGCGGCCCGACTCGGTCACCCGGGCGGTGCTGCGGCGGGTCAAGCGGCAGGTGCTCAAGCGGATCAGCACGCCGCGCAACAAGCTGCTGGCGTACAAGCTGCTGGTGAGGGTGCTGCCGCCGCGCAGGAACCTGGCGCTGTTCGAGTCGGACGTCGGCAAGGGCTACAGCGGCAGCCCGCGCGCCATCTACGAGGAGGTGCGCAGGCGGCGGCTGCCCATCGACGCGGTCTGGTCGGTCGCCAAGGGGCGCGGCAACTTCCCCTCGGACGCCAAGCTCGTACGCAGGGGCAGCTGGCGCTACGTCTACACGATGGCGCGGGCCGGGATCTGGGTGGACAGCCACGGCTTCCCGCTCGACTACCCCAAGCCGCGCGGCACCCGCTACCTGCAGACCTGGCACGGCCAGGGCATCAAGTCGATCGGCTTCGACGCGCCCGACCTGCGCGGCGACTTCGACGGGCCGCGCGCCAGGTGGCGGGCCGCGGTGGCGCGGTGGGACGCGCTGGTGTCGCCGAGCGCGGAGTTCTCCCGCGTGTTCCTGCCGTCGAACGGCTACGCGGGCAAGGTGTACCGCTGCGGCACGCCTCGCTGCGACGCCCTCGTCAGGGGCTCCACGCAGGACGGCGGCGCTCTGGAGGTGCTGCGCCGGCTGGAGGTGCCGCCGGGCCGCCGCGTCCTGCTGTACGCCCCCACCTACCGCGACCAGGCCAAGGGCAGCGGCCGCTCGGTACGGGTGGACCTGGAGCTGCTGGCCGAGGAGCTGGCCGACGAATGGGTGGTGCTGCTGCGTACGCATCCGGTCGAGCGTTACCGGCCGCCCGAGCACCTGCGGCACTTCATCCGCCCCGCGAGCTCCTATCCCGAGATCAACGACCTCATGCTGGCCTCCGACGCGCTGCTGACGGACTACTCCTCCGTCATGTGCGACTACGCGCTGACCGGCAAGCCGATGGTGTTCTACATCGACGACTGGGACGACTACCGCCTGTCCGAGCGCGGCGTCTACCACGACCTGCCGTCCATCGCGCCAGGGCCGTGCGTGACGACCACCGAGGACCTGGCCGGGGTGCTGCGCAGGCTGCCCGCCGTGCACGAGTCGTACGCCGAGCGCTACGCCGCCTTCCGCCGCATGTGGTGCGCCGACGAGCGGGGTGACGCGGCGGCCAGGATCGTCGCCGACTTCTTCGAGGAGGCCCGGTGAGCGTCGTGTTCACCTGCCTGGACGCCGACACGCTCGGCGGGATCCAGCAGGTCACCCACACCCTGGCCCAGGGGCTCGCCGAGCGCGGCCACGAGGTGCACGTGATCGGCCTGCACCGCACCGGGCGCCCGTTCCGCTACGTGGACGAGCCCCGCTACCACCGCCACCTGATCAGCCCGCGGCCGGCCGACGGGCCGATCGCCCGCAGGCTGGCCGACCGGCGGCTGAAGGGGTTGCTGCGCGAGATCCCGCCCGGCTACGCGGTGCTGACCTCGCCGTCCGTGGTGGCCCGCGTGTCGGGCCTGCTGCCGCCCGGTTTCCGGCCGATCGGCCAGTATCACGGCTCGTACGGCCACGCCCGCGGCTGCTGGCACCTGGCCTCGATCCGCCGCCACTACCCGCCGCTCGACCAGGCGCTCTTCCTCAGCGACGACGACGCGCGGCGCTTCTCCGAGCACGCGCTGCTGCCCAACGCGGGCGCGCTGCCGAACCCGCTGGCCCGCTGGCCTGAGGAGATGTCCCGGCTGGACACGCCCAGGGTGCTGGGGGTGGGCCGGCTGGAGGGGGTCAAGCGGTTCGACCGGCTGATCAGCGCGTTCGCGAAATCGCAGGCGCCGCCGCCGTGGGAGCTGCACCTCATCGGCGACGGCGGCGAGCTGGAACGGCTGCGCGCGCACGCCGAGCGGGAGGGGGTCGGGGACCGCGTGGTGTTCCGAGGGGTGGTGCCGGCTGAGCGCATGCCCGGCGAATACCTGGACGCCTCGATCCTGGGGCTGACCAGCGAGCACGAGGGGCTGCCGATCGTCCTGCTGGAGTCGGCGGCGCACGGGGTGCCCGCGGTGGCGTTCGACGTGTCGGGCGGCGTGCGCTCGGCCGGCCCTGTGCTGGTGCCGCCTGGGGACGTGGCGGCGTTCGCGGCGGAGCTGGCGCGGCTGGTGGCCGACGAGGAGGAGCGGCGCCGGCTGGGCGCCGACGCCCGCGCACGGGCCGAGGCGTTCCGCCTCGACCACGTGCTGGACGGCTGGGAACGGGTCTTCGCCCACATCGAGCGCTGACCCGAGAACTCAGACCCGAGAGCGCCGACCCGAGAGCGCCGACCCGAGAGCGCTGGCCCAAGGGCTCAGACCGGCTCGGTCAGCTCCCTACGCTGCTGCGGCACGCCGGCCAGCGACCGCTGGCGCGAGGTGAGCAGCGCGGCGACCGGGCTGGGCTCGCGCAGCCGGTTGAACCGGTCGCGCATGTGCTTGCGCATCCTGCTGGCCCTGCGCTTCTGCATCGTCTTCTGGGCCGTGGTGATGTGCTCCTTGGACGGCTTGGGCGCCCCGCTCAGCTCGTAGCCCATCGACTCCAGGCGGTCGCCGAGCATGTGCTCGCACAGCGCCACCTCCCAGTCCTCCAGCCGGTTCGCCCAGCTGCCGACCCGGCTGCGGGTGACCTCGCGGTGGGTGTTGCTGTGCCAGACCTTGTGCTGCGGCACCGCCACGCTGGCCGCCTCGCGCGGCGAGATCATCGCCGGCGAGAAGTCCTCGTCGAGGAAGTGGCAGAGCTTCTTCAGCTCGGTCATCGGGTCGTCGGTGAGGTCCTCGTAGCGCAGCTCGTAGTAGGTGTCGTCGGGCAGCGTACGACGCAGCCTGCCGCCCGCGTCGATGGCCTCTGCCCAGGTGGAGACGGCGTGGAAGGAGTCCAGGGTGTACCAGGGCATCTCCTTCAGCGAGGCCACGCAGTCGCGGCCGTCCCTGATGAGGTGGATGAACTGGGCGTCGGGGAAGAGCCGCAGCAGCATGTCCACCTGCTTGACGTAGCTCGGCCGCTTGTCGCCCCAGCGGGCCTTGTCGAAGCGGTCGGCGTACATCTTGAAGGCGGTGCCGAGCACCGAGCCCAGCGAGCCGGGGCCCTCGACGGCCTGCCGGACGAACTCGTCCTTGTCGATCTTCAGCTCGCGGAACTTGGTGCTGCGGTCGGTAGCGATCCACTGCGCCAGGGCGCGGCGGCGCTGGGCGACCCGGAGGTCGCCCCACTTGCGGCGGCGGTAATAAGCGGGAACGAGGAAGCGCGTCTCCGGTGGCACCGCGAGGCGTGGGTGCGAGTGGAGCATGAGCTGGAGCATCGTGGTGCCGGACCGCGGGCATCCGATGACGAAGACTGGCCGGTCGTTCATGTCGTACTAACCCCCGAAAACTTAGACGAGAACGTGCTCTCGGCTCTCCTGAGGCGAGCCCACGCCGTGCCTGCGCGTGAAGAGCCACATCCGGTACACAAGGAAGACCTCGTTGGCGAGCAGCAGCGCCCCAGACGACGCGGCGAGCGGGATCAGCGCCCACGCCCCCGCGATGGGCGCGACCACGAACACCGCCGCATGGAACTCGATGCCGCTCACGAGGTGCGAGCGCACACGATGACGGGCCAGGAACCTGTTGAGCCTGCGGAAGAACCGGGCGAAGATCCGCCGCTGAGCGCGCCCCCGCGGCTCGCCCTCCGGCCGCTCGGCGAAGAACGGCTCCGGGCCCACCGGGTCGGCGCCGAGCGGGTCGGCGTCGATCGGGTCGTGGCCCAGCGGGTCCGGCTCCGCCTCCTGCCGTTCCTCTCTGATGGCCTCGCGTACGCGCTTCATCTGCGGCGCGTTGACGTACCTGAACAGGTCCAGGACCGCCACCGCCGCGCCGAGCACGACGTAGTGCACGTCGCCCGTCAGCGCGTACTGCCCGTACGCCAGCCCCCCGGCGCACAGGACGACCCTGATCCGATCCCCCACGTAGTCGAGCCAGAGCCCGAACGGCGTGCCCGTGCCCTTCAGCCGGGCGATTTTGCCGTCCACGCAGTCGATCATGAAGCTCAGATAGAAGAAGCCCGCGCCCGCTATGAGGTGGTTCGCCGCGAAACAGGCGGCCGACACCGTGCCGAGGACCAGCGAGAGCACGGTGAGCGCATTGGGCGTGAGCCGGGTGTGATTGGCGACGGGAAGGGCGACCCGGCAGGCGACCGGATCCACGAAATAGACGGTCCACCAGGAGTCTCTCCGCTTGCGTGTCTCGTAGACGTCATCCAGCGAATAGGTCCTCATGGATCCCAGCATGACCACGCGACGCGCCGGAGCGATTACTGTCTGGAACTACTGGGGGATGTCCATAACGGTTCTTGACCATCCCGGCACTGACCACCGCCACGTGCCGCCCGCCTCTCCGTCGCGGCACCAGCCCTTGAACACCAGGCCGCGCAGCTCGGCCCGCACCCCCAGTTTCCAGGGGCGATCGCCGTCGAGCCGGGCCGGGTCCACGACCGCGAGGACGCCGTACCTGCCCTTGCGCCGCACCTCCAGCGGGACCCTGCGGCGGCCGTCGCTGAGCCACAGGCTCACCTTGGGCACCTTGCGCTCCACCCGGTGGATGCCCACGTACGCGCGCAGCCGGTAGTCCGTCCCCGTCCAGGTGCACTCCTCGACCTTGGCGACCAGCTTGAGCTCGTCGCGGGCGTCGAACACCTCGTCCGGGATGCGCAGGCGGCGGTCGCGGAAGAAGGGGTAGTCGCCGTACCAGCCGGTCGTCCGCCAGCCGCGCGGCACCACGCGGGCGACCTCCTCGCGGCCGCGGCGGAACTCCCGTACGGTGCGCAGCTCCCTGATGAGCCCGCGCCGCAGCAGGTGCAGCTCCAGGCGGCGCAGCGAAGGCGCGCCGGCCAGCACGTGCGGCCCCAGCTCGGCCAGCCAGGCCCGGCCCAGCTCCAGCAGCGGCCCCGGGTCCTCCGTGCACCGCTCCAGCGCCTGGAACAGGAAGATCGTGTCCTTCTCCAGCACGAGCGCGTCGAAGCCGTCGAGCAACTCGGGCGCGCGGTCGTCGAAGAACGTGCGCACCGAGCGGATGGCCGACAACCGCTCCTGGAGGTTCGGCAGCTCCGAGCGGCGCTGGGTGATCGAGGTGCCGCCCTCCTCGCGCTTGCGCCAGTGGTAGACCACGTCGCCGACCATGTCCACGCTGGTCGCGAGCACATGGGCCTGCATGGCGACCGGGACGTCCTCGTAGATGCCGGCGGGGAAGCGCAGGCCGCAGCGCTCCCAGAAGTCGCGCCGGTACACCTTGTTCCACACCGTGCGGTCCCTGACCAGCACCGGCCTGTCGGTGATGTGGGTGCACAGGTGCGGGCGCCTGAACACCTTCTCGTGCAGCGTCGACTCCTCCAGCCCGCCGTCCACCAGCCGCCGCACGGCGCCGGTCGCGAGGTCGGAGCCGGTCTCGGCGAGCGCGCCGACCAGCCGCTCGTACGCTTCCGGCGGCACGATGTCGTCACCGTCGGCGAAGGCCAGGTACGTGCCCCGCGCCCGGCCGACACCCGCGTTCCGCGCCGGCCCGGGACCCAGGTTGCGCTGGCTCACCAGCACGAACCGGCCGTCGCGCGCGGCGAAGTCCTCGGCGACCCGCCGGCCGCCGTCGGTGGACCCGTCGTCCACGACGATCACCTCGATGTCCTCCAGCGTCTGCGCCGCCAGCGACTTCAGGCACTCGGTCAGGTACGGCTCCACGTCATGAACGGGGACGACCACGCTGAGCAGGGGGATCATGCCGAATTGCTCCTTGCACTCGGTGTGCGTTCGAGGGCAGCATGCCGTGACGGCCGACCTCACTACGTGCCCGATGGCCCTCCCTGATGAGCTCTTTACCGAGCGCGTAATCCGCTACGTTGTGCAAAGGATCGAGCACTTACGGTAGGGGGACGCCGTGTTGAGAGACGCGCACGAGGACGATCTGCCGGCCATGCGCCACTGGCGCAACCACCCTCGCGTCCGCGCCACCAGCTTCACCACGCACGAGATCACGCCGGACGAGCACACCCGCTGGTGGCGGGCCACCCGGGTCGACGGCACCAGGCGGGTGATGGTCTACCAGCACGCCGGGGCCCCGGCCGGGGTCGTCACCTACACCGGCATCGCGGGCGGCGCCGCGTACTGGGGCTACTACCTCGACCTCGACGGCCTGGAGCGGCACGGCGAGCTGCTGCCCGCCTGGGTCGGCCTGGAGCGGGCGGCCATCGAGCACGCCTTCGGGCCGCTCGGGCTGAGCCTGCTGCGCGGCGAGGTGCTCGCGGGCAACGAACCGGTGCTGCGGCTGCACCGGCGCTTCGGCTTCGCCGAGACGGGCTCCTACCGGCGGGACGTCGACGGCGTCCTGCGCGACGTCGTGACCATCGAACTCAGGAAGGACCACGCATGATCTCCATCGGGGGGCGGCCGATCGGCCCAGGGCATCCGCCGTTCGTCGTCGCCGAGCTGTCCGGCAACCACAACGGCAGCCTGGAGCGGGCGCTGGCCATCGTGGACGCCGTCGCCGACGCGGGGGCGCACGCGCTGAAGCTGCAGACGTACACGCCCGACACGCTGACCGTCGACTGCGACGCTCCGGCGTTCCGGGTGGGCGACGAGCACGAGCTGTGGGGCGGCGAGACGCTCTACCGGCTCTTCGAGCGGGCCCACACGCCGTGGCAGTGGCACGACCCGATCTTCAAGCGGGCCCGGGAGCGGGGGCTCGTCGCCTTCTCGGCGCCGTTCGACCCCACGGCGGTCGAGGTGCTGGAGAAGCTGGGGGTGCCGGCGTACAAGATCGCATCGTCGGAGATCGTGGACCTGCCGCTCATCCGGCTCGCGGCCGGCACCGGCAAGCCGCTGATCATCTCGACCGGCATGGCCACCGCCGCCGAGATCGACGCCGCCGTGACGGCGGCCAGGGGCGCCGGGTGCGCGCAGCTCGTCGTGCTGTCCTGCACGGCCACCTATCCCGCGCCGCCCGGCGAGAGCAACCTGCGCTCGCTGCCGCTGCTGTCGGCGCTGACCGGTGAGGTGGTGGGGCTGTCCGACCACACACCCGGCATCGGGGCCGCGCTGGCGGCGGTCGCGCTGGGGGCCTGCGTGATCGAGAAGCACGTGACGCTGTCGCGGGCCGACGGCGGCGTGGACGCCGCCTTCTCGCTGGAGCCCGCCGAGCTGGCGGCGCTGGTGACGGAGAGCAGGCGGGCCTGGGAGTCGTTGGGCGACACCGTGATCGGGCCGCGCCCGTCGGAGCGCGAGGGCCTGCGCTTTCGCCGCTCGCTTCACGTCGTACGTGACGTGCGCGCCGGCGACCCGGTCACGCCCGACAACGTCCGCTCGATCCGCCCGGCCGGGGGCCTGCACCCCGATGCCGCCGCCCTGGTCATGGGGCGCCGTTTCGTCCGCGACGCGCGGCTGGGCACTCCCCTGACCTGGGACCTCATCTGACGGCGAGAGCGAGCAGCGCATCGGCCACCCGCTCCCGCCCCTTGCCGTCCACCAGCCCGCGGCCCCGCCTGCCGTGCTCCTCGCGGGCGGCGGGGTCGGCGAGCAGCTTCGCCAGCACGGCGACCGCCTCGGGGCCGGGGGTGGGGCCGAGGCCCGCCGCGGCGCGGCGGCGTACCAGCTCCTCGTAGCCGATGAGCTGGTTGGCGGCCACCCAGGTCAGCGCCATCGGCACGCCGAGGTGCAGCAGCTCCCAGACCGCCGAGCCGGCCGCCGTCACCACCAGGTCGGCCGCCGCCATCAGCTCGGGCAGCCGGTCGGTGGGCGGGATCACCGCGATCGGCCCCGCGTCGAACGGCACCGGGCTGACGACCGTGCCGAGGAAGGGCAGCCCGGTGGCGTTGAGCGCGTCCGCCCAGCGCCGCGCCACCCCCGCGCTGTCGGTGCCGCCGAAGAAGCACAGCACGCGCGGCGGGTCGGCCTCGCTGGGCGGACCGTCCGCGTCTGCCGAGCCGTCCGTGCGAGGTGCTCGGGTGCGGCGGCGGACGCTGTCGCGGAGGAGCACGTAGCCGGCCCCGGCGAGGCGGCGGCCGGGCAGGGCGACGGGCAGGGCGACGGGCAGGGTGAAGGGCAGGGCGAAGGGGCGGTGTTCCGCGCCGAGGTTCTGGTCGAGGTAGAGGTCGGCCTCCTGACCCAGCGGGTCGCCGTCCACGATGGCCAGCACCGGCACCCCCGCCGCCCTGAGCACCGACCCGGTGGCCGGCGCCAGCTCGTACGAGTCCAGCACCACGGCGTCCAAGCCCAGCCCGCGCGCCAGCGCCGCCAGCTTCTCGGGCTCGTCCGGCGCCGCAACCATCGGCAGCCCGCGGCCGTCGAGCTGGGCCCGCCCCCACGGCGAGTCACGGACCTCGCCCAGGAAGACCACCTCGACCCCACGCCCGACCAGTTCCTCGGCCAGCGCCACGCACCGCACCAGGTGCCCGACCCCGCTCCGCGACCCGGCGTCGCACCGGATCCCCACCCGCACCCCACCCACGCGTCACGCGTCCTGCAGCGCCTTCTGGCGGACGTGGGCGTTGAGGCCGGTCACCTCGGGATGCTCACGCAACCAGGAGACGAGCGTCCTGACCGGCAGGCACCGGTCGCCCAGGGCGGCGACGACGGCCGCGATCAGCCGCCAGTCGTCCTCGGTGTCGAGCGTCACCCGCAGGTCGTCGGCCGCCGGGCGGTAGGCCAGGCCGAGCAGCCGGGAGTCGCCGGGATGCTCGTAGAGGTAGGAGGTGACGTGGGTGCGGTGGAAGCCGGTGGCCTCCTGGTCGGCCCTGGCCAGCGCGGCCCGTCCGGCGATCTCGACGTCGAGCCCGCGCGGCAGCGTACGGGACAGGCCGGTGCTGAGGTAGTCGAGCCCCGGCACGGCACGGAACACCAGCGCCGCCTCCCTGATCACGGCCGGGTCGAGCAGCGGGCAGTCGGCGGTGAACCGCATGACCGCGTCGTACCGCCGCCCGGCCAGAGCCTGGACGAACCTGGTCAGCACATCATCGACCGGCCCCCGGTGACAGGCCACGCCGAGCCGGTCGCACTCGCGGAGCACCGCGTCGTCGGCCGGCTCGGTGGTGGTGGCGACGAGCAGGTCGTCGAGCGCCCCGGCGTCGCGCGCCGCGCGTACGACCCAGCCGAGCACCGACCGCCCGCCCAGCTCGCGCAGCACCTTGCCGGGCAGCCGCGACGATCCCATCCTGGCCTGAATGATCCCCACAATCCGCACCGAAGCCCCAATCCCCCGTGTGACTCTGCGTCGTTGTGCGATCGCGCTATGCTACCGGCTGCCACGACGACTACAGCGCCGCCAGGCGCGACTCAGGGGGCCACGTGAGCATTCTCAGCGGATCATCGATACTGATCACCGGAGGCACGGGGTCCTTCGGCAAGGCGTTCATCCGCCACGCGCTCGACTCGCTGGGGGTGCGCCGCCTGGTGGTCTTCTCCCGCGACGAGCTCAAGCAGTACGAGAGCAAGCAGCTGTTCGGCGACGACGAGCGCCTGCGCTGGTTCATCGGCGACGTACGCGACCGCGATCGCCTCACCCGCGCCATGCACGGCGTCGACCACGTCGTCCACGCCGCCGCGCTCAAGCAGGTCGACACCGCCGAGTACAACCCGTTCGAATACGTCCGCACCAACGTCGCGGGCTCCCAGAACGTCGTGGAGGCCGCCATCGACTGCGGCGTGCGCAAGGTCGTCGCGCTCTCCACCGACAAGGCCAGCAGCCCGATCAACCTCTACGGCGCCACGAAGCTGGTGGCCGACAAGCTGTTCGTCTCGGCCAACCACTACGCCGCCGCCCACGAGACCCGCTTCTCCGTCGTCCGCTACGGCAACGTGGTGGGCAGCAGGGGCTCGGTGGTCCCGCTGTTCCAGCGCCTGGCCGAGCAGGGCGGCAGCCTGCCGATCACCGACAAGCGCATGACGCGGTTCTGGATCACGCTGGAGCAGGCCGTCAGGTTCGTGGTCGACTCGTTCGACCTGATGCAGGGCGGCGAGCTCTACGTGCCGCGCATCCCGAGCATGCGCATCACCGACCTGGCCGAGGCGCTGGCCCCGCAGAGCGCGGTCTACGAGATCGGCGTGCGTCCCGGCGAGAAGCTGCACGAGGAGATGATCGGCCCTGACGACAGCCGCAGGGCGCTGCGCCTGGCCGACCGCTACGTCGTCCAGCCGACGATCGCCACCTGGGGCTACCGGCCGCCCGAGACCGGCGAGACGCTGCCCGAGGGGTTCTCCTACCGCTCCGACACCAACGACCAGTGGCTGTCGGTCGACGACCTGCGGGCGATGGTGACCGGCTGATGCTGCCCTACGGACGCCAGTCCATCGACGAGTCCGACGTCGAGGCCGTCGCGGAGGTGCTGCGCGGCGACTGGCTGACCACCGGGCCGGCGGTCGGCGCGTTCGAGGCGGAGCTGGCCGAGTGGACGGGCGGCGTGCCCTGCGTGTCGGTCACGTCGGGCACCGCCGCGCTCCACGTCGCCTACGCCGCGGCCGGGGTGCGCCCGGGAGACGAGGTGATCACCTCGCCGCTGACGTTCGTGGCCACGGCCGCCACGGCGGCGCTGCTCGGCGCGCGAGTGGTCTTCGCCGACGTGCAGCCCGACACCGGCAACCTCGACCCAGGCGCCGCCGCCGCGCACGTCACGACGCGGACGCGGGCGATCACCGCGGTCGACTACGCGGGCCATCCCGCCGACTACGACGAGCTGCGCAAGGTGGCGAAGCGGGCCGGGGCCACGCTGATGGCCGACGCCGCGCACGCGATCGGGGCGACGTACAAGGACCGGCCGGTGGGGGCGCTGGCCGACCTGACGACGTTCTCGTTCTTCCCCACCAAGACCGTGACCACGGCCGAGGGCGGCGCCATCGCGGCGCCCGACCCCGCGATGCTGCGGCGCGCGGCCCGCTTCAGGAACCACGGCCTGGTCAGGGACCCGGCCGAGCAGCGCACGCCCGGCGAGGGCGGCTGGCACCAGGAGGTGCACACGTTCGGGCTCAACTACCGGCTGCCCGACGTGCTCTGCGCGCTCGGCATCAGCCAGCTGCGCAGGCTCGGACGCTTCCGCGAGCGGCGCGCCGAGCTGGTCGCCCGCTACCACACGCTGCTGCGCGACGTGCCCGGGCTGACGCTGCCCGCGCAGCGCGCCTACGTACGCCCGAGCTGGCATCTCTATCCCGTCAGGATCGGCGACGGGCGGCGGCGCGAGGTCTACGACCGCATGCGCGCGGCCGGCATCGGCGTGCAGGTCAACTACATGCCGGCCTACTGGCATCCGGTGTTCGAGGACATCGGCTACCGGCGCGGCCTGTGCCCCCAGGCCGAGGCCTACTACTTCGAGGAGCTGTCGCTGCCGCTGTGGCCCGGCCTGACCGACGCCCAGCAGGACCACGTCGCCGAGACGCTGGCCGGGATCCTGCGCTGAGCCTTCAGCGTTCGGCCAGCAGCAGGCAGCCGTCCTCGCCGCGGTCGATGAGGAAGCGGCGCTCGGCCACGGTCGTGACCGTGCGCTGCCGCGAGCGTACGAGCGGGCGCAGCGCGCGGCCCTGATCGATCAGCACCTCCCACCACGACTCGTGGCCCACGCACGCGTCGATGCCGGCCAGCGGCACCCGTGCGTGGAAGTTCTGGCCGGCCAGCTCCACCGGGAAGTACATCTCCTCGCCGTCGCTCCTGCGCAGCAGCCGCAGCACCGGCTCGCCGTCCCCGAGGTCGGAGATGCGGCCGGCCAGCACCAGGTCGCCGCCCTCCACCCGGCACTCGCCGATGATCGCCTGGGCCGTGCGCACCCGGATGCCCCAGGCGCCCTTCGCGCTGCGTACCGGCACCAGCCACACCCCCGACCTGCGGCGCGGCGCCGGGATCAGCGGCGGCAGCCAGCGCGGCCCCGCCACCCTGCACTCCAGCCGCAGCCCGCCGCCGCGCACCCGTACGTGCAGGTCCCACTGGCCGTGCCGGGCGAGCTGCGCCCGCGACAGCGTCTCGGGGTCGAAGGCGAACCTGAACGGGAACGCGTGCTCCGGCAGCCGGCCGCCGTCCTCCTGCTCGACCTCCTCCCAGAGGGGGAAGCTCGCGTTCTCCGACAGCACCACGGTCTCGCCGGTGCCGCGCTCGCGCAGCCACGTACGCACCCGCACCCGCCGCAGGTCGCCGATGTCGAAGGTCCCGACCGCCACCCGGCCCGCCCCGTGCAGCACGTCGTCGTGCCAGTCGAGGCTGACCAGCCTGGCCCGCAGGCCCAGCTCGCGGGAGACGTCCGACAGGTGGCCCGGCATCGAGGGGTGGCGGCCGTGCCAGCGCTTGCGCCACCACCCCGACGAGCCGACCTTCGGCTGCAACCGGCCCTGCTTCGCCTCGGCGAAGACCCGCGACAGCTCATCCAGCCTGCGCATGTGCAGCAGGTGCACCATCAGGCGGTGCTCGAACGGGATGCTCAGCCACGCCTCCTGCGACACGCCGTCGAGGTAGCGGACGGCGAGGTCCACCAGGTCGGGGTCGGCCGCCTCCCCCATCGCCGCCATCGCCTCGACGGCGACCGTCATGTCGATGTCCAGCGTGTCGCGGTCGAAGTCGGCCTTCAGCCCAGGGGCGCCGCGGGCCAGCAGCCCGGCCGTCTGCGTCACCGACAGCAGGCGGTCGCGCAGGTTCGCCGGCTCCAGGCAGCGCTGGGTGATCGAGGCGCCCTGCTCGTCGCGCTGCCGCCAGTGGTAGACGACCCTGGCCAGCACGTCCACCGACCGCGCACCGACGTGGGCGGCCATGGCGACGGGCTGGTCCTCGTACATGCGCTCGGGGAAGCGCAGCCCGAGGCGGTCCCAGAACGAGCGGCGGTAGACCTTGTTCCACAACATGCGGTCGCGGACCAGCAGCGGGTGGCGGGTGATGTGGGTACGCCTGGCCGGCCTCGCGAACGCCTGCCGGTGCGCCCACGAAGGGATGAGCAGGTTGCGGTAGAGCCGCATGACGTTGCCGCAGGCCAGGTCGGAGCCGGTCGTCTCCAGCGAGGACACCATGCGCTTGAACGCGTCGCGCGGCACGGTGTCGTCGCCGTCCACGAAGGCGAGGTAGGTGCCGGTGGCGTGGGCCACGCCCACGTTGCGGGCGTGGCCCACCCCGTGGTTGTCCTGGCTGAGCAGGGTGATGCGCGGGTCGTCCGCCATCCTCGCCGCGACGGCCGCGGCGCCCTCGTCGTCGCTGCCGTCGTCGACGCAGATCACCTCCAGGTCGTCCAGCGTCTGCGCGGTTATGGAGTCAAGGCAGGGTCCGATGTACTTCTCGACGTTGTGGAACGGGACGATCACCGAAAGAACCGACACAGGAGCTCCTCATGGTGGGTCAGCCGGACAGCAGGCGTATGACGCGGCGGGCGACCTTGCGGGGGCGGGCCAGTCGGCGGGAGAGACGGTAGCCGAGCGTTCTGCGGTAGGCGGTGGCCTTGCGCTGCGTCCTGCGCAGCTTGGCCTTGGCCCGCACGAGCTCGCGTTCGCGGTAGGAGAGCTTGGTCTCAAGGCGGGCGATCCTGGCCAGGGCCGCGGTGAGCTGATCGGCCAGCCGGTCGCGGGCGCCCAGCAGATCCCGGTACGTCGGCGCGTGCTCGCCCAGCTCGGCCGGCTGGCCCAGCTCGGCGTCCAGCTTGCGGGCCAGGTCGAGGTCGCCCTGGTCGCAGGGCCGCTCGGCCATGCCGCACAGGGTCAGCGCGAGCTGGTCGGCCTCCAGCGGCCACGGCCACGGGTGATGGTGACCGGCCGCCAGCAGCCTGACCGCGAACCGCCACAGGATCCGGCACAGCACCACGCGCGGCTCGGGCGGCGTGGCGGGGGCCGCGGGCGGGTTGACCGCGGCGAACCGCTCGCCGTCGTAGACCAGGCTGTCGGTCGCGGCCGACGCGTCGCCGCCGGCCTCCAGCCAGCAGGCCAGCTCCGACAGCAGCTCGCGTACGGTCTTGACGTCCTCGCGGGCGCACGCCTCGACGAGGATCTCCTCCACGACGCGGCCCGCGGGCACCGGGTGCTCCTCGCCGCCCGGCAGGCGACGGGTGCCGCCGGCGGTCAGCTCGTACAGGGCCTGGCCCTCCTCGATGAGGCCGAGCGGCAGCTCCACCGGATGCACAGGGTCGGACGCCCGGGGCGGGCGGGTCGCGACGGCCAGCCACAGCGGCGCGAGCTCCTCGCCCAGCCCGTGCCTGAACACCAGCCTGGTCAGGCTGAGCGGGTCGGCCACCAGCATGCGCTCGCTCTCGCGGGCGCTCAGCGGGAACGTCAGCGCCTCTGGCAGCTCGAACGCCAGCGACTCACGCGACAGCAGCGAGCGCGGCGCCTGGCGGTCGGGGTAGGCGGCGTAGCAGCGCTGCAGGCTCAGCCCGGCCGACTCCAGGCCGAGGTCTAGCGCCGCGGGGCCGCCCGGGTAGCTGGGGTCGAAGCCGTGCGGGGCCCACTGGTCGTCGCCGCACTCGCGGTCGGCCGGCCGCGCCTCGATGAACCGGTCGATGCCGAGGTCGTTGCGTACGCCGAGGACCAGCCGGCCGCCCGGCCTGGTCAGCTCGGCCAGCGCGGCCAGCGACTCGCTCCAGGCCGAGGCCGGGGCCTCCGCCGAGTGGGTGCGCAGCAGGCCGTCGAGCGCCAGCACCAGGTCGTACGGCTCCTCGGCGTCCAGCACCTCAAGCCGGCCGCAGAACACCTCCAGCCCCGGGTGCCGCTCCCCCAGGTCGCGGGCGTCGGGGAACGAGCGCAGCAGCGCCGCCACCTCGCCCGACCTGGCGACCACGTCGTCCACCAGCGGCTGCGGATGCGGGCCCACCAGCAGCACCCTGCCATCCTCCGGGACCAGCCGCCTGATCAGCTCCAGCGCCGCGCCACGCCACTCGGTGACGCCCCCGATGCCGGACATGTCGGACCAGAGCAGCATCTCGCCGCCGATCAGCCGCACGTTCGCCGGCGCCTCGTTCACACTCATCCCCGCACTCCTGCACTCACCTTGGCGTGGCCGGCGGCGGACGGGGCGAGGCGCCTGCGTGGGGCCGCCGCCGGGGGGCGCTTCCATCCGAACATCCGCCGTAGCTCCTCCGGTGTCGCCTGATACTCGAAGCCCAGCTCGCGCCGCGCCACCTCGGCCGCCAGCTCGCGATCGACGTGCGTGCCGTGCAGCTCGGGCCACAGGCGCATGCGGCGGGCGGTGCCGCCGTATTCGGGCCGTTCGTCCTCGAACTGCATCGGGTCGCCGTAGACGGCCACCTCGCACCCCACCGACGCGCCGTAGAACAGCGCGCTGCCGAGCCGGTTGGAGGCCACCCTGCGGTGGCGCCGCAACTCGACGAGCTGCTTGCGCAGGAAGTCGCGGCCCTTCGCCTCCCAGCGGGAGCCGCGCTCGCCGTGACAGATGACCCGGAACCCCCTCGATTCGTATGCCCGCCGAATGTCCGGATTTGCGAATTCCAACCAATAAAGACAGACCGTTACCGGGCCAATCTCGACATCTCGGATTTCATCGGCGAGCCGGGCGTGATCCCCGCTGACGGAATGTTTTTCCCAGCCATGAAAGGGATACCAGATCGTACCCTCGCGATCCTCCCGCACGCCGAGGCCGGGCTCCTGGTAAAGGAGGTAGATCCACGGCGCGCCGATGAGATAGTGCCCCCTCCTGCCCATGGACCAGCCCCGGCGGCGCAGGACGTCCGACCAGATGAAACGAGGGTAACCGGGGCTGCACCAGTGGTCGTTCGGGGGAAATCCGTGCAGATAGTTCCATCCGTGCTGGAGGAAACCTTGAATGCGCTTTGGCGCCTCGTCCGGCAGGCCGCAGTACCTGCCGAGAATGCGGGAGTGCCCGTACCAGTGATTGGATTCGTCCATCATTCCCCCCGTACGGCTGGCGTGTCCTTCCCGACATTCCCAGCACCCCCGACGGGTCACGCATCGTTATACGCTTCCATTACTCAGGTCGGGGGCTTGGTTTTTCATCGGCTTCGCGATACGGCTACACTTCGTCATGGCTTGAGGACAGAGAGTGAGTGATCATGAGTCATCTCGACCGCCTGCGGGCCGTGTTCCGCATGGCGCTCAACCTTCCGCCCGACGCCGGCGTCGACGACCTCGAATACCGCGCCATCCCGCAGTGGGACTCCCTCGCGCACATGGCGCTCATCGCGGCGATGGAGGACGAGTTCTCCATCATGATCGACACCGACGAGATGATCGACATGAGCTCGTTCGCCAAGGCGGCCGAGCTGCTGGAGAAGCATGGCATCGGCGCCGCCGCCGTCTGACCCCCGCCCCGGTTCGCACCCGCCGCACCTTGAGCTCGGGTCGTGCGAGGAGGCCCGGGTGGGGTCTGTGACCGAGGGCGAGGCGTTCGTGGAGCGGCGGGTGGTGCTGGTCACCGGGTCGACGCGAGGGATCGGGCGGGCGGTGGCGGTGCGGCTGGCCGCGTCCGGTCACGCCGTGGTCATGCACGGCCATGACGAGGAGCGGGCCGCGAAGGCGGCGGCCGAGGTGGCCGCCGAGACCGGTGGCGCCACCGACTCCGTGCACGGCGACGTCGCCGACCCGGCGCGGGTCAACACGATGATGCGGCGCATCTACCAGCGGCACGGCCGGCTCGACGCGCTCGTGGTCAACGCCGGTGTGCACGCGGCCGGGCTGCTCGGGCTGACGAGCCGCGACACGATCGGCCGCCTCTTCGAGGTCAACGCCGTCGGCGCCACCCACACCCTGCAGGCCGCGCTCAGGCTGCTGCGCAGGGGCAGCGAGCCGGCCGTGGTGCTGGTCTCGTCGATCATGGGCAGGGCGGGCGGCGCCGGGCAGACGGTCTACTCCGCCACGAAGGCGGCGGTGCTCGGCCTCACCCTCGCCGCGGCCAAAGAGCTGGGCCCCCACGGCATCAGGGTCAACGCGGTGGCGCCGGGCTACATCCGTACCGACATGCTCGCCACCCTCGGCGACGACGAGCGCCTCGCCACGATCGCGGCGACCCCGCTCGGCCGCCTCGGCGAGCCCGACGACGTCGCCCGGGCCGTGGCCTTCCTCCTCTCCCCTGAGGCCGCGTTCATCACCGGCCAGGTCCTCGGCGTGGACGGCGGTCTGGTCCAGTGATGTCAGGAGACTCGCAGCCGCACGCCACCGGCGTGTTCCCGCATCCGCAGGCTCGGCTCATCGCTGCCGGCGATCCGGACGGTGTCGCCGGGGAAGACCTGGCGCGGTCCATCCGGCGGGCGGCCGGACGGTTCGAGGAGCTGCCGCCCGGGCCGGTGTTCTGCGGGACGCGGAACACGTTGGCGTCCGTCTTCTGTTACCTGGGGGCGTTGGAGGCTCGGCGGCCCATCGCGTTGCTTGATCCTGAGTTGCCGGCCGCCGCGCTGGGCGAGCTGGTCGAGCGGTTCGAGCCGAGCGCGCTCATCGGGTTCACGCAGGCGGGCGGTGAGCTGGGGCGGCGGCGCACCGCGCCTGATCCGCATCCCGACCTCGGGTTGTTGCTGGCCACCTCCGGCTCCACGGGCAATCCCAAGCTGGTCCGGATCTCGCGGGCGGCGGTGCTGGCCAATGCTCGGGCGATCGCCGTCGCCCTGAGTCTCGGACCGCACGACATCGCGCCGACCAGTCTGCCGTTGCACTACAGCTACGGGCTGTCGGTGCTCAACAGTCACCTCGTCGCGGGGGGCACGGTGGTGCTGACCGAGGCGGGGTTGCTGGAGCGGTCGTTCTGGGCCGATCTGAAGGCCCATTCCTGTACGTCGCTCGCCGCGGTCCCCTACCAGTACACGATGCTGCGCAGGCTGCGCTTCGACCATGCCGACTACCCCGCGCTCACCACGCTCACCCAGGCGGGCGGGCGGCTGGCGCCTGAGCTGGTCAAGGAGTTCGCCGCGCAGGCGGAGCGCTTCTACGTCATGTACGGCCAGACCGAGGCCACCGCCCGCATCGCGGTGCTGCCGCCCGACCGGCTCGACGACAAGCCGGGGTCCGTGGGCGTGGCCGTGCCAGGCGGGCGGCTGGAGGTCGACGGCGGCGAGGTCGTCTACCACGGGCCCAACGTGATGATGGGCTACGCCGAGACGGCCGCCGACCTGGCGAGGGGCGACGACCTGGGCGGCGTGCTGCGCACCGGCGACCTGGGCCGACTCGACGACGAGGGCTTCCTGTACGTCACGGGCCGCACCAAACGCATCGCCAAGGTCTTCGGCACCCGCGTCAACCTCGACGACGTCGAACGCCTGCTGCGCGGCTCCGGCCCGGTGGCCGCCACCAGCGGCGACGACCGCGTGACGATCTGGACGGAAACCCTCGACAAACCCGCCATGGCGCTGCTGGCCCGGCAGCTCGCCGCACAACTGCGGCTGCACTGGAGCGGCTTCGAGATCCGCCGCATCGACCGCCTGCCCCTGCTCCCGACGGGCAAGATCGACTACCGAGCGCTGGAGTCCATGACATGACGGGGATGGCAGGACAGGCCCTGACGGCGGGCGAGGCCGGAGTCGCTGACCTGATCGGGGTGGCAGGACAGGCCCTGGCGACGGGCGTGACCGGCAACCGAGCGTTGGAGTCGATCGCATGATCCGTCCGCAGATCGGGGTGGCGGGGCCGGCCCTGGCGGGGCCGGGGCAGTCGGTGTTCACGCTGGGCGCGGCGCGGCGGGAGGCCGTGTTGCTGCCCGAGCTGGCCGCGTTGACCGAGCGCCACCGCCTGGCGTGCCCGCCCTATCGCCGCATCCTCGACGCCATCGGCGCGACGCCGCCCTACGCCCGGCTGGCCGACCTGCCGTGGCTGCCGGTACGCCTGTTCAAGACCCACGAGCTGCGCAGCGTTCCTGCCCATGAGGTGTTCAGGGTGCTGACCTCCAGCGGCACCACCGGGCAGGCGCCGAGCCGCATCCACCTCGACAGGGCGGCCGCGGCGGCGCAGACCCGCATGCTGGCCGCCACCATGCGGCAGGTGCTGGGCGAGCGGCGGCTGCCGATGCTGGTGGTCGACATGCGGTCGGTGGTCCGCGACCCGATGCTGAGCGCTCGCGGCGCGGGCGTGCTCGGGATGATGAACTTCGGCCGCGACCACACCTTCGTGCTCGACGATCGGGGCGAGGTGGACGCGCGGGCGGTCCACGACTTCCTGGCCCGGCACGGCGGCGAGCCGTTCCTGGTCTTCGGGTTCACGTTCATGGTCTGGCTGCACCTGCTGGGCCTGGGCGCGGACCTGTCGCAAGGGGTGCTGATCCACTCCGGCGGCTGGAAGCGGCTGGCCGAGCAGGCGGTCGACAACGCCGAGTTCCGGCGGCGGCTGGCGGCTGAGTGCGGGCTGAGCAGAGTGCACAACTTCTACGGCATGGTCGAGCAGATCGGGACGGTCTTCTTGGAAGGACCCGAAGGCGACGGGCTCTACTGCCCCGACTTCGCCGACGTCGTGATCCGCGACCCCGAGACCTGGCAGGAGGCGCCGACCGGCGTCCCCGGGCTGGTCGAGGTGGTCAGCACGCTTCCCACGTCCTATCCAGGTCACGTGCTGCTGACCGAGGACCTCGGCGTGGTGCGCGGCGTCGATGACGGGGCCTGGCCCGGCAAGCGGTTCGAGGTGCTCGGCAGGCTGCCGCGAGCCGAGGCGCGCGGCTGCAGCGACACCATGGGGCGAGGCTGATGTCCGACGCCCACCCTCCGCAGGACGCCCGCACGCCACAGAGCACCCTTACACCGCAGAACCGCCACCCCTCCGAGGACGCCCGCGCTCCGCACAACGCCCGCTCCCCGCAGGACCCGCGCGCTCAGCAGGACCGCGCCGCCGAAGGCGGGTCCGAGGTCGAGGTGCTGTTCCCTGCGGGGGCGGCGGTGCCGGTCGAGGAGTTGTTGAAGCAGCTGAGCGAGAGCCGGCTGCAGGTGGGTGATGAGCGGGTCAAGGAGTTTCTGGCGGCGTTCGGCAAGCGGCTGCTGCGGCCGGCGCTCGCGCGCCGTCACCCCGAGCTGGGCTCGCTGGGCTTCTTCCTGCGCCCGGCCGAGCTGGCCCGTACGGTGGCGGAGCTGGCGGGCGAGCACGTACGCGTCCCGCGCGGCCTGATCTTCCACCTCCCGCCCGCGAACGTCGACACCGTCTTCGTCTACTCCTGGGCCCTGTCGGCCCTGATGGGCAACCGCAACGTCGTCCGCCTGTCGCCCCGCTCGGGCGCGGTGGCCCAGGTGATCCTGGAGGCGCTGCACGAGACCCTGGCCACCGCCGACCCGGTGATCGCGGCGACGCAGCGGATCGTCTCCTACCACCGCTCCGACGAGGTCACGGCCGCGCTGGCGGCCGCCTGCGACCTGCGGGTGGTGTGGGGCGGCGACCACTCCGTACGCGAGATCCGCCGCCACCCCCTGGCCCCGCACGCCCGCGACCTGACCTTCCCCGACCGCTCGTCGTTCGCGGTGGTGCGGGCGGCGGCCTGGTTGTGCGCGCCGAGGGCGGCACGGGTGTCGATCGCGGAGGGCTTCGTCAACGACACCTACTGGTTCGACCAGGCCGCCTGCTCGTCACCGCGCACGGTGTTCTGGGTGGGCGCGGAGGACGACTGCGAGGCCGCGCGGGCCGACTTCACCGGGCACGTGTCGCGGGTGGTGACCGTGCGCGGGTGGGGGGTCGATGCGGCGATGGCGGTGGAGAAGCGGGTGTCCACCTACGGGCTGGCGGCCGACGGGGTGGCGGAGAGCGTGGAGTTCCACGGCAACGCGCTGGCCTGCGTACGCCTGGCGGCCGCGGCTGCGGCTCCGCGGCGCTGGCTGGGCGCGGGCACGTTCGCGCACGCCAGGCTGGAGTCGCTGGCGGAGCTGGTGGCCCTGGTCGAGCGGCGCGACCAGACGATGACCCACTTCGGGTTCGGCAGGGGCGAGCTGGAGGAACTGGCCAGGGGCCTGGCCGGGCGCGGCGTCGATCGCATGGTGCCGGTGGGCGGCGCGCTGAGCTTCCACCGGGTGTGGGACGGCGTCGACCTGCCGGCCGAGTTCACGCGACTGGTGACCGTCGTCGCATGACGCTGGCGCCGCCCGCGAGCACGCTGGTGCGCCTGACGATGTCGAGGGGGCGCAGGCTCGGCTCGGGGTGGGCGCCGGCGGCGCTGGTGGGCGCGCTCGCCGTCGCCGTGTTCCTGTGGTGTGGGGTGTCCTGGCGTGATCTGGTGGTGTTCGCCGGGTATGTCGGCGTGGGCCTGGTGCTGCCTGGCACGTTGTTGTGGCGGGCGCTGACGGGCGGCGGCCGGTCGATGGCGGAGGATCTGGCGGCGGGCCTGGCGTTCGGGTACGCGGTCGAGGTGCTGGCCTACCTGCCCGCCAGGGCCGTGGGGCAGCCGCTGCTGGTGCTGGTCGTGCCGGTCGCGGTGGTGGCGGCGTTCGTGGGCGTGCCCAGGCTGCGGCGGCATTGGCGCGGGCCTGGGCTGCGCGAGCGGGTGCCGCCGTGGTGCGCGTGGGTGCTGGCCGGGATCGTGGCGTTCCTCATCGTGTGGAGTGCGGTGCATCTCTACGGGGTGCCGGTCGGGGCGGCGTACGGGGATCTGCCCTATCACCTGGCGCTGGTCGGCGAGCTGCGGCATCACGTGCCGCCCGCGCTGCCGGTGGTGCTGGGCGAGCCGCTGTCCTACCACTGGTTCGTCTACGCGGAGCTGGCCGCCACGAGCTGGGTCACCGGCATCGAGCCGCTGACGCTGGTCTACCGGCTGGGCACGCTGCCCATGGCGGCGGCCACGGTGGTGCTGGTGGCGGTGCTGGGGCGGCGGCTGGGCGGGAGCTGGGGTGCCGGGGCGGCGGCGGCCGGGGTGACGTACTTCCTGTTCAGCCCAGAGCTGGTCGAGGGAGTGGTGTTCAGCTCGCGGTCGATGTTCACGGTGTGGGCCAGCCCGACGCAGACGTTCGGGGCACTGCTGTTCGCGGCCGTGATGACGTCGCTCGTGCGGCGGCGGGTGCGGTGGGCGGCGCTCGCGGTGCTGCTGGCGGTGCTGGGCGGGGCGAAGGCGACGTACCTGCCGCTGTTGCTGGCCGGGCTGATCGCAGTCGTGGCCGTGCGGCGGCGGGCGGAGCGGCGGTGGCTGGTCGCGGCGGGGCTGACGCTGGGGTTCCTGGTGGTGGCACACGTCGTTCTGTACGGCGGCGGGCAGGGCACGCGGGTCGATCCGTTCGCCACCATGCGCGCGCTCTGGGGGCAGGGCACCATCCCGACGCTGGCACTGCTGACCGGGGTGCACCTGTTCTGCCTGGTTTGCGTGTGGGGCGGGGTGGCCGGGCTGGGGCGGCGGGCGCTGGAGCCGCCGCTGCTGCTGATGCTGGGCGTCGGGGCGGCCGGGATCGGGGCGGCGGTGCTGCTCGGGCATCCGGCGCAGTCGCAGCTCTACTTCCTGGAGGCGGCGCGGCCCTACCTGTCGATCGCGGCGGTCTGCGGGGTGCTGGCGGCGCCTCCCGTGTCGTGGGCGCGGGCGGCCTGCCTGGCGGGGCTGGGCGCGGGTGGCGCGCTGCTGGTGGCGACGCCCGGCATCGATGCCGGGCCGCCGGCGCGGGTGGTGGCGCCGTACGCCGTGCTCGCCGTCGCGGCGCTCGCGGTGTGGCGGCGCGGGCACGTGCTGGCCGTGGTGGCGCTGCTCGCCGGGTACGCGCTGCCCACCTCCGTACGCGTGATCGCCGCCCACGTCACCCCGGAGGAGCGCCGGCACCGGCTGATCCCCAAGGGCTCCCTGGCGGCCGGGCGGTGGCTGCGCGACCACTCGTCACCCGGCGACGTGGTGGCCACCGACCTGCACTGCCACCACCCGAGGTGGAAGGTCTGCGACAGCAGGCACTTCTACGTCTCGGCGTTCACCGAGCGGCGGGTGCTGGTCGAGGGCTGGGCGTACGCGGAGAGCACGCTGGCCAGGGCCGGCACCCGGTCCTACCTGGAGGTCCCGTACGCCGATCAGGACAGGCTGGCCGCCAACGACGCCGCGTTCACGACCCCGACGGCGCAGAACGTCCAGCGGCTCGCCACAAGATACGGCGTGCGCTGGCTCTACACGGGCATCAGGCCCGAGCTGGACGCGTACGCCCGCCTGCGCTTCCGCAACGCGACCACCTCCGTCTACGAGCTGAGCTCAGGAAGGTAAAGGCTTCCACCGCGCGGCGGAATGCCGCGGAGAAACCCGTCCGGCACGCCCGGCCTCCCCACCACCATCGTGTTGACCATGGCCACGAGCACGATCGGGGGAGTGAAGTGGACACCCGTGCCGCCCTGGAGCCGAGCCCTCTCCTGCTCGACCCGGCACCGAGCCTGGCGAGCGTGGACATCGTCATCCCCGTGCTCAACGAGGAGCGCGCCCTGCCCGGCTGCGTACGCACGCTGCTCCACCGCCTCGACGGCTTCCCGCTGCCGTGGCGCGTCACGATCGTGGACAACGGCAGCACCGACGCGACGTGGCGGGTGGCGGGGGCGCTGGCCGGGGAGTTCGCCGAGGTGCACGCCCGGCGGATCCAGGTCAGGGGGCGCGGCGCGGCCCTGCGGGCGGCCTGGCAGGCCAGTCCCGCCGACATCGTGGCGTACATGGACGTGGACCTGTCCACCGATCTCGACGCGCTGTTCCCGCTGCTCGCCGCGGTGGCGAGCGGCCATTCCGAGATCGCGATCGGCACCCGCCTGGCGCACGGCTCGCGCACGCGGCGCTCGCTGCGCAGGGAGATCGTCTCGCGCGGGTACAACGCCCTGCTCAGGTACGGCTTCGGCGCCCGCTTCAGCGACGCCCAGTGCGGGTTCAAGGCGGTCAGGGCCGACGTGGCCAGGCCGCTGCTCGCCAGGGTCGAGGACGACTCGTGGTTCTTCGACACCGAGCTGCTGCTGCTCGCCGAGCACAACGGGCTGCGGGTGCACGAGGTGCCGGTGGACTGGATCGAGGACGCCGACTCCCGCGTCCAGGTGGTCAGGACCGCCGTCGACGACCTCAAGGGGCTGGCCAGGGTCGCGCGGACGATGGCGCGCGGCGGCGCCGACGTGGAGGTGGCGAGGCGCGAGCCGGCGCCCGCCCACCCCGACCCGGTGCTCTCACCGAGCATGGTGACGAGCGCGGCCATCACCTCGTTCGCCGCCATCGGCACCGTCTCCGCCGTCCTGTACGCGCTGCTCTACCTGCCGCTGCGTGGGCTCTGGCCGCCGGTGCCCGCCAACCTGGGCGCGCTCGTCCTGACCGGGCTGTGCACGCTGGTGGCCAACCGGCGCTGGGCCCCTGGGCTGCGGGCCGCCATGCGGCTGCGGGCGCCGGCGCTCGTCCTGGCGACGTACGTGCTGACCACGCTGGCCGTGCTGACCGTGCCGCCGTGGGCGGGGCTCGCGGCCGAGGTGAGCGCGATCGTCACGACGTACTGCCTGCTCACGCTGCTCAGGTTCGCCGCCCTGGACCGGCTGGTCCTGGCCCGTACGAGGAACTGACCCGTGGAGAGCGACGAGGTCCGCCGGCTGGTCGCGGTGGAGGACACGCACTGGTGGTACCGCGAGCGGCGGGCCATCCTGCGCGCGCAGCTCCGCCGCCTGGCCCGCCTGGGCCGGCCGGGACGGGCGCTCGACGTCGGCGCGGCGGGCGGCGGGAACACCCGGGTGCTCGCCGACGCGGGCTGGGCCGCGACGGCGACCGACATGTGCCCCGAGGCGGTCGAGTCGGCCAGGGAGCGCGGGCTCGACGCGGTACGCGCGGACGCGCGGGCCCTGCCGTTCCTGTCCGGCAGCATGGACCTGGTGACCGCGTTCGACGTGCTGGAGCACGTTCGCGAGGACGACCTGGTCGCCGCCGAGATCGCGCGGGTGCTGGCGCCGGGCGGGCACGCGCTGATCGCGGTGCCGTGCGACATGGCGCTGTGGTCGGCGCATGACGAGGCCGTCGGCCACGTACGCCGCTACGACCGCGACACGCTCACCGTCGTCGTCGAGAAGGCCGGGCTGACCGTCGAGCGGGTGTGGAGCTGGAACGTGCTGCTGCGCCCCCTGGTGGCCCTGCACCGGCGCCGCTCGGCGGGCAGCGACCTGCGCAGGATGCCCGTGCTGGTGAACGCCGGGCTGTCGGCGGTCGTCAGGGCCGAGCGGTGGCTGCCGGTCACCTCATTGCGGGGCGTCACCCTGTTCCTGCGCGCCCGCCTGCGGCGCTGAGATCGGTTCTCAGAACGAGACATTGCCGCCACATCCGCGATCGAAGTTGGCTCTAGGCTTGCGCATGTGGTGATTCATGCCCTTATCGCAGCCTCTCTGGCCTTAACCTCCGCGCCCGCCCAGGCGCCCGCCACCGACTGCTCCCGGGTCAAGTGCCTGGCGCTGACGTTCGACGACGGGCCGGGCACCCACACCCCCGCCCTGCTCAAGACGCTGTCGAAGGCGCGCGCGAAGGCCACGTTCTTCCTGGTGGGCAAACGGGTCGAGGCGCACCCCAAGATCGCCAAGCAGATCGTCTCCAAGGGGCACGCGATCGGCAACCACACCTACTCCCACGCCGCGCTCCCCGCGCACTCCGACAACGAGATCGACGAGGAACTGAAGCTCGCCCAGGAGGCCATCGAGAAGGCCACCGGGCAGCGGCCCACCATGTTCCGCCCGCCGTACGGGCAGAGCGACGAGCGGGTGCTCGGGGTCGCGTACCAGAACGAGCTGTCGCAGATCCTCTGGACGGGCACCACGCTCGACTGGAGCCTGCGCGACGCCAAGAAGATCAAGGCGGCCGTGCTCAGGCTGGCCAAGCGCGACGGCGTCATCCTCATGCACGACGTGGTGCCGCAGACCGTGCAGGTCATGCCGCAGATACTCAAGGAGCTCAAGAAGCGCGGCTACCATCTCGTCACCGTGCCCACGCTGCTGCGCGGCAAGGGTGGCCCGGCGGCCGGGGAGAGCTACTTCAAGTAATCGCTCCCGCAACTCGGGACGGGAACCATGGGGAGTGACACCCGGCCCGGCCGGCCCTGGGTCGCGCTCGCGACCTTCCTGGCCGTCCAGGCCGTGCTCGGATGCTGGTGGGCGGCGTTCTATCCCGGCCTGTTCAGCCGCGACTCGGTGCTCTATCTCAGCCACACGATGGCCGGGCCCTGGGTGGCCGACCACTCGGTGCTCTACGACGCGCTGCTGTGGCTGAGTTTCACCGGGACCGGCGACCTGGGCGCCGTGTCGTTCGCGCAGACGACGGCCATGGCGGGAGCGCTGACGTGGCTGGCCCAGTCGCTGAAGCGGCTGGGCGCGCCGCGGCTGCCGACGACCGCGGTGGCCGTGCTGATGCCGCTCGCGCCGCCGGTCGGCGCGTTCACGGTGACGTTGTGGAAGGACGTGCCGTTCACGATCTGCGCGGTGGCGATCGCGGCGTGCTGCGCGCGGATCGCGGCCGGGCGCGCCGTCGGCGTGCCCGCGCTGCTCGGGCTCGGCGTGCTGTTCGCGCTGCTCGGGCTCTTCCGCGCGAACGGCTTCCTGGTCGCGGGCGTCACCGTGCTCGCGCTGGTCGTGATCCTCAGGCGTATTCGGCTGCTGCTGACCGGAGCCGTCGCCGCCGCGCTGCCGCTGGCGCTCTCGGCCCTGGTCTTCCCGCAGGCCGGCATCGTGGCCCCGTCGCCGACGTACGTCTACCACACCGCCTACGGCGACATCGCGGTCCTCTACCGGGAGCGCCCCGACCTGTTCACCCCCGCCGACATCGGCCTGATGACCACGGTCGCGCCGCTGCGCCGCTGGTGGGCGGGCGGCACCTGCTCCACGATCAACCCGCTGATCTGGCGGCGCGACTTCGACTGGCAGCAGGCCGACGCGCGCTCGGGCGACCTGCTGGCGCTGTGGCGGCGGCTGCTCGTCACCGAGCCAGGACTGGTGGTGCAGGCCAGGCTGTGCCGGGGCGCGATCGCCTGGCGGCCGGTCGGCGACGAGACGGCGACCGGCGGCACCACGTACCGGCTGTCGCTGCGGCCGAACGCCGACACCTACGTCGGCCCCGGCAAGGTGACCGACTTCCCAGGGCGCGGGGTGTTCTCGCTGCGCCCGCTGTCGCTGGAGCTGTACCAGGTGGCGGCGCCATGGCTGGCCGGCTCGCTCACCCCGGAGTGGGACCGGATCCTGTGGCGCGGGGCGTCGTGGGCGTACCTGGCGTACGTCGCGGTGGCGCTGGCCGCCATGGCGCGGCGCAATCGACTGGTGCTCGGCGTGGCCGCCGTGGTCGCCGGGCAGCAGCTCGCGGTCCTCGCCAACATCTCGGCGCAGGACTTCCGCTACATGGCCGCGCCCATCCTCATCGGGGCGCTGCTGGTGCCGCTGCTGCTCGGCAGCCTGGTGCCGCGGCGGCGGCCGGTCAGTGACGGTCCTCCCCGCCGTACGCGGCCGCGCGACCGGGCAGCCGGACGACCGTGACGAAGAACTCGTCGATCTGCCGGATGATGGCCATGAACCGGTCGAGATCGACGGGCTTGCTCACGTACGCGTTGGCGAAGAGCTGGTAGCTGCGCAGGATGTCCTCCTCGGCGGAGGACGTGGTCAGCACGACGACCGGGATCGAGCGCAGCTCGGGGTCGCCCTTGATCTGTTCGAGCACCTGGCGGCCGTCGTACTTGGGCAGGTTGAGGTCGAGCAGGACGAGGTCGGGGCGAGGCGCGCCGACGTACTCGCCGCGCCGGTAGACGAAGTCGAGCGCCTCCAGGCCGTCCCTGACGACGTGGAGGTTGTTGCGGATCTTGTTGTCCTCGAACGCCTCGCGGGTGATGAGCTCGTCACCGGGGTCGTCCTCGACGAGGAGTACTTCGATGGGCTGCCCGGTGGTCATGAGTCGATTCCTTCGTGTTCGGTGTCTTCGTTGGCCGGCAGAGTGAAGCGGATGCGGGCTCCCCCGGTGTAATCGGTGTCGAGCCAGATGCGGCCGCCGTGCGTCTCGACGATCTTCTTGCACATCGCCAGGCCGATGCCGGTGCCGGTGTAGGTCTCGCGGCTGTGCAGCCGCTGGAAGATGATGAAGATCTTATCGGCGAACTCCGGCCCGACGCCGATGCCGTTGTCGGCGACCGAGAACTCCCACTCCCCCTCCTCGCCGCGCTCGCAGCCGATGCGGACCAGCGGCGGGTGGGCGGGGTCGCGGAACTTGATGGCGTTGCTGATGAGGTTCTGCCAGAGCAGGCGCAGCATCGTGGCGTCGCCGACGACCGTGGGCAGCGGGTCGGGACGCTCGAACGTGGCGCCCGACTCCTCGATGGGCGCCGACAGGTCGTCGATCACCTTGTCCAGCGCCTTCTCCAGGTCCACGGGCTCGCGCTCGTCATAGACCCGGCCGACGCGGGAGAACCGCAGCAGGTCGTTGATGAGGACCTGCATGCGGGTGGCGCCGTCGACGGCGAAGTGCACGTACTGCCTGCCGCGCTCGTCCAGCACGTCGCCGAAGCGCTTCTCCAGCAGCTGGCAGAACGTGGCGACCTTGCGCAGCGGCTCCTGCAGGTCGTGCGAGGCGACGTAGGCGAACTGCTCCAGCTCGGCGTTCGAGCGGCGCAGCTCCTCGGCCTGCTCGCGCAGCAGCGCGTGCTGCTGGCCGGACTCGTTGAGCGCGTTGACGATGCGTACGCGCATCTGCTCGACGTCGTTGGCCACCTCGCGGATGTCGGCGGGCCCCCTGGCCGGGATGCCCAGCCCGAAGTCACCGGCCGCGACGCGCCGCGAGGCGGCCCGCAGCTCGTCGAGCGGCCGCCCGACCGCGCGCCGCAGCAGCACGGCCACCGCGGCGGCCGCCAGGGTGAACACCACGAGCATGCCGAGGAAGGCGAAGTTGCGCACCCGCTCGGCTCCCGCCAGCTGAGCCTTGGCCTGGTCGCGGGCCCGCGTCAGGTGGGCGCTCTGGCTGTCGAGCATCGCCCTGATGCCGTCGAACGCCTGCTTGCCCGCCTCCACCGTGTCGTCGGGCACCGCCTCGGCGCGCTGCCGATGCGCCGTCATGGGTTCGGCGTAGTCGCGGCGCCAGGCGGCGGCCCTGTCGCTGATGGCGGTGAGGTCGGCCCGCAGGTCCGCGCGGTCGGCCAGCAGCGCCGCCACCCGATCGCGGCTGACCTGCTCGGCGCGCACGCCCTCGCTGTACGGGCTGAGGAACTCCGCGCGGCCGGTCAGCAGGTAGCCCCTGACGCCGGTCTCCTGGTCGATCAGCGCCTTCTGCATGTTGGCCGCCTCGACCAGGGCGGGCGAGATGCGGGTGGTGAGCTGCTGCGAGAGCCTGCTCGTACGGTCGAGCGTGACGACACCGACCACCGCGCAGACCAGAAGCAGGGTCGCGATGACCGAGATGACCACCACGAACCAGCCGTGCACCGTCAGCCGGTGCCAGCGTCCTGCCATCACCGCTCCGTCCAGCGCAGGTGGACCACGGCGAGGTCGTCGGCCGGCGCGTCGGGCGCGGTGGCGGCCTCGACGTCGGCGATCAGCGCGTCGAGGAAGCCTTCGCCGTCGAGGCGGGCGTGCCGGGCGGCCAGGTCGAGCAGCCCCTCCTCGCCCAGCCAGCGGGCCGGCTCGCCGGGCAGGCGCCGCTCGAACAGGCCGTCGGTGTAGAGCGTGAGACCGCCGCCCGCGGGCAGCTCCAGCACGTCCTGGTGCCAGTCGGTCTGCACCGGGAAGCCGAGCGCGAGGCCGCGGCCTGGCTCGGCGAGCGTCACCGTCTCGCCGTCGTGCACGAGCAGGCCGGGGTGCCCGGCCCGCCAGATCCTGACCGTACGGCGGTCGTGGTCGAGCTCCAGCGTGGACAGCGTGACGAAGATCTCGGAGCTGGGCCGCTCGGCCTCCAGGACGCGTTCGAGCCGGCGCAGCAGCGTCGGCCCTGTGACGCCGCTGAGCACCAGCGCACGCCAGGCGATGCGCAGGCAGACGCCCAGCGCAGCCTCGTCGGGGCCGTGGCCGCACACGTCGCCGATCAGCGCGTGCACGACCTTCTCGTCGTCCTCGACGACGTCGTAGAAGTCGCCGCCCAGCGTGGCCGACCCCCTGCTCGGCCGGTAGCGCGCGGCCACCTCGATCGGCATGCTCTGCAGCAGCGGCGTCGGCAGCAGGCCGCGCTCAAGCCGCTCGTTCTCCTTGGCGCGCATGCGCTCGGCGTTGAGCGCGACGGCGGCCTGCTCGGCCTGCTTGCGCTGCATCGCGTAGCGCAGCGTGCGGCCCAGCCACTCGGCCTCCACCCGGCCCTTGACCAGGTAGTCCTGGGCTCCCGCGGTCAGCGCTGCGAGGCCCGCCTGCTCTTCCGCGAGGCCCGTGAGCACCACCACGGCCGCGTCGCCCGCCTCCTCGATCACCGCCGACAGCGCGGAGAACTCGTGGGCGTCCGGCAGGCCGAGGTCGAGCAGCACGCACTGCGGGCGCAGCCCGGCCAGGGCGCGGCGGGCCTCGTCGACCGAGCGGGCCCATTCCAGGCGGACCAAGAGGCCGCTGTCCTCAAGCAACTCCTCGACGATCAGCGCGTCCTGCGGATCGTCCTCCACGAGCAGCACCAGCGGCTGCCCGGCGGCGTCGCTGCCGTCTTCGCTCCCGTGGGCCATGAAGGCCTTGCCACCCTTTCTGAACCGCTCCCGAACCGCCACCGGCCTGTCGCCGGCCGCGCTCGGATCGCTTGACGACACCGGGCACACACCGACCCCCCGCCGGCGCCCGTCAGCGATCGCAGGGAACCGGCCCAGGGGAAGCCTCTCTTCCCCTCATTTTCCTCTCTATGCACACGAGAGCCGTCATATGTCATCGGCTTCCGCGGCCTGGCGCTCGTCGTAGCGCTGCCGCGACGCCGCCACGCAGGCGCTGTGCCTACGCGACCAGTTGGTGATCGTCAGCATCGCCTCGTACAGCTCCAATGCCATCTCCGTGGCCTGGTATTCCACCTTGGGCGGCACCGTCGGGTAGATCGTTCGCTCCAGCAGGCCGTCGCGCTCCAGGTTGCGCAGGGTCAGGGTGAGCATGCGCCGGCTGATGCCCTCGATCTCGCGCTCCAGCTCCGTGAAGCGCCTCGGCCGCCGCGCGGTCGCCACCACGATGAGGATCGCCCACTTGCCCGCGATGCGGTCGAGGATCTCGCGCGGCGGGACCGGGCACTCGCCGCTCTCCAGAAGGAGATCGGCGTCCTCCAACGTCTTGAGCTGCTCTGGTACAGCGGTGTTCCTCTGAGACATGAAAGTGCCTTCTTCCGGTTGACCTCGATGGTCACACATCATGGCGGCTGTTACAAAAAGTTCCCTAAGGGAGTTGGTCATGAAAGGCAAGTGGGCCGCGTTCTCGTTGCTGGCCGCCACCCAGTTCGTGCTCATCCTCGACACCACGATCGTGGGCATCGCGCTGCCGCCCATGGGGCGCGAGCTGGGCATGACGGCGACGGACCTGTCGTGGACCACGACGGCGTACTCGCTGGTGTTCGGCGGACTGCTGCTGCTCGGCGGGCGGCTGGCGGATTACGCCGGTCGGCGGCGGATGTTCATCGCCGGGATGGTCATGTTCGGGCTGGTGTCGCTGATCGGCGGTGTGGCATCGTCGGGCGCCGTGCTCATCGCCGTACGCGCCCTGCAAGGGCTGGCGGGGGCGCTGGTCGCGCCGGCGGGCATGTCGCTGGTGATGGTGATCTTCAAGGACGACCCGGCGCTGAACAAGGCCATGGGCCTCTGGGGTGCGGTCGGCGGCATGGGCGCCTCCGCGGGGGCGGTGCTCGGCGGGTTGCTCACCGACTGGTTCGGCTGGCGGTCGGTGTTCCTCGTCAACACGCCCATCGGGCTGGTCGTCGGGGCGCTGGCGCTCGTCATGCTGCCCGCCGTACGCGCCGCGGGACGCGAGCGCGGCTTCGACCTGGCCGGCGCGTTCACCTCGACGGCCGGGCTCGGCCTGCTCATCTACACCCTGACGGACGCGCCGCAGGCCGGCTGGACGTCGGCCAGGACCCTCGCGCTCGGTGCGCTGTCCATCGCGCTCCTCGGCGCCTTCCTCGTCGTCGAGCGGCGCTCGGCCAACCCGCTGGTGCCCCTCGACGTCTTCGGCCGCCGTACGCTGCGGGCGGGCAACCTCATCATGTTCGTGGTGGCCGCCGGCATGCAGCCGATCTTCTTCCTGCTCACCCTCTACACGCAGGACGTGCTCGGCCACAGCGCCACCCGCTCGGCCATGTCGCTGGTCGCCATCTCGATCACGATCGCGCTGACCGCGTCGTTCCTCGGCGGGCGCGTCCTCACCCGGTACGGCGTGCGCACCACCGCCGTCGCCGGCCTCGTCCTCATCACCGTCGGCGCGCTGCTCTACCTGCGCATCGACGTGCGGGACGACTTCATCGGGACGCTGCTGGCCCCCGAGCTGCTCACCGGGTTCGGCTTCGGCCTGCTCATCGGCGCCGTCACCGTGGCGGCCACGTCGCAGGCGGCGGCCGACGAGGCGGGCATGGTGTCGGGGCTGTTCAACACGACGACGCAGGTGGGCATCTCGGTCGGCATCGCCGCCCTGGCCACCGTCGCGACCGCCGTCACCGGCGGCACCGGCACCCGGCAGGCCCTGGTGTCGGGCTATCACGCGGCGTTCATCGGCTCGGCGGGCCTGGCCCTGCTCGGCCTGATCGCCGCCCTGACCCTGCTCCCCAGGCGCACCCGCCAGGTCACCACCCAGCCCGCGGCCCCCGCCGAAGCCCCGGTGGCCTGAACCCCGGACGGCCCTGGGACCGCCCGGCTTCCCCAGGGCCGTAGGAAAGCTCGCAGCCCTGGGACCGCCCAGCTTCCCCAGGGCCGTAGAAAAGCTCGCAGCCCCGGCCCGTCATGGGCCGGGGCTGCGGTGGCTTTCAGCCGGTCAGCGGGGTGGGGGCTACTCCCACTCGATGGTGCCAGGGGGCTTGCTCGTCACGTCGAGCACCACGCGGTTGACCTCACGCACCTCGTTGGTGATGCGGGTGGAGATGCGCGACAGCACGTCATAGGGGACCCGCGCCCAGTCGGCGGTCATCGCGTCCTCGGAGGTGACCGGCCGCAGGACCACGGGGTGGCCGTAGGTGCGGCCGTCGCCCTGCACGCCCACCGACCGCACGTCGGCGAGCAGCACCACCGGGCACTGCCAGATCTGCCGGTCGAGCCCGGCCCGCGACAGCTCCTCGCGGGCGATGGCGTCGGCCTCGCGCAGGATGTCGAGCCGCTCGCCGGTCACCTCGCCGACGATGCGGATGGCGAGCCCTGGACCGGGGAACGGCTGCCGCCACACCATGGCGGCCGGCAGGCCCAGCTCTTCGCCGGCCCTGCGCACCTCGTCCTTGAACAGCGCCCGCAGCGGCTCGACCAGCGTGAACTGCAGGTCTTCAGGCAAGCCGCCGACGTTGTGGTGCGACTTGATGTTGGCGGTGCCGGTGCCGCCGCCCGACTCGACGACGTCGGGGTAGAGGGTGCCCTGGACGAGGAAGTCGACCGGCCCGTCGGCCATGATGGCGCGCTGCTCGTCCTCGAAGACGCGGATGAACTCCCGTCCGATGATCTTGCGCTTCTCCTCTGGGTCGCTGACCCCTTCGAGCGCCTTGAGGAACCGGTCGGCGGCGTCGACCACCCGCAGCTTGACCCCGGTGGCGGCGACGAAGTCGCGCTCGACCTGCTCGGCCTCGCCCTTGCGCAGCAGCCCGTGGTCGACGAAGACGCAGGTCAGCCGGTCGCCGATGGCGCGCTGGACGATCGCGGCGGCCACCGCCGAGTCGACCCCGCCGGACAGCGCGCAGATGGCCCGGCCGTCGCCGACCTGGCGGCGCACGGCCTCGATGGAGTCTTCGACGATGTTGAGCATCGTCCACGAGGGCCGGCACCCGGCGGCCTCGAGGAAGTGCTTGAGCACCGCCTGGCCGTGCTCGGAGTGGAGCACCTCGGGATGGAACTGCACGCCGTAGAGGCCGCGCTCGACGCTCTCGAACGCGGCGACCGGCGTCTCGCTGGTGGAGGCGGTCACCGCGAAGCCCTCGGGGGCCGCGGCCACGCTGTCGCCGTGGGACATCCACACGGTCTGCGACGTGGGCAGGCCGGCGAAGATGACGCCCTCGTCGAGCACCTCGAGCGGGGTGCCGCCGTATTCGGCGACGCCCGTGCGGGCCACCTCGCCGCCCAGCGCCTGCGCCATGGCCTGGAAGCCGTAGCAGATGCCGAACGTGGGCACGCCCGTGTCGAACAGCCCGTGGGGCACCGGCGGCGCACCCTCGGCGTAGACCGACGAAGGACCGCCGGACAGGATGATCGCCTTGGGCTTTTTCGCCATCATCTCCTCGACCGGCATGGTCGACGGGACGATCTCGGAGTAGACATGGCACTCACGCACCCGCCTGGCGATCAGCTGCGCGTATTGAGCGCCGAAGTCGACCACCAGGACCGTGTCGAATTCAGACACCGTGAGAACCCCCTGAAAAGGCGAAGTGCGGTGAGACCAGTCTATCGGCCTTGGCCAGGACACCTGGCCTGGCCGGGTGGGACGTGCTAAACACAGAACGATGGATCTTGTCTGGCCGGCGACCGCGTGGGCCCTGTGGGCCGCCACGCTGGCCGCCGCCTTCAAGGTGTCCGGCCGCGACAGGGACACGGAGGCGCCCGAGCACCCGGTGCCCGCTCCCGTCGCCGAGCTCTTACGCGGCATGCGCGCCCAGGACGTGTTCTACACCGTGCTGTTCGAGCTGGCCGGACGCGGCTGGATGACGATCGAGGGCGACCGGCTGACGCTCGATCCGCCCGTACGCGAGCCGCTGCGCCCGTACGAGACCTGGGTGCTCGAACGCGTGCGCGCCCGCATGGCGGACCGGCCCGCGGCGCCCGTGATCGCCCTCATGCCCGAGAGCTCCGACCTGGAGGGCGGGTTCGTCAAGCTCGTCCGCCGGCACGCCATCGACCTCGGCCTGGCCCGCAGGCGCTGGCGCACGGTGCTCGTCCCCGTGCTGCTGACGGCCGCCCTGGTCGTCCCCTGGTACGCGACCGTGTCGGTGGCCCTGTTCTCCTGGCCCGCGATCATCGCGACGATGGTCTCGCTGGTGGCGGGAGTCTCGCTGCTGTCGGGCGGCAGGGGTTTCCTGCTGACCCCGCGCGGCAGGGAGGTGGCCGGGCCCGGCCCGCTGCCCGCGAACCCCGACCAGGAGTGGATCTTCACCGGCAGCGGCTGGCAGGGCGTCGAGATCGCGCCCGCCGAGCTGCCGCGCGGCTCGGGCCGCCAGGAGGTGACGGGTCACGTCGTCAAACGCTGGGTGAAGGTGATCCCGCAGGAGGAGGGCGTGCGGCGCGACTACTACATCGCGCTGCACGACGGCCGCTCGGAGCGGGCCGCCGCGTTCCGGGTCAAGCAGGGCCTCTATCGCGACGTGCTGCCGGGCGACACCGTACGCCTGCTGGTCAAGCCGCCGGGCGGCACCGTCGTCCGGGTCCTCGCCCACGACCGTCAGTGGTAGCCGGGCAGGGTCCCGGTCAGCAGCGTCTCGGTCTGCAGGCGCAGCGCGGCCGCGTACGAGGGGTCGGTCAGCAACAGGAACCGCTCCTCGCGGATGCCCCTGACCACCAGGTCGGCCACCTCCGACGGCTCGATGCCGCGCTCGGCCGCCTTGCCGACCCGCTCCTTGACGGCCGCCTCGTCCGCGCCCGGCGTGACGGCGAGGCTGGGCGGGCGCAGCCGGTCGGAGTCGGCGATGCGGGTCCTGACCGCGCCGGGGCACAGCGCGCTGACGCGCAGCTTCGACCCCGTCGCGGCCAGGTCCTGGGCGAGCGCCAGGGACGCGGCCAGCGCGGCGTGCTTCGACACCGCGTACCCGCCGGTCCCCGGCCTCACCAGCAGTCCCGCCACGGAGACGGTGTTGACGACGTGGCCCTCGGTGTCCTGCTGGATCATGCGCGGCACGAACGCGCGGATGCCGTGCAGCACGCCCCACAGGTTGACGCCGAGCAGCCAGGACAGGTCCTCCTCGTCCCTGGTCCACATGTGGCCGCCCTGGAAGACGCCCGCGTTGTTGCAGAGCACGTGCACGGCCCGCAGCTCACCGAAGCAGCGGTCGGCCAGGTGGCGTACGGACGAGGCGTCGGAGACGTCGGTGATCTGCGTGAGCACCGTCGCGTCCCCGCACAGCGCGGCCGTCTCCGCCAGCCCGCCGTGCTCGACGTCGGCGAGCATCAGTGTCATTCCCTCGGCCGCGAACCGGAGGGCCAGCGCCCTGCCGATCCCGCTCGCCGCACCCGTCACCACCGCGACCTTGCCGGAGAGCTCGCGCACGAACAGACCTCCCTAGGGACACGCCATAGGTCGTTCCCCGATCAGTCCGTGCGACGCTACAGCACCGCGTCCATCAGGCCCAGGGGCGGCGAGCCCAGGTCGAACAGGGCCTTGTGGAAGCGCTGCAGGGTGAAGCCGGCGCCCCACTCCTCGCGCGCCCGTTCGCGCAGGTCGAGGATGAGCAGCTTGCCCCAGGTGTAGCGGCCGTAGGTCGGGTCGAAGGAGGCCCTGCGCGCCTCCGACAGCGCGGCGGGACCGGCGAGGTGGGTGTCGGACTCGAAGCGGCGGGCGCCGTCCTCGACCGTCATCTGCCCGGTGTGCACGCCGATCGCGCAGGCCAGGCGGGTGACGCGGATGAGCGCCTCCACCCAGACGCCGATCTCGAAGCGCGGGTCGCCGTCGCCGAACCCCTCCTCGACACACAGCTCCTCGGCGTAGTGGGCCCAGCCCTCGATGAACGCCATCGACTGCAGCAGCCTGCGCACCTCGGACGGGGCCCTGCGCAGCGCCCTGGCGTGCGAGAAGTGGCCAGGGGCCACCTCGTGCACGTTGATGGCGGGCAGCGTGGTGGCGCTGAAGACCTCCAGCCACTCCTCCTGCTCCTGGCGCGGCCAGTCGGGCTCGGGCGGGGTGATGTAGTACCAGGACGGGCCCTCGGGCTCGCCGGGCGAGTTCCACGCCATCATGGCCATCGCCCAGCGGCGCGACTCGGGCGCCAGCCCGACCAGGCACTCGCCGTCGTGGTAGGGCACGAGGTCCTTCTCGCGGGTGAACGCGATGGCCTTCTCGGTGCCGATCCTGGCCGCCTCGATGACGCCGTCGGCGTCGGGGTGGTCCTTGACCAGCTCGCGTACGACGTCGAGCGGCGGCCTGCCGGCCTCCCCCAGCTTGGCGCACGACTCGGTGAGGCGGTCGAGCAGCCGGTCGCGCTCCGCGTCGGCGCGTTCGGCCAGCCTGCCGAGGTCCACCGGCAGGCCCTCGGCGGTGCCCATCAGGCGGGCGAGCGCGTCGCCGCCGAGCGCCGCGTCGGGGTCACCCTCGCGCGCGGCCCGCTCGACGTGCGCGACGAGCCTGGCGTGCGCGGCCAGCGCGGCCTCGTCGGTGACCCCGGCGGCCAGGCCCTTGACCGCGCCGAGCAGGGAGGTCGCGACGGGGGCGGGGACCTGGTCGAGCGAGGCCAGCGCCTGGTCGACGGCCTCGGGCCAGAGCGCGAGGTGGGCCGACTTGGCCGCCGCGCGCTCCTCCTCCGGCGCGTAGTCGCGGTCGTAGCAGGCGAGATCGAGGTTGGACAGGTGGATCAGGGGGTTCTTGCGGTGCAGTTCCAGCTCGCCGAGCTGGGTGCGCAGAGACTCCTCGAACACCTGTAGGTGCCTGGCGTCGTGCGCGTCCGCGGGCGCGGGTCCCTCGCCGAGCCGCGCCAGCCCGGACCGTACGCCGTCGGGCGACAGGTCCTGGATCCGGCCGTCGTACTCGTGCCTGCCGCCGCCCTCGCGAGCCTCGGCCACGATCAGGTCGGTGATGGCTCGTAGCCTGGCGTCAAGTTCTGTCATGCCGCCGACGCTAGCGCACCGCAGGCAGCGGGCTTAAGTGTCGATATTTCGGGCGATTTTCGGATGTACGCAGGGCAAGATGATCACATGGCTCTCCGCATCACCACACTCGCAGAACGTCCGGAATTCGCCGCGACCTTGTGGGAGATGGAGCACACCTGGCAGGAGTTCGTCCTGCGCGACCCGATCGCCGACCTCTACTACCCCTTCGTCACCACTCGTCACAAGAACCACGTGCTCGTGGCCGACGACGACGCCGAGCCAGGGCGGGCGGTGGCGCGGGCGTGCATGGTGCCGTACGTGGCCGGCGGCGACGGGCTGCCAGACGACGGCTGGGACGGCGTCATCAGGGCCGGCTGGCTGGCCCGCGAGCGCGGCCAGGAGCCCGACGCCGTCTCCGCGCTGGAGATCACCGTGCGCCGCGACCTCCAGGGCAACGGGCTGTCGGGGCTGCTGGTGGCCGCCATGCGCGAGCACGCCGCCCGGCTCGGCTTCCGCACGCTCGTCGCCCCCGTACGCCCGAACCTCAAGCACCTCGAACCCCACACCCCCATGGCCGAGTACGCCTTCAGGAAGCGCCCCGACGGCCTGCCCCACGACCCGTGGCTGCGGGTGCACGTGCGGGCCGGCGCCGAGATCGTCAAGGTGGCGCCCCGGTCGATGGTGGTGCCCGGCACGCTGGCGGAGTGGCGGGCCTGGACCGGCCTGCCGTTCGACCGTCCAGGCCCGGTGGAGGTGCCGGGGGCGCTCACGCCGGTGCACTGCGACGTGGACCACGACCACGCCGTCTACGTGGAGCCGAACGTCTGGGTCACCCACCCCCTGACCTGACCACCCGACCCTCGGCAGGGCGGCCCGGCCATCGGGCAGGCCGGCCATCGGGCAGGCCCGACCGGTCCTCTCAGCCGCTCCCCGGGCTGACCAGGCGGAGCCGCTCGGCGTGGCGGGCGACGTCGAGGCCGCGTTCCGCGGCCCAGGCGTCGTCGTGGCAGGTCGCCAGGTGGCGCTCGGAGGCGTCGCCGATCAGCGAGACGATCGTGCCGCGCTCACTCCGGACGACCATGCGCTCGATCAGCTCAAGCGCGGCCCAGAGCGCGGTGCCGGACGAGGGCCCCACGGGCAGCCCGGTGACCTCCCTGATGTGCCGGGCCGCCGCCACACTCGCCGCGTCGGGCACGGGCACGACCAGATCGACCAGCTCGGGACGGAACCCCGGCTCCATCCGCGGCCGCCCGATGCCCTCGATGCGCGACGGCATGCCGGTCGCGTAGTCATGCACGTCGAGCGTCCAGCCGGGAAAGTACGCGGAGTTCTCCGGATCGGCCACCGCGACCCGGCAGGCCAGGCCGTGCTCCTTGATCCAGCCGCCGAGCGTCGCCGAGGTGGCGCCGGTGCTCGCGCCGGTGACCACCCAGTCGGGGCTCACCTGGGAGAACAGCTCACCGGCCAGGTCGTGCTCGGCCGCCCGGCCGAACTGGTCGAGGAAGTGCCCCTCGATCTCGCGCGCCGCGTCGTAGATGGCGAGCGGCGGCGTCACGAACCGGCACTCGCCGCCCAGCTCCTCCACCGGCCGCGCCCGCTCGGGCCCCGCCTTGCCCGGCATGACCACGATGTACGGCAGCCCGAGCCGCCGCGCGAACCACGCCTGCGCCACCGCCGCGTTGCCGCCGGTCGCCTCGACCACGGTGGTGCCCTCGGCGACCAGCCCGTCGAGCACGGCCCGGCGGAACAGCGCCCTGGCGTGCCGGTGCCGCAGGCTGCCGGTGGGCTGACGCGACTCGTCCTTGAGTAACAGCGTGATGCCCGGCACGCGCACCGGGAACTCGATCAGCGGGGTGGGCTCCCCGGCGGCCAGCACATCGAGGGCTCGTGCGTTCCAGCTCACGTGCCCAGCCTTTCAGGCATGCCCGTACGGGGTCCGGAGTTTCGCCAGGAACGTACCGACTCGATCACTGGAACTGCGAAGTTTCCCCGTACGGGCGGCATAGGGCCAGAATCCTGACATGGCATTCTTCGCTCCGCTCCGCCCGGCAGATCCGCGCTCGCTGGGGGGCCTGCGCCTGCTCGGCCGGCTCGGCGAGGGCGGCCAGGGCGTCGTCTACCTGGGCGAGAACGCCGACGGCGGCAAGGCGGCGGTCAAGTGGCTGCGGCCCGACCTGTCGGGCGACGAGGTGAGCGTGGGGCGGTTCCTGCGCGAGGTCGAGGTGGCCAGGCACGTGGCGCCGTTCTGCACGGCAGCGGTGCTGGGCACGGGCATCGAGCAGGACCGTCCTTACATCGTCAGCGAGTTCATCGAGGGCCCCTCCTTGCAGCGGGTGGTGCAGGAGCAGGGCCCGCGTACGGGCACGGTGCTGCACCGGCTGGCCATCGGCACCGCGACCGCGCTGGCCGCGATCCACCAGGCCGGCATCGTGCACCGCGACTTCAAGCCGGCCAACGTGATCATCGGCGCGGACGGGCCGCGGGTGATCGACTTCGGCATCGCGCGGGCGCTGAACGCCACCTCGACGATCAGCAACTCGGTGGTGGGGACGCCGTCGTACATGCCGCCCGAGCAGATCATGGGGCACACGGTGGGGCCTGCCGCCGACATGTTCTCGTGGGCCGGGACGATGATCTACGCGGCGTCGGGGCGGGCGCCGTTCGGCAGCGACACGATGCCCGCGGTGATCAACCGGGTGCTCAGCCAGCAGCCCGACCTCGGCGTGCTGGACGGCACGCTGCGCGAGGTCGTGGCCGCCTGCCTGGCCAAGGACCCGGCGCAGCGGCCCACGGCCGAGCAGGTGATGATGCGGCTGCTGCAGCACTCGGCGCCCGGCTCCGGCATGCTCGCGCAGGGCGCGGCGGAGGCGGCGGTGCCACCGCCCCCGGCCGCCTTCCCCGGCCCGCCCTCACACGCCGGCCCACCTTCACACGTAGGCCCGCCCTCGCACGCCGGCCCGCCCTCCGCGGGCCCGCACTCCCAGGGGCCCGTCCCCGCGCACGCCTACGCGCCGCCCACCTACGCGCCGCACACCCACCCGGCGGCCCAGCCGAGGAGCGGCAGGCGGGCGCCGCTGGTCGCGGGCGTCGCCGTGGCGATCGCGCTGCTGGTCCTCGCCGGCGTCTTCGTGGCGATCCAGGCGGACAAGGCGTCGGTGGCGAGCCCGTCCACCACCCCGCGGGAGGAGGGCAGGAAGACGACGACCCCGCCGGCGGAGCGCGGCCGCCCCCGGCAGGAGACGACCTCGGCGGGCCGGACGGACGTCCCGGCCAGGGGTACGAAGCGGACGCTGCCCGGCGGCGCGATCTCCCTGTACGAGAACCCGTCCGACGCCATCGTGCTGACCTCGTACGAGATCTACGACGAGAAGAAGGAGACGTGGACCGACTACGCCAGGGACTCGCTGCGCGGCCCGTTCACGAAGTACGCGGGCAACATGGAGTCGCTGGTCTCCCCCGACGGCCGCTACCTGGCCTCCAGGGGCAAGCGCTACGCCCCCGACGACCATGACTTCATCGTCATCGCCGACCGCGAGACCGGCGAGCGCACCACGATCAAGACCGTCAAGAAGCCGCAGACCGGCATCATCAGGAACTGGTCGAAGGACGGCGAGACGATCCTGCTCAGCATCGGGCACAAGCGCGGCGACACCTGGACGTACCCGGGCTTCATGCTGGTGGACGTGGTCACGAAGCGCGTCAAGCAGGTGGACGTCAGCGACCCCGACGTCAGGGGCAGTTCGTGGGGCTTCGACGGCGACGAGACGGGCACGGTCAACGTCTACGGCGACGAGGACGACCTGAGCCTGCGCTTCTTCGACGCCCAGGGCAAGGCCGTGCGCTCGCAGGCGAACATCGGCACGCTCGCCGCCGACACCACCCAGGACCTCTTCTCGCCCTCGGGCGACGCGTTCGTCACCAACTGCCCGGACGGGACGTACAACGACCACTGCGTGTGGGACGCCGGGACGGGCGAGCGGCTGCGCACGTTCTACTCCGACTGCGACGAGGTGCTCGGCTTCTACGACGAGGAGCACCTGTTCTGCTGGGAGAACGACAACGGCGCCAACGACGAGGTGCAGGTGGTGGACTTCAAGGGCAAGCTCGTGCGCAAGCTCATGGAGGTGCCCGACAGCCTCGACCTCGATCCGGTCTTCACCAGGAACCCGGCGCACGGTTCGTGAACCATCCGGCCCGCCCGGCCGTGATGGGGACATGAACACGCTGATCCGTACGGCCGTGACCGCCGCCGCGCTGGCCGCGGTCACGACCGCCTGCACCGCTTCGACGGGCGGGGGCGAGGACCCGGCGCCCAGGAGGACGAGTCTCGGCGCGGTGCGCCTGGTGGCCTACGACGGGTGCGACGACCTGCTGACCGGCCTGCGCGAGCACGCCGCCGAGAACGTCGGCCCGTACGGCTTCGGCCACGCGATGCCGATGGCCATGGAGGACAGCGTACGCAGCGAGGCGAAGGCACGGACGACGCAGACGCCCGAGCACTCGACCACGAACGTGCACGAGGCCGGCGTGGACGAGCCCGACCTGGTCAAGACCGACGGCGACCGGCTCATCACGGTCGCGAACGGCACCCTGCGCGTCATCGACACGGCGACCAGGAAGATCACCGCCTCGCTCAGGCTGACCGAGGGCGAGGGCGGCCCCGGCGTCCCCGCGGACCTGCTGGTCTCGGGTGACCGGGCGCTGGTGCTGATGCGCGGCGGCGACATCATGTACAAGCGGATCGCCGGCCCTGTGGGTGACACCCGGTACGTGCTGGTGGACCTCGCGGGCGAGCCCAAGGTGCTGAGCACGATCAAGCCGCAGGGCTCGTACGTGGACGCCCGGCTGGTGGGCGACACGGTCCGGCTGGTCACCCGCAGCGAGCCCGAGATCACCTTCCCCGAGCCGCGCCCGGATGCCAAGCAGGCGGAGCTGATCGCGGCGAACCGGGCCGCGGTCAAGCGGGCGCCGGCGGAGAGCTGGCTGCCGACCATCGAGATCACCGACGCGGCGGGGAAGGTCACGAAGAGCCGGGTGGCGTGCGAGCGGGTCAGCCACCCCGCCGACTACACCGGTACCTCGATGCTGACCGTGCACACGATCGACCTGGCCGGCGGCGTCACGGCGGCGGGGACCGACCCGATCAGCCTGGCCGCCGACGGCGACATCGTCTACGGCACCGGCCAGAGCCTGTACGTCGCCAGCAACCCCCGCTGGTGGTTCCCCGTCGTGCGCCCGCTCCCTGTCGAGCCCCCGCCCACCCCGGCGCCCCGCCCGTCGGGCGCGGCCCCCGCCGACGAGCCGACCCCGAGCGAGCCGGCCGTCGACGTGCCGTATCCGACGCGCACGCCGCCGCCCGAGGAGACGGAGGTGCACCGCTTCGACATCACCAAGCCGGGCGCCCCCTCGTACGTGGCCTCGGGCAAGGTGCCGGGCCGCCTGCTCAACCAGTACGCGCTGTCGGAGCACGACGGCCACCTGCGCCTGGCCACCACGCTCACCGCGGCCGACGGCGCCGACAGCTCCAGCACCGTCTACGTGCTCAAGGCCACCACCTTGGAGAAGGTGGGCGAGGTCGGCGGCCTCGGCAAGGGCGAGCGCATCTACTCGGTGCGCTTCATCGGCCCGATCGGTTACTGCGTGACGTTCCGCCAGGTGGACCCGCTCTACACGCTCGACCTGCGCGACCCGGCGCAGCCCAAGGTGACGGGCGAGCTGAAGATCACCGGCTACTCGGCGTACCTGCACCCGGGTGCGGACGGCCGGCTGATCGGGATCGGCCAGGAGGCCAGCGAGAAGGGCAGGACGCTGGGGACGCAGGTGTCGCTGTTCGACGTGAGCGACCCGGCCGCGCCGCGCCGGCTGTCGCAGTTCTTCCAGCGCGACTCGGGCTCGGGCGCGGAGTGGGACCCGCACGCGTTCCTGTACTGGCCGAAGACGGGACTCGCGGTGGTGCCGCTGGTCCAGGCGGAGAAGTCGGGCGCGCTGGTGCTGAAGATCGACGACAAGGAGGTGCGGCGGCTCGGCATGATCGAGCATCCGGTCAAGGAAGGCGAGTACCCATACCAGCCGGGCATCGAGCGCTCGGTGGTCATCGGTGACGCCATCTGGACGGTGTCGCACGAGGGCGTCCAGGTCAACGACATGGAGTCGCTCGCCTCACAAGCGTGGATCCCGCTTCGTTGAGCAACCAGAAGGTGCCGGTTCGTAACGAACCGGCACCTTTTTTTATGGACTTATCCCGACAAATGATGAAAACTTTAATGACACCGTCCTGTCGGATCAGGCGGTAGACCGTCACAAGCCGCCGCCGGTCCGCGTCACGAGAAAGGGCCCACGCTGCCATGCGACCACGCACCCCCCTGCTCGCATTGCTCGTCAGCGCGCTCGCGTTACTCGCGGTGCCACTGCCCGTGTCCGCATCCGCCCAGCAAGCAGCCCCCGAGGGCACGTACATCGTCCAGCTCAACCCGTCACTGCGCGGCACGCACAGCGCGGCCGAGACCCAGGTCGCGCACCTCGGCGGCGAGCTCGTCGGCGTCTACCAGCACGCCTTCAAGGGCTACACCGCCCGCCTGAGCGCCGCCGCCGCCGAGAAGCTCAAGAGCGACCCCAGCGTGCTCAGCGTGGAGCCCGACGCCGTGGTCACCCACTTCGCCCAGACCACGCCCACCGGCGTCAACCGGATCTTCGGCCCCGGCAACCCCAACCTCGACATCGACGGCACCGACGACGAGCGCGTGGACGTGGACGTCGCCGTGGTGGACAGCGGCGTCGACCAGAACCACCCCGACCTGAACGTCGTCGCCAGGGCCAACTGCGTGATCGGCTTCTGCACCAACAACTCCGGCACCGACGACAACGGCCACGGCTCGCACGTCGCCGGCACCGTCGGCGCGATCGACAACGCCATCGGCCCGGTGGGCGTCGCGCCCGGCGCGCGCATCCACGGCGTCAAGGTGCTCAACGCGGCCGGCTCCGGCTCGCTCGCGGGCATCGCGGCCGGCATCGACTGGGTGGTGGCACGGCGCGCCACCATCGAGGTCATCAACCTGAGCCTGGGCTGCAGCGGCTGCTCAAGCAGCGCGATCAGCACGGCCATCACCAACGCGGTCAACGCCGGCATCGTCGTCGTGGTGGCCGCGGGCAACAGCCACGCCAACACGTCCTCGTTCTTCCCCGCCAACCACCCCGACGTGGTCACCGTCTCCGCGCTGACCGACAACGACGGCCTGGCGGGCGGCGCCGGCGGCAACAGGCTGTCCTGCCGCAGCGAGACCGACCAGGACGACACGTCCGCGTTCTACTCCAACTACGGCGCCACGGTGGAGATCACCGCGCCCGGCACCTGCATCTACTCGACCTACCGCAGCGGCGGCTACAGCACGATCAGCGGCACCTCGATGGCCAGCCCGCACGTCGCGGGCGCGGCGGCCCTGCTCACCTCGGGTGCGGCCAAGCCGACGACGCGGGCCGGCTCGCTGGCCGTGCGCAGCACGCTGATCTCGACCGGCAACTCCAACTGGACCGACGACTCCGGCGACGGCGTCAAGGAGCCCCTGCTCGACGTCCATGACGCGAGCGTCTACAACCCCGCCTGACCTCTGACACGGGCGGTCCGCGGAGATCCGCAGCGCCGCGGGCCGCCCTTCCCTATGGCTAGGCGCCTTCCGGCACCACCACGGGGACGATCTCCGGCGCCCCCAGCCTGATCGCGTCGGCCTCCTGGTCGGAGTCCTGCTCCTGGGAGCGCCGCTCGGCCTCCACCCGCTTGGTGTAGTACTCGACCTCCCGCTTGACCTGCTCGCCGTCCCAGTCGAGCGGCCCGGCCATCAGCTCGGCGGCCTCCCGCGCCACCCCCACCCCGCGGTGGAAGGTCTCGATGGAGATGCGGGTACGCCGGGTCAGCACGTCGTTCAGATGCCTGGCGCCCTCGGCGGTGGCGGCGTAGACGATCTCGGCCCGCAGGTAGTCGTCGGCCCCGTCCAGCGGCCTGGCCAGCGACGGGTCCTCCTTGATCAGCTCAAGCACCTCGTCGATGAGCGAGCCGTAGCGGTGCAGCAGGTGCTCGATCCGCGCCACGTGCAGCCCCGACTCCTGGGCGAGGCGGTGGCGGGCGTTCCACAGCGCCTGGTAGCCCTCGGCGCCGACCAGCGGGATGCGGTCGGTGCACGAGCGCGGCACCCGCTGGTCGAGCCCGTGCGCCACCGCGTCAACCGCGTCGCACGCCATCACCCGGTACGTCGTGTACTTGCCGCCCGCCACCATCACCAGCCCGGGCACGGGATGGGCCACCACGTGCTCCCTGGACAGCTTCGAGGTCTCGTCGGACTCGCCCGACAGCAGCGGCCGCAGCCCCGCGTAGACGCCCTCGACGTCGTCGCGGGTCAGCGGCACCGACAGGATCGCGTTGACGTGGTCGAGCAGGTAGTCGATGTCGGCGCGGGAGGCGGCCGGGTGGCTCTTGTCGAGCGTCCAGTCGGTGTCGGTGGTGCCGATGATCCAGTGGCGGCCCCACGGGATGACGAACAGCACCGACTTCTCCGTACGCAGGATGATGCCGGTCAGCGAGTGGATGCGGTCGCGCGGAACGACCAGGTGGATGCCCTTGGAGGCGCGCACGTGGATCTGGCCGCGGCCGCCCACCAGCTCCTGGATGTCGTCGGTCCACACGCCGGTCGCGTTGACCACCTGCCTGGCGCGGACGTCGAACTCGTCGCCGCTCTCCAGGTCGCGCACCCGCACGCCGGTGACCCGCTCGCCCTCCCGCAGGAACCGGACGACCTGGGCCCGCTGCGCGACGTGCGCGCCGTAGGTGGCCGCGGTGCGCAGCGTCATCATGACGAAGCGGGCGTCGTCCACCTGGGCGTCCCAGTATTGGACGGCGCCGGTGAAGGCGCTCTTCTTCAGCGCGGGGGCCAGGCGCAGCGCCCGCGACCTGGACAGGTGGCGGTGTCCCGGCACACCGCGGGTCAGGCCGGTCGCGAAGCCGAGCGTGTCGTAGAGCGTGACGCCGGCGCCCACGTACGGGCGTTCCCAGCCGTAGTGGGTCAGCGGGAACAGGAACGGCACGGGCCTGACCAGGTGGGGCGCGATGCGCTGGAGCAGCAGGGCGCGCTCCTGGAGCGCCTCGCGTACCAGGTCGAAGTTGAGCTGCTCCAGGTAGCGCAGGCCGCCGTGGATGAGCTTGGACGAGCGTGACGAGGTGCCGGAGGCGAAGTCGCGCGCCTCCACGAGGGCCACGTCGAGGCCCCTCGTCACCGCGTCGAGCGCGATGCCGGCACCCACGACGCCGCCGCCGACCACGACCACGTCGAGTTCCTGAGCCGTCATGCGCTCCAGCGCCTCGGCCCGCTCCGCGGGCCCGAGCCGGGCCGCGCACTTTCCCGACGCCATATCTCCCCCTGAAACGGCTTTGTCGCTGTTACTCATACCTACCCGCGCAGCGTCCGACCTGTAACGCCTTCTGCGGGGGCGCGCTCTCAGGCGCGGACGACCTTGACCCCGGCCTCGGTGAGCCGGCGGGCCAGCTCGTCGCTGAGCCTGGCGTCGGTGACGAGCGTGTCGATCTGGCCGATCGGGCAGATGCGGGAGAACGCCCGCCTGCCGACCTTGGAGGAGTCGGCCACCACCACGACCTGGGCGGCCCTGCTGATCAGCAGGTGGTTGACGCTGGCCTCGCCCTCGTGGTGGGCGGAGGCGCCCAGTTCGACGTCGAGCGCGTCCACGCCGAGGAAGGCGACGTCGAGCGTGACCTGTTCGAGCACGCCCGAGGCCAGCGGGCCGATCAGCTCGTAGGACTGCGGCCTGGCCACCCCGCCGGTCACCACGATCTTGACGTGCCTGCGCACGGTCAGCTCGGAGGCGATGTTGAGCGCGTTGGTGACGATGGTGAAGCCGCTCTCCAGCGTGCCCATGGTGGCCAGCGTGCGGGCCAGCTCGGAGGTGGTGGTGCCGCCGTTGAGCCCGACCACGGCGCCCGGCGAGACCAGCTCGGCCGCCGCCGCGGCGATGCGGTGCTTCTCGTCGGCGTGCCGCGCGGTCTTGTAGCGCAGCGGCAGGTCGTAGCTGACGCTCTGGGAGACCGCGCCGCCGCGCGTGCGCATGAGCATCTGCTGCTGGGCGAGCTGGTCGAAGTCCCGCCTGATGGTGGCGGTGGAGACGTCGAGAGCCTGCGCTGCCTCTTCCACCGACAGCCTGCCTTCCTGCGCGAGCAGCTCCAGGATGGCGTTCCAGCGGTCGTAGCGGGACACGGCGGCCTCCCTAGGGGATGAGGTCAGGAGCAAGCGTGGCACAACCTGGGGCCCCAGAGCTACCGATGTTCATTTATGCTCTGTTCTGGTATAAAAACCGCAGAAACAATCAATCATGGGAGGTAAGTGGTGACCACCCACACCGAAGCCGAGATCGCGTCCCAGCCGTCGTGCTGGCAGCGCGCCGTCGCGAACGTCCCCGCCGGCGCGCTCCCCGCGCGAGGTGAGCGGGTCGCCGTCGTCGGCTGCGGTACGTCGTGGTTCATCGCGATGGCGTACGCGGTGCTGCGCGAGCGTGCCGGGCACGGCGAGACCGACGCGTTCGCCGCCTCCGAGTTCCCCGAGGGCCGCGGCTACGACCGCGTGCTCGCGCTGACCCGCTCCGGCACCACGACCGAGGTGCTCGACCTGCTCGGCAGGACCGAGACCAGGACCACCGCCATCACGGCCGACCCCGAGACGCCGATCAGGGACGCCGCGCAGGACCTGATCGTGCTCGACTACGCCGACGAGCGGTCCGTCGTGCAGACCAGGTTCGCCACGACCCAGCTCGCCATGCTCCGCGCGAGCCTCGGCGAGGACCTCACCCAGGCGATCGCCGACGCCGAGCGGGCGGTCGCCGAGCCGCTGCCCGACGCGCTGGTCGCCGCCGAGCAGTTCAGCTTCCTCGGCGCCGGCTGGTCGGTCGGGCTCGCCCAGGAGGCGGCGCTGAAGATGCGCGAGGCGTCCAGGTCGTGGACGGAGGCGTACCCGGCGATGGAATACCGCCACGGCCCGATCAGCATCGCCGGGCCGGGCCGCGTGACGTGGATGCTCGGCACCGCGCCCGAGGGCCTGCGCGCCCAGGTGGAGGCGACCGGCGGCACGTTCGTGGAGAGCGGGCTCGACCCGATGGCCGAGCTGATCCGCGCCCAGCGGGTCGCGGTGGCGCGGGCCTTCGCCCGCGGGCTCAACCCCGACGAGCCCATGCACCTCACGCGATCTGTGATCCTTTCTTCATGAGCCTTACTCTTGCCGACGCCAGGATCGTGACGCCCGAGGGAGTTCACGAGGGGTGGCTGACCATCGAAGACGGCCGCGTCACGCACATCGGCCACGGCGCCGCCCCCGGGCCCGGCCTGCGGCTGGGCGGACGTCACGTGGTCCCCGGGTTCGTGGACGTGCACAACCACGGGGGCGCGGGCGGCTCCTTCCCCACCGGCGAGCAGGACAAGGCACGTGACGCCGTGGCGCTGCACCGGCGCCACGGCACCACCACGATGGTGGGCAGCCTGGTCACCGACACGCTCGACGGCGTGAGCAGGGCGGCCGCCGCGCTGGCGGAGCTGTGCGAGGAGGGCCTGCTGGCCGGCGTGCACTTCGAGGGCCCCTACATCGCCAAGGCCCGCTGCGGCGCGCACGACCCGACCTTGCTGCGCGAGCCGTCGCCGCAGGAGTTCGCCGGGCTGGTCAAGGCCGCGCGCGGGCACGCCCGCATGGTGACGATCGCGGCCGAGCTGCCCGGCGCGCTCGACACGATCAGGATGGCCGCCGCCGAGGGCGTCATCGCCGCCATCGGCCACAGCGACGCCGACTACGAGCAGACCATCGCCGGCATCGAGGCGGGCGCCACCGTGGCCACCCACCTCTACAACGCGATGCCGCCGCTCGGCCACCGCGCGCCCGGCCCGATCGCGGCGCTGCTCGACGACGAGCGGGTGACGGTCGAGCTGATCAACGACGGGGTGCACGTCCACGCGGCCATGCTGCGGCTGGCGTACGAGGTCGCCGGGCCTGGCCGCACGATGCTCATCACCGACGCCATGTCCGCCACCGGGCTCGGCGACGGCGACTACGTGCTCGGCCCCATGAAGGTGCATGTCCGCGACGGCGTGGCCAGGCTGGCCGAGGGCGGCTCCATCGCCGGCTCGACGCTCACCATGGACGTCGCCTTCCGCCGCGCGGTCCAGGAGCTGGGCCTGTCGCTGCCGGACGCCGTCCAGGTGACCTCACTGACCCCCGCCCGCGTGCTCGGCCTCGCCGACCGCATCGGCTCGATCGCCGTCGGCAAGGCCGCCGACCTGGTCGTGCTCTCCGACTCCCTGCAAGTGGACGGCGTGCTGAAGGACGGCGTCTGGATCACGGAGCCTTCATGATCGTCACGGTGACCCTCAACCTCGCCCTCGACACCACCTACCGGGTGCCGCGCGCCGACTGGGACGGCGTCAACCGCGTCGCCGCCGTGCACCGGCGGGCCGGGGGCAAGGGCGTGAACGTCGCCAGGGTGCTGCGCGCACTCGGCCGCGACGTGCTGGTCACCGGCCTGGCCGGGGGCGCCACCGGCCAGGCCATCGCCGACGATCTGCGGGCCGCCGGTCTCCCCCACGACCTCCACCCCGTGGCCGCCGAATCGCGGACGACCCTCGCCGTCACCGACCCGGACGCGGGCCGTACGGCGCTGTTCAACGAGCCAGGGCCCGAGGTGAGCGCCGCCGAGCTGACCGGGTTCACCCACCGCTTCGAGTCGCTGCTGGCGGAGGCCGAGGCGGTCGTGCTGTCCGGCAGCCTGCCGCGCGGCGTCCCCGCCGACGCCTACGCCACGCTCGCCGCGATCGCCGCCTCCCTGGGCGTGCCCGCCATCGTGGACGCCGACGGCGAGCCGCTGCGCCACGCGCCCAAAGGGCGGCCTTCCATCGTCAAGCCCAACGCGGAAGAGCTGGCCAGAGCCGTGCCGGGCGATCCGGCCGAGGGTGCTCAGGCCCTGCGCGGGCAGGGCGCGGAGGCGGTGGTCGTGTCCATGGGCGCCGACGGGCTGCTCGCCGTCACCGGCGAGGGAACGTTCCGCGCGCGCATGCCGTACGCCGTGCGCGGCAACCCCACGGGGGCCGGTGACTCGCTCGTCGCCGGGCTGGCGCTGGGCCTGGTCGAGCGCGAGCCGTGGCCGGAGCGCCTGCGCCGCGCCGCCGCCCTGGGCGCCGCCGCCGTCGCCACGCCCGTCGCCGGCGACATCGACCCCGGCGTGTACGCCGACATCCACCCCCGCATCACCATCAGCTGAAGGAGCCCGCCATGCCCCTCACCCCCATCGGCGACATCGTCCGTCGGTCACCCGCAGGGGTGGGCGCGTTCAACGTGATCCAGCTGGAGCACGCCACCGCCATCGTCGCCGGCGCCGAGGCGCTCAGCCTGCCCGTCGTGCTGCAGATCAGCGAGAACTGCGTGCGCTACCACGGCGCGCTGGAGCCCATCGCGCTGGCCGCGCTCGCCGTCGCCCGGCGCGCCGAGGTGCCGGTCGCCGTGCACCTCGACCACGCCACCGACCGCGCGCTCGTCGAGGAGGCCGTCGGGCTGGGCCTCGGCTCGGTCATGTACGACGCCTCCGCGCTGCCCGACGAGGAGAACGTCGCGAGCACCGCCGACGTCGCCGCCTGGTGCCACGAGCGCGGCGTGTGGGTGGAGGCCGAGCTGGGCGAGGTCGGGGGCAAGGACGGCGTGCACGCGCCCGGGGCGCGCACCAAGCCGCACGAGGCCGTCGACTACGTGACGCGGACCGGCGTGGACGCGCTGGCCGTGGCCGTCGGCACCTCCCACGCCATGACGACCAAGGACGCGGTGCTCGACCTGGAGCTGATCGCCGAGCTGCGGGCCGCCGTACCGGTGCCGCTGGTGCTGCACGGCTCTTCCGGAGTGCCGGACGACGTGCTGCGCGAGGCCGTACAGCGGGGCATGAAGAAGATCAACATCGCGACCCACCTGAACAAGGCGTTCACCGGGGCCGTCCGCGACTACCTGGCCCACGACGAGCGCGTGGTGGACTCCCGCAAATACCTCAATGCGGGCCGCGACGCGGTCGCCCGCGAGGTCTCCCACCTGCTCGGCGTGCTCACAGGCGGCTGAGGACCCACCCTCGTACGACAGGGCGTGGGTGTCGGTGAGATCGGCCATCCGGGGGTCAGGGCTCGACCGACAGGCGGCGCTGCATGTTCTCCACGGCCTTCTTGGCGTGCACCAGCGAGGCCCCGGTCTCCTTGCGGTAGATCGCGATGGCCTTGACCAGCTTGCCGTTGCGCAACGCCTCGTGGAACTCCGGCGGCAGCCGCAGCCCGCCGGAGTCGTCGAGCTGGATGCCCAGATAACGCTGGAGCGAGGCCACCTGCTGTTCGAGCCGTTTGATCCGGTCTTCGAGCGATTCGTCCATGGACAGGGACTCTAGCGGTGGCCCCGCGCGTGCGTCTTAAGGCGGATCAGCGCTGGATCGGCGCCACGACGACCTCGACCCGCTGGAACTCCTTGATGTCGGAATAGCCGGTGGAGGCCATGGTGCGCTTGAGCGCGCCCATGAGGTTCATCGACCCGTCGGCCACGCTGGACGGCCCGTGCAGGATCTGCTCCAGCGTGCCCACCGTCCCGAACTCGACCCGGCGCCCGCGCGGCAGGTCGGGGTGGTGCGCCTCGGAGCCCCAGTGGAAGCCGTGCCCCGGCGCCTCCGCGGCGCGGGCCAGCGGCGAGCCGACCATGACCGCGTCGGCCCCGCAGGCGATGGCCTTGGCGATGTCGCCCGAGGTGCCCATGCCGCCGTCGGCGATGACGTGCACGTAGCGGCCGCCGGACTCGTCCATGTAGTCGCGCCGGGCCGCCGCCACGTCGGAGATCGCGGTCGCCATCGGCACCGCGACGCCGAGCACGTTGCGGGTGGTGTGGGAGGCGCCGCCGCCGAAGCCGACCAGCACGCCGGCCGCGCCGGTGCGCATCAGGTGGAGCGCGGCGGTGTGGGTGGCGCAGCCGCCCACGATGACCGGGACGTCGAGCTCGTAGATGAACTGCTTGAGGTTGAGCGGCTCGGCCCGCCCTGAGACGTGCTCGGCGGAGACGGTGGTGCCGCGGATGACGAAGATGTCGACGCCCGCGTCGATCACGGCCTTGTGGTACTGGACCGTGCGCTGCGGCGACAGGCGGACGGCCGTGGTCACCCCGGACGCGCGGATCTCCTCGATCCTGCGGCCGATCAGCTCTTCCTGGATCGGCGCGGCGTAGATCTCCTGCAGCCGCCTGGTGGCCGCCTCCTGGTCGAGGGCGGCGCACTCCTCCAGCAGCGGCAGCGGGTCCTCGTAGCGGGTCCACAGCCCTTCGAGGTCGAGCGGGGCGAGGCCGCCGAGCCGGCCGATCTCGATGGCGGTGGCCGGCGAGACCACGCTGTCCATGGGAGCGACGACCACGGGCAGCTCGAACCGGTAGGCGTCGATCTGCCAGGCGATCGACACCTCCTCCGGGTCGCGGGTGCGCCGCGAGGGCACCAGGCCGATCTCGTCGAGCGAGTACGCCCTCCGCCCGGTCTTGCCCCGGCCGATCTCCACCTGCTGAGTCATGAACTTACCTTCTGTGATAGTTCGGAGCTTCCACGGTCATCTGGATGTCGTGGGGGTGGCTCTCCTTGAGCCCCGCCGCCGTGATCGGCATGAGCTCGCAGTCGGTGTGCATCTGCTCGATCGTGCGGCAGCCGGCGTACCACATGCCCTGGCGCAGCCCGCCGACGAGCTGGTGGGCGACCGCCGCGACCGGGCCGCGGTAGGGGACCTGGCCCTCGATGCCCTCGGGGATGTACTTGTCCTCGCCGCCGGACTCGGCCTGCGCGTAGCGGTCCTTGCTGTAGGAGGTGCCGCCGCGCTCGCGGTTGCGTACGGCGCCGAGCGACCCCATGCCCCGGTAGGACTTGAACTGCTTGCCGTTGATGAAGATCAGCTCACCGGGCGACTCCTCGCAGCCGGCGAGCAGCGAGCCCAGCATGACCGTGTCGGCGCCCGCGGCGATGGCCTTGACGATGTCGCCGGAGTATTGGAGGCCGCCGTCGCCGATGACCGGCACCCCGGCGGGCGCGCACGCCTTCGACGCCTCGTAAATGGCGGTGACCTGCGGCGCGCCGACCCCGGCCACGACCCGGGTGGTGCAGATGGAGCCGGGGCCCACGCCGACCTTGACGGCGTCGGCGCCCGCCTCGACCAGCATCTGGGCGCCCGCCCTGGTGGCGATGTTGCCGCCGATGACCTCGACGCTGCTGTTGGCCTTGACCTTGGCGATCATGTCGGCGAGGCCCTTGGAGTGGCCGTGCGCGACGTCGACGACGATCACGTCGACGCCGGCGTCGATGAGCGCCTTGGCCCGCTCCTCCGCGTCGCCGCCGACGCCCACCGCCGCGCCGACCAGCAGACGGCCGTCGGCGTCCTTGGTGGACAGCGGGTATTGCTCGCTCTTGGTGAAGTCTTTGACGGTGATCAGGCCGCGCAGCCGGCCGTCGGCGTCGACGAGCGGCAGCTTCTCGATCTTGTTGTGCCGCAGCAGCGTGAACGCCTCGTCGCGGGAGACCCCGACCGGCGCGGTGACCAGCGGCATCTTCGTCATGACCTCGCGCACGGGGCGCGTCTGGTCGGTCTCGAAGCGCATGTCGCGGTTGGTCACGATGCCGACGAGCTTGCCCGCCACGTCGGTCACCGGCACGCCGGAGATGCGGTAGGTGGCGCACAGCCGCTCGACGTCGGCGAGCGTGTCGTCGGGGCTGCAGGTCACCGGGTTGGTGACCATGCCGGCCTCGGACCGCTTGACGAGATCGACCTGCTGGGCCTGCTCCTCGACCGCCAGGTTGCGGTGGAGGATGCCGATGCCGCCCTGACGGGCCATGGCGACCGCCATGCGGGCCTCGGTCACGGTGTCCATGGCCGCGGAGACCAGCGGGATCGACAGCGTGATGCCCCGTGACAGGCGTGATCGGGTGTCGGCCTCGCCTGGTTGGAGATCTGAATAGCCGGGCACCAGCAGCACGTCATCGAAGGTCAAACCCATCTCGGTGAACTTGGACATGCCGCGGCCCCCTCCTGCCTCGCGCGCTGAATGCCTCAAGTCTAGGGCCTGCCTCCAAACGCATCGATGCAGGGAGGCGGCCCGCGCGATTCGGCGCGGAATCGGTGGGGATCCGGTGGGGATCCGGTGGGGATCCGGTGGGAACGCATCGATGCCGGGAGGACGAAGGCCCCCACAGCCGTTCGTACTCCCGGCATCGGAAGTGCCCGGGGACGGGACGGTCGGTGATCCGTCCCGTCCCCGGGCCATCGGCATCCGGGCGAGGTGGCGCTCCGCACCACCGAACCCCCCTCCGCGTCCTGATGGCCGGCGCCGCCGCGCCCATCTCTGAATGCCGACGCTGGGTAAAGCGTGCGTTACGGAGCGGCGTATCGCAATGGGTAAACGTGCAACTGCACGAAGCTGCACATCCACCGGAACAACTCGGCGAAAAGGCGGGACAGGCGCCGATCGCGGAGTTATCCTCGCGGCACGCCCGTGTCCCCCCGCCGGAGCCGCCCAGAATGCGCGACGAGCCCCACACCGTGTCCGATCCCTTCGAGACGCTGGGTCTCGACTCGGCCCAGACCGCGCTTTACACCGCGGTGCTGCGCCTGCACAGGGCGACCCGTTCCGATCTGGCGCAGGCGATGGACGGCCCGATCGACAAAGTAGGCCGCCAGCTCGACGACCTGGTCAAGCTGGGCGTCATCGACGAGCGGTCGGGCCAATACCTGGCCAGGCATCCCGCCGCCGCGCTCGGCCGGGTGATCGCGCAGCGCCTCGACCGGCTCGCCGAGGAGAGCCGCAGAATCGACTCGGCGCTCGGCTCCATCCGCGGCCTGATCCGCGACTACGACGCCGGGCGCGACTATCGCAGCGGCCCATTCACGGTGGAGATGGCGAGCGGCGCCGACATCCTCTACGAAAGCGTCGTCGGCATCGCGGTGCAGTCACCGTCGCCGCCGATGCCTTTGCTGACCGCGATTCCCGACGAACGCACTATGACTGATTTTGCGCGTAAATTCGCGAATCCCTGGATTGATGCGCAAAAACGAAACCTGCTGACCGTACGCGCCATCGTCCCGGTCTCCACGCTGACCGACCCCGGCGTACGCGACCAGCTCACCAACGTCATCGAGGCCGGCGGCGAGGTCCGCACGCTCGACCGGGTGCCGAGCTGGTTCATGACCGCCGGGTCCGAGACGGCCGGCCTGCCCGCCTGCTGGGGCGGCAACCTGCCCGACCACGCCTACAACTTCTACCTCGTGCGCACCCCCGTCATCGTCGGCGTGCTGAGCACCCTGTTCGCGGAGCTGTGGGCCCGCGCGCAGCTCCTGCCGTGGGCGCCCAGAGCCGACGGCGTGCGCCAGGTGCTGCGCCTGGCCGCGCAGGGCCTGTGCGACGACTCCATCGCCCGCCGGCTCGGCGTGTCCGTACGGACCGTGCGCGCCCGATGGGCCGACGCCATGACCGAGTTGGGCGCGCAATCCCGCTTCCACGCAGGTGTGGAGGCCGCCAGGCGCGGATGGCTGAGGTAATACTCACCGCGCGGGCCGCATCGGTCATATGGTGGGAAGGTGCTGGAAGACGTCCCCCGCGATCCGTTCGCGGACGACCCTAACGACCCTTCCTCAGCGATGGGCGCGCTCGACGATGCCGAGCCGCTCACGGCCGCCGAGCGCGACGAGGCCATCACCGACCTCGCCGACGTCGAGGTCTTCCGTTCCCTGCTCGAACCGCAGGGGGTGCTGGGGCTCGTACTCGACTGCCCGGAGTGTGGCGAGCAGCACTTCTTCGACTGGGATCTGCTGCGCGGCAACCTCAAGCAGATGATCGAGAAAGGCCAGCCGCAGGTGCACGAGCCGGCCTTCCATCCTGACCCCGCCGACTACGTCAGCTGGGACTACGCCAGAGGCTACGTCGACGGTGTCATCGACACCGAGGAGCGCCGCTGAGTCACGTCATCCCGCAGGACGGCCAGCAGCCGCACCGCGGGATCGCCCGGATCGGGCATCTCTCCACGACCGAGCGCGTCGAGCAGCGCGTCGGTCTCGTCCTCTGGCGTCAAGCGGACTCCAGCTCGGCCATCTGCCGCAGCCTGGCCAGCGCCCGATGCTGGGCGACGCGCACTGCACCCGGTGACATACCGAGTACATTACCGGTCTCCTCCGCCGAGAGCCCCGACACCACCCGCAGCAGCAGCAACTCCCGCTGGTTCTCGGGCAGCCTGGCCAGCAGCCGCCTGGCGTGCTCGACCTCGATGTAGCGGACCACGGTCTCCTCGGGCCCCGGGCCGTCGTCGGGGCCGTCGGGCAGGTCCTGTGTCGGCACGGCCGACCGTACCGAGCTGCGTAGCGCATCGGCCACCTTGTGCGAGGCGATGCCGAACACGAACGACGCGAACGGCCGCCCCATGTCGCGGTATCGCGGCAGCGCGGACAACACCGCGATGCACACCTCCTGGGCGACGTCATCGGCAATGTGATATTGCCCTGAAACCCTGCCCAGCCGGGCGCGGCAATACCGCACCACCATCGGACGCAACTCGCCGAGCAGGGATTCGATCGCACTGCGATCCCCCTGTACGGCGAGGCTCGTCAGTTCCCTAAGGTCGGAGTCATCCGTCCGTGCCGGAAGTCTCGACGCGAGCCTTACCCCAATTTTGGCGTCGGCGACGCTTCCCTCGCTCACGATAGGCATGATGCCCGCACTGATCCGGCCTGTCGTCATGGCGAACGGCTACGGATTGGTCACATTGAAGCGACGATAACGAGCAGTAATCAGGTGACCACACTAAGCCTTAATACTGACATAATATTTCACCTGATAACCCGGAATGCACGACATTTGTCAGACCACCGACGCTTATCGCCCACTCCCGGTTTACGACCAACAATCCACCTTTCCCCCCAATTTCCCCCATCGCCCGATAAGCCGCCCGCCCAGAACCGGCCCCCAAGCGTGGCGCGCTCGGCCGAGGTCACGCCGCGCCGCGCGCTCGCTCAGTCGCCGCGCGCGTCCAGCAGCTCCAGATAGCCCCGCACGGCCTCCCACAGGTGATGCTCGGGATAGCGGCCCAGGCTCCGGTGCTCGCGCCGCCACCGCCGGTCCCAGTACGCCCCGTGCACCGCCCTGAGGTGCTCCAGCGCCGTCCGCAGCTCCGCCTCGACGTCGGCCACCCCCTTGCCGGTGGCCCCGCCCGCCGACGCCGCCCGCGCCTCGCCGAAGCGCCGCTCCGCCAGCGCCGCCAGCACGTCCTCCTCGACGCCGTCCAGCGACCAGAACCGCACCGGCTCACTGATGTGATGGTTGGCCACCGGGTCCCGATGGGAACGCCAGACGTAGGCGACCCCGCCCTTGTCCAGATCGAGGAAGTCGACCAGCCAGGCCGTCCCCGGCGGCTGCGTGCCCCACGCCACCTCCTCGGGCGGCAGGTTCAGCACGAACGCCACCTCCAGGCGCTCGATCTCGTCGGCCCCACCGAGCAGGTCGCCGAACACGTACGCCGCCCGCAGGAACGGCTCGTCCGCCCGCACCCGCCGCGTCTGCTCGCACGCCCGCGCGAGCATCCCCAACCGCTCCACCGCCCGCCGGTACCGCACGCCCCGGCCACCTCCTCACACCGACCGCCGCCCAGCGTACGTGCCCGCCCCCGCTTCACGACGCCCCCGGGCACCGCCGAACGCGCGCGCCTCCCCACGACGACCCCGGGCACCGCCGAACATGGGTACCCCTCCCCTGCCCCACCACCTGGGCACCGCGAAACCGTACAGACCCAGGAAAGCCGTACGGCCCGCACCCTGAGGGGGTGCGGGCCGTACGGTCAGCGGAAGGAAGGGTCGGTCAGTGGCCGTGGCCGTGACCGTGACCCGCGCCGGCGGCCGGCGCCTCCTCCTCGGGCTTGTCCACCACGAGCGCCTCGGTCGTGAGCAGCATGCCCGCGATCGAAGCGGCGTTCTGGACGGCCGAGCGGGTGACCTTGACCGGGTCGATGACGCCCTGGCCGATGAGGTCGCCGTATTCGCCGGTCGCGGCGTTGAGGCCGTGGCCGGCCTCCAACTCGGCGACCTTGTGCGTCACGACGTAGCCCTCGAGGCCGGCGTTCTCGGCGATCCAGCGGGCCGGCTCGACCAGCGAGCGGCGCACGATGCCGACACCGGTCGCCTCGTCGCCCGACAGACCGAGGTCGTCGAGGTCCTTCGAGACGTGGATCAGCGCGGAGCCACCGCCGGAGACGATGCCCTCCTCGATCGCGGCGCGCGTCGCGGAGATCGCGTCCTCGAGACGGTGCTTCTTCTCCTTCAGCTCGACCTCGGTGGCGGCGCCGACGCGCAGCACGCACACACCGCCGGCCAGCTTGGCCAGCCGCTCCTGCAGCTTCTCGCGGTCCCAGTCGGAGTCGGACTGCTCGATGGCAATCTTGATCTCCTTGACGCGGTCCTCGATGGCCTGCGCGTCACCGGCGCCGTCGACGATGGTCGTGGCGTCCTTGGTGACGACGACGCGGCGGGCGGTGCCGAGCACCTCGAGGCCGACGTGCTCCAGCTTGAGGCCGACCTCCTCGCTGACGACCTGGCCGCCGGTGAGGATGGCCATGTCCTGCAGCATCGCCTTGCGGCGGTCGCCGAAGCCGGGGGCCTTGACGGCCACCGAGGTGAAGGTGCCGCGGATCTTGTTGGTGACCAGGACGGCCAGGGCCTCGCCCTCGACGTCCTCGGCGACCACGAGCAGCGGCTTCTTCGTCTGGGCGATCTTCTCCAGCAGCGGCAGGAAGTCCGCGATGGAGGAGATCTTGCCCTGGGTGAGCAGGATGTAGGCGTCCTCGAGGACGGACTCCATGCGCTCGGGGTCGGTGACCATGTAGGCCGACAGGTAGCCCTTGTCGAACTGCATGCCCTCGGTGAACTCGAGCTCCATGCCCATGGCGTTGGACTCTTCGACGGTGAGCACACCGTCCTTGCCCACCTTGTCGAACGCCTCGGCGATCAGGTCACCGATCTGCGCGTCCTGCGCGGAGATCGTGGCGACGTTGGCGATCTCCTTCTTGTCGGCCACCTCGCGGGCGGTCGACAGCAGGCGGTCGCTGACCTCCTTGGCGGCCTTGTCGATGCCGCGCTTGAGCGACAGCGGCGAGGCGCCGGCGGCGACGTTGCGCAGGCCCTCGCGGACCATGGCCTGGGCCAGGACGGTCGCGGTGGTGGTGCCGTCGCCCGCGATGTCGTTGGTCTTGGTCGCCACTTCCTTGGCGAGCTGGGCGCCGAGGTTCTCGTAGCGCTCCTCCAGCTCGATCTCACGAGCGATGGTCACACCGTCGTTCGTGATCGTCGGCGCACCGAACTTCTTGTCGATGACGACGTTACGGCCACGCGGGCCGAGGGTTACCTTCACGGCGTCCGCGAGGGCGTTCACGCCGCGCTCGAGCGCGCGGCGGGCGTCCTCGTCGAACTCCAGGATCTTCGCCATTGTCTGAAAGTCCTCTCCTAGCGTCGAAAGCCCCGGCCGCCCTCAAGAGCGCCCGGGGCTCGACACATCCGGCCTACTTCTCGATGATCGCGAGAACGTCGCGGGCGGAGAGCACGAGGTACTCCTCGCCGCCGTACTTGACCTCGGTGCCGCCGTACTTGCTGTAGAGGACGATGTCGCCCTCGGAGACGTCGAGCGGAATCCGCTTCTCGCCGTCCTCGTCCCAGTTGCCCGGGCCCACCGCGAGGACCTTGCCCTCCTGCGGCTTCTCCTTGGCGGTGTCCGGGATGACCAGGCCGGAAGCGGTGGTCTGCTCGGCCTCAAGCGGCTGAACCACGATGCGGTCGCCGAGCGGCTTAACGGGAACCTTGGTGGCGGTCGTCACGATCGGACCTCCCCTTCAGATTTGAATGATCTAGAAGAGGCGACCAGCTGGGCCTGCCGTCGCGGGTGTCAGACCTGCCTCGTCGCACGTTGGCACTCTCAAGGGGAGAGTGCCAACAGGAAACATATGCAAGAGGGGCTTGACAGTCAACACGAACGCGTCTGCTGAGAGCGATCAGAGCTCGAAACAGGCCGTTGACCTGGTCAGTCTCCCACGTGCACGAATGTTCGCCCCACCGGCCACGCCGCTCCCGCCCGCTCGGACCACGACGCCGACCCGCCCCGGCCCTACCCACCTGCGCACCTCCTACCCGCACCACCCCGTGCGGATCTCCCCGCCTTGGGACTCCCCGGAGGCGCGTCTCCCCGTCCCGAGGACGGCGGGCGTGGCGCTAACGTCGGGTGACGTGGACCTCGACGCCTTCACCGAGCTGCTGACCCCGCGCGGCCTGCGGGCGCTCGCCGAGGCGGGTGAGCTGGCGGGCGCCGATCCCGTGGCCGCCGCCACGACCCTGCGCAAGACGTACGACGCGGCGCTCACCTCCGCCGCGCTCACCCAGGCGGGGCTGCGGCAGCGGGCCAGGGCCAAGTTCGGCGCGGACGCCGACCGGATGTTCTTCACACCGCACGGGCTCGAACAGGCCACCCGCGCCGAGGTCGCCGCCCACCGCGCAGCCCTGCTGCCCTCCCTGCTGCCCACCCAGACGCCCACCCAGACGCCCACCCAGGCGCCCGCCCTGCCGCCTGCCCTGCCGCCCTCCGGCGCCCGCGTCGTGGACGCCTGCTGCGGCATCGGGGGCGACCTGCTCGCGCTGGCCCGCGCAGGCTGCGCGGTGACGGCGTTCGACACCGACCCGCTGACGGTGGCCGTGGCGCGGGCGAACGCGGAGGCGTTCGGGCTGGGCGAGCGGGTGACGGTCCACGTGGGCGACGCGGCCGAGGTGCGGCCCGAGGAGTACGACGCGCTGTTCGCCGACCCGGCGCGGCGCACGGGCAGGGGCAGGACGTTCGACCCGATGGCGTACTCGCCGCCCTGGCCGGTGGTGCTCGACCTGATCTCACGCGCCCGGCTCGCGTGCCTCAAGGTGGCGCCGGGCATCCCGTACGAGTTCATCCCCGAGGGCGCGCTGGCCGAGTGGGTGTCGTACAAGGGGGAGGTCAAGGAGGCCACGCTGTGGACGGGCGCCGGCGTGACCGCGGGCAGGCGCGCGGCCCTGCTGCCCGGCGGGCACACGCTGACCGCTGCCGGCGTCACGGCCGAGGTGGGCCCGCCAGGGCGCTACCTCTACGAGCCCGACGGCGCCGCCATCCGCGCGCACCTGGTCGGCGAGGTGGCCGGGCTGGTCGGCGGGCGGCTGATGGACCCGATGATCGCGTACGTGACGTCCGACGCCCCGGCGGACACCCCATGGGCCGCCAGATACGAAATAGAAGACATCATCCCCTTTTCTCTGAAGAAACTCCGCACCGCCCTCCGCGCCCGACAAATCGGCAATGTCACCATCAAGAAGCGCGGGTCCGCCGTCGACATCGAGCGCCTCCGTGCCGATTTGCGGCTCAGCGGGGAGAACACCATGGTCATCGCCCTGACCAGGATTCTCGACAAACCCTCGGTAATCCTCTGCAAGCCCTCCTCACCTGCCTGAATCGCCAAATTCGGCCATCGAATCGCTTTCCTCGATCTTTCACTTCAGCCCTGACGGACCTTGATCGAAAGGCTAAGGTGGGCGGGCGGGAGTTCTCCCCCTATTGCGGTTAACCGCGTTCTCGCTCTTCAGATATTGAACCGGACCTACCCGACCACTGCGCGGCAGTCCGTCGGCGAGCGAAGGAGCTTTCGGTGGACCATTCCAACCACACCACCCTTCTCCAATCGGGCGCGTACAACGCCGACGTCGTCCCCAAGAGGATGCGGGACCTGCTCGCCCGTGCCGCCCAGGACCACGTCTACGAGCAGCGCACCCAGGGCGCGGTGCTCGACGAGATCCGCCAGCGCCTGGAGGGCATGGAGTGGCTGCTGCGGGAGGTCCGCGAGCGCGAGCTGGGCGGGCTGAGCGGGTCCATCGAGGCGGTGAGCGGGCGGCTCGACGAGATCTCCGCCAAGCCGCCGATGTGGGCGGAGGGCCTCGCGCAGCACGTCGAGGCCGTACGCGACCACGTGGACGCCGTGGGCGACAGGGTGAGCGGGGTGGACGCCAGGGTCTCCCCCATCACCGACCTGCCGAGCGTGTGGGCCGACCTCGGCACCGTGGGCGAGAGCGTCGACGAGGCGCTCAGCCGGCTGCAGTCGGTGCTCGACACCACCGACGGCATCACCAAGGGCATGGCCGACTTCGCCGCCACCCTGGCGGGGCTCAACGCCAGCATGGAGGCCGCGGCCGGGCGCTTCACCCGGCTCGACCGGTCGATGGCGGAGCTGACGTCCCGCACCGACCGGGTCGAGGTCGCGGTCTCCGACCTGTCCGAGAGCCTCACCACCCGCCTCGACGACACCGACCAGCGCCTGACGACCCGCCTGGACGAGACCGACCAGCGCTTCACCACTCGGCTGGACGAGACCGACCAGCGGCTGACCGCCAAACTCGGCGAGACCGACCAGCGGCTGAGCACCCGGCTCGACGAGACCGACCAGCGGCTCGCCACGGCCCTGCTGGAGGCCGACGAGCGGCTCGTGGCCCGGCTCAAGGAGGCCGACGAGCAGGCCGGCGCCCGCCTGGCCGGCGTCGAGCAGCGCCTGACCGTCCGCCTCGACGAGACCGACCAGCACCTCGCCGTGCAGCTCGGCGAGAGCGAGCAGCGCCTCACGTCCCGGCTCAGCGCCGTGGACGCCCGCCTCGAACGCGCCGAAGGCCGGCTCACCGGCCTCGACTCCCGGCTCACCGGGTTCGACAGCCGGCTGGAGTCGGCCGACGAGTGCCTGGCCGACATCGACACCAGGCTCGACGGCCTCGACGGGCGCATCGGCGGCGTCGACAAGCGGCTGTCGTCCATGGACGGCCAGCTCGGCGCCGTCGACAAGCGCCTCGGCACGCTCGACGGCCACCTCGGGCGGCACGACGACCGCTTCGACGCCCTCGACGTCCGCATGGACACCCGCTTCGCCTCGCTCGACGAACGCCTGCAGGCGACCGACCAGCGCGCCGCGGAGATCGCGACCCGCAACGAGGGCCGCTTCAACCGCCTCGACAGCCAGGTCGACGCCATCGACGAACGCCTGGTCGAGGCCGAGGAGCACATCAGCAGCCGCTTCGACTCGCTCGACGACCACTTCGGCGGCCTCGACAGCCGCTTCAACGGCCTCAACACCCACCTGAACGGCCTCGCCACCCGGGCCGAGCAGGCCACAGAACACCTGGAGTCGGTCGACGACCGCATCGAAGCGGTCAACCGCCGCGTAGGCGACCTCCCCGACCTGACTGACCGGATGACCCAACAGGTAGGCGAACTCCTCCAGACCCACGCGGGCGAACAGTCAGAACGCCTCGCCGCCGCCACGGAAGCCCTCAGCGAACTGGTCCGCTCCCGCCCCGACAGCGAGGAGATGACCGGCGCCGTCTCAGGCGTGGTGACAGAGGTCGTCCAGCCGGCAACGGACGAGCTGACAAAGCGCCTGAGCGCGCTGGAGGAAACCATGCTCGCCCTGGCCGAAGCCCTCCTCCGCCCCACCCGCCCCAAGGACTGAGCAGACCGCTCCCGCCCGCCCCCCACAATGGGGGCGGGCGGTCCCTCATCCCCGAGACGCCCCCACACCCGAACGCAGCCCGCACCGGCCAAGGCCCGCGCACAACGGCACGCACCTGCGGGGCTCAGCGGCTCCCAGAGGGACCACGCCCCTTCTCGACCGACGCCCCCGCCCCAGGGCGGCGGGAGCGAGGCCGGCGGGCATCACAGACGCGTCCACGATGCTCCCTGAGCCCCTCACCCCCTCCCGCACACGACGGCGGGGCAGGAGCGCGTCCGGGAAGCCCCTTCAGTCCTCAGACGTGGACGGTGGTGATCGGGAGGGAGGAGTCGGCGGGGATCTGGAGGGAGGACGGGGCGACGCCGGCGGCCACCAGGTCAGAGCCCAGGGCGGCGACCATGGCGCCATTGTCGGTGCACAGACCAGGGCGGGGCACGCGCAGGCGGACGCCGGCCGCGTCGCAGCGTTCCTGGGCCAGGGCGCGCAGGCGGGAGTTGGCGGCGACGCCGCCGCCGATGAGCAGGTCGTGGACGTCGTACTTGCGGCAGGCCTGCAGCGCCTTGCGGGTGAGCACGTCGACCACCGCCTCCTGGAAGGACGCGGCCACGTCGGGCACGTGCACGGACTGCCCCGACGCCTCCCGGGCCTCGACCCACCGCGCCACGGCCGTCTTGAGCCCGGAGAAGGAGAAGTCGAGCGTGCCGTCGTCGATCTTGCCGCGCGGGAACGTGATGGCGGCCCCGGAGCCGTCGCGGGCGGCCTTGTCGATGTGGGGCCCGCCGGGGAACGGCAGCCCCAGCACCCGCGCCACCTTGTCGAACGCCTCACCGGCGGCGTCGTCGACGGTGGAGCCGAGCGAGATGACGTCTTCGGCGACGTCGGGGACCAGCAGCAGCGAGGAGTGCCCGCCGGAGACGAGCAGCGCGATGCAGGGCTTGGGCAGCGGCCCGTGCTCGAGCTGGTCGACGGCGACGTGGGCGGCGAGGTGGTTGACGCCGTAGAGGGGCACGCCGAGGCCGAGCGCGTAGGACTTGGCGGCGGCGACCCCCACGAGCAGCGCACCGGCCAGCCCAGGCCCGGCGGTGACGGCGATGGCGTCGATGTCGGAGAACGTCAGCCCGGCCTGGGCCAGCGCGGCCTCCACGGTCGGCGTCATGGCCTCCAGGTGGGCGCGCGAGGCCACCTCGGGCACGACCCCGCCGAACCTGGCGTGCTCGTCCATGCTGGAGGCGACGGTGTTGGCGAGCAGTGTGTGGCCCCTGACGATGCCGATGCCGGTCTCGTCGCAGGACGTCTCGATGCCCAGGACCAGGGGTGCGTCAGTCATCCAGCCGTTTCCTCATCATGATCGCGTCGGTGCCGTCGTCGTAGTAGCGGCGGCGGGTGCCGATCTCCTCGAACCCGAAGCGCCGGTAGACGCTCTGGGCGCGCGGGTTGTCGGCGCGTACCTCAAGGAAGATCTCCCGCGCGCCCCTGCGGCGCGCCTCGGCGAGCAGCTCGGTCAGCATGGCGCTGCCGATGCCGTTGCGCTGGTGCTTCTCCAGGACCGCGATGGTCTGCACGTCGGCCTGGTCGGCCGCGGCGGCGAGCCCGGCGTAGGCGACGATCTCGTCGTCGACCAGCGCGACGACGTAGTGGCGGGTGCGCGGCATCTCGGCCAGCTCGCCGCGCATCATGCCCTCGCTCCACGCGTCGAGCGGGAACGTGACCCGCTCGATCTCCATGACCGCCGGCAGGTCGGCCTCGGTCATCGGCCTGAGTCTCACGCCGTCACCTTCTTGGGGGCGCCCGGCACGACCGCGTCGGGCCTGCGCAGGTAGATCGGACGCGGCGGGTCGAGCGCCACCCCCTTGGCCAGCCGCTCGGCGGCCAGGGCGGCGAGCGCGCCCGCGTAGGGGTAGGGGGGCGCTCCCGCACCGTCGCCAAGCAGGTCGGGGTAGAGCTGGGCGCCCGCGCCGACCACCGGCAGCCCCTCGGTGGGGACGTCGGCGGGCCGGTCGACGAAGGGACCGTCGACGCGGGTGCGCAGATCGGAGTAGCGGGCCCAGAACACCTCTTTGCGCCGCGCGTCGGTGGCGGCGATGAAGGGCTCGGTGCGCCCGCCGGCGTAGGCGACGGCGTCGAGCGAGCAGACGCCGTACGCCGGCACGCCCAGGGTGGTCGCGAGGCCCTGCGCGGTCATCAGCCCCACCCGCAGACCGGTGTAGGGGCCGGGCCCGCTGCCCGCCACGACGGCCGTGACCTCGCGCAGCGTCACCCGCGCCTCGCCGAGCACCAGCTCGATGGCGGGCGCGAGCAGCTCACCGTGGCGGCGGGCGTCGATGGTGGTGTGTTCGGCGAGCACTTGCTCGCCGTCGTGGAGAGCCGCGGTGACGGCGGGCGTCGCGGTGTCAAAGGCCAGGACCAGCACGACTGTTTAGCCTACCCGCAGGCGGGGTCACACCCAGCCGGTACGCCGCTTCAGCCATTCGAGTGCCACCACGCCCTGCGCCCGCTGGAACGCTCTGAGCGTGGGCAGTCCAGGCGGGTCCGGCTGCCTGGACATGCGGACGAAATAGCCGGTCAGGGCGGCCACGACCCGGGTGACGTCGTCGCCGGGCAGTTCGGCCAGCTCGTGCGGCGCGGGCCCGCCCTGCATGCCGATCGACGGCAGCATCGCGACCCTGTCGAACCAGGTCACGGCCCGCGCGGCCCACGGCCAGTCCACGACGTAGACGCGCTCGTCGGTGAGCAGGATGTTGTCGGCCCGCAGGTCGGCGTGGGCGAGGGTGTCGCCGGCGGCCGCGGCGGCCCAGCCGGACTCCAGCTCGGCCAGCGCGCCGAGGTGCCGCACCACCCAGGGGTCGAGCCCGGTGGTGTCCTCGCTCATGAGGTTGCGCCAGCCGTGGAACTGCTTACCGAACACCTCCTCGATCGGGGGCGCGTCGATGGGCGACGGGGTGAGCGCGGCGGACATCTCCTCGACGGCGGCCAGCACCCGGTCCAGCTCGTCGCGCCGCCAGGGCAGCGCGGGGTGGCGGCCTTCGACGTCCTCGAAGACGAGCACGACCCAGCCGTCGCGCTCGAACCCGGTGAGCAGCCGGGGCGCGGGCACGGACGCGGGCAGCGCGGCGGCGTTCACCAGCTCGGAGCGGTAGATGCGGACGGCGTCGGCGTTGGGCTCGGGGCCGACGGCCTTGACGAAGGCGCGCCTGCCGCCGCGCGTGCGCAGGCGGACGGCGGCGGCCGGGGAGAAGCCGCCCGGCTGCGTGACGGCCTCGGCCACGGCGTCACCCAGGAAGTCCTCGATCGCGGCGCGCACCGCCGCGGGCACGTCGGACCAGGGTACGCGGGCACCGGTGGCGGGCGGGTTGGTCCCGGTGTCGGTGTCGGTGTCGGTGTCGGTCATCAGCTCAGACCTGGGATGCGTAGACGATGATGTTGTCGACGTATTCGCCCTTGGCGTAGTCGAACTTGCCACCGCACGTTACCAGTTTGAGGCCGTCTTCCAGATACACCTTTTTCGCCGGGAAGCTGTCCTTGTGCACCTGTTCGATCGCGTCCACCTTGTAGCGCACGACCTTGCCGTCACTGCGCTCGACCTTCACGGTCTCGCCCTTGCGTAACTCCCTGAGCTTGTAGAACACGGCGGGGGCCGTCTTGGTGTCGACGTGTCCGATGATCACCGAGGCGCCCTTCTCGCCGGGCACGGAGCTGCCGGTGTACCAGCCGGCCACCTTCGGCTTCTCGTACGGCGGCAGCTCGACCTCGCCGTTCTTCAGCAGCTTGAGCTTCATCAGCGGCGCCTCGACGTCGATCGACGGGATGTCGATCAGCTTGGGCACGACGGAGGCTTGCGCGGGGGTGGTGGTGCCGGTCTCCATGCTCTTGCCGAACGCGACCAGCAGCAGGCCGGTCACGGCCCCTGCGAGCACCACCCGTCCTGGACGGGCCATGACCTTATGCCCTGGTGCGCCGCTTGATCGCGTAACCGATGCCACCGGCCAGCGCCAGGGCGATGAGCACGCCCGCGGGGCCGAGCGGGATCGACGACTCCTCGGAGACGTCCTGCGCGTACGTGCCGCCGCCGCCCGCCCGTGGCGCCCTGGTGGGCAGGGTGGTGGTCTCGGTGGGGTCGGGCTCGGCCGCGACGACGCGCAGCGTGGCGCGGCCCATGTCGTTGGTGCCGTCGCACTTGACGTCGACCCGGTAGTTGCCGCGCCGGATCGTTCCCGAGACCTGCGCCTCGCCGCGCACCCATGGCGAGGGAGAGGCCGGAGTCGCGGTGGGGGACGTCGTGGACGCCGGCACGGGGCTGAGCGTGACACCGTTGATGAACGCCTTGGACGTGGCCGTGCCGGTGTGGGCGGGGCCGCCGGTCGGCACCGGACAGTTGGCCAGCACCCACACCCGAGACGTCTCGCCCGCGGTGACCCGGTCGGGGTTGACCTGGACGTTGATGTTCTGCCTTGTGGTGGTCACGCGCGGGCTGGCGGTCGTGGTGGCCGTGGTGGTGCCTGTGGGGCTGCCGCTGGCGGTTGGGGTGGGTGTGGGTGTCGGATCGGTGTCGGCCGAGGCCGAGCAGCCGGTCAGACCGACCATGGCGATGGCTCCCGCATACGCGACTCGTCTGACCCTGAGCACCGGCCGCACCCCACTTTGCCGTCTTGCTACCCAGCATCCACCAGAACGATGGATGTCGCCCCTCCTGATACCCAGAAAATCTGGGCGAATCACTGACCAACGATCATGTTTCAGATAGCCGGCCCGGTACGTCAAGGGTGCCAGCCTTACCGGATATCGACCTGCGTTTTAGTCTTGTGGCGGTTCAGACGGCGTGTCGGCCCCGAAGTCGGGCCCGAGCCCGGCCCAGCGGGCGCCCACGCCGCGCAGCGTGACGAGGCGGGCCTCGTCGCCGGCCTCGCGGTCGATGTGGATCTCCAGCCGGTCGTCGGCCAGCCCCTCGACCAGCCCCTCGCCCCACTCGACGACCGTGACGGACTCCTCCAGCGAGGCGTCGAGGTCGAGGTCGTCGACTTCCAGGTCACCACCCAGCCGGTAGGCGTCGACGTGCACCAGCGGCGGCCCCTGCCGCAGCGACGGATGCACCCTGGCGATCACGAACGTCGGCGAGGTGATGGGGCCGCGTACTTTGAGCCCCTCGGCGAGGCCCTGCACGAGCGTGGTCTTGCCGGCGCCGAGCGGGCCCGACAGCACGACCAGGTCGCCGGCGCGCAGCCGGGCGGCCAGGCGGGCGCCGAAGGCCCGCATCTCCTCGGTGGTCGCGACGCGCACTTACAGCTCCACTCTCTTCAGCAGGTCGCGCAGCGCGTCGTTGACGACGCCCGGCCGCTCGAGCTGGATCAGGTGCGAGGTGTCGGGCACCTCGGTCAGCTGCGCCTTGGGCAGGGCGGCGGCGATGGCCTTGCTGTGGTCGGGCGGGGTCAGCCAGTCGCGGTCGCCCACCAGGATCGCGGTGGGCACCGGGTCGAGCACGTGCAGCGCGGAGAGCTTGTCGTGGTTCATCAGCGCGGGGTAGAAGTCGGCGACCACCTCGGTCGGGGTGGCCCTGATCATCGACTCGGCGAAGTCGACGACGGTCGGGCTGACGTTCTTCGAGTCGCCGAAGCCGACGTAACGGGTGATGAGGAAGGCGATGTCGCTGCCCGCGTTGCGAGTCCTGTCGATGAGCGAGCCGCGCTTGCCCAGCATCGACACCGTGGTGGGGGCGACCTTGTGGATGACCTTCGACAGCATCGCGGGCAGGCCCAGCGTCAGCTCGGCCAGCTTGCCCGCCGAGGTCGCGATGAGGGCCACCGCGCGGATCTTGTCGCCGAACAGGTGGGGGTGCCGGTCGGCCAGCGCCATGATCGTCATGCCGCCCATGGAGTGGCCGACCAGCACGCAGGGGCCGGGCACGTGAGCGGCGATGACCTCGGCGAGGTCGTCGCCGAGCCGGTCGATCGTGCTGTCCTCGGCGCCCGCGCGCTGGGAGCGGCCGTGGGAGCGCTGGTCCCACAGGACCACGCGGTAGTTGTCACGCAGGTCTTTGCGCTGGTAGTGCCACGACTCCATGCTGAGGCAGTAGCCGTGGCAGAAGACGACGGTCAGCGGCGGCTCTTCGTCGGCCGCCGGGTTCTTCCGCTCGGGGCCGTCGATCTCGACGTGCAGCGCCTTGCCGTCGGAGGTGATGAGCGTGTGCTCGGTGCCGCGCAGCTCGCCGAACGGCTCGCTGGCCTCGGTGTCGGGGCGCAGCCTGATGCGGCCGACCGCGTACCGCTTGGCCAGCGCCGCCGCCGCGACGCCTGCTGAGGCCGCGCCGACGAGCGCGCCGGCGATCCCTACCCGGCGCCGTCTTGCCGTCGTCGTCATGTGCCCGATCCTTCTCCACTCATGGCCGCCGCGATGTGCCCTTCGTCACTGGTGGTGGATCCTGGGCACCCGCGCTCCGATCCTCGTCACGATCTCATGTGTGATCGTGCCGAGGGTATCGGCCCACTCCTGAGCGGTCGGCTCGCCCCCGTCACCGGGGCCGAACAGCACGACCTCGTCGCCCGCGGAGATCGGGTCGTCACCCATGTCGATCATGAACTGGTCCATGCACACCCGGCCCGCGACGAGCCGGCGGCGCCCGCCCGCCAGCACCTCGGCCCGCCCGGTCGCGTGGCGCAGCACGCCGTCGGCGTAGCCGAGCGGGACCAGGGCGAGCGTGGTCTCGCACGGAGTGGTGTAGAGGTGGCCGTAGGACACGCCCGAGCCCTCGACGACCCGCTTGACCAGGCCGACCCTGGCCACCAGCGTCATGGCGGGCCGCAGGCCGAAGTCGCCCAGCTCGGGGACGGGGCTCAGGCCGTACATCGCGATGCCGGTCCTGACCATGTCGAAGCGGGCCTCGGGCAGCGTGACGACGGCGGCGGAGTTGGAGATGTGCCTGATCACCTCTGAGCCCGCAGCGCCGACCTGCTCGGCCAGCTTCAGAGCCGTCTCGTACGTCTCCAGCTGCCGCGCGACCGACGGATGCCCGGGGATGTCGGCGCAGGCGAAGTGGGACCAGATGCCGACGATCTCGATGGCGCCCTCGGCCTTGAGCTCAAGCGCCTTGGCCAGCAGGTCGGGCCAGGCGGCCTGCGGCGCCCCGCCCCTGCTCATGCCGGTGTCGGCTTCGAGGTGGAGCTGCGCGGCGCGGCCCGTGGCGCGGGCGGCGGCGGCGATCTCGTCGAGCAGGCCGGGATGCGAGGCCGACAGCTCGACGTCGGCGGCCAGCGCCTCGGCGATCGGCTCGCCGGGGGTGATCAGCCAGGCCAGGATCGGCGCGCTCACCCCTCCGGCGCGCAGGTCGAGCGCCTCCTGGAGGAACGCCGTGCCGAGCCGGCTCGCCCCCGCCCCCAGCACGGCCTCGGACGTGGGCAGCAGGCCGTGGCCGTAGGCGTCGGCCTTGACCGCGCCCATCAGCTCCGCGCCACCGGCCCGCTCTTTCAGCAGGGCCACGTTGTGGCGAATGGCGCCCAGGTCGACCCGTGCCTCGGCGGGGGTGGTCATCGGGTGGTCCATCTCTCCAGTCTGGCAGCTCGGGCTCGTGGCCGGGCACGCTTCGCCCAGCCTGGACCTCACGAAATGGCGCTGGTCACGGCCCGGATGGCCCGGGGGAGCGCGGTCGCCACGTCGCCCGCGGCCAGCGGCGCGCCCTCGGCGGCCAGCCGCCCGGCCACGCCGTGCAGGTAGGCGCCGCAGGACGCGGCGTCGTAGCAGCTCAGGCCCTGGGCGAGCAGCGCGCCCGCGAGGCCGGCCAGCACGTCGCCGGTGCCGCCGGTGGCCAGCCACGACGTGCCGGTGGGGTTGACCCGCACCGGGCGGGCGTCCTCGGCCACCACCGTGGTCGAGCCCTTGAGCAGCACCGTGACGCCCAGCTCCGCCGCCGCCCTGCGGGCGTATGCGAGGCGGGCCGCCTCGATCGCGTCGCGGTCGGCGCGCAGCAGCCTGGCCAGCTCGCCGGCGTGCGGCGTGATGAGGACGGGCGCGTTGCGCCACAGCAGCGAGCGGTCCCTGGCGACCAGCGTCAGCGCGTCGGCGTCGACCAGCACGGGCACGTCGGAGGCGAGCACCTCGGCGGCCAGCTCGTGCGCCCAGTCGTCGGTGCCGAGCCCCGGGCCGAGCACCCACGCCTGCACCCGCCCCACGCGGGCGATGGAGGGCTCGTCGAGCTCCGTCACCACGGACTCCGGCCAGTGGGAGCGGACCTGGGCGACGGGGGCGGGGCGGCCGGCGTACCTGACCATGCCGGCGCCGCCCCGCAGCGCGCCGCCGACGGCGAGCACGGCCGCGCCGGTGAACAGGTCACCGCCCGCCGCGACGCCCAGCACGCCTCTGCGGTATTTGTCCGACTCGTTGCCCGGCCGCGGCAGCAGCACGTCGAGGTCCGCGTCGGTGAGCGCGGCCACGTCGGGGTCGGGCAGGTAGGGCCCGAGCCCGATGTCCACCAGCTCGACCCGCCCGGTGTGCGCGGCGCCGGGATCGACCAGCAGCCCCGTCTTGTACGCCCCCATGGTCACGGTCACCCGCGCCCGGACCGCGGCGCCCTCGACCCGCCCGGTGGAGGCGTCGACCCCGCTCGGCACGTCGACCGCCACGACCTGCCCGCGCGCGGCCGCGGCCTGCTGGGCCAGCTCCGCGTACGGCTCGCGCAGCGCCCCCGACGCCCCGATGCCGACCAGCCCGTCGATGATCAGATCGGCCTCGTCGATGGCGGACCGATCGGCGACCCGTCCACCGGCGTCGAGCAGCGCCCGCAGCCCCGCCTCGTGCGTCTTCGACCCGGCCGCCACGACGCCCACCCTGGCGCCGCGCCTGGCCAGCCGCTGTCCCGCGTAGAGCGCGTCGCCGCCGTTGTCGCCGCTGCCGGTGAGCAGCACCACGCGGCTGCCGTAGACGCGGCCCAGAAGGTCGGCGCAGACGGCGGCCAGCCCGGCCGCGGCCCGCTGCATCAGCGTGCCGTCGGGCAGCCGGGCCATGAGCGCCTGCTCGGCCTGCCTGATCTGGTCGGCTGTGTAGGCGGTCTTCATGATCTGACGCTATCCCTCCGCGATCACGTAGGCCACGGCCACCCCCGCGTCGTGGCTGAGTGAAAGGTGCCAGCGCTTGACGCCCAGCCCGTACGCGACCTCGGCCACCTTGCCGTAGACCCGCAGCTCGGGTTTGCCCAGCTCGTCGCAGCGCACCTCGGCCTCCCGATGGCCGAGCCCCTTGGGCGCGCCGAGCGCCTTGGCGACGGCCTCCTTGGCGGCGAACCTGGCGGCCAGCGAGTGGACCGGCAGCGGCTGCTCGACCTCGGTGAACAGCCGGTCCTTGAGCTGCGGCGTGCGCTGCAGCGCCGCCTCGAAGCGGGCGATGTCGACGACGTCGACGCCGATACCCAGGATCATCGTCCCAGCGTATGGGCTTCAGAACGGGCCGCGCTCCCACGGCCCCCAGATGGCCAGGGACATGCCCTGCCTTGCCTGCACGTTGACGTAGAGGGTGTGGCCGCCGGGCCCGAACGTGGAGCCGGCGAACTCGGCGCCCGGGTCGCCCTCGATGGGCTCCAGGCGGCAGAAGTCGAAGATCTCCCCCGCCTTGCTGAGCCCGCGCAGGTAGTTGGCGCCGTCGCCGTCCTCGCAGAGCACAAGTGTGCCCCGGCGGCTGACGGTGACGTTGTCGGGCAGGTCGAGCACCGAGGCTCGGGGCGACTCGTAGACGAGCTTGAGCCTGCCGCTCCAGGTCTCGTAGCCCCACACCTGGCCGCGCCCCTTGCCGAAGCCGTCGGGCGCCTCGTCGCCGGGCGCGGTGGCCCCGCCCTGGGTGGAGACGAAGTAGACCGTGCCCTGGTGCTGCACGGCGCCCTCCAGCCGGGAGAAGATCGCCGCGCCCGCCTCCCTGCCCTGCTTCCCCACGGCCTGGACGGCCTCGTCGTTGGACGGCCTGCCGCGGAAGTCGGGGTCGGGGTCGTCGATGTCGACCCACGTGGTCTCGTACGTGACGCCGCGCTTCTGTCCCACCGACAGGTCCTTGCGCTTGGCGCCCTTGACGGCGAGCATCTGCAGCCGGCCGCCGTCGAGCAGCCGCCCGGCCAGCACCGGATGCTTGGGCGGCAGGTAGCGGTAGAAGCCGGAGGGGAAGCCGAAGTTGTCCTCGGTGAGATAGAGGGCGCCGGAGGAGGGGTCGAAGGCGACGGACTCGTGGGCGAAGCGGCCGGCCGCGCGGATCGGCCTGGCGCTCGCGGCGCGGCCGACCGGCACCTCGAAGATGTAGCCGTGCCTGCGGGTGAGCTTGGAGTTGTCGCCGCCGGAGAAGTCGTCGCCGACGTCGGGGCCGTTGACGGTCTCCTCGCAGGTCACCCAGGCGCGCCAGGCCATGGGGCCGCCCGAGCAGTTCATCATGGTGCCGGAGAGCGAGGGCGCGCTCTCGATCACCTCGCCGTGGCGGGTGACGCGCAGCGTGGAGGTGCCGCCGCCGGCCATCGGGTCGTAGGCCCGCTTCTTGTCGCCGAACGCGCCGACCGGGCCGTTGACCTCGTGGTTGCGGATGAGGATCGTGCTGCCCTTGGGCCCTGCGAAGGCGGCCATGCCGTCGTGGCGGCCGGGGACGGTCGAGCCGTCGCCGAACGTGTCGCCGGCCACGCTGAACGAGCGGTAGCGGAAGCCGTCGGGCAGGTGCAGGCGCACCTCGCCGTCACGCAGGTCGCGTACGGGACGCAGCGGCCCGTAGCCGGGCACCGGCTTGGCCTGGCCTTGATGGCTCACGCACGCGACGCCCGCGAAGGGCCCGGCGATGCCGGCGGCCACGGTGGAGATGAAGCGGCGACGGTCCATGGCAACCTCCGTCAGGCACAGTACCCGCTCGCGGCAGCCGAACTCCTCCCCTTTCCCCGAACTGAGTCTCGGTAATCCCACGTCTTCATCCACAGGCTGTGGACATCCGGGGACGCGCCCCTCCCATGATCCGTTTTGTCGGGCATCGCTACGCTGCCTAGGTGAACAACGGCTACGTGGAACTGAGCAGGGAGCAGTGGAGTGAGCTCCGCAAGAACACGCCCTTGACTCTCACCGCAGACGAGCTGGAAGAGCTGCGCGGGGTCGACGACCCCATCGACCTGACCGAAGTCACCGACATCTACCTCCCCCTGACCCGGCTGCTCAACCTCCACTTCACCGGGTCCAAGCAGCGCAGCAGCGTGCTGAGCGCGTTCCTGGGGCACGAGGAGCAGCGCGTCCCGTACATCCTGGGCATCGCGGGCAGCGTCGCGGTCGGCAAGTCGACCACGGCCCGGCTGCTGCACACCCTCCTCGCGCGCTGGCCCGAGCACCCGCACGTGGAGCTGATCACCACCGACAGCTTCCTCTACCCCAACGCGGTGCTGGAGGCCAAGAAGATCATGCATCGCAAGGGCTTCCCCGAGAGCTATGACCGGCGGGCGCTGGTCAGGTTCGTGGCGGAGGTCAAGGCGGGCGCGGCGGAGGTGAAGGCGCCGGTCTACAGCCACCTGGAGTACGACATCGTCCCCGGCGCCGCCCAGACCGTGAGAAATCCCGACATCCTGATCATCGAGGGGCTCAACGTCCTCCAACCGGCCCCGCCCACGTCCCTCGCCGTCAACGACTACTTCGACTTCTCCATCTACGTGGACGCCAAGGTCGAGGACATCCGCACCTGGTACGTCGAACGCTTCCACAAGCTGCGCCGCACCGCCTTCGAAGACCCCAAGTCCTACTTCCGCCACATCGCCGAGCTCTCCTACGAGGAGGCCACGGCGTTCGCGGAGAACGTCTGGCGCGACATCAACGAGCGCAACCTCGTCGAGAACATCGCCCCCACCAGGGGCCGCGCCGACCTCGTGCTCAAGAAGGGCGCAGACCACTCCGTACGACGGGTGCGTCTTCGCCAGACCTGAACGCCTCCTCGTACACGTAACGCCCGAACCTGCCCGCACACCCCAGATCGTCGACGCCGGCGAACCAGCACTCCTCGTCGTGATCATGACACCAGATCATGCGAGGAACGTTCGCGTACCGGCGTCAACACCCCGTCAACATCCGATCGACGAGAATGTCCGAGTGCTGCACCTACGACTGATCGTCCCCGCCGCGCGCACCGAAGAGGCGACGACGGTGTTGGAGAGCTGCCCAGGCGTCACCAACATCGTCGTCCTGCCGGGCGCCGCCCGCGAGCCGCGCGGCGACGTGGTGCTCTGCGACGCGGCCAGAGAGTCGGCCAACGAGGTGCTCGGCCGGCTCGCCTGGCTGCGGACCGAGGGCTCCATCGCGGCCGAGCAGGTCGACCTCTCGCTGTCGGAGGCCGCCGACGCCGCCGTCGAGGAGGCGCCGGGCGAGCCCGACGACGCCGTGGTCTGGGCCCAGCTGGCCCAGCGGGTCTCGGCCGACTCCCGGGTCACCTGGTCGTACCTGGTGTTCCTCACCATCGCCACGCTGCTGGTCGGCATCGGCGTGCTGACGAACTCCCTCATCCTCATCGTCGGCGCGATGGTGCTCGGTCCCGAGTTCGGCGCGGTCGCCGCCGTCTGCTTCGGGCTGCTGCGCGGCGACGGGCGGCTGATCGTGACCGCGCTGCGGACGCTGGTCGTCGGGTTCTTGGCGGCGATCGCGATCGCGTACGCGTGCGCGCTCGTGGCGTACTGGCTGGGCTGGTTCGGCCCCGGCGACATCGGCGGGCACGAGGAGGTGCAGTTCATCGTCAAGCCCGACCGCTGGTCGTTCATCGTGGCCCTGCTGGCCGGCGCGGCCGGGGTGCTGTCGATCACGGCGGGCAAGTCGACGGCCCTGATCGGGGTGTTCATCTCGGTCACCACGGTCCCCGCCGCCGGTTACGTGGCGGTCTCGCTGGCCGTCCAGGAGCTGCGGGAGGTCGGCGGCTCCATCTCCCAGCTCGCGCTGAACCTCCTGGGGATGAGCGTGGCGGGCACGCTCACCCTCCTGGTCCAGCGCAGATTCTGGCCTCAAGTAGGACGGCGTTCATCCCTATGACCGAGGCGGCGGCATCGGGCGGACGGGTAGTGTCCGGCTCATGCACATCCTCGCCACCGAGGGGCTGACCAAGCGCTTCCCCACCGTCACCGCGGTCGACCGGCTCTCGGTCACCGTGGGGCCGGGGGTCACCGGTCTGGTCGGGGCGAACGGCGCCGGCAAGTCGACGATGATCAAGATCCTGCTCGGCCTGCTGCCGCCGTCCGAGGGCACCGCGCGCGTGCTCGATCTCGACGTCACCACGCAGGGCGCCGAGATCCGCCGGCTCGTCGGCTACATGCCCGAGCACGAATGCCTGCCCCCCGACGTATCCGCGACCGAATTAGTCGTCCACCTCGCCCGCATGTCCGGGCTGCCGCGCACCGCGGCCCGCGAACGCGCCGCCGACGTGCTGCGCCACGTGGGGCTCGCGGAAGAGCGCTACCGTGCCGTCGGCACCTACTCCACCGGCATGAAACAGCGGGTGAAGCTGGCACAGGCGCTCGTCCACGACCCCAAACTGATCTTCCTCGACGAGCCGACCAACGGGCTCGACCCGCGCGGGCGCGACGAGATGCTGACGCTGATCCGGCGCATCGGCACCGAGTTCGGCATCAGCGTGCTGGTCACCTCGCACCTGCTCGGCGAGCTCGAGCGCATCTGCGACCACGTCATCGTCATCGACGCGGGACGGCTGCTGCGCTCCTCGGCCATCGGCGAGTTCACGCAGGCCACCCAGACCCTGACGGTCGAGGTGGACGAGGGGCTCGACGACCTGGCCGCCAAGCTGTCCGGCGACGGGCAGACGGTCTCGCTCCAAGGGCGGCAGCTGGTCGTCAAGGTGGCGGGCGAGCAGACGTACGACGCCATCCGCGACGCCACCGCCGAGCTGGGCCTGTGCCTGATCCGCCTGGAGCAGGGACGCCACCGCATCGAGGACGTCTTCAGGGATGAGGTGGCACATGTCTGAGATCTACGACATCGGCTATCGTCATTACGACGGCCCCAGACTCGGCCGCGGCTACTCGACCAGGGCACTGACGGTCCACAGCCTGCGCGGCGTCTTCGGGCTCGGCCGGCCCGCGCGCAGCAAGATCGTCCCGTACTCGCTGGTCGCCATCATGTTCTTCCCGGCCATCGTGAACATCGCCCTGATGGCCCTCGCCCAGCAGCGCGGCATCGACTACAGCGGCTTCGCGGTCGTCATGCAGGCCGTCGTGGCGATCTTCCTGGCCGCCCAGGCTCCCACGGTGGTCGCGCCCGACCTGCGCTACCGCGTCCTGCCGCTCTACCTGTCGCGTCCCGTCTCGATCGCCGAGTACGTCGGCGCGAAGGTCGCCGCGATGACCATCGCGGTGTTCGCGCTCGTCGCGGCCCCGATCACGGTGGTCTACGCGGGCGAGCTGCTCATCGACATGCCCGGCCCGCCCGCCACCGGCGAATACCTCAGCTCCGTGCTGATGGCGCTGGTGCTCGCGCTGCTGCTGTCGGTCTTCGGGCTCGCGCTGGCCTCGTTCACGCCCAGGCGCGGCCTCGGCGTGGCCTCGGTGATCACGGTCTACCTGCTGTCGTCGGCCGCGGTCCCCATCATCTACGGCACCCTCTACTCCTCCGGCAACGAGGCCGCGGCCTCCTACGCCTGGCTGGTGAACCCGTTCTGGCTGGTCGACTCCGTCCAGCACGCGGTGTTCGGCACGCCGTCCCACGCGATCGAGGACGGCGTCTACCCGAGCGGCGCCGTGTCGATCGCGGTGCTGCTGGTGCTGCTCGCCGCCGGCCTCGCCGCGCTGGCCCTGCGCTACAGGAGGGCGGCCGCGCGATGAAGATCGAGCTTTCGCAGGTCTCCCGCTGGTACGGCAACGTCGTCGCGGTCAACGACGTCACCATGACGATCGGGCCTGGCGTCACCGGCCTGCTCGGCCCCAACGGGGCGGGCAAGTCGACGCTCCTGCACATGATGGCCGGCTTCCTCGCCCCGTCGGGCGGCACGGTCACCCTGGACGGCACCCGCGTCTGGAAGAACCACCACATCTACCGCAGCATCGGCCTGGTCCCCGAGCGCGAGGGCGTCTACGGCTTCCTGACCGGCTGGCAGTTCGTGCTGTCCGCCGCCCGCCTGCACGGCCTGCCCGACCCCGACGAGGCCGCACGCAAGGCCCTGGCCACCGTCGAGATGGAGGAGCCCAAGGACCGGCGGGTCGAGACGTACTCCAAGGGCATGCGCCAGCGCGTCAAGGTCGCCGCCGCGCTCGTCCACGACCCGCCCGTGCTGCTGCTCGACGAGCCGTTCAACGGCATGGACCCGCGCCAGCGGCTGCACCTCATGGACCTGATCCGCGCCATGGGCACGGCGGGCAAGACCATCCTGTTCAGCTCCCACATCCTGGAGGAGGTCGAGCGGGTCGCCCAGCACATCGAGGTGCTGGTGGCCGGCCGGCACGCCGCGTCGGGCAACTTCCGCGAGATCAGGCGGCTGATGACCGACCGGCCCCACCTGTTCAGGATCCGGTCGAGCGACGACAGGAAGCTGGCCGCCGCCCTCGTACGCGACGACTCCACCGGCGGCATCACGCTGCGCCCCGACGGCCTGGAGGTCCAGGCCACCGAGTTCCGCCGCTTCGCCCGTCTCCTGCCCCAGGTCGCCCGCGCCGAGGGCGTCAGCCTGCACCAGGTCTCCCCCGCGGACGAGGACCTGGAGAGCGTCTTCTCCTACCTCATCAACAGGAGCTCCTGATGAACACAGTCGTCGCGGGCATCACCTACCGGGCCCTGCTGGGGCGCCGGCGGATCATCCTGCTCCTGCTGCTCCCGCTGGCCCTGGTCGGCCTCGCCGTGCTGTTCAAGGTCTTCGGTGCCGCCGACCAGCGCTCGGCCGTCCTGCTGCTGCAGAACTTCGCCATCGGCACCATGCTGCCGCTGCTCGGCCTCATCGCCGGCACCGGCGTCATCGCCCCCGAGATCGACGACGGCACCATCATCCACCTGATGTCGAAGCCGATCTCGCGCCCGACCATCGTCATGACCAAGTTCCTGGTGGCCGCGTCGCTGCTGGCGGTGTTCGCGGCGGTGCCGACGTACGTGTCGGGCTGGCTGCTCGTACGCGGTGAGGACGGCGTCGCCGCCGGCTTCGCCCTCGGCACCCTGGCCGCCGGCATCGCCTACGCCGCGCTGTTCCTGCTGCTCGGCATCGTCACCCGGCACGCGGTGACGATCGGCATCGTCTACGCCCTGGTCTGGGAGAGCCTGGTCGGCAACCTCGTGCCGGGGGCCCGCAAGTTCTCCATCCAGCACTGGGGCCAGTCGATCGCCGACCAGCTCAGCGACTCGCCCTTCCTCAAGGCGGACGTCACGCTCGGCTTCGCCATCCCCGCCCTGCTCGTCGTCACCGTCGCCGCCGTCCTCTGGGCCGGCCAGCGCCTGCGCGCCTTCTCACTCACCGGGGACGAGTGACCGTACGAACGAAGAAGGCCCGCGGAGAGATCCCCGCGGGCCTTCCTTCGATCCCGTGTCTCAGACGCCCTGTCTCAGACGCCGTGTCTCAGACGCAGACCTTGCGGACCACGTCGGCCAGGCGGTTCGCCACCATCGTGGCATGCTCCTCGCTGGCCGCCTCGACCATCACCCGGATCATCGGCTCGGTGCCGCTCGGCCTGATCAGCACGCGCCCGGTCTCACCCAGCTCCGCCTCCGCCGTGGCGACGGCGGCGAGCAGCTCGGGAGCCGCGGCCTTGCCCTTGTCGACGTCCTTGACGTTGATCAGGATCTGCGGCAGCGACGTCATGATCGAGGCCAGCTCCTTGAGCGGCACCCCCGACTTGGCCACCACGCCCAGCAGCTGGAGCGAGGTGAGCAGGCCGTCGCCGGTGGTGGCGTGGTCGAGCATGATGACGTGGCCCGACTGCTCACCGCCCAGGTTGTAGCCGTCGGCCTTCATCCGCTCAAGCACGTAACGGTCGCCCACCGCGGTCTCGACCACGGTGATGCCCGCCTCGCGCATCGCGAGCTTGAAGCCCAGGTTGGACATGACGGTCGCGACCACGGTGTCCTTGGCCAGCAGGCCGTCGCCGTGCAGCGCGGCGGCCAGCACGGCCATGATGTGGTCACCGTCGACGATCGCGCCGGTGTGGTCGACCGCCAGGCAGCGGTCGGCGTCGCCGTCGTAGGCCACGCCGAGGTCGGCCCCGCGCGAGACGACCACCTGGCAGAGCTTGTCGAGGTGGGTCGAGCCGTGACCGTCGTTGATGTTGAGGCCGTCGGGCCGCGCGCCGATGGCCTCGACCCTCGCCCCCGCGCGCACCAGCGCCTCGGGAGCCACCATGTGGGCCGCCCCGTGAGCGCAGTCGACCACGACGTGCAGGCCGTCGAGGCCGGCGTTCATCGTGGTCAGCACGTGGGAGATGTAGCGGTCCGCCTCGCCGTACGCATCGCGCACGCGCCCCACGCCGGACCCGACGGGGAAGCTCCACTCCTCGCCGAGCCGCCGCTCGATCTCGTCCTCGACCGCGTCGGACAGCTTGAAGCCGCCGCGCGCCAGGAACTTGATGCCGTTGTCGGGCGCCGGGTTGTGCGAGGCCGACAGCATGACCCCGAGGTCGGCGCCGAGCGCCGCGGTGAGGTGGGCGACGGCAGGGGTGGGCAGCACGCCGAGGCGCAGCACGTCCACTCCAGACGCCGCGAGGCCGGCGACCACTGCGGCCTCGAGGAACTCTCCTGAGGCACGCGGGTCCCGGCCTACGACCGCCACCGGACGGCGTCCGGTAGCGGCGAACGCGCCTGCATCGCCGAGGACATGGGCCGCCGCCACGGACAGATCCATGGCGAGCTCGGCCGTGAGGTCGCGGCCCGCGACCCCACGTACCCCGTCGGTGCCGAAGAGGCGCGCCAACTCAGCGCTTGCTGTACTGCGGAGCCTTACGGGCCTTCTTGAGGCCGTACTTCTTCCGCTCCGTGGCGCGGGCGTCACGGGTGAGGAAGCCGGCCTTCTTCAGCGGCGGGCGGTTGACGTCGACGTCGAGGATCGCCAGCGCGCGGGACAGGCCCATGCGCAGCGCGCCGGCCTGGCCGGTCACGCCGCCGCCGTCGATGCGCGCGATGACGTCGAACGCCTCCTCGGCGCCGAGCACCACGAAGGGCTCGTTGACGATCTGCTGGTGGACCTTGTTCGGGAAGTAGACGTCCAGCGAACGACCGTTGATCGTCCACTTACCGGTGCCGGGGACGATGCGCACGCGGGCGATCGCCTCCTTACGGCGGCCGGTGCCGTACGAGTTGCCCGTGGTGACGGGCTTGCGCACGGGAGCGTCAGCGCTGGCGGCGGACTCGGTGGTGTACTCGGACGGGAAGTCCTCGCCGGAGAAGTCCTCCAGCTCGGCCGTCTCTACGACCGTCTCGACACCGGTGGGCTCAGCCACGGTTCTCCTCTAACTCTTTCGAACTACTACTGGGCGATCTGGGTGATCTGGAACGGCACCGGCTGCTGGGCCTGGTGCGGGTGCTCGGAACCCGCGTAGACCTTCAGCTTCTTGGCCATCTTCCGACCGAGGGAGTTCTTCGGCAGCATGCCCTTGACGGCCTTCTCGACGGCCTTCTCCGGCCGCTTCTCCATGAGCTCGCCGTACGTGACGGAACGCAGACCGCCCGGGTAGCCCGAGTGGCGGTACGCCTTCTTCTGCTCAAGCTTGTTGCCGCTCAGCGCGATCTTGTCCGCGTTGATGACGATGACGAAGTCACCGGTGTCGACGTGGTTGGCGAAGATCGGCTTGTGCTTGCCGCGGAGCAGGGTCGCGACGTGGCTGGCCAGCCGGCCCAGCACGACATCGGTCGCGTCGATGACGTACCACTGACGCTGGACGTCGGCGGGCTTCGGTGAGTACGTGCGCACGGTCGTAGCCTTCTTTATGCTCGCGTCTTCGGCGCTGTCGGATGCGACAGCTACATTGGTCGGTCGGTGCGGGCACACGACGGCCCGGACCTTCCGTCTCCACATCACGGGAGATGACGCCGGACGCGCCGCGCATCGGTCTCGCAGGACCTATGCACACAACGAACCTAAGCTACCCGCCCTGAGGCGTGCAGGTCAAAAGACCGGTAACCCTGTGCGATTCTACCTGACCTCAGAACGGTTTAGTTTCGTTTCCCTGGGACCCCTTCTTTCCCAGGACCCGACATCCCTATCGTTAGCGGCGGTATGTGGCAGATCTCTCGCACCCGGCTCACCCAGCGCGGCCCCCGGCGCCGGAGCCGTCTGGGCCTGCTGACCTGCCTGCTCTCGGTCCTGTTCACGGGCGTGCTGATCGGCCGGCTGAGCAGCGAGGAAGAGCCGGCCCGCCACATCTACCTGAGCGAGACCGCGCCGCCCGCCGCGGCCACCGCCAACCCGGCGCCGACCGTGCAGAAGAAGGCGCAGCCGCAGGTCGAGAGCATCCCTCGGGGGATCACCATCAAGAAGGAAGTGGGCGAGCCCACCGCCACGCACGCGCCGCGCCGCACCCCCGACGGGCAGATCCCCGGGTTCAACTCCCATGACAACCCGTCGGCGGCGTTCGAGGACGGGCGCGAGGACGTACGGGTGCTGGCGGGCATGGCGTCCGAGGTCGTCACGCTGACGAACTCCGCCAGGGCCAAGCGCGGATGCGGGCCGCTCAGGGTCGACGCGGGGCTGACCAGGTCGGCTCGTACGCACTCGCTGGAGATGGCCCGCGCGGGTGAGCTCGCCCATAACTCCCCCGACGGCTCCTCCCCCTGGGACCGCATGGAGCGCGCCGGATACCGCTGGGGCGCCGCGGAGAACATCGGCGCCGGATACAGCACCGCCCGGGAGGCGGTGAGCGGCTGGATGGGCAGCCCTGACCACCGCAGGAACATCCTCGACTGCCGCCTGAAGGCCATCGGCGTCGGCGTCGCCGCGGGGCCAGGAGGTCCATGGTGGACCCAAGACTTCGGAACCCAATGACGAACATCACGGTAATGTCGCCGCATGGTTTCCAACGGCAGTGGGGAACGTGAGCACGGCACCGGCAGCGCCCCCTACGGCATGGGAGGCACTCCCAGGGGCGAGGGCTCACCGGCGGACGCGACGGCGGGCAGCCTGTTCACGAGCAACGGCCCCGCAGGTGGCGGGCCCGCCGACGGGGCCCCGGGCAGCTTTTTCGCAGCCGACGGCGGCTCCGAAGCCGGCCGGCCCCGCAGGGGCAGGCCGGTCGACGAGCCCTTCCCCAACAACCCGGGCGGCGGTTCTGACGCGCCCGGCAGCCTGTTCATGAGCGGCTCCGGCCGCCACGGCGGGCCCGGCGGTCCTTCTGGGCCTGGCGGTCCTGCCGGCCCCGGTGGTCCCGGTGGCCCTGCCGGCCCTGGCAACCCTGCTGGTTTCGGCGGTCCTGACGGCCCTGCCGGTGGGCCCGGCGGCGCTCCGGGCGGTGCTCCCGGCGGTCGCGGCCGTCACGGCGGCGGCCCTGCTGGCCCTGCTGGTCCTGGTGGCCCCGGTCCTGGTGGTCCTGGTGGCCCCGGTGGGGGTTTCGGCGGCGGGCCTGTCGGTCCGCCGCAGGGCGGCTTCGGCACGGACCCGTTCGGTGGCCCGAGCGGGGCGCACGCCGTTCCCGGCCGGCGAGCCGCCCCACCGAACGGTCCCGGCGGCCCTGATGGCGGTCCCGGTGGCGGCCCTGGGGGCGACCCCTCCGCGAGCGCTGCCACCTCCGCCTTCGGAGCGCCCACCCCGCTGGAGGGCGCCGACGGCAAGGATGACAAGGACGGCAGGGGCAAGGACGGCAAGAAGGGCAGGGGCGACAAGTCCGCCGCCGCTGGAAAGTCCCGTCGAGGCCGTAAAGACCGCGGCGCCGCGGCAGACCCCGAGACCGGCGGCGACACCGGCAAGGGCAAGCCCGAGGACGACTTCACGAACAGGGCTCCCCAGAGCCGCATCGGCTGGAGCCCGTACGACGAGGGCAGCCGCTCCCGCGGCCCGCTGCTCGCCGGCGTCGGCGGCCTGGTGGTGCTCGGTCTGCTCGGCGGCGGCCTGGCCCTGATGTACAACGCCGACGACCCGGTCACCGCCGAGACCGCCGCGGCCCGCCAGACCTCGGCGCCGCTGCCCTCGGTCCCGCCCGGCAAGTACGGCTTCGCCGCCAGCCGCAAGACCGACCCTGACCCGATCTCGGTCAAGGAGCTGTTCGGCAAGAAGCGGAAGTTCACCGTCTCGAAGCGCGGTTACGAGATGACGATCACCAGCAAGGACAAGAAGTGCACGGACGGCGCTCTCGGCGACTCCTTGCAGAAGGCGCTCAAGTCGGCCAAGTGCACCCAGTTCGTCCGCGCGAGCTTCCGCGACAAGGCCGGCGTGGTGATCGGCACGGTCGGCGTGGCCAACCTCAGCTCCGAGAAGCAGGCGGCCAAGGTCGCCAAGGCCGGCAGCACGAGCAACTACGTCAAGCCCCTGGCCGGCAAGGACGAGGTCACCAAGCAGCTCGGCTCCGGCGCAGGCGGCGCCAAGATCTCGACGTACGGCCACTACGCGATCCTCGTGTGGTTCCAGAACAAGGACGGCACGAAGCCCGACTCGAAGGGCTCGAAGCGGATCTCTCAGGCCATCGTCGACATCACCAAGGCCACCGTGTACGTGGCCCTGGACAACCGGGTTCTGACCGGCAACGCGCTCAGCTGAATGGTCTTTTGGGGCGAACCCGCTGCAAAGGGGCTCGTGATGCTCGTGGGAACGCCCATACCGGCCTAACGATCTCGCTCTGCTCGCTAGGCTCCAAGCTATGCGTGGCCAGGAACCCGGGTCTGAGCACGATCAGAGGGAGGCCGACGGTTCGGCCGCCCCAGCGACACCACCGCCGAGCTTCGGCCAGACCAACGGGCGAGACGTTCCACCGGCGTCCACTCCCTCCGGCGAGCGGACGTCGGCCCACCCACACCCATCGGGCACCTCCCCCTACCCTCCGGGCTCCCCCGGTGCCCCGGCCGCCGGCAACTACCCCGGCGGCCCCCACCCTCCCCTGCCCGACGGCTCTCCAGCCACCGAGCCACGCCTTCAGGCACCGGAACCCCCTTCGATGGGGAAGGACCAGGCGACCCCAACAGCGCCTACACCCTCTGGGGACCAACCGGCACCCGCCGCCCAGGACACCGACGACACGCCCGCGGCCCTCCCGCCGGACGCCCAGCCATGGGAAGTCCCCGCCAACGACGCTGCTTCCTACGACTGGCTCTCCGACCCGGCCCTCTCCCAGCCCGCCCCACAGCCTCCCTTCGGACCCACGCCCAACGCCCCCTCCACCCCACCCCGCTTCGGCCAACCCCCCTTCACCGGCCCGCAGAGCACCCCCCAACCGCAAGGCCAGTCACCCTCCGGACCACCGCAAGGCCAGCCGCCTTTCGGTCCGCCCGAGGGCCAACCGCCTTTCGGGTCACCGCACGGCCGGCCACCTTTCGCCCCGGCACAGGGCGCCCCTAACGCGTTCGCACAGGGCGCCCCCACCACGCCCTTCGGCGCACCTCAAGCCGACCAGCACGCCTTCGGCCACCCTCAGGGCGACCCCGCCACCCCACCTTTCGGCGCGCCCCAGGCCGACAACCGTGCGTTCGCACAGGGCGGCGGCCCCCAGCCGTACGGTCAGGGCGGGCCCGGCGCCACGCCAATCGGCCAGGGCGGGCCCGGTGCCCAGCCGCCAGGGGCCCAGCCACCGAGCGGCCGCCCTCCGGCCCCTGACCACGGTCACCCGCACTTCGGCGCGCCTCAGGGCGGCCCGCACGCGTTCGGCCAGCAGCCGCCGGGGGCGCCGTTCGGCGTGTCGCAGCCGCACCCACCGGCGGGCCCCCCGCACCCGGGCCAGCCGCCGTTCGCCGCGCCCCACCCCCACCAGCCGCTCGCCGCACCACACCCCGAGCAGCCACCAGCGCCACCCCACCCAGCCTCCCCGCCGTTCGGCGGCCCGGAGGCCGGTGACGCCTGGCCACAGCAGCCCCACCCCAACCAGACCGGGCCAAACCAGACCGGGCCAAACCAGGCCGGGCCCAACCAGACCGGCCCCAACCAGCCTCACCCGGGCCTGCACTTCGACGGCCCGCATCAGGGAGCCCCGCACCCGCCCCAGCACCACGGCGGCCCGCTCCCAGACCACCCCATGCCCCCGAACACCCAGCAGCAGCCCGGCCAGGGCGCTTGGCCTGCGGAGGGCCCGCGATCGACGACACCACCGTGGGAGCCCCCGCCGGCGTTCACCGCAGCGGCAGCGGGCATGCCGACCTGGCCCGCCCCGGTGTCGGACGCCCACGCCATGCCCCCATGGCCGGCCGCCACAGGCGAACTGGAGGCGGTCCCCGACCCGGACGAGCCTTTCCTCCCGCCCCCCTTCAACCCGAACCCGACCCCGTTCATCCTGAACCAGGTAAGCGCCGGCGACACCGCCTACCCAGCCGACGGCACCAACCTGGACGCGATCACCACGGACCCGGAGGGCCTCAACCTTCCGGCGGGGCACTACTCCGACCCGGCCGGCCAAGAGCCCAAGGAGCAGGCCCAGCCGGGCGACACACCCGCGCCCAGCACGCCTCGCTCCCTTTCCTCAAACGAGGCACCCACCCGCCCGGCCAACACCGACACCGACCCGGACATCACCCGACAGCACACCCCGCAACCGGCGGCCAGCGCCCAAGCGGATCCCGCGCCCCGAGGCACCGTCCCCGGGAACGCCGATCACACGGACGCCGGCCACGCGAACGCCGACCTCGCGGACACCGGCCACACGGACGGCAACCTTCCGGACGCCAACCTCCCGGACACCAACCTCCCGGACGCCAACCTCCCGGACGCGAACTACACCGACGCCAACGCCACTCGTCCAGCCCTGCCACACCCCGACGCAACCCACGGAAACGCAACTCACGGGGACGCAACCCACTCGGACACGGCAGCCACCCACGAAGGCGACGATTCTTCGCCAACGGCCGCCCATCCGACCCAGGGCTCCTCAGGCCCCGTCGGCAACGGCTCAAAGCCGGCTAAGGCCGGCACAGAGCGGGCTGAGGGCGGCGCACAGCAGTCCGCCGACACCCCGGAGCAGCCCACCGCTGCTCACCCGCGCCCGGGCACACTCCCGCATGCGGGCTCGGCACCGCACACGGATCCGCACCCGGACCGAGCCCCGCAAACGGACTCGACCACCGGCCCAGACAACAAGCAGCAGCCCGCGAACCAGGAGAACCCAGACACCCCACACCCCACCACGCCACAGACCGCAGGAAAGGCTGCAGGGGCCACCCCGGTGAGCTCGGCTGCCGAAACAGACCCGACCGCCCCGGCAGGCTCGCCCAGCCAGGCGGGTCCGACCGCCCCGGCAAGCTCAACCGGCCCGACGGACCCAACCGGCCACGCAGGTTCGACCGACCAGGCAGGCTCGGTCGGCCCCGGTGGCGAGGTCGAGGCCGCTGCGACGGCCACCTCACCGAATCAACCCCATGACCCCGCCCGCCCCCCGGAGCCAGGCGACGTGCCCGTCTGGCCCCCCACGCCCGCGACCGGTGACAAACTGCCCGAGCTCCCGTTCTCCAGAGACACCTGGGGCCAGAAGCCCACATCGGCCTTCAACGTCCCCGCCCAGACGAGGCCGGGCGCTCCGGCCTTCCCGCCGGGCGCCTTCAAGCAACCCCCGTTCCAGACGCCACCACCACCCCCGCCACCGCCCAAGAGCAAGCGGGCCCTGCTGGTGACCCTGGGCGCGCTGGCTCTGGCCGGCATCGCGACGGGCGGCTTCTTCGCGTACCAGACGGTGACCTCACCGCCCCCGACGACGGCCGCCACGCGAGCGTCGGTGCCGCCACCGTCGGCGACGGCCGACGCCGCCACCCCGCCACCCGAGACCCCGGCGGCGACGTCCGTCCTCGACTCGGAGCAGACCGACCCGCAGAAGCTGGCCCTCTCGGAGGCGTTCCCGAAGAAGAAGGTGAGCGCGGCGGGCACGACGTTCACACGGGTCAAGGCCGGCATGGAAACGACGTGCGCCAAGGCCGCGACGGGCGCGTTCGCCGACGCGCTGAAGGAGCGGAAGTGCAGCCGGGTGCTGAGGGCCACATACGTCGACAGCAAGCGCCGCTACGCGGTCACCACGGGCATCGCCGTCCTGCCTGACAAGGACGCCGCCGCCGCGGCCGACCAGGCGAAGGACCTGCCGAACAACGTCTGGTTCCGCCCCCTGCCCGGCCCTGAGAAGTCGGGCGGCGAGCGGGTGCACATCGCCGGCGGCTACGCGGCCGGCTTGGTCTGGGGCCGCTACATCGTCTTCAGCTACGCCACCCACGCCGACGGCCACACCCCGAAGGCGGACGAGAAGACGCTCCCGAAGGTGAGCGCCGAGTTCCGCGACCTGACCTCAGAGGTCCTGGAACGCCGCGCCACCAACGACTGACAACCGCAAATCGGGGCGTACGAAGAGGCACCAGCCCCCCGTACGCCCCGACCCGGCCACCCGCACACCAGGGTCACCGCACGCGCCACCTCACGCCCCGGACCGGCGCGTCCTCGCACTCCCGCAGCACAGCCCAAGAGCGCAGGCCGAAGAACGCAGGCCGAAAGAACGCTCAGCCGGCGTCCGCCCCCACGGTACGGACCCGCCGCGTAGCCGCCGCCCGACCGGCGAGCTCCTCATCGGCCGGATACCCGACCTCCTCAAGGCACAGCCCATGAGCGGGCGCGACATGCACCCCGGAGTCCCGCACCCCCCGGGTGAGCACCTCAGCGGGCCACTCGACGGAACGCCGCCCCTCCCCGACAGCCAGCAACGACCCCACCAGCGCCCGCACCATCGAGTGACAGAAGGCATCAGCCACCACAGTGGCGACCAGCACGCCGGAGTCCTCGCGCACCCAGTCGAGCCGCTGCAGTTCCCGGATGGTGGTGGCGCCTTCGCGCTTCTTGCAGAAGGCCGCGAAGTCGTGCTCACCGAGCAGCAGGGCGGCGGCGGCGTTGAGCGCGCCGAGGTCGAGCGGCCGGTTGTGCCAGACGACCGCACGCCGCTGCAAGGGGTCGACGCCTCCGGGCCCATCCCCCACCCGGTACGCATACCGCCGGAACAAAGCCGAGAACCGCGCGTCAAAGCCCTCAGGAGCCACCGAGACCCGATAAATCCGTACATCGGGCTCCAGGACTCCACCCAGCCGCCGCACGAGCGCAGAGAGCCGCTCATCGACGCCCAGCGGCCCCCGGCGCCCGTCCAGCTCCCCCAGCGCCGCCTCAGGCACGTCCACATGCGCGACCTGCCCCCGCGCATGCACCCCCGCGTCGGTACGCCCGGCAACGGTCAGCATGGCCGGCGAGGAAAGCCGCAGGATCCGCGTGAGCGCCAGCTCGATCTCCCCCTGGACGGTACGCAGCCCCGGCTGCCGAGCCCATCCGGAGAAGTCGGTCCCGTCGTACGCGAGATCGAGGCGAAGCCGTACCACGATGATCCCCCTATCCGAAAAAGGGCCCGAACTCAAAAAACGGGCCCGAACCCCCGCAAAGGGGATCGGGCCCGTCCAGCCTGAAAGATCAGGCCTCGTCCTTCTTCGCCTCGCCCTCGGCGGGAGCGGACTCCTCAGCCTTGGCGTCAGCGGCCTCGGCGGGAGCCTCAGAAGCCGGAGCCTCCGAAGCCGAAGCCTCAGCGGCCGGAGCCTCGGCAGCGGTCTCCTCGGCGGGAGCCTCAGCCGGAGCGGCGGCGGGAGCCTCGGTACGGCGGGTGGTGACGCCGTTCAGCGGCTCGGTCACCAGCTCGATGACCGCCATCGGGGCGTTGTCGCCCTTACGCGCACCGATCTTGGTGATGCGGGTGTAGCCACCGGGACGCTCGGCGAACGTCGGCGCGATCTCGGTGAACAGCTGGTGCACGACGCCCTTGTCCCGAACGACGGTCAGGACCTGACGCCGGTTGTGGATGTCGCCCTTCTTCGCCTTGGTGATCAGGCGCTCCGCCAGCGGGCGCAGGCGCTTGGCCTTGGCGACCGTCGTGCGGATCTTGCCGTGGCGGAACAGGTCCGTGGCCAGGTTGGCCAGGATCAGCCGCTCGTGCGCCGGGCTGCCGCCAAGACGTGCACCCTTGGTGGGCTTGGGCATGTCATTTCTCCTTGAGGTTCACCCGCCCCGGCCGTGCCAGGTACCGGGGTCGGGCCGCCAGGCCCCCGGACGGGGGCCCGCGCTAGCTGGGAATCAGTACTGCTCGGTCTCGACGTACGCGCTGTCGTCGTCGTCGTAGCCGCCGCCGGCCACCGCGCTCGGGTCGAACCCGGGCGGGGAGTCCTTGAGCGCCAGCGACATCTCGTGCAGCTTCTGCTTGACCTCTTCGATCGACTTGGCTCCGAAGTTGCGGATGTCGAGCAGGTCCTGCTCGCTGCGGGCGACGAGCTCACCCACGGTGTGGATGCCCTCGCGCTTGAGGCAGTTGTAGGAGCGAACCGTGAGGTTGAGCTCCTCGATCGGCAGCGCCAGGTCGGCGGCCAGAGCGGCGTCGGTCGGCGACGGGCCGATGTCGATGCCCTCGGCCTCGACGTTGAGCTCGCGGGCCAGGCCGAAGAGCTCGACGAGGGTCTTACCGGCGGAGGCCACCGCGTCGCGGGGCTTCATCGCGGGCTTGGTCTCGACGTCGAGGATGAGACGGTCGAAGTCGGTACGCTGCTCGACTCGGGTCGCCTCGACCTTGTAGGTGACCTTGAGCACCGGGGAGTAGATGGAGTCGATCGGGATGCGACCGATCTCCTGGCCCGGCTGCTTGTTCTGGGCGGCGGAGACGTAGCCGCGACCGCGCTCGACGGTCAGCTCCATCTCCAGCTTGGCCTTGCCGTTGAGCGTCGCGATGCGCAGCTCGGGGTTGTGCACCTCGACACCGGCGGGCGGCGCGATGTCGGCGGCGGTGACCTCACCCGGGCCCTGCTTGCGCAGGTACATCACGACCGGCTCGTCGTGCTCGGAGGAGACGACCAGTTCCTTGAGGTTGAGGATGATGTCGGTGACGTCTTCCTTGACCCCGGGGACGGTCGAGAACTCGTGCAGCACGCCCTCGATGCGGATGCTCGTCACGGCCGCGCCCGGGATGGACGACAGCAGCGTGCGGCGCAGCGAGTTGCCGATGGTGTAGCCGAAGCCGGGCTCCAGCGGCTCGATGACGAACCGGGACCGGGTCTCGTCGATCGACTCTTCGAGAAGAGTCGGACGCTGAGCGATCAGCATGTGCGGGTCTCCCCTTTTTTCGTGTGACGCCCGCTATATGACGCCACTCCGATGAACAGCGTAGCCGGGGTACGGCGATGCGTACCCCGGCCGAGGCTCACTTCGAGTAGTACTCGACGATGAGCTGCTCTTGAACCTGCGTGTCGATCTGCTGGCGCACCGGAAGCTGGTGGACCAGGACGCGCAGCTTGTCGGGCACGACGCCGAGCCACGCGGGAACCGTGCGCTCGCCGGCGGTGGCGCGAGCCACCTCGTACGGCATCAGGTTGCGCTTGGTCTCGCGGACCTCGATGATGTCGTGCTCGCGGACGCGGTAGGACGGGATGTCCACCTTCTTCCCGTTGACCAGGAAGTGTCCGTGACGGACCTGCTGGCGGGCGGCGTCACGCGACTGGGCGAACCCGGCGCGGTAGACGACGTTGTCGAGCCGGCTCTCCAGGATCTGGAGCAGCACCTCACCCGACTTGCCCGTGCGGCCCGCGGCCTCCTCGTAGTAGTTGTGGAACTGCTTCTCGAGGACGCCGTAGATGCGGCGGGTCTTCTGCTTCTCGCGAAGCTGAAGCTGGTACTCGGACTCCTTGGGACGTCCGCGACCGTGCTCACCCGGCGGGTAAGGACGGATCTCGATGGGGCACTTGGCGGACTCGCACTTGCTGCCCTTGAGGAAGAGCTTGGTCTTCTCGCGGCGGCAGAGCTTGCAGTCGGCGCCCGTGTAACGAGCCATTTCTTCGTATCTCCTGGGCTAAGTCAGACGCGGCGGCGCTTCGGCGGCCGGCAACCGTTGTGCGGAACCGGGGTGACGTCCTGGATCGAGCCCACCTCGAGGCCGGTGGCCTGCAGCGAGCGGATCGCGGTCTCGCGGCCGGAGCCGGGACCCTTGACGAAGACGTCGACCTTGCGCATGCCGTGCTCCATGGCGCGGCGGGCGGCGTTCTCGGCGGCCATCTGGGCGGCGAACGGGGTGGACTTACGGGAGCCCTTGAAACCCACGTGGCCGGCGCTGGCCCAGGAGATCACGTTCCCGTTGGGGTCAGTGATCGAGACGATCGTGTTGTTGAACGTGCTCTTGATGTGGGCGTGCCCGTGAGCGACGTTCTTCTTCTCCTTGCGGCGCACCTTCTTCGGCGCACCCTGGCGGCTCTTAGGAGGCATTGTTTGCCATTACTCCTGAGGTCTTCGGTCCGCGGCTGTGTGTGATGGTCGCCGGCCCGGCACCCGCCGGTCGCATGCGCGACCGGGGCCGGACGGGTGGCGACATCCCGTGCGGGACTACTTCTTACCGGGCTTCTTCTTGCCGGCGACGGTCTTCTTCTTGCCCTTACGGGTGCGCGCGTTGGTCTGCGTGCGCTGACCGTGCACGGGCAGGCCCTTGCGGTGCCGGATGCCCTGGTAGCAACCGATCTCGATCTTGCGGCGGATGTCGGCCTGGACCTCGCGGCGCAGGTCACCCTCGATCTTGAAGTTCGCCTCGATGTAGTCACGCATCGGGACGAGCTCGGTGTCGCTGAGCTGGTGCACACGCAGGTCGCCGCTGACACCGGTGGCCTGCAGGATCTCCTGGGCGCGGGTGCGGCCGATTCCGTAAATGTAGGTGAGAGCGATCTCCAGCCGCTTGTCGCGGGGGAGGTCGACGCCAACCAGGCGAGCCATGGTCGGGCATTCTCCTTCTTTGTGGCGGAGGTCTTGCGCCGCACTACCCCTCCCCAATGCCCGGGGTGAGGGCCCCGGCCTCCGACCGGGGGTCTCCTGAGCGGTTCGGCGATGCCGCCTGCTCAGGCGTGAGACGCGCTAACTGACTCGAGGCTTCTCATGCGTCGAGCCCGCTCCCTTGCGGGGCGGACTCGGAGAAGCCTTGCGGCGACTAACCCTGACGCTGCTTGTGGCGCAGGTTGTCGCAGATCACCATGACGCGACCGTGTCGGCGAATCACCTTGCACTTGTCGCAGATCTTCTTGACGCTCGGCTTTACCTTCATTGTCCTTTGATTCCTCAGACGTCTTACTTGTATCGGTAGACGATCCGCCCGCGACTCAGGTCGTAGGGGCTCAGTTCAACGACTACCCGGTCGTCGGGAAGAATCCGGATGTAGTGCATCCGCATCCGTCCGCTGATATGGGCAAGGACTTTGTGGCCGTTGTCGAGCTGCACCCGGAACATGGCGTTCGGGAGCGATTCGACCACAGTGCCCTCGATCTCGATGGCGCCGTCTTTCTTGGCCAAAATTCCTCGCGTTTCACTGATCGGTCGTCTGAGGCTCCGGTTCACTACGCAGCCGCGACCTTCACGCTTCGAAGAGAGCGACGGTCGGCAAAGACCGCCGACGCGTGATAAGTCATAGTGAGCCGACTAAGGAGTGTACGACACCTGGGCCCAAAACGCGAAACGCGTGCCAGGTGTCCTGACACAACCACGTAGGAGTCTACCCCACCCCGCAAGCCGCGACGCCCACAACACGAGGCCCGCCAGGGCAGCTCCCCCGACGGGCCAGGCTGGACGGACCTAGTAGATGCGGTGCACCGAACCGCAGTACTTCGACTTGCCGCCCCAGCAGGTGTACGTGTAGATCCGCTTGATCCCCTTGCCCGACCAGCTGCCGTGGTGCTTGCCGTTCCACGGACGGTAGAACGTGTGCCACTTGCCGCCGGAGTAGTAACGGAACCAGACGTAGCCGAACTTCGAGGTGGACTCCTTGCCGTACCAGTGGGTGTAGACCTTCCCGCCCTTCTTGAAGGTCTTGCCGTAGGCGTAGGCGTTGTGGTTGCTGCTGTAGTACTTGCCCCAGTTGCCCGCCGAGCTCGCCTGGGCGGCGTCGGCGGTCACCGGGGCGGCCTGGGCCGCGGGGGCGACGGCGAGGCCGGCGATGGCCATGGAGCCGGCGAGAGCGGTGGCCGCAAGGATCTTGCGCATCGATTCCTCCGAGTGGATGGTGTTCCCGACACCACTCACGCTAGGAATCGCCGCCTTTACGCACTGCGCACGAATGCACACAGTGCACTAGTGCACAAAGCCTAGGACTCCTTCGGCTGGTTGTTACCGCCGAAGACCGTGCTCACCAGCAAGATGACACCCCACGGACCCATCACCCACAGGGGCCATGGATAGATCAGGTCACCCGCGGTGATGCTCACGATCAGCCAGATGACCCAGTTGATGCCGCTGGCCGCGGCCCAGGCGCTCCAGGCCGCCGCCATGCCGCTGTGCATGCCCTTCTTGTCGGGCGCCGACGAGCCGGCCTTGACCGGCAGGTGGCGCAGATCGACGTCGGGCAGGTCGGAGGTGAGCCTGGCCAGCTCGCCGTAAGTCTTGGTCGTGTAGAGCTGCTCCAGCCGCTCGTTGAACTCGTCCATCGTGATGCGGCCCTGCGCGGTGTGCTCGCGGAGGATGGCGGCGACGCGGTCACGGTCGGCGTCGGAGGCACGCATCTCGGGGCTGTTCGCCATCCCACCACTCCCGGGGAGCTAGATCTGCAGTTGAGCGAGGCGCTCTTTGCCCCCATCTAGAGCGGTGAGCACCCAAGGTCCATTATGTGTCACGGCCACGCTGTGCTCGAAGTGTGCGGAGTGCTTGCCGTCGATCGTGACGACGGTCCAGTCGTCGGCCAGTACGCGCGTCCGCTCGGTGCCGAGGTTGACCATGGGCTCGATGGCCAGGCACATGCCCTCCTCCAGCGCCGGCCCGCGGCCCGGCTTGCCGTGGTTGGCGATCCACGGGTCCATGTGCATCTCGGTGCCGATGCCGTGGCCGCCGTACTCAGGAGGGATGCCGTAGCGGCCCTGCGACTTCACGTACCGCTCGACCTCGTGCCCGATGTCGGACAGGTGGCGGCCCGGCTTGAGCGCGGCGATGCCGCGCCACATGGCCTCCTCGGTCACCCGCATCAGCTCGGTCAGCTCGGGCTCCACCTCGCCGATCGGCACGGTGACGGCCGAGTCGCCGTGCCAGCCCTCGAGGATGGCGCCGCAGTCGATCGAGATGATGTCGCCCTCGCGCAGCTTACGGGCGTTCGTCGGGATGCCGTGGACGACCTCGTTGTTCACCGACGCGCAGATCGTCGCGGGGAAGCCCTGGTAGCCCTTGAACGACGGGATCGCGCCCTCGTCCCTGATCGCCTTCTCGGCGATGACGTCGAGGTCGAGCGGCGTCATGCCCGGCTGCACCGAGCGCTTGAGCAGGTCGAGCGTACGCCCGACCACGAGACCCGCCGCCCGCATCTTCTCCAGCTGCTCCGGCGACTTGATCTGGATGCCGTGCCTGTTCCGCTTGAACATCTTCTGCCCCCCTGGGTCTCAACGGGCCACGATGGGGGCCCAATTCCCCCACAATAGCCGCGAGGTGGCACGGGAACCCGTGCCACCTCCGCGAATCAGTCGTACTCGGCGCTCAGCCCATGAAAGGCCGGATCGCGTCCATGGCCCGCTGAGTGACCTCTTCGACCGGCCCTGTGGCGTCCACGCCCACCAGGATGCCCTCATCGGCGTAGTAGGAGACCAGCGGCGCCGTCTGCTCCTGGTAGACCTCCAGGCGGTGCCTGACGGTCTCCTCCTTGTCGTCGTCACGCTGGAAGAGCGCGCCCCCGCACGCGTCACACTTGTCGTCCTTCTTGTCGTCGAACTCGACGTGCCAGATGCGCCCGCACTGGCTGCAGGTGCGCCGGCCGGCGAGCCGCCGCACCACTTCGTCGTCGTCGACGACGAGCTCCAGCACGAGGTCGAGCTCCTGGCCCCAGTCCTTGAGCATGTCGCGCAGGATCTCCGCCTGCGCGACGTTCCTCGGGAAGCCGTCGAGCAGGAACCCGTCCTGCGCGTCGTCTTCGGACAGACGGTCACGGACCATGGCGATGGTGACCTCGTCGGGCACCAGGTCGCCGCGGTCCATGTACGTCTTGGCCAGCTTGCCGAGGTCCGTGCCGCCCGAGACGTTGGCACGGAAGATGTCACCTGTCGAGATCTTCGGGATGGACAGGTTCGATGCGATGTACTGGGCCTGCGTCCCCTTACCCGCTCCGGGGGGCCCGACCAGAACGAGACGCACTACCGCAGGAAACCTTCGTAGTTACGCTGCTGCAGCTGGCTCTCGATCTGCTTGACCGTGTCCAGGCCGACACCAACCATGATCAGAATGCTCGTCCCTCCGAACGGGAAGTTCTGGCTCGCACCGGCCACGGCCAGCGCGACGATCGGGACCATGGAGATCAGACCCAGATAGAGCGCGCCTGGCGCGGTCAGACGGGTGAGCACGAAGTTCAGGTATTCAGCCGTCGGCCGGCCGGGGCGGATGCCCGGAATGAACCCACCGTACTTCTTCATGTTGTCGGCGACTTCAGGGGGGTTGAAGGTAATCGACACGTAGAAGTAGGTGAAGAAGATGATCAGCAGGAAGAAGGTCGCCATGTAGATCGGCGTGTCGCCGGTGGCGAGGTTCTGCGAGATCCAGGTGATCACCGCGTTCTCGCTGGTGGAGAAGAGGGAGGTGAGCAGCTGCGGAAGGTAGAGCAGCGAGGAGGCGAAGATGACCGGGATGATGCCGGCCTGGTTGACCTTCAGCGGGATGTAGGTCGAGGTGCCGCCGTACATCCTGCGGCCGACCATGCGCTTGGCGTACTGGACCGGGATGCGGCGCTGCGCCTGCTCGACGAAGACCACCGCGGCGATCATGAAGATACCGACGACCATGACGACCGCGAAGGTGAACTTGTTCGCCTGGAAGATGTTGGCCAGCTCGGACGGGAAGACCGCGACGACCTGGGTGAAGATCAGGATGGACATGCCGTTGCCGACGCCCCGGTCGGTGATGAGCTCACCGAGCCACATGATGACCGACGTACCGGCGGTCATGATGATCACCATCGTCACGATGCCGAAGATGTTGTCGGGGTCGAGCAGCACGTCCTGCTGGCAGTTCGGGAAGAGCTGGCCGGTACGCGCGAGCGCGATGAAGGCCGTCGACTGAAGGACCGCGAGGCCGATCGTCAGATAACGCGTATACTGCGTGATCTTGGTCTGGCCGGCCTGGCCTTCCTTCTTCAGCGCCTCGAGGCGCGGGATCACGACGACGAGCAGCTGCAGGATGATGCTCGCGGTGATGTACGGCATGATGCCCAGTGCGAACACCGACAGCTTCAGCAGCGCACCGCCGCTGAACAGCTGCACCATCCCGTAAATATTGCCGGTTTCGCCACTACGAGCCTGATCGAAACAGGCGGCGAGGTTCTGGACGTGGACTCCCGGAGTCGGAAGAACCGAGCCGAGACGGAAAAGCGCGATGATGCCCAGCGTGAAGAGCAACTTCTTGCGCAGGTCCGGTGTCCGGAACGCCCGGGTAAACGCGGTCAGCACGGTCCCTCCTGCGCGCCTTTACGGCGGTGTGAGTAAGCGATGGTGCGGGGATCTGCCATCTGAAGTCTCATTGTCAAACGAGCCGGACAGAAGCCTGCCGTCTCGCGAACTCTAACGCACTACGGGCGTGGGAGCCCATTGTCAAAGCCCCCACGCCTCGTCATAGCGTCTTTACAGCTCGGTAACGGAACCACCGGCAGCGGTGATCTTCTCCTTGGCGGCGGACGAGAAGGCGTGTGCCTGCACGTTCACCGCGACGGAGATCTCGCCGGTGCCGAGCACCTTCACGAGCTGGTTCTTGCGGACAGCACCCTTGGCGACCAGCGCCTCGACGGTGACCTCGCCACCCTCGGGGAACAGCTCGCCGAGCCTGTCGAGGTTGACGACCTGGTACGTCGTCTTGAACAGGGCGTTGGAGAAGCCCTTGAGCTTCGGCAGACGCCTCTGCAGCGGCACCTGGCCACCCTCGAAGCCGAGGGGCACCGTGGTGCGGGCGTGGCTGCCCTTGGTGCCGCGACCGGCCGTCTTGCCCTTCGACGCCTCGCCACGACCCTTGCGGATCTTGGCCTTGTTGGCGCCGGGGGCGGGACGCAGGTCGTGAATCTTCAGCGGAGCCTTGTCAGTCATGACTAGTCGACCTCTTCCACCTCGACGAGGTGCGTCACCACGGAGACCATGCCGCGAATCTCGGGCCGGTCCTCCTTGACGACGACGTCGCCGATTCGCTTCAGGCCAAGCGAACGCAGCGAGTCGCGCTGGTTCTGCTTGCCACCGATCTTCGAGCGAACCTGAGTGATCTTCAGGCGTGCCATGACTAGCTCACCGCCTTCGCCGCCGCCGCCTCGGCCAGGCCCTCGGCGCGAGCCTTGAGCATGGAGGCAGGAGCGACGTCCTCGATCGGCAGGCCACGGCGGGCGGCGATCTCCTCGGGGCGCGAGAGGCCCTTCAGAGCCGCCACGGTGGCGTGCACGATGTTGATCGGGTTGTCCGAGCCGAGCGACTTGGACAGCACGTCGTGGATGCCGGCGCACTCCAGCACCGCGCGCACCGGGCCGCCGGCGATGACGCCGGTACCGGCCGAGGCCGGACGCAGGAAGACGACACCGGCCGCCTCCTCGCCCTGCACGGTGTGCGGGATGGTGCCCTGGATGCGGGGCACCTTGAAGAAGTGCTTCTTGGCCTCTTCGACGCCCTTGGCGATGGCCGCGGGCACTTCCTTGGCCTTGCCGTAGCCGACGCCGACCAGGCCGTTGCCGTCACCGACGACGACGAGGGCGGTGAAGCTGAAGCGACGACCACCCTTCACGACCTTGGCCACTCGGTTGATCTTCACTACGCGCTCGATGTACGAGACGCCCTTGTCGGCGGCGCCACCGCGGCGATCGTCACGACGGTCCCGCCGCTCGCCACCGGTGCCGCCACCGCGACGCGGAGCTGCAGCCATCAGTGGTTCCTCATCTCAATTGCGGTCATCATTTGCGTTCCTCGGGCCCTCATCAGAATTCGAGCCCGCCCTCGCGCGCGCTGTCCGCCAGCGCGGCGATCCGGCCCGCATACCGGTTGCCACCGCGGTCGAAGACGACCTGGGTGATCCCGGCTTCCTTGGCCCGCTGAGCGAGGAGCTCGCCGACCTTCTTGGCCTTCTCGGTCTTGTCGGCCTCGAGCGAGCGCAGCGAGGCGTCCATGGTGGAGGCGCTCACCAGCGTGTGACCGACGGAGTCGTCCACGATCTGGACGAACATGTGACGGGTCGAACGGTTGACGACCAGGCGCGGACGCTCGGCCGTACCGACGACGTTCTTGCGGACGCGGCGGTGACGGCGGGCCCGCGAGACGGTGCGGGCAGCCGTGTGCTTGCTGAACGCAGTCTTCGGAGCCATGCCTACTTACCAGCCTTTCCGACCTTGCGGCGGATCTGTTCGCCCTGGTAGCGCACGCCCTTGCCCTTGTACGGGTCAGGCTTGCGCAACTTGCGGATGTTGGCCGCGACCTCGCCGACCTTCTGCTTGTCGATGCCGTCCACGTGGAACAGGGTCGGCTTCTCGACGCGGAAGGTGACGCCCTCGGGGGCGTCGACGATGACCGGGTGGCTGAAGCCCAGTGAGAACTCCAGCTGCGTCGGGCCCTTGGCCTGGACGCGGTAACCGACGCCGACGATCTCAAGGCTCTTGGAGTAGCCCTGAGTGACGCCCTGCACCATGTTGGCGATCAGCGTCCTGGACAGGCCGTGCAGCGCACGGACCTTGTTCTCGTCGTTGGGCCGGGAGACGGCGATGGCGCCGTCGTCGTCGCGGACCACCTTGATGGGCTCCGCGACCTTGTGAGTGAGCGTGCCCTTGGGGCCCTTGACCTGGACGTCCTGGCCGTCGATCGTGATGTCAACGCCATTCGGCACAGGGATGGGCAGCCGTCCGATTCGCGACATGCTGTGTTCCTCCCCTCTACCAGACGTAGGCGAGGACTTCCCCGCCCACACCACGCTTGCCGGCCTGCTTGTCGGTCATGAGGCCGTGGGACGTCGAGATGATCGCGACGCCCAGTCCGCCCAGGACTCGAGGCAGGTTGTCCTTCTTCGCATAAACCCGCAGACCGGGCTTGGAAACCCGGCGCAGGCCCGCGAGCGACCGCTCACGGGTGGGCCCGAACTTGAGCTCCACCACGAGGTTCTTTCCAACCTTGGCGTCCTCGACGGTCCAAGCCTGGATGTAACCCTCCTGCTGGAGGATCTCGGCGATGTGCGCCTTGATCTTCGAGTACGGCATCGACACGCTGTCGTGATACGCCGAATTCGCGTTGCGCAGACGCGTGAGCATGTCTGCGATCGGGTCGGTCATCGTCATGGCCAGTGGCCTTCCTCGCCGCGGTTTCCAGTCGGCCAAGCAGTTCGACTGGCTGAGTCCGCCTTTCGGCTACCTCACCCTGCTCTGCCGGTGGACCTACGGCGTGGTCACGGACGCCCCTTACGGGACGCCCTGTCTCTTCTACTGAATATGAATGCCTGAACGGGCGGCACGAGGCCGCCCCTCAGGTTACCTACCAGCTCGACTTGGTGATGCCGGGCAGCTCGCCACGGTGCGCCATCTCGCGGAAGCACACGCGGCAGAGCCCGAACTTGCGGTAGACGGCGCGCGGCCGGCCGCAGCGCGAGCACCGCGTGTACGCCCGGACCTCGAACTTCTGCTTGCGCCCCGCCTTGGCGATCAGCGACTTCTTCGCCATGATCAGGCCTCCTTGAAGGGGAAGCCGAGGAGCTTCAGCAGCGCCCGGCCCTGGTCGTCGTTCTTCGCGGTGGTCACGATCGTGATGTCCATGCCCCGCGGCCGGTCCACCTTGTCCTGGTCGACCTCGTGGAACATGACCTGCTCGGTCAGGCCGAACGTGTAGTTGCCGTTGCCGTCGAACTGCTTCGGCGACAGGCCACGGAAGTCCCTGATGCGAGGCAGGGCCAGCGCCAGCAGGCGGTCGAGGAACTCCCACATGCGGTCGCCGCGCAGCGTGACGTGCGCGCCGATCGGCATGCCCTCACGCAGCTTGAACTGCGCGATCGACTTGCGGGCCCGCACGACCGCCGGCTTCTGGCCGGTGATCGCGGTGAGGTCGCGGACGGCGCCCTCGATCAGCTTGGAGTCGCGAGCGGCCTCGCCGACACCCATGTTGACCTTGATCTTGGTGAGCGCCGGGATCTCCATGACGTTCTGGATGCCGAACTGCTCACGAAGCTGGTTCGCGATCTCCTCGCGGTACTTCGTCTTGAGTCGCGGCGTGGGGCGCTCGGTCTCGGTGGTCGTGGCAGTCATCAGCTGTCCTCACCCGTCTCGTCGGCCTTCTTCTCGTCGGCCTTCTTGTCGGCGGGCTTCTCGTCCTTCAGCTTCTTCACGTTCGACACGTGGATCGGAGCCTCCATGGTCTGCACGCCGCCCTGCTTGGCGCCGCGCGGGCCCTGGTGGGTCTCCTTGGTGTGCTTCTTGATCAGGTTGACGCCCTCGACCACCACGCGGTCCTCGCGCGGAAGAGCGGCGATCACGCGACCCTTGGCACCCTTGTCCTTGCCCGCGATGACCTGGACCAGGTCACCCTTCTTCACCGTCAGCTTCGGCATTACAGCACCTCCGGAGCGAGCGAGATGATGCGCATGAACTTCTTGTCGCGCAGCTCGCGGCCGACCGGGCCGAAGATACGAGTGCCGCGAGGGTCACCGCTGTCCTTGATGATGACGGCGGCGTTCTCGTCGAAGCGGATGTAGGAGCCGTCGGGCCGGCGGCGCTCCTTGACCGTGCGGACGATGACGGCCTTGACCACATCGCCCTTCTTGACGCCCGTGCTGCCGGGCAGCGCGTCCTTGACTGTGGCGACGATGACGTCGCCGATACCGGCGTAGCGTCGGCCCGAGCCGCCGAGAACGCGGATGCAGAGAATCTCCTTGGCACCCGTGTTGTCGGCGACCTTGAGCCGCGACTCCTGCTGGATCACGTCTACTCCTGTTAGTCGCGCCGGTTCTCATCGCTGAGCCTGGCGGAACCTGTCATTGTCTTGTTCCCACGGCCACAGCGCCCCTAGGGCGCCGCACCGCAGGCGACGCGAGGCCCCGTAGGCCTCGCGTCCTTGGACGCCGTCATGGGGGCTCTGAGAGCCCCCACGAGGCGCGGTATAGCGGAGAGAGCCTTACTTGGCCTTCTCGAGGATCTCCACAACCCTCCACCGCTTGGTGGCGGAGAGGGGGCGGGTCTCCATCAGCAGCACGCGGTCGCCGACGCCGCAGGCGTTGGACTCGTCGTGCGCCTTGTACTTGGTCGTCCTGCGGATGACCTTGCCGTAGAGGCGGTGCTTGACGCGGTCCTCGACGGCGACGACGACGGTCTTGTCCATCTTGTCGCTGACGACGAGGCCCTCGCGGACCTTGCGGAAGTGCCGCTGGTCCTTCTCCGCGCTCTCGGTGGTCTCAGTGGTCTCGGTCTCAGCCATCGCTCGACTCCTTCTCGACCGTGACGATGCCGAGCTCACGCTCGCGCATCACGGTGTAGATACGGGCGATCTCGCGGCGGACGGCCCGCAGCCGCCCGTGGCTCTCCAACTGACCGGTCGCCGCCTGGAAGCGGAGGTTGAACAGCTCCTCCTTCGCCTCCTTCAGCTTCTGGACGAGGGTGTCCTCGTCCTCGAGCCGCAGCTCGCCGGCGGTCAGGCCCTTAGCCATCACGCCTCACCCACTTCACGCTTAACGATCTTGCACTTCATCGGCAGCTTGTGGATCGCACGCTGAAGCGCCTCGCGCGCGATCGGCTCCGCCACGCCGGACAGCTCGAACATCACGCGTCCGGGCTTGACGTTGGCGATCCACCACTCCGGAGAACCCTTACCGGAACCCATCCGGGTCTCGGCCGGCTTCTTCGTCAGGGGACGGTCGGGGTAGATGTTGATCCACACCTTGCCGCCACGGCGGATGTGACGGGTCATGGCGATACGGGCGGACTCGATCTGGCGGTTGGTCACGTAGGAGTGCTCAATCGCCTGGATGCCGAACTCGCCGAACACGACCCTGGTGCCGCCCTTGGCGGCTCCGCTGCGGTCAGGCCGGTGCTGCTTGCGGTGCTTGACCCTGCGCGGGATCAGCATGGTCAGCTCCCTTCAGCACCCGGCTGAGCAGCCGGGCCGGTCTCAGGGGCGGCCTGCGCGGCCGCCTCGTTACGGGGGGCGCGGTCGCCGCGGCCGCCACCACGACGGGGGCGGTCACCGCCACCACGACGCGGACGGTCGCCGCCGCCACGCCGGTCGTCGCGGTCACGACGCTGGCCGGCACGAGCGCCGGCGGCGGCCGCCTCGCGCTCGGCGCGGCTGGTCGGAGCCTCGCCCTTGTAGATCCAGACCTTCACGCCGATGCGGCCGAAGGTCGTACGGGCCTCGTAGAAGCCGTAGTCGATGTCCGCGCGGAGCGTGTGCAGCGGCACGCGGCCCTCGCGGTAGAACTCCGACCTCGACATCTCGGCGCCGCCCAGACGACCGGAGCACTGGACACGGATGCCCTTGGCGCCGGACTTCATGGCCGACTGCATCGCCTTGCGCATGGCGCGGCGGAACGAGACACGGCTGGACAGCTGCTCGGCGACGCCCTGCGCGACGAGCTGCGCGTCGATCTCCGGGTTCTTGACCTCGAGGATGTTGAGCTGGACCTGCTTCTTGGTCAGCTTCTCCAGGTCGCCGCGGATGCGGTCGGCCTCGGCGCCACGGCGGCCGATCACGATGCCGGGACGCGCGGTGTGGATGTCCACCTGCACGCGGTCCGTGGTGCGCTCGATCTCGACCTTGGAGATGCCGGCCCGCTCCATGCCCTTCTGCAGCATGCGGCGGATCGCGACGTCCTCAGCGACGTACGACTTGTACAGCTTGTCGGCGTACCACCGGCTCTTGAAGTCGGTCGTGATGCCGAGGCGGAACCCGTGCGGGTTAACCTTCTGGCCCACTATCGGGTCCTTCCCTTCGGCTCGCGGGACTCCACGATCACAGTGATGTGGCTCGTCCGCTTGTTGATCCGATAGGCACGACCCTGTGCACGCGGGCGGAACCGCTTCAGCGTCGGGCCCTCGTCGACCCACGCGCGGCTCACGACGAGCGTGCTGGGGTCGAGATCGAAGTTGTGCTCAGCGTTCGCCATGGCGCTGCTGAGCACCTTGTAGATCGGCTCGCTCGCCGACTGGGGAGCGAACTGCAGCACGGCCTGCGCCTCCGAAGCGGGCAGCCCGCGAATAAGGTCCACCACGCGGCGGGCCTTGAGGGGCGTGACACGGACGAACCGCGCCTGAGCCCTGGCTTCCATCGCTTTCTCCTACTTCCGGGACGCTTACCGCCGGCTGCGGCGGTCTTCCTTGACGTGGCTGCGGAACGTCCGCGTCGGGGCGAACTCTCCGAGCTTGTGGCCGATCATGGACTCGGTGACGAACACCGGGACGTGCTTGCGGCCGTCGTGCACGGCGATCGTGTGCCCGAGCATGTCGGGAACGATCATGGAGCGCCGCGACCACGTCTTGATGACGTTCTTGGTGCCCTTCTCGTTCTGGGCGTCCACCTTCTTCTGAAGGTGTTCGTCCACGAAGGGACCCTTCTTAAGGCTACGTGGCATCTCGGCTGCTCCTACCGCTTCTTCCTCTTGCTCCGACGACGGATGATCAGCCGGTCGCTGGCCTTGTTGGCCTGGCGGGTGCGGCCCTCGGGCTTGCCCTTCGGGTTCACCGGGTGGCGACCACCGGAGGTCTTGCCCTCACCACCACCGTGCGGGTGATCGACGGGGTTCATCGCGACACCGCGAACGGTCGGGCGCTTGCCCTTCCACCGCATACGGCCGGCCTTGCCCCAGTTGATGTTGGCCTGCTCGGCGTTGCCGACCTGGCCGACGGTCGCCCGGCAGCGCACGTCGACCATGCGCATTTCACCGGACGGCATACGCAGGGTGGCGTACTGGCCTTCCTTGGCGAGCAGCTGGATCTGAGCGCCCGCGGAGCGGCCGAGCTTGGCGCCGCCGCCCGGACGGAGCTCCACCGCGTGGATGAAGGTACCCGTCGGGATGTTACGCAGCGGCAGGCAGTTGCCCGGCTTGATGTCGGCAGCGGGGCCGTTCTCGATTCGGTCGCCCTGCTTCAGGCCGGTCGGCGCGATGATGTAGCGCTTCTCGCCGTCGGCGTAGTGCAGCAGAGCGATGTTGGCGGTGCGGTTGGGGTCGTACTCGATGTGAGCGACCTTGGCCGGGATGCCGTCCTTGTCATGCCTACGGAAGTCGATGATCCGGTAGGCGCGCTTGTGACCGCCGCCCTGGTGGCGAGCGGTGACTCGGCCGTGTACGTTGCGGCCGCCCTTGCTGTGAAGGGGCGCAAGCAGCGACTTCTCAGGCGTGCTGCGGGTGATCTCGGAGAAGTCCGAGACACTCGACCCGCGGCGACCTGGGGTCGTCGGCTTGTACTTACGGATGCCCATCTTTTTCGTTCATCCTTCGTCGGTTACATGGGTGAGCCCGCCGCACCGGAGTGCGACGGTCTCACCCCGCGCGTGACCCTGCGGCCCGCGCTCATTCCTATGGCTGCTAGCCGATCTGACCGAAGATGTCGATCCGATCGCCCTCTACCAGGCTCACGATCGCGCGCTTGGTGTCGGGACGCTTGCCGTAGCCGGTACGGGTCCGCTTGCGCTTGCCCTGCCGGTTGATGGTGTTCACGCTGGTGACCTTGACCCCGAAGATCTGCTCAACGGCGATCTTGACCTGGGTCTTGTTCGCGGTCTTCTTCACCAGGAACGTGTACTTGTTGTTCTCATCGATCAGGCCGTAGCTCTTCTCAGAGACCACCGGCTTGATGATGATGTCGCGCGGGTCGGCGATCTTCTCCATCAGGCGTCTTCCTTCCCGCCACTCAGCCGCGCCACGACCTGGTCGTACGCCTCCTGGGTGAAGACCACGTCGTCGGCCACGAGCACGTCGTAGGTGTTGAGCTGCCCGGCGTCCAGCAGGTGGACCTCCGGAGCGTTGCGCAGGCTCAGCCAGCTCAGCTCGTCGTCCGCGTCGACCACGACGAGGACGCGCGGAGCCTGGGTGATCTTGCGCAGAGCCTCCAGGGCGGCCTTGGTCTTGGGCGTCTCACCCGAGACCAGCGAGCTCACCACGTGGACGCGACCGCCGCCGGCCCGGTCGGACAGGGCGCCGCGCAGGGCGGCGGCCTTCATCTTCTTGGGCGTGCGCTGCGAGTAGTCGCGCGGCACGGGGCCGTGGACGGTGCCACCGCCGGCGAACTGCGGCGCACGGGTCGAGCCCTGACGGGCGCGGCCGGTGCCCTTCTGGCGGTACGGCTTCTTGCCGCCGCCGGAGACCTCACCACGGGTCTTGGCCTTGTGGGTGCCCTGCCGGCGAGCGGCGAGCTGGGCCACGACCACCTGGTGGATCAGAGGTACGTTGACCTTCGCGCCGAAGACGTCTTCGGGCAGGTCGACGGTGCCGGTCTTCGCGCCGCTGGCGTCGAGGACGTCGATAGTGGTGCTCACTTGGATGCCCCCTTCTTGGCAGCGGTGCGGACGAGGACCAGGCTGCCGTTGGCGCCGGGGATCGCACCCTTGATCAGGATGAGACCGTTCTCGGCGTCGACGGAATGAACCTTCAGGCTCTGCACGGTGGTGCGGACGTTACCCATCCGACCGGCCATGCGCAGACCCTTGAAAACGCGGCCCGGGGTGGCGCAGCCACCGATGGAACCCGGCGAGCGGTGCTTGCGCTGCGTACCGTGCGACGCGCCCAGACCACCGAAGCCGTGCCGCTTCATGACACCGGCGAAGCCCTTGCCCTTGCTCTTGCCCGTCACGTCGACGAACTGGCCGGCCTCGAAAGTGTCGGCCAGCAGCTCCTGGCCCAGGGTGTAGTCGCTCGCGTCGTCGGTGCGGATCTCCGCGAAGTAACGGCGCGGGGTGATGTCGTGCTTACGCAGGTAGTCGCCGAGCGGCTTGTTGACCTTCCGGGGGTCGACCTGCCCGAAGCCGAGCTGTACGGCGGAGTAGCCGTCCTTCTCAGGAGTGCGGACGCGGGTCACCACGCACGGACCGGCCTCGACCACGGTCACCGGCACCATCCGGTTGTCCGCGTCGAAGACCTGGGTCATGCCGAGCTTCTTGCCCAGGACGCCCTTGATCGTCTTAGCCATGTCAGTGCGTTCCCTCAGAGCTTGATCGAAATGTCGACACCCGCGGGGAGGTCGAGCCGCATGAGCGAGTCGACCGTCTTGGGGGTCGGGTCGATGATGTCAATCAGCCGCTTGTGCGTGCGCATCTCGAAGTGCTCGCGGCTGTCCTTGTACTTGTGCGGCGAGCGGATGACGCAGTACACGTTCTTCTCGGTCGGCAGCGGCACCGGGCCCGCGACCTTCGCGCCAGTCCGCGTCACCGTCTCGACGATCTTCTTGGCCGAGCTGTCGATGACCTCGTGGTCATAGGCCTTAAGCCGGATGCGGATCTTCTGTCCCGCCATAGTGGCCTCGGTGTCCTTCGCTGTCGTCTGAAAAAGTATCGTGCGGCCTGTTGCCGCTGTTCGTGCAGGTCGAAGCCTGCGTAACCCCACGAGGCAGACGTAGTCGATCTGCCTTTTCTTCCGTGATCCGGCAGTGACTTCGGTCACGTGATGCTCGCCGGCCGAAGCCACTGCTGGATCACGGCGCCTTGCATGGGGCCTTTCGCCGCCGGCCCCCGCCCGCCTTCGCGGGCGGATTCCGGCTGTGACGTGGTACGGCGGTCGGTCCCGGAGCCCGGGGCCGACCGCCGCCCCGACGGTCTGGCTACTTGATGATCTTCGTGACCCGACCGGCGCCGACGGTGCGGCCACCCTCACGGATCGCGAACTTGAGGCCTTCCTCCATGGCGATGGGCTGGATCAGCTCAACGCGCATCTCGGTGTTGTCGCCCGGCATGACCATCTCGGTGCCCTCGGGGAGGTTCACCACACCGGTCACGTCCGTCGTACGGAAGTAGAACTGCGGGCGGTAGTTGTTGAAGAACGGCGTGTGGCGGCCGCCCTCGTCCTTGGACAGGATGTAGACCTGGCCGGTGAACTCGGTGTGCGGGGTGGTCGTGCCCGGCTTGATGATGCACTGGCCGCGCTCGACCTCGTCGCGCTTGATGCCGCGGAGCAGCAGGGCGGCGTTGTCACCCGCGTGACCCTCGTCGAGCATCTTGTTGAACATCTCGATGCTGGTGACGGTGGTCGTGGTCTTCTCCGGCTTGATGCCGATGATGTCGACCTGCTCGTTGACCTTGACGACACCGCGCTCGATACGGCCGGTGACGACCGTACCGCGACCGGTGATCGAGAAGACGTCCTCGACCGGCATGAGGAACGGCTTGTCCGTCTCACGCGGCGGCTCGGGGACGTTCTCGTCCACGGCGTTCATGAGCTCGATGATGCTGTCGGCCCACTTCTCGTCACCCTCGAGAGCCTTGAGGGCGGAGACGCGGACGACGGGCAGGTCGTCGCCGGGGAACTCCTGAGCGGACAGGAGCTCACGGACCTCGAGCTCGACGAGCTCCAGGATCTCCTCGTCGTCGACCATGTCGGCCTTGTTGAGGGCCACGACGATGTAGGGGACGCCGACCTGGCGGGCCAGGAGGACGTGCTCCTTCGTCTGCGGCATCGGGCCGTCGGTGGCGGCGACCACGAGGATGGCGCCGTCCATCTGAGCGGCACCGGTGATCATGTTCTTCACGTAGTCGGCGTGACCAGGGCAGTCGACGTGCGCGTAGTGGCGCTTCTCGGTCTGGTACTCGACGTGCGCGATGGAGATCGTGATGCCGCGGGCCTTCTCCTCCGGCGCCTTGTCGATCTTGTCGAACGGCGTGGCGGCGTTGAGGTCAGGGTAACGGTCGTGGAGCACCTTGGTGATCGCCGCGGTCAGCGTGGTCTTGCCGTGGTCGATGTGCCCAATGGTGCCGATGTTCATGTGCGGCTTGTTCCGCTCGAACTTGGCCTTGCCCACTGGTTCTCTCCTTAGAGAATCTGACTGACTTTCGTCTACACACTCGGGCCCGGGAGATTCCGAACCCCTTGGCGGTGCGGCGGCCGCTGTGGCCACCGCACCAGGGACCAGGACGTGAGCCCGGTCCGTCCGCTCGCGCGGCCGGACCGGAAACTACTCGCCCCGGGCCTTCGCGACGATCTCCTTGGCGATGCCCGGAGGCACCTCCGCGTAGGAGTCGAACAGCATGCTGTAGCTCGCGCGCCCCTGCGTCTTGCTACGCAGGTCACCCACGTAGCCGAACATCTCAGACAGCGGCACGAGCGCCTGGACGACACGGGCGCCGGCCCGCTCGTCCATCGACTGGATCTGCCCGCGGCGACCGTTGAGGTCACCGATGACATCACCCATGTAGTCCTCGGGGGTGGTCACCTCGACGGCCATCATCGGCTCGAGGAGCACGGCGTCCGCCTTGCGCGCGGCCTCCTTGAAGGCCATCGAGCCGGCGATCTTGAACGCCATTTCCGAGGAGTCAACGTCGTGGGCCGCACCGTCGGTCAGCGTCACCTTCACGCCCACCATCGGGTAACCGGCCAGCACGCCGAACTCGGCGGCCTCCTGGGCGCCGGCGTCGACCGACGGGATGTACTCCCTCGGGACGCGGCCACCGGTGACCTTGTTCTCGAACTCGTAGCCGTCGTTGCCTTCGCCCAGCGGCTCGAGGTCGATGATCACCCGCGCGAACTGACCGGAACCACCGGTCTGCTTCTTGTGGGTGTAGTCGATCTTCTCCACCTTGCGGCGGATGGTCTCGCGGTAGGCCACCTGCGGGCGGCCCACGTTGGCCTCGACCTTGAACTCGCGACGCATCCGGTCGACGAGGATCTCGAGGTGAAGCTCGCCCATGCCCCAGATGACCGTCTGACCGGTCTCCTCGTCACGGCGGACCTGGAAGGACGGGTCCTCCTCGGCCAGCCGCTGGATGGCGGTGGACAGCTTCTCCTGGTCGCCCTTGGTCTTGGGCTCGATGGCGACGTTGATGACCGGAGCCGGGAACGTCATCGACTCGAGCACGACCTGGTTCGACGGGTCGGACAGGGTGTCGCCGGTCGTGGTGTCCTTGAGACCCATGACCGCGACGATCTGGCCGGCGATCGCCGACGGGCGCTCCTCACGCTTGTTCGCGTGCATCTGGTAGATCTTGCCGATCCGCTCCTTCTTGCCCTTCACAGAGTTGACGACCTGTGAACCGGCCTCGAGCGTGCCCGAGTAGATGCGGATGTAGGTGATCTTGCCCAGGTGCGGGTCACTCGCGATCTTGAACGCCAGCGCCGAGAAGGGCTCGGTGGGGTCGGCGTGCCGCTCGATGACCTTCTCCTCGTTGCCGACCGCGTGACCCTTGAAGGACGGGATGTCGGTCGGGGCGGGGAGGTAGGCGACGATCGCGTCGAGCAGGGGCTGCACGCCCTTGTTCTTGAACGCGGTGCCGCACAGGACCGGGTTGATGGCGCTCGACAGGGTCGCCCGGCGGATGGCCGCGACCAGCTGCTCCTCGGTGGGCTCGGTGCCCTCGAGGTAGAGCTCCATCAGCTCGTCGTCGTTCTCGGCGACGGTCTCGATGAGCCGGTCACGCCACTCGCGGGCGGCGTCGGCGTGGTCGGCCGGGATGTCGACGGTGTCGTACATCTCGCCCTTGGCCGCCTCGGCGCTCCAGACGAGACCCTTCATCTTGATCAGGTCGATGACGCCCTTGAAGTCGGCCTCGACACCCAGCGGAAGCTGGATGACGGCCGGCGTGGCGCCGAGACGGCTGATCATCATGTCGACGCAGCGGTGGAACTCCGCGCCGACCCGGTCCATCTTGTTCACGAAGCAGATGCGCGGGACGTTGTAGCGGTCAGCCTGCCGCCACACCGTCTCCGACTGGGGCTCGACACCCGCGACACCGTCGAAGACGGCGACGGCCCCGTCGAGGACGCGGAGCGAACGCTCCACCTCGATGGTGAAGTCGACGTGGCCGGGAGTGTCGATGATGTTGATGGTGTGACCGAGCCACTCGCACGTCGTCGCGGCAGACGTGATGGTGATGCCGCGCTCCTGCTCCTGCTCCATCCAGTCCATCGTGGCAGCGCCCTCGTGGACCTCACCGATCTTGTAGTTGATACCGGTGTAGAACAGGATGCGCTCGGTCGTGGTGGTCTTGCCCGCGTCGATATGGGCCATGATCCCGATGTTGCGGACCTTGGCCAGGTCAAGAGCGGTCGTGGTGGCCACTTCTCTCGCGTCCTCGTCGTCTCGTCGGATCCACTACCAGCGGTAGTGGGCGAAGGCCTTGTTGGACTCGGCCATCTTGTGGGTGTCCTCGCGCTTCTTCACGCTCGCCCCGAGGCCGTTGCTGGCGTCGAGGAGCTCGTTCATGAGGCGCTCGGTCATGGTCTTCTCGCGGCGGGCGCGGGAGTACTGCACCAGCCAGCGCAGGGCCAGGGTGGTGCTGCGCGCGGCGCGCACCTCGACCGGCACCTGGTAGGTCGCGCCACCGACGCGACGGCTGCGGACCTCGAGGGTCGGCTTGACGTTGTCAAGCGCGCGCTTCAGGGTGACGACCGGGTCGTTGCCCGTCTTCTCCCTGCAGCCCTCAAGGGCGCCGTAGACGATCGACTGCGCGATGGAGCGCTTGCCGTCCAGAAGCACCTTGTTGATCAGGGCGGTCACCAGCGGCGAGCTGTAAACCGGGTCAGCCATCAGCTGACGACGGCCAGGAGAACCCTTACGCGGCATTGTTAGCTCTTCTCCTTCTTCGCGCCGTAGCGGCTACGGGCCTGCTTGCGGTTGCGGACACCCTGGGTGTCGAGCGAACCGCGGATGATCTTGTAGCGAACACCAGGCAGGTCCTTCACACGACCGCCACGCACGAGCACGATGGAGTGCTCCTGCAGGTTGTGGCCCACACCGGGGATGTAAGCCGTGACCTCGATGCCGTTCGTGAGCCGAACGCGGGCCACCTTGCGCAGTGCCGAGTTGGGCTTCTTCGGGGTGGTGGTGTAGACGCGCTGGCACACGCCGCGCCGCTGCGGACTCCCCTTGAGGGCAGGAGTCTTGGTCTTGGAGACCTTGTCCTGCCGGCCCTTGCGGACCAACTGCTGAATAGTGGGCACTGCCACTCCGTTTCGTGCCTTGGCCGGTGTTACGTCATAGGTCTTGCGTCGCAGGTACTGCCGGTGTCATGACCTGCTGGTTTTTCTTGTCTCGGTGCCCCCGCGCTCGGGCGTGTCGCGCTATTCGCACAGACACGTCCGCGAGGATTACGAGCCAGGAAGCCGTCCCGCGCCCGCAATGAGCGCACGGTCGAGAGCCCGTTAGAAGACGGGCACGATGCTCAAGACTACCCAGGCCCTGGCGACACGTCAAAACGGCGCGGCAATGCGGGCAAGCCTTGCCACTCCGGGTCGCCTGGGCCTATCTCATCCAGCCCATCCACAGCTCCGGACCAATGATATAGGCCCCCGGGGTGTCCCGTCCCCAAGTCAGCGAACCGCCACCTGACCGTAACCGTGTTTTGTCCCACTCCACGCCGGATGACTACGTACGCGCCTGTGAGCGGGCCGGAAAAGGGACGCGCCCGGGTCCCTCGCCGAGGGACCCGGGCGCGCCGCCCTGAGCCGTCTTACCGGTTGTACTGGCCGAAGTCGTACTCCTCCAGCGGCACGGCCTCGCCGCTGCCGGTGCCGAAGGTGTAGTCGGCCGCGGAGCCGTCGTAGCCACCGACGGTGTACATCGCCGCCTTGGCCTCCTCGGTCGGCTCGACCCGGATGTTGCGGTATTGGGGCATGCCCGTACCGGCCGGGATGAGCTTACCGATGATGACGTTCTCCTTCAGGCCCAGCAGCGAGTCGGACTTGGCGTGGATCGCCGCGTCCGTCAGCACCCTGGTCGTCTCCTGGAAGGAGGCCGCCGACAGCCACGACTCGGTGGCCAGCGACGCCTTCGTGATGCCCATCAGCACCGGACGGCCGGCGGCCGGCGAGCCGCCCTCCGCCACCGTCTCGCGGTTCATCTGCTCGAAGCGCGGACGCTCCACGAGCTCGCCGGGCAGCAGGTCGGTGTCACCGGACTCCAGCACGTTCACGCGCTTGAGCATCTGCCGCACGATGATCTCGATGTGCTTGTCATGGATCGACACACCCTGCGAGCGGTAGACCTGCTGGACCTCCGCCACCAGGTGCAGCTGCACGGCCCGCGGGCCGAGGATGCGCAGCACCTCGTTGGGGTTGACCGCACCGGCCACCAGCTGCTGGCCGACCGTGACGCGCTGCCCCTCCTGCACGAGCAGGCGCGAACGCATCGAGACCGGGTAGGCGATCTCCTCCGACCCGTCGTCAGGGGTGATCACGATCTTCCTGGTCTTGTCGGTCTCGTCGATCCTGACCCGGCCCTCGGCCTCGGAGATCGGGGCGACACCCTTGGGGATGCGCGCCTCGAACAGCTCTGTGACACGCGGCAGACCGTGCGTGATGTCGGCGCCCGCCACACCACCGGTGTGGAAGGTCCGCATCGTCAGCTGCGTGCCGGGCTCACCGATCGACTGGGCGGCGATGATGCCGACGGCCTCGCCGACGTCCACGAGCTTGCCGGTGGCCAGCGAGCGGCCGTAGCAGGTCGCGCAGACACCGATCTTGGCCTCGCAGACGAGCGCGCTGCGGGTGCGGACGGTCTCGACGCCCGCCTCCACCAGCTTCGTCACGTGGATGTCGTTGATGTCGACGCCCGCCGGGACGATGACCTTGCCGTCGACCTCGACGTCCTCGGCCAGGATGCGGCCGTGCACGTTGGACTCGGCGTTCTCCGCCTTCACCAGGTTGCCCGAGGCGTCGCGGTCGGCCACGTGGAGCGGGACCGCGCGGTCGGTGCCGCAGTCGATCTCGCGCACGATGACGTCCTGGGCGACGTCGACCAGACGACGGGTCAGGTAACCCGAGTCGGCGGTACGCAGGGCGGTGTCGGCCAGACCCTTCCGCTGACCGTGGGTGGAGATGAAGTACTCCAGCACCGACAGGCCCTCGCGGAACGAGGCCTTGATCGGCCGCGGGATCGTCTCACCCTTGGTGTTGGACACCAGACCGCGGATGCCGGCGATCTGCCGGACCTGCATCTTGTTACCACGGGCGCCGGAGTTGACCATCATCCAGACCGGGTTGGTCGCCGGGAAGGCGTTGACCATGTCGGTCTCGACGTCGGCCGTGGCGTGGGTCCAGATCTCGATGAGCTCCTGACGGCGCTCCTCGTCGGTGATCAGACCACGCTCGTACTCGCGCTGGACCTTGTCGGCCCGGCGCTCGTAGTTCTCCATGATGTCGGTCTTGTTCGGGGGCGCGACGACGTCCTCGATCGAGATCGTGACACCGGAGCGGGTCGCCCAGCGGAAACCGGCGTCCTTGAGCGCGTCGAGCGAGTTGGCGACCTCGATCTTCGGGTAGGTCTCCGCCAGCTCGTTCACGATCGTCGACAGCTGCTTCTTGCCGACCTGGAAGTCGACGAAGGGGTAGCTGTCCGGCAGCGTCTGGTTGAACAGGCACCGCCCGAACGTGGTCTCGAGCCGGATGGGGTCACCCTGCTCCCAGCCCTCGGGGGCCACCCAGTCACGCGGCGGCAGGACGTCCTTGAGCCGGATCTGGATCTTCGCCTGGATCTCCAGCTCGCGGCGGTCGAAGGCCATCTGCGCCTCGGCGATCGAGCCGAACACGCGGCCCTCACCCTTGGCGCCCTCCTTCATGGTGGTCAGCCAGTAGAGGCCGATCACCATGTCCTGGGTCGGCATGGTGACGGGCTTGCCGTCGGCCGGCTTGAGGATGTTGTTGGTCGAGAGCATCAGGATGCGTGCCTCGGCCTGTGCCTCAGCCGACAGCGGCAGGTGCACCGCCATCTGGTCGCCGTCGAAGTCCGCGTTGAACGCGGTGCAGACGAGCGGGTGGATCTGGATGGCCTTGCCCTCCACGAGCTGCGGCTCGAACGCCTGGATGCCCAGGCGGTGGAGCGTCGGCGCGCGGTTGAGCAGGACCGGGTGCTCGGTGATGACCTCTTCGAGCACGTCCCACACCACGGGGCGGGCGCGCTCGACCATCCGCTTGGCCGACTTGATGTTCTGGGCGTGGTTGAGATCGACCAGCCTCTTCATCACGAACGGCTTGAACAGCTCCAGCGCCATCTGCTTGGGCAGGCCGCACTGGTGCAGCTTGAGCTGCGGGCCGACGACGATGACCGAACGGCCGGAGTAGTCGACGCGCTTGCCCAGAAGGTTCTGGCGGAAGCGACCCTGCTTACCCTTCAGCATGTCGCTGAGGGACTTCAGCGGCCTGTTGCCGGGACCGGTGACCGGGCGACCGCGACGGCCGTTGTCGAACAGCGCGTCGACGGCCTCCTGCAGCATCCGCTTCTCGTTGTTCACGATGATCTCGGGCGCACCGAGGTCGAGCAGACGCTTGAGGCGGTTGTTCCGGTTGATGACCCGGCGGTAGAGGTCGTTGAGGTCGGAGGTCGCGAACCGGCCACCGTCGAGCTGCACCATCGGGCGCAGGTCCGGCGGGATGACCGGGATGCAGTCGAGCACCATGCCGCGCGGCGAGTTGGTCGTGTTGAGGAACGCCGACACGACCTTGAGCCGCTTGAGCGCCCGGGCCTTCTTCTGGCCCTTGCCGCTGCGGATGGTCTCGCGCAGGTTCTCGGCCTCGGCGTCGAGGTCGAAGCTGATCAGGCGGTCCTGGATCGCCTGCGCGCCCATGCCGCCCTTGAAGTAGCGGCCGAAGCGGTCACGCATCTCGCGGTAGAGCAGCTCGTCGCCCTCGAGGTCCTGGACCTTGAGGTTCTTGAAGCGGCTCCAGACCTCGTCGAGGCGGTCGAGCTCGCGCTGCGCGCGGTCGCGCAGCTGACGCATCTCGCGCTCGGCGCCCTCACGCACCTTGCGGCGCTGGTCGCCCTTGGCGCCGGCGGCCTCGAGCTCGGCCAGGTCGGACTCGAGCTTCTTCTGCCTGGCCTCGATGTCGGCGTCACGGCGCTGCTCGATGTGCTGCCGCTCGACGGAGATCTTCGCCTCCAGCGAGGGCAGGTCACGCTCACGCAGCTCGGTGTCGACATGCGTGATCATGTACGCCGCGAAGTAGATGACCTTCTCCAGGTCCTTCGGGGCGAGGTCGAGCAGGTAGCCGAGGCGCGACGGGACGCCCTTGAAGTACCAGATGTGCGTGACCGGCGCGGCCAGCTCGATGTGGCCCATCCGCTCACGGCGCACCTTGGCGCGCGTCACCTCGACGCCACAGCGCTCACAGATGATGCCCTTGAACCGGACTCGCTTGTACTTGCCGCAGTAGCACTCCCAGTCGCGGGTCGGACCGAAGATCTTCTCGCAGAAGAGCCCGTCCTTCTCCGGCTTGAGGGTGCGGTAGTTGATCGTCTCCGGCTTCTTGACCTCGCCGTGCGACCACTGACGGATGTCGTCGGCCGTCGCCAGCCCGATCCGAAGCTCGTCGAAGAAGTTGACGTCCAGCATTTGTGCGATCTCCCCCTCAGACTTCTTCCACGCTGCTCGGCTCACGCCGGGACAGATCGATACCGAGCTCCTCCGCTGCGCGGAAGACGTCCTCGTCGGTGTCGCGCATCTCGATGGACATGCCGTCGCTGGAGAGCACCTCGACGTTGAGGCACAGCGACTGCATCTCCTTGATGAGCACCTTGAACGACTCGGGGATGCCCGGCTCGGGGATGTTCTCGCCCTTGACGATGGCCTCGTAGACCTTCACCCGGCCGAGAACGTCGTCGGACTTGATGGTCAGCAGCTCCTGCAGCGCGTACGCGGCGCCGTAGGCCTCCAGGGCCCACACCTCCATCTCGCCGAACCGCTGGCCGCCGAACTGGGCCTTACCGCCCAGCGGCTGCTGCGTGATCATCGAGTAGGGGCCGGTGGACCGCGCGTGGATCTTGTCGTCCACCAGGTGGAGCAGCTTCAGGATGTAGATGTAGCCCACCGCGATCGGGTAGGGGAACGGCTCGCCGGAACGCCCGTCGAACAGCTGCGCCTTACCGGTCGCCTGCACCATCCGGTCACCGTCGCGGTTGGGGATGGTGCTGTCGAGCAGGCCGACGATCTCCTCCTCGTGGGCGCCGTCGAAGACCGGCGTCGCCATGTTGGTGCGCGGGGCCACCTTGTCGAAGCCCTTCTCGCGCAGCCGCTCGGCCCACGCCTCTTGGACACCGGAGATGTCCCAGCCGCGGGCGGCGATCCACCCGAGGTGGGTCTCCAGGACCTGGCCGACGTTCATCCGGCCGGGCACGCCCAGCGGGTTGAGGATGATGTCGACCGGCGTGCCGTCCTCGAGGAACGGCATGTCCTCCACGGGCAGGATCTTGGAGATGACGCCCTTGTTGCCGTGCCGGCCGGCCAGCTTGTCGCCGTCGGTGATCTTCCGCTTCTGGGCCACGTAGACGCGGACCAGCTCGTTGACACCCGGAGGCAGCTCGTCGCCCTCCTCGCGGGAGAACACGCGCACCGCGATGACCTTGCCCTGCTCGCCGTGCGGCACCTTCAGCGAGGTGTCGCGCACTTCGCGGGCCTTCTCACCGAAGATCGCGCGCAGCAGCCGCTCCTCCGGAGTCAGCTCGGTCTCACCCTTGGGCGTGACCTTGCCGACCAGGATGTCACCGGGGACGACCTCGGCGCCGATGCGGATGATGCCGCGCTCGTCGAGGTCGGCGAGCACCTCCTCGGACACGTTCGGAATGTCGCGGGTGATCTCCTCGGGGCCCAGCTTGGTGTCGCGGGCGTCGACCTCGTGCTCCTCGATGTGGATCGAGGAGAGCACGTCGTCCTGCACCAGGCGCTGGGACAGGATGATCGCGTCCTCGTAGTTGTGGCCCTCCCACGGCATGAACGCCACCAGGAGGTTCTTGCCCAGCGCCATCTCGCCGTTGTCGGTGCAGGGACCATCGGCGATGACCTGGTTGACCTCGACCCTGTCGCCCTCGGCGACGATGGGCTTCTGGTTGAAGCTGGTGCCCTGGTTGGAGCGCTTGAACTTCGCCACGCGGTACGTCGTCCGCGTGCCGTCGTCGTTCATGACCGTGATGTAGTCGGCCGAGACCTCCTCGACCACACCGGCCTTCTCCGCGCTGATGACGTCGCCGGCGTCGGTCGCGGCACGGTATTCCATGCCGGTGCCGACCAGCGGCGCCTCGCTCTTGAGCAGCGGCACCGACTGGCGCTGCATGTTGGAGCCCATGAGCGCGCGGTTGGCGTCGTCGTGCTCGAGGAACGGGATCATCGCGGTGGCCACCGACACCATCTGGCGCGGCGACACGTCGATGTAGTCGACCTCCTCGGCACGCGCGAGCTCGGTCTCACCACCCTTGGTGCGGACCAGGACGCGGGCCTCGGCGAACGAGCCGTCGGGGTTGAGCGCCGTGTTGGCCTGCGCCTTGACGTAGCGGTCTTCCTCGTCGGCGGTGAGGTAGTCGATCTGGTCGGTCACCTTGCCGTCGACGACCTTGCGGTAAGGCGTCTCGACGAAGCCGAAGGCGTTGATCCGGCCGTAGGAGGCAAGCGAGCCGATCAGGCCGATGTTGGGGCCTTCAGGGGTCTCGATCGGGCACATCCGGCCGTAGTGGGACGGGTGCACGTCACGGACCTCGAACCCGGCCCGCTCACGCGACAGACCACCGGGACCCAGCGCGGACAGACGCCGCTTGTGCGTCAGGCCGGCCAGCGGGTTGGTCTGGTCCATGAACTGCGACAGCTGCGAGGTGCCGAAGAACTCCTTGATCGAGGCCACCACGGGGCGGATGTTGATCAGGGTCTGCGGCGTGATCGCCTCGACGTCCTGCGTGGTCATGCGCTCGCGGACGACGCGCTCCATGCGGGCCAGGCCCAGGCGGACCTGGTTCTGGATGAGCTCGCCGACGCTGCGCAGACGACGGTTGCCGAAGTGGTCGATGTCGTCGACCTCGACGATGACCTCGCCGTTGGCGCCCGGCATGGACTCCTCGCCGGCGTGCAGGCGCACGATGTACTCGATCGTGGCGACGATGTCGTCCTCGGTCAGCGTGCCCAGCGTGATGTCGGCGTCGACGCCCAGCTTCTTGTTGATCTTGTAGCGGCCGACCTTCGCGAGGTCGTAGCGCTTGGGGTTGAAGTAGAGGTTCTCCAGCAGGGTCTGCGCCGACTCCTTGGTCGGCGGCTCACCGGGCCGCAGCTTGCGGTAGATGTCGAGCAGGGCGTCGTCCTGGCCGGCCGTGTGGTCCTTCTCCAGGGTGGCCCGCATCGACTCGTACTGGCCGAAGCGCTCGAGAATCTGTTCGTTGGTCCATCCCAGTGCCTTGAGAAGCACGGTGACGGCCTGCTTGCGCTTACGGTCGATGCGCACACCGACGCTGTCGCGCTTGTCGATCTCGAACTCGAGCCAGGCACCCCGCGACGGGATGACCTTGCAGCCGTAGAGGTCCTTGTCGGATGTCTTGTCGACACTGCGTTCGAAGTAGACGCCGGGCGAGCGGACCAGCTGCGAGACCACGACTCGTTCGGTGCCGTTGATGATGAAGGTGCCCTTGGGCGTCATGAGCGGGAAGTCGCCCATGAACACCGTCTGGCTCTTGATCTCACCGGTGGTGTTATTGATGAACTCCGCCGTCACGAACATCGGGGCGGAGAAGGTCATGTCCTTCTCTTTGCACTCATCTACGGAGTACTTCGGCGGCTCGAACCGGTGATCCCGGAACGACAAGGACATGGTCCCCGAGAAGTCCTCGATAGGACTGATCTCTTCGAAGATCTCTTCGAGACCCGACTGGGTCGGGACGTCCCTGCGCCCGGCCTGGCGAGCCGCCTCTACCCGGGCCTTCCACTTCTCGTTTCCGAGCAGCCAGTCGAAAGACTCGGTCTGCAGAGCGAGAAGGTCAGGAACTTCGAGAGGCTCCTGGATGCGCGCAAAAGAGACGCGACGGGGACCAGCGGGTACGGCGGAGGCGTTGCGCGAGGCTGCCAACAGATGTCCTTCCGAGGGCTCGCGGCGGACTGACTACACGCACGCCAGACAACCTCGCAACGTGAGCAAGCATCGCGGGTCGTCAAAGGGCAGCGCAAAGGGGCAGTGTAGCCGAACGGCACACGCCTGTCCACTTCGCCCTCGCTGCATGCTCCACGTTGGTCGCAGCATCGCCCGTTCAGGCGGATACGTCAAGCCCACAAGCCCGACTTTTAGCCGACTCAGGGCCCGGACGCTGGGTTTTCTCCCCTGTGTGACTGATCGCCTACCGCCAGGCCCAAGACGATACCCGCGAACGGGGGCGGTTAACGCTCCGTCACACCGGGGTGCGAACCCATGCCGACAACCGGTGTTGCGATGACCTAGGTACCCCTGCAGAAGGCTGCACCAAACCTGAATTTTGGTAACAATTGAAGGTAGCGGCGCGCCCGTGATCTCCAGGGCCTCACGCGGTGCCCAGCAGCGTGGACAGGCCCGCCACCAGCCAGCGCGAATCTTGCCGGACCATGACGAACCTTGCCCGGTTCTGGGTGAACTCTTGCTGGAGTCCTTCTTTACCGGGGACCTCCTTGACCGTACCAGTGTTCACGAACAGCAGAACCTCTACCTTGTCGGGCTTGGCGCGCTCGACCCCGGCCGCCGCCACTGCCACGCTCTGGACGATCTTCTGCTCCTTCGCCCGCGACACGAGAGTCCTGGTCAGCTCCTTGTAGTGCTCGGTCAGCTCCCCCGTCGTGAACGTGCCGGCCCGCGCCAGGTCCTCCTCGATCGTGCGGTAGTCGTACGAGAGCAGATCGGGCGCGAGCCTCTTGGCCTCGGCCACCGCCGCCCTGGCCGCCGCCTCGGCCTCGCGCAGGTCGCGCAGGTTGAACCACATGGTCGGCACGAGCACCGAGCCCACCGCCACGAGCAGGCTCAGCAGCACGATCGCGAAGATCCTCACGGCACCTGCACCACCTTCGACACCAGCCACTGCCCGCCGCTCTTGGTCAGGTCCATCTGCCAGCGGTAATAGCGCTCCTGAGGCGCGCTGCGCGACCCCTCCCAGCGGATCTCCACATCCGCGACGACCAGCACCCGCGCCGTGGTGGCGGTCGTCGAGACCAGGCCGGTCGCGCGGAGCACGCCGTGCTGGACGACCTTGTTCTCGAGCGTGGTGTTCCTCAGCTTGCCGAGGTTGGCCTCGTACTCCTGCTTCGCCGCCCCCGTCGAGGTGTCGAGTATGCGGCGTACATCGGTGTCGACGCTCTTGTGGTCGAGCGACATCAGGTTCTTCGCGTGCTCGCCCGCCGCCGCCAGCGCCGCCCGCCTGTCGCCCGCCCTGCCCTGCTCGTCGCGCGCCTGGGCGGCGATCCACACGCCCGTGCCCACCAGGACCGCCAGGACCCCGCTGAGCGCCGCCAGGAGGATGCGGGCGGGCCGAGCACCGAGTCCTGCCACCTGTGCTCACTCCCCTCCCGGCCGGCCGCTGCCGGATCATAACGCGACACCCGCCGCCTAAGCCCCCTAATCGACAGAGGCGGTCTGGGACGGCAGGGAGGCCCGCTCTCAGGCAGGAAACGGGCACAGAGCGCACTTGCCCCACCATTCATGACTAAGCCCCGCAAATGCCTCCAGAGGGCCCTGAGAGCGCCCTGGAAGCGCATCGAGGGCCGGGAGGGGTGGCGAAGACCGCGAGGGAACCTGGAGGCCAGGTGACGCCGTGCAGGGTCGCCTGCGCCGCTCGGTGCGCCGGCGGTCGGGTGATGCCGCAGAGGTGCGCCTGCGCCGCTTGGCGTGCCGGCGGTCAGGTGACGTCGTGGAGGTGCGCCTGGAGCAGGCGGCGGTACTCCCGGAGCCAGTTACGGCCCTGATCGTCCACGAACGACCCCTCGGGCGGGGTCACCCCGTTGGCCGCCAGCCACTCGCCGGGCGGCCGCTGCGTACGGCGGATGCGCCCGCCGGACGGCATGAGCTGCGGCGGGATCGGCGGCAGGACACCGGGATCGTGCCCCATCCGCGCCTCGGCCTCCAGCTCGGAGACGTCCTTCTCCTCGGACATGCCGATGGGCCCGTGCCTCCTGGCGTTCATGAACTGCCGCACCACCGGCTCGTCGCTGGACAGCAGCATCTCCCGCGGCCCGAACATCACCAGCTCCCGCCGGAACAGCAGCCCGATGTCGTCGGGCACCGTACGGGCGGTGTTGATGTCGTGCGTGACGATCAGGAACGTCGCCTCGATGTCGGCGTTGATGTCCACGATGAGCTGGTTGAGAAACGCCGTACGGACGGGGTCGAGCCCCGAGTCCGGCTCGTCGAACAGGATGATCTCCGGCTCCAGCACCAGCGCCCTGGCCAGGCCCGCCCGCTTGCGCATGCCGCCGGAGATCTCCCCCGGCAGCTTCGACTCGGCGCCCAGCAGGCCGACGAGGTCGATCTTCTCCATGACGATCTGGCGGATCTGCGTCTCGCTCTTCCGCGTGTGCTCGCGCAGCGGGAAGGCGATGTTGTCGTAGAGGTTGAGCGAGCCGAACAGGGCGCCGTCCTGGAAGAGCACGCCGAAGAGCCGGCGCAGCTCGTAGAGCGTGTTCTCTTTACAGGTGGCCAGGTCGTGGCCGTCGATCCAGATGTGGCCGCGGTCGGGGCGCAGCAGGCCGACCAGCGTCTTGAGGAAGACCGACTTGCCGGTGCCGGAAGGGCCGAGCAGGACGGAGATCTCGCCCGCGGGCAGCGTGAGCGAGACGTCCTCCCAGATGACCTGCCGTCCGAACGACTTCGTCAGCCCGTCCACCACGACTTCGACGCCCACCTGGTCACCTTCCGGTCGCAGGATGTGCTCGGGACGTGACGCGCCCGCGCCACCGCCTTCACGGTAACGGCGGGCCGCCTGACGAGAACCTGTTCCAGCAGCTTGTTACCGGGCGGTTATCGCGGGTCCTGCCCGGTGAGCGCGCGCAGGCTCGGGCGCAGCAGCCGGGCGATCTCCTCCTCGGGCACGTCGCGCAGCTCGTCCAGCTCCAGGAGCTGGTGGCCGACCGTGACGCCCAGCAGGACCAGCGTCATCAGCGCCGCACGCAGCCGCGCGTCCTCGCCCGGGAGGGCCTCCGCGACCCGGTCGATCTGCTCCCCCAGCGCCCGGCGCGCCGAGACCGCGGCCTCGGGATGGGTGAGCATCGAACGCAGCATCGCCAGCCGGCTCTGCGACAGCTCCCCCAGCTTCATGGGCAACGAGCCCAGCAGCCGCTCCACGACCTCCTCGACGGCCGCCTGAGCGTCGCCAGGATCCGGCCCTCCAGCCTGCCCGCCACCTGGGGCCGACGTCACCTCCACGGCCCGCTGGAACAGCTCCTGCTTACTGCCGAAGTACTGCATCACCAACGCGGGATCCACCTCCGCCGCCTTGGCCACGGCCCTGATGGTGGCGCGTTCGTACCCCATGTCGGCGAAAAGGGACCGCGCGGCGTCGAGAATCCGCGCCTCGGTCCTGCGCCGCCGCTCGGCGCGCGGAAGCGCCGTCTCCTCACCCACGCCCCGACTCTACATGCGTTGACCGAACCTCCATCTTCGCTCTACGCTCGTTGAGTCAACGACCGTTGAGCGAATGGGTGATCGCCCCATGTCCGTCGAAGAGATCGTCACCGCCTACCACGCGGCCATGCTGCACAAGTCCCCCGACGAGCTGGCCGACCTGTACGCCGAGGACGGCCTGCACGAGTTCCCCTTCGGCGCGGCGCCGCCGTTCCAGGGCAGGGAGGAGGTCCGTCGGGGCTACCACGCGATGTGGGACGCCACGCCGTTCGAGATCGACGAGGTATGCCGGGTCGCCGTGCATCGCACCGAGGACCCGCAGGTGGTCGTCGTGGAGCAGACCGTCCACGGCACGGTCGCCGGCCGCCACCTGACCGTCCCGAGCCTCCTCGTCCTGCGCGTCGGGGACGGCGGCATCGTCCACACCAGGGACTACATGGACACCAGCGCCATCGCCCGGATCCACGAAGCGGCCTGACCGGCTCCGGAAACGCGAAAAGAGGCGGCACACCCGGCACCAGGGTGTGTCCGCCTCTTCTCGTTGAGCTGTGCGTGAAGCGAAGGGAAAGTTACTTCACGGTCACGGTGGCGCCGGCGCCCTCGAGGGCAGCCTTGGCCTTCTCCGCCTGCTCCTTGTTGACCTTGCCGTCGAAGACCGGCTTCGGAGCGCCGTCGACCAGGTCCTTGGCCTCCTTGAGGCCCAGGGACGTCAGGGCGCGGATCTCCTTGATGACCTGGATCTTCTTGTCGCCGGCAGCCTCGAGGATGACGTCGAACTCGTCCTGCTCCTCGGCCGCGGGGGCCTCGCCACCGGCAGCGCCGGCAGCCGGGGCGGCGGCGACCGCGACCGGGGCGGCGGCCTTGACGTCGAAGGTCTCCTCGAAGACCTTCACGAACTCGGACAGCTCGAGGAGGGTCATCTCCTTGAAAGCGTCGAGCAGCTCGTCGGTGCTGAGCTTCGCCATGATGGTTTCCTTACGTTAGGACTTGCTAGAAAACTGGGAACGGGACCGCGGTGTGCTGCGGCAACCCCCGTGCTACTCGCCCGCCTCGTCGCGCTTGGCGCGCAGGGCCTCGGCCAGCTGGGCCATCTGCGTGGGCAGAGCGGCGAACATCGCGGCCGCGGCGCTCTGCTTGGCCTTCATGGCACCGGCAAGCTTCGCGAGGAGAACCTCGCGGGACTCGAGGTCGGCAAGCTTGGTGATCTCGGCGGCGTCGAGTGCCTTGCCCTCGAGGACGCCACCCTTGATCACCAGGAGGGGATTGGCCTTGGCGAAGTCACGCAGACCCTTGGCCGCCTCGACAACGTCGCCGTTGACGAACGCGATCGCGGTCGGACCGGTGAGCAGGCTGTCGAGGCCCGCGACGCCGGCCTCGTTGGCCGCGATCTTGGTCAGGGTGTTCTTCGCCACGGCGAACTTCGCATTCTCACCGAGAGCAGTGCGCAGCTCCTTGAGCTGAGCGACGGTGAGACCGCGGTACTCGGTCAGAACGGCGGCGGCGCTGCCTTCGAACTCGCTCTTGAGCTCGGCAACCGCTGTCGCCTTATCCGCCCTCGCCATGGGCCTCCTTCCAGATGTGCCACCGGCGAAGGCCCCCGACATGAGAACAGCCCCGGGCGCAGGGCGCACGGGGCTCACGCACACGGAATGACCATGTGGGAAACTCGCATCACACCTGCGCGGGCCGTCCACATGACGTGGATCCTTCGGTCGCCAGATTTAGAGCACCTGACGACGACCGGCGGTCTTCGGCAACGACCAGCGTACGTGCTGGCCGCCGAGTTTCCAAATCGTTCTCAGTTGGTGGTGCCCTTCGGCAGCTCACCGACCTGGTCGGCGGGCGGGGCCTGGATGCTGACCGGCTCGTTGAAGCCCTTGAAGAACAGGGTGGCGTCGAGCGTGGCGCCGTCCTTGGAGCCGTTCAGGGCGATCTTGCGGGGCAGGCCGTCGGCCGCCACCCAGATGTCGAACTTGATGTCCTTCAGCTCGGCCAGGCCGTCACGGGCCTGCTCCTGCTTGTCGGCCGGCAGCTGCTGCACGGCGGCCTCCACCGGGAAGGTGCCGCTGTAGTGGGTGGTGTCCTCGCCGTTGACGGTCTCGTTGCCGGCGGCCTTGACGTCCTGCGAGGCCGTGATCAGCTTGGTCATGTTGCCGAGGTCGAACTGCTGCACCTGGGTGAGCACCTCGTTCACCTCGCCAGAGCCGCCGCCGGCGTCCTTGAGCGAGACCTTGATCCACGGCTTGGTCGCGCCCAGGAGCTCCTTGAGCGCCTCGACCTTGACGTAGACGGTGTCGCCCTGCAGCACGGCGCGGACACCGCCCGGCACGCTGCGCTGCCCCATGTCCACCGTGTCCAGGGTGAGGTCGGCCGCGAGCTGCGGCTTGCTCTGGTAGAGCATGCGGCCCTGCACCTTGCCGCTGCCCTCCTGGGGATGCGTCAGGTTCACCACGGCGTCGACCGTGTAGCTCGTGACCTCTGCGGTCTTCTGCGCGGCCTGGGTGAGCACCTCGGAGGCGGCCAGGTTGACCTGGATGGGCTGGGCGTTCGATCCACAACCGGCGACCGCGGCCACGACTAGTGCGGCTCCGGCCGCGGTCATACTTATCGTGCGCTTCAGCATGTCTTTGACCCTACGTTTACTTTTCCTGCTGTGGCGGCTTCCCCCAACAAATAGGGGAAAACCCAGGGTTATCCCTCACACGCCCTGCACACTTCCCACACACCATGAAAACCCCCAGCTCATCTGACTTCCTTCCCCACAGAAAAACCCCAAGCACGCCGCCGACGCTCGCCGAGCGACGCGGAAGCGCAGCGCAGCGCAGGCATGAGGTGGCTCGGGTGAGGACTGCCAGAACCCTGCTCAACAGGCCGGGGCGGGCAGGAGAACGTCAGCGCCCCCACAAGGGGCCTGGGGTGGGTGATGACGGCGCCCCGCCCGAGAGCTCGGGTGCGGGTCCTGGAAGAGGCACGAGAGCTCAGCGCCCCCTGCGCGAGAGGACGAGCGCGAACACGGCGCTCCCACCGAAAGCTCGGATGCGGCCACCTCAGAAGCACGAGGCCCAACGGCCCTGCGCTAGAGGCTTGGGGGAGAGAGGCGGCGCCCCGCGGAAAAGATCGGGTGGAGGCGCGGGCAGGAGCGCGGAGGCTCAGAGGCGCGGGCAGGAGCGCGGAGGCTCAGCTGGCCGGCTCAGGCCGGCTCAGGCCGGCTCAGCTGGAGAATCACAGCGACCCCGTGCAGGAAACGCGGGGGTGATATCGAAGCGTCTCCGTGCTGGAGGCGCTGGCGCGAGAACCGCAGCGTCTCCGTGCTGGAGGCGCTGGCGTGGAAACGACGGCGCCCCCGCCCGAGACGAGCTCGGGCGGGGGCGTCGCTGTGAAGCGTTGAGGGTCAGCTCTCCAGGTCGGCCGTGAGGCCGCGGGTGAGGTTGGGGTCGACCGGGACGCCCGGGCCCATCGTGGTGGAGAAGGTGACCTTCTTCAGGTAACGGCCCTTAGCCGCCGACGGCTTGAGACGCAGCACCTCGTCGAGAGCGGCGGCGTAGTTCTCGATGAGCTGGCGCTCGCCGAACGACGTCTTGCCGATGATGAAGTGCAGGTTGGCCTGCCGGTCGGTGCGGAACTCGATCTTGCCGCCCTTGATCTCCGTCACGGCCTTGGCGACGTCGGGCGTCACGGTGCCGGTCTTGGGGTTGGGCATGAGACCGCGCGGGCCGAGAACGCGGCCGAGGCGGCCGACCTTGCCCATGAGGTCGGGCGTGGCCACCACGGCGTCGAACTCGTTGAGCCGGTTGCCCTTGGAGATCTCGTCGATCAGTTCGTCGGCGCCGACGATGTCGGCACCCGCCTCGCGGGCCGCCTCGGCACGGTCACCGGTCGCGAAGACCAGGACCCGGGCGGTCTTACCGGTGCCGTGCGGGAGGTTGACCGTGCCGCGCACGATCTGGTCGGCCTTGCGAGGGTCGACGCCCAGCCGGAGAGCGACCTCGACGGTGGCGTCGAACTTGGTGGTCGACGTCTCCTTGGCCAGCTTCGCGGCCTCGACGGGCGTGTAGAGCTTGTCGCGGTCGATTTTGGCTGCCGCGTCCTTGTGCGCCTTGCTGCGCTGCATTCTGTACTCCTAGTGGTGTCCGGGCCGACGGTCAGGACGGCCCTCCCACGACTTCTTGCGGGAAGGTCTTACTCGGCGATCGTGATGCCCATCGACCGGGCGGTGCCGGCGATGATCTTCTCGGCCGCCTCGATGTCGTTGGCGTTGAGGTCGGGCATCTTCGTCTCGGCGATGCTGCGCAGCTGCTCGCGGCTGAGCTTGCCCACCTTGTCGCGGTGCGGGACGGCGCTGCCCTTGTCGAGGCCGAGCGCCTTCTTGATCAGCTCGGGGGCCGGCGGCGTCTTCGTGATGAAGCTGAAGCTGCGGTCCTCGAAGATGGTGATCTCAACGGGGATGATGTTGCCCCGCTGCGACTCCGTGGCAGCGTTGTACTGCTTGACGAAGTCCATGATGTTGACGCCGTGGGGACCGAGGGCGGTACCCACCGGCGGCGCCGGGGTGGCCTGGCCAGCGGGGAGCTGGACCTTCACCAGTGCGGCGATTTTCTTCTTCGGAGGCATGTGTCCTTCTCCGGGTCCTGATTGCGATGCGGTCAGAGCCGCGGTTGCGCCCCTGACATGTCGGCGGCCGCCCTTCGCGAGAGGCGGCCGGCCGAACGTCTAAGTGTATGTGATCGTCTCAGATCTTCGAGACCTGGTTGAACGAGAGCTCCACCGGAGTCTCGCGACCGAAGATCGACACGAGCACCTTGAGCTTCTGCGACTCGGGGCTGATCTCGCTCACCGAGGCGGGCAGCGTGGCGAACGGGCCGTCCATGACGGTGACGGACTCGCCGATCTCGAACTCGACCGTGGGACCCGCGGCGGCCTTGGTGGTGGCCTTCTTGGTCTCTTCTGTCGGCTCGGGCGCCAGCAGCTTGGCGACCTCGTCGAGGCTGAGCGGGCTCGGCTTGTTGGACAGGCCGACGAAGCCGGTGACGCCCGGGGTGTTGCGCACGGCGGCCCAGGACTCGTCGGTCAGCTCCATGCGCACCAGGACGTAGCCGGGCAGCACGCGCTCCTTGACCGGGACCTTCTTGCCGCTCTTGAACTCCTGGACGGTGTGCGTGGGCACCTCGACCTGGTAGATGTAGTCCTCCATGTTGAGCGACACGTTGCGGCTCTCGATGTTGGACTTCACCCGGTTCTCGTAACCGGCGTAGGAGTGGATGACGTACCACTCGCCGGGCAGGCCGCGCAGCGAGTCCTTGAACTCCTCGACGGGGTCGACGTCGGGAAGAACCGAACCGTCCTCGACGGCGGCGGCCTCTTCTTCGCCCGCCTCGTCGCTCTCCTCGACCTCGGCCTCCTCGGAAGCCGCCGCAGCGGACTCCTCGGTGGCCTCTTCCAGCTCGTCGCCCCACTCGTCGCGGGACTCGTCCGCCGGAACTGAAGACTCGGACACGGTGACTCTTCCTCTTTCGTGGTATCGAATGGCGACTCCGTCAGGCGATCACCCCTCGAAGTCTTCGGTCAGGATCCGCCGAAGACGCGGAGGACCGCCCATCCCAGGGCACTGTCGAGCCCGTACACGATCGCGACCATGATCAGAACGAATATCAGAACGACCGTGGTATAGGTGATGAGATCCTTGCGTGTCGGCCAGATGACCTTACGAAGCTCGTTGACGACCTGCCGATAGAAGAGGGCAGGAGAAGTGCGTGTCTTCTTCTCGCCACTAGGCTTGTCTGCGGTCTCGCCGCGCGTGTCGATCGCCACAGTCCTCACCTGATCAGTCGTATCCAACGCAGTTTTGCGGCGCGCTTACACGCCAATTATTGCGCGGACCGCACTCGCAGGGCACGAGGGACTCGAACCCCCAACCGCCGGTTTTGGAGACCGGTGCGCTACCAATTGCGCCAGTGCCCTATGTCGTAGACCAGACTACCCTGATCGACTCACTGCCTGGACCGAACCGCTCGCCGACATGCGGCGGAAGGACCAGGCGAAAGCATACGGGTCATTGCCCGTCACGTCGAACCAAAACCTGATCGCCCAGGTCACGCCCGCGTGGGCACCGCGTGGGAGCATGGACGCATGTCCACGCGACCCCGCATCTCCGCGAGAATTTCCGCGATTTCCGAGTCCGCCACGCTCGCCGTAGACGCCAAGGCGAAGGCGATGAAGGCGGCCGGGCGTCCCGTCATCGGTTTCGGCGCGGGCGAGCCCGACTTCCCGACGCCCGATTACATCGTCGAGGCCGCCGTGCGGGCGGCCCGCGAGCCGCGCTTCCACAAGTACACGCCGGCCGGCGGCCTGCCCGAGCTGAAGAAGGCGATCGCCGAGAAGACCCGCCGCGACTCCGGCTACGCCGTCGAGCCGGCGCAGGTGCTGGTGACCAACGGCGGCAAGCAGGCGGTGTACGAGGCGTTCGCGACGCTGCTCGACCCGGGCGACGAGGTGCTGGTCGTCGCTCCTTACTGGACGACCTACCCCGAGGCGATCAAGCTGGCGGGCGGCGTGCAGGTCGACGTCGTGACCGACGAGTCGACCGGTTACCTCGCGAGCGTCGAGCAGCTGGAGTCGGCGCGCACCGAGCGGACGAAGGTGCTGCTGTTCGTCTCGCCGTCCAACCCGACGGGCGCGGTCTACTCGCGCGAGCAGACGGTCGCGATCGGGCGCTGGGCGGCCGAGCACGGGCTGTGGGTGGTCACGGACGAGATCTACGAGCACCTCGTGTACGGCGACGCCGAGTCCACCAGCATCGCCACGGCCGTCCCCGAGCTGGGCGACCGGGTCGTGATCCTCAACGGCGTGGCCAAGACGTACGCGATGACGGGCTGGCGGGTCGGCTGGCTGATCGGGCCGTCCGACGTGGTGAAGGCGGCCACCAATCTGCAGTCCCACGCGACCTCGAACGTCTCCAACGTGGCGCAGATGGCGGCGCTCGCGGCGGTTTCCGGTGATCTGTCGACGGTGGCGGAGATGCGGGCGGCCTTCGACCGGCGGCGGCAGACCATGGTCAGGATGCTGAACGAGATCCCGGGCGTGTTGTGCCCGGAACCTAAGGGTGCGTTCTACGCATATCCCTCGGTCAAGGAGTTGATCGGCAAGGAGCTGCGCGGGCGGCGGCCGCGGTCGTCGAGCGACCTGGCCGAGCTGATCCTGGAGGAGGCCGAGGTGGCGGTGGTGCCGGGTGAGGCGTTCGGCACGCCGGGCTACTTCCGGCTGTCGTACGCGCTGGGCGACTCCGACCTCGTCGAGGGCGTCAGCCGGCTGGCCAAGCTGCTGTCCGAGGCCCGCTGAGCCACCCGCGGGTCAGCCGGCCGTGATGTCGGCGGCGATCGGCTTGATCTCGCTGCCGAGGCCGGGCGTGGCGCCGATGTAGACGGCGGTGCCCGGCCTCTCCAGCCACATGAAGCAGCGCACGCCCGTACGCGTGGTCCAGCGCAGCGCGGGCTTGCCGCCGTACAGGGTGAGCGTGGCCTTGCCGACGAGCGTGACGAACTGCTCGGCCGTGCGCGGGCCGCAGACCACGCCGACGTAGAGGCGTTCGTCGTTGTCGCTCCAGACGCGGCCGCGCACCTTCAGCGGGCGGCGCAGCGACTCCAGGCGGGTGAACGAGCCCGCCGGGCTGAGCCCGGACAGCGCGGACGGCAGCCGCACGCCGGGGCCGTCACAGGAGAGCACGGTGCCGTCCGCGTGGGTGACGAGCGGCTCGGGCGCGGGCGAGGTGGCCGGCGGGGAGGCCGGCGGGGTGGCCACCGGGTGCGTCGTGCCGCCGCCGCACGCCGTGAGCGCGAACATGAGGAGCACCGCCGCCGGCCGCCGCATCGACCCCCCTTGACGTGAGTGGTTACCGGGGAAAAGGCTCCTAGTCTCCTACAGGAGCCCTGACGGAGGCGGCAAGAGCGAGGAGCTCGCCGCCGAGCGAGTCGCTGACCCGGATCGACATCGCCGTGCCGGGGCGTTCGAGCCAGGCGATCAGCCGGCCGCCCGCCGGATGCCTGCCGGCCACGGCGGGCCTGCCGCGCACGGTGGTGGCGCGGGCGTCACGCACCTTGATCCGGCTCAGGAAGCGGGCCAAGTCCGCTGCCACCGTACCGCGTGTCACCTGGGCTTCGACGAATCCGCCGGCCGCGGACGCGAACCTCGCGCCGGTGCCGTCGCCGCCGGTGCGTACGAGGCCGCCCGGCAGGTACGTGAGCCAGAACCCGTCGGCGACGACCGCGACCGTCTCCGCCGGCCCCGGCACCGCGACCGAGCCCGCGGCGGGCGGCTGGACCGGCGCCGGGGCGGGGGCGGGCAGGGGCTCGGGAGCGCGGATCGCGGCGCGCGGGAGGCGGCCGAAGCCCGAGGAGAAGATCGCGTAGATGATCAGGGCGGTCGCCGTGAAGGAGACCACGGCGAGCGTCCCCCGGCCGCCCGGCCCCAGGCCGTGCCACGACGGCGGCGCGCCGAGCCCCCGTCCGTCGAGGGCGGTGCCACGTCGATCCACCGGCCGAGCCCGCAGCCGAGCTTCCGGCCGCGCTCCCACCTGAGCCCTTGATCGAACCCCCAACAGCCGCGCTTCCGCCCCGGCTTTCGATCGAGTCCCCAACCGCGCCCCCCGTCGGACCCCTGACCGGGCCTCTTTCCTCCCCCACACCCGCACCGGTGGCAAGATATGTCAATGCCACGGCCTCTGCACGCGCTTCCCAAGGCCCATCTTCACCTGCATTTCACCGGTTCGATGCGGCATTCCACGCTGATCGAGCTGGCCAGGGAGCAAGGGCTGCATCTGCCCGACGCGCTGGAGCAGGACTGGCCGCCCAAGCTGCGGGCCACCGACGAGCGGGGCTGGTTCAGGTTCCAGCGGCTCTACGACATCGCCAGATCCGTGCTGACCAAGCCCGCGTACGTCTACCGCCTGCTGCGCGAGACCGCCGAGGACGAGGTGGCGGCCGGGTCGCGGTGGCTGGAGATCCAGGTGGACCCGTCGGGTTACGCGCAGCGCTTCGGCGGCCTGACGGCCACGCTCGAGCTGATGCTGGACGCGGTGGAGCAGGCGTCGGCGCACGCGGGCATCGGCATGGCGGTGGTCGTGGCGGCCAACCGCACCCGCCACCCGCTCGACGCCAACACGCTGGCCCGCCTGGCCACCCAATACGCGGACAGGAACGTCGTCGGCTTCGGCCTGTCCAACGACGAGCGGCGCGGGCAGGCGCGGGAGTTCGAGCGGGCGTTCCGCATCGCCAAGCGGGGCGGGCTGCTGTCGGTGCCGCACGGCGGCGAGCTGATGGGGCCGCGCAGCGTCGCGCAGTGCGTGGACGACCTGGGCGCCGACCGGGTGGGCCACGGCGTGCGCGCGGCTGAGGACGACTGGCTGATGCAGCGGCTGGCCGACCGGCAGATCTGCTGCGAGATCTGCCCCACCTCGAACGTGGGCCTGGGGGTCGCCGAGCAGCCGGCCGACGTGCCGCTGCGCCGGTTGTTCGACGCGGGGGTGCCGATCGCGCTGGGCGCCGACGACCCGCTGCTGTTCGGCACGCGGCTGCTGCGCCAGTACGAGCTGGCCAGGGAGGTCTACGGGTTCTCCGACGCGGAGGTGGCCGAGCTGGCCCGCCAGTCCGTACGGTCCTCATCCGCCCCCGAGTCCGTACGCAAGGAGCTGCTCAAGGGCGTGGACGACTGGCTGGCCGGCTCACCCGAGTGATTCCGCGACCCTGACCGCCTCCTCCTTGCTCTTCAGCCCTTCGAGCCTGAGGTTGAGCGTGCCGTGCTGCCAGATCAGGGTGGGCCCGGCCTGGCGCAGGGGCACCTCGGTGCCGTCCTGGCGCCTGATGTAACCGAGCGGGTGGTCGCCCTTGATCCACCACGCCGTACGGCCGCCGACCTCGGTGAAGTCGGGGTAGGGCGGGCCGAGCTGCTTGAACAGGTACGGGTCCAGGGTGCCGTCGAACTGGTCGAGCCTGATGCCGTCCGGCCAGAACATCGACACGACCCGCCCGCCGTCGGAGACCGTGGTGCGCTGCGGAGGGCCGAGCGCGGCCGGGGTCCTGGCCGTGCGCGGCACTTCGGTGGGCGCGACCGAGCGCTCGCCCGGCAGGGGCGCCGTGGTGGTGACGGGCGGCGGCGTGGAGTCGCCGACGCGCAGCTCGATCCCGGCGAACCTGAGGATCCGCACCACCGCGGCCCGGCCTTGAGGGGTGGCCGCGACGAGCGCGGCGACGGCGACGACCGCGGCGGTCGCGACCTTCCACCGCGCCACCCGCCTGCGCCGCCGCTGCGGCACATGCGGCGGGTCGGGCCTTTCCTCCGCCTCCCGAGTGCCGCCCGCCTCGGATGTGCCGGGGGGCGTGTCCGGTGCGGGTGCCGGCGTGAGGCGGGTGCGGACGGCGGCGGCGACGTCGGCCGGAGGCGGGGCAGGGGTGTCGAGGAGGTCGCCGAGCGCCCGCAGTTCCGCCTCGATCGCCTCGTACTCCTCGTAGTCCTTGTCAGGCTCACGCGAGCTCATCGCCCACCTCCTCCCTCAGCTGGGCCAGCCCCCGATGGGTGCTGGACTTGACGGTGCCGACGGGCCAGTCGAGCACCTGCGCGGTCTCGGCCTCGCTCAGCTGTAAGAAGTACCGGCAGACGACGGCCTGGCGTTCCCGTTCGGGCAGGGCGCGGACGGCGGCGAGCAGCCGGGAGCGGCGGTCGGTGGCGACGGCGGCGCCCTCGGGGTCGTCGGGCGCGCGGGTGGCGGCGGTGGCGGACAGCCGGAGCGCCAGGTCGGTCCTACGGCCGCGCGAGCGGGTCAGGTTGTGGGTCTCGTTGGCGACGATGCGCAGCAGCCAGGGCTTGAACGGCGCGTCGCGGCGGAACGAGGCGAGGTGGCGGAAGGCCTTGACGAACGCCTCCTGCACGACGTCCTCCGCCTCGTCACCGGCGCCGAGCATGGCGGCGGTGCGGTGGGCGAGCGTGCTGTAGCGGGCGACCAGCACCTCATAGGCGGCCAGGTCTCCCTTGAGCGAACGGGCGATCGCCTCGTCGTCGTCCATGCCGACTCGGATTCCACCGCATCATCAGCCGTCTGGGAAGGGAGTTTCGCTGATCGTGTCATCCTGGTGACCGGCGTGGGCATTAGACTCTGGCAATCCATGTGCCCCTCGAAGGAACGGGATTATGTCTTCTGGGTATGACCGTGTAGTGCAACCGGCGGCCGGTGACGAGGCCCTGGAGAACCACCTGGGTGGGGACGAGGCCAGAAACTACCGGCAGTACGAGTTCGACATGGTCGCCCCGCACGTCGGGCGTTCGATGCTGGAGATCGGCTCGGGCCTGGGGCACTTCGCCGAGCAGTTCCTGCCGCGCCTCGACCGGCTCGTGGTCAGCGACTTCGACCCCTATTGCGTCGAGCAGCTGGAGAAGCGGTTCGTCGACCGCGACGACATCAGCGTCCTGCAGTTCGGCCTGCCGACCGACATCCCGCTTGAGGACAAGGTCGACACGGTCGTCATGATGAACGTCCTGGAGCACATCGAGGAGGACGCCGAGGCGCTGCGCTCGCTGGCGCGCGTCACGCTGCCCGGCGGCCGCATCATCATCTGGGTGCCCGGCTACCCGCAGCTCTACGGCGACTTCGACCGCAAGGTCGGTCACGTGCAGCGTTACACCCCGAAGACGCTCGGCGCCACGGTCGCGAAGGCGGGGCTCGACGTCGAGGTGCTCAAGCCGATCAACTTCCTGGGCGGCATCGCCTGGTGGGCGGCGGTGCGGCGGGGCGGCGTCGGCTATCCCGACCCGCGGCTGGTGAAGATCTACGACCGCACGGTGGTGCCGCTGACGCGGCTGATCGAGCGGTTCGTCCGGCCGCCGTTCGGCCAGACGGTGTTCTGCGTCGCGCGGGTGCCCGTACCGAAGAGCTGAGAACATGTCAGGCCGCCCCCTGGGGTGCCCTGGGGCGGCCTGACGGGCTTACTTGATGGAGCCGGCGGTCAGGCCGCCGACCACCTTCCGCTCGATCAGGGCGAACAGGATGATCACCGGGATGGTGGCGATCACCGAGCCGGCGAACAGGTTCTGCCAGTCCACCTGGTACTGCCCGATGAACGAGTTGAGCGCCACGGGAAGCGGCTGGTTCTCGGGGGTCGTGGTCAGGGTGAGCGCGACCACGAACTCGTTCCACGCGGCGATGAACGTGAAGATCAGCGCGGTGATGACGCCGGGCATGGCCAGCGGCAGCGTGATCCTGAACAGCGCGCCGAAGCGGCCGTTGCCGTCGATGAAGGCGGCCTCCTCCAGCTCGCGCGGGATCGAGGAGAAGTACGCGTTCAGGATCCACACCGCGAAGGCGAGGTTGAACCCGCCGTTGACGAGGATCAGCGCCCAGATCGAGTCCACCAGCCCGAACTGGAAGAACTCTCGGTAGATGCCGACCACCATGGCGGTGGGCTGGAACATCTGGGTGATCAGCACGAGGATCAGGAACGCGGTCCGGCCGCGGAAGCGGTGGCGGGCCGAGTAGTACGCGGCGGGCAGCGCGACCAGCAGCACGAGCAGCGTCGAGCCGGCCGCCACCTTGATCGTCACCCACAGGTTGCCGGCCAGGCCGCTGCCCCAGAAGTCGGCGAGGTTGCTCCACACCCATTCCTCGGGCCAGAACGTCACGTCGCGCAGCGACTCCTGGGAGCGCAGCGAGGTCAGCAGCATGACCACGTACGGGAACAGGAAGAGGAGGGCGATGACGTACGCGGCGGCGGCGATGAGGACGGTCTTGAGCCGCGGCATGGCGCTCGCGCCGCGGCCCGTGCGGGCCTGGGGACGCTGCTCGACCGGCGCGGGCATGGTCTTGACGGCCATCACGCCACCTCCTTGTTCCATCGCGACACCTTCAGGAAGATCACGGTGAGCACGATGACCATGCCGAAGTTGACCACGGACATGGCGGCGGACTCGCCGATGTCGGAGCCCTTGAGGATGTACATGAAGATCGTCGAAGTGGCCGTGGAGTAGCCGGGCTGCCCGTGGGTCATGGCCCAGATGATCGGGAAGCTGTTGAAGACGTTCATGACGTTGATCAGCGCGGCCACGGTGAGCGCGGGGCGCAGCAGCGGCAGCGTGATCGACCAGTACGTCCGCAGCCGTCCGGCTCCGTCCATCTTGGCGGCCTCGTACACGTCGGCCGGGATCGTCGCGAGTCCGGCGAGCAGCGCGTACGTCGTGAACGGCACCGACACGAACACCGCGACGAAGATGAGCCACGGCATGGCGGTCGAGGCGTCACCGAGCTGGTCGGCCGCGGCCCCGCCCATCGCGTCGATCAACCCGAGTTTCAGCCGGATCTGGTTGATGACGCCGACCTCGGGGTCGAGCATCCACTTGAAGATGATCGCGGTCATCAGCACCGAGGCGGCCCACGGCGCGATGAGCGCCCAGCGGGCGACCTTGCGCAGCGGGAAGCGCTGGTTGAACAGCTGGGCCAGGGCGAGCGAGACCAGCACGGTGAGCGCGACGACCGCGACCACCCAGATCACGCTGCGGAGCATGATGTCCGCGAAGTCCTTCTCGGCGAAGAGCTTGTCGTAGTTCGCGAACCCGTTGCCGCCGCGCACCACGCCCAGGCGGCTGATCTCGAGGAACGACGACCTGATCATCTCGATCACGGGCCAGAGCACGACCAGGGCGATCAGCACGATGGCGGGCCCGACCCAGGCGAGGGGTTCGAGGGCGCGCAACCTTCTCATCAGACACCTTTCCAGGACGGTACGGCCGGCGATCGCCGGCCGTACCCGGGTCCTGCTGGATCAGCCAGCCGCCGCTTCAGCGGTCTTCTGGAGCTCGCCGAGGACCTTGGCGGGGTCGTCCTTGACGGCGCCGCCGATGGTCTGCTTGATGGCGGGGTTCACCTCGGCCCACTTGGGGTCCTGGAAGGGGTAGAAGCTGGCGTTGGGCAGCGCGTCGAGGAACGGCTTGAGCTTCTCGTCGCCCGACAGCTTCTGGATGCCGCCGTTGGTGACGGGCAGCAGCTTGTAGGTGTCGGAGATCTTCTGGGCGGCGTTGCCGGTGTAGAAGAAGTCGAAGAACTTCTTGATCTCGGCGGCGTGGCCGTTCTTGTTGAACGCCATGATCCAGTCCATGACGCCGAGCGTGGTGTCGAGCGGGCCGGTCTTGCCGGGGATGGGCACGACGCCGTAGTTCTTCAGTCCGGCCGCGTCGAAGATCGGGATGGACATGGGGCCGCCGTTGACCATGCCGACCTTGCCGGCGCCGAAGTCCTCCCAGACCGTCTTGCGGTCCTTGGTGCCGGGGTTGGGGGTGGTCAGGCCGGCGTCGACCAGGCCCTTGAGGTAGGTGAAGGTCTCGACGTTCTGCGGGGAGTTGATCGCCCACTTGCCGGAGGCGTCCTTGTAGCTGCCGCCGTTGCCCAGCATCCACAGGAACGACTCGGCCTGGGCCTCCTCCTGGCCGAGCGGCAGGCCGAACGGCTGCGTCACGCCGGCCGCCTTGAGCTTCTCGGCGGCGGCCTTGAGCTCGTCCCAGGTCTTCGGCGGCTCGGCGATGTTCGCCTTCTCGAACAGGTCCTTGTTGTAGAACAGGGCGCGGGCCGAGGAGACGAACGGGATGCCGTACGCGGTGCCGTCGACCTTGCCGAAGTCGGCGAACTTCTGCAGCATGTCGCCGGAGACGTTCGGCGACAGGACCTCGTCCACCTTGTAGAGCAGGCCGTCCTTGACGAAGCCCGAGTAGTCGCCGGTCTGCAGGATGTCGGGCACCTGGCCGTTCTGCACCATGGTGGCGACCTGCTTGTCGATGTCGTTCCAGTTGATGACCTGGACGTCGACCTTGATGTTCGGGTTGGCCGCCTGGAACTCGTCCACGACGCCCTTCCAGAAGTTCTCACCCGAGTTCGGCTTGCCGGGGCCGTCGCCGTAGTCGGCGGCGACCATCTTCAGCGTGACCTGGCCGTCGCTCGCCTGGGTGTCGCCGCCTCCGCCGCCTGCGTCACCGCCGCCGCAACTGGACAGGACCAGCATCGTGGCAAGGCCGAGAGCGGCGCCGCCCACAAGCTTGATGTTCACTGGAGATACCGCCTTCTCGTCGGACGGGTCGAGCTGGTCCGTACCAGTTCGGCCGACCCAGCCCAGGGGGATGTGACACGCGAGTTCCGGCTTGCCCGCGTTTGCGTCAGCGTAAGCCTGAGCTAAGCGGCCGGTCTATACCGGTCCGTCTCGTTTTTGCAACACCTCACGAAAGGGGCGGTCACATCCGGTCTAGACCGGATGTCAGAGGATCTTCCTCCACACGCTGTCCCCACCCTCCGGTGTGCCGATCCACGGGCCCTCGATCGACGGGTCGAGGATGCCTTCCTCCAGGAACGTGTAGCGGCCGTCGAGCACGTATCCGGCCAGGCGGACGTCCCGGGTGTCGCTGTTGTCCCAGAGCCTGGCGAACAACGCGTCCACCCGGCGCCTGGCCTGGTGGCAGAAGGTGTCGGCCAGCTCGTACGGCCGCCGCCCCAGGTCGCGTGAATCCTCCTCGGCCTTGAGGCAGGCGGCGGTCATGGCGTACAGCTCGGCGCCGATGTCGACGATCCGGCCCAGGAACGACTGCTTGTGCTCCAGGCCGCCCTGCCACCGGGACATGCCGTAGAAGGTGGACCTGGCCAGCTTCCTGCCGGCCCGCTCCACGAAGCGGAGGTGGCCCGCGAGCGGGCCGAAGGCGGCGTACGAGGTGGGCAGGTTGCCCGTCCCCGCGACCAGCGTGGGCAGCCAGGTGGCGTAGAAGCGGCCGGCCCTGCGCAGCGCCTGGGCGCGTTCCTGGCGGCTCGCGTCCGGGTTGACCAGCTCGCCGGCGGCGGTCAGGTGGGCGTCCACGGCCTCGCGGGTGATCGCCAGGCGCATGATCTCGGACGAGCCCTCGAAGATGCGGTTGATGCGGGAGTCGCGCAGCATCTGCTCGGCGGGCACGCCGCGCTCGCCCCGCGCGGCCAGCGACGCGGCCGTCTCGTAGCCGCGCCCGCCGCGCATCTGGACCAGCTCGTCGAGCACCCGGTACGACAGCTCCGAGGCGTACAGCTTGGCCAGCGCCGCCTCGATCCTGATGTCGTTGCGCCGGTCGTCGGCCAGCCGGCCGGTCAGCTCGCAGACGGCCTCCAGCGCGTACGCGGTCGCCGCGATGAAGGCGACCTTGGTGGCGACGGCCTCGTGCCGCCCGACCTCGCGACCCCACTGCACACGCGCGGTGCCCCACTCGCGGGCGATCTTCACGGCCCATTTGGCGTTGCCCGCGCAGGTGGCCGGCAGGGACAGGCGGCCGGTGTTGAGCGTGGTGAGCGCGATCTTGAGCCCTTCGCCCTCCTTGCCGACGCGATTCCTGGCGGGCACTCTGACCTGGGAGAAGACGGTGACGCCGTTCTCGATGCCGCGCAGGCCCATGAACTCGTTGCGTCGCTTGACCGTGATGCCCGGCGTGCCGGCCTCGACGACGAACGCGCTGATCTTCTTGCCGGTCCTGGCCATGACCACTAGCAGGTCGGCGATGACGCCGTTGGTCGTCCACAGCTTGACGCCGTCCAGCACGTACTCGTCGCCGTCGCGGACGGCGGTGGTGGCCAGGCGGGCCGGGTCGGAGCCGACGTCGGGCTCGGTCAGCAGGAACGCGGAGATCTCGCCCGCCGCGCACCTCGGCAGGAACTCGCGCTTCTGCTCCTCGGTGCCGAACAGCTTGAGCGGCTGCGGCACGCCGATCGACTGGTGCGCCGACAGCAGCGTGGCCAGCGCGGGGCAGTAGGAGCCGACGAGCATGAGGGCGCGGCAGTAGTACAGGTACGGCAGGCCGAGCCCGCCGTACTCCTCCTTGATCGTCATGCCGAACGCGCCAAGCCGCGCGAGGCCCTTGACCACGTCGTCGGGCACCTGCGCGGTGCGCTCGATGAGCACCGGGTCGACGTGCGCGTCGAGGAAGCGGCGCAGCGCCCTGACGAAGTCCTCGCCCCGCTTGGCCGCCTCGTCGGGCGGCGTCGGGGCCGGGTGCACCAGGTCCAGCCGGTAGTCGCCGAGGAAGAGCTGCCTGGCGAAGCTGGGGTGCCTCCACTCCTTCTCCCGTGCCTGCTCGCCGACCTCCCGGGACTCCCTGTACTCAGCGTGCTCGGTCATGGCACCTCCGGACGTCGCGCCGTCTTGTGCTCATGGGTACTGCCCGCCGAGACGGCGCCCTGTCGCCGTTATAGCCCGATTTTGAGGGAATCGGGAGCCTTCACCCGCCGTACGGCGAGCGCGAGCACCGCCAGCACGGCGGGCACCAGCAAGTACGCGCCGCAGAGGGCCAGCCCGGCCAGCGACATCCCCGTGCCCACCACGGCCGTGGTCCTGAGCCGGCCGCGCGGCAGCATGCGCACCGCCGCCGCCACTCCCGCCGCCGTGACCGCCGCCAGGCACGCAGAGGTCGCGCGCATGAGCAGGTCGAGATCCACCGCCCAGACCAGCACGGGCACGCTCAGCGCGAGCACCAGCCCAAGGCTCCGGTACGGCGTCTCGCCCGGCGCCCCTCCCTTGGCGAACCAGACCGGCAGCGCCCCGTCCGCCGCCAGCGCCGCGCCCAGCCTGGCCGCCCCCGCGATGTAGGTGTTGACCGCCCCGAACGACAGCAGCACCGCCAGCACGCCGGTGACCGGCCTCGACGCGGGGCCGAGTCCGCTCTCCAGCATGGCGGTCAGCGGCACGCCCGGCATGTCGGCGCCGAGCACGGCGACCGAGGTGACGGAGACGCCCGCGTACAGCAGGCCGATCACCACGAGCGTCACGACCGTGGCCCTGAGCAGGCCCCGCCCGCCGCCCGCGAACTCGGCCGACAGGTGGCTCGCGGCCTCCCAGCCGACGAACGCGAACATCAGCACCCCGGCCGCGCCCGCCACGCCGGCGGCGCCGTACGGGGCGAAGGGGGTGAAGTTGGCCGCGTCGGCGTGCGGTGCGGCGCTCACCACGGCCGTGACCAGCACCGCGACGAGCAGGACGACCATGCAGATCTGCAGCCCGCCCGAGGTGCGCAGGCCGGCGGCGTTGGCGGCGAACGCGGCGGCCAGGATCAGGCAGGCGGCGAGGGTCGCGTCCACGCCCAGGCAGGCTTCGACGTACTGGCCGCCGACCAGGGCGCCCGCGACGGTGCCGATCGGCACGGCGCCGTAGAACCACCAGCCGGCCACGGCCGAGGCGGACCTGCCGAACGCCAGCCCGACCACCGCGGCCACTCCGCCGCCTCCGGGGTAGCGGGCGCCGAGCGCGGCGAACGTCAGCGCGACGGGCACGCTCAGCGCGAGCATGCCCGCCCAGGCCAGCATGGAGGCGGGCCCCGCCGCCGCCGCGGCGAGGTGCGGCAGCACCAGCATGCCGGGCCCCAGCACCGCGCCCACGAGCAGCGCCGTGCCTTGTACGGCTCCCATTCGTCCACTCATATGGCGGAAACTAGTTCACCCATTCGGCTGTGAGCACGCCCCTCCGAACGTTCGGCCGGAATGGCTGGCAGTATGAAGTCATGGACGAACTTGATTCGGCGATCGTACGGCTGCTCCAAACGGATGCGCGGCAGTCGAACCGCGAACTGGCCAGGCAGCTCGGCATCGCGCCCTCCACCTGTCTCGAACGCGTCCGCTCGCTGACCCGCCGAGGCGTGATCCGCGGCTACCACGCCGACATCGACCCCGCCGCGCTCAACCGCGGCGTGCAGGCCATGGTCTCGGTCCAGGTGCGGCCGCTCAGCCGGGCGGTGATCAACGCCTTCCAGACCTCGGCGGCCGAGATGCCGGAGGTGCTGAGCGTGTTCGTGCTGGCAGGGGGCGACGACTTCCTGCTGCACGTGGCGGTGCAGGACCTCGACCACCTGCACGCGTTCCTGCTCGACCGGCTCAGCAAGCGCAAGGAGATCGTCGGCTTCCGTACGTCGGTGGTGTTCCAGCAGGTGCAGAAGGTGGTGCCCGAACCACTGCCCGCGCCGTGAACGCGGCGGAGTAGGATCCTGAACTCTTTCCGAATCACCGGTGAAGGGGGTCTCCGGGTGTCATTGCCGTCTCCTGACCAGGACAGGCTCTATTTCGACCAGATCATGCGGCAGACGGAGGACGCGATAAGCCACCTGCGCACCGCGAAACAGCTCATCGGACAGGTCGCGGGCACCGGCGTGGCCGCCGACGGGTTCATCAAGGTGACGGCCGGCGCGGGGGGCACGCTGAGCGGCATCGACCTCAACCCGCGCCTGCTCCGCCTGCCGTCCGCGGTCATCGCCCGCGAGCTGACCAAGGCGGTCCAGGCCGCGCAGGACGACGCCGCACGGCGTTCGCAGGAGATCGTGGACGAGGTCGCCCCCTACGTCGAGGCCCTGCCCGAGCCGCTGGACGAGACCTTCGTCCGGCGGCGCGTGGACGCGGTGATGCGCGACCTGCTCGCGGGAGACCGGTGATGTCCGGCTACCGCATCGACCCCGGCAACATCCGGCCGCAGGACGTCGAGCGCGCCACCGAGCAGGCGTTCCAGGCCGAGGCCGCGCTCGCCGACGTGGACCGGCTGCTGGCGGAGGTGGCCGGCACCGGTCAGGCGAAGGGCGTCGGCGCCGTCGTGGACGCGGAAGGCCGGGTGAGGGAGATCACGCTGGGGCCGCAGGCGCTGCGCGAGGGGCTCGACGGGCTGCGCGAGGCGGTACTCGCCGCCGTGGGGGCCGCACAGGACCATGCCCGGGTGCAGGCTGATGAGCTGCTGCGCGAGCACCTCCAGCAGGCCGTGCCCGGGATCTCCATCGACATGAGCGAGCTGCGGCGGCGGATCGGGGGCCTGCTCGAAAAGTAATCACACGAGCCACATATGGCGATTAAAGTCCCCATCATGCAATACGGGGTAGATATCGCCAAGGAGGCGTACACAGAGCAGGCCAGGCGCCTGCAGACACATGGGGACGACTACGCGGCGGCGATCGAACGGCTGCGCGAGCGTGGGGGCAGATGGGGAGACGACGGTCTCTTCGCCGAGATCGAGATGGCGTGGATCGAGTGCCGCCAGGCCATGCTCGACGCCGTGCCCGGCATCGGCGGCCACATCGGCGGGGTGAGCGCGGGCATGCGCCTCGTCCCGCAGAACGTCACGGAAGGTGAGCAGGCCAGCGCGATGCAGGATCCGGCGGCATGGCGATAACACTCCCACCGCAACTCGACGCGACGTTGGAGCTGGCCGGTCTCTGGTTCCCCAACGTCAACGAGGACGAGATCCACGCCGACGCGAACGCGGCCCGCATCGTGCAGGCGTACACCGCCCAGGAGGGCGCCGACGCGGACGCCACCGTACGCGGGGCCGCCGCGCTCCACAAGGGCGGCTCCTCCGTCGCGCTGCAGAGCGCGTGGAACGCCAGCGACAACGCCAACGGGCACCTCGCGCAGGCCACGGCCGCGACGCGGATCGCGCCCGCGGCACTCGACGGCCTGGGGTACGTCGTGACCGGCACCAAGGTCGCGGTCGGCACGGTGGCGGCCGTCGGCACCGTACGGCTGCTCTACTCCCTGCTGGCCGGCGGGCCCGCGGCCGGGCTCACCACGACCGCGACCCTGCTCGCGATCAGGCGGGCAGGCACCAAGGTCCTCCGCGAGGCCGCCGAGGGCACCGGCCGCCACATGGCACCGGCGCTGACCAGGCGGGCCACCGCTCCGCTACGCGACATCCTGAACCGCCTCCGCACACCGGGCCCGCCCGGCAGCCCGGCGCTCGCCGGCGCGGGCCGGCTGCCCGGCGGCCGGGTGCCCGTCGATCCCAAGAGCTTCGACCGCAACCCGGGCATCCTGCAGATCCGCAGGAAGAAGAAGAGCGATGGAGGGGGCGGCGGCTGGAGCCGGAACTCTTCGGCCAGCTTCGACAACAACGCGCAGCGCATGCACGGCAGGTTGCCATCGAGCAACGACGTGGGCAAGATGTCGCCGGAGCAGGCTGCCGCGGCGGCGAAGCAGGTCAAGGACAGCATCCTGACACGGAAGATGAACGAGGCCAGGCTCGGCAAGGACGCCGGGCACCAGGCGCGGCTGAGGGACGAGCAGAAACTCCTGGAAGAGCTCGAACGCAAGGCCAACGAGGGGAAGTAGCTCGAGATGCACACACAGACGGGCGACGACCTGATGGCGCGCATCCTCGCCCGGCCCGCCGACGACGAGGTCAGGGGGCGGCTGACCAACGACCTGCTCAACGAGCTGTTCGACGGCTACCCGGTCGACAACCTGCGCGCCCTGCTGCACAGCGGTGACGACGACGCCGTGCAGACCGGGTCCTGGCTGCTGTCGGAGCTGGGCGAGCGGGCCGCGTCCCTGCTCGACGAGGCGCCTGCGCTGCTCGCCCATCCGCGGCGTCAGGTGCGCTTCTTCGCCGTCGAGTTCGTGCTGCTCGCCGCGGAGGAGCAGGAGGACGCGGCCGTCCTCGCCCAGGCCATCACCCTGAGCCGCGACCCCGACACCGCCATCCGGTGGAAGGTGCTGCACTTCCTGGCGATGGCCCCGACCGAGCAGCTCATGCTCGGGCTCTCCCAGCTCGCCGACCCCGAGCTGGGGCGGCACACGGCGGCGCTGGTCGCCGCCGACACCGGGGAGCCGGACCCGGGCGAGGTGGTGGCCGGGCTGGACAGCGACGACCCGATGGCCCGGCTGTTCGCCGCGGCGACCGCCACGCGCATGGCCGAGAAGGACCCGGCGCTGCTGCGCCACGCCGCCAGGACACGCGACGAGGAGGTCAGCTCGTTCGCCCAGTGGCAACTCGGCCGCTTCGAGAACTAGCCGGTCCCGCCCGGCCGGGCGGGGCCGGACCCCGAACCAGGCGAGCGGGGGTAGACCGCGAACCAGGCGTTCACGCGGGCGCGGGTGCGGGTTCGCGGGGGACGGCGGCGTAGCTGATGGCGAGGGCGGCGAGGCTCAGGGCGGCGGCGGCCAGGCCGAGCCAGCGCAGGCCGTCCACCGCCACGAGCCCGCCGCCCAGCGCCGAGCCGGCGGCGATGCCGATGTTGAAGGCGCACACGTTCACCGACACCGCCAGCGTGGGCGCCCGGCCGGCGTGCCGGAGCACCAGGCTCTGCAGCGCGGGCGTGGTGGCCGAGGTCAGCACGCCCAGCACCAGCACCGCGACGACGGCGGTCCCCGCCCACGGCACCGCGAAGGGGAAGACGGCCAGCATCACGGCCAGGCCGGCGAACATACCGCGCACGGTGACGGCCGGCGAGCGGTCCGCCAGCCGCCCGGCCGCCAGCCCGCCGACCAGGCCACCGGCGCCGTGGAGGAGCAGCAGCGCCGAGATCGCGGTGGGGCCGAAGCCGGTGATGCCGCTCAAGGCCGGCACCAGGTAGGTGAAAACGGTCGAGGTGGCGGCCAGCCCGACCGCCGTGGTTGCGATCACGATCAGCACGCGCCGGCCCAGCACGGTGGCGATCTCGTCCCGTACGCGTGTGGCCGGCGCCTCCTGCCGGGGCAGGACGGCGGCCAGCGCCCCGGCGGCGGCGAGGGCCAGGATCACCAGCACCGCGAACGGCGTCCGCCAGCCCGCGTCCTCCCCCAGCAGCACGCCGAGCGGCACCCCGAGCAGCGTGGCCACGGAGAACCCGGACCCGACAGCGGCGATGGCCGTACCGACGCGATGCGGCGCGACCACCCGGGTCGCCACCATCAGCGCCAGGGTCAGGAAGGCCGCGTGGCTGAGCGAGGCGACCACCCGTCCGGCGATGAGCACCTCGTACGACCCCGCCACCGCGCAGACGGCGTTCCCCGCCGCGAACGACACAAGCAACCCCACCGCCAGCGCCTTGCGCGGCAACCGCACGGTCGCGATCGTCACCAGCGGCCCGCCGACCACGACGCCCAGCGCGTACGCCGTCACCGCCTGCCCGGCGGTGGACACCGAGACGTCCAGGTCGGCGGCCACCTGCGGCAGCAGCCCGGCGATCAGATATTCCGACGTGCCGACCACGAACACGCTCACCATGAGCACGGCCGGCACCAACAGGCTCCTCTTCATGCGGGCACGCTAAAGTCTCACATGTATGTGAGAGTCAAGGCGTGGTGAGGGAGGTCACATGCGGATCGGCGAGCTGGTCAAGCGCACCGGCGTGCACGAGCGGCTGCTGCGCTACTACGAGGAGCAGGGCCTGCTGCGGCCCGAGCGCTCGGCGAGCGGCTACCGCGAGTACACCGAGACCCACGTCGACACCGTCCGCCGCATCCGCAGCCTGCTGGCCGCCGGGCTGGGCACGTCCGCGATCGCCGCCGTGCTGCCCTGCCTGGAGACCGACGGCGAGCGTCTGGCGCCCACCTGCCCCGACGTGCTCGGTCAGTTGCGGGCGGAGCGCGACAGGATCGACCGCGCGATGGAGGCGCTGCGCGAGTCGCGCGAGGCCCTCGACCTCGTCATCTCCGCCGGGCTACGGAAGTCGGCGGTCTGACCGGATGGCATGTGCCGGATAAATCGGTTGCACGCGCTTCCGGCACGCCCGTAGCCTCATGGACATGCGCCTTTACCTGTAATTCGCGATAGAGCGACCTGTCCCACCGTCCACCCAGTGACGCGGCAGTCATGTTCGCCCGTCGGCTCCATGCATCGTCGAGCCGCGTTGCCGAATTACGTAAAGGAGCCTTTCATGCGTGCTCGTGCCAACAGAAACCACCGCCCGCACCTGCCCGTGGTGCGGCCGATGCCCAAGATGCCGCAGCGGCCGATCATGCCGCCGCGCCGCCTCCCGCCCAAGGGGCGATGAAGACAACTACCGGGATGGGTAGTTAGGCGGGCGCCGCCTCCCTCGTTACGCCCAGAGGCGGCGCTCGCGCCCTTTTCTAGAGCCGTTCGATGATGGTGACGTTGGCCTGGCCACCGCCCTCGCACATCGTCTGCAGGCCGTAACGGCCGCCCGTGCGCTCGAGCTCGTGCAGCAGCTTGGTCATCAGGATCGCGCCCGTGCCGCCCAGCGGGTGACCGAGCGCGATGGCGCCGCCGTTGGGGTTGACCCGGTCGGGGTCGGCGTCCAGCTCCTTCATCCAGGCCAGCGGCACCGGGGCGAACGCCTCGTTGATCTCCACCACGTCGATGTCGCCCATCGACATGCCGGCCTTCTTCAGCGCCCGCCGCGTGGCGGGGATCGGCGCGGTCAGCATGTAGACCGGGTCGTCGCCCATGAGCGCGAGCTGGTGGATGCGGGCCCTCGGGGTCAGGCCGTGGTCGCGTACGGCCTGCTCGGAGGCGATGAGCACGGCGCCGGAGCCGTCAGAGATCTGCGAGGAGGTGGCCGCGGTGATCTGGCCGCCCTCCTTCAGCGTCTTCAGCGCGGCCATCTTCTCCAGCGTCGTGTCGGGCCTCGGGCCCTCGTCGTCCTCGACGCCGTTGACGGGCTCGATCTGGTCCTTGAAGTAGCCGTTGGCGATGGCCTTGGCCGCCCGCTGGTGCGACTCGAACGCGTACTGCTCCAGCACCTCGCGGCTGAACCCCCACTTCTCGCACATCAGCTCGGCGCCGCGGAACTGCGAGATCTCCTGCTTGCCGTAACGCTCGACCCACTTGTCGCCGAACGGGAACGGCATGCCCGCATCGAGCGCCGCCTTGATCGAGGAGCCCATGGGGACGATGCTCATCGACTCGACGCCGGCCGCCACCACGAGGTCCTGCGTGCCGGACAGCACGCCCTGCGCGGCGAAGTGGATGGACTGCTGCGAGGAGCCGCACTGCCGGTCGATGGTGACGCCGGCGGTGGTCTCGGGCAGCCCCGCCGACAACCAGGCATTTCGCGCGATGTCCATGCTCTGGGGGCCGAACTGCATGACGCACCCCATGATGACGTCCTCGACCGCCTCGGGGTCGACTCCGGTGCGGTCGATCAGCGCCTTGAGGGTGTGCGCGGCCAGGTCAGTGGGGTGGACGGTGGACAGGCCACCCTTCTTCTTGCCGACCGGGGTGCGAACCGCCCCGACGATGTACGCCTCTGCCACAGTGCCTCCTGGGAACCGAGCATTATTCGGTTACTAGGGGCAGCGTACAACAGAACGTCATTCGGCCGCAGGTCGCTCCGGCGCCACGAGGTCCTCCGCCGCGTCGATCCTGAACCGCCACCGGTCGACCGCGATGCCGTTGAGCGCCTCGGACAGCTCAAGCGCCAGCGCGCCCAGCTTGACCGGCTCGGCGCCGCGCAGCTCGATCGCCGTCAGCTCGGTGGCGAACGGCAGCAGCTCCTGCACCGCCGGAGGCTGGCCCGTCTGGGGCACCAGCACCGCCCTGATGTCGCCCGCCGTGAACGCCGGGCCCTCCTCCTCGGGCGCGAGCAGGGGCGCCAGCTCCTCGGGCGACGGGCGTACCGGAAGGATCACCGCGGGGCCGCCCTCGTCGTCGTCGGCCGGATCGCTCACCACGCCCCGGCACACCGCGAGCCCGCCCAGCCGGAACGCCAGGCCCTCGGCGAGGAAGCGGTCGAAGAAGTCGAGCGGCAGCGGCCCCTCCGCGGCCACCCGGACCGCCCACACCTTCTCCAGCACCCCGCCGGTCAGCTCGGGCTCCGCCTCGACCGGCGCGCACACCCGCACGTCGGCCCCCACGACGTCGTCACCGTCGAGCCGCGCCCCCGGGTCGGCCAGCTGGACCAGCCGCAGCAGCTCAGCCTGAGCCGGTTTCGCGGGAACGGCCGCCGTCGGGCCAGTTCGCAGTCTCCGCTTCGCCATCCAGCCCATGCCCGCCTCCGCGCTCAGCTTCGATAGGAGCCAGTCATCGTCGCATAGACGATGAGGTTGTCGGTGTAGTGCCCGGTCGTGCGATCGTAGGTGCCACTGCAGGTGATCAGGTGGAGCTGCGCGTCGTCCCGAGCGCCGTAGACGCGCTGGGTCGGGAACGTCTTCTTGCTCGCCTGCTCCACCCCACCGACCGTGAACACCGCGGTCGTCTTGTCCTGGCGCTTGACCTCGATCGTATCGCCGTTCTTGATCTCCTTGAGCCGGGCGAACACCGCCGGGCCCGTACGCGTGTCCACGTGTCCCAGCAGCACCGCGGGGCCCGCCTCGCCCGGCGTGGACATGTTGCGGTACCAGCCCGCCAGGTTCCTGTTGTTCGGCGGCGGGACCTCGATCGTGCCGTCCCTGCGCAGGCCCACCGACTTGATCGGCGCCTTCACCCCGAGCCGCTTGATGATGATCTGCACCGGCGTCGAGGGCAGCATCGGAGGCGCCGCCTTGATCTGCGGCAGCGGTGGCGGGACGTTCGCCGGGGCCTGGAAGTACGCCTGCTCGGGCTGGCCGGTGTTCTTCGGCTGCGCCTGCAGGCCCAGGCTGTCGCGGCTGCTGCTCTGCAGGCCGTACTCGGCCGGGGAGCGCAGCACGATCAGCAGGCCCGCCACGACCGTCGCCACCCCGGCGATGGCCGCCACGATGAGCACCGTCCGCAGCGCCGTGCTCCCCTTGTGCTCGGGCGGGGGCACGGGAGCCTGGGGGGCGCCGCCGTACGGGTAGTAGCCGGACACCGCGGATCAGCTCCTGATCGAACGCCGGCGCATGACCAGCCCGCCCACAGCGGCCGCCGCCACCAGCGCCGTGCCCGTCAGAATGAACAGCCGGCCGTCAGGCCCCGCCATACCACCCGCACCGGTGTCCGCCCCTGCCTTGGGGGTCTGGGACTTCTTGGTGGGGGTGCTGGACGAACGCGTGGTGCTCGGCGTGACCGTCACCGTCGCGGTGTGCGTCGTGGTCGGACGAGGGGTCGTCGTCGTGGGGCTCGGGCTCGTCGTGGCGTTGCCGACGGTGAACTTGAACTGCTTGAGTCCCGTCGTCGGGGCGGTGCACTTGAGCGCCGGGGCCGTGGCCGAGGTGCCGAACGCGAGGTCGCCGGCCGTCAGCGTGACCTCGCCCGTGGTGGTGGGCTTGATCTTGATCGTCACGCTGGGGAGGGTCGTGAGAGGGCTGCCCGCGGTCGGGGCCGTGATCGCGGCCTCACCGGTCGCCGTCGCCGGCACGCCCGCGCCGCTCCCCTTGATCGTCGCGAACATCTTCGCGCCCGTCGTGGGGAAGCCCGTCGGCAGCTTCAGCTGGTCACCGGTCGTCTGGATGGTGCCGGCCCAGGTGACGGAGGCGTCCGCGTTGGCGGAGGCGGAGGTGGGCGGCGTCAGAACGACCTTGATCTCGGGCTTGATGGCCTCATAGCTGGTGTCGGTCGAGGTGCTGGGCACATCACAGCTGTACTCGACGACGTCAGTGTCCGTGTTGCCCCCACCGCCGGTGCCGATCGGAACGGACAGGCTCGCGGTGGATGTCGTTGTGCACGTCGCTGTGGCGCTGGTGGGGGAGGCAAGGCTCAACGTGATCGTGCCAGGCTTGATCGTCACGGTGCCCGTCGTCGGGGTGGCCGGAACGTTGACCTTGTAGATCACGCTCTTGGCTGGCACAGCAGTGTTGTTGGCGGTGACGCTCGCGCCGGGCTTCACCCCGGGATCCTGCACCGTGGCGCCGGTCGGTGTCAGTGGAGCATTCACCTGCACAGTGGTCGCTGCCTGCGGAGCGGTCTCCAGCGTCAGTGCCGGAATATTCACCGTCAGGTCGAAAGTGGCTCCAGCTGTCACAGTGTTAGGAGCACTGAGCTTGACGGTGATGGACTCATTGCTTGGGTTCAGCAACGATCCCGGGCAGGAGTAGGTGAAGTCCTCGTCCACTGCAGCCGAGGCCGTGCCCGGCGTTGCGATGATGAAGATGGAGCAAACGAAGAGCGCGAGCGTGCCCGCGAGCCCCAATGCGGACGTCTTCTGGGCGAGGCGGCGCCCCACCTGGGACATAAGCACGGGTCCTTCTCCGTTTCACAGCGGTGTCAACAGCTGTGCCAGAATTCCAGCCGATGGTCACGGTCAGGTAGAGATCCTACGAACTGTCTCTGTCAACTTCCCGTAAACCGGCAAATCCACCCCAACTTTCCCACACTCAGCCCTTCTTCTTGGACAGCGTCGCGTACACGACGATGTTGTCCGTGTAGTGGTGGGTGGTCTTGTTGTAGACCCCACCGCAGGTGATGAGCCTGAGCTGGGCGTTGCTGGTGTTGCCGTACACGCGCTTGGTCGGGAACGCGTTCTTGCTGGCCTGTTCGATCCCGCTGACCGTGAAGCGGGTGACCTTCCCGTCCGACCGGTAGACGTAGATGTGGTCGCCCTTGGCCAGTTCCCGGAGGCGGTCGAAGACGGCGGGGCCGCTGCGGGTGGTGACGTGGCCGTTGATGATCGCGGGGCCCGTCTCGCCGGGGACCGGTGAGTGCTTGTACCAGCCGGTCCTGTTGGGCTTGCTGAGCGGCGGCGTGCCGAGGACGCCCTTCTTGCTGACCGTGACCGCGCCGATGGGGGCGTTCACCTTGATCTTGGGGATCTTGATGCGGGTCGGCCGCGCCTTTGCGGTCGTGACCTTGGGCTTCGGGATCGCCGGCACGACCGGCACGGCCGCCAGCGGGGGCGGCGCGTCCAGGCGGGCCGGGGTCAGGGGCACGTTCTTGCCGCCGGGGCCGACGGTCGGCGGGAGCACGAACGCGCCCGCGTTCGCCATCTCCACCGTCGTCGGCTCCGCCTGCGCCACCGCGCGCGGCTCGGAGCCGTCGTCCACGGGCGGCGCCAGCGACAGCAGGCTCACCATCACCAGGCCGACACCGCCGAGCGAGCCGGCGATGAGCAGGCCGGGCAGGGCCCGCTGCATCGGGGTCTTCTGCTCGGTCATCGCTTACGCACCTCCCGCGTGCGCGGCCCGCCGCCGTCGCATCAGCAACCCGCCGCCTGCGCTTCCCATCGCCACGACCATTCCGGTGGCCATCAGCCCGTACGGCGGCCGGTCCTCGTCCGGCGCCACCCCGGTCTCGACGCCGCCGCTGGGGGTCTTGGCGACCTGGGCCCGGTAGTACTTGGTGGCGGTCGGTCCTGTGGGCTTGGGGCTGGTCGTGGTGCTGCTCGACGCCTGGGGCACCACGATCACGTTCTCGCCCCCGATCGTCCCGACGTCGTTGCCGCCCGGACCAGGGTCATTGGGGTTGTTCGGGTTGTCGGGATCCTCACCCGGGTCCTCACCGGGGTCCTCCCCCGGGTCAGTCGGGTCTTCGGTGGGCTCGTCGGTCGGTTCATCCGTGGGGTCCTCGGTGGGGCCGGAGATGTCGACGTCGATGGCACCGGGGTCGTGCTGGAGCTCGCACTCGGCCTGCTCGTGCTTCGGCGGCTCGGGGATGTCACCGGTGAACACCTGGAAGGCATCGAAGTAGGCCGTTGCGTCCTCGGTATTGATGACCTCGACGGTGTGCGGACCGTATTCGAGCTGCGACGAGGTCCAGAGCACCTCTTGGGCGACGGTGCCGGTCATGTCCTTGCCGCTGCGGTCCTTGCCTGGCTCCACCAGCCCGCCCGAGACCTGCTGACCGTCGATGAGCACCCTGATCGGGCTCAGATTCTGCTCGCGGCGACCGATGTAGGCCACCTTCGTCCCGACGAAGTCCAGCTTCGCGACGGCGTCTTTCTGCGTCGTCTTCTCGATGTCGCTGAGGAAGTCGTCATAAGTGGGAGCAGGGTGAAGGCGCTCCCAGGTTCCGCTGTACTCGATCTCCGGCTCGTTGTTGTTGACCTTGACCTCGCCCTCGGCGGGCGTGAAACGGACCATCAGTTTGCCGGGCTTGAAGCGGATGGTTCCGGTGCGGGTGATCGAGGCGCTGTCGGAGAGTCCTTCGGGCAGATCGAGGTAGTCGCCGGGCACCAGCTCGCCCTGCGGCTGCCCGCCCCTCGGCCGGAGCTGGCCGGTCCAGGCGCCGCTGATGTCCACGGTGCCCTCAAGGTCGAGCGACGACCCCTCGGGGAAGAAGCCGGGCGAGCCGAACCGCTGCACGCTCGTGTACTTCATGTCCCAGCGCACGTTCATGGTGCCCGACTCGACCTGCGGCGTCATACGCGCTTCGAGGTCGACGCCGGCGCCGGCGACGCCGCCCGTACAGCGGTACTTCATCACCAGCGAGGACGCGGCCTGGCCGGGAATCGACGACGTCGCGACGAATGCGGCCGTTGCCGCTAAGCTCACCGATCCGGCGATCAATACCTTGCGCCACCGACTCACGGAGACTCCGATCACCCACAAATAGACCGAGGGTAGATCTTAAGGTGGGAAACACCCGCAACACATACGGATTCCCGCTTCTCCCGGCACTTGTGATGAACCCGTGTCCAGCCCCTCCACCAGCCCAGCGAAACCGGGTATACGTGGCGGTAACAGAATGCAATTCTGCCCCTGGAGGCGTTCGATGGAGCGAGATCTCTTCGGTGAGGAGCACCTGCTCTTCCGCGAGACCGTGCGCGAGTTCATGGCCCGCGAGGTCGTGCCGCACCACGCCCAGTGGGAGAAGGACGGCATCGTCCCGCGCGAGGTCTGGAAGAAGGCCGGAGAGCTGGGCATGTTCGGCTTCTCGGTGCCGGAGGAGCACGGCGGCGCGGGCGTCAGGGACTTCCGCTTCAACGCGGTCATCGTCGAGGAGATCATGCGGCATGGCGCGAGCGGCCTCGGCTTCTCGCTGCACAACGACGTCATGGCCCCGTACGTCGTCGATCTGACCAACGACGAGCAGAAGCAGCGCTGGCTGCCCGGCTTCGTCAGCGGCGAGCTGATCACCGCGATCGCCATGAGCGAGCCGGGCGCCGGCAGCGACCTGCAGGGCATCAGGACCACGGCCGCCCGCGACGGCGACCACTACGTGCTCAACGGGCAGAAGACGTTCATCACGAACGGCATCAACGCCGACCTCGTCGTCGTGGTGGCCAAGACCGACCCGGAGGCGGGCGCGCGCGGCATCACGCTGGTCGTGGTGGAGCGGGGCATGGAGGGCTTCGGGCGCGGCAGGAACCTGGACAAGGTCGGCATGAAGGCACAGGACACGGCCGAGCTGTTCTTCGACAACGTACGAGTGCCCGTCGCGAACCGCCTCGGCCCTAAGGACGGTGAGGGCTTCTTCCAGCTCATGGGCAACCTGCCGCAGGAGCGCCTGTCGATCGCGGTGGCGGCGGTGGCCGCGGCGGAGGCGGTGCTGGAGGAGACGATCGAGTACTGCAAGACCCGCCAGGCGTTCGGCCGCAGCATCGGCTCGTTCCAGAACACCCGCTTCGTCCTCGCCGAGCTGGCCACCGAGACGGAGGTCGCCCGCCACTACGTGGACAAGTGCATCGTCGCGCTGAACGCCGGCCGGCTCACCGCCGTGGACGCCGCCAAGGCCAAGTGGTGGACCACCGAGCTGCAGACCAAGGTCATCGACCGCTGCCTGCAGCTGCACGGCGGCTACGGCTACATGACGGAGTACCCGGTCGCGAAGGCGTGGCTGGACAGCCGCGTCCAGACGATCTACGGCGGCACCACCGAGATCATGAAGGAGATCATCGGCAGATCCTTCGGATTCTGACGCGTTAAGCGCGACAAACGAGATTCCGCCGCATACTGGGCACTATGGACAGCGGCCTGATCCTCCTGATCTTCCTGGCGTTGCTGTTCGCCTGGGGCCTCAACCGCGTGCGCCGGGCGATCAGGCTCGGCCCGGTCGGCTACGCCGGGGTGATGATCGTGTTCGTCCTGGTCATGCTGCTGCTCTGGGGCCAGACGAAGGTCTGAGGGAACCCCTCGGGGGCCCGGCCGAGACGAATGGTAAAACCTTAGTGGGTATCGTCCTGACCGAGGAGCAGCCGATGTCGCTCGCCCCCGAGTTCCACGCCCCCGGCCCCGATGTGTTCGAGTTCCCGCCCTTATGGGCGGGCGCGCCCTTCTGGCTCACGAAACCGGTCCTGCTCGCCGTGCTGAGCGCCCTGGTGGTGTGCGCGCTGGCCTGGGGCGCCTTCGCCCGGCCGCAGCTCGTCCCCAGGGGCCTGCAGAACGCCGGCGAGTACGCCTACTCCTTCGTCCGCGAGCAGATCGCCCGCCCGTTCCTCGGCAAGGACTCCGACCGCTGGATGCCGCTGCTGCTGAGCATGTTCGCACTCATCCTGGTCTGGAACGTCATGGGCGTCGTGCCGGGCGTGCACTTCTCGGTGACCTCCCACATCGCCTTCCCGGCGGTGCTGGCGATCATCGCCTACGTGATCAAGCTCTACATGGGCTTCAAGCACCAGGGCTTCGTCGGCTTCTTCAAGAACTCGTTGTTCCCGCCCGGCCTGCCGCGCTTCCTGGCGATCGTCCTCTATGCCCCGCTCGAGCTCGTCTACATCTTCGTCACCTCGTTCTTCACCCACGCCGTGCGGCTGTTCGCGAACATGTTCGCCGGCCACATGGTGCTGGCGTTCTTCTCGGCGGTCGGCTTCTGGTTCCTGTTCGAGCAGCCGACCTTGCTGGGCGCGCCCATCGGCGTCGCCGCGGTGCTGATGACGATCGTGATGACCGCGCTGGAGATCTTCATCCAGTTCCTGCAGGCGTACTTGTTCGCCATGCTCGCCGCGATGTACATCGGCAACGCGATGGACCCCGCGCACTAACGCTGCACGATGACCCTGGCCACCAGCTCGGGGTCGTCGCTCATGGGCACGTGGCCGCAGCCCTTGAGCAGCTTGACCCGCTGGCCCGACCAGCGCGCCGCGCGTACGGCCTGGCGGCGCAGCAGCAGCCGGTCGTGCTCGCCCCACGCGATCGTGACGGGCGTCTTGGGCGGCGCGGGCGGCATCAGCCCGCCGAACGACTCCAGCGTCTCGTCGAACCCGGTCGAGCCGGCCAGCGCCTCGGTGGCGGCGATCAGGGCGGCGGGGTCGAGCCTGGAGGGGCGGGCGACCAGGACGCCGGCGGAGATCGTACGGAGACGGGGGTTCTCGGCGGTCTTCGCGAGCTGCTCGGGCGGCAGCGACCGGGCCATGGCCCGCAGCCCCCGCAGCACCGCCTGGCAGTAGAGCAGCTCGCGGCGGGACCAGAACCCGGCGGGAGACAGCGCGGTGGCCGTCCGGACGACGCCGCGCGAGGCCAGCTCAAGGGCGATGTAGCCGCCCAGCGAGTTGCCCGCGACGTGCGGCTCGCGCACGCCGAGCAGCGCGCAGAACGACTCCACCGCGTCCGCCAGCGACTCGGCGGTGTAGGGGATGCCGTCGGGCAGGCCGGGCGAGGCCCCGAACCCGGGCAGATCGAGCGCGATCACCGTACGGGCGGCGGCCAGCCGGTCGAGCACCGGCAGCCATGCCTGCCAATGGTGACCGATGCCGTGGATGAGGATCAGCGGCTCGCCGGAACCCCGTCGTTCGAAGGCCAGGTCCATGGCGCCAGTAGAACACTCACCTGCCGCGCGTGGGAATCTCGAACCAGACGGCTTTGCCTTCCCTGGTGGGACGCGATCCCCAACGCCTGGCGAGCTGGTCGACCAGGTAAAGGCCGCGCCCGCCCTCGTCGTTCTCCCCCGCGCTGCGGATGCGGGGCAGCCGCAGGTCCTGGTCGAACACCTCGACCCAGACCGACTCCTCGCCCCTGCGCAGCCGCAGCGTGAACTCCTTGTCGCCGACGGCCTCCTCTTCGAGGCCCGGCATGTCCCAGGACTCCTCGAACGGCAGCGGCGGCCCCTCGACGACCAGCTCCCTGCGCTGCACCCCCGCGGCGGCGGCGTGCAGCACCACGTTGGTGACGACCTCGGAGACCAGCAGGCAGGCCAGCTCGGCCCGCTCCTCGGGGACGTTCCAGTCGGCGAACGCCTCGGCGGCCATCCGCCGCGCCTCGCCCACCATGATCGGCTGGGCCGGGAAGGTGCGGGCCTCGACGTCGAGGTCGACGTCGCTGGAGCGGACCACGAGGATCGCCATGTCGTCGTCGATCTCGCCGGGCACCGCGACCGTGGCGGCGTCGGCGATGCGCTCGACCTCGGCGCCGGACACCTTGGTCAGCTCCGCGCACAGCGTGCCGAGCGTCTCCTCCTCGCTCGGCATGCTGCCGTCGCGGCCGGGACGGCGATCGACCAGGCCGTCGGTGTAGAGCAGCAGCGCGGCGCCGGGCGGGAGGGAGACCGTCTCCTCCTTGTAGACGAGGTCGGCGTGCAGGCCCTTGGCGCGTACGCCGAGGGGCTGCCCGACCTCCTCGATCTCCAGCTCACGGCACTCGCCGTCGACCAGCAGCAGCGGCGGCGCGTGCCCGGCGTTGGCGAACGACAGCTGGCGCGACCAGGCGTCGTAGACCAGGTATTGGCAGGTGACGATCGGCGGGATGCTGACCTCGCCGCCCTTGTCGTCCTGCTCGGGGGTGGCGATGATGCGGGTCCACTCGTCGAGCCTGGCGAGGATGTCGGCCGGCGACTTGTCGTCTTGCGCGAAGGCCCGCAGCGCGGCCCTGAGCTGCCCCATGATGGCCGCCGCCTTGGCGCCCCTGCCCTCGACGTCGCCGATCACGATGCCGACGCGGCCCGCGGACAGCGGGATGACGTCGTACCAGTCGCCGCCGACCTGGGTCTGGATGCCCTGGCCGTGGGAGGCGAGCGGGGCGGCCGGGTAGTAGCGCACGGCGATCTGCAGGCCGTCGAGCTGCGGCAGCGCGCGCGGCAGCAGGTATTTCTGGAACGACTCCGCCGTGTGGCGCTCCTCTTCGAACAGCAGCGCGTTGTCGATGGCGAGCGCGACCCTGGTGGCGATGGCGCCCACGAAGTCACGGTCGAAGGCGTCGTAGTGGGGGCTGCGGCGGTCGGTGAGGTTGGACAGGCCGAGGTACATCAGGCCCAGCGTCTCGCCCCGCACCAGCAGCGGCGCCACGATGGCGGAGGTCATGCCGATCTCGCCGCACAGCCGGGCGCTGCCCTCGTGGGGGGCCGGGTAGCGGCTGCCGGCGAAGTCTTCGACCAGGATCGTCTCCTGGCGGCGGAGCGCGGTGTCGGCGTAGTGGCCGGAGGGGTAGCGGATCTCCGCGCCCACCGGCTTCCATGTTCCCGACGGGGGCGCCCACCCCTGTACGTGCTGAGAGACCCGGCGGACGAGCCGGTCACCCTCCATCAGCTCGATGAAGCAGTGGTCGGCGAACTGCGGCACGAGCATCTCGGCGACCCGCTTGAGCGTCTCCTCGACGTAGAGGGAGCCCGCGAGCCGCTCGCCGATGCGCTCGAGCAGCCCGAAGCGGTCCTTCTCCCGCTCGTTGCTGCGCAGCGCCTCTCTGGCGGTCATGACGATGCCGGTCACCGACCCCGAGGGGTGGCGCAGCGGCACCGCCTGCGCCCGGACGTAGACGATCGTGCCGTCGCCGCGCCGGACGTCGAACGTGCCCTCCCACACGCCGCCCTTGAGCACGTGCTTGGCCAGCTCGATGGCGAGCGGGTGGTCCTTCTCCATGATCCCGAGGGACAGGCCGGACGAATCACGCGACGACTTGGCCGGCCCGCCGAACAGCTTCTCGGCGAACGGGTTCCAATAGAGGAGATTGCTGAAACGGTCGGTGACGACCACCGCCATCTCGGCCTGGTCGAGCACCGACCCGGCAGCCAGGTGATCGGCCGCTTCTTGTGACAGATCCCCCCAACGCTTCATCCGGAGACCACTCCTCGGGGTGGCGTGTCTGCAAGACGGACCACGGGCGCTCCTGCAACAGTCTTGGCCAGGGGAGAGTGGAGGGCCTCCCTAGAGGGATTCAACCAAGTAGCCGCGCGCGCGTCAGCGCTTGGAGACAAAAACGTGCGCGGCGATATCGCGGGGGAGTTCCGCAGGAGTCTCGTTCGCGTCACCGTCACCTGTCACCCGTACACCGTCGTCGCTCGCCGCGAGCGTCACCTCGCGTCCGGGTTGTATCCCAACTTGCTTGAGTTTAAGCATCACAGCGGGATCGCTTTGCACTTGTTCGCTGATTCGGCGCACGACGACCGGAGTGTCGCGTGTGCCGGCCAGCTCGCACATCGTCGTGAGCAGGTCGGCGCCGCTCTCGACGGGCTCGCGCGCGCCCAGCTCGGCGAGGCCCGGGATCGGGTTGCCGTGGGGGCAGACGGTCGGGTTGTCGAGCAGCGTCACCAGCCGCGACTCCACGGACTCCGACATGACGTGCTCCCACCGGCACGCCTCGATGTGCACCTCTTCCCAGGGCAGGCCGATGACCTGGGTGAGCAGGCACTCGGCGAGCCGGTGCTTGCGCATGACGCGGGTGGCGAGCGTGCGGCCCAGGTCGGTCATCGACAGGTGACGGTCACCTTCGACGCGGACCAGGCCGTCGCGCTCCATGCGGGCGACGGTCTGGCTGACGGTGGGGCCGCTCTGCTGGAGACGCTCCGCGATGCGGGCCCGAAGGGGGACGATGCCCTCTTCTTCGAGCTCGTAAATCGTGCGGAGATACATCTCCGTGGTATCGATCAGGCCGTGTGCGGTCAAGGCTCCTCCCAACTGCATGGTACGCCGGTCGTGGCGGGGACTGAGCCCGTCAACCTCGGGCACAGGAGTCACAGGAACCCTATGGGGAGAACGACCGACGATGGTTAAGGACGGCAACAACGGGGCGGCCTCGTTCGTTCCCGACCGGCTCGACCTCGCCTCCCTGCGTACGGCGGCGGCCGGTTGTGAGGGCTGCGACCTCTATCGCGACGCCACGCAGACGGTGTTCGGGGAGGGGCCTGAACGGGCGAGATTCATGCTGGTCGGCGAGCAGCCCGGCGATCAGGAGGACCGGCGCGGACACCCCTTCGTGGGGCCCGCCGGCCGCGTCCTGGACCGGGGGCTGGAGGAGGCCGGGATCGCGCGGGACGAGGTATATCTGACGAACGCGGTCAAGCACTTCTCGTTCACGCCCAGAGGCAAGCGGCGCATCCATCAGAAGCCGACGGCGGCCGAGATCGACGCCTGTCATCCGTGGCTGGACGCCGAGCTGGCCGCGGTGCGGCCCGAGGTGGTGGTCGTGCTGGGGGCGACGGCGGCCAGGGCGCTGCTCGGGCCCTCGTTCCGGGTGACCCGGCACCGGGGCGAGGCGGTGCCGCTCGGTGAGGCGGTGGCGGTCGCCACGGTGCATCCGTCGGCGGTGCTGCGGGCGCCCGATCGCGACGCGGCGTACGCGGACTTCCTGGCGGATCTGAAGGCCGCCGCGCACGCCGCCTGACTCCGGGCCCCCGATCGGCCCTGGGAGCCCCCTGACGACGCTCTCACGGTCGCGCAGGCGGTGCGGTGATCTCAGCGGGCGCGGTAATTACGGAAGCCGGAGACCGACAGGCCGACGATCAGGACGGTGACCGCGCAGGCGAGGCCGCCGCCCACCCAGGCGCCGGTCAGCCCGAACGCGGTCGCGGTGGCGCCGGCCCGCAGCTCGCCCAGGCGCGGGCCGCCGGCCACGACGACCATGAAGACGCCCTGCAGCCGCCCCCGCATCTCGTCGGGCGCGTACAGCTGCAGGATCGACTGCCGCCAGACCGAGGAGATGACGTCGGCGACGCCGCCGACGGCCATGAGCAGCACCACCAGCCACAGGTCGTGCACGAGCCCGGCGCCCGCCACCGCGAGCCCCCAGACGGCGATGATGATCGACAGCGCCACCCCCTGCCGCTTGACCCTCCCGACCCAGCCGGAGAACAGCGCGCCGGCCACGGAGCCGATGCCCATGGCCGAGGTCATCCAGCCGAGCGCCAGCTCGGAGCCGCCGAAGCGCTCCGCGGTCAGCTCGGGGAACAGCGCCCTGGGCATGGCGAGGACCATCGCGATGATGTCCACGACGAACGACATCAGCAGCACCGGGCTCTTGGCGATGAAGCTGAGCCCGTCGATCACCGACCGGAGCCCGGGTCGGGTCACCTCGCCCAGCGGCGGCAGCGCGGGCAGCCTGAGCGCCGCGTACAGGTTGGCGGTGAAGAGCACGGCGTCCAGCGCGTACGCCGACGCGAACCCGCCGCTGGTCATCGCGACGGCCCCGATCATCGGCCCGACGACCGCGCCCATGCTGTAGACGAGCGAGTTGAGCGCGTTCGCGGCGGGCACCAGCTCGGCGTCCAGGATGCGCGGGATGATCGCGCCCCTGGTGGGCCCGGTGATCGCGAAGCCGGTGGAGTTGAACGCGACGGCGAGGAAGATCAGCCAGACGTTGTCGAGGCCGAGCATGGCCTGGACGAGGATGAACAGCGTGGCGGCCCAGGCCACGAACGACCCGGCGATGAGCAGCTTGCGCCGGTCGACGGCGTCAGCGACGGCGCCGCCCCACAGGCCGAAGACGACCAGCGGGATCAGGTTGGCCATGCCGAGCAGGCCCACGTAGAACGAGGAGTGGGTCAGCTCGTAGACCTGCTGGCCCACTGCGACGACGGTGACGCCGACACCGACGTGCGAGACCGCCTGGCCGGTCCAGATCCGCCGGTAGGCGGGGACGCCCAGCGGACGGGTGTCGACGAAATGACGTTTGAGCAGGTCCCCGATTGCCACGCGGAAGACATTAAGGGGCAAGTCGTTCTATTACCCACCCGGGTCGGGTCCGCCGGTACCGCAGCCTGTCGTGCATCCGGTCGAGCTGTCCCTGCCAGAACTCCACCTCGATCGGGTGGACACGGAAACCGCCCCAGAAGTCGGGCACCGGCGGATCCTCCGGCCAGCGCGCCGCCAGCTCCGCGTAGCGGGCGTCCAGCTCCTCCCTCGACCGCACCACGGCCGACTGCCGGGAGGCCCACGCGCCGATGCGCGAGCCGTACGGGCGGGAGGAGAAGTATTCGGCCGACTCCTCGTGCGGCAGCCGCGTCACGGTGCCCTCGACGCGGACCTGGCGGCGTACGGGGTGCCAGGGGAACAGCAGGGACGCGCGCGGGTTCTCCCCCAGGTCGCGGCCCTTGCGGGACTCGTAGTTGGTGTAGAAGACGAATCCGCGTTCGTCGTAGCCCTTGAGCAGGACCGTCCTGGCGCTCGGCCGGCCGCCCGCGGAGGCGGTGGCGAGGACCATCGCGTTGGGTTCGGGCAGGCCGGCGTCGAGCGCCTCCTGGAACCAGGTGGTGAACTGATCGACCGGGTCGGCCGCGAGGTCCGACTCGAGCAGCGGCTCGCCCTCGTAGGTACGGCGAAGCCCCGCCAGCATGGGCGGGCGCGGGGTGGCATCCACGAGACGGTATTCTTGCGCGCTCATGCGGCGGATCACATGGTGGGGCCGCATGCCAGCGGGTCGCCCCCAGTGTCCGGCCCCAAAGTCCGGTCCAGCCTTCGACCAGCGGGTTTGCCCGAACGGCGGGTCCCGAGACCGACCATGACCTGGGAGGGGGTTAAATTGACCCGCCGGTATCTCGACATCAACATAGCGGACCCGCACGAGGGGAGAACGACTGTGAGACCCCTGTGGCGGCCGCGACAAGGCACAGCATCGCGTTGCCGAAACATGGCAAGAAAGGGAGGCGGCCGAGAATGTCCGACTTCAAACCCGGGCTCGAAGGCGTCGTAGCTTTCGAGACCGAGATCGCGGAACCGGACAAAGAAGGGGGCGCCCTTCGATACCGGGGCGTCGACATCGAAGAGCTGGTCGGCCGTGTCCCGTTCGGGCACGTATGGGGCCTGCTGGTCGACAACGCGTTCCAGCCGGGCCTGCCCCCGGCGGAGCCCTACCCCATCCCTGTCCACTCCGGAGACATCCGCGTCGACGTGCAGAGCGCGCTGGCCATGCTGGCTCCGGCCTACGGCTTCAAGCCGCTGCTCGACATCAGCGACGAGGAGGCCCGCGACCAGCTCGCGCGCGCCTCGGTGATGGCCCTGTCCTTCGTCGCGCAGTCCGCGCGCGGCCTCGGCCTGCCGATGGTGCCGCAGAGCCGGGTCGACGAGGCCAAGACCATCGTCGAACGCTTCATGATCCGCTGGCGCGGTGAGCCCGACCCCAAGCACGTCAAGGCCATCGACGCCTACTGGACCTCCGCCGCCGAGCACGGCATGAACGCCTCGACGTTCACCGCCCGCGTCATCGCCTCCACCGGGGCCGACGTGGCGGCCGCGCTGTCCGGCGCGGTGGGCGCCATGTCGGGCCCGCTGCACGGCGGCGCACCGGCTCGCGTCCTGCACATGATCGAGGGCGTCGAGCAGCTCGGCGACGCCAAGAAGTACGTCCAGAGCGAGCTCGACAAGGGCAACCGTCTCATGGGCTTCGGCCACCGCGTCTACCGCGCGGAGGACCCGCGTGCCCGCGTCCTGCGGCGCACCGCCAAGGAGCTCGACGCGCCTCGCTACGAGGTCGCCGCCGCCCTTGAGCAGGCCGCGCTGGAGGAGCTGCACGCCCGCAAGCCCGACCGGGTGCTGGCCACCAACGTGGAGTACTGGGCCGCCGTGGTCCTCGACTTCGCCGAGGTGCCGTCCCACATGTTCACCTCGATGTTCACCTGCGCCCGCACGGCCGGCTGGGCCGCGCACATCCTGGAGCAGAAGCGCACGGGCAGGCTGGTCCGCCCCAGCGCCAACTACACCGGCCCGGCCTCTCGCCCCCTGAACGAGGTCCCGGGCGCCGGCGAGGTCGCCGGCAAGTACTGACACACGTACGAACCCCCGCCACGGCTACCGCGCGGCCCTCACGGCCCTGCGGTAGCCGTTCTGGTTTCCCCGGACCCGGCGACGCGCCGAGCGGTCTCAGAATCCGGACCCGGTACGAGCCAGTCCACGCAGGTCGGTAGGCTCCGTTACGTGGCTGACATCGTGATTCCCGCTGACATCAAGCCCGCCGACGGCCGCTTCGGCTGCGGGCCCTCGAAGGTTCGCACGGAGCAACTGGCCGCGCTCGCCGCCTCCGGCGCGAGCCTCATGGGCACCTCCCACCGCCAGAAGCCGGTCAAGAACCTGGTCGGCCGCGTGCGCTCGGGCCTCGCCGACCTGTTCTCCCTGCCGGAGGGCTACCAGGTCGTGCTGGGCAACGGCGGCACCACCGCGTTCTGGGACATCGCGGCCTTCGGGCTCATCCGCGACAAGTCCCAGCACCTGTCGTTCGGCGAGTTCTCCTCGAAGTTCGCCGCGGTCACCAAGAAGGCGCCCTGGCTGGGCGAGCCGAGCGTGATCAAGGCGGAGGTCGGCACCCACCCCGAGGCGGTCGCCGAGGACGGCGTCGACGCCTACGCGCTCACCCACAACGAGACCTCGACCGGCGTGGCCATGCCGATCAAGCGGGTCGGCGGCGACGACGCGCTGGTGCTGGTCGACGCCACCTCCGGCGCCGGCGGCCTGCCCGTCGACCTCACCGAGACCGACGTCTACTACTTCGCGCCCCAGAAGAGCTTCGCCTCCGACGGCGGCCTGTGGATCGCGATCATGTCGCCGCGCGCCCTGGCCAGGGTCGAGGAGATCGCCGCGAGCGGCCGCTACGTGCCCGAGTTCTTCAGCCTGCCGGTCGCGATCGACAACTCCGCGAAGGACCAGACCTACAACACGCCGGCGGTCGCCACGCTGTTCCTGCTGGCCGACCAGCTCGACTGGATGAACGGCAACGGCGGCCTGGCCTGGACCACCGCCCGCACCGCCGACTCCGCCTCGCGCCTCTACACCTGGGCCGAGAAGGCGTCCTTCGCCACGCCGTTCGCCGCGCCGGAGTTCCGCTCGCAGGTGGTCGGCACCATCGACTTCAGCGACGACGTCGACGCCGCGGCGGTGGCCAAGGTGCTGCGCGCCAACGGCATCGTCGACACCGAGCCCTACCGCAAGCTGGGCCGCAACCAGCTGCGCATCGCGATGTTCCCGGCCATCGACCCGGCCGACATCGAGGCGCTCACGACCTGCGTCGACTACGTGGTCGAGCGCCTCTAGCGGCACCCGGCACCGACCCATCGGCCAGCACCGGCGACCCGGTGCTGGCCTTCTCATGCCCGACTCACGATGAGGAACGTCCTTGCCCGCCACCCCCACCTTCGGCCCGGGACCCGCACGGCCGAAGAGCCTCGGCTACCTCATGTTCGCCAGCCGCTGGCTTCAGGTCCCCCTCTATGTCGGTCTCATCGTGGCCCAGGCCGTCTACGTCTGGCAGTTCGCGCTGGAGCTGTGGCATCTCATCGACGGCGTCTTCCTGCACGCCGCACCGCCCGCCGACGGCACCTCCCCTGAGGCCGTCGTCATGCTCACCGTGCTGGCGCTGATCGACGTCGTGATGATCTCGAACCTGCTCATCATGGTGATCATCGGCGGCTACGAGACGTTCGTCTCGCGCATCAACCTCAACGGTCACCCCGACGAGCCGGAGTGGCTCTCCCACGTCAACGCGAACGTGCTGAAGGTCAAGCTGGCCACCGCCATCATCGGCATCTCGTCGGTGCATCTGCTGCAGACGTTCATCAGGGCCGGTGAGATGCCCAACGACAAGATCATGTGGCAGACGATCATCCACCTGGCGTTCGTGGTCTCGGCCGTCGGCCTCGCCTACATCGACCGCCTGCTGTCGTCCTCACCCGCCGAGCACACGGCCTCGCACCTCTAGCTCAGGTACGGGTACGTCGTGGCGGGCGGCAGCTCACGCTTTCGCCGCAGCACCCAGCCGGCCACCACGCCGCCGATGAGCCCGAACAGGTGCCCCTGCCAGGAGATGCCCGGCTGGTTGGGCAGCACGCCCGCGAGGATCCCCCAGTAGGCCACGCCGACGCCGATGGCGATCACGATGTCCAGCAGCCTGCGGTCGAACAGGCCGCGGGCCAGGATGAAGCCGAAGTAGCCGAACACCAGGCCGCTGGCCCCGACGGTGTAGACGTCAGGGCTGGTGAGCCACGTGCCGATGCCGCCGATGAAGATGATCAGCACGGTGGCCCAGAGGAACTTGCGGATGTCGCGCAGCCCCGCCAGGAAGCCCAGCACGAGCAGCGGCAGCGAGTTGGCGATCAGATGGCCGAACCCGACGTGCAGGAACGGCGCGAAGATGATGCCGACCAGCCCTTCAGGCTCCCAGCCGACGATGCCGTACTCAAGGTCGAGGCTGCCGCCGAGGAAGAAGTCGACGCCCTCGACCAGCCACATCACGGCGAGCATCGCCACCATGACGATGAGCGCGCTCAGGGCGCCGGACAGCAGGGCTCCGGCGCCGCGCTTGGCGGATTCGAAAGCGGAACCCGAATAGTCGCTCATGCGCTCTCCCGGTGAGTCGTCTCCTCTCTCTTTACCGTAACCAGGCGGAGCTATGTCTGCGCTAAGGCGAGCCCCTCCCGTTTCGTGGGAAAGCGGGAGGGGCCGGGGTCATTCGCCCTTCCACTGGGGCGCGCGCTTCTCGGCGAAGGCCGCCGCGCCCTCCATCGCGTCCTTCGACCCGAAGACCGGGTTGACGATCGCGGCTTGCTTCTTGAACATCTCGTCCAGCGGCCAGTCCTGCGACTCGATGACGACCTTCTTGGTCGCCATGAGCGCGAGCGGGGCGTTCGCGGCGATCTTCTTGGCCAGCTCAAGCGCGCCTTCGAGCGCGGCGCCCGGCTCGGTGATGCGGTTGACCAGGCCCAGCTCGTACAGGCGGGCCGCCGGGTAGTGGTCGCCGGTCAGCGCGATCTCCATGGCCACGTGGTACGGGATGCGCCGCGGCAGCCGCATGATGCCGCCCGCGCCCGCCACGAGCCCCCGCTTGGGCTCGGGCAGCCCGAACTTCGCCTCCGACGAGGCCACGATGACGTCACACGACAGCGCCAGCTCGAACCCGCCCGCCAGTGCGTAGCCTTCGACGGCGGCCACCAGCGGCTTCTTCGGCGGCGCCTCCGTGATGCCGCCGAACCCGCGGCCCTCGACCACGGGCATGTCGCCGGTCAGGAAGCCCTTGAGGTCCATGCCGGCGGAGAATGTGCCGCTGGCCCCTGTCAGGACGTACGCGGAGATGTCGGGACGTGCGTCCAGCGCGTCCAGCGCCTCGGCCATGCCCCGCGCCACCGCCCCGTTGATCGCGTTCCGCGACTTGGGGCGGTTGATGGTGAGAATGGCCACATTGCCGGACTCTTCGACGAGCACTTCGTCAGACACGAGACCTCACTTGGGCTGGAAGCGGATGCCGCCGTCGAAGCGGATGACCTCGGCGTTCATGTAGTCGTTCTCGATGAGCGACCTGACCAGGTGCGCGAACTCGTCGGCGCGGCCCATGCGCTTGGGGAAGACGACCGGCGCGACCAGCTTGGCCTTGAACTCGTCGGCGTTGGGCGAGAAGCCGTAGATCGGGGTGTCGATGATGCCGGGGCAGATCGTGTTCACCCGTACGCCGATGGCGGCGAGGTCGCGCGCGGCCGGGACGGTCATGCCCACGATGCCGCCCTTGGAGGCCGAGTACGCGAGCTGCCCGGTCTGGCCTTCGAGCGCCGCCACCGACGCGGTGTTGATCACCACGCCGCGCTGCCCGTCGGCGTCGGCGGGCTCGGTCTTGGCGATCGCCGCGGCGCCGATGCGCATGAGGTTGAACGTGCCGATCAGGTTGACCTCGATGACCTTGCGGTAGGAGGCCGGGTTGTGCGGGTTGCCGTCGCGGTTGACCGTGCGCTCGGCCCAGCCGATGCCGGCGCTGTTGACGACCACGCGCAGCGGCTTGCCGGTGGCCACGGCGGCGTCGACGGCCGCCTGCACCTGCTCGTCGTCGGAGACGTCCGTCCTGGCGAAGACCCCGCCGATCTCGTCGGCGACGGCCTTGCCGCGCTCCTCGTTGAGGTCGGCGACGACCACGGTGGCGCCGGCGCGGGCCAGCTCGCGGGCGGTGGCCTCACCGAGGCCGCTGGCGCCGCCGGAGATGATTGCTGCAGATCCGTTCACGTCCATAACGTGGACCTTAACCGCAGACCGAATGAAGTTCTACTCGGGGGCGGCTAAATCTCGCCCACGGCCGTGTCGACGTCGGAATAGACCTTGATGCGGCGGTCGAGGCCGGTGGTGCGCAGGATGCGGGCCACCGGCGCCTGGGGCGCGGCCAGGGACACTCCGCCGCCCTCGCCCGTGGCCAGCCGCCAGGCCTCGATGAGCACGGACAGGCCGCTGGAGTCCATGAACGACAGCTGCTGCAGATCGAGCACGAGCCGCGCGCCGTCCTGTTTGATGGCGTCGCGCACCTCGTCACGCAGGAACGGTGCGGTGAACAGGTCAAGCTCTCCCTCGACGGCCACCACCACGGCGTCACCCAGGGCGTGTCGCGCAAGCCGCAGCTTCATTGGGCCCCTCCTCGATGAGCCACTGTACTTCGACATCCCCGGATAGCGGGCATGCACAAACCACGAAAAGTCGGATACGGGGGGACAAGGCGGGCAGAAACGCGTACCAAACGCCCCGTCAAGAACCATGCCCAGGGTTTTTACCCATCTAGGGACGGTTGCTCCAACCGGCGCTCCAACCGGCGCTCCAACCGGCGCTCCGGCCTGGAGCTCAGACGGCGGGGATCGCGAACCCGTACGGAAGCTCCAAGCGGTGTCCGGCCAGCAGGTCCGTGTCGGCGAGCAGCTTGCGCGTGGGCCCGTCGGCGGCGATCACGCCGCCCGAGAGGATGAGCGAGCGCTCGCACAGCTCCAGCGCGTACGGCAGGTCGTGGGTGACCATGAGCACCGTCACGTCGAGGGAGCGCAGGATCTCCGCCAGCTCCCTGCGCGCGGCCGGGTCGAGGTTGGAGGAGGGCTCGTCGAGCACCAGGATCTCCGGCGCCATCGCCAGCACCGTGGCCACCGCCACCCTGCGGCGCTGGCCGAACGACAGGTGGTGCGGCGGCCGGTCGGCGAACTCCAGCATGCCGACCCGCTCCAGCGCGTCCTTGACCACCCGGTCCAGCTCCTCGCCGCGCAGACCCGCGTTGGCCGGGCCGAAGGCCACGTCGTCGCGTACGGTCGGCATGAAGAGCTGGTCGTCGGGGTCCTGGAAGACCAGGCCGACGCGCTGCCTGACCTCCTTGAGCGTGTCCTTGCGCACCGGGGTGCCGGCCACGGTGACCGTGCCGTGCCCGGCGGTGAGTATGCCGTTGAGGTGCATGACGAGCGTGGTCTTGCCGGCGCCGTTGGGGCCGAGCAGGGCCACCCGCTCGCCGCGGGCGATCGTCAGGTCCACGCCGAACAGCGCCTGCGTGCCGTCGGGGTAGGCGTAGGCGAGCTGCCGGACTTCGAGAGAGTTCACCAGGTGAGTCCCAACACTGCGAGGGCGGTGGCGGGCAGGGCCAGCGCGATGCCCCATTGGCGTACGGATGCCGTCATGTCTTGAATTATCGGCATACTGCCCGCATAGCCCCTGCTCAGCATGGCCAGATGCACCCGCTCGCCCCGCTCGTACGAGCGGATGAACAGCGCGCCGGCCGTCCGCGCGAGCACCGGGATCTGCCGGAAGTTCCGTGCCTCGAACCCCCGCGACTCCCTGGCCACCCGCATCCGCCGCATCTCGTCCATGATCACGTCGAGGTATCTGAGCATGAACATGGCGATCTGCACCAGCAGGCCGGGCAGCCGCAGCCGCTGCGCCCCCAGGAGAATCGTCCGTGGCTCCGTCGTGGCCGCCAGCAGGATCGACGCGACCACCCCGAGCGTGGCCTTGGCCAGGATGTTCCAGGCCGCCCACAGGCCGGGCACGCTCAGCGAGACCCCCAGCACCGTGGTGCGCTCCCCCAGCCCGATCACCGGGATGAGGAAGGCGAACAGCACGAAGGGCACCTCGATCGCCATCCGCCGCAACACGTACGGCGCCGGCACCCCGGCCGCCGCCGCGACCCCGGCCAGCAGCACGGCGTACGCGGCGAAGGCCCAGAAGTGCTCGCGCGGGGTGGCCACCACCACGAGGGCGAAGGCGAAGACCGCCAGCAGCTTGCACTGCGGCGGCAGCCGGTGCACGACCGAGTCGCCCGGCAGGTAGAGCTGGTGGTGGTGCCCCGCGCTCACGTCTCACACCTTGATCTGGTCGGAGGACTTGCCGCGGCCGCGCGCCGCGTAGCCGACGGCGCCGGCGATCAGCAGCACCAGGCCCACGCCGATGATCCCGGCCACGCCGACGGGGATCCCGCCGACATCACCGTAGTCGGCCAGCGCCCACGTCCCGAACAGGTGGTCGGCGGCCTGGTCGCCGAAGCCCTTGTTCTCGGCCACCGCCTCAAGCCCGTCGGGGTCACCCGAGGCGACGAACGAGACCACCCCGGCCAGCACCAGCGTCACGCCCACGCCGCCGAGCAGGAACGGCTTGAGCCCGGCGGCCACCGGCTGCGGCTCGCCCACCGTGCTCTCGTCCACCGTGGTCTCGCCCTCGGCGCCGCGCAGGACCAGCGGCTTGGCCAGGCCGCGGGCGCCGTACACGAGGTCGGGCCGGACGGCCAGCACGGCGCCGACGGTCAGGGCCGTGATCACCGCCTCGCCGACGCCGATCAGCACGTGCACGCCGCCCATCGCGGCGGCGACCGCGCCGACCTCGATCGGCGCGGTCCCGCCGATCGCGAACAGCAGCGTGAACACGAGCGCCGCGGCCGGCACCGAGACCAGCGCGCCCAGGAACGCCGCCACCACCACCTTGCCCCTGGTCAGCCCCGCCACCAGCCGGAAGACGCCCCAGCCGACGAGCACGGTGACCAGGCCCATGATGGTGACGTTGACGCCGAGCGCCGTCAGCCCGCCGTCGGCGAAGAACACCCCCTGCACCAGCAGCACCACGGCCATGCACAACACCCCTGTGTACGGCCCCACGAGTATCGCCGCCAGCGCGCCGCCCATCAGGTGACCGCTGGTGCCCGCGGCGACCGGGAAGTTGAGCATCTGCACGGCGAAGATGAACGCCGCGACCAGCCCGGCCATGGGCGCGGTCCGGTCGTCGAGCTCGCGCCGCGCGCCACGCAGGCACACCGCGACACCGGCGGCGGCCACGACGCCGGCGGACACGGACGTCACCGCGTTGAAGAAGCCATCGGGTACGTGCACGGCTGCCTCCATTGAGCAGGTCGGACAAACGGTCCTACTTTAGGACATCGTCTTGCACCTGCATATAGATGGCAATTAGCGCAGGATTCTTTTCACGAGAGTTTCCGCAGTCAGACGCTTGACGACCGCGCTCAGCCGCCCCTTGCCCGACGTCGCGTACGGCCGCACACTCCGCATCAGCGCCGCGCCCCACCACCGCCGCGGAGCCGCCACGGCGGTGGCGCCCGTCTCGATCCTGAACCGCGCGGGCGGCCCACCCAGATCGAGCTCCAGGTACGCGTCCCAGGTCCCCGGCGCCAGCCGCCCCACCGCGGGACGGGCCGCGAACCCGCCACCGGGCAGCGGCACCACCCGCTCGGCCCGCTCGCACCCGCTGCGCCGCTCCCGCCACACGATCCGCCTGATGGCCGCCGCCTGCGGGGCGGTGCCCGCCACCGTGACCTCGCCGTCGATCAGCAGCCGGTGGCCGAGCGCCCAGCGCGTCCTGATGAGCGTGGCCGCGCCGGGCACCGCCACCACGTGCCCGCCCACGTCGATGCTCAGGTTGCCGTTGTCCCTGGTGAAGTAGGGCAGCACCACGACGCCGCCGACCAGCCTGGGCCGGGGCCTGCCGAGGTCGCTCACGCGGTCGGCGCCGAGCCTGCCCAGCCGGATCACGCCCTCGATCTCGACCGCCACCCGCAGGTCCCAGACGCCGGAGCCGAGCGCGCCCACGTCGAGCCGCACGGTGAACTCGCCGCCCTTGCGCTCGACCGGCAGCACCAGCTCGGTGCCGGGGTCGTGGCGGGCGCGCAGCACCACGGTCAGGCCGTCGTCCCTGGTGATGCCGTCCAGCCTGGCCGCGCCGGTCACCACCAGGCGGTCGCCCTCCCAGCGCAGCCCGGTCAGCCTGCGGCGCACGGTGGCGCTCTCGATGCGGGCCAGGCGTACGAGGCGGTCGATGTCGCCGAGCGCGTCGGCGCGCTGCCGGTCAATGGTGTTGAGCCGCTCGTGCACGCCCGGGGTGTACCACTCGTCGCACAGCGCGGCGACCTCGCGGGCGATCTCCTTGCGCCGGACGTCGTCGCTCTCCAGGAACACGGTCCCGAGCTGGGTGAACACGTCGAGCCTGAAGTGCCGGCGCAGCAGGTGGTCGCGCAGCGGGCCCGGCTCGACGTGCCTGGCCATGAGCCGGATCGGCTCTTTGATCATCGCCAGCCAGGCGAGCGGGTCCCTGCTGCCCGACTGCTGCATGATGCTGCTGCCGTCGGGCCGCGAGACCAGGTGGTAGCAGTCGTAGTCGGCCACGATGGAGATCGGCCCCGCGTGGCAGTAGGCGTGCACGCTGAAGAGGATGTCCTCCCCCACGAGCATGCCCTCGCCGAACCTGATGCGGTGGCGTTCGAGCAGCTCTCTCCTGAACAGCTTGAAGCAGCTCAGGCTGTTGTAGACCGGGCTGTCGCCGAGGCTGACCCGGTCGGCGTTCTGCTGGAACATCGACACCGGCGCCCGCCTCCCGTGGCCGACGATGCGGCCGAGCACGATGTCGGAGCCGTTGGCGTCGGCCACCGACACCATGCGTTCCAGCGCCTCGGGGCCGAGGTAGTCGTCGGCGTCGCAGAAGAAGACGTAACGGCCGGCGGCGTGCTCGATGCCGACGTTGCGCGGGCGGCCCGCGCCGCCGCTGCCCTCGATGTGGATCACCTTGACGACGCCGGGATGGTAGGAGGCGTAGAGGTCGAGCAGCTCGCCGCTGCCGTCGGTGGAGCCGTCGTCCACCACCACGATCTCCTTCTTCACCCGCTGGACGAGCGCGGAGGTCAGGCAGCGGTCGAGGTAGGGCCGGCAGTTGTGCACGGGGATGACGACGCTGACGTCGAGGGCGTCGTCATCGCTGCCTGTCCCCGGCATCGCCACCACTCCAAGAGTTCACGTCGCGTCGTCATCCCGCTTCAGTATGTGACGAGTGCGGGCGTCCGCGCGGGCCGATCGCGTGTTCTCCATCCCTGCTTTTGCTAAGAACGGAGAATCACGGCATTCGGCCAATAAGCCCGCGCACACTGGCCAAATAGTTCATTCATGCAGCACCGAATGAGTTTCAGGGGTGTGGATTTCCCTCCCGGGAGAAGAATCCCTCCCCGCCGGGTGCATTCCGCCACCACCGCAGGCCGCAGGTGATCCGCGACCGGGCGTCGCGCGTCTACAGTTAGGCAACCTTGACTCGGAGGTGGCGGGTAATGGGATCGGATCTGCGCGGCGACACCGCGAACGGCTCGGCCGTCCACACGGCGGAGTTCATCGTTTCCTCGGCACGGCTGACGGAACTCTACGAATGCGCCGTCCTGCTGCGGCGTACGCGGGTGCGCGCGGAGGAGATCGTGGACGAGGCACGCGCCCTGGTGGCCGAAGCCCGGCAGCACGGCGACACCGAGCGCGCCCTCCTCCTGGAGGACCAGCTCGAACAGGCGCACGCCCGATACCGCCAGGTGCTGAAGGCATACCTGGTGCTCTGCCGCAGAATCAACGAGGAACGCCAGGACATCCTGCGCGTCCAGGTCGAACGCGACCGCATGTCTGGATTGTCGGGCGTGGCCTGAGATTTACGCGCAGGCACCCGCTCGCCACCGCCACCCACTCATGTTTCACAAGCGGGCGGGAGAAACCAGCGAGAAATCGATGAATCGGGGTGAACCGTTGTGGCGTTTGGGGCGTCTCATAGTCAAGGAGGCCCGAAATGCACGCCTTGGACGGTCTCGCGGCGCCCGACTTGCAGCGGCTCCAGCTTGAGCTGCTCCTGATCCTGGCGCTGCACGAAGAGGCGGAGCGGCTGGCCGCCGACTAGAACGGGCTCCAGCTCCCCGGGGCCGCCCCCCGGGGAGCTGGAGCAGGGGGCGTAGCATTTCTGGTCATGCTGCGCTGCGCCGTACTCGACGACTACCAGGACGTCGCACTCGGGCTGGCCGACTGGTCACGGGTGTCGGCCAGGAGCTACCGCGACCACTTCGCCGGCCTCGACGACCTCGTCACCGCCGTCCACGACTGCGAGATCATCGTCGCGATGCGCGAGCGCACGCCGTTCACCGCTGAAGTGTTCGCCCGGCTGCCCAACCTGCGCCTGCTCGTCACCACCGGCATGCGCAACGCCTCCATCGACCTCGCCGCCGCCCGCGACAACGGCGTCACCGTCTGCGGCACCGGTGCGAGCTCCACCCCCACCGTCGAGCTGACCTGGGCGCTGATCCTCGGCCTCGCCCGCCACCTGCTGCCCGAGGCCACCGCCCTGCGCACCGGCGGCCCCTGGCAGCAGACCGTCGGCGCCGACCTGCACGGCCGCACGCTCGGGCTGCTCGGGCTCGGCCGCATCGGGTCGCGGGTGGCCGCCGTCGGGCGGGCGTTCGGCATGGACGTCGTGGCCTGGAGCCGCAACCTGACCAAGGAACGCGCCGCCGAGTGCGGCGCCCGCCTGGCCCCCGACCTCGACGCGCTGCTGGCCTCCTCCGACGTCGTCTCCCTCCACCTCGTGCTCTCCGACCGCACCAGGGGGCTGCTCGGGGCGCGCGAGCTGGACCTGATGAAGCCGACCGCCTACCTCATCAACACCTCGCGGGCGGCGATCGTCGACCAGGACGCGCTGGCCGCCGCCCTGCGCGAAGGGCGCATCGCCGGGGCCGGGCTCGACGTGTACGACGTGGAGCCGCTGCCGGAGGGGCACGAGTTCCGTACGCTGCCGAACGTCCTGGCGACCCCGCACCTGGGCTATGTGACGGAGCTCAACTACGGCACCTACTTCAGGGAGGCGGTCGAGGACATCGACGCCTTCCTGGACGGCGCCCCCATCAGGCACCTCACCTGAACGCGCACCGATACCGCAGCTCACGGACCGCGAGCCCGCCGATGACCGCGTCCTTGACGGCGCCGTCCCGCCGCCAGCCCATCCGCTCGTAGAACCGGACCGCCCGGCCCTGGAGCAGTCTAGACAGCGACCACCTGCACTGCTTTACCGCACAATTTTCTCATGTCGTCCTCGTCGGAGGTCAGGACGACGGCAGGGCGCAGCGAACGCATCGCGGTGGCCGCTACCACAGCGTCGATGGCGTACTTGTGACCGTGCAAACGGGCATCCCGGAGAAGCTCGATCGCTCGCCCGGAGATATCCTCGGTCACCGGCTCGATCTTCAACCGGGACAGATACCACCTGAGACGCTCGCTTTTGACCCGAACATCTTGCGCCTCGATCGGTGTCATGGCGCTGACCACAACCCGAAAATCGTTGTCCTGCGCCTCCTGTACGAACGCCGTCACCCGCTGGTCGGCCTCGCACCACTTCACGAGCCCTTCGCCATCGAGAACGACGGTGCCGGCGCTCAACCGGCTTCGTGCGCGCGCCATCCGTCCTCCTCCTGCAGTTCGGGCGCCGACTTCACGCGCCGGAACAACTCCGCCGCCTCATCACGCAAGGATTGCGGGATCGGCCCAGCAGCGGCCTCGTTCGCCTGCAGGGCCTCCTCCAGGAGATCCCGCTCGATCTGACGCTCCACAGCGGCATCTACGTAGGCGGAGAACCCGCGCGCGCCGACTCGCTCTCGGACAGCGCGGATGTTGCCCGCCCTCAGGGACACACTGACCTTGGCGGCCGGGCCGTCTCCCGGGGGAAAGTCTCGCTCTGGCATGCTCACGCGCTCAGTTTACTACTCGAAGTAGCAAAACAGGCCGAGGTGGCTCGCCAACGGATCGCCACTGCTCGCAAGGTCGCACGTCAGCAAGCGAGCGATGCGACCGAGCCCGACTACGGCACCTACTTCAGGGAGGCGGTCGAGGACATCGACGCCTTCCTGGACGGCGCCCCCATCAGGCACCTCACCTGAACGCGCACCGATACCGCAGCTCACGGACCGCGAGCCCACCGATGACCGCGTCCCTGACGGCGTCTTCTGCGGTGGCTGGGCGAACTCGCATGTCAGCCTCTCGTACGGGCTCGGAAGGCGGCCGTTTTCACCCGATTCTGGCAGGCGGTCGAGCAGAAGCGGCGGGTGCCGTTGCGGGAGACGTCCACGTAGACGCGGTCGCAGTGCGGGGCCGTACAGACGCCGAGCCGGTCGCTGAACTCGCTGCCCAGCACGACCGCGAGGCCCGTCGCGCAGCCGGCCGCCCAGTCGCCGGCCATGGTGCCGCCCGGACCGTGAAAGTGCAGGTGCCAGGGCTCGCCGTCGTGCCGTTCGAGGCGGGGCCTGGCGTCGGTCTCGGCGAGCAGCACGTTCACCTGCTCGGCCGCGCGGTCGAGGTCGCCGTCCGCGACGGCGGTGAAGACGGTGCGCAGGCGTCGCGCGACCTCGGCCAGCTCGGCGCCCTCCGCCGGGGTGACCTCGCGGTAGGAGGGATAGACGGTACGCAGGGCAGCGGTGGCGGCGGCGCCCATGTCGGCAGGCGCAGGAAGGGCCCGGCCGCGCTGCTCACCGGGAGTCAGCGCGTTGACTAGGGCCATCGCCACCCTGACCACCGCATCTGTGTGACTGTTGTAATCCAATTGACCGGTTACACTTTCATGCCGTACGTTGTGACTGTCCAAAGCTTAAACGACAGTTACAGGGAGAACGTTCGTGCTGACTCACGATGCCGCACTCCGTTGGCTCGCGCGCTGGGATCGCCAGCAGGAGGGCTACCTGCCCGACCGCGAGGAGCGCTTCACCGCGCTGATCGACGCCGTGCAGGCGCTCGGCCGGCCCGACCCCGTGGTCATCGACCTCGGCTGCGGCCCCGGCTCCCTGTCCGTCCGGCTGCTCGAACGGCTGCCCCAGGCCAGGGTGATCTCCGTGGACGCCGACCCGCTGCTCATCGGGCTGGGGCGGGCCGCGTACCCGCAGCTCACGTTCGTTTCCGCGGATCTGCGTACGAGCGGGTGGACCGGCCTGCTCGGCCTCGACGGCCCCGCCGACGCGGCGGTCAGCACCACCGCGCTGCACTGGATCTCCGAACCCGACCTCAAGGGCGTCTACGCGGAGCTGGCCACCGTCCTGCGGCCCGGCGGGCTGCTGCTCAACGGCGACCACCTCGACACCGACGACGCCACGCCCGCGCTCTCCCGCCTTGAGCACGCGGTGCACGACCTCGAGACCGAGCGCACGTTCGGCGCCGACCGTCCCGAGGACTGGCGCAGCTGGTGGGACGCCGTCGCCGCCGACCCCGACCTCGCCGAGCTCAACCGCGAGCGCACCACCGCCGGCGCCGACCATCACGGCTCGGAGTCCCGCCTGCTGTCGCAGCATGTGGGGGCGCTGCGCGAGGCCGGGTTCAGCGAGGTCGGCACGTTGTGGCAGCGGGGCGACAACCGGCTGCTGTGTGCCGTACGGGGCTAGCGATTCCCTTCACGTCGCGGGCGGCTCACGTCACAATGAGTTCATGCCGAGCTTCAAGCGGCTCACGATAGAGGAGGCCCGCGCGCTCACCCGCGCCGAGTTGCTCCCGCGGATCGAGGCGGAGCAGAAATACTGGTATCACCGCATCCATCGGTGCGAGATGAAGCCGGGTGACGACGCGGCGTTCCGGACGTTCAACGACATCCTGCACATCGCGGTCGGAGACGGCGTACCGGCCGACGACACCCGCTACTGGACCACCCCGCTCGGCGAGCTGGGCGACCTGTAGCCGGCGGGTCAGCGTTTGCGGGCCAGGGTGACGCCGTCCCGCACCGGCAACATCACGGAGTCGAGCCGCTCGTCCCGGGCGATCGCGTCGTTGACCTGGCGCATCGCCACCTGCGCCGCCCCCTGGAACGCCGGATCCAGCACCCGGCCGCCGAGGAACACGTTGTCCAGCACCAGCAGCCCGCCGGGCCGCAGCCTCGGGACGATCTCCTCGTAGTAGGCCGGGTAGCCGGGTTTGTCGGCGTCCACGAAGGCGAAGTCGAAGGCGGGCTCGTCGGGCAGCGCGCGCAACGTGTCCACGGCGGGCCCGATCCTGAGCTCGATGCGATCGGCCACGCCCGCCCGCTCCCAGAACGGCCTGGCGATGTCCGTCCACTCGGTGCTCACGTCACAGGCGATCAGCTTCCCGTCGGCCGGGAGCGCGCGGGCGATGCACAGCGACGAGTACCCCGTGAACACTCCGACCTCGATCGCCCGCCGCGCCCCCACCATCCGGGCCAGCATGCCCAGCAGCGCACCCTCATCGGCCGACACCTGCATCCCCGCCGACCGCCCGGTCACCTCCCGCGTGGTGGCCGCCAGCTCACGCAGCACCTCGTCGGCCGGGGTGCAGTGGGCAAGCAGATAATCCTCAACGATGGGCGAAACCAACTCGACCTGCTCCCCGGAGACGGCCTCCGCCCACACCACCCGCTCGCCATCTCCCGTCTGTACGTCACCCGCCTGCACGTCTCGCGCCGCGAGAAACTGCCGCCCGACCTCCTCCTGAACGCTCGCCAACCCGCCGGCGTCCGCCGCAGCCGCGATCACCAGCACCTCATCCCCCGCCGCCAGCACCGAACAACCGCCCCCGGCCAGCGTCACCTTCGCCCGCCCCGGCCCGGTCACCTGAGCGTCCGGCTTGAGCCGCTCGACGATCTGGGCGAGGTGACGGTCGGGGTCTGAGGTGGTGATACGAGCCGTGGACAGGGGCATGACAGCTCCTCTTCGCCGGATTTTTCACAACTTTCTCGTACGCGCCCCAGTCTGCCCCCCGAACCGCCACCCTGGACAACCTTCACCGGCTTTTGATCAACTGCGCACGTCCCTCAAGCAGCAACCCCGAAAGCCCGACATGTCCCTCATCACCCTGACCGAAGCCGCCGACCACTACGGCCTCTCCTATGACGCCCTGAAGAAGATCACCGCCGCCGGCCTCCTCCCCCCATCCCGCCGACACGGCCGCACCCGCCTCATCCCGCGGCACGTGGCCGAACGCCTGAGCACCCGCCCCACCGCCCCGCTCCACGAGGTCCTGCCGAAGGACGAGGACACGATGCCCGTCCTGCGCGTCGGCGTGGCACAACCGGTCAAGGACCAGGACCGCCCCTACATCGGCTTCCACGCCGACCTGGCACCCGAGCACCTGCTAGAGGCCCTGCGCGGCTGGTGGACGGGCGACCCGAAGAACATCTCGCGAGCCGGCATCCTCCCGATCACCCTCGGCGGCTTCGTCGTCGCCGTACTGACGGGCCTCGACGATTGGGAGAGCCGACGCATCTTCGGCACCCGCATCCGCCACCGCTTCGACGCAAGACTCGCCGGCTACCTCACCGACCTGGACGAACCGACGAACATGATCAGGACAGGCCCACTGGAGGACCAGACCCTCGCCGACCTTCTCCTCGGCACCCGCCTCCCGTCGAACGCCGGCGGCCCCATCGCCTACGTCCGCTAGCTGCGGGGTCTCGCGCGGGGGCAGCGTCCCGCAACCCGCCATGGCAAGGGTGAGGACGGCCGCCAGGGCGGAGTTCCGACTAAGCATGCGAACGCTTGTTCCATGGCCGAAAAATCACGCGAGCGGATATCCACGCCGCTGGTACGGTGCTCAGCCCGTACGGAAGAAAGAAGGCGCGGATGCAGGAAGCAGAGGTACGGCGGGCGACCGCCGCGGCCAGAGCGATCGCCTCATCGCTCGGCCTGGCCGCCGACGACGACGCGATCATCCTGCAGAACTCGAACAAGGTCATCCTGCGCCTGCTGCCCTGCGACGTGCTGGCCCGCGTGGCCCCCGCCACCCAGCAGGTGGCCGACCTCGAAGTCGAGCTCGCCCGGCGGCTGACCGGCTCCCCCGTGGCCGCGCTCGACCCCAGGGTGGAGCCGCGCGCCTACGAGCACGACGGCTACGTGGTCACGTTGTGGACCTACTACGAGCCGGTCGCCGAGGAGCCCCCGCCGGCCGACTACGCCGAGGCACTCCACCGGCTGCACGCAGGCCTGCGCGCGCTCGACGTACCGGCCCAGCACTTCACCGACCGGGCCGAGCAGGCCCGCCGCCTCCTCACCGACCGCGACCTCACCCCCGAACTCCCCGACGCCGACCGCGAGCTCCTGATCCGGACGCTGGCGAGCACGACCCGCACGATCCTCGAACGCGGCGGCCCCGACCAGCTCCTGCACGGCGAACCGCATCCCGGCAACGTGCTCACCACGAAGAACGGCCTGGTCTTCATCGACTTCGAGACGTGCTGCCGGGGTCCCGTGGAGTTCGACCTCGCCCACGCCCCCGTGGACGTCCATGGGCATTACCCGGGGGCCGATCGGGAGGTGCTGCGCCAGTGCCGCCTCCTGGTCCTGGCGATGATCATCACGTGGCGCTGGGACCGCGACGACCAGCTTCCGGACGGGCGGCGGCTGGGCGCGGAATGGTTCGACGAGCTCCGGGCGGACCTGCTCACGGGGTCTTGAGCGCGCCCCCGTCCACCAGCCAGTTGGCGCCGACCGCACCGGGCAAACGCCGCCAGATCGGCGCCGAACCCGTCCGCGCCGGTGAGCAGCGGCGTACGCGTGCCGGAGGGAGTGACGACGTTCACCCGGACTCCCGACGACGCGACCCCGCTCGCCCATACCTCCGCCGAGCCGCCGAAGGGATCTTCGAGCACCTCCGGGGGCGCGCTGCCGCCAGTTCGAGATCCATGATTGCTCTTTCTGGCCGTTCAGCCTTCGAGTACGCCTCACGCCAACCCCGCAAGTGGATACTCTCATCCGCTTAGCCCTGAAGTGAGAGACTGCGGCTGGACCGCCCGCTCGTCTGAAAATCACCCCGACGTCCGAGGAGCATCGATGGCAGTCGTCCTCATCTACGAGACGCACTCGATCAGCACCCACAACGAGGCGGGCATCGCGAGCGGCTGGCTGCCCGGCGAGCTGTCGGAGCGCGGCAAGGCTCTGGCCGCCGAGCTGGGCGAACGGCGCCGCCACGACGGCCTCGACGTGGTCTTCAGCTCCGACCTGCGCCGCGCCGTACAGACCGCGCAGATCGCCTTCGAGGACTCGGGCGTCCCTCTCCTCCAGGACCCCCGCCTGCGCGAATGCCATTACGGCGAACTCGACGGCATGCCGGTAAGCCGATTGGAGGGAAACCGCGCCCGGCACATCGAGCACCCGTGGCCCGGCGGCCAGAGCTACCAGGACGTGGTCGAACTGACGAAAGAATTCCTCATCGACCTGGCCGAGAACTGGGACGGCAAAAAGGTGCTGGTGATCGCCCATTCAGCCAACCGCTGGGCCCTCCAACACCTTTTGACCGGCGTACCCCTGGCCGACGTGGTGGATCGCCCCTTCGCATGGCGACCCGGCTGGACGTACGAACTGCCCACCGCCTGGAAAGGCCCCGCTGACCCGAGAGCAGCCCATTAGCGCGCCCTACTCCATGGATGCTGGACTCCTCATAACCAGCGCAGCGAGCAGAACCAGCGCTCAGCGCATCCGCTCCAAAGCCGACCTCTGCGGCATGAGCCTCTCGATGGGCGCGTCCCCCTCGTCATGGCCGTCAACAGCACCGAACCCGCACCAAGCGACGCGATCACGAAAGCCCTCAACGCACTGATCGAGAACGGCGAGTACGGCGAACCGCTCGCCGACCGAGGTCTCCAGGACGGCGGCGTCACCGCGGCCCGGATCATCCGCAGCGCCTCTTAGGGCGCGCATCGAACCCGGGCCGCACACATCGGCGTGACATGGGCGGTCAGCCGAACCATTTCCTGATTTTCGGGAGCTGGCGGGCGACGAACGCACCTGCCGACCCGCCCGCCGCCGCTCCGAGGTACCCGCCGACGGCGCCGCAGGCGGGACCGCACACCGCGCTGCCGAGGGCCCCGCCCGCCAGCGCGCCGCCGGCTGTGAAGCCTCCCCGGATGGCGGTACGGGCCACGCGCATCCCGGTGCCCATGCCCGCGTCCTCCTTCCATTGCGAGATACCGTTGTCGACTCCCGCTACCACCGCTCCCGCGATGTTGGCTCGCGCGCTGAGCTTGGCCAGGCGCGCGCTCTTGGCCGCGGCCTCCTTCATGGACATCCGCATGGATGCTTTGTAGTAGGCGGACCAGTAGCGGTGATTACCGCCGTTCTTGATCGCGCCGAGTTCGGCCGCGAACTGCATCCTCCGGAGTTCGGCCAGTTCATCGAGGTTGTTCAGCATCGGGATCCGCTTGCCGCCGTCGAGGATGGCACCGGCGAATCCGAAGCCGAGGGCGCCCCATCCCCAGTAGGTGAACCGCTGGGGGGAGACGTTGCCCACGAAGATCGAGCCGTAGCCGGACGGGGTCTCGTACGGCTGGACCGGGCGCAGCAGGGGCACCATCCTGGCCCGGGGCGCGGGACGGTACCCGCCGCCTCCCCCGCTCCTGCCGCCGGAGCAGGAGTAGAGGATCCCGCAGCCGATCGGGCCGAGCGCGTTGCGCACCTTCTTGGGGATCTTCGGCCGCGGCGGGTTGAGTATCTGGCAGAGGAACGGCAGCGCCTTGCACAGCGAGGAGCCTCCGCCGCCGCAGTTCTTGCCGGAGTAGTAGCACTGGGTGTTGCCCCGCAGTGGCCCGTCGAGGCCGGAGGGGTCGCTCTGGGTGATGGGGGTGTTGTTGGCGTAGACGTAGCCGTTCCAGCTCTGCGGATGGTCGGCGTTGAAGATCGGGTCGACGGAGATGAACCGGCCGGTGTCCGGGTCGTACAGGCGGGCGCCGAGGTGGGTGAGCCCCGTGGGGTCCTTGGTGCCGCCGACGAAGCCCTTCTCCCCAGGCCAGGACGCCGCGTCACCACGCTCGCCGCCGAACGGGGTGAAGCGGCGCACGGTGGTCTGCTGGGTCGCGGCGTCCACGGCGAGCTGGGCGGTGTCCTGATGGTCGACCGTAAGGTAAGAGACGCCCGCGGCGGTACGCATGGCGACGGTCTCGTCTCCGTGCTGGTAGTAGCGGGTGGCGACGGGGGCGGTGGCGCCGGTGTTCAGCCGCAGCTCGGTGTCGGGCAGGTAGAGGGTGGTGCCGCCCGGGTCCTTGCGCAGCAGGCGGTTGCCTTCGGCGTCGTAGACGAAGCCGGTGCTCTTGCCGCCTTCGGCGATCCCGGTGAGCGCACCCGTGGCGTCCCAGTCGAGGGTCTGGGTGGTGCCGCCGACCGAGCGGGTGAGGGTGTTGCCGGTCGCGTCGTAGGTGTAGGTGTCGGTGCGAGCGCCGGCGCCTCCGGTCTGCGTCACGCGGTCGAGGTGGTGGCCCCGGCCCGGCGACGCGTAGGTGTAGGTGCGGACGGTGTCCGCCGCGCCGCCGATCCCGTGCCGGGTCTCCGAGGCTCGGTTGCTGGCCGCGTCGTAGGTGAAGGACTGCCAGTAAGGGGCCGGGCCGCCGAGCACGGCGGTGGCGGGCGCGGCCTCGCAGGAGACGTCGCCCTCGGTCCAAGCCTCGGTCAGGCGCTGCAGGTGGTCGTAGGCGAAGCACTGGTTGTCCGTGCCGTGCCTGGAGGCGTCGGCGATCGCCGTGACCTGGCCGGCGTCGTCGTAGCGGTAGGTGGCGTCGCGGTCGGCGCCGTTCTGGTTCTCGCGCAGGGTACGAGCGGTGAGCAGGCGCTGGGTGCCCCACTCGTAGGTGAAGGTCTGCCAGACGCGCTTGCCGGTGACGCCGAGCTCGAACAGCAGCGGCTTGCCGGTGGGGGTGTAGTCGGTGGCGGCCACGTACGTGCCCAGGTTGCTGGTCAGGCGGGTGGGTCGCAGGTAGGCGTCGTAGGTGGTCACGAGGGATTCGGCGGGCAGGCCCCCTGCGGCGGGCAGGCTCCGGCCGGTGATGGTCTCGTCCAGGCCGAAGGAGGTGGTGAAGACGTACGTCCCCGCCAGCGCCCCCTCGGCGGCCGGGACGACGACGGCGGTGGTGTCGGCGCGTCCGAGCTGGTCGTAGTGGCGGATCTCGGTGGTGTAGTCACCGGCGGAGGTGTGCCGGGTGGAGGTGGCGAGCTTGCCCTTGCCGAAAGGAGCGGTGTCGTAGGTGAAGGAGGTGAGCGCGGGGCCGGTCGGCGAGCCTTCGCGGGTGACGGTCTTGCGGCCCTGCACGTCGTAGGAGGTGAAGACCTTCTTGCCGCGCGCGTCGGTGACCGAGGTCTCCCTGTCGAGGTCGTCGTAGGTGAAGGTGGTCGTACCCTTGTCCGGATCGACGGTATTGATCTTGCGGCCGCGCTGGTCGTACGTGGTGGTCCAGACGGCTCCGTCCGGCCCGGTCACGCTCGCCTGCTCCCCCGCGGGCGTGTAGGTGTAGCGGGTGACGTCGTAGGCGCCGGTCGGCGCGGGGCCGTGATACTGGCGGCGCTCCACGACCTTGCCACGGGCGTCGGTGATCTCGGTCGTGGGGATACCGCCCGCCGGCGGGGTGACCGAGACGCGGTTGCCGCCGCCATAGCTGGTGACGGTCCGCCATTTCTCCTGTTCCGGCTGGGAGCCGTTGCCCACCATCAGGATCTCGGCGGTCTTGCGGCCGAGCCCGTCGTACTCGGTCCGGGTCTGCGCCTCGACGTTGCCGGGGGTCAGGATGCCGAACAGCTCGGGCTCGGGCGCTCCCGAGGCCGGGTACGGTGAGTAGCTTTTGATCACCTGGCCGCGCTCGTCGTAGAAGGTGTCGGTGATCACCCGCCCGTCCTGGCCGGGCACCTGCGTCTGCCGGGAGCGCAGCCAGCCGTCCAGCAGCTCGATCTCCGCGACGCGTTCCGCGCCCGTGGCGCTCAGTTCGGTCGTGGTGATGGCGACGATCTTCTTGTCCTCCATGCGGTAGCCGAAGGCGAAGTTGGGCTTCTGGCCGGAGGCCTTGGAGCGGTTGGGCTGCCAGACCTTGCTGAGCCGTCCCAGCCCGTCGTAGACGAGGTCGGTGCGCAGCCTGTTGGCATCGTCGATCGTGGCGGTCGGCTGGCCCCAGGCGGGATCCAGCTCCTCGGTGGTGGTCAGCGGGGTGGTGCCCGGCACCGTGGGAGGTGTCTTGGCGACCTTGGTCGTCAGGCCGCGCGTGTCGGTGTACGCGGTGGTGGCGGCCTGCCCGAGCGCGTCCTTGACCACCGTGGTACGGCCGTAGGAGTCGTAGGTCGTCTGCTTGTCGGTGACGTACGTGGCCGTCGTGCCGTCGTGGGAGGCCAGCGACTCGGTCTTGGTCACGTTGCCCCGGCTCGGGGCGGCCCCGTAGGCGCCGCCGTCGTAGTAGGTGCGCGTGTCGGAGATGACCTGGCGGGACCGGTCAGGGGTGGCGGTGCAGGCCACGGCGACGGTCTCGACACGGGAGGGGAAGGTCACCATGTGGGCGGCGGCGTTGTCGGCGTAGCTGGTGCGGGTGCACTTGTCGTCGGCGTCGGTGGTGACGTCGCCGAGGTCGCTGACGGCCGTGCTGCGGCCGGCGCCGGGGCCGGACCCGGCGTAGTCGGTGTCGGTTCTGGTCTCGATCCAGCCGCCGCCGTCCTTGGCCGTCCAGGTACGCGTGACGTCGGTGTTGACGATGTTGGCCGTGACCGTGCCCCAGGAGCGGGTCCGTGAGGCGGTCTGCATCCGCCACGGCGTCTTGACGGACTTGGAGTGGACCTGCCCTCCTGGGCCGGTGTACTGGACCGTGCGCAGCTCGAACCCGGCCAGCGCCTCGTGGTCGGTGTACGTGCCGCCCTCGCCGTCGGAGACCTTCACCGACTTCTCGCCGCCCGACTTGTTGAGCCGGTCGCCGTCCATGCCGCGCAGGTAGAACGCGTCGGCCTGGGCGGCGGGGGCGGCGAAGTCGCCGGTGAGGGTCCTGACCTGGCCGTAGCCGCGCCATTGGGACCAGGTCTTGTGCTTGTCCTTGGTGAGCCCGTCGTCGTCGTCGAAGTGCCAGGCCGCCCCGCCCAGGTACTCATACCTGGTGGCCATGTTCGGAGCCAGCCCGGTACGGTCCACCTGGGTCACGCTGGTGACGACGTACTTGTGGAACCAGTCGGTGATGGGGTCCTCCCGGCCCGGCGGTTGCCAGATGACCGGGAAGCAACGCTTGGTGTTGGTCTGCGGCGTCGGCAACGCGTCGAGCGTGCAGTCCGCATCGCTGTAGCGCACGTCGATCTGACCGCCGGACTCGTCATAGATCGCGCCCACGCGGTAGCGGACGTAGGCGAGGATGTCGTCGCCCGACTTGTCCAGCCGGTTGGGCAGCTGCACGTGCTGGAAGGTCACTTTGGGCAGCGTCACCGGGCCCGCCCCGTCCGACGCGGCGTGCCCGGCGTGCTGGATCGAGGACAGCAGCAGGTCCCGCTCCACGTCCGCCAGGCCCCACCCGTGCTCCAGGGACCAGGACTCCACGTCGCGATGATCCGAGCCGTCACCTTTGATCACCTGAGTGGTGACCTTCGCCAGCCGCTTACGCGACCAGAACGTGGGCGCCACCGCCCCGTGGTCGTCCTTGCACTCCTGGCCGGAGTCGCAGTGGAGGTCCCACGGCACGTCCCACCAGCGCTGCGGGTGGTCGCCGATCTTGGAGGGGGCGCAGTCGAAGGAGGCGTCGGGCAGGCAGCGTTCGGCGGTGTCGAAGACCACCCTGGCCGGCGCGGCGGCGAACAGGGCGTCGGAGCGCAGCCCGTACGAGATGGTCGTGAGGTACCCGCCGCGGGTGTAGGGAGTCTCGTCGGCGGCCTTGAGGTTGCGCCCGTAGTGGTTGGTCTCCTTGGCGTAGGTGTAGGTGATGGCGTTGCCGTCGCGGTCCACGACGTAGTCGAGGTTCCAGCGGTAGGCCTGCTGGCACCAGGAGTCGGCGAAGGAGGATTTGTGGCAGGGTTCGTCTTCGTCGTCGCCGAACACCGGCACCGTCCAGGCCGAGGCGGTCTCCGGCCGGCCGTCGCTCCAACCGGGCAGCCGGTTGCGGCCGAAGAAGTACTGCACGCCGTCGGTGCCGGTGACCCGCCAGTACTCACCGTCGTTGTCGCCGTTGGTCGCGCCGGTGAGCTTCTCGAACTTCGTCCCGTCGTCGTTCTTGAGCCGCCAGGCCCCGTCCGCGGCCTTGATGAGCTCGCCGGCCTTGCCGTTCCAGGAGACGGTGGCGTTGTCGTATCCCCAGCACTGGTCGCCCGGGTAGTTGCCCCAGGAGTCCTTGGGCGCGCCGTCGTCCTCACACGACTTCGACCGGCGCTCGATGAAGCCGGGCGACAGCTCGAAGCCCTGGCCCACCCAGGACGGCTGGCCGTTGGTGTTGCCGGTCCGCCCGTCCACGCTGCCCGAGGAGTACGACAGCGCCACCTCCGGCTTCAGGTCGCCCGGCACCGGCGGCACCCGCATCGGGTACGTCCAGGTGAACTCCCCCGCGTTGCCCCCGGCCTCCCAGGTGGCCGACGGCGTCAGCGAGCTGGCCTTGTAGTCGCCCTGCGAGCCCGACTCCCCGGCGGCGGCCATGAGCACGGTGCCGGCCGAGGCGTCGACCTCGGCGGTCAGGGTGCGGGCCGCGCCGTCGTTGGCGGCTGGTAAGGGCGTGGGCGTGCGACATCCCGGGGCGTCCGGGGTCGTCAGCACACATCCCGGCAGGCGCACAAGACGCAGCCTGCTGCCGTACGCGCCGCCGTACGACTGCGCGAAGGAGGAGTAGTCGATCCGCACCCCGACTCTGCCGGGCTCCCGACCGATCCGCCGGGGAGCGGCATCAGCCGGGTTCACGCTGAGCACGAGGCCGTCGAGCCCCGCCCTGACCGCGGCGGGCCGGTCGAGCACCGACACGCGCACCTTGTCCGCCGCGCGCGGCGCGCTCGCTCCGCCCGCCGGGAGGATCCATACCGGCAGGTCGCCCGCGCGCACTGCCCGGCCCGCCTCAGGCACGCCGACCTCGGCGGTGCCGGCCGACGGCCAGTCCGCCCGCGGCGCCGGCCCGGGACGTACGGCAGGGTCGGCAGGGCGCGGCAGCGCCGCCAGCCGCTTGCCCTTGACCGGCCGTTCGGTACGAGCGGTCCTCGGTCTTTCCGTGTTGACCGGTTCAGGCTCCGCCAGAGCCGGGACGCCGGGCACCATCCCTGCCAGGCACGCCACCGCCGTGCCCAGCACGGTCCCGCGCAGTGCCGCGCGCTTCAGTCTCACCATCATCACGACCTCCACGGGGGGCCAGGACACGACAAGGGGTACGGCCCGGCCCCCTCGCACGGGGCGCGGGCGGCCGATGAGGGATCAGGGTCCCGAGGCGGTGTCCAGCTCGCCGCCGGTGGCCAGCATCTGGACCTGCTCCTGGGTGAGCGCGCCCTGGTAGGCCCACACGTCGTCGATGGCGTCGGGCCAGAACTCGCCGCCGAACCTGCTGCGGCCCACCTGCAACCCGCCGTTGGCGGCGGCGAACCCGAACACCTGGTCCTCCTGGGAGACGCCGAGCGAGGTCTCCTCCAGCTGACCGTTGACGTACAGGCTCATCCGGTCGCGCAGCGCGTCGTAGACGAGCGCGACGTGGTCCCAGTCCCACTCGCTGAAGGCCGAATGTCCGGCCTGGCGCAGCGCGGAGGCCGCGGTGGAGTCGGCGTTGCGCATCTGGATCTGCCAGCCCCCGGCCTCGGGGTCGGCCGGGTCGGGGACGTAGCGCAGGGCGAAGGCGTTGGCGTTCGCCCCTGCCTGCGAGAAGACGGTCCTCGCGGTCTGCGGGCGACCCATGTTGCGCACCCAGCCCGCCACGGTGAAGCTGTCATCGGTCCGTACGGGCGGCGCGGCCGTCTCGGCGTAGGCCGTGGTGCCGTTGAGCAGCAGCCCGGCGCTGGAGACGTACCGGAAGCCCGAGCCGGGGTCGATGACGGCGCCGCCGGCCAGGGTGAGGTTCTGGGCGCCGGCCGGTTCGCCCGCGCCTCCCGAGTTGAGCTTCCAGCGTCCCTTCACCACCGGGTGCTGGGTGACGAGCTCCTCGGCCTCGACCGCGCCAAGCGACCGGTCGTAGACGCGCACGTCGTCGATCAGGCCAGGCCACTGGTCCACGTAGGCGCCCAGCCACTTGCTGCGGCCGATCTGCAAGGGTCCGCCGGCGTGCCAGACCAGGTCCAGCGGGCCGCTGTCGGTGCCCTGCTCGCCGTTGACATAGATCCGCAACCTGCGAGTGACCGCGTCGTAGACGCCGACCAGGTGGGTCCAGGCGTTCACGGCCGGGGTGACGTTGGAGACCGCCTGGTACCAGCCGCTCTCATCGGTGTCGGTCTTGGCCTTGCCGAACACCCACTTCTTGATGCCGCCCTCGTACTTGAGGTAGAACCCGCTCTTGCGCACGCCGTCCTGGGAGACGACCGAATAGTGCTGGTCGAGCCGGCCGGTCTCCAGCCGGACCCACGCCGACACCGCGAAGCTCTGGGTGGTGTCCACGACGGGACCGGCCGTGGCGGCGTGGCCGGTGACGCCGTCCAGGCGCAGCGCCGTACCGTCCTGGCCGTCCTGGCCGAGCATGCCGCCGCCCGACAGCGCGGCCTGGACGGGCGAGGCGGCGCTGTACACGCGGCCGGCTCCCGTTTGCTCGTCCATCGGCCAGTACGCGACCTCGCCCGCCGGCGCGGCGCCCGCCGCGAGCTGCCCGGCCTCCTGGTCCGTCAGCGCCCGCTGGAACAGCCTGACCTCGTCGATGCCGCCCGCCCACTGGTTGACCTGGGCGTCGTTGTACTTGCTGCGCCCGATCTGCAGCGCGCCCGCGGCCTGCCAGGCGCTCACGCCGCTCGCCGTCCCCGCGAGCTGCCCGCCCACGTACAGGCGCAGCTGGGCGGAGGGCTGGTCGTAGACGCCGGTGACATGCGACCACGAGCCCAGCGGCAGGGCGGTGCCCGCCTTGGCCGAGTGCCACACGCCGCCGCCGTCCCCGGCGGTGTCGGTGCTGGGCATCTTGAACTCCGGCATCCCGGACGGGTCGATGCCGAGCTGGAAGCCGCTCTGGTGCGCCCCGTCCTGAGCGAGTGCGTTGACCATGCCGTAAGCGGTCGGCCTGACCCAGGCGGAGACGGTGAAACTCTCCCCGGTGCGCAACACCGGCAGGTTCGTCTCGGCGTGGCCGCTGGTCCCGTCGAGGGTGAGCGCCGTTCCCGCCTGGCCCGCGCCGCCCAGCGTGGCACCGCCGCGGACGTACGCGGGCGTGCCGGCGCTCTGTCCGGTCACGCTGGTCGCGCCGGCTGCCTCGTCCAGCGTGAACCTGGCCGCCGCGTCCGCGCCCGCGCGGGCCCAGAACTCGTACGTCGTCGGCGCGCTGTTCTGGGCGGCCTGCGTGAACGCCTGCACGGTCAGCAGATTGGGTCCCGAGCGGCTCGGTGCCACGGCGACCTGGCGGGCCGCGCCGTTGGTCGTGGTGACGGTGGTGAGGAGGGCGCCATTGAGCTTCAGCTCGTAGCGGGCCGCGGCCTTGGCCGGATCGCTGATCGTGAAGGTGCCCTGGTCGCCGACACCGCCGTGCCAGCTCTGGTCACCCGGGTATTCGGCGGAGGACACCACAGGCGCGGCCGGCACCGAGGGGTCGTAGTAGAAGTAGCAGCCGGTCTGCGCGCCGTCGTAGCTCCACGGGCCCCATTGCACGCCGTCCCAGGCGCGTACGCCCCATCCGATGAGCTTCTTCTGGGGGATGGTGGACGGCAGCTTGATCTGGTGCCTGCTGCCCGAGGTCAGCGCCGGCGTCAGCGGCGCGGTCCACTTGGCGCCCCAGTCCGAGCCGTCGGCCTTGTCGGCCCAGTGCAGGGTGAACTGGCCCTGTACCTTCTTGGAGTCCTCGGTGTCCGGGTCACTCAGGTAGGCGTACACGGTGGACAGATCGTTGACCCACTGCGCCTCTCCCCTGTCCACGCACTTGGTGCCGGGGCTGGCGAACATCGATCCGTTGTTGGGCTGATGCGGCGGCCCGTTGTACTGGATGCGCAGGTAGGCGTCATCGGCGAAGCGCTTCCACCAGGACATCGAACTCTCGCTGTAGGCCCTGAGCCCGAAGGTGATGGTCGAGTACCCCTTGTTCACCGCGCTCTGCACGTGGGCACGCAGCTTGGACCCGCCGAACTCGACCGGCGCCCGCGAGCAGTAGGCGACGTCGCGCGAGGTCAGATGCTCCAGCCAGTCGTTCTTCGTGTTGTTCCACGTCGCCCCGGAGGTCAGCGCGCTGGCCCGCCACAGCTGCACCGACGTGGCGTTGTGGCAGTCGTAAGCCGCGGTCTCGTAGGCCACGAACTCGGCCGACTCGATGTACTTGCCCTTGATGGAGGGCAGCTTCATCCGGTAGAAGATCCGCTTGGTCTGGTTCTTGACGCACCGGCCGTCCTTGGCGACCTCGCAGCGGCCCACACCCTCCGTGGCGTTGCCGTTGAACTTCGGATAGTTCTCATCCGGATAGCCCGAGGACACCATTCCCCAGTAGTAGGCGGCGCTGGTCTGCCACACCGGATCGATGTAGACGGGGAACGTGGTGTTCGGCGAGGTCAGCAGCTCCTGGTCCGGAGTGAGCGCGAGCTGCCGCCCGCCCAGGCCGACCCGCACCTTGGCGGTCCGCGAACCCTCCCCCGGCCCCTTGCTCAAGTCCTGCGTCTGCGCCTGCGCTGTCAGCCCCCGGGCGGCGGGCCGCGAGGAGTCCCACATGACCGGGGACGGGGCCTCGAACACCGCCTCGCCGGTCGTGCCGTCCCTGGCCCGCAGCACACCGGCGGCGTCCCTGTCCACGGACAGCCGATCGGTCCCCAGGGTGAACGCCAGCTGGGCCAGCCGCGGATCCCTGGCCGCCGCCGCGGTCCTGATCACGAGGGTGTGGGAGAAGCCGTCGGGCAGCGCACGTACGCGGAGATCGACGTCGGTGCCGAGAACGCCCTGGTAGACGGCGGTGTCGCCGTCGATGACGGGTTCGGGCAGCGTGCCCGGCCACGACAGGGACAGCTCGCGGCCCGCGCGCGACATCCGTACCAGCGGTTCCTGCCCGCCGCCCGACAACCGCAGCCCGACGGCCGTCGCGGCCGGGACGAGGCCGGAGCCCTCACGGCGCAGCGAGGTGTCGATGTCGGCCCACTGCCCGTCGCGGCGCGTACGCACCGGCCGCAGGTGTTCGGTCACCTCGAACCGGCCGTTGGGCAGGACCCTGACCGTGTGGTGCTCGCCCCGCTGCGACAGCACCTCCACCGGGCGGCCCGACGAGCGGGCCTGCTCGGATGCCTCGGTCTCGGTCACCGCGCCATCAGCGGGCGCGGCGACCTGGGACGTCGTGCTACCCGGTAGTGGGCCGGTGGCCGCGGCCGCCGCCTCGGCCTCGCCGGCGACCACGCAGGCCAGCACGGCGAGCACCGCCGTACCCTGTGCCACCGCGCGCCCTAATCGCCCCCTGCCACCGAGCACCACGACCATTGCGACCCCGCTCCCCAGACCTGTCCGATGATCAGAAACTAGGTGACGGAAGATCGGGAGAACATTCGGCGGCGGTTTGATTCTTGACTACAACGACGGCGGTAGCGAAGTCTCGCTCGTAAACCTTCGCGGTACGGCCAGGACCGCGGCGCTAGGCCTCCAGCTCCTTCAGGGTCCGGTGGCCGCGGGCCATGACCAGGCCTGTCTCGTACGCCATGACCACCGCCTGGGCCCGGCTGGCCAGGCCGAGCTTGGCCATCGCCCGGTTGAGATGGGTCTTGACCGTCGCCTCGCTGACGACCAGCTGCGCGGCGATGTCGGCGTTGGCCAGGCCCGTGCCCACCAGCCGCAGCACCTGCAGCTCGCGGCCGGTGAGCATGCTGAGCTCAGGCGCGTCGGACGGCGGGCAGGCCGTTCCGCCCGGCTGCGTGTACGCCTCGATCAGGCGGCGGGTGACGCTCGGCGCGAACAACATGTCCCCCGCGGCCACCATGTCGATGGCGGCCAGCAGGCGCTCGGGCGGGCAGTTCTTCAGCAGGAAGCCGCAGGCTCCGATCGACAGCGCCGCGAAGACGTACTCGTCGAGGTCGAAGGTGGTGAGCATGACCACTTTCGGTGGTCGCTGGGGAGCCTGGGCGATGATGCGGCGCGTGGCCTCGATGCCGTCCAGGCGCGGCATGCGAATGTCCATCAGCACGATGTCCGGGCCGGTGTCGGCCGCCAGCGTCACCGCTTCGTCGCCGTCCTCCGCCTCTCCTGCCACCTCGATGCCCGGCGCGGCCCGCAGCAGCGCGGCCAGACCCGCGCGGATGAGGATCTGGTCGTCGACGACGAGCACGCTGGTCATTCCGGCTCTGCCCCTTCCACCCGCTCCTCGCTTCCGGCCTGCGCGCCCGCGGACGGCAGAGGCAGGGTGAGCACGACTTCGAAGCCGCCCTGAGGGCGCGGCCCCGTGATCACCGCTCCGCCATACAGCCTCGCTCGTTCCCGCATTCCCAGCAAGCCGTGCGCCGCGGTGTTCTCCCGCTTCCGAGCGGAGGGACCGACGCCGTCGTCGATGACGCGCACGACGAGCCTGGCGGCGGTGTACGTGAGCACGATGACGACCTTCGCAGGACCCGCATGTTTGATCACGTTGGTGAGCGACTCCTGGACGACGCGGTAGACGCACTGGTCGGCGCCCGGCCCTACGGGCCTCGGCACGCCCTTGACGCTGACCTCGACCGGCACTCCGGCGGCCCTGACCCGCTCGGCCAGCTCGTTCAGGTCTGCCAGGCCCGGTGCGGGGGCGTAGGCGGGGTCCTCGCCGTTGGTGCGCAGCACGATCAGGAGCCTGCGCATCTCCTCCTGGGCCTCGAAGCTGCTGGTGGCGATGGTGTCCAGGGCCGTACGCGCCACCGCCGGGTCGGAGGTGAACACATATCTGGCCAAACCCGCCTGGACCGACACCACGGACATGTGGTGGGCGACGATGTCATGCAGCTCGCGGGCGATGCGCACCCGTTCCTCGGTCACGGCCCGCTGAGCCCGGTCCTCCTGCTCGTACCGTAATTGCGCGCTCAGCACCGAGAGCTGGTACCTGTCGACGCCGAACGCCCACATGACCACCACCGCCAGGACCTGGCCCAAGGCCGCCACAGCCGTCACCAGCAGCAGCCCTCCGACCAGCACCAGGAGCGCAACGGCCGCAAGGCAGAGCGCCGACACCTTCACCGGCCTGCGCGCGGCCACCGTGTACAGCGCCACCAGCGACGCCCACGTGGCCATGGGCGGGTAGCCGAGAAGAAGGTAGACCGACCAGATGAACCACGTGACGACCAGCACGACCACCGGAGCGCGGCTGCGCCATACCAGCGGGAGGTTGCCGAGGCCGATGAGCAGGAGCGCCAGGGCATCGAACGGGGGCCAGCCGGGCGCCGAGAACTGCGTCGCCGACGCGTAGCAAGCCACAGCGAGCAGCACGGCGAGAGCGGTGTCGATCACCCGCGTGTCGATCCTGCGCCGCCCCTGCGTCTGGCCGTGCCACAACATGATCACCGCTCGGAGCATAAAACCCGCCGCCCGCTCCGTCATCGAACCAGGGGTTGAACTTGACCTGTCCGCGAGCGAGCCGCAAGGGCACAAGTGGCACCGTCAGGGTGTCAGCCGCAGGTCGCCGCCCCAACTCTCCGCGACCACACTCCCCGACCCGAACACGCACTCCGCTCCCATCACCTCGGCACCGTCCACACCATCAGTCCGTCCAAACGCTCGCCCGCAAGAATCGCAAGATCCACGGAACAGGCCACCTCGCGTCGATCTCAGCGCTGAAAGGATCTTCGCCAGGGTACGCGCGCCTGAATGCGACACCCGACGGCAAGAACCGGTGCATCCGCTCTGCCACAGTGGACGGTCGTCATCCGGTCCGACGTCTGCCGCGAACCGTCGAACCATCACCCATGGCGTCCAGGCACTGAGCCCGCCTTCAGTGACCCTGTGCCCTTCCCCGGAGCGAGGGAGCGGCATCGCCCCACAGGGGGAATCACAACGGACCATGGCCAGAGAAGCTGGCAACCATGAGCAACACACCCGCAGTCGGCCCATCTGCACTGTCCGCGCCCCCGAGTCGGCTCACCGTCTGGGCCGGCCGAACCATGATCTTCATCGCTGTGGCGCACACCGCCGTGTTCGCCCCCCTCGTTCCCTTGTCCAGCTGGCTCGCCGGGGACCTCCGGAACCGCGCCGCGGACAGCGACTCGGTGGCGACGTTCTGGGCCCTGCCCGGCGGATTCGTCGTGACGCTGGTGCTCCTCGGACTACTGGTGGCACGGGCGGGACGGCAAGGACAACACCTCCCCGGGTATGTCGGCTGGGTGATCCTCGCCTGGGGAGCGCTGGCCGTCACCCTGATCGGACCGAGCGGTTTCCTCCTCACCGCCGTCCCCGCCGGGCTCCTCATCGCGGCGAACATCACCGCCGGACGACACCGCCGCACTTCGTCCTGAGCAGACCTCGCCGGTCGAGCAGACCACCACAGCCGCCGACACCTTCGCCCAAGCGGTGGCCTCGCCAATGTCACGACAAACACCAAGCCCCTGAACCGGAATCACCAGTCCAGGGGCCTCTTCATGCAGAGCCGACGAGGGCAATCAAACCCCGACCTTCTGTTCACAAGGTCCCCAAACGATCTTCGCTATTGTCCGTGGGCGTTCGCTACCTCGTCCGACGGCAGACTCGTCGTTCGTCTCCGTTCACCGACGTTCGAGATCGTCCGTCTGGGTGGCTCCCAAATTGCACTGCTGCTGGCTCCTACCGACCCGTCGGCGTCCGCGCCAACATCCCTGCGACGATCAACCGAACCCCCGTAACCAGCGCTGCGGGGAGGAAGAAGAAGAGCCAGACCCCCCACCCCTCTCGATCCATCACCCAGGCGACCACGAGCGCAAGGACCCAGACGAAGAGAGCAAGCGACAAGTAGACGACCTTGCGCCGCAGGCTACGGGACCGCACAAAGAGCGATACACCAACGACAACGACTGGTATCGAGTACCAGAGGATCATCGCGAGCAACACGCCGGACTCCTCGGCTCTCACGAGCACCGCCCGTACGGCGCCCACCCGGATGGTCTCACAGCGCAGTCCGACGATCAGCCCATGACCCGGCCTTCAACATGCCGGGAGGAACCTGGATCTGTCGGTCCCTCTCAATACGATCACCGCATGTTTGGCTTAGACGCGTTGGAGTCGATTCTCCTTGTCCTGCTGCTGGTGATCCTCGGGCTCGGAATCAGCCGATGGATGAGACCACGCAAGGTATCGCGCATCTACGTCGGCCTGGACCTCAGCTGATCGAGGCCGGCCACCGGAAGCAGGCTGTCTTTCTTGCGCGAAGCACCGAGGACATGAGCCAGTCAGAGGCTGAGGCTTTCGTCGACTCGCTTTCAGGGGAGCCGAACGCCTGACGGCGAGGCATGTTGTCGCCGTAGCTGTATTCTGCATGCTGCACAAGATCGAAAAGGCCACTTCCCGATCATAGGAAGTGACCTTCGAAGTGCGGTGGAGCCTAGGAGATTCGAACTCCTGACTTCCTGTTTGCGAATCGGCCTGATCTTCAGGCGAAACGGCTGCCACCTGCGCGCGAGGCATCCCGATAGTGACCGTGATTACCCCCTGTTCACCGCCCTTGATGGCCCGCTGATGGCCCGCACGCTCGCGCCTCGACGTGCCCCGATGCGCAGGGTCGCGTGCTTGATGCCCAGCACCCGAGCTACGGGGTGCAGGGGTCACCAAGCAGTACGCAGAGATGCACGCTAAATGAGCATGCGGCATGATCGTTTGTCTAGCCGATGCCGAGCTCGGAGGAGCCATGACAAGCATCTATGACAGCGAACGGCTGGCGGCAAGCTACGCTTTCGACCGCCCTCCGGTGCATCAGCAGATTCTCAAGTCGGTTCTCCTGGAGCGTCCGGCCGGGCGAGCGCTTGATATCGGATGCGGTGCTGGCGTTTCTACTGCCGCGCTCGCACCATTGGCCGAGTATGTGATCGGTCTGGAGCCGGTCCCAGCGATGCTCATGCACCGACGATCCGTCGCGCCATCCGCTCGATTCGTCATCGGCACAGCGGAGGGACTGCCGTTCGCCGCAGCGTCGTTTGACCTGGTCGCCGCCGCTGGTTCGCTGAACTACACCGATCAGCTTTCGTCGGCCCTTGCCGAGGTAGCCCGGGTTCTAACGCCAGACGGAATCTTCCTCCTGTACGACTTCTCGCAAGGCCGGTACTCCCTGACAGGCGACGCACTGGCGACGTGGTTCAAGTCGTTCCAGCAGCGGTTTCCATCATCATCTGGATGGCGACCGCTGGTCGTACAGGAACTGCGCCTGGAAGGGACGGGGTTGCGCCTGCTCGATTACACCGACGTCGAGATTCCGATACCGATGACACTCGATGACTACCTCCGCTATGTGCTGGGCGAGGCCAACGTAGACAGTGCCATCAGGCGCGGTGACGATAGCGCTGAGCACGCGCGCGACTGGTGTCACCGCACGCTTGCGGAGGTTTTCAGGAGTGGGGAGATGACCGTGGTTTTCCGCGGGTATCTGGCCACGCTGGCCCGGACCAACCGCGGTTGACTCCGCCCCTGCCCCCGGCTCTGGCGTCATTGGAGCGGGACGCGGGCGCCCGTGTCATGGTCGCGTGGCGGCTGTACCGGTGATGCGATCTCTCGCCGGTAGGTCAGCCACGATGCTCGGTGAGCCGAGGTGAGGAACGAACCCCGGATCTTCGATCGCCCCCAGACACGTATGGCGGCCAGCCATGCAGTGGCGATCGTTGGGCTGCATCTGTGTGGCGGCGCGGCAACCCCGGTCGGAGCGTTCGGTTGGTCCCAGGCCGCACGCCCGGACGGCGGACGGGCGGAGGGCCGTGGGTACAGCGGCGCGCCGCGCCGCCGCTTGAAGAGGGCCGAACGCTCACAGCGGAGGAGGGCAAGAGGCTTCTCCAGGCTGTCATGGATCACCGCATGGGTGTCCTCGTCCTCCTGGCCCTCGTCTTCGGCTTGCGGCGGGGTGAGGCGCTGGGGCTCATGTGGGACGCCTTCGACCCGGAGGCCCGCACTCTGCGCGTCACCCACTCCGTCAAGCGGCTGAAGAACCGCGACCCTAGGGCCACTACCAAGACCCGCATCGTGATCAGTGAGCTCAAGACCAAGCGCTCACGCCGTGTGCTCTGCCTGACGCCCGAACTGGTCGAAGCGATCAAGCGTCACAAGGCCGCTCACAACAAGGAGCGTCTCAAGGCGGGCGATGCCTGGCTGGAGCACGGTCTGATGTTCCCGACGGCTTTCGGCAATCCATCCGACCCGGACACGTTCTCCCACCTGTTCTCCCGCCTCGCAAAGAGGGCGGGACTCGGTCACTGGCACCCGCACGAGCTGCGCCACTCGGGAGCGTCGCTCATGCTCGCGCAGGGCACTCCCCTCCACGTCGTGTCCGAAGTCCTCGGCCACGCCAGCATCGCGATCACGAAGGACATCTACGGCCACCTTCTGGAGGGTGACCGGCGTGCGGCGACCGAAGCCATCTCCAGCGCTCTCCTGGGGAAACAGCCCCCGGTGGCTCCCAAGGTGGCTCCCGAAGACACCGAAGACACCGGCTGAAGGTCATAAAGCGAAAGGCCCCTGACGGCGTAACGCCTGTTCAGGGGCCTTTCGCTAGCAGAGCCGACGAGGGGAATCGAACCCCTGACCTTCTGTTTACAAGGAACTTCGCGATCGTCCGGAACCGTCCACGGTCCTTCTCCGAGCCTGGTCAGCCGGGCTCTACAGGGCCCCTCACTCCATCGTCGTCCCAGTCCGTCCGGACCTGTCGTTAGCATCCGCGTTAGCAAGATCACTTGATCGGGCGCTCATTTGAAAGTGGATCACGCACCTTGTCGATGTTCTGCCTGCGGCTCGCACCGAACGCAGCGAAGTTGCGCCGTCCCTGAGCGAGACTCAACTCGTAGTTGGGACCGCCACGGACCTCATCAGCGTCATGGTCGTCTTGCCCGTCATCCTTCCAGTAGCACACAGGGCAGATCTCGCACATGCCTCGCTCCTCAAGCGTGAGGAAGCCGCAGCACGGACAGGCATAAGACTCGTCGCCTTTCCGGCGAAGGACGTTCATGAACACTTTCTAACCTCGTCGGCGGACACAGTGAGGTCGCCGCTGTTCAGGCTGAGGGAGGGGACCACGCCCGGGGCTCCTATCAGCTCTGGGTTAGTGGCACCGTGGAAGACGGTGCCACCCAACTGGAAATGATAAGGGCTCGTGAACTCCCATCCACACAAGTTCCAGGGTTCTTCCTGCCCGGCTTGGGGATGAGGCGGCACAGCCAACTGCACCAGGGCAGAGCCGACATTGGGACGTTCATACCGAGTGTGCGCTGCCACGTATTTTACCAACCGCAACTCGGCCTCCGCGGGCAGGTCGGAGGCTGTCCCTCCCTCCACCTTGGAGTCCCGTTCCGGCTGCGGTACCACCGATGTGACCCACTCTCGGGTCGTGCCGCTGACCTTGCCGACAAGAGCGCGCAGGTGTACCGCGAACCAGGGAGCCAGGTTAGGCCCTCCTTTCCGTACCCAGTCCTCGACCAGCCGACGGAATGCCTCCTCCCGCCGACTCGCCCGCATGTACGTGCTCGCGGTAAGAACGGACTCCCCCGCGCCGGCAAACGCCATGCATAAAGGCCAAACCAAGATCTCACCGGCGTGGCCTGCGTAGCGAATCATACGGATCGTCCATATCGCATCGCGCAGGATCGTCGCGGCGACTAATGGGCCATCATCCAACGGTTCCTGCCATCGCGGCGGAGGCATCTCAAGGGATGGCCGTGGACCCGCCGGGGTTCGCGCATCGAATACCCGGCCCGCTGTGGACAAGTGCCAGCTTCGGTCGTCGGGCTGGGCGGTGGCACCCGCCCCACGCAGGATTCCGCGTTGCCCCACGCTGATCGCCACCTGTCCCGTCTCGAAACCAATGGTGATCCCGCACGAGTCATGGGCATCGAAGTGTGTCTCGGTGACCTCGCCAAGCCACAGCCGTAACTCGGCGACCTCGTCAGCCGGACGTTCAGAGGTGTACCGGCGCCGGGCCGCCACAACGAGAACGCCCGTCAACCGGGTGCCGACCCGTTCCAGCAACAGGGAGCGAACCTCGGCGGTGGCCAGGTCGTAGTCGACACCTATCCCGGCGGCGACCTCCGTCGTCAGCGGCTCCGTAGGCGCCCTCACGACTCCCCGGTAATCGCGGTGGTCGCAGTCGGTCTCCCTCGGCGGTGGCAGCAACGCGTCCAACGGGTACCCGGCGATCGCCGACTGCTCCACCATCCACGTCCGCCGCCTCGCGCTGAAAGCGGCCATCCACTCCAGGGCGGCACGTGCCCGCCGGTCACGGCCCCACCGTGTACGGGCGGCCAGTGCGCGGAACAAGGGGAAGGTGTTGTTGTCCCATACGTCGGAAACCGTGTAAATGGTCTTGCGATCGTATGTTCTGGCGTCCGCGGCAGCCTCCGCCATCTGAACAAGCGAACAGTCCAGCAACGCAACTAACGCGCCGGCTGTCGTCGCGTTCCTGGCCTTCTCCACACAGATCATCATGCATCAGGCCCCGGGACTCCATTACCGGGCGAGCTGATGCCCATGATCACCATGACGATCCACGCCCACGCCTCCCTGTGACAGGGCCGAAGTGCCGATCTTCCGCTTTCCAGGCGGAGCAATCGCCCTGCTCGGGACATCGATCCCGTGGTCAGACGTGTGTAGCTAGTGCCGCGGACGCGTCGGTGTGCGGGGACGTTGCTGTCAGCGCTGCTGTCACCAGCCACGAGCTGAGTGGCAAGGACGGGCGAAGGAGGGCCTGGCCAGCGATCGCCCAGTCTGTAGGAAAGGAACCCAAGTCCGCGATCGCCACGGCCTGTACTGCGTGCTGTTGCACTAGAGAGCTTTCGTATTCGCCGGATCTTGGTCTAGAGTCACCCCTTGATCATCGGGAAGGGTGCCCTCTACGCCAGGCCACGCGGCGAGGATCTCGATGCCGATCACCCGACCGTTCTCGTCCAGGTCGAAGTTCACCATGGGGCTGTCCGCCGTGACCGTTCTCGCGACGCCACCGGGTGCGATCGAACCCCGCAGGTAGACGTAGGAGGCCTTCGCCTCAGGATCGTGGGTCCACGTGCCGGGATGCTCTTCCAGTGCCATGGACTCTCCTGTTAGCAAGGGTGTTAGCAAGATCTCAAGATTGTCCTGACAAACGAGAAGCCCCTGAACAGATCATTGCTGTTCAGGGGCTGTCTCCAACAGAGCCGACGAGGGGAATCGAACCCCTGACCTTCTGTTTACAAGACAGATGCTCTGCCGATTGAGCTACGTCGGCACGGCCTACCAGTGTAGACGCTAGGGACGCCTGTGACGAGCGACTTCGTACAGCGCCACCCCCGCCGCCACCCCGGCGTTCAGCGACTCGGCGGCGGCGCGCATCGGGATGCGGGTGAGGACGTCGCACTGCTCGCGAACCAGCCGGGACAGCCCCTTGCCCTCCGAGCCGACGACGATGACCAGGGGCTCGCCGAGCAGGTCGACGTCGGCGAGTTCGGTCGAGCCCGTGCCGTCGAGGCCGACGACGAAGAGGCCGGCGTCGCGGTATTCGCGTAGCGCGGCGGTCAGGTTGGCGGCGCGGGCGACGCGCAGGGTGGCCAGGGTGCCCGCGGACGTCTTCCAGGCGCCGCCCGTGACGCCGGCCGAGCGGCGGGACGGCACGAGCAGGCCGTGGGCGCCGAAGGCGGTGGCGGAGCGGGCGATGGCGCCGAGGTTACGCGGGTCGGTGACGGAGTCGAGGGCGACGATCAGCGGCGCCTCGGCGGCCTCGTGGGCGATCTCGACCAGCTCGGACGGGTGCGCGTAGTCGTAGGCCGGGATCTGCAGCACGATGCCCTGGTGCACACCGCCCTCGGTGAGGCGGTCGAGCTTGTCGCGGGTGGCCTCGAGCAGGGCGATGCCGCGCTCGGCCGCGATCTTGATGGAGTCGCGTACGCGGTCGTCGTTGTCGATGCGCTGCGCCACGTAGAGCGCGTTGCACGGCACCCCGGCCTGCAGCGCCTCCAGGACCGGGTTGCGCCCGCCGATGTATTCGGGCGAGTCTTCTGAGCGCCGCTGCGGGCGAGCCGCACCGGGACGGCGACCGCCCCCGCGTTCCTCCCGCGCGATGCGCTCGGCACGCGCCTTCTCCTTGTACCAGTGCCGCATCTCGGCAGGCGGCGTCGCGCCCTTGCCTTCGAGCGAACGGCGGCGCTGCCCACCGGTGCCCTTGGCCGGGCCCTTCTTCTTCGCGGGCCTGCCTGATGCCCTACCGCCTGCTGCCATGCGTTCAAGGGTACTCGGGCCGCCGCCCTCCTCAGGACGGCGCAAAAAGGGGCTTGAGTCTCGATCCGCTTGAGACTTCATAGTGGCTGACATGAACGACAACGAGCTCTACCCCATCGGGGACGTCGCGCGCCGCACCGGCCTGAGCGTCAGCGCCATCCGGTACTACTCCGACGCAGGCATCGTCATCCCCGCCCAGCTGACCGAGGCGGGCTACCGCCTGTACGACGTCCGCGCCATCGCCCGCCTGGAGCTGATCCGCACGCTCAGGGAGCTGGACGCGGGCCTGGTCGACATCCGCCAGTTGCTCGACGGCGAGACGTCGCTGCACGACCTTCTCACCGCCCACCTGGAGCTGGTCGAGCAGCAGGAGCGCGACCTGCGGGCCAGGCGGGCGGTGCTGCGCACGCTCGTCAGGCAGCGCGGCACGGCCACCCAGGCGGCCCTGATGCACCGCCTCGTCTCGATGCCGGACGACGAACGCGAGCGCCTCATCGACGACTTCTGGACCGAGGTCGGCGCGTCACTCGACGTGCCGCCCGGCTTCGTGGACCGGCTGCGCACGCTGCGCCCGCGCCTGCCGGACGACCCGTCCGCCGAGCAGCTCGAAGCCTGGATCGAGCTGGCCGACCTGGTGCAGGGCGAGGAGTTCAGGGCCGCGGTCCGCGCCTATCTCCAGGAGGTCTACGGTACGTTCCCCGGCCGCGACCTGGCGTCCCCGCCGACGTGGGACTTCATCCACGGGGAGGGGGCGAAGATCGGCGAGGAGCTGGTGACGGCGTACCGCTCGGGCCTGCCGCCGCAGGCTCCTCGCGCCAAGGAGCTGGTGGTACGCCTCGCAGACGCCACCGCAGGACTGACCGGCGGACGCTCCACCACCGAGTCCAGGCAGCGGCTGGCCAGAGCCTTCCTCGTGGCGCAGGAGGTCCCCGAGGACGCCGCGTACGACGCCACCCACGGCAGGTACATCGCGCTCGTGACCCGGATCAACGGGGCCCCGCCGGCCCCGGATGAGCGGGACCCCGCGCTGTTCAGGTGGATCGCGGCCGCTCTGGACGAGACCGCGGCCTGATCAGCGGCTCAGCTCCCACCGGGGCCCGTGCGGGGTGTCCTCGACGGTGATGCCCGCGGCCGAGAGCTGGTCGCGGATCGCGTCGGCGGCCGCGTAGTCCTTACGCTCGCGCGCCGCCTTGCGCTGCTCCAGCGCCACCGCGACGAGCGCGTCGACGACGGGCGACAGGTCGGAGCCCGTGCCGCGCCACTGCGGCGAGCGCGGGTCGAGGCCGAGCACGTCGAGCATGTTCTGGGTCTCGGCGAGCAGCCGCGCCACGGCCTCCTTGTCGCCGCGGGCCAGCGCCACGTTGCCCTCGCGCACCACCTCGTGCACGACGGCGAGCGCCTGCGGCGTGCCGAGGTCGTCGTCGAGCGCGTCGGCGAACGCCTGCGGCAGCGGCGCGTGGGCGTCGACGTCGTGGATCACCTCGGCGGCCCGCGTCACGAACCCCTCGATCCGCTGGTAGGCCGCCGCCGCCTCGAGCAGCGCCTCCTCGGAGTAGTCGATCGAGGAGCGGTAGTGGGGCGCCGCGAGGTAGTAGCGCAGCTCGACGGGACGCACCTTCTGCACCATGTCGGGGATCAGCAGCGAGTTGCCGAGCGACTTGCTCATCTTCTCGGCGCCGATCTTCAGCATGCCGTTGTGCATCCAGTAGCGGGCGAACCCGTCGCCGGCGGCCTGGGACTGGGCGATCTCGTTCTCGTGGTGCGGGAAGATCAGGTCGATGCCGCCGCCGTGGATGTCGAACGCCGGGCCCAGGTATTTCGTCGCCATGGCGGAGCACTCGAGGTGCCAGCCGGGCCGGCCGGGGCCCCACGGGGTGGGCCAGGTGGGCTCGCCGGGCTTGGCGCCCTTCCACAGCGCGAAGTCGCGCGGGTCGCGCTTGCACGACTCGTCGTCGGTGTCGGCCGCGGGCCGCATGTTCTCGAGCTTCTGGTTGGACAGCGAGCCGTAGCGCTCCTCGTAGGAGCGTACGTCGAAGTAGACGTCGCCACCGGAGGCGTAGGCGTGGCCGCGCTCGATGAGCCGCTCCATCAGCGTGATCATCTCCGGCACGTGGCCGGTGGCGCGCGGCTCGACGGTCGGCGGCAGGCACCCGAGCGTGTCGTAGGCCCAGGCGAAGGCACGCTGGTTGCGCTCGGCCACGACGAACCAGGGCACGCTCTCCTCGGCGGACACCCTGATGATCTTGTCGTCGATGTCGGTGACGTTGCGGCAGAACGTCACCTCGTATCCGGAACGCGCCATCCAGCGCCTGAGCACGTCGAAATTGACGCCCGAGCGGATGTGCCCGATATGCGGAGGAGCCTGCACGGTGGCCCCACACAGGTAAATCGACGCCCGGCCGGCTTCGACCGGAACGAATTCACGGATGGCGCGCGTGCTGGTGTCGTAGATGTGCAGGCTCACGAAAGAAAGGCTAACGCCTCGGCGGCGTCGTCAGGCCGATAAATCAGCCCCGCAGGTGCACCCTGTCGGGCGAGATGCGGACGATGAGCCGTTCGGTGCCCGGCTTGTCCTCCCATGGGCGTCCTTGGTACTTCTGCGACAGCTCCTGGATCAGCGCGCCCTCCGGGTCGGGCGTCATCGTGACCCGGCCGCGCACCTCGACGTACCTGTAGGGGTTGTCGGGATCGATGACCAGCAGGCTCGCGCGCGGATCGCGCTCGAAGTTGCGCGGCTTGACGCGGCCTTTCACGGTGGAGAAGAGCACGTCGTCGCCGTCCGTACGCACCCACACCACGGACGACTGCGGCCCGCCGTCGGCGTTGAGACTGGTCACCGTCGCATAATTCGGCGCGTCCAAAAGTTTGCGGACATCTTCCGACAACTTGGTCATGCGGCCTCCCTTGATCGATCGTGATCCCCATTCTTCTGTAGTCTCGAAGACGCCATGGACGTGACTCCCCCCTCTTTGCTCCGCCGCCTGGGCCTCGCCCTGGCCGGGCTCGCCGTCGCCGCCCTGACCGGGGCCGCGTGCGCGCTCTCCTTCGACGACCTGCGCGCGCTGGCCGTCACCGGCGAGGCCAGGCAGGATCTCGCCTTCCTCTACCCGGCGGCGTTCGACGCGCTGCTGGTGGTCGCGCTGGTCGGCGTCCTGCTGCTGCGCTCGGCCAAGATGTTCGTACGCGTGCAGGCGGCGTTCGTGCTGGTCCTGCTGATCGCGGCAGCCGCGGCGGCGAACGTGGCCACGGCGGTGCGCGTCACCTTCGACGTCAGGCAGACGGCCATCGGCGTGGCGCTCGCGCCCTGGGTGATGCTGGCCCTGGCGCTGTGGCTGTGGTTACTGCTGGTCAAGCACGTGCAGGCGCACCGCGCGCCGGCGTACCGCGAGGACGAGGAGCAGGACCTGGTGCCGTTCCAGGGGTCGCGCGCCGATGAGCCGCCCCCGCTCGCGACGGAGACGCCCGCGCCCCTGCCCGAGCCCCTGTCCGAGCCCACGCCGGTCGTGGGCCCCACCGCCGCCCCTGAGACGCCCCCGGTGTCGGGCCGCGTGACCGAGTGGCCGGTCCAGAACGAGGAAGACCCGGAGCCCCAGCCGGCCGGCAAGCCCCTGAGCCGCCCCGCACCCGAGCCCGAGCCCGTGACCCGCCCCCTACGCACCCGACCAGAGCCCGAGGCCGCAGCCCAAGAAGAGACCCAGGAAAAGGCCCAAGAAGAGCCGCGGGAAGAGCCGCGCGAAGGGCTGCGCCAAGAGCCGCCGAACGACGTACAGGAAGACGTGCGGGAGGAGGCGGCGAGCGAGCCCGATGAGGAGCCGCTGACCCGCCCCGTCCGCTGGGGTGACCGGGTCAAGCCGGCCGACGTGCTCGTCCACCCGCGCCCCTCGTCCGAGTCCACCGACAAGGACGCCGACACCCAGCCCCACCCCGTCTTCGACGACGACGCCCCCGACCCGCACCACGGCCCCGAGCTGGCCGATGAGCAGGAGCGGCGCGGCAAGGAGACGCGTGAGGAGATGGAGGACACCGCCCCGCACCGGGTGATCGTCGACGACTCCCCGGCCCCGGCCGAACGCCTCCGCAGCACCCCCCGCCCGCCCGAGGACTGACGAAGAAGCACGAAAGAGGGCCCGCCCGGGAACGTGTTCCCGGGCGGGCCCTTCTATCCCGCCAGTTGCGTACGGCGTGGATCAGACGCTTCTGCCGCTGCCGCGGCGCAGTCCGGCCACCAGGCCCACACCGACGATCGCGAGCACCACCTGCATCACCAGCTCGATCCAGTCGATGCCCGGCGTGGTCTCCACGCCGAGCACCTGCGCGAGCAGCGTGCCCAGGAGGGCGGCGACGATGCCGACGACGATGGTGAGGATCCACCCGATGGCCTGCCTGCCGGGAAGCAGCAGACGACCGATTGCGCCGATCACGGCGCCGATCACGATGGCGCCAAGGATGGATTCGATGGTCATGACATGAAACCTCCCCGTGAGGCTGAGCGGTTCACCCTCACGGGATGGTCGCTACCCGATCTACGGCGATTATGCGTCGGCTTTGCAAAAGTGCAGGTCAGGTGGTTGTTCGGCCGCCTCGGCCGCGGCGTCCCATGCCCATCCGGGTCACGAGGAGCACACCTGCCACGGCCAGGACGAGTTGCAGGATGTGTTCGATCCAGTCGATGCCTCTGGTGTCGGCCCAGCCGAACGCCTGGGCGATCAGGGTGCCGATCAGGGCGGCCACGATGCCGACGATGAGGGTCAGGCCGATGGACATGTTCTGCCTGCCCGGCACCAGCAGTCTGGCCAGCGCACCGACGATGGCGCCGATGACTACTGCGCTAACGATCGCGCCGATCATGTGGAGCTCCCCCCGAAGACGTTCACATGTCTTGGCGGGACACATACCCCCTGAACTGGCGAATTACCCATGAGGGAAGGCGGCGGCCCGTACCGCGCCAGTGACGAACCGCCGCCTCCGCATTTTCGGCGGGCTGGCGACGACCCGCCAGGACACCCTCACGTATCCCACAAAGAGGACGCGCCGGACACGGGATCGGTTCACGCGGACGGCCTCACGCCCCCGCAAGAGCCTCACGCCCCCGCAAGAGCTTCACGACCGCGAAACAGCCTCACGGCCGCGACGAGAGAGCGTCGCGAGCGCGAGAACCGACGATCGCGAAGTCCGATCAGAGCGCGATCACCAGAGCGGTCGCCACGGCCGCCACACCCTCGCCACGCCCCGTCAACCCCAGGCCGTCGGTCGTGGTGGCGGAGACGCTCACAGGCGCCCCCAGAGCGGCGCTGAGCGCCTTCTCGGCCTCCAGGCGCCGGGGCGCGAGCTTCGGCCGGTTACCGATCACCTGGACGGCCACGTTGCCGATCTCGAAGCCGGCCGCCCGCACCTGGCGAGCGGTCTCTTCGAGGAGCACCGTGCCAGAGGCGCCCGCCCAGCGCGGGTCGGCGGTGCCGAACAGCTTGCCGAGGTCGCCGAGACCGGCCGCGGACAGCAGCGCGTCGCAGGCCGCGTGGGCGGCGACGTCGCCGTCGGAGTGGCCCTCGACGCCGAGCTCACCCGGCCAGTGCAGACCGGCGAGATTGAGCTCGCGTCCTGAGCCCGGTGATGCGAACGGGTGGACGTCGACTCCGACGCCCACCCGTGGAAGATTCGTGTTCAGGAGTTGAGAACCTCGTCGAGAAGGGCCTCTGCCTTGTCCTCATTGGTCTTCTCGGCCAGGGCCAGCTCACTGACCAGGATCTGGCGCGCCTTGGCGAGCATGCGCTTCTCGCCGGCGGACAGGCCACGCTCGCGGTCTCTCCGCCACAGGTCCCGAACCACCTCGGCAACCTTGTTCACATCGCCGGACGCGAGCTTCTCGAGGTTGGCCTTGTAGCGACGAGACCAGTTGGTCGGCTCTTCCGTGTGCGGCATGCGAAGGACGTCGAAAACCCGCTCCAGGCCTTCCTGGCCGACAACATCGCGCACACCGACGAGTTCTGCGTTTTCAGCTGGCACCTGGACGGTAAGGTCGCCCTTGTCGACCTTGAGCACCAGGTAGGTCTTTTCCTCACCCTTGATGGATCGCGTCGTGATTGCTTCGATCCGAGCAGCCCCATGGTGGGGGTAGACGACAGTGTCGCCGACCTGGAAAGTCATGTGACAAGTACCCCTTCCGCTGTACTCCAGGGTACCACGCATCCACAGCCTCCCGGAACAGTGAAATCCTCATAACTGCAGGTCAAAGCCGCATATTGGGGGTTGACAACCGCTCAACTCTATGAATCGCATTTCCGGACATAGCGAATGACCTGCGGGGGTGCGGATATGACCTTGCATTGGGGTGGATATGGTGGGCGCTGCACATCACGCACGCGCGACACCTGCGCAGAACCAAGGAGAACCCGCCCGTGACCAGCCGTCGCTGGATTGTCGTAGCCGCCGCGTTCTTGGCAGCCCCCGTGCTCGCGGGCTGCGGGGCAGGATTCGACGCCACCACCAACATGCCGTACGCGCCGAACGAGGCCCAGGTGTTGATCGAGAACGGTCAGTACGGCGCTAAGAGCGGCATTCACATCCCTCAGGCGTTCATCCTCGGCCCTGACTCGGGAGCCCAGCTCGCCTGGCGCGGCTCCGCCCCGATCTACCTGAACATCCTCAACACCTCGGGCACCCCCGACACTCTCCAGGCCGTCAACGCCGGCGAGATGGGCACGGTCAAGATCACCGCCCCCATTCAGCTTCCGAGCAACCAGCTCGTCAACACCGGCAAGCCGTCCCCTCAGCTGATCCTCGAGGCGATCCCCAAGAGCCTCAGGGGCGGCGAGAGCATCAAGCTGGACCTCCAGTTCGCCAACGCCGGGGTCGTGTCCATGAACGTCCCTGTGGTCACGCGCAGCCGCGAATACGCGTCGTACCCCCCGGCTCCGGGCGCGACCCCCGCGGCCACCCCGACGCCCACGCCGTCGCCGACGGGAGAGGCGGAGGAGGAGGCGCACTAGAGCCTCCAGAGCGCATGAGAAGACCCCGGTACCGATCGTGCGGGTACCGGGGTCCTTCATTGCTCCACGGCGTCGAACTTGTAGCCGAGGCCGCGCACGGTGAGGATGCAGCGCGGGTTGGACGGGTCGGACTCGATCTTCGCCCGCAGCCGCTTGACGTGCACGTCGAGCGTCTTGGTGTCGCCCACGTAGTCGGCGCCCCAGACGCGGTCGATGAGCTGGCCCCTGGTGAGCACCCGGCCGGCGTTGCGCAGCAGCACCTCCAGCAGCTCGAACTCCTTCAGCGGCAGCTGCACGGGCTCGCCGCGGACGGCGACGACGTGGCGGTCGACGTCCATGCGCACGGGCCCGACGGCCAGCACGGCGCTCTCCAGCTCCTCGGTGACGTCGCCCTGGCGGCGCAGCACGGCGCGGATGCGGGCGACCAGCTCGCGCGAGGAGAACGGCTTGGTGACGTAGTCGTCGGCGCCCAGCTCCAGGCCCACGACCTTGTCGATCTCGCTGTCCTTGGCGGTCAGCATGATGACGGGGACCTTCGAGCGCTGCCGCAGTGAACGGCAGACCTCGGTGCCGGGCAGCCCGGGCAGCATCAGGTCGAGCAGCACCAGGTCGGCGCCGTTGCGGTCGAAGGTGTCGAGCGCCTCGGGGCCGGTCGCCGCGACCGACACCTCGAAGCCCTCCTTGCGCAGCATGTAGGACAGGGCGTCGGAGAACGACTCCTCGTCCTCCACGACGAGGACACGGGTCATGCGCGTGCTCCTGCGGGCCTCATGACGCGGCCGGCGCGTCCGACGGTGGTTTCGCTTCGTGCGGTCACGAGGCTGCCTCCATGGGGATCGAGGGTGGTACTGCCAGCGCCGTGCCGCCGAAGGCGGGCAGGCGCAGGGTGAAGGTGGAGCCGGACCCTTCCTTGCTCCAGACGGACACCTCGCCGGCGTGGGCCGCGGCGACGTGTTTGACGATGGCGAGGCCGAGCCCGGTGCCGCCGGTGACGCGCGAGCGGGCGGCGTCGACGCGGAAGAACCGTTCGAAGATGCGCTCCAGCGCCTCCTCGGGGATGCCGATGCCCTGGTCGCTGACGCTGATCTCGACGGAGTCGCCGGCCGGGCGCACGCTGACCACGACCCGCGTGTGCTCGGGGCTGTAGACGATGGCGTTGTCGATGAGGTTGCGCAGGGCGGTGACGAGCAGCTCGGCGTCGCCCCAGATGCGCAGGCCCTCGGTGCCGCCGGAGACCAGCGTGATGTCCTTGGCGACGGCCCTGGTGTTGCAGTGGTCGATGGCGTCGTTGACGGCCTCGTCGATGGAGACCTGGCCCGGCGTGGGGATGGGCTCGGCGCCCTGGATCCGGCTGAGCGTGATCAGGTCCTGGATGAGGTAATTGAGCCGGGCGGCCTCGTGCTGCATGCGCCCGGCGAAGCGGCTGACCGCCTCGGGGTCGTCGGCGGCGTCCTGGATGGTCTCGGCCAGCAGGCTGAGCGCGCCGACCGGGGTCTTCAGCTCGTGACTGACGTTGGCGACGAAGTCGCGGCGCACGGCCTCGACCCTGCGCCGCTCGGTCTGGTCCTCGGCCAGCACGAGCACCTGGCCGTAGGAGCCGAGCGGCGCCACGCGCACGGCGAAGCTGGTGGTCTCCTGGCCGAACTTGTGCCCTGCCACGTCGATCTCGCTCTCGCGGATCTCACCGTCGCGGCGCACTTGGCGGGCCAGGGCGAGCAGCTCGGCGGCCATCAGCCGGTCGCCCTTGACCAGCCCGAACGCGCGTGCGGCCGAACTGGCCCGCAGCACCCGGTCGTGCGCGTCGAGGACAACGGCGGACGAGGGCAGCACGGCCAGCACGGACGCGACGCCCTGGGGCAGCGCCGCGCCGGTCTCGACGCCGTCGTCGGCGGTGCGGCTGGGGGCCTCGATCTGGTTGCGGTAGAAGAGGACCGCCAGCGCGCCCACCACGAACCCGGCCAGGGCCGCGAAGCTCATGGCCATCTCACTCATGCCTCCGATGGTAGGTGGCGTTTCCGCAGGGACAGACCCCCTCATCAGGGGATGAACGCCTCTTTCCCGGAAAGTTCATCTGGCGGTCGGAGTTCGTTCATCGGCCCCGCCGTACGGTGACGGCATGCGCGACGCGTACCACGAAGAACTCGATTCGCTGACCGACAAGCTGGTGGAGATGACCCGGCTGACCCGCTCGGCCATCTCCCGTGCCACCACGGCCCTCCTTGACGCCGACCTGCAGCTCGCCGAGAGCGTGATCTCCCGCGACCAGGAGGTGAACGCCACCTTCGCGGACCTCGAGGCGTCGATCTTCGAGCTGATGGCCAGGCAGCAGCCGGTCGCGGTGGACCTTCGCATGGTCATCACCGCGCTGCGCATGGGCACCGACCTCGAACGCATGGGCGACCTCGCCGTCCACGTGGCCAAGGTGGCGCGGCTGCGGCATCCCGACTCGGCCATTCCGCCGGGGCTGCGCCCGACATTTCTGGAAATGGGGCAGATCGCCGAGAACCTCGTCACCAAGGCCGGCAGCTGCGTGGCGTCGCGCGACGTGGACTCGGCCCTGGAGCTCGAACAGGACGACGACGCGATGGACCGGCTGCACCGCCGCCTGTTCTCGAAGATCCTGGCCAAGGACTGGGCGCACGGGGTGGAGCCGGCGATCGACATCACGCTGGTGGGGCGCTATTACGAGCGGTACGCCGACCACGCGGTGCGGGTGGCGCAGGCCGTCGTCTACCTGGTCACCGGGTCGCGGACCGGCTGACGCGCACGACGGAAAAGGGGGGTGCTCTCGCACCCCCCTTTTTTTGTCAGCGGCCCTGGTTGGCGACGGCCTCGATGGCGGCCTTCGCGGCGTCGGGGTCGAGGTAGCGGCCGCCGCGCACGGCCGGGCGGTAGTCGGCGTCGAGCTCGTAGAGCAGCGGGATGCCGGTCGGGATGTTGAGCCCGGCGATCTCGTCGTCGCCGATGCCGTCGAGGTGCTTGACCAGCGCGCGCAGCGAGTTGCCGTGGGCGGCGACCAGCACCGTGCGGCCGGCCGCGAGGTCGGGGACGATCTCGTCGTACCAGTAGGGCAGCATGCGGTCCACGACGTCCTTCAGGCACTCCGTGCGGGGCATCAGCTCGGGTGGCAGCAGGGCGTAGCGGGGGTCGCCGGCCTGGGAGTATTCGTCGTCGTCCGCGATGGGGGGCGGGGGCACGTCGTAGGAGCGGCGCCACAGCATGAACTGCTCGTCGCCGAACTCCTCGCGGGTCTGGGCCTTGTTCTTGCCCTGGAGGGCGCCGTAGTGGCGCTCGTTGAGCCGCCAGCTGCGCTTGACCGGCAGCCAGAGCAGGTCGGCCTCCGCCAGCGCGAGCTGGGCCGTCTGGATGGCCCTGGTCAGAAGGCTGGTGTGGACGACGTCCGGGCGCAGCCCGGCCTCCTGGAGGAGCTTGCCGCCGCGGCGGGCCTCGTCCTCGCCCTTGGCGGACAGGCTGACGTCCACCCAGCCGGTGAACAGGCCCTTCGCGTTCCAGTCACTCTCGCCATGCCTAAGCAGCACCAAAGTCGCCATGCGGCCAATCCTATGGTTCCACCGGTCCTGTGGTTCTACCGGTCGGGGTCGGCGAAGCGGGCGAACGCCTGGAGGTTGGCCAGGGACTCGCCGCGCTTGGCCCGCCACTCCCACTCGCGCCTGATCGAGGAGGCGAAGCCGAGCTCAAGGGCGCGGTCGAACCAGTCGTCCGAGTACGTCAGCACGCACCCGAGCAGCCGGTCCACCTCCTCCTCCGTGACGGCGGCCAGCGGGACCCTGCCGACCAGATAGACGTCGCCGACGGGGTCGAGGGAGAAGTGCACGCCGTACATGGAGCCGTTCTTGCCGAGCAGCCAGCGGTAGAACTCGGCGTGGTTCTCGTCGGGCTGCCGGCAGAAGAACGCCTCGACGTGCAGCACCCGCTCGCCGACGATGAGCCAGGTCATGGTGGCGAGCTTGTGCTGGCCGGGGAGCCTGGCCAGGAACGCTCCTGGGCGGGGCTCGTCGTAGGTGACGTCCGCGGCTTTGAGTGCTGCTTCGACGACTTCGCGCATGCCCTTCACCTTAAGAGGCGGCAGAACAAAGTACGGTCAGTTCCCCGGCAGCGCGACCGGCACCTGGTGCAGATGGGCGATGGCGCCGGCGTAGACCTCCATGAGGCGGGCGGCCGTGGCCTGCCAGCCGAAGGCGGCGGCGTGCTCACGCGCGCCGGCCGACAGCCGCTCGCGCCTGTGCGGCGCGGAGAGCAGGCGGCGCAGCGCGATGGCCCAGTCCGCGGGGTCGTGGCCGTCCACGAGCAGGCCGGAGACGCCGTCGCGGACGGCCGTGCGCAGCCCGCCGACGGCCGCGGCGGCCACCGGGGTGCCGCACGCCTGCGACTCGAGGGCGACCAGGCCGAACGACTCGCTGTACGACGGCACGACGGTGACCGTGGCGGCCCGGTACCAGTCGGCCAGCTCCTCCTGGGGCGCCGGCGGCACGAGGCGGACGACGTCGGCGATGCCCAGCTCGGTGGCGAGCTCGGTGAGGAACGAGGGCCTGGCCAGGCCGTTGCCCGACGGGCCGCCGACGCAGGCGATCACCAGGCGCTCGCGCAGCGCGGGCTCGTCGATGAGCATCCTGGAGGCGGCGCGCAGCAGCACGTCGGGGGCCTTGAGCGGCTGGATGCGGCCGACGAACAGCAGCACGTGGGCGTCCTGCGGCAGGCCGAGCCGGTGCCTGGCGGCGCCCTGGGAGTCGGGGGTGAAGACGTTGAGGTTGACGCCGGGGTTCACGACGGCGACGCGGGCGGGGTCGGCGCCGTACAGGTCGATCAGCTCGCCGGCCTCGTCGGCGGTGTTGGCGACCAGGCGGTCGGCGACGTCCACGACCTGCTGCTCGCCGACCACGCGGGCGACCGGCTCCGGCTTGTCGCCGCGGGCGAGCAGGAGGTTCTTGACCTTGGCCATGGTGTGCATGGTGTGGACGAGCGGGACGCCCCAGCGCTCCTTGGCCAGCCAGCCGACCTGGCCGGACAGCCAGTAGTGGGAGTGGATGACGTCGTAGCGGCCTGGGTCGTACATGGCCTCGGTGCGCAGCACCTCGGACAGGAAGGCGCAGAGCTGGCCGGGCAGCTCGGCGCGGTCCATCTCCTCGTACGGGCCCGCCGTGAGGTGCCTGACGAGGACGCCGGGGGCGAGTTCCGCCACGGGTGGCAGGTCGCGGGCGGTGGCGCGGGTGAAGATCTCCACCTCCACGCCGAGCCGGGCCAGTCGCTTGGCGCATTCGACGATGTACACGTTCATGCCACCGGCGTCGCCCGTGCCGGGCTGGTCCAGCGGCGACGTGTGCATGCTGATGGTCGCGACCCGGCTGACCCGTCGTCGCCTCACTCGACACCACCTCCAGACCGAGTACAACTGTCCCAACATTTCTGACATTCCCGACAACTGGTCATTTGTGGGGGTACAAAGTCGTCCCCCGGGGCTCCTGGCAGGATGGGGACCATGCGGAAAACGGCTGTGGTGACCGGTGCGAGCAGCGGGATCGGCGAGGCGACCGCGCGGCGGCTCGCCGCCGAGGGTTACGACGTGGTGGCGGGCGCGCGACGCCGCGACCGGCTGGACAAGCTGGCCGCCGAGGCGCCCTCCATCAGGCCGGTGACGCTCGATGTGACCTCACAGGACTCTGTCGACGCGCTGGTGGCCGGCCTGGAGCGGTGCGACGTGCTGGTCAACAACGCGGGCGGCGCGCACGGCATCGAGCCGGTGGCCGAGGGCCGGGTGGACGACTGGCAGCGGATGTACGACGTGAACGTGCTCGGCTCCCTTCGCATGTCCCAGGCGCTGATCCCCAAACTCGTCGAGTCGGGCGACGGCGTGCTGGTCATGCTCACCTCGACGGCGGGACACGTCGCGTACGAGGGCGGCGGCGGTTACGTCGCGGCCAAGCACGCCCAGCGCTCGATGGCCGAGACCCTGCGCCTGGAGCTGGTCGGGCAGCCGGTGCGGATCGTCGAGATCGCGCCCGGCATGGTCAAGACCGAGGGCTTCGCGGTCACCAGGTTCAGGGGCGACGAGTCGGCCGCGGCCCGCGTCTACCAGGGCGTGCCCGACCCGCTGACCTCCGACGACGTCGCCGACGCCATCGCCTGGTGCGTCACCCGCCCGGCCCACGTCAACATCGACCGCCTGGTCATCAGGCCGCGCGCCCAGGCGGCGCAGCACAAGGTGCACCGCGTCAGTGGCTAAACCGGTCGGGACCATCACCAGGGGCACGACGGGCCACAACCGGCTGCGGCGCGGCGACCGCTGGATCGCCGCCGTGCACGGCCGGCTGCTGCGCGCCGCCGAGCCGCCCCTGGTGGTGGATCTCGGCTACGGCGCCTCGCACACCACGACGCTTGAGCTGTTCACCCGGTTGCGCGGTGTCGCGCCGGGTGTCGAGGTGGTGGGGCTTGAGATCGATCCCGCACGGGTGGCGCTGGCCAGGCCGTACGAGCGGGAGGGGCTGAGCTTCCGGCTGGGCGGCTTCGAGCTGCCGGCGCCTCGCCCGCCGGCCCTCGTGCGCGCCTTCAACGTGCTGCGCCAGTACGGCGAGGACGAGGCGTGGCACTACTGGGAGGTGCTGCGGGCGGGCCTCGCTCCCGGCGGCGTGGTGGTGGAGGGCACCTCGTCGGAGAACGGGCGGCGGGCGGTCTGGGTGGGGCTGTCCGCTGCGGGGCCGGAGACCATCACCTTCTCCGCCCGGTTCGACGCCTTCGGGCGGCCGTCCGACCTCGCCGACCGGCTGCCCAAGACGCTCATCCACCGGAACGTGCCGGGTGAGCGGATCCACGCCTTTCTGAGCGACTTCGACCGGGCATGGGCGGTCAGCGCGCCGTACGGGGCGCACGGGAGGCGGCAGCGGTGGCTGGCGGCCATCGGGGAGCTGTCGCGCGCCTGGCCCGTGCCTGCGCACCCGCCGCTCGGGGGCGTCGCCCGGTGGCGGCTCGGCGAGCTGACGCTGCCGTGGTCGGCGGTCGATCCCCGCTAGAGCACTCGAAAGCGGTCGATCCCCGCCGGGACGCCCGGAAGCGCCCGTCCCCGCTCCTGGGCCCGCGCACGCCGGTCGATTTTCGCTGGAAACGGTCTATTTCGCGCACACGATCTCCGTTATATGGTCACGGTGCGGTCGAAGTCGTTCAGGTTCGATCGCAACCTGTCGGGGGGAGTCAGCACCGGTCCTCGCGTCAAGGAGCCGAGATGAGCAGATTCTCCGGCTGGGCCGCCCGCCTCATGGCGGTGCTGGTCCTCTCGGGAGCAGTCGTCGCCTTACCCGTGCAGGAGGCGCTGGCCGCGCCCCCGCTCACCACCCCCTGGACCGCCGAGGTGACGCCGGGCAACGTGTTGCCGGAGTATCCGCGGCCCCAGCTCGTACGTCCCGAGTGGCAGAACCTCAACGGCCTGTGGCAGTTCGCCGGCACCGGATCGCTCACCACGCCGCCCGTGGGCCAGAACCTGCTCGGGGAGGTGCTGGTGCCGTACCCGATCGAGTCGGGCCTGTCGCGCGTGCAGCGGCACGAGGACCGCATGTGGTACCGCAGGACCTTCACCGTCCCCAGCGGCTGGTCGGGCCGCCGGGTGCGGCTCAACTTCGGCGCGGTGAGCTGGGAGACCCGCGTCTGGGTGAACGGCGTGCCGGTCGGCACCCACACCGGCGGCTACGACCCGTTCTCCTTCGACATCACCCAGGCCCTGCGCGGCGGCGCGAACGAGCTGATCGTCGGCGTGCACGCGCCCGTGGACGCCGCCGGCGCCCCCATCGGCAAGCAGCGCCGCTCCCCCGGCGGCATCTTCTACACCGCGCACTCGGGCATCTGGCAGACGGTGTGGATGGAGCCGGTCGACGCGGCGAGCATCACCCGCCTGGACACCACCCCCGACGTGCCCGCCGGGCAACTCGACCTCGTGGTGCACGCGACCGGCGTCTCGGGGCAGCAGGTCAGGGCGGAGGTCATGACGGGCGGGACGGTGGTCGGCACGGCGACGGGCGCGCCGGGCGCGCACCTGCGGATCCCGGTGCCGGACGCGCGGCTGTGGACGCCTGACGACCCCTTCCTGTACGACCTCAGAGTCACGCTGACGGGCACCGGCGGCGGCGACACCGTGTCCGGATATTTCGGCATGAGGTCGGTGGGCAAAGCCATGGTCGGCGGCGTCCTGCGCCCCACGCTCAACGGCAAGTTCGTCTACCAGCTCGGCACCCTCGACCAGGGCTACTGGCCCGACGGCAGCTCCACCGCCCCCACCGACGCCGCCCTCCGCTTCGACCTGGAGCAGCAGAAGGCGCTCGGCTTCAACACCGTGCGCAAGCACGTCAAGGTCGAGCCGGCCCGCTGGTACTACTGGGCCGACCGCCTCGGCCTGCTGGTCTGGCAGGACATGCCGTCGATGCGCACCGGCGCCACCCCCTCGGCCGCCGACCGGTCGAACTTCGAGAGCGAGCTGCGCCGGATGATCGACCATTTGCGCGGGTTCACCTCGATCGTGCAGTGGGTGCCGTTCAACGAGGGCTGGGGCGAGTACGACCCCGCCCGCATCGCCGACCTGGTCAAGGGCTGGGACCCGAGCCGCCTGGTGAACAACAACTCGGGCTCCAACTGCTGCGGCTTCGACGGCGGCAACGGCGACGTCGTGGACGACCACATCTACGTCGGCCCCGGCACCCCGCAGCGGCCGAGCGCGAGCAGGGTGGCCGTGCTCGGCGAGTTCGGCGGCCTCGGCCTGATCAGCCCCGGTCACCAGTGGCCGGGCACCGGGTTCGCCTACGAGATGACAACGAGCTCCGCGGCACTGACCGACCGCTACGTGGCCATCAACGAGCAGCTCAAGCCGCTCATCGTGAACAACGGCCTGTCCGCGTCGATCTACACCCAGCCCACGGACGTGGAGAACGAGGTCAACGGCCTGTGGACGTACGACAGGCGGGTGCTCAAGGTGGACGCGGCCCGCGTACAAGCCGTCAACCGGGCTGTCATCCAGTCCGCCACGGGCCTGACGGCGGACGGCCTGGTCTCCCTGCGCGTCACCACCGCGGGACACACCGACCGCTTCCTGCGCCACCAGGACGGCCTGGCCCGCACCGACGTGGTCGGCGCGGCGAGCGCCGACGGGCTCAAGCTGGACGCCACCTGGCGGGTCCGTCCCGGCCTGGCCGACGCCGCCTGCTTCTCCTTCGAGTCGCGCAACTTCCCCGGCCACTACCTGCGCCACGCGGCCTACCGGGTGCGCAAGGACGCCCGCGACGGCTCGGCCCTGTTCGACAGGGACGCGACGTTCTGCGCCCGCGACGCCCAGGCGGGCACCGGCGTCGCGCTGGAGTCTCTCAACCTGCCAGGACACTTCCTGCGCCACTACGCCGACGCCGTCTACGTGGCGCGCAGCGGCGGCCCCAACACGTGGGACACCCCCGCGAGCTTCGCCGCCGACGTCACCTGGCTGCCGGCCACGCCGTGGTGGCGCAGCGGCGCCGACCTGACCGTGGGGTCGGCGCTGAGCCTGCGGGTGACCACGCCCGGCTTCACCGACCGCTACCTGCGCCACCGGGACGGGCTCGCCCGCACCGACGTGGTGACCGCGTCAAGCGCGCAGCTGCTCAAGGAGGACGCCACCTTCCACGTCCGGCGGGGCCTGGCCGACGGCAGCTGCTACTCCTTCGAGTCGCGCGCCTTCGCCGGCCACTACCTGCGGCACGCCGACTTCAGGGTGCGCAAGGACGCGCGCGACGGCACGGCGCTGTTCGACCAGGACGCCACCTTCTGCGCGCAGCCGCCGCGGGCGGGCTCACAGGGGGTGACGCTGGCGTCGTACAACATCGCGGGGCACGCGGTCAGGCACTTCGCCGAGGCCGTGCACATCGCGGTGCCGGGCGGGCCGCACGCCTTCGACAACCCCGCGCACTACGACGAGGACGTCACGTGGGCGGTCGCGCCCCCGTGGGCGCCCTAGAGCAGCGTCTCGAAGGCCGCGTACGCGACCGCGTCGAACAGCACGAACCGCACCTCGCGCACCGACGTCCGGGCCCCGCGCACGGCGTCGAGCGCGATGCGGGCGGCGTCGTCGACCGGCCAGCCGTAGATTCCGGTCGAGATCGCGGGGAAGGCCACCGTGGCGGCGCCCAGCTCGTCGGCCACCCGCAGCGACTCCACGTGGCAGGAGGCGAGCAGCTCGGAGCGGTCGTCGGAGCGTGAGTGGACGGGCCCGACGGTGTGGATGACCCAGCGCGCGGGCAGCCGGCCGGCCGTGGTCGCCACGGCCATGCCGGTCGGCAGGCCCTTGCCGTAGTGGCCGGCCCTGAGCTTCCTGCACTCCTGGAGGATCTCGGGGCCGCCACGCCGGTGGATGGCGCCGTCCACGCCGCCGCCGCCCATGAGGGAGGAGTTGGCGGCGTTGACGATCGCGTCCACCCGCTGCTCGGTGATGTCGCCTTGGACGAGCGTCACTTCCATGGCGCCCAGCCTGCCAGGTCAGGCGCGGGCGACGAGCACGTTGACGTCGAGGGGCAGCCCGCGTACGTCCTCCAGCGCGAACCCGGCGCCGGCCAGCAGCCGCTCGTACTCCAGGTAGGTGCGCTCACGGCCCGCGCCGTTGTTGACCAGCATGTGCACGTCCCACGCGATGGCGAGCGCGCCCGGCGCGTCGTGCGGCCGCTCGGGGACGAGCCGCTCCAGCACGAGCAGCCGCCCGCCCGCGGGCATCGCCGCCCGGCAGTTGGCCAGCACCCGCGCGCAGGGCTCGTCGTCCCAGTCGTGCAGGATCCGCGAGAGCAGGTAGACGTCGCCGCCGGGCGGCACCTGCTCGAAGAAGTCGCCCGCCGCGAAGTCGCACCGATCGGCCAGGCCCGCCTCGGTGAGCGCCGCGCGGCCCCGCTCGACGGCTCCAGGGCCGTCGAACAGCGTGCCGCGCACCCCCTCGGCCTGCGCCAGCACGGCCGCGAGCAGCGCGCCGCGGCCACCGCCGACGTCGACCACGTGGCGGTGCCGGGTGAAGTCGTAGACCTGCGGCAGCTGGGTGAAGAACGACGACCCGCAGGCCATGGCCCGGTCGAAGCCCGTCCCCATCTCCGGATGCTCGGCCGTGTAGTCGAAGAACGGCTTGCCGTAGACGTGCTCGAAGCCCTGCCTGCCGGTCCTGACCGCGTACGGCAGCGCGCCCCAGGAGGCGTAGAACGGGCCCGCGTAGAACAGGGCGAGGTCGGCCAGCGAGTCGGGGTGGCGGCTGGACAGCAGCGCGCCGGTGGGCGTGAGCGCGTAGGCGCCGCCCGTGCCCTGCTCGACCAGGTCGTGGCTTTCCAGCAGGCGCAGCAGCCGAAACAGCGCGCCCGCGTGCGCGCCGCACGCGCGGGCCAGCTCGCCGCAGGTCAGCGGACGCTCGTCGAGCCGGTCGGCCAGCCCCAGCTCGGCCATGGCGGCCACCGCCTGGGTGAGCCAGGCGCCGGTCAGCTTGGACAGCACCTCGCGGTGCGCGCCGTCGTCAGCCATCGGCCACCAGGGCGGGCGTGCGGTCGAGGTGGGAGCGCAGGACGTGGGGATAGTGGCCGGCGCAGGCCAGCTCGACGCGCCGGGGCCAGGCGACCGGCCGGCCGAAGTACAGCACCGTGCGGCCTCCCCTGCTCTCGTCCTCGTACGGGTTGAACCCGCCGCCGTCGGGGGCGAACCCGAGCACCGAGGTGAGCAGCCTGCCGAGGCCGCGCACCACGATCTCGTCGGGCCTGATGACTTCGAGCGCGAGGTGCGTCTCCTCGTTGCGCTCGCGCTCGCGGGCCGCGACCCGCCCGATGCCGGGGCCGTGCTCGGGCACGAACACCTCCAGGGCGGGGCCGCGGGTGGCGCGCACGGCGTAGGCGATGAGGACGGGCAGGTCGAGGTCGTAGCGCTCGGCCAGCCGCCCGCGCACGACCGTGCTGGGGCAGGTGCGCAGGATCTCGAAGCCGCGCATCCGCAGGGACGCGCGCAGGTCGTCGAGCCCGCTGGGGAACATGAGGATGGCGGCGTGGTCGATCCGGCAGTGCCGCTGGAGGGCGGCCTGGACGGAGGCGGTGACGCCCGGCTCGCGGGCGAAGACCGCCCACGTCTCCAGCCGCCGGATCAGCTGGTCGAGCCGCCGCTCGTCTTCCAGATCCACGCTCGGCGCACTCCTTTGTCGGCTACGGAAGGTGACACCGTAGCAACGTTAGGGAGTCCTGCGCCCCGGATGCCAGCTCGACACGTTGTAGAGCTACTCTGAAAGACGTGAAGGGTCTTGGCGAGCTTGAGCGCAGCATCATGGACATCCTCTGGGCGGAGAGCACGGCGCTGACCGCCCGCGAGGTCGGCAAACTCATCGCCGACCGCGATCTCGCACCCACGACGGTCATGACCGTTCTCGACCGCCTCACCCGCAAGGGCTTTCTTGAGCGCACCCGCGACGGCCGCGCGTGGAGATATCAGCCGGCCGAAAGCCGCGACGCATACATCGCCGAGCTTATGCTGGAGGCGTTGGACCTGACGGGCGACCGATCGGCCGCCCTGACCCGCTTCGCCCAAGCCGTGTCGGGCACGGAGGCGGAGATCCTGCGCAGAGCCCTTACGGAGCTGGAGGACGAGTGATCACGGCAGCGGTGCTGGCAGCGCTCGCGTTGGCGTGCGCGGTCGGCTCCTGGCGTTTCACCACGGCCCGGTGGACCTCCCGCGCCCCCAGGCTGGCCATCATCGTCTGGCAGTCACTGGGCGTGTCCTGGGGCCTCGCCACCACGGGCGCCATGCTCGCCTTCGCCGTCCAGCCCTATGGCACCGGCGTCATTCCCGGGCTCCTCGCGTTCGCGCGCGGGGAGACGCCCGCGCAGGCGTGGGACCCGCTCCACGTGCTGGCGCTGATCGCCGGGCTCACCGCACTCGCGGTGCTGGTCGCGGTGCTGCTCACCGCGGGTGTGCAGGCGCTGCGGGCCCGCCGCAGGCACCGCGTGCTGCTCGCGCTGATCTCCCACGACGACCCTGGCGTGCCGGGCGTGCGGGTGCTCGACCATCCCAGCGCCGCCGCCTACTGCGTGCCGGGGCTGCGTTCGCAGGTCGTGGTCAGCGAGGGCGCGCTCAAGCTGCTGTCGGAGGACGAGCTGGCCGCCGTGCTCGCTCACGAGGCGGCCCACGTCCGCGAGCGCCACGATCTCGTGCTGCTGCCGTTCGCCGCGCTGCGCAGGGCGCTGCCCTGGTCGAAGGTGGTGGCCGACGCGCAGGCCCAGGTCGAGCTGCTGATCGAGATGGCCGCCGACGACCGCGCCCGCCGCTACTGCTCGCCGCGCCGGCTGGCGACGGCGCTGCTGCGCTTCGGCGCGTCAGGGGCGATGCCGACGCCCCACGGCATGCTCGGCGTCCACGTCCACAACGTCATGGCCAGGGTCGATCGCCTGGTCAAGCCACTGCCCGAGCTGACCATGACGGTCCGCTCCAGCTACATCGCCCTGTCTGTGACGTTGGTCACGAGCGCTCCGCTGCTCTGGTTCTTCCAGCTCTAGCGCTTGCAGGTGTTAACCACTCTGTTTGCAATTGCAAGCAGGGCGAGGCAGACTATGAGGCATGGCACTACCCAAAGTCGGCTCGATCGGTGAATACATCCGCGATCAGCGGCAGCAGGCGAAGATCTCGCTGCGCCAGCTCGCCGCGGCGGCAGGGGTGTCCAACCCCTACCTGAGCCAGATCGAGCGCGGCCTGCGCAAGCCGAGCGCGGAGATTCTCAACCAGATCGCCAAAGGTCTGCGCATCTCCTCGCAGGCGCTCTATGTGCAGGCGGGCCTCATCGAGGACCGTGAGCCGCCGAGCGACGTGCTCACCGCGATCAGAGCCGACTCGCATCTCAGCGAACGCCAGCGCCAGGTGCTGATCGACATCTATGAGTCGTTCCGCAAGGAGCATCCCGCCGAGGACGAGCAGACCTCCCAGAATGCCCGCCCCCGGCGCGACGCCGATTCGGACGACGAGCCGCTGCCCGAGGAGTTTCTCGCCGCTCTTGAGCCCTATGCGGCGACCTCACGCAACGGCAACGTCACCCAGGAAACCAAGGAAGGTTAACCCATGACGCTCGCCACCGAGGTCAAGAAGCTCACCGAGTCCAAGCCGTTCTACGCCGTGGCCGGCGTCGGCGACTTCGCCGTGGAGAAGCTGCGCGAGCTGCCCGAGCAGCTGCAGAAGCTCCAGTCCCGCCGCTACGACCTGGCCAAGGACCTGCCGGTCAAGGCCCGCGAGTACGCCGACAAGGCCGAGGGCATCGCCAGGGAGCTGCCCGAGAAGGCCCGCACCTACGCCGACACGCTCACCCACAAGGCCACCGAGGTCTACGACGAGTTCGCCACCCGTGGCCGCCGCGTCGTCAGCAAGACCACCGGCGAGGCCGCCCTTGAGCTGGAGGAGGTGTCGGTGGCCGCCGAGCCGCCCGTCGCCGAGCCGGTCGAGCCGGCCAAGAGGCCGCGCACGACCCGCGCGTCCGGCACGGGCAAGGCCGCCAAGGCCTGACCCATGCCCGCGGCCCGTCTCCCGGCGAGGAGGCGGGCCTTTCCTTTCCGGGGTGCCCGCGGGCCGGGGGTGCCTATTAGGCTGAAGCCGTTTGGATCGCGGCGTTGGGCGGAGACGACTACATGAACATGATCTACGGGGTCTTCAACCTCCTCTTCCTGGTGCTCGCCGTGGCCATCCTCGGCATGTCTGTCTACGCGCTGGTGCACGCGCTGCGGGTGCCGGCCAACGCCTTCGTCGCGGCGGGCAAGCTGCAGAAGAACCTGTGGCTGCTGATCCTCGCCCTGGCCACGCTGTTCTCCGCCGCCGGCGCGCTGAGCTACTTCCAGGCGTTCATGATGGTCGGCGGCAGCGGGTTCCTCGGCATCGGGCTCGGCATCTTCTCCATAGCGGCGGTCATCGCGGCCACCGTCTACATCGTCGACGTGAAGCCGGCCGTCAAGGGCATGGGCGGCCGGGGCAACAGCGGCCCCTACGGCCCCTGGTAAGCCCTCTGGTGAGCCTTGAGCTCGCCGGCCAGCCAGGCGGCCAGCCGTTCGTGGCCGGCGCGCGTCGGGTGGATGCCGTCGGGCAGCACCGCCTCGCGCGGCCACGTCCTGAGCATGGGGTCGAGGAAGGGCACCTTCCCCGCCGCGGCGGCCTGGGCGAGGGCGTCGCGCACGCCGTACGCGCGGCGCGGCGGGTCCTCCAGCCAGATGGGGCCCACCATGACCGTCCTGGTCTCGGGCCAGTGGGCGCGCACCTGGGCGAGCAGGGCGGTGGCGGCGCGGCGTACGTGGTCGGGGCTCCAGCGGCGGTCGTTGTGGCCGCCGGAGATGACGAGCAGGTCGGGGGCGGGCCGCCAGGCCAGCTCCAGCTCGTACGAGCGCTGGAACGTGCGGCCCGCCCGCCCCGCGTTGCAGAAGCCGGTGCCGCTCGCGCCCGCGATGATCGGCTGCCAGCCCATGAGCCTGGCGGTCTGGGAGGCGTAGCTCTCCCAGCGCGGCACCGGCCCTGAGCCCACGGCGAAGCTGTCGCCCACGAACATCAGCACGGGCGCGGGCAGCCGCGCCCCGAGCGGCGGGTCGGCGACGTCGCCGCAGGCCGGCAGGGCCAGCAGCACGAGGACCGCGGTGCTTCGTGTCAGGCTCCGCATGACCACCCCAGGGCACTAGGCTGCCGATATGAGCACCGATCTCCACGGACGCACGCAACGACTGGAGTTGTCCGACCAGAGTCTGCGTGACTTCGAGGCCGTCGTCCTGGACGCCACACCCGAGGGCATCGTGCTGAGCAGGTCGGCATTCTATCCAGGTGGGGGCGGCCAGCCGGCGGATCACGGCGTTCTGATCTGGCAGGGCGTCGAAACCCGCATCGTCGGAGTGCGCAAAGGCGACGATCTCTACCTGATTCCGGCGGAGGACGATCCGATCCCGCCGGCGGGCACGGTCGTCAGGGGCGCGGTGGCCGACGAGCGGCGCTCTGCGCTCATGCGTACGCACTCCGGCCTGCACGTGCTGTGCGGCGTGGTGTTCAGGGACTACGGCTGCCTGGTCACCGGCGGCAACATGGACCCGCTGAGCGCCCGCATGGACTTCAACCTGCCCGAGGTGCCGCCCGGCTTCAAGGAGGCCGTGGAGCACGCCTGCAACGCCGAGATCGCCGCCGACCGGCGCATCGACGTGCGGGTGCTGCCCAGGGCCGAGGCGTTCGCCATCCCCGACATCGTCCGCACGGCCACCAACCTCGTGCCCGAGAGCGTGCAGGACGTCCGCATCGTCGACATCGTCGGCCTCGACACCCAGGCCGACGGCGGCACCCACGTGGCCTCGACCAAGCAGATCGGCCGCATCGAGGTGGCCAAGGTCGAGAGCAAGGGGCGCGGCTTCCGCCGCCTGCGCATCCGCGTCGCCGACTAGCCGATCACCTTCTCCAGGCCGTCGAGCAGCGGCGTCAGGCCGAACTCGAAGAGCAGGTCGAGGTCGAGGTCGAAGTCGTCGCCCAGCTCCTCGATGAGCCGGGCGAAGGCGGGATGGCGGCCCGAGGCGGTGAGACCGAGCAGGGCAGGAAACTGCGCGTCCATCCACTCGTCGGCGGTCATGCCGGTGTGGGCGCGGGCCCGCCGTTCGAGCTCCAGGTTGGCCGCCATGCCCTGCACGTAGCTGAAGAGCAGGGTGTGCACGTGCATCTTGGTCACCGGGTCGAGGCTGGTGCCGGCGAGCGCGCGCATCGCCCACTCGGTGTGCTCCAGCAGCGCCGGTGAGGGCATCGGCCTGGTCAGCGAGGTCGTGCCGGCCACCCAGGGGTGGGCGCGGTAGACGGCCCACTGCGTCCTGGCGGAGATCTCCATCGCCGCCCGCCAGCCCTCGGGCGCCTCCTTCGGCAGCGGGAAGTCGCCGATCACCGCGCCCACCATGAGCATGACCAGGTCGTCCTTGCCGCCCACATGGCGGTAGAGGGACATGGTGGCGACGCCCAGGCGGGTGGCGAGGCCCCGCATGGTCAGCTCCTCCAGCCCGTCCTCGTCGGCGATCTCGACGGCCGCGCGCACGATGCGCTCGCGGGTCAGGTCGTGCTCGTGCGACGCCGGCCTGAGCTTGGGGGTGCGGCTCTCGGCCACGACGGTGCCCACCCTGGGCTCGGCGACCACGACGCCCTCTCTGGCCAGCAACGTGAGCGCCTTGGCGGCGGTGGCCAGGGCGACGTTCCAGTCTCTGGCGAGTTGCCTGGTCGAGGGCACGCGCTCGCCTGGACGGAGCCTGCCTTCCGCTATGCGCCGCTTGATGTCGGCGGCGATGCGGGCGTGGGGCGGGACCGCGTCGGCCATCGGCTTCCCTCCTGTACTAGTACAGATTGTCCCCACTATACCTTGCGACCTGCTGTATGTACTGCGTACATTCACATGTGCGTACAACGTCAACAGCGAGGAGCAACACCATGAGAGTCCTGGTTTCCGGTGCGGGTGTGGGCGGTGCCGTGCTGGCGCACTTCCTCGGGCGCGCAGGGGCGGACGTGACCGTGGTCGAGCGGGCGCCGGGCCCGCGCGAGGGCGGGCAGGCCATCGACGTCAGGGGTGCGGCGCTCACCGTCGCCGAGCGGATGGGGGTGCTGGACAGGATCAGGGGCCTGCGCACGACCATGCGCGGCATGTCCATGGTCGACAGCAACGGCACCGAGCTGATGCGCGACACCGAGCAGACGGTCAGCGGCGGCCGCTTCGACAGCCCTGACGTCGAGATCATGCGCGGCGACCTGATCGCCGTGCTCACCGCCGCGAGCCCGGCCCGCCGCGTCTACGGCGACTCGATCGCCACCCTGACCGAGGACGGCGAGATGACGTACGAGAGCGGCGGCCACGACCGCTACGACGTCGTCATCGGCGCCGACGGCCTGCACTCGAAGGTGCGCGCGCTGGCCTTCGGCCCCGAGTCGCGGTACGTGCACCACCTCGGCCAGTACATCTCCATCTTCACCGCCGACAACTTCCTCGGCCTCGACCACTGGCAGACCTGGTTCACCGAGGGCGAGGCAGGAGGCGTGGTGTTCAGCGACCGCGACCCGGCGCGGATGCTGGTCAACCTGGGCTTCGCCGCCGAGCCCTTCCCGTACGACCACCGCGACGTCGAGGGTCAGAAGCGGCTGGTGCAGGAGCGCTGCGCCCACGTGTGGGAGGCGCCGAGGCTCCTCGAAGCCATGTGGAAGGCCGACGACTTCTACTTCGACGCCATCGCCCAGGTCAGGATGGACCGCTGGAGCACCGGGCGGGTGGCGCTGGTCGGCGACGCCGGCTACTGCGCCTCGCCGCTGTCGGGGCAGGGCACGAGCCTGGCGATGGTGGGGGCGTACGTGCTGGCCGAGGAGCTGATCGCGGACCCGCTGGGCGCCGGGGAGCGGTACGAGCGGCGCCTGCGGCCCTTCGTCGCGGCGAACCAGGCGCTCGCCCTGGAGAACCCGGGCGGGCCCGCCTCCCCGGAGAGCGTGCAGCGAGCGGCCAACGCCATCACGCTGGACTGACGGTACAAACCGCTACGATGTCCCGCCATGACGGGTTTCAGACTCACGTTGACCGCCCTCGCGGCCACCGCTCTGACGTTGACCGCAGCCTCAGCCGCGGCCCCGGCCGCAGCGGCGCAGGCCGGGATCACGGACGAGGTGACGATGACCCTCGGCAAGGACGGCAGCCTGCACGTCGTCGAGAAGATCGGCGGGGCGTCGGGAGAGCTCAAGCGGACGTTCCTCACCAGGACCCGCTACGACGACACCAGCGACCGCCTCTACCAGATCGCGAACGTCAAGGGCGGCACCCTGTCCGGCGACGTGCTCACCGTGACGGGCCAGACCGTCGAGTACGACGTCAAAGGCGCGGTGACCCCCTCTGGCGACGTCGACGAGCTGCGCTGGTTCGCGGTCGGCGGCTGGAACCAGCCCGTCACCAAGGCGACCGTGCACGTCAAAGGCCCGGGCCAGATCCAGAGCCTGTCGTGCTTCGCCGGTGAGCTGACCTCCGCCGTCGGCTGCACCTCGGCCTCGATGAACCACGAGGCCACCCAGGCCGACTTCGAGCAGGACGACCTCGCGTCGGGCGAGACGCTGACCGTCGTCGTCGGCTACCCCGAGGGCGTCACGGGCGCCGAGCCCATCCTCGACCGGCGCTTCTCCCTGTCGGCCGCCTTCACCCTCGACGCCATCACCGGCGGCGCCCTGACCGGACTGCTGGTGCTGCTGCTCGGCGGCATCGGGCTGCTCTACTGGACGCGCGGGCGCGACGCCAGGGCCGCGAGCCACGAGGGCGGCCCCATGGCGGCGGTGCAGAACGGCCACTTCACCCCGCCCGACGGCGTGCGGCCCGGCCAGATCGGCACCCTGGTGGACGAGCAGGCCGACGTCATCGACGTCACCGCGACCATCGTCGACCTCGCCGTCCGCGGCTACCTGCGCATCGACGAGCAGCCGCGGCAGACGTACGACGCGCCCGACTGGATGCTCGTCAAGCTGCCCAGCGCGCCCGTGGACGCGCTCCTGCCCTACGAGCGGGCGCTCTACGACGCTGTCTTCGAGGGCAGCGACCACGTGCTGCTGTCGCAGCTGTCCGGCTCGTTCGCCAGCCACCTCGGCGAGGTGCGCGACGCGCTCTACGCCGACGTGGTCAAGCAGGGCTGGTTCGCCCGCAGGCCCGACACCGAGCGCACCCGCTGGACGACGCTCGGCGTGGTGCTCATCGGGGTGGGGCTGCTGGCCACCGTCGCGCTGGCCTGGTTCACCACGTACGGGCTGCTCGGCCTGGCCGTCGTCATCGCGGGCGGCGCGCTGGCGGCCGGCGGGCAGTACATGCCCGCGAAGACCGCCAAGGGCTCGGCCGCGCTCGCCCAGACGATGCGCTTTCGCCAATATCTGTTCTCCGGCGAGCTGGGCGACGTGCCCGAGCAGCACCGGGTGGAGCTGTTCTCCCGCTACCTGCCGTACGCCGTGATCTTCGACGGGGTCGAGCACTGGTCGCGGGTGGTGGCCTCCGTCACCGGCAACGGGCAGCGGGCCGACAACCTCTACTGGTACCACGGGCCGGCGGAGTGGGACCTGTCCAAGTTCGCCGGGTCGATGCGCACGTTCACCACGACGACCTCGGGGGCCATCTCCGCCACCCGCCAGTTCCGCAGCCTCTAGCGCACCCGCAGCTCGCCGACCGGGCGGCCGCCGCCGAGCACGGCGGGGGCGCCCAGTTCGGCCAGCTCGGGCGCGTCGAGGCCGAGCGAGCGCAGCGCCGCCACGGTGACCGCGACGCGGGCGCGCGGCGAGCCGTCCTCGACCTTGACCGTGCCGGCCCTGCCGTCCTCGAAGGCGAACGCGTCGAACGCCTCGGCCCCGGCCTTCAGCATCAGGCCGGGCAGCGCGCGCATCAGCTTCGCCTCGGGCCGGTCGGTGCCCGACGTCCACTCCGGGTAGGCGCGCATCGCGTCGAAGATCTTGCGCTCGCAGGAGTCGGGCGACGACATCGGGAACGCGCGGAACGCCTTCGTCACCCCGAGCATCGAGATGAAGAACAGCGGCGCCCCGCACCCGTCCACGCCCGAGGCGGCGACCCGCTCGCCGGTCAGCTCCTCCACCGTCTCCCTGATCGCGCGCTGCAACGGATGCGCCGGCTCCAGGTACGTCGTCAGCGGCCAGTCGTTGAGCGCGCAGGTGGCCAGCATGGCGGCGTGCTTGCCTGAGCAGTTCATGTAGACGCGCCCGCGCTCGGTCACCGCGCGGTCGAACGGGTAGTCCTCGGGGCACAGCAGGGCCGACTCGTCCAGCCCGGCGCCCGCCAGGATCTTCCTGACGCCCTCCACGTGGAAGGGCTCGCCCGAGTGGGAGGCGCAGGCCAGCGCCAGCAGCTCGTCCTCCAGGTCCAGGCCGGCCCGGAGCATCCCGAGCGCCTGGAGCGGCTTCATCGACGACCGTGGCGAGGCCGGCACGTGCACCGCTCCCCTGGTCTCGACCGGGCGCCCCGCGGCGTCCACGGTCAGCATGCGGGCCAGGTGAGTGGACTCCACGAACCCGGACCGGACGACTTCCACAACCATCGACATGTTCTTAACCCCTTTCGACACGAGTGTATGGAGGGGTTTGACCTGGTCCAGAATGGGATCCCATGCGAGCAGTCGTACAGAGAGTCAGGTCGGCCTCGGTCGAGGTCGAGGGGCGCACGGTGGGGGCCATCGCGGAGCCCGGCCTGCTGGTCCTGGTGGGGGTCACGCACACCGACACGCGCGCCGAGGCCGCCAAGCTCGCCGCCAAGCTGTGGGGGCTGCGGATCCTGCACGGCGAGAAGTCCTGCTCCGACGTGTCGGCGCCGCTGCTGGTGATCAGCCAGTTCACGTTGTACGGCGACGCCCGCAAGGGCCGCCGCCCCACCTGGCAGGCCGCGGCCCCAGGCCCGGTGGCCGAGCCGCTGGTGGACGCCGTGGTCGAGGAGCTGCGGGCGCTCGGCGCGCACGTGGAGACGGGGGTGTTCGGGGCCGACATGCAGGTGTCCCTGGTCAACGACGGCCCCATCACGGTCGTCCTCGAGTTTTAGCGGATGCGGCGGCGCAGCGACGGGTCGATGCTGACGTTACGCCCCGCGTCCGGCGGCACGACGACCTCCTGGGCCGCCGCCACCCCGCCGGCCAGCAGCGGCGCGTCGACCGGCACCGTGCGCTTGACCACCGCGAGGGCGATGGGGCCCAGCTCGTGGTGGCGGGCCGCCGAGCCCACCACGCCGACCTCCTGGCTCTCGAAGATCACCGGGGCGCCGTGCGGGGGCAGCGTGTCGACGCTGCCGTCGAGGTGGAGGAAGACCAGGCGGCGCGGCGGGTGGCCGAGGTTGTGCACCCGCGCCACCGTCTCCTGGCCGCGGTAGCAGCCCTTGCTGAGGTGCACGGCCGCGCCGATCCAGCCCACCTCGTGGGGGATCGTCTTGTGGTCGGTCTCGAACCCGAGCCGCGGCCGGTGCGCCTCGATGCGCAGCGCCTCGTACGCCCACAGCCCCGCCAGCGGCCGCCCGAGATGCTCGGCCAGCTCGGACCGCGGCACCAGGAAGTCCTCGGACGCCGTGGAGAGCACCGCGAGGTCGTCGGCCCGCGACACCTCGACCCGCAGCATGAACCGCATGCGGTCGAGGTAGTCGATCAGGCTCTGCCCGGTGCCGGGCTCGACGTGGGCGAGCATGGTCTCGCCGTCGTCGACCAGCGTCAGGTGGTGCTGCACGCGGCCCTGCAGGTCGAGGTCGAGCGTCTGCGTCCACTCACCGGGGCGCAGCGTGTCGAGCTTTTGCGAGGTCAGGTCGTTGAGCCATTTCAGCCGGTCGGCGCCGGAGATGCGGACGACCTCGCGGTTGCTGCGGTCGACGACCGCCTCTCCCTTCGCCAGCGCGCGCTGCTCGGCGAACAGGTCACCGTAGTGGGCGGCTACGTCGGAGTCCGGCGCGTCGGCGGCGACTGCGCCGGGGAGATCGAGCAGAGGGCTACGCATGCCTTCCAGGCTATCCGCCCGGCCGGTCGCTTTTTCGCCGGGTCAGCGGCAGTCGCGGCAGCGGCCGAACACGGTCAGATGATGGACGTCGGCCACGAAGCCCATCTCCTGGTCGAGCCCCTTCACCAGGCCCTCGGCCAGCTCGGGACGCACCTCGAACACCTGGTCGCAGCCCCTGCACACCAGGTGCACGTGGTCGGCCTCGGCGGCCAGGTGGTAGGTGGGGGCGCCGTGGCCGAGGTGGGTGTGGGTGACCAGGCCCAGCTCCTCCAGCAGCTCCAGCGTGCGGTAGACGGTCGAGATGTTCACGCCGCGCGCCGTCTCGCGCACCTTGACGCAGATCTCCTCCGGCGTGGCGTGCTCGAGCTCCTTGATGGCCTCGAGGACGAGCTGACGCTGCGGGGTGACCCGGTAGCCCTTGGCGCGGAGTTCTTCGTGCCACTGCGTCTCCGTCATGCACCGAGTCTATGCCGCGACGATATTCACTTGCCCGTTTCGCGGCGGACCGCATAGCTTCGTTGGTACGCGGAAAGGAGGTGGTCCGAATAATGGTTAGTCATAGTCGGGCTAGCGAGGTGGTTGTCCGCTGACCTCGCGGACTGTTGTCTCGTGACGTCAGCGAATACGAGGCAACCACCGGGGCCCCTGACAGCCGGAGGGCGGGACGTCTGATCCCGGCCATTGGTCCATCCGGCCCGCCCCGCACAGCGCGGCGGAGTGTTGTCCGGGGCCCTTCTTCATGCCCGCCCCCGGCCGGAGCCTCAGTGCTCCCCGCGGGCGGGCACTCCCAGCTTCTCGCACGCCTCGCGGTAGAGCCGCACGACGGCCTTGCGCACCTGGGCGCGCTCGGTCAGCGTCTCGCCCCACGGCACCCGCACCCGCTCGCCGCCGTCGATCGTGAACGTGATCGCCTCGGCGTCGACGTCGCTCGTGACCGCGGTGCCCGCATCGGGCCTGCCGCCCAGCGCGCGCACGATGAGCAGGCCGTCCTCGGCGTGGTCGTCGTTCATGTGCCGCTTGATCGCCTCGACCACGTCAGGGGTGAACGGCGTGCTCATCAGGCGACCTTCTTCAGCTCAGCCGACATGTGGTCGGTGAGCGGGTGGCCCACGGCGGCCATCTCGTAGGCCCACATGAGGTTGCCGTTGACCAGGCCATAGAGGCGGTGGCCCGCGGTGTACTCCTTCGCCGAGGCGGTGCGGGCGACGACGTCGGTGCGCAGCTCGATCTTGTGGAAGACGACCTCGCCGATGTAGATCTCGACGATGCCCGTCGGGTGGGAGAGCACGACCTCGATCTGCCGCTCGGGCAGCGAACGCCAGTAGCCGGACTCCGTGGCGAGCGGCCTGACGCGGTTGCCCGCGTCGTCGAGCAGCCAGGTGCGGCTCACGTAGGTCAGGAACGGCTTGCCGTTGTGGCCGAACTCGATCTCCTGGCCGAAGTTGAAGCTCTCGATCGTCGGGTAGCCGCCCACGCCGGCGCCTTCCCACCGCCCCAGCAGGAACGCGATCGGCTCCAGGCCGGGGTGCAGCTCAGGTTCTTCCATGGTGTCCAAGACTAGTGGCGGCGACCGGTGGCGGTGGAGCTGCGGGGCGTTAGGGTGGCGGACATGGCACGATCACTGGTGATCAAGGTGACCGCAGGGGCCGACGCTCCCGAGCGCTGCAACCAGGCGTTCACGGTCGCGGTCGCCGCGCTCGCGAGCGGCGTACCCGTCTCCCTGTGGCTGACCGGCGAGTCGTCGTGGTTCGCGCTGCCCGGCCGGGCCGAGGAGTTCAGCCTGCCGCACGCCGCGCCGCTCACCGACCTGCTCGACGCCCTGCTCGCGGCCGGGCGGGTGACGCTCTGCACGCAGTGCGCCGCCCGCAGGAACATCACCGTCGACGACCTCATCGACGGCATCCGCATCGCGGGCGCGCCGGCGTTCGTCGAGGAGGTCACCGCCGAGGGCGTGCAGGCGCTCGTCTACTGACTCGGCTACCGATGATGCCCGCAGTGCTCCGGCCTTCAGGCCGGGGGTCGCCGCTCGGTCTCGGCGCGGGCGGCCACCTGGGCGTGCACGTCATCGGGAAGCCGGAGCGCAATCCTGATCATGACACCATTGTAGTGCCAGGCTGGACATGATCGGAGCGTGCAGCTCCGGTACAACGTCCGCCTCTACCCGACCCCGGGCCAGCAGACCGCGCTGGCCGACCTGAACACCGCCTACCGGAACTTCTTCGCGTCGGTGTCCGGCAAGCGGAAAGGGCCGAAGCTCGCCCCGCCCCGGTTCCGGTCCCGCAAGGACAACCGGCAGGCGATCCGCTTCACCCGCAACGCCCGCTTCCAGGTCACGGCGGGCGGGAAACTGCGCCTGCCGAAGATCGGCGACGTCACGGTGCGCTGGTCGCGCCGCCTGCCGTCCGAGCCCTCCAGCGTGACGGTGGTCAAGGACGCGGCGCCGCGCCGAACGCCGGCTGCGCAAGGCGCAGCAGGCCCGCCGCCGGACGGGCGGAGAGGCTGAACGCCTGCGGAGGGACCGTAAGACCCGCCGCCTAGCGGAGGGCGGGACCCGGTGAAACAGGAAGCCACAGAGGTGCCGCACACGCGGCACGGGCTGAATCCCCGGCCTTCAGGCCGGATAGCGCGTCAATGATCGCTTGACGGCAGGGGCTCGCCGGTCTCCAGCAGGGTCTTGAGGCTGGAGACGATCTCCGGCCAGCCCTGGCCGACGCCTTCCCTGATCGAGCTGCCCGGCTCGAACCCGCCGTGCACGACGGTCAGCTTGACCAGCTCGCCGGCCTGCTCGATCTCGAACGACACGGTCGAGCGCGCCTCCTTGGCCATCTCCTCCCGCCCTTCCGGGCTGAGGCCGACGAGCTCGGCGAACTCGGGCGTGATCGAGTGCCACGTGTACGCCAGCCGCCGGTGCGGCTCCGAGGCCACCACGACCTGCTCGGGGTCGGCCATCGTGACGCCCTTGTACGTCCAGGTGACCGCCGACCCCTCCCGCCAGTCGGACTCCAGCTCGACCCCCCAGTAGCGCCGGGTCCAGGCGGGGTCGGTGAGCGCCTGCCAGAGGCGCTCGGGGGTGGTGCGGATGTAGGTCGTGTAGACGACGTCCTGATCCATGGGACGTTCCTCCAAGGCCGTCTTGAGGTCCGCCAGGGCGCCTGCCCGGTGGCGGTCGTACCGGTTGATCCAGCGTTCGGCGATGGCGTTGATCGGTACGGCGTTGAGGAAGTGCAGCTTCTCCCGCCCGCGCCGCACGGTGGTGACCAGATTGGCCTCCTCCAGCACGGCGAGGTGCTTGCTGACCGACTGCCTGGCCATGTCGAGCCCCGCGCACAGCTCGCGCAGCGTCTGCCCGTCGCGGGCGTTGAGGCTGTCGAGCAGGCGGCGGCGGCTGGGGTCGGCCAGCGCCCTGAACACGTCGTCCATCGTTTCGCCATCCTGACATGCAGCCGTTTGGCTGCCTATCGCCAAAATAGGCAGCCAGATGGCTGCCTGTCAACAAGAGAACAACCAACGGCCCGGCTCCCGCAAGCGGGAGCCGGGCCGGAAGAGATAAGGGGAAGGGAGGGATGCGAGGCAGTGCGAGCATAACCCTCAGCGGCGCACCGCAGGCCGCGGGACCGCAGATCGCAAGCTCGCACGCCGCGGGACCGCACGCCACGGGACCGCAGACCGCAGGCTCGCACGCCGCGGGACCGCACGCCACGGGACCGCAGACCGCAGGCTCGCACGCCACGGGACCGCAGACCGCAGGACCGCACGCCGCAGGATCGCGGGCGGGTCTGCGTGTGTGCTGCTGGGTCAGTGTTGCTGCTGGAGGACCGTGGTGAGGCGTTCTTGGCGGAGGGCCTCGTAGCGGGTGTCGTCGAGGGGGGCGAGGTCGCCCACGCGCCACGACAGCAGCAGGTCGGCCAGGCCGGGGTTGCGGGCCAGGGCGGGGCCGTGGAGGTAGGTGCCGACGACGTGGCCGGCGTAGCAGCCCTCGAAGCCGTCGCCGTTGCCGATGCCGACGATCGTCTTCGACAGCGGCTTGACGCCGGGGCCCAGGCGGGTGACGCCCATGTGGTTCTCGAAGCCGGTCAGCGTGGGGATGTCGAGCGCGGCGTCCACCTCGGCCACCAGCTCGCCCACCGCGCGCGCGGGACCGCGCGCGCTGGAGATGTCGAGCAGGCCGATGCCGTCGACCGGCTGCCCCTCCTCGCCGCCGAACGTGCTGCCCATGATCTGGTAGCCGGCGCACACCGCGAGCAGCGACGCCCCTCGCGCGACGGCGCGGTGCAGGCCGCCGTCTTTACGCAGGCGCCCCGCGGCCAGGATCTGCGGGCGGTCCTCGCCGCCGCCGATGAGGTAGATGTCGCCGGTCTCGGGCACCGGGTCGGCCGAGCGTACGTGGATCGTCTCCGTCTCGATGCCCCGCCGCTGCGCCCGCTGCTCCAGGACCAGCACGTTGCCCTGGTCGCCGTAGGTGCTCAGCAGGTCGGGATAGATCCAGACGATGCGAAGGGCGCTGTCAGACGGCACGGCCGAACTCCGATCGGATCTGCTGGAAGGCGGTGTAGTTGGCGATCACGTCGACCCGGCCGGGCGGCTGCATGGCCAGGGCCTCGTTGAACGACTCGCACAGCGTGAACGGCACCTCCGCCACGTCGAGCCGCAACGCCAGGTCGAGCCGGCGCTGGCCGGTGACGAACACCGGGCGCCCGCGCAGGATGCGGTAGTCGACGTCCCACAGCCACGAGGTGTCGCGGCCGTCGGGGCCCTGCGCGTTGACCGACAGGATGATCGGCAGCTGCGGGTCGGCGACGTCGAACGCCTCGAGCCAGCCCGCCGGGTTCTTCGCCAGCAGCAGCCTGGCGTGCCGGCCGTCGCGCTCGACCGTGGTGTAGCGGCCCGCGACGGAGGTGACCTCGCGCAGCCGGGGCAGCGCCTGCTCGACCGGCATCCCGAACGCCTCGGCCACGGCCAGCGCCATCACCGCGTTGGAGCGGTTGGCCTGGCCGGGAAGCTGGATGTCGAGCAGCCACCGCTGGCCGCGCGGGTCGATCGCCGCGTCGTCGTCGACCACCCACTGCGGCTCAGGACGGTGGAACGTGCACTCGCGGCACGCCCAGTCGGCGTCTTTGCGGTCGAGCGGGCCGCCGCACTCGGGGCAGCACCACGAGTCCTCTTTCCAGCGCTGGCCGCCGGCCACCCAGGTGACCTTCGCGGCCGTGGAGGCGCCCCAGGTGACGAGCGGGTCGTCGCAGTTGGCGATGACGTGGGTGGGCTTGCCGGACAGCGCCCTGCGCCACTTCTGGGCCAGCAGCCAGATCTCGGCCGCGCGGTCCATCTGGTCGCGGCTGAGGTTCATCAGGCAGACGACGCCCGCACCCGTCGTGTCGAGGACCTCGGGCAGGTATTTCTCGTCGACCTCCAGCACGCCGTAGGGGGCGCGCTTGTGCTGGGAGAGCGCCGAGACGTGGCCGGCCGGCATGTTGGCGCCGAACGCGTTGGTGGCGACCTCGCCGAGCTCCAGCAGGGCCGAGGTGATCAGCCGGGTCGTGGTGGTCTTGCCGTTGGTCGCACTGACCAGAGCCAGCTTGCGGTCACGGGCCAGCTTGCGGAGGAGGTCGGGCTCAAGGAGCAGACCGACCCGCCCGCCGATCACCGATCCGTCACCGCGCCCTGTCATCCTGGACAGCGTGGCGGCACTGCGTCCCAGGGCGCTGGCGAGCTGGGCCCGCAGAGGAAGCTGGGTCATGTGCATGGATCCTAGTCCGGGTTAGCGCCTGGTTCGGAGGGGCGCGCGAAAACCCCGCCCGGTTTGACCGCCCAAGCGAAGGTTCACCCCACCCGATCTCCGCTGTGCCGCGAACGTGTCACGGGGAGGGGGCGCTGTAGGCGGGGGTGGCGTTCGCCGGGGGGCCTGCCGGTTCTGCGAAGGTGATCTCGGGGGCGCCGCCCTGCTCGAACGGCAGCACGAACCGGCGCGGCCACGACAGCACGCCCTCCAGCCAGCCCGCCCCCATGGTCTGCCCGACGTGCCGGATCCTGGCCGCCGCCTCGACCCCGATGGCCACGGTCAGGATGTCGCGCTGGACGCTCTCGTGCTCGTCGTCGCCCAGTATCACCCGCCAGGCCAGCTCCCTGTTGTGGTCCACCTCCATGGACAGCGGGTGGTGGCGCAGCGCCTTGGCCCGGTGGCCGAGCAGCTCGGTGTGGCCGAGGTCGCCGGTGCCCGCGGACGGGCGGAACAGGGCGTACTCCATGGGCGGCGCGGGGCTGCGCAGGTTCGGGGCGGGGTGGCCGTACGGGAAGAGCCGCTCCACCTCGTGCAGCCAGCGCACCTGCGGGATGACCCACGAAGCGCCCGGCCGCTCGCCGCCGCTGTCGAGCCCGCCGAGCAGCCGGCCCGCGGCCTCCGCGGCCTTCTCGGTGAGCAGCGAAGGGTCGAACCACGTACGCAGCGACCAGGCGCGCCGCTGCACGCAGCGCTCGATGAGGGTGGCGAGCAGGCACTCCCTGCGCCGGGCGGGCAGCTCGCCCCAGGCGGCCGACAGCGCGCGCGGCACGCCGGGCAGCGGCCGGTTGCTGACGAAGGCCAGCACGACCGTGTCGCACCAGATCCGCAGCCAGGCCCACTCCTGCGCCCCGGCGAGCACGTCGGCCTCGCGCAGCTCGACCAGCGTGCACGCCTGCCCGGTACGGCACTGCGCCCCGCACGCGGCCGACCTGCGCCCCCTGATGGGCGGCGGCGGCCCGGGCAGCACCTTCTCCCGCGACTCGCCGAGCGGCACCCGCACCCGCAGCGGCCGGTCCATGCCGTCGGCGAACACCGCCGCCGAGCCGGGCTGCAGGGAGACGACGTGGCGCGACTGCTCGTCGCTGAGGTTCATGGCCGCGCCGACGAGCCGGCGGTCGTCCTCGGCGGGCAGCCGGTGCACGACCTTCAGCGCGGTGTTCTTGACCACGTCGGTGACGAGCTTGGTGGGGATCTGCTCGGCCACCACGATGCCCTCGCCGTACGCCCTGATCTCGGCGAGCAGCCCGGCCAGCAGCTCGACGGCGTGGGTGGAGGCCCGGCCGTGGCCGCGGTCGCGCAGCAGCCGGTGCGCCTCCTCGATGACGATGACGTGCCGCAGCCCGGTCGAGCGCTCGCGGCGGGCGCGCATGCGCAGGTGCTCGACGATGCGGATGATCAGCGTGCCCATGAGGAACGCCTTGTCCTCGTCGTTGGCGACGTCCTCGATGGCGAGCACGACGTCGCGTTCGAGCAGGCCGCCGATGTCGGCGGGGTGGCCGCCCTCGAAGAAGCGCCCGGCGGAGCCGACGCGCAGGGAGCGCAGCCGCAGCGAGATGAAGCCCTCGACGTCGGCCTGCACCTCGCGGCCGTAGCCGATCTCCTTGATGACGTCCATGGCGTGCTGCTGGAGCTGTTCGAGGGTGGGGACGCTGGGCGGGACGTCGGAGCCCGGCACGGCGCCGCCGGTGACGACGTCCCAGCCGGTGGCCTCGTAGACGCGCTGCAGGGCCAGCGACATGATCTGCGGGAACGGCTCCTCGGCGTCGAACGCGGCCATGAACAGCGCCCTGACCATGTCGATGTGGGCCTGGACGGGGTAGCCGGGCTCGGGTTCGAGCGGGTTGACGCTGAACGGCACGCCGTCGGGGGCCGACGGGTTGATCACGGTGACCGGGTCGGGGACGCGGCCCGCCATGGCGGCGTACTCGGACTTGGCGGGCTCGATCGCGAGCCACGGGATGCGGGCGCGGCTGAGCTGCTCCAGCAGGTGGCGTACGGTCTGCGACTTGCCCGAGCCGGTCGCGCCGGTGACGAACGCGTGCCGGTTGAGCGTGGCGAGCGGCACACGGAACGAGCCGACGCCCCTGTCCTGCCCGTCGAGGATCTCGCCGAGCAGCAGGTCGCCGCCGTCCACGACGCCGTCCGACTCGGACGTCACGTCGAAGAAGCCCGACTCCAGCACCCGCACGCCCGGCACCTCGCGCCGGGGCAGCCCGGCCAGCGCGGCCAGCGCGCCCGCCGTCGCGGCGAAGGGGGCCGCGGCACCGTCGGCCGGGTCCTGCATGGTGATGGCGAGCGCCTCGGGCAGCGCGTACGCGGCCCCGTGCGAGCTGCGCAGCCGGTACGGATGATGGCTCATCTCGACCGACCCCACGAGCACGGGAGCGATCTGCCGCAGCTCCTCGGCGGTGGCGCCACCGGCCAGCACGCGCACGTTCCACAGGCCCGCCTCGCGGAAGGCGTCCAGCTCCTGCATGCGCCGCTCGGCCCGCTCCGCGTCGAAGCGGGAACGCTCGGAGGCATCGCCGTACTGGCGCAGCACGTTGAGCTGGGTGCGCAGGTGCGCCACCTCGGCGTCCAGCAGGTCGGTCGGCTCGGCGACCACCAGCCAGGCGAACGGCCGCGACATGAGCGTGACCAGCGTCGACTCGAACAACGTGGGCCGCCTGAGCTCGTCGGGGTCGAACTCGCGCCCCCTGCTGCCCAGCGGCGGCGCCTGGCGTCCGGGACACGGCGTCCACACCAGGTCGGCCAGGTCGGCCAGGTACTCCTCGTCCAGCCGCATCCCGCGCGCTCCCCCTGGGAACAGCAGCGGCTGCGGCCCGCTCGGATGGTCGGGCAGGTCGGTGGACCTGCGCGGCTGGCGCGGCGGCGACAGCGGCCCCGCGTTCGTGATCAGCTCAAGCGGCGCCCCCGATCCGCGCGACAACCACCCGATCACGAAAGGCCGGTCACGCTGCGCCGCCGACAACACCGCGGGAAGCACGGTGACGAAATCCCATTCCGCCGACGAGCTTCGCGAGGGTGCTGCGATCGACTGAATTCGATACCAGGGCCCGCTCAACGCGACGCTCGGCTGCATTTCAATCCCCCACAGACGGTTCGTAGTTAAATTCCGCCAACCGTCAGCTCGTCACCTTGACATTGACCATGTCATTGCCTGCCCTTGCGCCAGTCCAGGCGCGGCGGTGGTGGCCCGAGGTTCGGCGGCGGCTCTCCGTCGCCGTCGCCGGCCCTGGGGTCGAGCGCCAGCACCGCCTCCCGGACCTCCTCCAGCTCGCCGAGCGTCGTCTTGGGGAAGGTGAGGATGGCCGGGTTCGCGTCGGCCAGGCGGACCCGGCGTCCCTCCGCGGTGGCGTCCGTGACGATCACGGACGTGGTGGGGAGTTGCTGGAGCTGGTGCGGCTCGACGAGGAACTCGCGCGAGCGCTGCAGCACCCGCTCCTTCTCGGAGATCTTGTCGGCGGTGCGCCCCCACTCGGTGGACTCGGTGATGTCGCCCGCGAGGTCGGGCGCGTGCTCGTCGCGGTCCTCGTGCTCGTCGTCGACCTGGGCGATCGTGGAGGTGTAGCCGCCGTCGAGCCCCGGCAGCGAGTCACTGATCGCCTCGGTGAGCTGGGCCAGCTCGAGCCGGTGCTCGGTGCCGACGTGCTCGCTGGCCACCCGGGCGTCCTCGGCGTTGCCGAGCCGCATGAACGCCACCGCCGCGTGGCCCCTGCCGAGCCGCTCCCTGACCGTGGGGGTGAGCGACCGGTAGGTGAGGACGAGTCCCGTACGCGAGGTCTCGCAGGCGTCCATGAGCCGGTCGAGCACGTCGCCCCTGAGCTTGTCCGCGCCCGCCACGATGATCGTGTGGTACCAGGGCCGGTCGGAGGCGGGCGACTGGCGCAGGATGTGAGTCAGGGCCGTCGCGACGTACGTGCCGAGCACCCGGTTGCCGAACACGCCCGCCTGCCGGTCCATGCTCACCACCCGCAGCCGGGCCGGCGGCAGGCGCACGGCCTGCGTGCCGAGCGACTCCAGCTTGCGCAGCTGCGACTCCAGCGCCCAGGCCCGCTCGATCACCACCCGGTCGCTGACCCCGCGCCCGAACAGCGTGCCGATGCGTTCGAGCTGGGTGGCGGTGATCAGCCCGAACCTCAGGTCGTCGCGCGGGTCGCCCACCTGCGCCAGGGCCCGCAGCGCGGCGGTGACCTGGCTGATGGTGGCGTTCTCGCCGAGCACCTCAAGCACCCGCTCCAGGATCGCGTTGTCGAAGCTGAGGTCGCGGGTGGTGCGGTGCTCCTCGCTGACGCTCACCACATGGGCGAGGACGTCGGCGAACGCCTCGGGCTTGAGCGTGGCTCCGAGGTCGAGCCGCGGCAGGTCCACCGGCAGCACCCACACCAGCGGGTCGTCGCCGCCCTTGCGGGCCAGCTCGATCAGGTCCTTGGCGATCGCGCCCTCCGACAGGTCGAGCACCGTGAGGTGGCCGCCGCTGTAGAGCCGGGTCGCGCCGATCAGCGTCACCAGCGCCGACCAGCCGGGTAAGGTGCCGCCGGCGACGTCGATGCGGTCGATCTCGTCGGGCACCGAGACGGCGTACCAGGTCAGCTGCCTGTCGTGGCGCTCCTTCGACTCCTGCCACTCGCGGTAGCGCTGGGCGTGCTCCTCCTGCGCGCGGAACAGCTCCTTGTCACGTTCCTGACGTCGCCGTTCGTCCTTGGCCTGCTGTTCGAGGACCCGGTACCTGACCGCGCGGTCGCCCTGCAGCAGCGCGTAGCTGCAGATGCCCGCCACACCGCCGGCAGCGACCAGCCCGAGCAGGGCGAAGGGCCAGGCGAGGTAGCCGGACAGCGCGGCGCCCAGGATGAGCACGGTGAGGACGAGCATGAACAGGCGGACGTGGCGTACCGGCCGGTTGAGCATGTCCTCCAGCTGCCGCTCGCGGCGCAGCAGCTCGGACGCGGCGGGGTCAGGCGGCTCCTGCGCGGCCGCCTCCTCGCCCGGCGAGGGGCGTTTGGGCGGCGGCCCCGGATCGGGATGGAGCAGGATGTACTGCCAGCCCAGGTAGATGCGGTCCGCCTGGAGCTGGGCATGCTCGGGATGCACGTCCGCCACGTGACCCTCCGGCCGCCGATATGTCATTAGGTGTAGGGCTCAGCCCATTCCCGCTCCGTGACAGCGTATGAGCTAGAACCACCGTAGCGGCAGGGTTCTCGGCAATTTGACCAGTCCGATGGGAGCATTGCGGCAGATGAGACGAACGGGAGCTATTACCATCCTTACCCATGACGGAACCCTCCGGCGACCGCACTGACAAGCCCAGACGCCCGGTAGTGGTGCCCGCCATCGCCCTGACGGCTCTGACCGTCATCGGCATCACCGCCCTGCTGGGCGGCCTCGGCGAGGCTCCCGAGGAGGTCGAGCCGCTGAGCCCGGGCGCCGTGCTCGACCAGGGCCTGTACGACACCAAGTTCGTCGAGTCACGCTTCAGGGTCGAGCGGGCCCAGAACACGTGGGACGAGGACAAGCGCTTCCTTGAGCTCGTCTTCGCCGTCACCAACAAGGGCGACGAGACCCTCCCGGTGGGCTCGCCGCCCGCCAAGCTCGAGCAGGCGTTCACGTCCACGACCTTCGCCGGGTCGCTCGTGAAGATCACGCCGGCGTTCAAGGAGGAGTGGGGGCCGTCCGTGTTCGCGCTCAGCAAGGGCGGCGAGACCCGGCAGCTGCACCCCGGCGTGACCAGCGAAGTCGTCGTCAGGTACCGCCTGCAGGACGGCGAGCAGGTGCCCGACAAGGTCACCCTCGACGTGGCCTCCTTCGAGGAGCGCGAAAGCTTCAACAACGCTCGGCTCGAGTGGACCATGGTCACCGAGGAGGCCGGCGAGCGGTCCCTGCGGCCCGTCGTCAAGGCCCGCGTGACCCTGCCGGTGAAGAAGGGCGGCACGGCATGACCCTCACGGATCAGCGCTCGGAGGCCGTCCCCGGCCGCCGGTCCAGGCGGGGCGGCCGGCGTCGTGGCCGCGGCTCCGGGGTCGCCGGCGTCGCCGCCGGGCTCGTGATGCTGCTCGCCGCCGTCGGGCTGCAGACCAAGGCGCTCGGGGGAACCGTCAACGACCCGCTCAGCTACACGGGCGGCAAGGGCGAGGTCGTGGACGCCCAGCGGTTCTCCGTACGGCTCGACTCGTTCACCACCGCCAGGAAGATCCAGCTCTCCGACACCGAGACCATCGAGACGGGGAACGTCTTCCTCATCGTCCGGGCGTCGGCCAAGTCCAGCATGAAGCCGTACCACCTGGGGCAGCCCGACCTGCTCACCCCCGACGGTGTGCGGTTCGCCGCCACCGACCGGGTGGACAGGCAGAAGACGCTGGCCAACGTGTGGGTGCAGCCGGACATCTGGGTCAGCGGGCCGTTCTTCTTCGAGGTCCCTGCCGGTGCGCTGCCGGGGGCGCGCGTGGTGTTCAAGCTGCCGCCCCAGGCGGGGGCTCAGGAGCCGTACCGGCCTGAGGTCGAGATCGATCTCGGCCTGGACGAGGCGGCGGCGCGCAAGCTCGCCGACTCGCCGCAGGACGTCTACTCGATCGTTAAGAAGTGATCTCAGGATGAGCACGAACGACTGGTTCTCGCCCCGCAGAGACCCCAAGCCCGGCCCCGACACAGAACCCGCCGCAAGCCCCGACGCTGGGCCCACCGCCGGGCCCGACGCCGGGCTCGGCACTGGGCCTGGCACCCGACCTGGCATGGGACCTGGCATGGGACCTGGCATGGGACCTGGCATGGGACCTGGCATGGGACCTGGCGCTGGGCCCGGCATCGGGCCCGAGTCCGATGCCCCGCCGCGGTCCGCCCATGAGCAGGCCCCTGGCAAGGGCCTTCCGCCGGGTCCCGGCATGCGCGGCGGCCTCCCCGGCCGTGTGTCCGGCCGCGCTTCCGGTCAGGGCGCCCCGTCCGCCTACGACTGGTCCCCGTCCGAACACGACTGGGCCCCCGGGAACGCGCCCGCACCCCAGCCCCGCCGCCGCCACGCCGCCCCTGACCCCTCGGCGCCCCACGGCCACCCGGCCGAACCCGCCGGCCGGGCTCCCAGAGGCGCCTACGACCCCGCACAAGCGCCCGCACAAGCCCCCCGCGCCCCACAACCCAGCGGCCCCTCCTCCGCCCCAGAGCAGGGCTGGGGCGGCGCTCCGGCCGAAGCGCCCAGGCATGCCCAGGCACCGGCGGGTGGTCCTGCGTTCGGGCCCGGCCAGGGGCCCGGCGACCAGCGAGGGCCCGGTCAGGGGCCCGGGCGTGGGCGGCGGTTTGGGCCGGGGGCCGGGCCGCAGGCCGGCGATGTGCGGGGGCGGCGGGCCACCAGTGATCAGCAGGTGTGGCCGCCCGCTCCCCGGGAGCCGGTCGGCGGTGCGACGCAGCCCATTCCCGCCGTCAGGACAGCCGGTCCACCGCCGCAGTACCGGCCGGGCGCCCCGGCTCAACCGCCCATCGCCCCGCCCATGGCGGCGGGAGCGCCGGGGCTCGCGGCCGGAGAGGGGCAGTCCTTCGCGCAGGGCGCCCCAGGCGCCGAGCCGTTCCCCGGCCCCGAAACGACCGGCCAGGGGCCTGCGGAAAGCACCGGGGCCCAGGCCGGGGGCAGGTCGAAGCGGCGTACGGCGCTGGTGGCCGCGGCGGCCGTGCTGGCGTGCCTGCTGACGACCGCCGCACAGACCTACGACGGCCACGTCTTCTACGAGAAGACCACCGAGAAGGAGACGAAGGAGATCGTCGTCGCGGCGGGCCAGGCGGGCAAGGTGAACGGCGTCGAGTGGAAGGCCGCCCTGTCCCGCACCGACGCGCCCCCGGACAGCACGCACGGCCCCGAGGTGACCTGGCTCAGGGTGGACATCTCCAGGAAGGTCGTCGACAAGGGCAGCGCCACGATGGTGGCGGAGCCCACCGACGTCCAGGTGCAGGACCGCGCGGGACGGATCTGGACGGCGCCCATCGAGGCGGTGGGCGACCGGCCGACGGACCGGCTCGTGGTGGGCAGGGAGTACAAGATCCAGGGGCTGGCGATCGTGCCGACGCCGGTGGCGAACGAGGTGGAGCTGTCGTTCCGGCCCAGCAACTACCGTTCCGACACCCCGACGGATGAGCTGTTCACCCGCGAGGGCGCGGAGAAGCTGGTGCCGGACGTGGAGGTGCTGCGCTTCAGGCGCCGCTGAGCCGGCCGGTCACCCGTCCTCGAGCGGGCGGCCGGCCAGGCGGGCGCGGGTGGCCGCGAGATCGTACGTGGCCGCCAGCAGCGCCATGGTGAGCACGGTCACCACCATGTCCCGGACGAACGACACGGGCACCGCCTGGTAGACGCCGACCCACTCGTCCCGGGCGCCGATGAGCATCATGATGCCGCGCTGCGCGTACTGGCCGCCGATCTCGAGGGCGGCGTAGCACAGGCACATCATGCCGAACAGCGGCATCCCGCCGTTGAAGATCATCCGCAGCGAGTTGGCGAGCGGCACCCAGCGGTCCTTGAACCCGCCGGTGAGCTGGTCGAACGACTTCTGCGTGAGGTCGTGGCTGCTCTCCAGCCGGTCGATGCCGCGCTCAAGGCGGGTGCCCCTGAGCAGGGTGCGGGCCTCGTCGGAGAACGCGCCGAAGACCAGCATGGCCACGGTGAGCCAGGCGAGCGGCACGGCCACGCCGTCGAGGAACAGCGGCCACACCTCGCCCCACCAGCCGGTGACGGTGTCCCAGAGCGGTACGTTCTCCTTGGCCTGGGTGAGCAGTTCCTCGGTGCCGGCGATGGCCTTGCGGTGCTGCACCCACTCCGAGCGGGCGTCGCTGAAGGCGACGGTGGCGTTCAGGCCGTAGAAGACGAAGGCGAACTCGGAGAAGGCGGCGAGGAAGCCGAAGAATCTCCCCTTGTTCTGCTCGACGAACTTGGAGAACAGCCACTTGAGCCCGAAGGCGACGGCCATGGCGCCGAGCGACACCCGCCAGTCCAGGTCGACCAGGCCGCGGCCGACGTCGCTCTGCTCACCGAAGAAGGACGCCTCCTGCTGATCGTAGAGGTGGTGGAAGATGTCCATCTGGAAGACGTCCCTGGCGTCCTCCTTCTGGAAGCCCCAGGCCAGATAGAGCACGGCGAACGCGGGCGCGATCCGGTCGAGGGTGCGGAAGAACTTCTCCTCCCTGACGCCGTCCCCGGCTCGTGCGCGCACCTCCCACAGCGCGCCGCGCAGGCTGTGCAGCATGCCGGCGGTGACGGTCATCGCGGCGAGCACGATGAGCGTCAGCAGGGTCATGACGGCGACGAGGCGGACCTGCCGGTAGTCCCCGTACGCGACCTCGGAGGCGGCATAGAGCAGCACGAAGCGGACGAGCTCGCCCGCGGCGTACCAGAGGATCAGCGGCGCGGCGCACTTGCCCGCCAGGCGGAGGGCGTGCAGGGGCAGTGAGTACGGCGACGGCATCTGCTGAGCCGGTGTGGGCCCTGGTTGCGGCGGCGCCGTCACACCTGTCGAACCGGACATCTGTGGAATCGTAGCGTTCTGTCCCATGTGACGCAGCCGCAACCCTTGAAGACGCTGCGCGATCAAGAGCCAGGTGAGCGGCGCCTTCCCCCGGTGGTGACGAAGGTTTCCCCCCGGCGAACGGGGTCACGACCCGCCTCCCGTACGGCACCATTGCGGTATGAAACCGCAACCCGCGATCGACACCGATCCCCGCGTGGTGGGCGATCGATTGCGGCGGCTGCGACAGGCGCGCGGCGTCTCGCTCTCCGAGCTGGCCAAGCGGGCGGGCATCGGCAAGGCCACGCTGTCGGGCGTGGAGACCGGCACCCGCAACCCCACGCTCGAGACCCTGTGGGCGATCACCGCGCAGCTGGGCGTGCCCATCGGGGCCATCCTCGACGCGCCGCCGGAGCCGCAGGTCATGCGGGGCACGGCCATCGAGGCCGAGCTGCTCGAGGTCTTCGAGGACGACCGGGTCACGTACGAGCTCTACCGCGTACGCGTCCCGCCCGGCCTCACCCAGACCTCACCCGCCCATCACGAGGGGGTGAGCGAGCACGTCACGGTCTTCACCGGCACCCTGAGCGCCGGCCCCGTCGACGCGCCGCTCACGGCCGGCCCGGGCGACCACATCTCGTGGCGGTCCGACGTGCCGCACGGCTACCGCGCGCACGGTCCCGACGTCGTACGCGCCACGCTCCTCATGCGTTACCCCACCCAACCGCCGTGAGGCATGCGAAGGGCCCGCGTCCGTCAGCCGGACACGGGCCCTTCGTCATGTGTCAGACGGCCACCGCGAGCTGGGCGACCTCACCCAGCTTGGCCTGGACCTGGACGTCACGGGTGACGCCGCCGCCCGCGATGATGCGGACGGTCCAGTCGCCGGGGGCGGCGAAGAACCGGAAGACGCCGTCGTCGGAGACCACGACCTCGCCGGTGAACTCACCGGAGTGGTCGAGCAGCCGCGCGTAGGCGGTGCCGGCGCCGGTCACGACGCCCTGGATGACGGCCTGGTTGGACAGATCGATGCCGGCGGGCAGCGCCACGGTCTGCTCCGGCGCCCCGCACCCTTGTGCACTCATCAGCGGGCCTCCCCCAGCTCGATCGGCACGCCCACGAGCGAGCCGTATTCGGTCCACGAACCGTCGTAGTTCTTCACGTTGGACTGCTCCAGGATCTCGTGGAGCACGAACCAGGTGTGCGCCGACCGCTCGCCGATGCGGCAGTAGGCGATGGTGTCCTTGCCGAAGTCGACCCCGGCCTCCTGGTAGAGGGTGCGCAGGTCGTCGTCGGACTTGAAGGTGCCGTCGTCGTTGGCCGCCTTGGACCACGGGATGTTGCGGGCCGTCGGCACGTGGCCGCCGCGCTGCGCCTGCTCCTGCGGCAGGTGGGCGGGGGCCAGCAGCTTGCCGGTGAACTCGTCGGGCGAGCGCACGTCGACCAGGTTGAGCTTGCCGATCGCCGACACCACGTCGTCGCGGAAGGCGCGGATCGCGGTGTCCTGGTCCTTGGCGACGTACTGCGTCTTGGGCCGCTGCGGCACGTCGCGCACCAGCTCGCGGGAGTCGAGCTCCCACTTCTTGCGGCCGCCGTCGAGCAGCTTGACGTTCGCGTGGCCGTAGAGCTTGAAGTACCAGTAGGCGTAGGCGGCGAACCAGTTGTTGTTGCCGCCGTAGAGCACGACGGTGTCGTCGTTGGAAATGCCGCGGTCGGACAGCAGGGCCTCGAAACCGGTCTTGTCGACGAAGTCGCGTCGCACCGGGTCCTGCAGGTCCTGACGCCAGTCGACCTTCACGGCGCCACGGATGTGGCCCTTGTCGTAGGCGCTGACGTCCTCGTCGACCTCGACGAGGACGACTCCGGGCGTGTCGAGGTTGGCCTCGACCCAGTCGGCGTCCACCAGGGCGGCGGAGCGGCTCATTGGGATACCTCCATGTTGGCGGCGGGCAGTAGTCGGCGAATGAGCAGGTACATCGCGCAGCCAAGGCAGAATCCGCAGGCTGCGATGAGGAAGGCGGCGAGGGTGGCCGCGACCGAGGCCGAAAGGGCCTGCGGCGTGATTACGGCGGCGAATTCGGCCGGCCCCACGACCGCGAGGACCGGCCGGAAGAGTCCGGGGTCCTTCCCGGCGCCGGGCGCCGGGCGGAGCATCGTGTGCGGTGAGCGACGGAACGCACCCAGTGCGCGACTCAGCCCCCTGACGGCGAGCAGCCGGAGGCTCTCGGAGATCAGGGCGGAGGCGAGGATCTGGGTGGTGACGGCCGCGCCGAAGCGCAGCATTCTGGGATCGGCACGCATCGCGGGATGCTCCTGAAGGGTCGATTTGAGGCGGATGGCGAATCCGCGCGAGATCGTCCTCAGGCAGCGCGACAGAGCGCGGTGGCGACGCGGCAGAAATCAACCGCGCGCCGCTTCGTCAGCAGCTCTGTCGATGGGTTCATGAACAAGACACTACTCGGCGTCTCGTCATCTGTCACATCTCGTCCGGTTGGTGAGACGACATGTGAGACGCATCGCCTCTCACCCTTCCGGTACGGCCAGCGCCAGCGCCGCCAGCACCTCGGTCTTTCTGGGCAGCCCAGAAGCCCTTTTCACCACCGTCCCCGCCGGATCGAGCACCAGCACGGTCGGCGTGCCGGTGATCCCCAGCCTGCGGACGAGCTCCAGCCGCGACTCGGCGTCCACCTCGACGTGCCGCACCCCCGGCACCAGCGCGCTCACATCCGCCAGAATCCTGCGGGTCGCCCGGCACGGCTGACAGAACGCCGTCGAGAACTGCACGAGCGTCGCCCGCTCCCCCAGCCCTTCCCCGAGCTCCTCCACGGAAAGACGCTCGGGGGCGGCCTCATGTGCGCGATCGTCCCGACGCAGGTGACTCACCCCGATCAACAAGCCGAGCGCCGCGGCCGACGCCCTCCGCTCCATCCCCCCGTGCAACCTCCCGCGCCCACGTTTCCTTCCCACCGTCGGTGGCGGGAGCAGGGAGAGGAGCGCCGGCGGGGCAAGCCCCGCCGGGAGACTCGCCCAGCCGCAGGGCCTCGCGGTGAGCGGGCCGAGATCCGTCAGGTCACTTGTGGACGGGGATCTCGATCAGGGGCTTGCCTGACTCGTCCACCACCTCGAAGTGGGTGATCTCCGGCAGCGCCAGTGAGGTGCGGCGGGAGAAGACCGTTCTCTCGCGGTAGGTGTCGGGGGCGATCTGCCAGGTCTCCGTGGTCTCGCGGCGGCCGTCGGCGGCGACCACGACGAGGCCGCAGGTGGTGCCGACGGGGATGCCCGTGACGCGGACGCCCAGCTCGGTGCCGGTTTCGGCAGGGAGGGCCTGGACTGTGGCGCGGTAGCCGTCCGCGCGGTTCGTGCCGGTGAACTCGCGTCCTTCCTGAGCCTTGCGGGGCGCGGAAGAAGCGCGTGGTTCCGCGTCGGACGGGGCCGGCGTTTTCCGAGCTCGGCTGGGGCTCGGGGTGGCGGCCGTGCCGTAGGGCTGGCCGGTGGGGGCCTGCTCGGCGGCGTCGGACTGGTCGGAGCGGCGCGGCTCGACCATGGGACGGTCGCCGGCGCTCTCCTCCGACGCGCCCTGGTCGGACATGACCCGCGGACCCGACTCCTGGGACCGCGCGACCGCGGGCGCCTGGGCGGTCGTCGCCTCGTGGCTCGACGTGACCTGGATGGACGTCCAGACCGTGCCGCCCACCACCAGCACCGCCGCGCACGCCGCGACCGCGGTCAGGATCCGGCCGCGCCGCGACCGTCTGGCGCGGTCGTTGAGCAGCCGGTCGAGCACCTGCCGCGGCGGGCTGGTCACCACCTCGACGTCGCGCTCGGACACCTTCCCGAGGAACGACGTGAGGCCGGCCAGCTCCTCCAGCTCGGCGCCGCACGCCTCGCAGGTGGCCAGGTGGTGGTCGATCTCCAGTGCTTCTTCCGGGTCGAGTGCGCCCAGGGCGTGCGCGCCGAGCGCGATCCGGACCTCCTCACACGTCATCACGGCGCCAGCCCCCGTTCTTCGAGCGCCAGCTTCAGGGCGCGCAACGCGTAGTACGTACGGGACTTGACCGTTCCCGGCGGTATGCCCAGCGTCGCCGACGCCTCCTTCACCGATCGCCCCCGGTAGTAGACCTCCAGCAGCACGTCGCGGTGCTCGGGCCGCAGCGCGGCGAGCGCCTCGGCCACCGCCCACGACTCGACCGCGCGCTCGAGCTCGTCGTCGGCCGGCAGGACCGCCAGCGCCTCGTCGCCGGTCTCCGGCGGCCTGGCCTTCCTGGCGCGATGCTGGTCCACGACGAGATTACGGGCCACCGTGAACAACCACGCGCGGATCGGCCGCCCGGACATGGCCTCGGGATGCCGCCAGGCCCGCAAGAGGGTCTCCTGGACGACGTCCTCGGCCCGGCCCGAGTCGCCGGTCATGCGAAGCACGTAACCGTAGAGTGGCCCAGCGTGCTCGTCGAAGAGGGTCCTCACGAGTTCCTCGTCGGCGGTGTCCGCTGCTGTCACGTCCTCATCACGTACGCGGCGACGCGACGGTTCACGCTCATCCACGGATCGGCACGTCAGACGCTTCTGCCGAGAACTCGAGCCCGCCCGGCACGCTCCTGACCCCGGTCACCTTCACGTCGAAGGGCAGCTTGCCCTTGAACGGGATGGTGTAGGAGACCAGCCTGGCGACCTGGTCGGGCACGCCCTCGATCTTCTCTGCCTGGACCCTGATGCCGCCGTCGATGAGCTCGACCCGCATCTCGGCGTCGAACTTCACCTTCTGGGCGCCCACCGTCACCTCGCCCGACGCGGTGAGCCTGTCGCCGTTGCCGCCGATCTTGACCCCCTGGGGCGCGTATTTGTCGATGGTGGCCCTGCTGAGGGTGCCGGCGACGGTGACGCGGCGGGCCCTGACGTCGGGGCGGTTCTGCAGGATGCCGTCGAGCGGCGCGGTCACGTCGTAGGCGGCGCCGTGCAGGTTGCGCACGGGCACGCCGCCGTAGGTGAACGTGCCGAGGTCGAACCGCACCTCCGGATAGTGGCCGGAGATGGCCTGGGTCAGAAAGGGGATGCCCGTAATGGTGACGGTCGGGGTGCCGGACAGGTCGGCGGAGGCGGCGATGCGATTGGCGAGATCGCGCTCGACGCCCGCGACGGCGACCCGGTCGGCGGCGACAAGGAGAATGACGAGCACGATCAGCGAAACGATCAGCTTGCGCATGGGGCTCCCTGTCTTGGGCGGGGGTCAAGAGCCTATCGATCCGCCATGACTCATTCCCCCGGAAAGCGGTTGCTCACCAGCGGATCAGCCGCCGGCGAAGGGCGGCAGCACCTCGACGACCGAGCCGTCGGGGAGCATCACCTGATCGTGCGCGCGCTTTCCCACAGGTGAGCCGTCCACCAGGAACGAGCAGCGCAGGACCACCCTGGCCAGTTCGTCACGATCGCGTGTGATTTTGGTCATGAGTTCACCAAGAGTAACCGCGTCGAACGACTCTTCCGCGACTCCGGCGGCATCCTTCGCCGCCGCCCAATAACGTATCTTTCCCGTGGCCATGCCTGCCTCACAATCGTTTCAGCTCTATTGTGCGTTCTCCTTAACAAGCTTGTTTCAGGAGACGCGCTGTTCACCTGCTGGACGCGCAATGGACGCGACTAACTCGTGGGATATCCTCACTCACATGGACTCGGGCGACGTAGCCCCCGGGTCCTTGCGTGTTTGAGGAGGCCGTAATGAGCAACCTGCTGCTGCTGACCAACGCCCTCGAGCCGTCCTCCGAGGTGCTGCCTGCGCTGGGGTTGCTGCTCCACTCGGTCCGGGTCTCGCCCGCGGAGGCGTCCGCGCTCATCGACACCCCGCCCGCCGACGCGGTCCTCGTCGACGCGCGCAAGGAGCTCGTGCAGGCCAAGAGCCTGTGCCGGCTCATCAGGACCACCGGCATCGACTGCCCGCTCCTCGTCATCGTCACCGAGGGCGGGCTCGCCGCCATGACCGCCGAGTGGGGCGTCGACGACGTCCTGCTCGACAGCGCGGGCCCGGCCGAGGTGGAGGCGCGGCTGCGCATGGCCACCGGCCGCATCTCGCAGGCGGCGGCCGAGGAGGTGCCCGACGAGATCCGCAGCGGTGACCTGTCGATCGACGAGGCCACCTACACCGCGCGGCTGCGCGGGCGCGTGCTCGACCTCACGTTCAAGGAGTTCGAGCTGCTGAAATACCTCGCCCAGCACCCCGGCAGGGTCTTCACCAGGGCCCAGCTGCTGCAGGAGGTCTGGGGCTACGACTACTTCGGCGGCACCAGGACGGTCGACGTGCACGTCCGGCGGCTGCGCGCCAAGCTCGGCACCGAGTACGAGTCGCTGATCGGAACGGTCCGCAACGTCGGCTACCGCTTCGTCCCCGACCGCGCCGACACCGACAAGGCCGACACCGCGAGCGTCTGATCCCCGATTGACAGCGGCAGCCCGCTGTCGTCAACTGATGTGACAGGTCGTCGCACAGGCCGTTGATGCCTGTCATGTCAGGGACACCGCCGTCCCACCAAGGGGTGGTGTGCACGGTGGGTCTGTTCGAAGCGCTGGTCGACGAGGGCGCCCGCCCGCACGTCTTTCACCGTAACGAGACGATCTGCTCGCCGTTGCGGCCGGCCCACAGCGTTTATCTCATCGACTACGGCTACGCCCGCGAGTACACCCCGGCCGGCGACCGCGAGGCCGTCCACGACCTGCGGGGCGACGGCGACATCGTCGGCGAGCTGGCCTTCTGGAGCCCGGCCGACCGCGTCAAGGTCGACGCGCTCACCGAGGTCCGCGCCTGGCCCATCGACCTGCGGCGGCTGCGCGAGCAGGCCGCGGCGGCGCCGGCCGTGGCGACCGCGCTGGTGCAGGAGCTGTTCGCGCGCAACCTCGCCGCCCGCAGGCACGAGGCGCTGGCCCGCGCACCGGTCGCGGCCCGGCTGGCCGTCTGGCTGCTGCATCTCGACGAGCGCTACGGGCTGGCCTCTGAGTCGGCGCCGCCGCTGTCCATGGAGACGCTGGCCGACCTGGTGGGCAGCTCGCCCGACGTGGTGCAGCGCCAGCTCACCCAGTGGACGCAGCGGGGCTGGCTGGTCAGGCCGGGCTACCGGCGGCTGCGCATCGCCGACCCGGTCGCGCTGCGGGCCGCCGCGGGGAGCTGGGAGCACCTGTCGGCGCCGTGGAAGGGGCGGGTGACGCCGTTCCTGACCCGGCCGGGCGGGCCCACTCCGAACAGCGCGGTGCCCGTACGCGAGATGCCCAAGCCGCGCCAGCTGCCCGCCGACGTCTCCGACTTCACCGGCCGGCAGCAGAGCCTCGACCTGCTGACCGACTGGCTCGACCGGCCGCGGCGCACCAACACCATGGTCGTGCAGGGCCTGCCGGGCGTCGGCAAGACCGCGCTGGTCACCCGCTGGGCGCACCAGCACGCCGACCGGTTCCCCGACGGGCAGATCGTCATCGACCTGCGCGGGCAGTCGCCCAGCCAGCCGCCGATGACGGTGGCGGAGGCGCTCGGGCAGATCCTGCGCTCGCTCGGGGTCGGCGAGCACATGCCGGCCTCGGACGAGGCCGAGCTGATGCTGCTCTACCGCAGCAGGATCGCCGGGCGGCGGCTGCTGCTCGTCCTCGACAACGCCGCCGACGCCACCCAGGTACGCGCGCTGCTGCCCGGCGGCAAGGACTGCGTGGCGCTGGTGACCAGCAGGACGCGGATGGGCCCGCTGCGCGCCACCGGGCACGCCGACCTCATGGACCTGGGCGTGCTCGACCCGGGCAACGCGGTGGCGCTGCTCATCGCGGTGCTGGGCAAGGACTCGCCCAGGTCGGCCGACAGGGACGCGCTGGCCGAGCTGGCGCGGGTGTGCTCGTACCATCCGTTCGCGCTGCGGATCTCGGCCGCCAAGCTCGCCGAGGACCCCGGACTCAGCGTGCAGGGGCGGGTGGAGGAGCTGCGCAAGCCCGATCGGCTGCTGGTGGGCGACCCTGAGGAGGCGTTCAGGTCGGCGCTCGACCTCGCGTACGAGTCGCTGAGCCCGGTGCAGCGGCGGGCGTTCCGTCACGTGGGGCTGCTGCCAGGACGGGACTTCACGCCCGAGGTGCTGGCGGCGGCGCTCGGCGCGCCGGTCGAGGACGCGGTGGCCGCACTCGCGGGACTGCACAGGGCGTACCTGGTCGAGCCGCTGCCGGGGTCGCGCTACCGGGTGCACGACCTGGTCAAGCGGCTGGCCAGGGAGCTGGGCAGGCACGCGGAGGCCGGGGTGCGCGAGGCCAGGGCGCGGCTGCTCGACCACTACCTGGCGGTGGCCGCGGACCCGGCGACGCCCGGCGAGTGGTTCGAGGCGGAGCGGCGCTCACTGGTCTCGGCCGTGCGGATGGCCGGGGAGAGCGGCGCGCACGGCATGGCGTGGCGGCTGGCGGCGGCGGTGTTCGAGCCGTTCAGGCGGCTGCGCTACTACGAGAACGACCTGGAGGTGCAGCAGGGCGGGCTGGCCTCGGCCATGCAGGTGAGCAACCGCAGGGCCATCGCGCTCATGCGCGGCAACCTGGGCTCGATCCACCGCGACATCGGGCCGTCCACGCTGGCGGCCAGGTTCATCGGGGAGGCGCTGGCCGACCACGTCTCGCTGGGCGACCGCGAGGGCCAGGCGCGGGCGCTCAACGACCTGGCCGAGGTGCACGGCATCGCCGGCAACAGCGAGCAGGCGCTGCGCCACGCCTCCGAGGCGCTCGCCCTGTACGAGGAGATCGGCGACCAGGCGGGCGTCGCGAGCTGCCTGCACACGCTCTCCCGGCTGCACCTGTCGCAGGAGCGCCACGAGCCGGCCTTGCGGTACGCCGGCCAGGCACTCGACGTACGCGAGCAGCTCGGCGACCGGCGCGGCACCGCCCAGAGCCTGATCATCCTGGCGACCGTGCAGCGCAACCTGGGCGAGCCGAACGCCGCGCTGTCGGAGGGCCTGGAGGCGCTGTCGATCTGCCACGAGCTGGGCGACGAGCACGCCGAGGCGGAGACGCTGCTCTGCCTGGCCGAGATCTACGACCTGCTGCGGCTGCCGCACGACGCGCGGCGCGACGCGGAGCGTGCCCTCGCCGGCTACACGGCGACCGGCGACCAGTACGGCTGCGGCCGGGCCCTGTGCGCGCTCGGCCGCATCGCCCGCAACGGCTCCCGCTACGACGAGGCGCTGTCCTGCTACGAGCAGGCCCTGGCCGTCCAGGTCGAGCTGCACCACGAGCAGGGCAGGGCGGAGACGCTCGGCGACATCGGGCTGGTCTACTGGCGGCTGGCCGACTACCGGCGCGCCGACGACTATCTCAACCAGGCCCTGGCCATCAGCCGGGTGATCAACGACGAGCCGGTCGAGGCGCGCATGCTCAACCGGCTGGCGCGGGTGCGGCGGCGGCAGGGCAGGCCGCAGGTGGCGTTCACGTACGCGCTGGAGGCCCTGGACATCGTGCAGGGCAAGGGCATCAGGCGGGCCGAGGCGGACGTGCAGGAGACGCTCGCGTACACGTACCTGTCGCTGGGGCAGCACCGGCCCGCGCTGCGCGCGGCCAAGGCGGCGCTGGCGATCAGGGAGGAGCTGCGCGACAACCGGGCGAGCGCGCTGCTGTCGGTGGCGCAGGCGCTGCACGCGGCCGGGCGGCCGGCGGCGGCGCTGGAGCCGGCGAGGGAGACGGTCGAGCTGCAGCACGAGAGCGGTACGCGCGACCGCTGGGCGGCGGCGCTGACCACGCTCGCCATGATCCTGCTCGACCTCGACAGGGCAGAGGAGGCGCTGCCGTACGCCCGGCAGGCCAGGGACGTGCACCAGGAGTGCGGGACGCGGCGCGACCTCGGCTGCGCCTCGCGGGCGCTCGGCCTCGTCTCGGCCCGGCTGGGGCGGCAGGAGGCGGCGGTCGCGCATCTGCGGGAGGCCGTGCGGACGCTCGAAGAGGTGGGCGATCTGGTGGAGTCGCGGCGAGCCGCGGAGGAGCTCCGGCTTTTCTCGTGAAACACCGATAAAAGTCGTGAAATCTCGGTTCTGAGGTCGCAGATCTTTCGCGCGGGTTCCCGTTTCCTGGACTCACCGGCCGATTCACAAGCGGAGGTGATCCGGATGCTCAAGAACCATCTGCGGCAAGACCTTCAATGGCTCAAGCGACAGGCGCGCAAGGACCGGCGGATCACACTCGCCGTGCTCGGCGGGCTGCTCGCGGCCTGGGCCCGCCAGCTCTCCGACGTGCAGGGCGGGAACCCCTCGCCGGTGCTGCTCGCGCTCTCGGCCGCGCTCGTCCTGGTGTCGGGGGCCGCGTGGCTCGTCTCGGCGTTCTTCGTCAGCAGGAGCCTGCGGGTGCGCCGCGAGCCGACCGAGGAACTGCGCTGGGTCGCGCGGATCGGGCTGGGCAAGGAGTGGGCGTTCTGCTCGCTCAGCGCGTACGTGGCCTGGCACCTGCTGCAGTTCCTCACCGCGCTGGTGATGAGCTGAGCGGGACGCGGTCCAGTTCGTCCACCCTGATCGCCGCGCCGGTGTGGACGAACTGGACGAGCTCCGCCACCGGCAGCTCGGCCAGGCCGAAGTCGGTGTCCGCGTGGGCGTCGCACCAGGCCACGATCTCCTCGGCGTCCGTCAGGGGGCCGGCGAAGTGGACGAGGCTGACGTACCAGCGGTCGCGGACCCTGCCGTACTCCAGGTCGCGCACGCCCCTCGACTCCAGGCCCCTGGCGAAGCGCTTGCGCAGCGTCTCCAGCGTCTCGTCCACGGGATGCGCCCCCACCAGGACGCCGCCTCTGTGCGGGGCGACGCCCGCCAGGTAGACCCAGGCGGGCGGCAGGCCGTCCGCGGCCTCGGCCAGCGCCGCGGCGTACGCGCGGCGCAGCGGGTCGTCCTCGGGGATCACGCTCCGGTACGGCTCCAGCGACCTGAGCGTGACGTGCAGGGCCGGGCCGCCGTGCACCCAGTGACCGGGGGCGTGCACGGTGGCCGCCAGGTCCGTCAGCCGCCCGACGACCTCCCCGGCCGGCCGCAGCACCACCGCCGCGCCCCAGCGGGTGCCGCCCTCCACCATGGGCACGTCGTGGGTGGCCTCACCCGCCAGCAGGGCCGCCCGCCCCTGCTCGCGGAACTCGGAGAAATCGGACATCCGAGCAGTATGCCAAACCTTCTCCGAGGTCGGCGGAGTGATCGCGGGAATCGGCCGGAGGCCGCGCGGCCGGTTTCTGGGGGGTCAGTCGGAGGTGGTCGCGGCGGGATGCGCCGGGCGGTCGGGTTTCGGGAAGGCGGCGCGGTGGGGGCCGTCGTCGGGGTCGAACTCGTGGCGGATCCTGGCGCAGTCGTCCAGCAGCGCGCCCTGGAGGAAGCGCAGCTCAGGGTGGCTCGTGCGGTGGAAGGTGCCCGCCATGCGCCGGTGCTGGCGCTCGCCGTCGTCGAGCGCGGCGCGCAGGTCCTCCATGTCCTCGCGGCTGCCCGGGCTCACCTGGAGCAGCCCGAAGTGGCGGAAGACGCGCGACAGCGCCGACAGCTCGTCGGCGAGCGGTTCCGGCAGGTCGGCGCCCCGCTCGCCGGGCAGCCCGCGCACCCCCGCGACCAGGTCCACCAATCCCCTGGCGACTCCCCTGAGCTGGTGGCAGGCGTGGTCGAGGCAGGTGGCCGCCTCGGCGACCTGGCGCAGGCGGCGGTCGTAGCGGCGGCGGCGCAGCGACAGGCGTACGGACTCGGCGGCCTGCTCGGCGGCCTCCTCGGTGTCCTCAAGTCGCTGCGACAACGTACGCGCCCGGTCCAGCCACTCGGCCGCCTGCTCGTGGTCCCACTCCCCGCGCAGCCCCTCGGCCATGTCCTCGGCCAGGTTCGACAGCTCCCCCGACAGGCCGCACAGCTCCTTGCCCGCGTGGTCGACGAAGCGGGGCGGCAGCACGAGCAGGTTCGCCGCGATGCCGATGGCGGCGCCGAGCAGCACGTCGGCGAGGCGGGCGAAGCCGTACGTGCTGCCGAGCGCGAACACCAGCAGCGCCGTGATGGGGATCTGCACGTTCTGGGCCGGCAGGTTGAGCAGCCTGGTCAGCACCAGCCCGGCCACGACGAGGACGGCGAGCGTGGCCACGTTCGGGCCGATGAGCCAGATGAAGGCGGTGGCCGCCGCCACGCCCACGATCACCGCCAGGATCTGCTGGGCGCCGCGCACGACCGTGCTGTACGCGGTCGCCGACACGGTCAGCAGCACCCCGATGGGCGCGAGCACGGGCAGGTCGACCTTGAGCACGTACGCGGCCAGCCACCAGGCCAGCGCGCACGCCGCCGTCACCTTGACCGTCTGGGCCAGCGCCTCGCGTTCCATGCGCAGCCAGCGGCCGATGCCCATGGTGCGGACGAGCGTCAGCGCCGACGACCCGCCCGCGAAGATGCGTTCGAGCGGGTCACCGGCCGACTCGGACCTGCGCCCCGGTTCCGTCTTCATGTCCCCGTCCCCCTTCCCAGGCCACTGCCCAGCTCAGAGGCGGATAGAGCCGGGCGTGACCGGGTAGCGGCAGGCTGCGGTGAGGGGAGTGGGTGGACATGCCGGGAGATCTGGTCGTTCCTGACGGCGCGCTGGGCGTGGTGGTGTTCGTGCACGGCAGCGGCAGCAGCCGGTTCAGCCCGCGCAACCGGTACGTGGCCGGGGCGCTCAACGAGGCGGGTCTCGGCACGCTGCTGTTCGACCTGCTGACGCCGCAGGAGGAGGCCGACCGGGCGAACGTGTTCGACATCGAGCTGCTGGCCGGGCGGCTGCTGGAGCGTACGGCGCAGGTGCGCGAGCACCCCGGCGCGGCCGGGCTGCCGGTCGGCTACTTCGGCGCGAGCACGGGAGCGGCGGCGGCGCTGTGGGCGGCGGCCGAGCCGGACAATCCGGTCGCCGCGATCGTCTCGCGCGGCGGGCGGCCCGACCTGGCCGGCGACCGGCTCGCCGCGGTACGCGCCCCCACCCTGCTCATCGTGGGCGGCAGGGACCCGGTGGTGATGGAGCTGAACGAGGAGGCCGCGCGGCGGCTGCGCGCCGAGACCAGGATCACCGTGGTGCCGGGGGCCACGCACCTGTTCGAGGAGCCGGGCGCGCTGGACGCCGTGGCGGAGCATGCCCGCGGCTGGTTCGTCACCCACTTCATGAACACGCGTGGGAGTCGCCCGGCCACGTTGAAGTAGATCGTCGTTTGTGCGAACGTCAGGTGGCGGACGACATCCCGACGTGACGGATGGTTGCACACGTGCCCTTGCTGGAGATCGACGGTCTCACCTGGCTCACGCACGGCGTCCGGCAGCGGCTGTCACCCGGCCCGCTCACCCTCGACGCCGAGCAGGCCGCGGTCGTGGTGGCCGGCGGCCCGGCGGCGGGCGAGGCGTTCGCCGACGTCCTGCTCGGCCTGGAGGCGCCGCACGAAGGCCGGCTCCGCCTGGACGACCGCGACATCACCGCGCTGTCCACCGCGGACCGCGCGATCGGGCTGGTGCCCGCGGGCGGCGGGCTGCTGCCGCACCTGACCGTCAAACGCAACCTCGAACTGGCCGCCCGCAAGGACCTGGCCCTGGTGTCGCACGGGCAGGTCGCATACATGTCGGGGTGGATGGACATCCAGGGCTTCATGCGCGCCAAACCGCACGAGCTGGCCCACGACGAGCGGCTGACCGTCGCGCTCGCGCGGGTCATGTGCCGGCCGATGCCGCCGAAGGTGGTGGTGGTCGAGGACCGTACGGGCTGCGAGCCGTGCCACGCGGCGGTGAGCCGGGCGCTGCACACCAAGCTGGCCGTGCTCATCGTCACCGACGACGGCACCAGGGTGACCAGCCTCGCCTCGTCCGCGCGCGTCTGGGAGATCACCGATGCCGATCAGCCGTAGGGCGTTCCTGCTGGGGGCGCCCGCACTGGCCGCCACGGCCTGCGCGGGTCAGCCGCCGCTGCGGGTCGCCGTGGTGTGGAGCGGCGCGGAGTTACAGCGCTTCCTGCGGGTGGTGGACGCGTACGCGGCCGGCTCCCGGCGGCCGGTCAGCGTCTACTCGGCGGGCGACAACATCAGCGCGCTGCTGCGCGGCCCCGCCGAGAACGTCATCCCCGACGTGGCCGTCATCCCCAGGCTGGGGCTGCTGTTCGACCCGCTGGTGAGCCCGCGCATCCAGCCCAGGGTGGGCGGGCACGTGCAGGACGCGTTCTGGCGGGGGCTCGTGACGCCGTACGAGGGCGGGCCCGAGCTCGGCACCTGGTTCAAGCTCGCCAACAAGTCGCTCGTCTGGCACCGCAAGGACGAGCGGCACGCGCCCCCGAACCTGACCTCATGGATGCCCCGCCCCGGCACGGTGGCCATCGGCGCGGCCGACGGGTGGGTGCTCAGCGACTGGTTCGAGAACGTGCTGCTCGCCTACGCGCCCGAGGTCTACGACGGCCTCTTCGCCGCGGCCACGCGCGGCGACCCGGAGTGGTGGGCCAGGAACGAGGTGGCCGAGGCGCTCACGGTGCTGGCGCTGATCTGGCGCGAGGCGTTCACCCCCGACCAGGGCAGGCGGGCGCTGACCCTGCAGTTCCACGACTCGATACTCGACGTCTTCCGCTATCGCGGCGCCGACGTGGTGGCCGCGCCCGACTTCGCGCTGCCCGTCATCGAGCGCTACGCCGGCAAGGACGTCGCCCGCCACTTCTCCTTCCCCGGCCACGCGGGCGGGCCCCCGCCCCTGGTGGCCGGCGGCGACGTGGCGGTGGCGATGCGGGGCGGCGGGCAGGACGCCCTCGACTTCGTGGAGTGGCTGACCAGGCCGCGCGGGAGCGACGAGCACGACGCGCTGACCGACTGGGTGGACGAGGGCGGCTTCCTCACCCTCGACCGCGAGCCCTCTCACCCGCTGCTGCGCGAGCCCGCGCTGGCGCTGCGCGGGCGCGAGGGCCGCCGCTACGACCTGTCCGACCGCCTGATCGGCCGTCTGGAGGGCGGCGACGGCCGCGGCCTGTGGCGCGTCCTCACGGAGCTGTTCGGCGACGTCGCCGCCGGCACCACCGCCCCCGCCGGCGCCGCCCAGGCCGCCCGCGAGAAGATCGTCACCAGCCTCGCGAAGGGCACCGGCCGATGAGCGGGCGAACGAGCGGACGTCACGCCCTCCTGCCCGGGGTGAGCGGGCCGTGAGCGGGCGTGACGCGTTCCTGTTCGAGGTGGCGCCGCACCACGATGCCGGGGGGCCGGTCAGTGCGCGGGGGATCAGCCGGTGGCGGGCGGCGCTCTATCTGCTGCTCGCGGTGGTGCTGTCGGCGGGCGTGATCCTGGCGCCGCTGCTCGGGACCGTGCTGATCAGCTTCTCGCGGCCCGGCGCGTGGTCGGAGGTGCTGACCGACCCGCAGGCGTGGCAGGCGATCGGCAACACGCTCATCTGGTGGGTGCTGGTCGTCGTGGTGTGCGCGGTGGGGCTGGGCCTGGCCTGGCTGGTCAGGAATGCGGGCCCCGCGCTCGGCCTGGTCATGCGGGTCATCCTGGTGCTGCCCGCCGTGGTGTCGCCGCTGACGACGGGGGCGATCTTCCGGCTGCTGTTCGACACCAGCAGCGAGCGCGGCATGGCCGCCGCCGTGCTCGGCCGCGACACCGCCTTCCTCGGCCCCGGCTGGATCTGGCTGGTGCTCGGCCTGGCCTTCGTCTGGCAGTACGCGGGCGTCGCCTTCCTGGTCTTCCACGAGGCACTCGCCAGGCTGCCCGCGCACCTGCTGCGCGTGGCCAGGGCGTTCGGCGCGGGCCGCGGGCGCCGGCTGTGGTCCGTCGTCCTGCCCGCGCTGGCGGGGCCGGCCGCGCTGGCGTACCTGTTCGCGCTGGTGGCGGCGGCCCGCGTGTTCGACCTGGTGCTCATGGGCGTGCCTGGGTCGATGCAGGCGCTGGTCGAGGGCGGCGGGCTGTACTGGTGGCGGCACAACGACGACCTGGGATACTCCAGGGCCGCCGCGCTGGCCGTCCTGATGTCCCTGCTGGTGGCGGGGCTGGCCGCGCCCGCCCTGCTCGGCCTGCGCGGGCGGGTCACCTGGGCCGGCTCCACGCCGTCCGCGCGGCCGCCCGCCACGAGTGGCCGGCGGCTCTGGCCGCTCGGCGGCGCGGTGTCGGTGCTGTGGCTGCTGCCGTTCGCGGCACTGCTCATCACCTCGCTGCGCGACCCGGTCGCCGCCGCGCGGAGCGGGTGGTGGAACGGCGAGCCGTGGACGCTCGGCTCGTACGCGGAGGCGCTGTCCGACAGCGCGTTCACCGGGGCCCTCGGCACCACGTTCCTGCGGGCGGTGACGGTCGTGTGCGTGGTGCTGCTGGCCGCGGTGCCGGCCGCGTACGTGCTGGCCCACGAGCACCTGCTGCCGCGCCGCACCTGGCGGCCTGTCCTGCTGGTCTCGGTGGCCCTGGCGGTGCTGCCGCCGCAGGCGTTCGCGGTGCCGTTGCAGCAGACGCTGAGCCCGATCGGCACGGCACCCGCGCTGACCATCGTGCACGCGGCGCTGGTGCTGCCGCTGGCGGTGCTGGTGCTGCACAACGCGTTCGTCCGGGTGCCCGCGCCCATGCTCGCGCGCGACCGGTGGGAGCTGGTCCACTTCGTACGCGAGGCGCGGCCCGCGGTGGTGCTGGCAGGAGTGCTGACGTTCGTCCTGGTCTGGAACGATGCGATCGTCGGGCTGCTGCTCAACTGGCCGTCCGGCGACCACCTGCCGCTGATCCTGCTGGAGCAGGCCCGCCACTTCATGAGCGCGGCGAGCCCGCTCGCGGCCCAGGCGGTGCTCGCGACGGCGGTGCCCGTGCTGGTGCTGGCCGTGACCGCGCGGCTGCTGTACCGGGGGCTGACGCGGGGGGTGCGCCGGTGACGGACATCTCGCGCAGGGAGCGGCTCGGCTTCCGGCTGTCGCGGCTCTACCGGCTGGCCGCGGCGCACTGGGCGGAGCTGGGGGTCGGCGGGGCGCTGACGGTGGGCGGCGCGATCCTGATCCTCCAGGAGGAGCTGGCCAAGAAGCTCGTCGAGCTGCTGCCGATCTGGGCGGTGGTCGGGCTGCTCGCGGTGTTCGTGGTGGTGGTGCCGGTGGTGGCCGGGCTGGTCACGTACCGGATCCGGCGTCACCGCGCCCGCCCGCCGCGGCCGGTGCCGGCCACGATGCCGTTCCCCGACCGGATCGACGAACTGATCGGCCGCGAGGACGAGCTGCGGCGGATCAAGGCGGAGGCGCTCGAACGCGGCGTCGTCGTCGTGCACGGCGCCATCGGCATGGGCACGTCCACGGTCGCCGTCCAGGCGGTGTGGGAGCTGGCGGGCGAGGCGCGCAAGCAGCGCTACGCCGACCTGCGCGGCGCCGACCGGGACCGCCCCGAGACGCCGCTGAGCGTGGCCCAGCGGGTGCTGCGCACGCTCAACCGCCCGCCCGGCGGCATCCAGGAGCCGGAGGACGCCACCGAGGAGGTCATCGAGGCGCTCAACGGCACCGGCCAGGTGCTGCTGCTGGACAACGTCAGCTCGTGGAGCCAGGTCGAGTGGCTGCCGACCCGGGTGCCCGGCGCGCACATCGTGATCGCGGGCACGCTCGCCGACCAGCCGCCGCAGCACATCGAGCTCGTCCGGCTCGGCCCGCTCGCCCCCGACGCGCGGCAGGAGCTGCTGGCCCGGCACATCGGCGACGACCGGGTCACCCGCGAGCCGAAGGCGCTGGAGCTGCTCGCCGACGCCTGCCTGGGCAGCCCGCTCGAACTGGTCAGGGTCGGCCGCTGGCTGGCCGGCAACCCCGGCGTCTCCCTCCAGTCCCTGGTGGACGACCTGCGCAACCTGTCCATCCCCGACACCCTCGACTTCGTGCTCGAACGCAGCGTCAGGCAGCTGCGGCCGACCGCCAAGCGACTGTTCGTGCTGCTGGCCGGGCTGCCGATCGCCGAGGTCGACCACCAGGCCGCCGCCGCGCTGCTCGGCGTGCCGTCCGCGGCCGACGCGATCACGGAGCTGGCCAAGCTGGGGCTGGTGGAGAACGTACGGATGACGCGGGTCCGGGTGTCGGGGACCTTTCGCGGCAGCGGCGCGGCGGACCCCGGCACCGGCACGGCGGCGCGCCCGCCGAGGGAGGTGGCGGCCTGGCGGCGGCTGGTCGAGCACTTCGCCGAGCAGGCCACCGGATACGCCGGGCGGCTGCCCGCCGAGGAGGCGCGGACCTGGTTCGCGATGGAGGACCGGGTGCTGCTGCAGGTGCTCGCCCGCGAGGAGCCCGCGCCGCGTACCGGCCGGGCGCTGGCCGAGATCGGCGACGCGCTGGAGACCTGGTTCCGGCTCGAACAACGGCACGAGGACCGGCTGCGGGCGGCGGCCGAGCTGGCGCGGGCCGCCGAGTCGCTCGGGGACGAGCAGGTGCAGGCCACGGCCGAGCTGCGGCAGTGCGCGATCCTGCTCACCACGGGCGACCCGCGCGAGGCGCGCAGGCACTTCGACCGGGCGGCGGCGGTGCGCGTCAGGGTCGAGTCGTGGCCCGCCGACCTGCACCTGGCGCACGCGGCCATCCTGCTGTCGGCCGGCGACGAGTACGAGGCCGTGGAGTCCGCGCTGGTCAGGTACGGGCAGGCGCTGACCGGCGGGCACGTGGCCGGGCAGGCCGTCAGGCTGGCGAACGTGGCCGCGCTGCTCATGCGCAAGGCCCAGGCGCACGACCACGAGGGCGCCGCCGGCAAGGCCCGCGGCCTGCACACCAACGCCCGGGTGGTGCTGTTCGAGGCGCTCGACCTGGCGCGGAAGGCCGGCGACCAGGCGACGGAGGCGCACGCGCGCGAGCTCCTCGCGCTCGCCCACCACTACCTGGGCCAGAGCCACGACGTCGGCCTGCACCTGGACGAGGCCGAACGCCTCTACGCCGGGACCGCCGACGAGTTCGGCCGCGGGCGCTGCCTCGTGCACCGGGCCGGGATCCTGCTGGAGGACCCGGCGCACGAGCCCGGCACGGTGGCGGGCCTGCTCGACCAGGCCACCTCCCGCCTGCCCGCCGCCGGCATCAGCACCGCGCTCGCCCACCTGCACCTGAGCAGGCTCCGCCCGGACCGGGCCGCCGACCACCGCAAGAAGGGCTTGAGGGCCCTTCACCCATGGGACGGCATCGCCGAGCCACACCAGGTCGAGGAGCTACGCAAACGCCTGCAAGCCCCCTGACCCGCCCGCTTCTCAGACCGCCACCGTGGCGAGGGTTCTGCCGTCGAAGGTCTGGATGGTGAAGTGGTTGAGCTCGTCCTGCGGGAGGCTGGTGCCGCCGTGCAGGAGGAGCGGGTCGGGTGAGCCCGGCACGCCGTACCCCTTGTCCGGCACGCCCCAGCTCGCCACCACCTCGGAGCGGCCGTCGTCGCCGACCGCCATGAGCCGGCACTGCAGCGGGCCCTTGACCCCCTTGAGCTCCAGCGCGACGTGCGTGCCCCAGCCCTTGTCCTCCACGCCGACGAGCCCGGTCACGCCGGTGGCCGGGTCCGTCACCGAGTAGGTGCGGCCGGTCATGAGCAGGGCGCGGGCCGGGCTGTGGATACTGTCGGGATTGGGACCTGCGGTCGTGGCGCTGACACCGAGATAGGCGCCGGCCGCGACGAGCACGCAGGCCGCCGCGGTCATGAACGCGCGGTGCAGGCTGCGGCGGCGCCGCTCGGTGGCGGCGCGGCGGACGAGGAGCGATTCGACCTGCGGATCCGGCGGCTGCGGCAGCAGGTCGTCCGGATGCACCCCCTTGATCAGCTCTCCCATGGCGGCGAACGACCCCACCTCGGCGGAACACGTCCTGCACCCGTGCAGATGGCGCTCGAAGGCCGCCCGCTCATCCCCGTCGAGCAGGCCCAGCGCGTACGCGGCCACATCCTCGTGATGTACCTCGGTCATGGCGCCACCCCCCTGTCATCGTGACGCACCTTGGTCACGGCAGCGTCACCCCCCTTTCCTCCAGCGCGACCCGTAAGGCGCGCATGGCGTAGTACACGCGGGACTTCACCGTGCCGACGGGCACGCCGATCGTCTCCGCCGCCTCCTGGAGTGTGCGATCCAGGAGGAACGTCTCGGTGAGCACCTGCCGGTGCGCCGGGGAGAGCGACATCATCGCGTCGGTCACGACGATCTCGCGCAGCAGCTGTTCGTCCTCGGCGGCCACGGGCTGGGCGCGGTCGGAAAGGTCTTCGACGGTGTCGAGGGGGCGGGCGCTGTTGCGGCGCCGGTCGTCGATGACGACGCGCCGCGCGACGGTCGCGAGCCAGGGCATCAGCGAGCCCGATTCCGTGCGCAGGTCGTGGAGGTTGCGCCAGGCTCGTACGAGCGTCTCCTGGACGACGTCCTCGGCCCAGCGGCGATCGCCGCCCGTCAGCCTGATGGCGAAGGCCAGCAGGGGGGCGCCGTATTCGCGATAGAGGGCTCGGACCATGGCCTCGTCCGTTACGCGGTGATTCACCACGAGCGGGCTCCTCGTGCTGCGGATATCATGAAATACCGCACTCGGTACGCTGATATTGGGAAATATCACTCTAGCGACGGCGCGCCGCGCGGGTGGGGCATTTTGCGAACCTCGCCGCATAACTAGATTATTCCGCCAAATCGTGCTTCAGTCCCCTGGAGAGGGGATGATGATCATCCGCGATCCGGCGGCAGGCACCCCGCTCGTGCCGGGCTTCACGATCAGCGTGGGCCAGCCCGAGCGTACGCAACCCTGGCGGCCCTCGCGGCGGCGGGCGCGATCCGCGTCTTCGCCGGCCCCGACGCCGGCCGGGTGGCCTGGCTGACGCCGGGCAGCCACAACGGCACGCTGCTGGACGAGCAGGGCGCGAGCGGCCCTGTCGTGCTGCGGCCCGACGGGGTGCCGCAGCGCAATATGGCGGTGGCGCTGCTTTCGTCGCTGTTGCCGCTGCCGATTTCGGTGGCGATGGCCATCCTGGTACAGAGCCCGTATTTCCTGTCTTCGGAATTCTGACCCCGGTCACCTTCTTCGCCACGCAGTGGGTGGAAGGGCGGCAGCGCAGAAAGAAAGAGCGCGAGTTCGACCAGCGCAGACGCGCGACGACGGAGATCGTCAGGCAGCACGTCGTACGCGAGCAGTGGCTGCGCCACGTGGCCGCCCCCGACGAGGTGGACCTGACGTTCGCCGCCACCCACGAGGGCCCCGGGCTGGGCCGCGCAACGCCGACTCCCCGACGGGCTCGCGCTGCGCGTGGGGGTGGCCGACGAGCCGGCCACGATCGCGTCCGGCGGGGAGCCGTGGCCGGAGTTCGTCCCGCCCGGCCGCGCCTACCTGGCCGCGTCCCGCCGCCTCGACCTCGTGCGGCTCGCGACCTTGACCCTGTAGCCGGCCGCTGACCACGATCGGGGCATGCGCTTTCCCCGCGTCAAGCCCGAGCACGCCCCGCAGCGGCTCGGCGACGGGACCATCCGGCTCGGCGGGGCGATGTTCGGCCTGGCCACGGAGATCCACGACGCCGACGGCCGCGCCTGGTCGGCCCTGACGCTCATGGACGGCACCCGCGCGCCCGCCGAGATCGCCGCCGAGCTGCGCGCCGGCTTCGCCATGCTCACCCAGGAGGAGGCCGACGAGCTGGTGGCCGCGCTGCTGGCCTCGGGCCACGTGGAGGAGACCGCGCCGGGCCCCTGCGACGAGCTGAGCGAACGGGAGAAGGAGCGCTACAGCCGCAGCCGCGACTACTTCCGCTGGGTGGACCTCACCCCGCGCGACCACGGCTGGGAGCCGCAGGTCAGGCTCAGGTCCGCGCGCGTGCTGGTGATCGGCCTCGGCGGTACGGGCACCCACGCCGCCTGGTCGCTGGCCGCCTCAGGCGTGGGCCGGCTGCACCTGGTGGACCCCGACGTCGTCGAGCTGTCGAACCTCAACCGGCAGGTCCTCTACACCGAGCCGGACGTCGGCCGCCCGAAGGCGGAGGCGGCGGTGGAGCGGCTGCGCCGGGTCAACTCCGACATCTCGGTCACCGGCGAACCGCTCACGGTGGACGGCCCCGACGCGCTGGCCCGCCTGATCGACGGCTTCGACGTGCTGGCCCTCTGCGCCGACCGGCCCGGCGAGCCGGACGGTATCAGGACGTGGGCCAACCGGGCCTGCGCGCGGGCGGGCATCCCGTGGGTGACGGGCGGCTACAACGGGCCGCTGGTCAGCGTGGGCGTCTTCGGGCCTGGCGGTCCGTGTTTCGCGTGCGTACGGGCCGGCATCCCGCCGCAGCCCGGCGACGGCTACGCCTGGCCCGGCGTCACCGGCATGTCGGCCGGGCTGTCGGGCCAGCTCGTGGCGTACGACGTGGTGCAACTGCTGACCGGCCTGTCGGTCACCCCGCCGGGCTATTTCCACGGCCTGTCATTGCTCGACCCGGATACGCATGTTTTTGCGCGATATCCCACCCGCAGCGGGTGTAATTTCTGTTATTAAGGGGGATGCGAAGGGAATCATACCGTCACCCCACTGTTTTCCTGACTTGCCCGGTAAGGAGTGCCATGAGCAACCCCCCTGCCCCGCAGAATCAGCAGGAGCGGAAGGCCCCCACCACGATCACCATCCGCCGCCTGACCAAGGCCGAGACCCCGGGCGTGCTCCACCCCAGCCACGGCAACTCCAACTGAGCGAATTTCGGGGTGACCGCCGGTAATTGGGCAAGGACGATTTTCTTCTTCGAAACTCGGGACCGTCCTATGCGCCGCCGCTCAGTGACGCGTGGAGTTGGCGGTGCTCGACGATGGCGGTCTTGAGGAACTGGCTCATGCCCTCCAGGCCCCGCATGACCTGGCGGGCGCCGTTGTTCCACTGATCGTAGTCCTGCTGGAATTCGACCTTGGCGTCCACCAGCCGGGCCAGGTCGCCGGTACGCCCGGCGCGCCGGACGTCGAAGGCGTCGCGGCCTCCTGGCGGTTCGCGCTGAAGGCGCCGACGCCCGCGAACGACGCGGCGTCCTCCTCGCCCGCACCCGGTGCGCGAGCGCGGAGCCGCCGAGCACCCGCCCGCCGCCACAACGGCTCAGGCGGCGGAGGCTCAGGACGCCGGACCCGCTCCCCGCTCGTACGGCATCGTCCGCCGCTCGGCCGCCAGCAGCAGCTCGTGCACCGAGCCGCCACGGCGCCGCCCTGGATGCCCGAGCAGGATGCGGACCAGGTCCACGGCCGGCGGGCGGGCACCCGGATCCGGGCGGCGGCACTCGTCGATCACCGCGCGCAAGGCGGGCGGCAGCCGGTCGAGGTCGGCGCCGTCGTCCGGCAGCCGCCCCGTCGCCGCGAACACCACGACGTCCGCCCAGTCGCCGACGTCGTGCCCGGGGAACAGGCTGTCCCTGGGCCCCGGCGCGAAGAACGCCTGCCCCTGGGGTGAGATCAGCACGTTCGCCGGGCTGAGCCGCAGCCCCGCGATGCTGCCCAGGTGCAGGCGCGCCATCGTGGTGGCGGTGCCGAGGGCGAACAGATAGAGCCGCTCGCCCGTGAGCGGGCCCGCCGTCTTGAGCACGGCGGTCAGAGACTCGCCCATGCCGAGGTAATCGCGCGGCCGAAGAGCCAGGCCGTCGCTCCATCCGTGAAATTCCATCGCCGTCCCCGTGGTGGCCGGTCAGCGTGGGCGGCACCGCCGGTGATCGCGTTCCGGCAGGTCATCGGCGGGTGCCGCAGGTCCGACAGGTTGTACGCCGGCACCCCGCGACGGGTTCAACCCATGCCGAGCGAGTCTGGCGGGCTTGACCTTGACGCGACGTCAACGTGTGCCATGAGCGGGAAACCGCCGGAGGAAGGAAGCACATGGTCAGAGCGGTGCTGCGGATCGTGGGGTTCGAGGTCAAGGGCTTGGCCGCCATCGCGGCCTGGATCGTGCGGCGGCGGCACGGGGTGCCGGACGGGGCGGCGGCGCTCGCGTACGGCCAGGAGCAGGCGTTCATGCTGGGCCTGATGAGCTTCGCGATGGCGGTCGAGACCGTGGTCGTGGACCTGCTGCTGGCCGCGCTCGGCGTGCCCGCCTGGCTGCGGTACGGGGTGCTGATCGCCGACCTGTACGGCCTGCTGTACGTCCTCATGCTGGCCGCCGGCTGCGCCACCAGGCCGCACGTCGTCACCGCCGACGAGCTGCGCGTCAGGTACGGCGTCTACCTCGATCTGCGGGTGCCCCGTGAGCTGGTGGCGGGCGTACGGACCGGGCGGGCGTACCACCAGGGCGGCATGATCACGGTCGAGGGCGGGCGGCTGACCGTGGCGGTCTCCTCGCAGACGAACGTGACGGTCGAGCTGGCCGAGCCGGTCACCGTGGTCCGCCCGCTGGGCCGCCGCGCCGAGGTGACCTCGGTCAGGTTCTTCGCCCAGGACCCCGAGGCGGCGGTGGCGGCGCTCAAACCCGGCATCACCACTCGTACGAACAGCTAGGCGAACCACCTTCGCGGCGTTACCGTCCATTCAGCACCATCTCGGGATCTTCCACCCTCGACCTCGGATGGAGGCGCCGCCTTGCTCTTATCTAGGCGTACGTCCTGGAAAACGAGATCACCCCTCATCGCGGCGATCGCGGCACTGTCCCTCATCACGGTGATGCCGGCCGGGCCGGCGCGGGCCGCCGCGCCGCCGGACATCTCCCTCACCAACGTCAAGGCCCACCTGTCGCAGCTCCAGTCCATCGCCACCGCCAACGGCGGCAACCGGGCGCACGGCAGGCCCGGCTACCTCGCCTCGGCCGGCTACGTCAGGTCGCAGCTCGACGCGGCCGGCTACACCACCACCCTGCAGTCGTTCACCTACAACGGCGCGACCGGCTACAACGTCATCGCCGACTGGCCGGGCGGCGACCCGGACGACGTGCTCATGGTGGGCGCGCACCTCGACAGCGTCACCGCGGGGCCCGGCATCAACGACAACGGCTCGGGCAGCGCGGCCGTCCTGGAGACCGCGCTCGAAGTCTCCCGCCAGGCGCTGCAGCCGGCCAAGCACCTGCGCTTCGCCTGGTGGGGCGCGGAGGAGCTGGGGCTGCGCGGGTCGCGGTTCTACGTGAACACCCTGCCGGCCGCAGAACGCGCGCGGATCAAGGGGTACCTGAACTTCGACATGGTCGGCTCCCCCAACGCCGGATATTTCGTCTACGACGGCGACAACTCGGACGGGACGGGCGCCGGGCCGGGCCCCGCCGGGTCCGCGGCCCTGGAGCACACCCTCCAGGACTACTTCACCTCCATCGGCGTCCAGACCCGCGGCACCGACTTCGACGGCCGCTCCGACTACGGGCCGTTCATCGCGGCGGGCATCCCGGCCGGTGGCACGTTCACCGGGGCCGAGGGCGTCAAGACCAGCGCGCAGGCCGCGCTGTGGGGCGGCACCGCGGGGCAGGCGTTCGACGTCTGCTACCACCGCTCCTGCGACACCACGGCCAACATCAACGACACCGCGCTGAACAGGAACGCCGACGCCATCGCCTACGCCGTGTGGACCGTCGCCACCGCCGCACCGCCGGTCGTGGTCTGGCAGGACACGTTCGAGACGGCCACGGGCTGGACGGCGAACCCGAACGGCACCGACACCGCCGCCACCGGGCTCTGGGAGCGGGGCGCCCCGCAGGCCACCACCTCAAACGGCGCCAAGCAACTCGGCACCACGGTCAGCGGCACGAACGACCTGGTGACCGGCCGCCTGGCCGGCTCGTCGGCGGGCGACCACGACATCGACGGCGGCGTCACCTCGATCCAGTCACCGCCGATCACGCTCCCCTCGGCAGGTCCCCTCAACCTGTCCTTCTCGTACTACTTGGCGCACGGCTCGAACGCCTCCAGCGCCGACTACCTGCGCGTCCGCGTCGTCTGCGGCACCACGACGACCGTGCTCAACCAGCCCGGCGCCGCCACCAACCGCAACGGCGCCTGGACCACCGCGACGGCGAGCCTGAACGCCTACGCGGGCCAGACCGTCCGCATCCTCATCGACGCCGCCGACGCCTCAGGCGCCTCCCTCGTGGAGGCCGGCGTGGACGACGTCACCATCACCCGCTGACCGCGACCGGGGCGAGAGTGCTCTCGCCCCGGCGAAGCGGGCTACGGGGCGGTGCGTGGCGGGATGCCGCGCAGGTCGAAGGCGAAGCGGGCCGTCGAGTCCGCAATGGCGTCGGCGTTCACGTCGAACACCTTCGCGTTGACGTTCGCGAGGGTGTCGCACCCCTGGTGATAGCACGGGTCGTACGGCGCGCCCGCCGTGCCGCCGAACTTCGCCGCCTCCTCCGGCGTCTTGACGCCCTCCGCGCCGGTGAAGATGCCGCCGGCCGGGATGCCGACCGCGATGAACGGCCCGTAGTCGGAGCGTCCGTCGAAGTCGGTGCCGACGGTGGGCAGCGTGCGGCTCTTGAAGAAGTCGGCGAGCTGCCGCTCGATCAACGCCGATCCGGCCGGGCCCGCGGGCGAGCCGACGCCGTCGGAGTCGTCGCCGTCGTACAGCTTGTACGCGTGGTTCGGCGAGGCCACCATGTCGAAGTTCAGGTACACCCTGATCCGGTCCCGCTGCGCCTCCGGCAGCGACTCGACGTACTGGTCGGACCCGAGCAGCCCGATCTCCTCAGCGGCCCAGAACGCGAAGCGCACCTTGTGCTTGACCGGGTAGAGCGCCATCTCCTCTGCCACCTCGAGGACGGCGGCGGTGCCTGAGCCGTTGTCGTTGATGCCGGGGCCCTCCGGCACGCTGTCGAGGTGCGCGCCGACCATGACGACGTTGCGCGGGTCGCCGAAGCGGGACTCGGCGATCACGTTGTCGTTCTTGCCGAGCACGAGCGTGGCGTCCACCTTGACCCTGGCCGTGGTGCCGGGGTTCGCGGCCAGCTCGGCGCCGACCGCGAAGTCGGTGTAGAGCATGGGGATGCCGGCCCGCCACTCACCGAGGTCGAGCGGGGTCGAGTCGGTACGTCCCGGCTGGCCCTCGTTGAAGACGATGACCGCGGACGCGCCCGCGAAGCCCGCGTTGCGTACCTTCTGGGCGAACGGGCAGGTGCCGCGCTGGATGAGCGCGATGTTTCCGGCCACGAACCCGGCGAAGTCCGCCTCCTCGCAACCGCTGGTCGAGGTGGGCGCGGGGGTCGGCGGCAGGGTCAGGTCCACGCCCTGCACCTGCGCGGTGACGTCACCGGGCGGCGAGGGCTGGAAGGTGTGGAAGTCCTCCCCCGGACTTATCCGCCGCCAGCCGTGGGCAGGCAGCCCGGCGCCGCAGGCGGCTATTCGGCGCGGCGGGCGCGGGCGCGGCGCTTGCCCTCGTGCATCGCCTGCACGCGCGCCACCGGGATCGTGTGCCCCTCCTCGACGAGGTCGGCGGGCAGCGCCTGCGGCTCCGGCATGTGCTCGGCCCACGGATCGGACTCACCCAGCCGCTCGACAGCGGTGCGGATGGTGAACTCGCCAGGCCGGACGCCGTCGAGCTCGTCCCACGCCACGGGGAACGAGACGGGCACGCCGGGCCGGATCCGCGGGCTGTAGGCGGCCGCCACCGTCGCGCCACCCGCCCGCGTGGAGTCGAGGAACACCTTGCCCTCGCGGTCCTCCCTGATGAACGCGGTGGTGGCCAGCGCCGGGTCCAGCCGCTCGGCGCGGGCGGCCAGCGCCCGGGTGGCGGCGGCCAGGTCGTCCATCGCGGTGCCGGGCACGACGGGCACGAAGACGTGCACCCCCTTGGCCCCGCTGGTCTTGACGGCCCCGGCCAGCCCGCAGTCGGCCAGCGCCTGCCTGACGAGGTGCGCGCCCCGGACGGCCGGCGCGAAGGAGTCGTGCTCGGGCGGGTCGAGGTCGAGCACCATGTGCGTGGGGTGCTCACCGGCGTAGAGCGCCGGGTGGTATTCGACGGCCCGCTGGTTGGCGAACCAGAGCAGCGTCCTGCGGTCGTCGCACAGCGCGTACGTGACCTGCCGCCGCGAGGAGTCAGCCCACACGGTCACCGACCGCACCCAGTCGGGAGCGTATCTGGGCAGGTTCTTCTGCATGAACGGCTCCTGCCCGGGGCGGACCCGGATGACCGAGAGCGGCCGGTCGCGCAGCACGGGCACCATCCGGCCCGCGACCGCGTCGAGGTAGTCGACCAGGTCCCGCTTCGTGGCGTCGGCGCCGTCGAAGAGGGGCTGGTCGAGATTGGTCAGGGAGACCCCGTCGCGCGTCTCGTCAGCGGCCACCCGCCCTACGATGCCCACACTCGAACGTGTGGTCAACAACCCGGCCTGTTAGAGTGAGCCGTTGACGCGGGGTGCCCGGAAAGCCGGGCTGAGATCACACCCGTCGAACCTGATCTAGTTCGCACTAGCGAAGGGACGTCATGTCAGCGAACGCCGTTCCCAAAGTCCTGACCATCGCGGGCACCGATCCGAGTGGCGGGGCCGGCATCCAGGGCGACCTCAAGACCTTCTCCGCGCTCGGCGCGTACGGCATGACGGTCGTCACCGCGCTGGTGGCGCAGACCACGACGGGCGTGACCGGCATCCACGAGGTGCCCGCCGCGTTCGTGGCCCAGCAGCTCGACACCCTGCTCACCGACGTGCCCGCCGACGCCGTGAAGATCGGCATGCTGGGCGACGCCGACCTGATCAAGGCGGTGGCGGCGGCGCTCGACACGTACCGGCCGCCTTACGTCGTGCTCGACCCCGTCATGGTCGCCAAGAGCGGCGACCGGCTGCTGCCCGCCGACGCGGTGAGCGAGCTGCGCCGCACGCTGCTGCCGCGCGCCGACCTCATCACCCCCAACCTGCCCGAGGCGGCCGACCTGCTCGGCGAGCCGCAGGCGAGCGGGCTGCCCGAGATGCACGCGCAGGCGGCCAGGCTGCGCGCGCTCGGCGCCCGGCAGGTGCTGCTCAAGGGCGGCCACCTCGACGGCGACACCTGCGTCGACGTGCTGGCCACGCCCGAGGGCACGATCGAGCTGGCCGCGCCGCGGGTGCCGACGCACAACACCCATGGCACGGGCTGCACGCTGTCCTCGGCGATCGCGGCGCTGCGGCCCCGCCACGACAACTGGCCCGGTGCGGTGCGCGCCGCGAAGGACTACCTGACGCAGGCGCTGCGCGCCGCCGACTCGCTGGGGGTCGGCCACGGCCACGGCCCCGTCCACCACTTCCACAACGCCTGGTAACCGGCCCCCCTCTCGCGAAAGAGACGCGATGTTCTGCGATGACATCTGGCAGCGCACGTCCGAGCTGATGCGCGCCATCCACGAGCACCCCTTCGTGACGGCACTCGGCGACGGCTCGCTCGACCGTGAGACGTTCGCCTTCTACATGGTGCAGGACGCCCGCTACCTGGAGGCGTTCTCGAAGGCGCTGGCGGCGGCCTCCGTCCGCGCCGACGACTCCGACGAGGCGGCGTTCTGGGCCATGAGCGCGCACACCGCGCTGGTCGCCGAGCGCGAGCTGCACTCCGGCTACATCGAGGAGCTGGGCGCGGCCGTCAAGGGCATCGTGACCTCGCCGACGTGCCTGGCGTACTCGTCGTTCCTGCAGGCCACGGCCCTGTCGGCGCCCTACCCGGTGATCGCGGCGGCGGTGCTGCCGTGCTTCTGGATCTACCAGGACGTCGGCACCGCACTGCTCGCCAAGGCCGGCGACGACCCGGCGCATCCGTACGCGAAGTGGATCTCCACCTACTCCGATCCCGAGTTCGCCGCGTCCGTCGAGCGGGCCAAGGCCATCACCGACCGGCTCGCCGTCGCCTCCCTCCCTGACACCCGCGAGGCGATGGCGCAGGCGTACGGGCGGGCGGCGGCGTACGAGTGGATGTTCTGGGACAGCGCGTGGCGGCGCGAGGGCTGGCCGACGGCGAGCTGGCTGGCCCCCTGACGCCGCTCAGGGCGACTTCGTCATCAGCTCCTTCTCCTCGCGGGTGGCGATGAGCCCCGACGGCGCCACGATCGTGGACTCCTGGAACGGCGCCTCCGTGTCGGGCAGCGGCTCGCGCAGCCGGATCGCCTTGAGCCAGATGCGCGCCGCGTCGAGGATGACCACGATGATCAGCACCGCGAAGAGCGCGGCCAGCACGCCGTCCACGGTCGAGTTGATGACGATCTGCCGCATCGCGTCCTCCGTCCTGGCGGGCGCGAGCAGCTCGCCCTGGTCAAGCGCGGCCTGGTAGCGGTCGCGCTGGGCGAAGAAGCCGAGTGTCGGGTCGGAGGAGAACACCTTCTGCCAGCTCGCGGTGAGGGTGACGGCGACGTCCCAGGCCAGCGGGACGCCCGTCACCCACGCCCACTTGAGCCGCCCGCTCTTGATGAGCAGCGTGGTGGCCACGGTGAGCGCGACGGCGGCGAGCAGCTGGTTCGCGATGCCGAACAGCGGGAAGAGCTGGTTGATGCCGCCGAGCGGGTCGTTGACGCCCTGGTAGAGGAAGTAGCCCCAGGCCGCCACCACGACGGCGCTGGTCGCGACGAGCCCGGGCCACCAGCTCACCCGGGAGATCGGCTTCCACAGGTTGCCGATCGTGTCCTGGAGCATGAAGCGGCCCACCCGCGTGCCCGCGTCCACGGTGGTGAGGATGAACAGCGCCTCGAACATGATCGCGAAGTGGTACCAGAACGCCTGGAGTCCCGCGCCGCCGAGGAAGCCGGAGAAGATCTGCGAGATGCCCACGGCCAGGGTGGGCGCGCCGCCCGTCCGCGCGATCAGCGTCTCCTCCTGCACGGCCGCCGCCGCGGCCTGCAACTGCTCGGGGGTGATGACGAAGCCCATGTTGGTGACGGCTTCTGCGGCGCTCTGCACGGTCGCGCCGACGACGCCGGCCGGTGAGTTCATCGCGAAGTAGAGGCCGGGGCTCAGCACGCAGGCCGCGGTGATCGCCATGACCGCCACGAACGACTCCATGAGCATGGAGCCGTAGCCGATCATCCTGACCTGCGTCTCCTTCTGGATCATCTTCGGCGTCGTGCCGGACGAGATCAGCGCGTGGAAGCCGGACAGCGCGCCGCAGGCGATGATGATGAACACGAACGGGAACAACGACCCGGCGAAGACCGGCCCCTCGCCGTTGAAGGCGAAGTCGGTGAACGCCGTCGTCCGCAGCGGCGGCATGGTGACCGCGATGCCGACCGCGATCAGCACGATCGTGCCGATCTTCATGAAAGTCGACAGGTAGTCGCGCGGCGCGAGCAGCATCCAGACGGGCAGCACGGCGGCGACGAACCCGTACGCGATGAGCCACAGCGCCAGCGCCGACGGGCTGAGCGTGAAGAACGGCGCCCAGCTCGACTCCTGCACCCAGCCGCCCGCCATGATGGCGAGGATCAGCAGCACGACCCCGATGACCGTCGTCTCGACGACCCGGCCCGGCCTCATCACCCGCAGGTAGAAGCCCATGAACAGGGCGATCGGGATGGTCATCGCGATCGAGAAGACCCCCCAGGGCGACTGGGCGAGCGCGTTCACCACGACCAGCGCCAGCACCGCGAGCAGGATGATCATGATGGCGAAGACCGCGATCAGCGCCGCCGCGCCGCCCACCGGGCCGATCTCCTCGCGGGCCATCTGCCCGAGGCTCCTGCCGTTGCGCCGCATGGAGAAGAACAGCACCACCATGTCCTGCACGGCCCCGGCGAAGATCACCCCCGCGATGATCCAGATCGTGCCGGGCAGGTAACCCATCTGCGCGGCCAGCACGGGACCGACCAGCGGCCCCGCCCCCGCGATGGCGGCGAAGTGGTGGCCGAACAGGATGCGCCGGTCGGTCGGGTGGTAGTCGATGCCGTTGTCGAGCCGCTCGGCGGGGGTGGCCCTGCGGTCGTCGGCCCGCAGCACCTTGCGGACGATGAAGCGGGCGTAGAAGCGGTAGGCGATCGCGTACGAGCCGAGCGCGGCGCACAGCAGCCAGACCGCGTTGACGTTCTCGCCTCTGGACAGGGCGAGCACCGCCCAACCGACGGCCCCGACGAGGGCCACCGCCGTCCAGATGATGATGGAACGCAGCTTCACCGGTTACCTCCCATGTGTCTGGCGACGGACAGGATCATGAGCAGGGTCGTGAGCCGGGTTTTGTGCGGGACGGCCCAGGCAGCAGCGCAGCCCGGCGTCCGGCAGCAGGTCGGTGGTGAAGCGCCGCCAGCGCCACAGCGGGCGGCAGTCGATGGTGACGGGCAGCTCGGCGAGGTGCACCCAGGCCGTCGGGTGGGCGTACACGAGGCCGGTCGGGCCGAGCCCGCGCGCCCGGCGCGGCAGCCGCGAGCGCCGCAGCGGCCTGACCGAGAACTCGCCCGCGTCCGCGCAGCACAGGCCGGTGACGTGCCAGTCGAAGAAGACCACTTCGTCGCCGCGCAGGGCGTCACGGGCGGCGGGGGTGAGCGTGACACGGGACATCCGTGGCTCCTGGTGAACAGGCAGCTCAAAGGTAACGTCGGCCGTACCCGGCGGGTGCTCCGTTGAAACGCTTCAGTGCCTCACGAAACGATCACGTGAGCGATCGGCGCGCATTATCCGGAAATTTCGTCTCATTTACACCATGGACAACAATCCGTCACCTAGGTACGTTCGCTAGCGAAGCGATGACAACGCTGTCATTCCTGGTCTCCCCCCGACGAGGAGCAGTGAACGCCATGGTCTCCCGACGTGAATTCCTCCTGGCGAACGGCACGGTCCTCGCGGCCGGCGCGCTGGGTCTGAGCCTGCCCGCCGCCCCCGCCGCTGCCTCCGCCCCCTTATTGCCCGGCTTCGGCCGCCCCACCCGGCTCGACTACGCCGACATCGCCACCCTGCACGGCGACGACCAGCTCCTCCTGACCACCCTCCAGGGAGTCGTCAACCGCCGCCGTCCCCGCCTGTACTTCAACTACAACGAGGAGGGCTACGACGAGCGCTGGCTGTCCAGCACCGGAGCCGCCGTCACCCGCCACGACCGCCCGCTCGACCTCGTCGCCCGCTACCGCGGCGAGGTGCGCGGCGCGATCCTGCACGACCCCGACGTCCCCGACTCGGTGAACGTCGCCACCACCCTGGCCGGCCTGGAGAACGCCGTCGCCGCCACCGCCGAGCAGGCCGAGGAGCACCGCCTCAAGGTCATCACGGACCTGCGCGGCCGCTTCGACCCCGGCGACGTGCTCGCCACCTACCGCTGGCAGCTCGACACCCTCTGGCCCCGCTGCACCCACACCCTGCTCAGCGGCCTGCCGCCGACCAGGACCGTGTCCGTCGAGAACGTCCAGTGGCGCGAGATCGCCAGGGAGACCGAGCGCATCAGGGACACCTCCAACCGCGAGGTGCGCACCTTCGACCTCAGCCAGGAACTGTCCGGCGAGGAGGGCGTCTTCCTGCGCTTCCAGGACTCGCTCGGCGACGACGGCTGGGGCGCCTCCGTCGGCTCCTTGGCCGTCAAGGCTGACGGCGCCCAGATCGCCGCCTTCACGCCCGGCACCGACGCCGAAGCGCCGTACCTCTTCGACGGCGTCAACTCGGCCGTCGGCGCCGAGTCCAACCGCTTCGCCGACGGCGGCGGCTACTTCATCTACCGCTTCACCCCGCCGGCCGGCACCCGCGAGCTGCTCGTCGAGGTGGACCTGTGGAACCAGTACCTGGTCACCGCCACCACCACCGCGCCCACCCGGGTCGAGCCGTTCCCCTACTTCCGCGACTACACCGTGGCCAGCCGGGCCATGGTCTTCTGGCTGCCGCCGTCCGGCGAGACCGGCAAGCTGCTCGACGAGATCCTCAGCAAGGTCAAGCCGACGACCCCGTACGCCGGCTGGTTCTCCAACGACGTGGCCGGCGAGTGGGGCGGCGTGGACCGCGCCTCCCAGCACGCCGTGGAGGTCGTGCCCGCCGACTACTACATGAACGGCACCGTGCACGCCGGCGTCGCCGCCAAGGTCTCCGGCCGCGTACGCCCGCGTCCCCGCGCCACCCTGCGCAACCGCGTCTACCTCACGCTCACCGTCGGCGAGGGCGACAACATCCAGTACTGCCAGCGGCGCATGCGGCAGCTCTGGGACGACCCCGCGCGCGGCCGCGTCCCCACCAACTGGACGGTCAGCCCGCTGCTCGCCGACATCGGGCCCGCGCTGCTCGCCCACTACCAGCGCACCGCCACCGAGAACGACCTGCTCATCGCCGGGCCGTCCGGCGCCGGTTACACCTACCCGGGCTCCTGGCCCGAGGCCGACCTGGCCGCCTACACCGAGCTCACCGGGCGGTTCCTGCGGCGCACCGGCATGGACCTCGTCTACGCCTACAACCACCGCAACGCCGACGACGACGGCTGGGTCGCCTTCGACGAGCGGATCGCCGCCTCCTACCGCAGGAACACCCCGATCCGCGGCATCATCCAGTCGTGGGAGACCGGCGACCTGCAGACCCACGTGGGCGGACTGCCGGTCATCGGCAACCTCTACCCGCAGGGCAAGGCGCAGGAATACCGCGACGGGCTGCTCAGGCACATCGAGGGCTGGGACGGCTCCACGCCGCTGTTCATCGCCGGGGCCGTGAACGCATGGAACTGGACGCCGTCCGACATCGCCGAGCTGGGCGAGCTGCTGGGAGACCCCTTCGAGATCGTCCGCGGCGACGCCTTCTTCGACCTCCTCAACCGCCACCTGACCAAGAAGTAGAACGGCGCGCCGGCCGGGCCGGCCGCCCCCTTCACGGGCGGGAAGGGCCGGCCGGGCCGGCCGGGTCAGCCGCCCTTGGGTGCCGGGAGCGGGGTGAGGCCGAAGGCGGCGGCGAGGTCCGCGGCCAGGTCGTCCGGGGTCCGCGAGCCGTCCACGTCCACGACGGGCAGGCCGGTCTCGCGGGCCTGGCGGCGTACTTCGGCGTCCCACAGCTCGTCCCGCGCCACCCGCACGGCCAGCGCCGCGGCCGGGTCCACGTCGCCGTAGGTGGCGCGGGCCGCGGCGGGGTCGGCGTAGCGGGCCGCCAGGTTCCTGCGCCGGAACCCCGGCTCGGGCAGCAGGAACACCGCCTGCTCAGGGCGCTCCAGCAGCGGCGCGAGCTCGCGGGGCAGCGGCCGGAAGTCGTCCACCAGCACCGGCCGATCGGCGGGGAGCGCCAGCAGCTCCTCGACCACGAACCCGAACGTCTCGCCGTGCAGGCTCGGCATCGCGCGGAACACCTCTTCCGGCGCGCGCCCGGCGAACCGCTCCTCCTTGGGTGTCCGCACCAGAGCGCACATGTACGGCTGCCGCTCCGGCGTGCACCGCCTGGCGTACCGCGCCTCGGCACGATCACCGTCGTAGACGGGCAGCTCGTACCGCTCGGCCAGAATCCGGGTCACCGTGCTCTTGCCGGCCCCCGTCCCACCCGCGATCCACCGTACGTGCGCCAGCTCGTCAGCTCCCATCCCTCCACCCTTTCACGACCCCCGCGCACCCCTCCGTAGGTTGAGCCGCATGAGCGCCCCCACACCCCTGCGGCACGTCCCCGTCACCCCGGCCGGCTTCGGCACCGCGTGCGCCGTGCGGGTCCGTCCCGACCGGGCCGACCGGCGAGGTCAGCGAGGGCGAGACGGTCGGCGTGCCCGACCTGGCCGCTGGAAGGTCGAACAGATCGCCGTCAACCATAGGTTGACGCTACCTCAGCGTCAACCTATGGTTGACGCATGAGCACCAGCCCCGTCCGCCTGGACGACCTCATCACCGCGATCAGAAGCCGCCACCCCGACGGCGACCCCCTGGGCGAGCTGGCCGACGCCGTCACGCTCGCCGAGCACATCGGCGAAGTCGCCGACCACCTCATAGGCCACTTCGTCGACCAGGCCCGGCGTTCCGGAGCATCGTGGACGGAGATCGGGCATAGCATGGGCGTCACCAAACAGGCCGCCCAGAAGCGATTCGTCCCCAAGGAAGGCAGCAGCTCCAAGCCCATGACCGACGACCTGCAGACGTTCACCCGCTACACCGATCGCGCCCGCATCGTCGTGGTCAAGTCCCAGGAAGAGGCCCGCGCGTCCAGGCACGCGCAGATCGAGCCGGCCCACCTGGTGCTGGGCCAGCTGCACCAGCCCGACGCCCTTGGCGCCGTCACGATGGCCGCGCTCGGCGCGCCCGTCGAGACGGTGCGGAACGCGCTGGCGGCGGCGCTCGGCACGGGCCCGGGGAGCGAGGAGCAGTTCCTGCCGTTCGCGGCCCAGAGCAGGAAGGCGCTCGAGCTCGCCGCCCGCGAATCGCTGCGCCTCGGCCACGACTGGATCGGCACCGAGCACCTCCTGCTCGGCGTCCTGTCCCTCGACGACGCCCCGGTGGTGGGCGTGCTCGCCCGCCTCGGCGTCACCAAGGAGCCGGCCGAGCAGCACATCCGCCGTACGGTGGGCGAGCTCCGCAACCCCACGTGACCGAAGACGCGATCACCGCGGCGAGCCGCCGCGTCCAGGAGGGGCTGCGCAGCGGCTACCTCGCTTACGACGTGCTCCTCGACCTCGTGATCGTGCTGGACGACCACGGCATCAGCACCCCCGCCACCAGGGAGTTCCTGGAGTCCGACCCTGCCGACCTTCACCGGGTAGCCGAGGCGGTCCTCCGGGAGACATCGTTCACGTCGCCGTTCGAGCTCGAACCCGGCTGGTGGCGCACCCTGGAAGAGGCGCTCGCCGTCGTGGAGCGCGACGCCCGCGCCACCGGCGTCACCGGCACGCTGCGGCTCAACGTCCCCGACTGGGATCCGCACGGGTACGCGCGCGTGGAGTTCCGCGGCGCCTATCAGGGCAACAGCATGGCCCCCTCGACCGGCAGCGACAGGGTCTGGGCGCTGCTCGCCGTCGCCGACGCCGCCCAGGAGGTCATCATGGAGATGATCTGGCGGGCCTGGCCCGTCTGTCCCGAACACGACCGCGGCCTATGGGTCGCGCTCCTCGACGAGGCCGTCGTCTGGCGCTGCACGTACGGCGGCGCCCACACGGTCGCCGCCGTCGGCGAGCTACCCCCCGGCTGAGGGCCAGTTGCGCAGGACGGCGTCGAGCGCGTCCAGGGTGCGGTTCCAGGACTCCTCGACCGAGCGCGGGGTGTGCCGGAACCCGCCGACCATCTCCAGGCTCACGTATCCGTGGAAGGTGGCGCCCAGCATGCGTACGGCGTCGGTCTGGGCGGGGTCCGGCAGGTCGTAGCCGCGCAGGATCGCCCGCGTCATCGCGGAGTGGCGCGGGGCCGCGCTGTCGGCGGCGGTCTCGTAGTCCATCTCCAGCTGCGCGGCGGCGTACCGGCCCGGATGTTCCTTCGCATAGTCCCGGTACGCGTTGGCGAACGCCACCAGCGCGTCCTTGCCCGACCGGCCGGCGAGGGCGGCGGCGGCCCGGTCGGCGAGCTCGGCCAGGGCCAGCTTGGCCACCCTGACCCGAAGGTCCTGGAGGTCCTTGACGTGTGAGTACAGGGCCGCCGGCTTCACGCCGAACGCGCGCGCGAGCGCAGAGACGGTGACGTTCTGGAAGCCGATCTCGTCGGCCAGCTCCGCCGCCGCCTGGGTGAGGCGTTCCGCGGTCACTCCCGCACGTGCCATGCGCTGCCTTTCATCCTCTTGCTACGCTATTTAATCAGTTGCTTACGACCTTTAAGAAGGACTAGCGTCGCCGCTCATGCGTCCCATCACCGACCACGACATCCGTACATCTTTCATCAACTGCTCCAAGGGTGAGGCCAAGCGGCTCGGCACCCCCAAGGATCTCGCGGACCTCCCGTGGGACGACCTCGACTTCCTCGGCTGGCGCGACCCGGGCGCCCCCGAGCGGGCGTACCTCGTCGCCGACCACGGCGGCGCGCTCACCGGCGTGGCGCTGCGCGTGACGTCCGGCGCGGCACGCGCGTTCACCTCCCGCAGCATGTGCTCGCTCTGCCTCACCACGCACACCAACGGCGGCGTCGCGCTGATGACCGCCCGCCGCACCGGCGAGGCCGGCCGCCAGGGCAACACCGTCGGCCAGTACGTCTGCGCCGACCTCGCCTGCTCCCTCTACACCAGGGGCAGGAAGAAGGCGCCCGGCGACGGCGCGCTCATGGACGAGTCGCTGACGGTGGAGGACAAGATCGCCCGCGTGCGGGTCAACCTGGAGGCGTTCCTGGACAAGGTGACGGCCTGATCACCTCGTCCAGCAGCCGACCGGCGCTCTCGGCGGGCGACTCCCCCTCGGTGTGCAGGACGGTCGTGGCCAGCTCGCGGGTGCCGGCGTCGTGGACCCACTCGCGCAGGAAGTCGTGGCCGTCGCCGGTGATCCAGTCCGTCCCCTTGGTGGCGATGCTCCGCTCCCGCAACACCCGTACGGACTGCTCGGGGTCAGGGGACGGCAGCACCAACACCACGTGCTCCACCGGCCGCAACGCCTCCCTTACCCGCTCGCGCAGGTCGGGCCGCGTGTACTGGCTGTGCCCCGCGCCGAACGCGATGACCGCGTCAGGATGCCCGGCCACGACGCGCTCGACCGCGTGCGCCCGCGCCGGCTCCCACTCGCGCTCGGCCGCGACCCTGCCCACGGCGCGGATGCGCTCGCGCAGCCGGTCCATGCTCCAGCCCACCTCGGCGTAGTAGCCGGCGCCGAGCGCGTCGACGTCCACGAACCACCGCCCGGTGGCGGCGGCCACCGCCTCTCCCAGCGTGCTCTTCCCGGCGGCGGCCGGCCCGATGAGCACCATCCACGCGCGCATCCCCCCATTTTCCCGCTGACGGTGAGGGGGCGCGCCTCGGTAGCGTGCCCGCCATGCGACTCACGGACGTGACCTCCACCATGGAGACGATCCTCACCGCGCTGCCCACCGTCCCGCCCTACCGCGTCGGCGGCACGAGCGCCGCCCTCCTCAAAGGCGTGCAGTTGCCCGCCGGCGACATCGACGTCCTGGTGGCCCGGCGCGCCGACGTCGACACCTTCGCCGCCGCACTCTCCCCCTTCCCCTACCCGGCCGCCTGGCTCCCCGAGACCGCCCCGACCGGTACGAGCCCATCCTCGGCCACCTGGCGGCCCACGGCTGCGACGCCGCCCTCCTGTGCAGGGCGCTGACCGCCAACGGCGTCCCGGTGCCGGCCGCTCTAGGCGAACTTCCTCTTGAGCAGGTCTTTGGCGGCCTGGGGAGCCTTGGCGGGTGAGCCGGCGTCGAAGGGCGGCTGGGGGTCGTACTCGATGGCGAGCTGGATCGCCTCCGCCGTCGTCCGGTCCTTGAGCCGCGCCACGAGCGCGAGCGCCATGTCGATGCCCGACGACACCCCCGCCGCGGTCACGACCTCGCCCTGGAAGACCACCCGCTCCGGCGTGTAGGTCGCGCCGAACGACTCCAGCACGTCCACGGCGCCCCAGTGCGTGGTCGCCGACAGCCCCTTGAGCAGCCCCGCCGCACCCAGCAGCAGGGACCCGGTGCACACGGACGTCGTCCATGCGCTCGTCTCGTGCATCCGCCGGATCCAGTCGAGCAGCGGGCGATCGTCCAGCAGCGCCCTGGCCCCCGGCCCTCCCGGGACCAGCAGCACGTCGCAGGCGTCGATGTCGTCGAAGGCGGCGTCGGCGGTGAGGGCCAGCCACTTGGGGACGTCGCGGACGGGGCCCGCCTGCTCGGCCACGAAGACGATCTCGGCGTCCGGCAGGAACTTCAGCACCTCGTACGGGCCGACGGCGTCGAGCGCCGTGAACCGATCGAACAACGGAATGGCGATGCGCACGGCGACTCCCTCGGCAGAGGCGAATGCTTGCTTTCCTAAGTTAGCATGTTAAGTTGTGAACAGGAATCTCAGCTTCACCCTGCACGTCCTCACCGCCCGCCTGGACCGCGCCGCCGACCGGCTCCTGCGGGCCGAGCACGACATCTCCTACAACCGCTTCCTGGCCCTCACCCTGGTGGGGGAGCTCGGCGCCTCGACGCAACGCGCCCTGGCCGACGCCCTCGGGGTCACCGAGCCGTCGGTGAGCCGCATGACGTCCGTCCTCGCCGCCGACGGGCTGCTCGACGTCCGGCCCGACCCGGGCGGCGGCCACCGCCGCCACCTGAGCCTCACGGACAAAGGACGGCGGCTCGTGGCGTCGATCCAGCAGGGCTTCGAGGAACACATGGCCGCCCTCGTCGCCCACAGCGGGGTGCCGTACGCCGAGTACGCCCGGCACACCGCGCAACTGCTCGCCACCCTCGACCGCGTAGAACGGGAGCGAACCCCATGAGCCAGAGCACCGTCTCCTCCGCCGACGGCACCCCGATCTGCTACCGGACGTCCGGCGCCGGCCCCGGCCTCATCGTGCTCGGCGGCAGCCTGCGCACCTCGGAGGACTACCTGCCGCTTGCCACCGCCCTGTCCCGCTCCTTCACCGTGCACCTGATGGAGCGGCGAGGCCGCGGCGCCAGCGGCCCTTTAGGACCCGGGTACGCCTTGGCACGTGAAGTGGACGACCTGCTCGCCGTCCAGGCGGAGACCGGCGCCCGGCTGGCGTTCGGCCACAGCTACGGCGGCCTCGTCATCCTGGAGACCGCCCGGACCTCTCCGGTCTTCGAGCGCATCGTGGCGTACGAGCCCGGAGTGCCCGTCGCCCCCGTCCCGACCGCCTGGATGTCCCCTTACCGGGAACGGCTGGCCGCGGACGATCCTTATGGCGCGTTCGTGCACTTCATCCGAGGGTCGGGGGGTGCGCCGGCCTTCATGGCGAAGCTGCCGTACTGGTATCTGCGCTTCGCGCTGCGCATCGGCTTCCGCGGGCCGAGCTGGCAGCGGATGCGTCCCCTCCTGGCGGCCAACGTGGCCGAACACGAGCAGATCGCCGCCCAGCAGGGCGAGCTCGCCGGCTTCGCGGCCGTGAAGGCCGCGGTCCTGGTCCTGTGCGGCAGCCGCACCCCCGGCCGGGCCGAGTACGCCGCCCTCCGCGACACCCTGATCGACGCCACCCTCGAAATCCTGCCCGGCCTCAACCACTTCGGCCCGGAAGGAAAGACAGCCCCGCTCGTGGCCGACCACGCCCGAGCCTTCCTCCTTTGACCTGTCTCAGTTGGGGTGGCGCTCCATGAGGTTGGGGTGGCGCACCATGAGGTTGGGGTGGCGCACCATGAGGTCGGGGTGGCGCACCATGAAGACGTCCACCTCATCCTCGGCCTCTCGCGTGAACCCGTGCCGGTCGTACAACCGCCGCGCCGAACTGCCCTGCAGCACGTTCAGCCGGACCACGACCCCTTCCCGATCACACCGCTCCAGCAGCCTCCGCAGCACAGCAGTGCCGATGCCCCTGCCCTGCAACTCCGGCGCCAGATAGAAGTGCTCCAGCCAGTAGCAATCCTCCGCCACCCGCAGCGCCACACACCCGGCGAAGTCACCACCCACCTCGATCACCCACGTGTGCGCCGGCACGAACCCATCCCGCAGCCGCTGCCGCACCCGACGCTCGTCGTACCGCCCGAGCCGCTCAAGGTCCTCCCTGAGCACCAAGGCCCGCAACTCAGCCACAGCCTCAACATCGCCCACCACAGCAGCCCGAAGCGCCCAATCCCCCACAAACGCGATGCTATCGCCCCACTGCGGCGCCTGCCGGAGCTGTGTTGCCGCGGGGAGGCATCAAGCCTGACGATGCATAATCGCCAGATGTTCGACTTCGGCATCAGTGGATATCGCCCCACATGGCTGAGCGGCGGCCCGGCCGTGGCCGCCGCGCATGGCGCGAGACTGGCCATGCTCGAAGGCCGGAAGCTGACGCGCGCTCTCCTGGTGTGGGATCTCGACGAGGACAGCTGGTTCTCCGATGGCCTGATCCTTCTGGATTTCGAGGGAGAGCAGGTCGAGATCGTCCACCACAAGTTCCATGACATCTCCCTTACGTGGAACGTGGTCGATCCGGCTCAGCCGCTGGATTGGGCCGGCCAGGGATTTCGGTTGGCCTGGCGAGAAGGCGTACCGGCTGAATTGGCGCGGCTGCAGGGGCAGAGCCTGCAGGCCGTGGAGCTGCTGACGTGGATGGAGGAAGACCTGGCGTACGGGACGGTGGCTGTCGGATTCGTTTTTCCGCAGGGCCGAGTGACCATCTACAACGCTCTTGATGAGAACAGCATGGACTTCGGAGAGCCCGATCAGCAGTACGCACGCCAAAGCCTCACGAGCGGCTTGCCTGGCTGAACGAGGTCGCGACCGTGGGCACTGACATCTACGGCTCCATTGGGACTCGCCACCCATGTGCTGAAGAGGACTGGTACGAGGGAGAGCCCTGGTCGCCGGCCGCGGACCGCCGGCCGACGTCTCGGCCGCCATCCGTCATGCCTACGACTGAGCTAATCACATGGACACCGACGGCCATTCGGCTGTAGACACTGTCTACATGAAAGCAGAAGCGGGCCTGAAAGACCGTCTGGTGTCGTGCGCGACCGCCATGGTAGCCGAGAGCGGCCCCGAGAACGTCACCCTGCGCGCGATCGCCCGCAGCGCCGGGGTCTCACATGGCGCTCCGCTCCGCCACTTCGCCGGAAGGGAAGCCCTGCTGTCGGCCGTCGCCGCTCAAGGGTTCCGCGATCTCGCCGCAAGGGGCCGGCGCGTCCTCGCCGGGCTGCCTCCCACGTACGACAGCGGGCAACGGCTGCAGGCCGCCTGCCATGCCTACGTGGCGTTCGCCTTCGACGAGCCGGGGATGTTCGCGCTGATGTTCCGCCACGACCTGGTCGACCCGCGGGAACCGGAGCTGGCGCGCGTCAGCCTGGAGGTCTTCGACACCCTGGTGGAGCTGGTACGAGCCCACCAGTCCACCGGCTGGCAGCACCGTACGGACAGCCGCCGGTTGGCGGGCGCCCTGTGGAGCGCGTTGCACGGCTTCGCCCAGCTGTGGATCTGGAACGCTCTCCCCACGGCGACCGGCGCCGCGACCCCCGATGCCGTCCTAGAGGTCCTCCTTCGGGCCTTCGACCTGCCCGCCGTCGGAGGTGTCGGCGATGCCTGATCCGTACCAGCGGGTGGCCGTCTTCGACCTCGACGGCACCCTCGTACGAGGTGACTCCTTCGCCCGCTTCCTCCGGCTTCTCCTCCTGCGCCGGCCGATCCGTGCGGTCGTCTCCTTGGTGTCGGCGGTCATCCTGATCCCGCTGTTCCTGATCTCGCGGACGCGCCGCCGAGCAGTGGCCGGGTTCCTCTGGCTGGCCACGATCGGCGTACCACCTCATCGTTTCGAAGCGCTGGCGGAGGAGTTCGCGCTCGCGCACGCCGCCGAGCCGCGCCGCATCGCCATCACCCTCGACCGCCTCCGCTCCCACCAGCGCGCCGGCGACCGCGTCATCATCGTCACGGGCTGCGCCGACCCGCTGGCCGGCGCCGTGTGCAGGGCCCTCGGCCTGGCGGGGGTCGAGGTGATCGCCGCCCGCCTCGAACATTCCCGGCGCGCGCACCGGGTCGCGGAAGGCTGCCTCGGCGCCGACAAAGTCCGCCGTCTGGAACAAGCGGGTGTCGTCCCGCCGATCGACTATGCGTACAGCGACAGCGCCGTTGACCTGCCCCTCCTCCGCGCCGCGAAGCACCCCGTCCTCGTGGGCCCCTCACCCCGTACGCGGCAACGAGTCCGGGCGGCCCTGGGCACGGACCCCGCCGTACTGCCACTCGATTAGGCCGTCCACGGTGATCGTCGGGGGCGGAGTCTATGCTTCCAGCCCATGACCACAGACGAGACCCCTGTCATCCACGTCAAGCAGCTGGTCGTGGAGGTGGATTACAGCCAGGTCTATCTCGCGGACGAGGGATACGTCGCCGGCTCTTTCGAGGACACACCGAATCCCCCTGTGGGAGTCATCCGCGTGGAGAAGGGCATTGCCTCACTCGCTGTGGGACCGCAGTGGGGCCCGGTGGACTTCACGGTGGCCGTCGCCGACCGAGATCCGGGCACCGAATTCGACGGATACGAAGACATCGTCGAGATCAGCTATGAGTCCCCGACCGGTCGGCTTTCCCTGCTGGAATGGGGAGGCGCGAACACGCATCCTCTTCCTCCCTTACCCGCCGGCCCTCACACATATCGTGTGCGCTACCACATGAGAGGCATGGACGAAGAAGTCGCGATGGAGGTAGGCGACCACTACTTCCTGCAGGTCTGGCCCGAACCGCCACGCGCCCCCACCGTGCTCAAATCAACGAGCTCATCCTTCCAATACTGGCTTGACTCCCAACGAGATTCTTAAGCTCTAGTTCGCATAGCGCGGATCATCCCGAAGACCCCCGGCTGATACGTCACCACTCGCGGGTCGCGATCAGCTCCTCCGCGTCCGCGTCTTCGAACCCGTAGGCCGACGCCACGAACCAGAAGTCCTCGGCGATCACTTCGCGGGCCACGGTCTCGATCTCGCTGCCGGCGGCGTCGAACTCGGCCTCCAGTTCGTTGAACTCCTCCGTCGCCGCGTGGGTGAGGACGTACAGCGCCGCCAAATCCGCCGGCCGCTCGTCCTCGATGCGCTCACACAGCCGCAGCAGGATCTGTCTGCCCTTGTCGACGACGTGGTCGGGGTAGTAGCCGTCCTCGTACATGCCCTTGAAAAAGGCGTGGCCGGCTGTCTGCGGGTTGGTGGGCGGCACCCTGATCTCCTGTCTCACCGTGGTCCGGAGTGCCGATGCTGCACCATGCCACCGACAAATGAGGGGCGCAGCGTCACCCGGCGGGAGTTCACTCGTGCGATCCTCCTGAGGAGGAGCATTTCTGTGATTGCGATTTCAGCCGCTTCCGGTGCGCTCGGCCGTCTCGCCATCCAGGCCGTACGCGCCCGAGCACAGGTGGTGGCCGTCGTGCGCGATCCCGGGCGAGCGGCTCACCTGTGCGCCTCTCGCTCGTTTGCCTCGGCATCGCCCTTTTCATCGGCGTCGCTTTCGCAGGCTTGGGCTACCTCGGACGCCGGCAACAGCGGCACCACGACTATTACCCGCAGGAGGTTCAGGACCGCAGCCAGCGCCCATCCTGGAATTCAGCCGGTATCTCGTCATCCCCCGGATCGACCCCCAGCGCCTCCAGCGCATCGAACCACCGATCCCGCTGGGATTCGGGCAGGCGCGTTCCACACCAGGGACAGAAAGAGATGAGGACAGAGGAACTGCCCCCATCATGGACCCGCAAGCCGTACTCGACGAACCGCTCATCGAACTCGACGAGGATGTCCGGACAGTCCGACGCATGCTGATCGCATTCCCGAGTCGTCTGACGGGCCATCGGCTCACAACAGTGCTCGGCCAAGGACACCTCTCCGTCCAACTCGTTGGACATGCTGCCTACCTCTCCTAATTCCCGTTCTCGCCGGAGACCGGGGTTTGGTCGATCGTCACGACGACCTTCCCGCGCACCCGGCCACGCTCGGCGTCCCGGTGCAGGTCAGCCAGGGCTTCCAGCGGGCGAACGTCCGCCTCGACGCGAACGGCGCCCGAGTCGATCAGCGCCACGAGCTCCGACAGCTGACCCACGTCGTTGCGGGCGACGAACTGGACGGCGTGCGGATGCGCGATCGGCTGAGTGATGGAGACGAATGCCCTGGCCAACCGCGTCACCGACGCGGGCACGTCGGGAACCAGGTTGATCAGCACGTCGTTGCCGCCCGGCAAGGGAGCGGCGGTGTAGTCCACGATCTCATCGGCGCCCAGCCCCCGTACGGCCGCCGCGCTGCGCGGGCTCGCGGTCGCCACCACGTACGCGCCCGCATGCTTGGCCAGCTGAACGGCGAACATCCCCACGCCCCCGCCGGCCCCGTTGATCAGCACCCGGCTGCCACGGCCGATGCGGGCGTGCTCGAAGACCGCCTGCCAGGCGGTGAGCCCGGCCACCGGCACGGCGGCCGCGTCCGCCAGCGGGATCCGTTCCGGCGCCCTGGTCAGCAGGCTCGCCTTCGCGACCGCGTAACCGGCCGCCGCCCCGTCGATGAGCCCGATCACCCGATCGCCGGGAGCGAAGTCACCCGCCCCGGTGACCACGGTGCCCGCGACGTCCCAGCCGAGCGTATGCGGCGGCGTGCCGCCGAACACCTCCCGCAGCAGCCCCATCCGCAGCCCGACCTCCGACGGGTTGAACGACGTCGCGGCCACCCTGATGAGCACCTCGCCCGGCCCTGGCTTCGGCACCGGCACCTCGTCCAGCGAGATCACCGAGGCGTCGCCGTACTCGTGGATGCGGGCGGCCCGCATGCGGCCGAGGAAGTCGGCGGCGTGCTCGCTCGCCCACGTCTCGAACGTGCTCGCGGGCGCTCCGGTGACCTCCTCCACGGTCCCGGTGGCCGGGCCTGGCTCGGCCAGAGCGCGCAGCATTTCGTCCACGGCCTGCTCGGGCCACCCCAGCCCGACCAGCCGGGTCCTGGCCTCCTCCGGGGGCTCCTCCTCCCAGCGGACCGGCCGGCCGATCGCCGCGCCGATCGCCCGTGCCTGTTCCCGCTGGGTCATCGGCCGGGGTCCGGTCAGCGTGTAGACCGCTCCGTGGTGCCCTTCGCCGAGCAGCGCACGCACGGCGACGGCTGCGACGTCCCGCTCGTGGATGGGGGAGAAGATCGCATCGCCGTACGGCTGCCGCACGACGCCCGCGCGGACCTGCTCGGCCCACCGCAGGGTGTTGGCCGCGAACGCGTGCGGCCGCAAGACCGTCCATTCCCGGGCGTTCTCGGCGATCAGCCGCTCGATCCCGATCTCGGACGGACGCGCGGCGGCGGAGGACAGATAGACCACCCGCCGCGCCCCGACCAGCTCCAGCAGCTCGCGGGCGCCCTCGGCCGTGGCGAACGGCCACAGTAAGAACATCGCGTCGACACCGTCGAGAGCCGCCTCCAGCGCGACCGGGTCGGTCAGCTCCCTCGTGATCGTACGGACGTCGGCGCCCGCGTCCTCGACTTGCTTCACCAGCGAGCGGCCGATGGTGCCGGTCGCCCCGCTGACCAGGACTTTCCTCATGGCGTCCACCATAGAAGCGTTAGGAGAGCCGCCCAATGCTTGTTCGTGCGCGATTCATACGCGATCGTCTTCCCCCTTAGACTCCGTTGCATGGATGTGCTCAGCGACGTGGTCGCCTCCATGCGCGCGGGCGTGCCGCGCTCGGCGCGGGTCGAGTGGCCGGCGCGCTGGGGGCAGCGGTTTCCTTCCGCACCCGGCTCGGCGGGTTTCCACGTGGTGCTGCAGGGCTCGTGCTGGGCGATCCCGCCGGAAGGTGAGCCGATCGCGGCCGGAACGGGCGACGTGCTGTTCTTCCCGCACGGACACGGCTACGCGCTCGCCGACTCCCCCACCAGCCCCATCGCGGAGCCGTACTGCGACCCCGACACCCCCGCCGAACTGTTCGCCTCGGCCTCCCTGGAGAGCGCCAGGCCCGTCACCGTGACGCTCTGCGGCGGCTACCGGCTCAACTCCAGCCAGGCGCATCCGCTGCTCAGAGAGCTGCCCGCGATGATCCACCTGCCTGCCGAGCTGGGGCACGACACCGAGCTGCGCGCCGCCGTCGAGCTGCTCGGGAAAGAGATCGGCGGCCCGCGACCGGGCGCCGACCTGGTGGTGTCGGCGCTGCTCGACATGCTCCTGCTGTACATCCTGCGCGCCTGGTTCGACGTCTCGATGGAGCACTGCGAGGCCGGCGGCTGGACCGCCGCGCTGGCCGACCCGGCCATCAGCGCCGCCCTCGACGCCATCCACCGCGACCCCGCCCACCCGTGGACGGTCGAGTCGCTCGGCCGCCGCGCGGGGCTGTCCCGCGCGGCGTTCTCCCGCCGATTCACCCAGTACGTCGGGCAGCCACCGCTGGCGTACCTGACCTGGTGGCGGCTGGGCACGGCCGCGCGCATGCTGCGCGACTCCGACGCCGCGCTGAGCGAGATCGCCGGCGCGATCGGCTACGGCTCGGAGTTCGCCTTCGCCAACGCCTTCAAACGCCAGTACGCCATGGCCCCCGGCAGATACCGCCGACACGGCTGCCCAGCACCACGTCCTTGAGGTGATCGGCTGCGCCCGTTCTACCGCGTGAACAAGCAGAACGGATGCCCCGCGGGATCGAGATAGACCCGCACATCGTCTTGGGGCTGGTAGCCCGCAAGCGTCGCCCCCGCCTCGACGGCATGGGCTCCTGCGGTCTCCAGATCGTCCACCTCGATGTCCAGGTGCATCATCATCTGCTGATCCCCGGGCCCGGCCGGCCACGTCGGCCGCACATGAGCCGCCTCGGTCTGGAACGACAACCCCGCCCTTCCATCAGGCGCACGAAGAACCACCCAGTCAGGTTCCTCTTCCCGTACGACCCAGCCGAGCAACCGCTGGTAGAAAGCGGCCAGCGCACGAGCATCAGGCGCACCGAGCACCGTCGCCGCCAACGCCATCCGTGGTCTGTTGATCATGCCACCTCTACATGTACGCCTTGGCCTGCAGGTTGAAAAGTTCGTGGTACAGGCCGCCAGAAGCGAGGAGTTCGTCGTGAGTGCCGACTTCGATGACGCGACCGGCTTCCATCACCACGATCAGATCAGCCATTCGCACGGTGGAGATGCGATGGGAAACCAGGACGGTGATCCCGCCGTTGCGGCGGGTCGTGCGCGAGGAGGCGGCGGCGAAGCGTTCGAAGAGAGCGTGCTCCGCCTCCGGGTCCAGAGCAGCCGTCGGCTCGTCCAGTACGAGGAGGAGGGGCCGCGGCCGCATGAACGCGCGTGCGAGGGCGAGCCGTTGCCACTGGCCGCCCGACAGATCGACGCCGCCGGCGAAACGGCGTCCGAGCTGCGTGGCCGAACCTGCCGGGAGTTCCGCCAGAACGTCGGTGGCGCCTCCTCGGCGTGCCGCTGCCCGGAGGGATTCGGGGTCGTTCATCCGGGCGAGATCACCGATTCCGATGGTCTCCTGGGCCGTGAACTCGTACTTCACGAAGTCCTGAAAGCCCGCCGAAGTTCGCTCATGCCAGGATCGCGGGTCGAGCTCGTGCAGATCGATTCCGTCGATCTCGATGACGCCGTGGGTGGGGTCGTACAGACGCAGAAGCAGTTTGGCGAGGGTCGATTTCCCGGCGCCGTTGTCACCGATGATCGCAACCGTGCTTCCCGCCGGCAGGAACAGGTTCAGATCGCTGACAGCCTGTCCGGACGATCCCGGATAGCCGAAACTCACGCTGCGGAGCCTGATGCCGTCACGCAGACGGGTAGGTGCCGGCGTCCGTCCCGACGACCATGAGTGCTCCTCGGCGTAACGACGCAGCCATCGCAAGCCGGCGACGGTGTCCAGCATGCGCGCCATCTGGCGCGTCGACGTCGCAAGCCCGGAGGCGGTCCGGTCGAGTTGCGGGATCAGCAGCACCACCATGGCCACGTCGCCCGCGTGCAGGGCACCCATGCGCGTCTGCCACAGAACGAAGGCGATGGCGCAGCCATAGCCGATGGTGAAGAGCATCGTCATCACGAGGTCCCGCCAGATGGCACGGTGGAAAGCCGCCCATCGGGGGACATCCCGGTCTCGATGCAGGCGCTCGAACTCGTCCAGGAGCCGGACGCGCAAGCCGTAGGCACGGATCTCCAGACCATGCCGGGGGGATGCCGCCAGGTCGGTCAGTAACCGGATCTTGCGATGGGGTGCGACGGTCTCGCGTTGGATCCGTTGCAGGTCGCGGCCGGTACGGCCGGCTGTCCAGATCCGCACGCCGGCCACGATCACCAAGGCGATCAGCACCGGATGGATCGTCACCAGTAACACCATGATCGTCGCTGACCCGGCGAGAACGGCGAAAGAGGAGCCCAGCACCGTGGCGCCGTACTTCAACTCCCTGGACTCCTCGCGGATGTGGGCCAGCCGATCGGCGATGTCGGGTCGTTCATGATGGGCGATGCCGGGAATGCCGCTGGTGAGATCGAGGAGTTCGCGGTCGAGGTGCCCTTCGAGCCGGTCTTCCATGGTGGCCTGGACCGCGCTGGAGGCGATGCGGGCCACGATGGTGCCGGCGAGGCCACCGCCCAGCCAGATCAGTCCAGCCCGCCAATCGCCTCCAGTGGTCAGACCGCCGGCGGTGAGGCCGAGCCCATACGCCAGCAGCGGAGCCGCGACGGCCATACCGATGACCGACACGAACTCGATCGTCGCCGGCAACGGCACAGCGCGCAGGGTGAGCCGGATGAGCGCCGGCACGGAGCCGAGCACTTCACGCATCCGCGGCCCCTTCGACGTAACGGTCCGCCTGCTGGTTGAACATGGCGCTGTACCGGCCTCCCAAAGCCATGAGGTCCTCGTGCGTGCCGGTCTCGATGATGCTGCCGTCCTGGAGAAGGCAGATGCGATCCGCCGGCCGTACCACCGAAAAGCGATGCGAGATGACAAGGGACGTCGCCGAGGACGTCAGCTGGAGATAGCGCTCCACCAGATCCGCCTCCGCCCGCACGTCCAGGGCAGCGGCCGGCTCGTCCAGAATCAGGAAGGACGCCCCTGATCGCAGGGCGTAAAGAGCGCGTGCCAGTGCCATCCGCTGCCATTCCCCACCCGACAGGTCGACGCCCTCGTCGAAGGACTTGTGCAACGTCGTGTTCCACCCGTGAGAAAGGCGGGCGACGGTCCGGTCAGCGCCGCTTTGCGCGGCCGTCTCGGCGACGAGCCGCTCATCGTGGGGCGAAGCGAGAACCACGTTGTCGATCGCCGTGCTGGGCAGGCGGAGGAAATCCTGGGGAACGGGAGCCAGCCTCCGCTGCCAACCGGCGAGCTCTTCGTCGCTCCTGGCCGCCAGATCGACGCCATTGACGATGACCTTTCCAGCGGTGGGCCGCAGGATTCCCGCTATGAGTTTGACCAGCGTCGACTTGCCGGCCCCGTTGACGCCGACCAGCGCGAGTCGTTCCCCGGACCGAATCCGCAGGTTTAGCCCCTTCAGCACATCCTCTTCCGCGCCCGGATACCGGAACCACACGTCATGAAGCTCGATGGCGGGCAGTTCGTCACCTGCCGGGATGTCGGCGGCCGTGGGACCGGCCTCCGTCCGGAGAGCCTCTGTGGGGTCGCGTCCCCGGAGCGGTGTAAATAGCTCGACGAGGTAGGTGCCGTGGGTGGATCTTAGGCGGCCTCGGTGGCGGATGCCAAGGCTGGGTCGT